>CAIOYC010000009.1 GCA_903862425.1 uncultured Caulobacterales bacterium | reverse complement strand
TGGATGCGCGGACGCGCCGCTCCCTTCACCGCCTCGGCGGCGCGGATGATGTCGCCCGGCGCGGCGCGGGCCAGCCCGGCGATCACCGGGCCGCGCACAGCCTCGCTGATCCGGCGCACGGCCTCGAAGTCGTCGTTGGAGGCGATGGGGAAGCCGGCCTCGATCACGTCCACACCCAGCTCGGCCAGGGCCATGGCCATGCGCAGCTTCTCCGACAGGGTCATGGAGAAGCCGGGCGATTGCTCGCCGTCGCGCAGGGTAGTGTCGAAGACGATGACGCGGTCGTCGGCCATGCGGCCGAAACTCGGGTGGTCGATGCTCATAAGAGTGATCTCTGGAAGGCGGGTGAGCCCGAAGGGCTTGAAGGGACGGCGGCGTGTGCGAACCCCTGGGCGCGGCCTAGGCAGATCGCTCCACCTCGCTCAGGCCCAGGGGCCGAGTAGTCGCAGACGCGCGCCTAGGCCCGGCAGATGACCTTCAGCAGTCCAGAGGGGTGCGGCGGCGCGCGTCATGCGCTGCCTTATGCCTGACTCGCCCAAACGGGGCAAGTTATACCTCGGAATCAGATGAAATACGCCATCTTTAGCAATATAACCCAAGTTAGGCGATATTGACGCTATATTTTACCCTTGATCATCAAGTTTGAACTGAAACACCGCCTCCAACGGGACGCGAAAGGTCGCAGCGATGCGGAAAGCGGCCTCCAGGGTGGGAGAATATTTCCCCTGCTCGATGGCGATGATGGTCTGTCGCGTCACGCCCACCGCGTCCGCAAGCGCCTGCTGGGTCATCTCCCCATGCTCGAAGCGCAGCGCGCGGATTCGGTTAGTCACACGGGTCGGCGGGCGCCCCATCAGAAACCCCGCCGATAGCCGATGATGACAGCCAGATGCTGGGTCACCTGGGCGACAGCCAGGGCCCCGAAGACGGCGTTGGCGACCACCCAGGTCCCGGCCTCGCCAAGTCCGCGCGCGAAATAGACACTGGCCGCAGCCGCCACTGCACCGAACTGGAGCGTCAGATAGGCGGCCGACTTGGCGCGCAGCTGAATGAACCGCTCGCGCTCGTCCTCCGGCGCCTGGGCCTCGCGCGGAGACAGGGTGGAGACCACGATCATGCTGACGACCTGGAGCACCACCAGAGCCACGACCGCCAAGCTGATGGCGCCGGTCACGACAAATGGCCGGCCGGAGGCCAGACCCCGTCCGTAGACAACGAAATAGGCCCCATAAATCGCGAGCGTGAGCACCAGCGAAATCCAAGCCGACTTTTCCCGAAACGCCATGCGCCCCTCCATGTCAAAGATATCTGACATGATGCGATGTGCACAAAAGCTGACACCATGTCAATGATATCGGACACGATATACTTGCTTACCCTGTTGGGACTTAGCGGCGCCGAATCCGGATTTGGTTTGAGCCAATCAAGAACGCGAAGTTTGGCGACCCGCGCTTTTGGGCGAGGGTCCACTCCAATTCCAGCAGGGACATTTCGGCCTTAAGCCGGTCAACGCCCTCGACCTCAGGGCAACTGAAGCCCCACTCGCATTAGGTGTTCAAATCGCGGCTGCCTAAAGCGCTGATCATTGAAGTCCTTATCCCAACTCATCAAAACTCGGCCGGCCCTGAGCGCGGCCTCAGCCACGATTTGATCGGGCGATCCCATCTTCATCACGCTTCTCGTGCGCACGACGCTGTGCCCCCGATTCCGCAGGTAGTTGCCTATCGAATCCGGTACGTTTTCGTCCGTGAAGAAGCCGATTTTCGGCCCCTTCGCTGCCATCAGGCGGTTACGGCAACTTCTTGCTCGTAGGCGAGAGCTGCGACGACATCAGCTGGCGTTAGAGTTGGAAATTCAGATATGATCCGAGCCGTGTCAAAGCCAGCTCGATAATAACTCTTGATTGCCGCGACACGGACACGGGTACCGGCGATCACGGGTTCGAATGACTCGACGAACTTAGAGCGGACAATTTGTCCAATCATGTCTGATCCACGTTGATTTAGTGCGCGGATGGCTTGCTTGGTACTAGAGATCACAACCTTAAGAGGTATATCGGCCACGTATTGCTTAGAGACCGGCTCAATCTTCTTGTCACCGCTATATATGACAACGTTTCTCCCTAGAACGCAGATTATGTGTTTAGACCACTTGTCATTGGACAAACCACCTAACTCGTCAGAGACCTTCCGAAGATGAGCGAGAGTGATCTTGTGCTTGTTTCGCAACTCATTCAAAACGCGCAGAGCGACGAGATCGTGGAACGAATACACTCTCCCATAAGCCTCACCGGGCACGCCGCTCCCGTACTCGGGCTTAAAAAAGCCCCTCCGGTCCCAAGCGCGAAGCTGATTCAGGGAAATGCCGGTTAGCATTTCGGCCTGCTCCTCGCTGAACGCGCCGATGACGTCATCCTCAGACATAGCCCTCGCCTCGAAGCTTCAACCTACGGTACCGAATTGGCGAATCGCAACATCATTTGTCGTTAGCCTGAATGCATTGCATCGTAGCAGGCTCGACAACACGGCGTCGCCCTTTTCTGTGTCGAGTTAGCCAGCGGCTTCTACATCGCGCATGGCCTTCGGAACGCCGCAAATCGCTTAGGATCTTCCTCTTTCGGTTGGCTTAGGGCCCCGTTGTGAACGTCAGGCGGCATCGATTTGATTTGCAAAGCAGACGCAACGCGCCTGCCAACAAACCGAAGCCGCCCGCCCCCTTCAACACCTCCTTAACGCGGTGCCCGTTAAGCATGCTGATCAAGCTTGAGGTAACCCTATGGCGTACAACGCCGACGCGCCGATCCTGATCAAAAAGGTGAAGAAGGTGGTCGCCGGCGGCCACCACGGCGGCGCGTGGAAGGTGGCCTATGCCGATTTCGTGACGGCGATGATGGCCTTCTTCCTGCTCATGTGGCTCATCAATACCACCAGCCCCCAGCAGAAGCGCGGCATCGCCGACTATTTCGCGCCCGCCAGCGTGTCTGAGTCCACCTCCGGCTCGGGTGGCATCCTGGCGGGCACGGCGCTCGGCGACCAGGGCGCAAAGGCGGACGGCTCCCAGCCCATCATCCAGGCTCAGGCCCCCGAAGCCCCGCCGGACGCCAAGGACGGCAAGGCCTCCAAGGCGGGCGGCGCGTCACCCGCCGAGCAGGCCATGGAAGCGGCCGCCGCCAAGAAGCAGGCCGACGACTTCCAGTCTGCCGCCGAATCCCTGCGTCAGGCCATGCAGGACATGCCTGAGCTCGCGGAGTTGTCCAAGCAGGTGCTGGTGGACCAGACCCCCGAAGGCCTGCGCATCCAGTTGATCGACCAGGAGGGCCGCTCCATGTTCGAACCTGGCTCGGCCAAGCCCAACGACCGGGCGCGCCTGCTTCTGCGCGCCGTGGCCAAGGTGGTGAGCCAGCTGCACAACCGCATTACCGTGGCGGGCCATACCTCGGCCACCGTCAAGGGCCAGAAGGGCGGCGACGACTGGGCGCTGTCCGCGGCCCGCGCAAACGCCTCGCGCAATGTGCTGCAGGAGGCCGGCATCGATCCCGACCGGGTCTATCAGGTCTCCGGCAAGGCCAATTCCGACCCCCTTTATCCCGACGACCCCACCCTGCCCGGCAATCGCCGCATCGCCATCGTGCTGTTGAAAGAAGCGCCGGTGCTGCCGCCGGGCCAGTAAGGGCAACGGCGCGACGGTTGTGCGCTTGCACAAACACCGCGGTTCAGGACTAATCGAGGACACCAGTACCGCTTAGCCCCGTAGGCCCGTGACGCAGCATTTCGCGACCCGCAAGCTGAGGTTCTTCCTCACCGCTCCCTCGCCCTGCCCCTATCTTGAGGGCCGGGACGAGCGGAAGGTGTTCGCCCACCTGCCGCTGTCCGATGGCGCCGCGGTAAACGATGTGCTGACCGAGGTGGGCTTTCGCCGCTCGCAGAACATCGCCTATCGCCCGGCTTGCGAGAACTGCGACGCCTGCGTCTCCGCCCGAATCCCGGTGAGCGACTACAGCTTCTCCCGCTCCGAAGACCGCACCCTGGAACGCTCCGGCGACCTGTCGCGACACCTGGTGGAGGCGGAGGCGACGCGTGAGCAGTTCGACCTGCTGCGTCGCTATCTGGACGCGCGTCACGCCGACGGCGGCATGGCCGACATGACCTGGCTCGACTATGTGGCCATGGTGGAGGACACCGCCGTCCGCACCCACCTGATTGAATACCGCCTGCCCTCCCCCGACGGTCCCGGCGACCTGATGGCCTGCATCCTGGTGGATGTGCTGATGGACGGCCTGTCGCTGGTCTACAGCTTCTACGAACCGGACCTGAAGAAGCGCAGCCTCGGCTCGTTCATGATCCTCGACCATGTGCGCCAGGCGCGGGCGGCGGGCCTGCCCTATGTGTACCTTGGCTACTGGGTGCAGGGTTCGGGCAAGATGGACTACAAGGCCCGCTTCAATCCGCTGGAGGTGCTGCGTTTCGGCGGCTGGCGGCTTCTCTCGGCCCAGGAGCGGGCGGCGGACGCCTAGCGTTCCGACTGCGCCATCAGATTGGCCAGGTCCTTTTCCCATACGGACGCCCAGGTGTGGGTGCCGTGGCCGTGGGTCTTGTCGCTGGCCGGGACGAGGACGAAGCGGCCGTGCTTCAGGCGCGGGGCCATCGTCTCGGCGATGGCGAGTTCGGGCGGGTTGATGAAGTCGTCCGCCGAGTTGATCCATAGCACCGGCACGGTGATCGTCTCCAAACCTGCGGAGGGATCATAGGTGCGCGAGGCATCGACCTGGTAGATCAGGTCGTTGGCGTCCGCGCCGTTGGCGGCGTTGTCCAGAAGCCGCGCCGCCTGGGCGTCCGCCGCCGCGCGGGTCGGCAAATCCTTCTGCATCTGGATTGGCGCGGAACCGGCGAGGGCCAGCAGAATGGCGGTGGCGCGCAGCCCTTCCACCGGCTCGGCCTTGTACTCCCCGCCCTCCCACGCCGGATCCTTCTCGATCGACTGGATCGCAAGCGCCCGCCACAGCCGGTTGCGCCCGGCGATGGCCGTGGGCAGGCAGGCGAAGGGGGCCAGCGAGCGGGAGAAGCCCGGATAGGTCTCGCCCCAGACGAAGGCATGCATACAGCCCATCGACGTGCCGAGGATCAGGCGCAGCCCGTCCACCTTCAGCCCATCCACCAGCAGGGCGTGCTGGGCGGCGACCATGTCGGCATAGTCGTATTTCGGGAAACGCATATGCATCCCGTCCGAAGGCTTGGACGACTTGCCGTGCCCGATCCCGTCCGGAAGGATGATGAAATACTTCTGGGCGTCCAGCACACCGCCGGGCTTGAACAGCACGTCCGAGAAGACGGGCCGGATGAAGCTGCCGCCATTGCCGCCGGTGCCGTGCAGGATCATCACCGCATTGGTCACATGCCCCGCGGCGTCACGCTTCGGCTCGCCCAGCGTCCTGTAGTGCTGGCGCAGCTCGGGCAGGACTTCCCCGTTTTTGAAGTGGAAGTCCTTGGCGACGTAGTCGCCCTCCCGCGCATGCCAGGCGGCCGGCAAGGCTTCGGCCGATGCAGCGCCCGCCAGCGCCAGGAGGGAGATCACGGCGGCGGCGAGACGCATCATCGGGTCAGATCCTTCAGGCGGCGCGGATGGCGGCACGACCGGCATAGATGGCCTGGTCGTCCAGCATCTCCTCGATCCGGAGCAGCTGGTTATACTTGGCGAGCCGGTCCGAGCGGGCCAGCGAACCGGTCTTGATCTGACCGCAGTTGGTGGCGACGGCGAGGTCGGCGATGGTGGAGTCCTCGGTCTCGCCCGAGCGGTGGCTCATCACGGCGGTGTAGCGCGCGCGCTGGGCCATATCCACGGCGTCGAGGGTCTCGGACAGGGTGCCGATCTGGTTCACCTTGACCAGGATGGAGTTGCCGAGGCCGCGCTTGATGCCGTCGCCCAGGCGCGCCGGATTGGTCACGAACAGATCGTCGCCCACCAGCTGAATCTTGCCGCCGAGGCGATCCGTCAGCAGCTTCCAGCCGTCGAAGTCGTCTTCCGCCATGCCGTCTTCGATGGAGACGATCGGGAAGGCGCCGACCAGGCCCTCATAATAGGACACCATACCCTCGGCGTCGAAGCTCTTGCCCTCGCCGTCGAGCACGTACTGACCGCCCTTGAAGAACTCGGTGGAGGCCGCGTCGAGCGCCAGCCAGAAGTCCGAGCCGGCGGTATAACCCGCATCGGCGGCGGCCTTCATCACGAACTCCAGCGCCAGGTGAGCCGAGCCTATGTTGGGGGCGAAGCCGCCCTCGTCGCCGACATTGGTGTTGTGTCCCGCCTTCTTCAGCGCGCTCTTCAGGGAGTGGAAGATCTCCGCCCCCATGCGCAGGGCTTCGGCGAAGGTCGGCGCGCCCGCCGGGACCAGCATGAATTCCTGGATGTCGATGGGATTGTCGGCGTGCGCGCCGCCATTGATGATGTTCATGAGCGGCACCGGCAGCACCCGCGCATTCACCCCGCCCACATATTTGAACAGGGGGAGACCCGCCGACTGCGCCGCCGCCTTGGCGGTCGCTAGCGACACGCCGAGGATGGCGTTGGCGCCGAGACGGCTCTTGTTGGCCGTGCCGTCGAGCTCGATCATCGCGGCGTCCAGCCGGCGTTGATCCTCGGCCTCGAAGCCGGAGATCGCGTCGTAGATCTCGCCATTCACCGCATCCACGGCCTGACGCACGCCCTTGCCGCCGTAACGAGCCTTGTCGCCGTCGCGCTTCTCGACTGCCTCGTGCGCGCCGGTGGAGGCGCCCGAGGGCACGGCGGCGCGACCGAAGGCGCCGTCGTCCAGCGTCACATCGACCTCGATGGTCGGGTTGCCCCGGCTGTCGAGGATTTCGCGGGCGGTGATATCGACGATCTCGGTCATGGCAGTCTCTTAGTGTCCCCTGGTTGGCGCGGGCTTAGCCCACCGCCGCGGATCAGGGAAGCCGGGACGGGTTTCGCGCGTTCGTGGGTCGGGTTAGTCTGAAGGGGAGAGGACTGGATGCGGATCGGACGGCGGGGGATATTCGGGCTGGGGCTGGCGGCGTTCAGCGGCGGCGCGGCGATGGCGAGACAGAACCCGCCGGCTACCCAGAACCCCACGGCGCCGCTTTCGCCTACCCCATCGGGCCCCGTGGGCGAGCGCATTCCGCTCTGGCCCTTCCGCCTGCCCGAACGGGCGCCGGCCAATCTGGTGGAACGGGTCGATGGCGGGGTGATCGGCGTGGCGCAGCCGCGCCTGGAGGTTTTCCGCCCTCTGCCCGGCATGGACCAGAAGCGCGCCATGCTGGTCATCCCCGGCGGAGGCTATCAGCGACTGGTGCTCGACAATGAGGGCTATGGCATGGCCCGATATCTCACTGGCCATGGCATCACCGCCTGCGTCCTCGTTCACCGCCTGCCGGGCGAAGGCTGGGCGCAAGGGGCCAACGTGCCGCTGCAGGATGCGCAGCGCGCCATGAAGGTGATTCGCAGCCAGGCGGTTCACTGGGGCGTCGATGCGACCCATGTGGGCGTGATCGGCTTCTCCGCCGGCGGGCATCTGGCCGGGATGCTCTCCACCCACTTCCACGCCTCGACCTATACCGCGATGGACGGGATCGACGCCCTGTCCAGCCGCCCCGCCTATGCCGGCCTGATCTATCCGGTGGTCGGCATGGAGGCGGAGCTAAACCACGGCGCCACGCGACAGATGCTGGTGGGGGACGCCCCGACACCCGAGCAGGTGCGCGCCTTTTCCGTGGACAAGCACGTCACCGCCGAGACGCCCACCACCTTCATCGCCTGCGCCGCCGACGATCCCATCGTCCCGGAGGAGAACAGCCGGCGCCTGTTTCGCGCTTTGCAGGCGGCGAAGGTGCGCTCGGAACTGCATGTGTTCGAAAGCGGCGGCCACGGCTTCGGCCTTGTCTCCAAGGCCACCGCCAGCGCCTGGCCAGACCTCTTCATGCGCTGGCGTCCAGAGGCGTAGGCCCGAATCAAAAAACGCCCGGCGAGCGAATCGCCGGGCGCTGGATTTCAGACCAAATGGAAGCGCTTAGTCTTCCTTCGGCGTCAGGACCTGACGGCCCTTGTACATGCCGGTCTTCAAATCGACGTGGTGCGGGCGCTTCAGTTCGCCGGTGTCCTTGTCTTCGACATAGGCGTTGGGGCCGAGGGCGTGGTGGGCGCGGCGCATGTTCCGCCGCGACGGTGATACTTTTCGCTTGGGAACGGCCATGATCGTCTCTCGGCAGGCTATAGCGCAAATGACAGAACCGGCGGGACCAAAGTCCGGCCGGCGAGGTCGGGCCTTATGGTTCAAGTCGCGACGGAATGCAAGCCCGTCGCGGAATGGATCGGGAACGAGCCGGAAAGTGATTTGAACACCGGCGACGCTTGGATAGCATCGGCGTGACTGCCGGAGGATAGTCAGTCGGATGGCGAGATGTGGTGGCTGGAGGCAGGATCGAACTGCCGACCTGAGGGTTATGAATCCTCCGCTCTAACCATCTGAGCTACCCAGCCGGGTCACGTCTGCGCGGCCGCATGAACAGCGGCTTGCGAGCGAGCGGCGGGGTATAGCCGAACACTTCCGCCCCCTCAAGCGGCTTGGGTGTGCGTATTTCGCAGGCTGGAGTATGATCGTTTCGGATGAACTCATCCGGACGTGAATCATGCTCTAAATTCAAGGTGTAGACCCTGCTTCACGGTTCAATTTGAACCGATCAGGGTCTAAGGGAGGGGGATGTGCGGCATAGCGGGCATCCTCGGCGCCACCGACCTGGATCAGGCGGAAAAGGACGTGCGCGCCATGATCGGCACGCTGGCGCACCGTGGGCCCAACGGCATCCGAGTGGAGCGGGTCGGCAACGCGGTGCTGGCCCATGCCCGCCTGTCGATCATCGACCTGGAGGGCGGCTGGCAACCCCTGCACGCCGCCGGATCGACGGTGATCGGCAATGGCGAGATCTACAACTACCTCGAGCTGATCGAAGAGTTCGGGCTGAAGGACAAGCTGACCACTGGCTCAGACTTCGAACCCCTGCTGCACCTCTACGCCATGGAAGGCGAAAAGGCCTTCGCCCGCCTGCGCGGCATGTACGCCTTCTGCCTCATCGGCGCCGACGGCCGCACCTGGCTGGTCCGCGACCCGTTCGGAATCAAGCCGCTTTATGTGCAGAGGCTGGCCGATGGCAGCACAGCCTTCGCTTCGGAACCCCGTTCATTGCCCCGTGGCGAACTCGTTCCCGCACGGGCAAAGGAAATCCTTGCACTCGGCTACTCGCTCTGTCCGCAGATTGTGGAAGACGGAGACGGCTTCGTCTTCCGATTCATCCATAGGCCTGATCCGGGCGACGAGTTTGAAGTTGTCCCGCCGGGAATTGCGCCGATCTACTACGAGGGTGGAGGGAGTTGGCTGGCCGAACGGCCGCGGATCAGCGGAGACGAAGACGCTGCTATCGACGCCTTGGATCGCGTGTTGGAGAATAGCGTCATGGTCCATCAGCGCTCGGATGTGCCCTATGGCCTGTTCCTGTCAGGTGGCATCGACTCCACCGCCATCGCCACCCTAATGAGCCGGCTGAACCAGCGGCCGGTGGTGGCCTATACCTGCGGCTGGGACACCGCCACGGTTCTGAAAGAAGGGGCGCACGACGAGCGAGGCGCGGCGGAGAAGGTGGCGCGCGCGCTGAACCTCGACTGGCGCGAAACGGTATTCACAGAGGCGGATTTTTGGCGCATCGCCCCGGAGATCGCCTGGGCGCTGGATGACCCTACCACCGACTTCGCTTGCCTCCCCACCTATAAGCTGGCGGAAGCCGCTAAGGGCACACTCACGGTCGTGCTGTCCGGTGAAGGCGGTGACGAACTGTTCGGCGGCTATGGCCGATACCGCCGGGCGCTTCGGCCGAAATGGCTTGGCGGACGTGCGGCCGAACCGCAGATCGATGCGCCGTTCCTGAAGGATGGCGGGGCTAGCGCACTACAGCGCTGGCGCGACACAGCGGAGCATGCGGGGGGAGCTACACCACTCCAACGCGCCCAAGCCGCCGACATCGCCACCTGGCTGCCCAACGACTTGCTGCTGAAACTCGACCGGTGCCTGATGGCGCATGGGCTGGAGGGGCGTACGCCCTTTCTCGACCGGGAGGTGGCGGCCTTCGCCTTCGCCCTGCCCGACCGGATGAAGGTGCGCGGGCGTTACGGCAAGTGGATCCTGCGCAAGTGGCTTGAGCGCCACTGCCCCGCCGCCGAACCGTGGGCGAAGAAGAAGGGCTTCACCGTGCCGGTGGCCGGCTTCATCGCGCCGCGCGCCGCCGATCTCGCCCGCACCATCCCGGCCCACGAGGGCATCCGCCAGGTCTGCGACCCCGACGCCGTGCGGGCCGTCTTCACCGATCCGGCCCAGGCGCACAATCGCTGGCCACTGCTGTTCTATGCCCTGTGGTGGTCGATCCACATCGGCGGCATGGCGCGCGGCGAGACGCTGGAAGCCCTGCTGGCCTAGTGGAACAAGCCCTTGGGCAGCATCACATGCACGCCCTTGTTGCGGTCCACCACCTCGGTGATGTGCAGGTCGCCGGCGACGGAGACCAGCATATAGGCGTCGTCGCGGTTCAGGTGTTTTTCGGCGACCAGGAACTCGACCATGTTCTTCACCGCCTTGCGGGTGGCTGCGGCCAGGTCGTCGTCGAAGCCCATGGAGATGTACTGGGTCGGCGTCTCGGCGCGCGGATAGGCCAGCTTCGTCCCCTTGTGCAGGATGAATTCGAAGGTTCCGGTCAGCGAGGTCTCCATGGCGGTGACGTCCACCTCGCCATCCCCCTGCCCCGCATGGCCATCGCCCACCTCGAACAGCGCGCCCCGGGCGTGAACGGGCAGGTAGAGGGTCGTGCCCGCCACCAGCCACTTGTTGTCCATATTGCCGCCATTGATGGTCGGCGGGGTGGAGTCATAGCGCCCGAACCCCTCCGGCGGGGCCACGCCCATGGAGCCGAAGAAGGGGTGCAGCGGGATGTCGATCCCCGGCGCGAAGTGGGCGACCCCCATCTGCTTGTCGAGGGGGATGATCTTGGTGCGCGCATAGGGATAGTCGTCGGTCAGCAGGCCAGCCCCATAGCGGAAGCCGTTATAGGCATAGGGAATGGCCAGATCGATCTTGCGGATGCGGATCTCCAGCGTGTCGCCGGGCTCGGCGCCCTCGATGGCGATGGGGCCGGTGAGAATGTGGCCGCCGGGGCCGCGATCCTTCACCTGGTCATAGACGTCGCGCAGGCTCTGCTGCACGTCCTGCGGCTTCACGCCGTTCTTCTCCAGGCCGGTGGGCGAGTTGGTGAGCAGGGTGTCGATCACCACGGTATCGCCCGACTTCACCGTCAGCACCGGCTTGGCCTTGGCGTCGTAATTGCCCCATGCCACGGTCTGCGGCGTCACGTGCAACTGATAAGTCGCCGCACCCGCCTGTCCGGCCCACAGCGCCGCAGCCATCGCGCCCCATATCCGGATCATATGCAGTTCTCCCGAGTCTGGCAGGGAGCCTAAGGCCAAGCTCGCCACCCGACCAGCGTCGCAAACGACGCGGCGGCATCGAACTGATGGGCCGCCGCATTTTTGTGAAGGACGCCCACTTTACGACGCAGCAAACTCATGAGACCGTATCGGATAATATAACATATCAAGGGAGGTTTTCATGGTCATCGAACGCCCAGTCACGGGCTTTTCCGCGTGGGATCCCGACCGCCAGGCCAAAGGACCGTCCACGCGCACCCTCGCCATAGCCGGCGGCATTCTTGCCCTGCACCTGGCCGGCGCGGCCTATCTCTACACCATGCGCATGGCCCCTCCGCCGCTCGCGCCGACGGTCGAAGGGCCTGTCATCCAGATCCAGCCCTTCAAGCTGACGCCGGATTTGCCGCCGCCGTCCACGCCGCGTCAGCCCAGGCCTGTCATCGTCCACCAGCCTCTCAATCCCCAACCCCTGCCGATCAAGGATCCGATCCCGCTGACGCCCCATCCCAATACGGTCGTCGACACCGACCCGGGACCGCCGGAGTTCGTCGCCCATCCCGTCGATACCGGCCCTACACAGCCAAACAATCCTCCCGCGCCCAAGGTGATCCAGAACCCAACCTGGCTGGCGCGTCCTTCGGCTGACCAGCTGGCTGACTTCTACCCGCCCCGCGCGCTCGATGACGGAATCAGCGGGCAGGCCATCCTCGACTGCTTCGTCACGGCCAAGGGCGAACTCACCCGTTGCGCCATCTCGGGGGAAACGCCCAAGAACCGGGGCTTTGCCGAGGCGGCGATGAAGGCCGCGCGCATCTTCCGCATGAGCCCGAGGACCGAGGACGGCCAACCGGTCGAGGGCGGGACGGTGCACATCCCCATCCGCTTCGCCGTCAAACCCTAGCGTCCGGCGCCCCGTTTACGCGGGGCGCTTTCGCCGTCTAGGTGGAAATCTTCCGGGCCCGCACGCGCGGCGCATCGCCGGTTTCCCGAAAGGCGCCGGCCAGGCCGAGGCGCGCATTACACGAGGCGCAGCGGATCACCTCATCATCCGACAGAGCGTCCGCCACCTCGAACACGGCGCCGCAGGGCTTGCACTTCCACTGCGGCGGCGGGGCTGGCTTCGGCGGTACGGCCTTGAGCGTGAGGATGCGGCGGCGAGGAGGCTCGGTCATAGATATCTTGGTGCGGATAGCGAGCGGCTCGCTCTAGGCTTCATTCCGTCGCGCATCAACAGGATTGACGCAACGGAACGTAGACCCGACGAGCCACAACGACGATCAGGACGGCATGGAGCGTCCGTTGGCCACGCCGGTCCCGCCATCCACGTCCAGGATCGTGCCGGTGATATACTGGCCCGCCGGAGAGCATAGATAGACCGCCGCGTCCCCGATCTCATCCTTGCGGCCATAGCGGCGCAGCGGTGCGCCGCCCTTGATCATGGCCTCCATCTCGGGCGTCGGGGCGAGGCGCGCCATACCCTCGGTCCCTTCGATAGGGCCGGGCGAGATGCCATTCACCCGCACGCCCATGGGGCCCCACTCGATGGCCAGGGTCTTCAGCAGGATGTTGATCCCGGCCTTGGCGGCGCAGACGTGGGCCTGCATCGGCGTCGGCCGTACGGCCTGTCCAGCGGTGATGGCGATCAGACTCGCCCCTGGCAGGTTCAGGTGCTGATGCCCGGCGCGGAACAGGTTGAAGGTGCCGATCAGGTCGATGTCGATCACCGCCTTGAAGGCGTTGGCGCTCATGCCCAGCGCCAGGGCCGGAAAGTTACCCGCCTGGCCGGCGATCAGGATGTCGAACTTGCCGAGCTCGGCGGCGGCGTTGGCCATGGCGGCCTCGACGGCGGCGTAGTCGCGTACATCGGCGGTGAGGGCCATGGCGCCTTCCGTCCCGGTCTCGGCGTCGATCTCGGCGGCGGCGCGCCTGGCCTTTTCCGGGTCGCGACCGAGCACGGCCACACGAGCGCCGAGGGCGGTGAACCGCTTGGCGATGCCGAGATTGATCCCGCTGGTGCCGCCGGAGATGAAGGCGACCTTCCCCGCGAGAAGATCAGAACGGAAGGTGGTCTGGGCAGCGTCAGTCATGGGGTTTCCTCGTCTGTCGGAGAATCTGGCCGGCGCGGCCTATTCCCACTCGATGGTGCCGGGGGGTTTGGAGGTGACGTCGTAGACCACGCGGTTGATCCCCTTCACTTCGTTGACGATCCGGGTGGCGGCGCGGCCGAGCACGTCCCACGGAAACTCGAAGAAGTCCGCCGTCATGCCGTCGGTGGAGGTGACGGCGCGCAAGGCGCAGACATTCTCATAGGTCCGCGCATCGCCCATCACGCCGACGGTCTTCACCGGAAGCAGGACGGCGAAGGCCTGCCAGATGGTGTCGTAAAGGCCCGCCTTGCGGATCTCGTCGAGCCAGATCAGATCGGCCTGCTGCAGCACCGCCACCTTCTCCGGCGTCACCTCGCCGGGGATACGGATAGCCAGGCCGGGTCCTGGGAACGGATGGCGACCGACGAAGGCGGCGTTCAGGCCGAGTTCGCGGCCCAACACCCGAACCTCGTCCTTGAAGAGTTCGCGTAGTGGCTCGACCAGCTTCAGCTTCATGTGTTCGGGCAGGCCGCCCACATTGTGATGGCTCTTGATCACCTGCGAAGGACCGCCCTTGGCCGAGACGCTCTCGATCACGTCGGGATAGAGGGTGCCTTGCGCCAGGAAGGCGGCGCCCTCCACCTTGGCGGCTTCGCGGTCGAAGATATCGACGAAGGTCTTGCCGATGATCTTGCGCTTGGTCTCCGGGTCGGCGACGCCCGCCAGGGCGCCGAGGAACTCGTCGCCCGCATCAACATGCACGAGCGGGATGTTGTAATGGTTGCGGAACAGGCTGACCACCTGATCCGCCTCTCCCGAGCGCAATAGCCCCGTATCGACGAAGACGCAGGTGAGTTGCTCGCCGATGGCCTCGTGGATCAGGACGGCGGCGACGGAGCTATCTACCCCGCCCGATAGGCCGCAGATCACCCGGCCAGCGCCGACCTGCTCGCGGATTCTGCGCACCTGCTCCTCGCGAAAGGCGGCCATGGTCCAGTCGCCCGACAGGCCGGCGATGCGGTGGGTGAAGTTCTTCAGGATCAGCGCACCGCGCGGCGTGTGGGCCACCTCAGGGTGGAATTGCACGCCGTAGAATTGCCGCGCCTCGTCAGCGATGGCGGCGAAGGGCGAGCCGGACGAGACGGCGATGGCGTGAAAGCCTTCCGGCAGGGCGGTGACCTTGTCGCCGTGGCTCATCCAGACCGGCTCGGCGTCCGAAAAACCGTCGAACAGCGGGCTCTCGCCGATGATCTCGATTTCCGCCCGGCCGAACTCGCGCTTCGTTCCCGGCTCCACCACGCCGCCGAGGGTCGCGGCCATCGCCTGCTCGCCATAACAGATGCCCAGCACCGGCTTGCCAAGGGCGAAGATGGCCGGATCCGCCTGCGGGCTCTGCGCCTCGTGCACGCTGGCCGGGCCGCCGGACAGGATCACCGCCGCCGGAGCGAAAGCCTTCAGGAAGCCTGCGTCGATCTTGTCATAGGGATAGATTTCGCAATAGACGCCGCTCTCGCGCACGCGCCGGGCGATGAGTTGGGTCACCTGACTGCCAAAATCGACAATGAGCAGCCGTTGGTGCGATGCGGTGTCGGTCATGAGGGGTCTCGGGAGGCTCTCTGGAACAGGGCGGCGAAGAAGCCGTCCGTCCCTGTACGGTGGGGCGTGAGTTGCAGGCTGTGACCGCCCTGCGCAAGGGCTGTCAGGCGCTCGCGGGCGTGGTCGGTGAGCAAGGGGGTCTGCGCGGCCTCGGCCACGAGCCGAGGCGCGAAATCCGGATGGGTTTCGGCGAAGGCTTTCGCCACCGCGCCGTTCTCCGCATCGAGCAGGGAGCAGGTGACATAGATCAGCCGCCCACCCGGTTTCACCAGCCTGGCGGCGCGGGCGAGGATGGCCGCCTGCAGGGCTGAGAGCCGGTCGATGGCCTCGGGCGTCAACCGCCAGGCGCTCTCCGGATGACGCCGCCAGGTTCCGGAGCCGGAGCAGGGGGCATCCACGAACACCAGGTCGGCTTGGCCGACAAGATCGTCCATGCCCTCGCCTTCGGGGCCGAGCTTACGGACTTCCGCTTCGACCCCCGCACGCGCGAGACGCTCCCGCATCGCTGCCAACCGCTTGGGATTCACATCTGAGGCAATCAATCTGCCGCTCATCCCCGCGGAGGCGGGGACCCAAGCTTTTTTGGTGTCGGCGTCGGCGTTGCCGTTCGAACCTGGGTCCCCGCTTCCGCGGGGATGAGCGGATATTTGTCTCAGCATGGCGCCGAGCGCCAGGGTCTTGCCTCCGCCGCCGGCGCAGTAGTCGATCACCATATCGCCGGGCTTGGCGCCGGCGAGAGCGGCCACGATCTGGCTGCCCTCGTCCTGCACCTCGATCCACCCCGAGGTGAAGGCGCGAAGCTGCTGTACGTCGCGGGCGAAGGCGGGCGGCAGGCGCAGGCCGAGGGTGGAGAAGCCGGTGCGATCCGGCTTCACCTCCTCATGCTCCAAAAGACGCAGGGCGCCGTCTACATCGCCGCGCAGGGTGTTGACCCGCAGATCCACCGGCGCGCGGGGCATGAGCGCTGCCTGGGCCTCCGCAGTCCACGCCTCGCCGAACTCGATCTTCAGCCGCCCGGCGATCCACTCCGGTACGCCCGCCTCGACCCAGCCCGGAGCGTCATCGAGCAGGGTCTCAAGGCGGAGAGTCTCTTCGGCGGTCAGCGGCTCCGGAGCGTGTGCCTCACCCGTGAACAGTGCGGCGATCTCGTCGCTCGGCCGCCCTTCGCCCCATCGGAGAGAGCCCAGCACGAGCGCCCGGCCGTCATCGGCGTCCATGGCCCAGCTGGAGCGGGCCCGCGCGCGCATGGCGGAATAGACGATCTCGGCCAGCGCCTTCCTGTCCTTGGACCCGGCGAAGCGATGGGCGCGACCCCAGGCCTTGAGCACCTCGTCCGCCGGCACGCGGGCGGCCTTCACCTGGTCGATGACCTCGATGGCGGCGGCGAGACGGGCGGCTGGAGTCACAGGTCTCCTTAAGAACTCGGAAGCAGGACGGCGGCGATGACCAGCAGCAGTCCGATGGAGGACACCACCCAGACCAGGGAACGCAGATTACGCACCCCGAAGGCGTAGAGCGGCAGATAGACCACCCGGCCCCAGACGTAGATGCGGCAGCCCCATAGAGTGAGCGCCGATCCGTCCTTGTGCGCCACGGTGGCGATCAGCACGGCCGCGGCGAACAGGGGCAGGGTCTCGTAGAGATTGGCCTGGGCGCGCAGCAGTCGCCCGACCATGGGCTTTACCGGCGGCATATCCTCGTCGCGAGCGCCGGTATTCCACTTGAGGCCGTACTGGCCGGTGCGGGCCACATCGGCCCACAGGATCTGCACGACGGCGAGGACAAGGGTCCAGGCCAGGTAGGTCAATTCGGTCGTCACGCGCCCCTCCGGGTTTGCTGTTCTTTTTACGCGGTACGCTTAGTCTCCAACTGAACGGGTATCAGGCGCCGGGCCGATAGTTCGGCGCCTCGCGGGTGATCTGCACGTCGTGGACATGGCTTTCTCGCAGGCCCGCGCCGGTGATGCGGATGAACTGCGCTTTCGCCTGGAAGTCGGCGATGTCCTTGGCCCCTACATAGCCCATGGCGGCGCGCAGGCCGCCGACCATCTGGTGCAGGATGGCGTCGATCGGCCCCTTGTAGGGAACCTGCCCTTCGATGCCCTCGGGCACGAACTTGATGGCGTCCTGCACCTCCTTCTGGAAGTAGCGGTCGGCCGAACCGTTGGCCATGGCGCCCACCGAGCCCATGCCGCGATAGGCTTTGTAGGAGCGCCCCTGGTAGAGATAGACCTCGCCCGGCGCCTCTTCGGTGCCGGCGAACATCGAACCCATCATGGCCACCGAGGCGCCGGCGGCGAGCGCCTTGGCCAGATCGCCGGAGAATTTGATACCGCCGTCCGCAATGACGGTGGCGGATGTACCCTCGGCCGCGCGGGCGGCGTCGGCGATGGCGGTGAGCTGCGGCACGCCGACGCCGGCGACGATCCGTGTGGTGCAGATCGAGCCCGGTCCAATGCCCACCTTCACCGCATCTGCGCCCGAGTCGATCAGCGCGCGTGCGCCATCATAGGTAGCGACATTGCCGGCGACGACCTGCACGCGGTTGCTCTCGCGCTTGATGCGTTCGACGGCGCGGGCGACGTGAATGGAGTGGCCGTGGGCGGTATCGATCACCACCACATCCACGCCGGCATCGACCAGGGCCATGGAACGCTCATAGCCGTTGTCGCCCACGGTGGAGGCGGCGCCGACGCGAAGCCGGCCCTGCTCGTCCTTGGCGGCCAGCGGGAAGGCGGCGGCCTTTTCGATGTCCTTGACGGTGATTAGGCCGACGGCGCGGTCGTTCTCGTCGAGCACGATCAGGCGCTCGATCTTGTGGCGGCGCAGCAGTTCCTGAGCCGCGGCGCGGTCCACGCCCTCTCTCACGGTGATGAGGCCGTTGCGGGTCATCAGTTCGGCGGCCGTGGCGGCGCCTTCGCCCTCGAACCGCATGTCGCGGTTGGTAAGGATACCGACCAGTTTGTTGGTCTCGCGCTCCACCACCGGGAAGCCGGAAATCTTCTTCTGGCGGCGGATCTCGTGGACCTCGGCCAGGGTCGTGTCAGGGTGGATGGTGATGGGATTGATCACCATGCCGCTTTCATAGCGCTTGACCTCGCGGACCTGATCGGCCTGCTCCATCACGCTGAGATTACGGTGGATGATGCCCATGCCGCCGGCCTGGGCCATGGCGATGGCCAAGCGGCTCTCAGTCACCGTATCCATGGCCGAAGAGATGAGCGGGATGTTCAAGGCGATGCCGCGGGTCAGCCGCGTGGTCGTCGCAACTTCGCCAGGCATCACCTCGGATGCACCCGGCTGCAGCAAAACATCGTCGAAGGTGAGGCCTTCGCGAATCTCCATGAGGAGCCTCCGTTTTGCGGGGCGGGTATAGCGGCGAGGAGGGAGCTGCGCCAGTCTTGTTCTTCGCGGCGGATCGGCCCATGTGGCAGGGGTTTGGCGTGCACCGCCGCCCTGCCCTCGCGTCGGTCGCCACCCCAAGGCTCTGGGCCTCAGGATGGCGGGCTCTTTCGCTTGATCAGCCCGGGATCGAAGCGTCGTCGAAGAACTGGGCGATCTCGATCTTGGCGTTGTCCTGGCTGTCCGAGCCGTGGACGGAGTTCTCGCCGATCGACAGGGCGAAGAGCTTGCGAATGGTGCCCTCGGCGGCTTGCTCGGGATTGGTGGCGCCCATGACTTCGCGATACTTGAGCACGGCGTTGTCGCCTTCCAGCACCTGCACCACCACCGGCTCGGCGGTCATCTGCGAGACCAGTTCGCCATAGAACGGGCGCTCCTTGTGGACCTCGTAGAACTTTTCGGCCTGGGCCTGGGTGAGCTTCACGCGCTTCTGGGCGACGATGCGCAGGCCGGCGCCTTCGATCACCGCGTTGATCTTGCCGGTGATGTTCCGGCGCGTCGCGTCGGGCTTCAGGATCGAGAAGGTGCGTTCGGTCATGGGGTCCGGGTTTCTTTTTGTCTATGGTTTGGGGAGGGTCGCGGGCTTATAGCGACGCCCTCCCAGAACGCCAACCCGCCCAAAGCCTGACAGACCCGTAAATGCTCAATATCAAGGACCTGACGTTCGACGCCTGGGGTCGGCGCTTCTTCGACGAGGCGACCGTCAGCCTGCCGCAGAACGCCAAGGTGGGACTGGTCGGCCGCAACGGCATTGGCAAATCCACCCTGTTCAAGCTGATCATGGGCGAACTGACCCCCGGCGGCGGCGAGATCGGCACGCCGCGCAACGCCCGTGTGGGGCAGGTGGCGCAGGAGCATCCAGCCACCCCGGTCACCTTGCTGGAAACCGTGCTCGAGGCCGATCTCGAACGCCACGACCTGATGACACGGCTGGAGACCGCCGAGCCGGAAGAGATGGGCGAGATCTGGGCCCGGCTGATAGAGATCGACGCCGACAGCGCCCCCTCCCGCGCCGCGGAAATCCTCATCGGCCTCTCCTTTACCCAGGAAGACATGCACCGGCCCATGTCGCACTTCTCCGGTGGCTGGCGGATGCGCGTGGCCCTGGCCGCTGCCCTCTTCTCCGAGCCCGACTTCCTGCTGCTGGACGAACCGACCAACTATCTGGACATGGAAGGGGCGCTATGGCTCGAGGCGCGGCTGAAGAAGTATCCCTACAGCGCCATCATCATCAGCCACGACCGGGAATTGCTCAACAATTCCGTGGATTACATCCTGCATGTACGGGAGGGCAAGCTCGACCTCTATACGGGCGGTTATGACGACTTCGAGCGTATGCGGGGGGAGAAGGCGCGTCTTGCCGCCGCCACGCGGGTGAAGATCGAGGTGCAGCGCGCGCACATGCAAGCCTTCGTGGATCGCTTCCGCGCCAAGGCGTCCAAAGCTACTCAGGCCCAGTCGCGCCTGAAGATGCTGCAGAAGCTTCCGCCGACCTCGATCTCCATCGAGGAGCGGGTCGCGCCCTTCACCCTGCCCTCGCCCGCCCGCCCGCTGGCACCGCCGCTGATCCGGCTGGAGGATGTGGCGGTGGGTTATGACGGCAAGGCGGTTCTCCGGAAGCTCAATCTGCGCCTCGACCTCGACGACCGAATCGGTCTGCTGGGCGTCAACGGTGCGGGCAAGTCCACCTTCGCCAAGATGATCGCCGGCGCGCTGGAGCCCATGGCCGGGTCGATGCACCGGGACCGGCGCATGCAGGTGGGCTGGTTCCATCAGCATCAGATCGAGGCCCTCGACCCGACCGACACGCCCCTGGAGATCATCCGCCGATCCATGCCGGAAGCCTCGGAAAGTTCGCGCCGCTCCAAGCTGGCCCAGTGGGGGCTGGGCTTCGACAAGCAGGAGACCACCGTCGCCAACCTTTCAGGCGGCGAGCGCGCGCGCCTCCTGCTGAACCAGGTGGCCATGAGCGCGCCGCACCTGCTGATCCTCGACGAGCCGACCAACCACCTGGATATCGACAGCCGCCGCGCACTCCTCGATGCGCTGAACGACTATTCGGGCGCGGTGATCCTCATCACCCACGACCGATCGCTGATGGAACTGGTGGCCGACCGGCTATGGCTGGCCATGGACGGCGGGGTGAAACCGTTCGACGGCGACATGGATGACTACGCCAAGATCGTGCTCGACCGGGTAAAGCAAGCCGGCAAATCGCCGCCGAAGGAAAAGCCAGCGGAAGTCGCCGCCGCGCCGCCGCCCCCGCCCAAACCGGCCGCCAATCCGGGCATGGTCGGGCCGCTGAAACGCAAGCTGGAGGCGGCCGAGGCGGCCATGAACCGCTGCACCGCCGAGGTGGCGGAGATCGACCACGCTCTTTCCGATACCTCCATCTATCTGCGCGAGGCCGCGCGGGCGACGGAGCTCTCCTCCAAGCGCGAGAAGGCGCAGGCCCGGCTCGACAAGGCCGAGGCCGAATGGATCGCCGCCGCCGAGGCCTATGACGCCGTGGCGGCCGGGGCCTGACGATGGAGGAGGCCCGAGCGCTGCTGGCGCGCCGCGAAACGGCGGCCGGCCTGGCGCGCTTGCGGCTGTTGTCGGACGCGGGCGAAGCCCAAGCCTCCGCCCTGCTCGCCACGCTCCATGCCCTGGGCGCTTCGATGGCGAAGGACTGGCCGCAAGCGCGTCGCCTGCTTGGGCTCGCCGTCGAACAGGGATCGGAACATGCGCGCGCCCAACTCGAAATTCTGGATGCGGAGGGCGACCCGGATCGCCTGCCGCCCCGCCACCGGCTGTGCGAGACGCCGCGCGTTCGCCGAATCGACGGTGTGTTGACGCCCGCCGCCTGCGGCTGGCTGATCGACCAGGCTCGCGGCCGGCTGAGTCAGGCCGCCACGCTCGACCACGGTCAGACAACCTATAACGACAACCGGACCAACGGCGCCTTCGCCTTCACGACGGACGACCTGGATTGCATCTCGGCGCTGGCCAGGCATCGCGCCGCGCTGGCGGTCCAGGTTCCCGAAGCGGTGATCGAGTTGCCGCAGGTTTTCCACTACTCGCCAGGCCAGGAATTTCGCCCGCACGTGGACTATTTTCCGCCGGGCGGGCGCACGCAGCGCATCGCCACCTTCCTGATCTATCTCAACGACGCGTTCGACGACGGCGAGACCTGGTTCAGCCGACCGGACCTCAAGGCCAAAGCCGGGACCGGCGGCGCGATCTACTTCGCCAATGTCGACGCCTCAGGCGCGCCCGACCCGCTGACCCTGCACGCCGGGCTGTCGCCCTCGAACGGCGAGAAATGGCTGCTGTCCCAGTGGGTCCACGACCGGCCCTATCTGGGCTAGGGAAAGGGCTCCGTCCCCGGACTTGCGGCGGTGGAATAGTCGCTGACCACCTCCCAGCCGAGGGCGAGATAGAGTTCGCGGCCCATCATCGTGGCCGACAAGGCGCCGTATTGGGCGCCGGCCTCAGCTGCGGCGATCTTCAACGCCCCCATCATGGCTAGGCCGAGGCCCCGACGTTGGTGGGCATCCTGGGTCCGGATACGGTCGTAGACGGCGACGCCGTCCATCAGCACGGCGCTGCCGCTCGCCGCCAGATCACCGTCCGGCGCGGTGATCTCTACACGGACGAGGCATGGCTCGAAGGAGGTTCGCAGGCGATAGCCGTCCGGCGCGGCCACAGGCCTGACCGGCGCATAGTCCACCATCATGTAGCCGAGCTGGCGTACCTGCCAAACGGGCGGCAGGGCGGCGCGCAGGGTCGGCGCGTCGGTGCAGACCTTGAGGAAGACGAAGGGCTCGTGGATCGAGTTCGCGAGGGGCCGAAGCACTTCCGGCGCACAGTCGCAGAACATGAAACGACGGAGCTGGTTCGGAAGGCCCACCTCGGTTCGCCACCCGCCGCCCGCAACTGGCTCTGGCGGCCCGACGCCGCGGGAAAGCGCCCAGGCGCGCGCCCACAGCGCCATCAGCGACGCCAGATCGCTCACCGGCGCCGCGCCTTCACCACCGCCGTGTCGAGCGCCTGCAGAAAGCGGGACCGGTCGGACGAGGCGAAGGGTTTGGGACCGCCGGTCACCTCGCCCATGGAGCGCAGGTGCTCGCCGATGCTGCGCGAGGTCAGGGCCGAGCCGATGCTGTCGGGGGTGAATGGCCGGCCGTTGGGATGCAGCGCCTGTGCGCCCGCCTTGAGCGACCGGTCGGCCAGCGGGATATCGGCGGTGATGACGACGTCGCCCGGCCCGGCGCGCTCGGCGATCCAGTCGTCCGCCACGTCCGGCCCGGCGTCCACCACCACCGAGGTGATGCGCGCATCCTGCGGGATGCGGATCCAGCTATTGGACACCACGAAGACCTGCAGCCCGTACCGTTCGGCGACCCGGTAGACCTCGTCCTTCACCGGACAGGCGTCGGCGTCGATGTAGAGGATCGTCACGAAGGCCTCGGTACGATGCCGCCTAGCCGCACTTCACCGCGACGATCACATCCGTGTCCTTGTCGAACAGGATATTCAGGCGGGCGGGGCTGTAGTCCATGGTCACCGCGCAGGTGGAGCAATAGACGCGCCGCTTGGACAGGTCCGTGGCGACCGGAACCTCGCTCTTCGGCTTGCCGACCAGATACTGGAACTGGGCGGCATGGCATTGGTCGCCCTTGACCTGGACAGGCGTCTCGGAGGGCTTGGGCGGGGCGGCGGTCGTGTGGCCCTCATTGTCTACGGCCAGATATTCGGCGCAGCCGGCCAAGCCCAGCAGGGCCAAGGCGGCGGTGGCGATCAGAAGCTTGTTCATCCGCAGCGTACTCGTGTGATCCGGCCCGTGGCCTCGTCATAGATGACCGTCAAACGCTCGGCGCGATAGCCGTCGTCGTAGAAACCGCCCTGCCCCATCACCCGCACCTCGTGTCGGCCATAGCTTGGGATGTCCGAGGCTGGGCGTCCGATCAGGTATTGCAGTTGCGCCGCCCCGCAGGCGTCCATCGGCGGATGGCGCGGAACAGGCGGCGCGGGCGGCGGCGGCGAGGGGGTGGCATGATAGTAGTACGGATCGCACCCACCAAGCGCTCCCGCCAGCGCCAGTACGGCGAAAACCCGCTTCATGCCTGCTTCTCCCAGCCGCGGTCGGTCTGCTTCCAGTAGGAAACGACCGCGCCCGTTCCCTTGGCCTCCCGCCAGCGGTTACGGGCTAGCGACAGTTGAGCCTCGTCCTGTCCGTCGAAAAGGTAAAGACGCCTCTCGTACCCCGCGAGCGAACCCAACTCCGCCCCGTCGATGAGGAAGAGGGCGTTGGCATCGTTGAGGCGCGCCTCTCCGCTGGACAGCAGGATCGGCTGGCGCTCCGGCATGGGCTCGTCGTCCCGTCCGTGCGGCAGGAAGCTGTCGTCACGAAAGGTCCACAGCGCTTCGTCCAGCTGGCCGAGGCGCTGGGGATCGGGCGAGCGCACCACCGCCCGCCACCCCCGCTGCAAGGTGCGCTGGAGCAGATCGGCCAGCACCGCCTCGAGGCCGGAGCGCTCGAGATGGTAGAACCAGATCTCGCCGCCGATCTCCGCCATCAGCCTTCGTAGTTATCCGCAACCAGCCGGTTCAGCAGACGCACGCCATAGCCGACACCGCCGCCCGGCACGGTCGGATTGGTCGAACCCTTGCGCCAGGCCACCCCGGCGATGTCGAGGTGAGCCCAGGGCACGTCATTGACGAAGCGCTTCAGAAACAGCGCCGCGGTGATCGAGCCGCCGCCGCTGACGCCGGTGATGTTCTTCATGTCCGCCGCCGCGGTATCCAGCAGCTTGTCGTAGGCCGGAGGCAACGGCATGCGCCACAGGCCCTCGTTCTCGGCCTTGGAGGCGGCCAGCAGATTGTCGGCCAGCGTGTCATCGGTGGAGTAGACGGCGGCCATGTCGTTGCCGAGCGCGACGATGATGGCGCCGGTCAGGGTCGCCAGATCGACCATGAACTTGGGCTTGAACCGGTCCTGGCAGTACCAGAGCGCGTCGGCCAGAACGAGGCGCCCTTCCGCGTCGGTATTGATCACCTCGATGGTCTGGCCGGACATGGAGGTGACGATAT
The DNA here is from genome assembly GCA_903862425.1 of uncultured Caulobacterales bacterium. Taxonomy (GTDB): domain Bacteria; phylum Pseudomonadota; class Alphaproteobacteria; order Caulobacterales; family Caulobacteraceae; genus CAIOYC01. The sequence continues at coordinate 535,864 of CAIOYC010000009.1, read as the reverse complement.
CGCCGGGACGCTGGGCGTTGCCGTCGGGCATGTTCTCCACGAGGCCCAGGATGCCGATCACATTGGCCTTGGCCTTGCGACCGGCCAGCGCGCACATCAGGCCGGCGACGGCGCCCGCCCCGCCCATGTCCCACTTCATGTCCTCCATGCCGCCCGCGGGCTTGATGGAGATGCCGCCGGTGTCGAAGGTGACGCCCTTGCCGACGAAGGCGATGGGCTGCTCGTCCTTGTCCTTCGCGCCCTTCCACTGGCAGACCACCAGCTGGCTTTCGCGGCGCGAGCCCTGGCCGACGCCGAGCAGCGAGCCCATGCCGAGCTTCTTCATCTCCTTCTCGCCCAGGATCTCGACCTCGAGTCCGAGCTTCTCCAGTTTCTTCACACGCTTGGCGAACTCCTCCGGGTAGAGGATGTTGGCGGGCTCGGAGACGAGATCGCGGGTGAACTCCACGCCATCAGCCAGGGCCCCCCACATCGCCGACGCCTTCTTGGCGGCCTTCGGATCGTCGCAGACGATGGTGAAGCGCTGGACCGAGGGCTTCTTGTCCTCAGTATCCTTGGTGCGATAGCGGTCGAAACGGTAGGCGGCGAGGCGGGCGCCGAAAGCGGCCTGGGCCGCCTGGTCGGCCGTGGCGCCCGGAAGCATCAAGGAGACCTGCTCGGCGCCCGACATCTTCAGCGCCTGATAGGCATGGGCGGCGAAGCTCTCGGCCGCTTCGCCGGTGAATTCGGCGGCGGCGCCGCCGCCGACGATCAGCGCCCGGCCCGCTATGATGCCGCCAGCCGCCAGAAGGTCGAGGGTCTGTCCCGGCTTACCCTTGAAGCGCGAGGCGGCGATGGCGCGGCGAACCGCGCCGCCTGTCACCTGGTCGAGCTCCTCCGCCGCGAAGGACAGCACGCCCTCTTCCAGCGCCAAGACGGCGACGGCGCCCGGCGCCTCCGAGACGCTCGACGCGGGGATGAACTCGATCTTCATTGAACAGACTCCTGGCAGGGCGGGCACGCCCAGGACTTAAGTGATGGGCGCGGTTGTAGCGCGCGAAGCCTCGCGTATAGAAGGGTCAGCCCGCTGGGTCATCCTTCGATAGATTCTGGCTTCGATTGATTCTGGCTCAACAGCTCCTGGACGCGGTTCGCCCCCTGACTTCATGCGACTGATCGAACGCTATCTCTTTCGCCAGCTGCTGGGCCCGACGCTCGCCACCACCCTGGCGCTTGCGCTGGTGGCCCTGCTGAGCCAGACGCTGCAGACCCTCGACATCATCGTCGATCAGCACCAGTCGGCGGCGGTGTTCACCAAGATCGTGCTGCTGTCGATGCCGCAACTCTTGGCCATCGTCCTGCCCATCGCCCTGTTCGTGGCGGCCCTGATCACCCTGAACCGGCTGCATACGGAACAGGAGATCGTGGTCTGCTTCGCCGGCGGGGCCAGCCGCTGGCGCGTGGTGTCGCCATTCCTGCGCTTGGCCGTCCTGATGGCGATCTTCACCGTGGTGCTGAATCTGTGGATCGCGCCCTGGTGCCAGCGACTGCGGCAGGACGAGCTGTTTCGGGTCAAGACCGACCTCGTCACCAGCCTCGTCCGCGAAGGGACCTTCACCCAACCGGGCAAGGGCCTCACGGTCTATGCGCAATCCAGCGACCGCTCCGGCGCATTGAACAACATCTTCATCGACCAGATGAAGGACGATGGTTCCTCAAGCACCTTTAACGCCCGCACCGGCAATATCGTCGTGCGCGATGGCAAGCCCGCCATGATCCTGCACGAAGGCTCCAACCAGGCGCTCTCGAAGGACGGCAACCTCAACTACCTGACCTTCCAGGAGTATGTGTTCGACCTTTCCGCCTATGTGAGCGCCGACGACACTGTCTTCTACAAGGCGTCGGACCGCTACCTGCACGAACTGTTGAAGCCGGACCTGACCCAGCCGGAAGAGAAGCGGAACAGGAAGAAGTTCCTGGCCGAAGCGCACGGCCGCCTGGCCGCGCCGCTCTACGACATCGCCGTGGTGATGCTGGCTCTGACCGGTGTGCTCGGCGGCGCCTTCAGCCGAACCGGCTATGGCCGGCGGATCGCCATCGTCATCGGTGTGACCCTGACCGTGCGCGTTCTGGGCTTCGGCGCCCAGGCGGCCTGCACCGCCAACGCCGGGCTTAACTTCCTGCAGTATCTCGTGCCGCTGATCCCGATCCTGGTCACGTTCCGGATTCTTTTCCGCACGAGTGCACGCATCAACGCGCCGGTCGCCCTGAAGACCCTCGCGCCGATCGCGGGCGCCGCCTGATGCGGCTCTTTGGAACCCAGGTCACTCGCTACGTCACCAGCCGGACCCTGTTCGGCGTCGGCGTCGCGCTTCTGGTGCTGAGCTCGGTGATCGTGCTGATCAACTTCGTGGAGCTCAGCCGGTCAACCAGCATCCGCGCCGGCGACATATCCGCCGGGGAGTTGTTCGGTCTGGCCCTGCTCCAGTCGCCTGGCGTGATCATCCTGGTCATGCCCTTCGCGTTCCTGTTCGGCGTGCTGACCGCCTTCATGAACCTGAACCGGCGCAGCGAGCTCATCGCGCTTCGCGCCGCCGGCGTCTCCGCCTGGCGGTTCGTAACGCCCGCCGCCATCGCCGCCGCCTTGGTGGGCGTGCTGACCGTCGCGGCCTTCAATCCCATCGCCTCGGAAATGAACGGCCAGTTCGAGCGGCTCAAGACCCAGCTTCTCGAAGGCCCCGTCTCGAACACCGACAAGCTGGTCTGGCTGCGGCAGGGCGACAAACACCGCCAAATCATCTTCCGAGCCAAGGCGAATATCGGCCCGGGGGTGCACCTGAAAGGCGTCACCCTGTTCATCAACAATGTGCTTCCAGACGGACAGCTTCAGTTCGTGGAGCGGTTCGAGGCGGCCGATGCCGTGCTGCGCAAGAACATCTGGACGCTGACCGGGGTGAAATCCTACTCGCCGGGCTCCCTCGGTTCCGGGTCTTCGACGCTGGAGCTGCGGTCCGATCTCAGCGAGCGCAACGCCCTGCAGCGGTTCTCCACCGCGGCGGCCGTACCGTTCTGGTCGCTGCCGGGCATGATCGTGCGCACGGAGGCGGCGGGCATATCCGCCACCACCTACCGTCTGCAGCTCCAGCAGCTTCTGGCGACGCCGCTGATGTACGCCGCCATGTCGGTTCTGGCGGCTGCCTTTTCGCTCCGCCTGCTGCGGTTGGGCGGCATGGCGCGGTTCGCTGGATCGGGCGTGGCGCTGGGCTTTGTCTTCTTCTTCTTCAATCAGTTGTGCAGTGCGCTGGGCAAATCCGACGTGCTGCCGCCGTCGATCGCCGCCTGGGCGCCGCCCGCCATGGCGTTGCTCGTGGGCATCACCCTGCTTTGCTTCACCGAAGACGGTTGACCGGCATGGCGAGCCAGTCGATTAGGGCGGATCGGGCGTTGGGGCCACGCCGCGGGGAGGACGATCTCACCATGCGCCGAGCGGGGTGCGCCATCCACCTGGGTGTGAGGCAAGCGGGCGCCATTGCGCTCTCCGCCGCGCTGTTCATGGGCGTGGCTCCGGCCGCCCTGGCCAAGCCGCACCACCCGGCGACGCCGACCACCAACGACCCCTTCAAGGTGACCAAGCCGACGACGACGCCGCCGGATGACGGCCTCGGCACGCGCGATGTGTATGTCGAAGCCGACAGCATGGTGGACGACCGGGCCAACAGCCTGGTCACGGGCGAGGGCCACGTGGAGGTGCGCTATCAGGGCCGCACGCTGCGCGCCGACAAGGTAATCTACAACTCCACGACCGGCGCCACCCACGCCTATGGCCACATCGTCATCGTCCAGGCCGACGGGACGATCTCCTATGCGAACGAGATGGAGCTGGACGACCAGTTCCGCGCCGGCGTGGCCTTGGGCTTCTCGGCCCGGCTGCAGGACAATGTCACCATCGTCGCCAACTCGGCCATCCACCGCAACGAGTCGGTGAACGTGCTGCGCGACGCGCGCTACACGCCCTGCGATATCTGCCGCAAGGACGGGTCGGGCAAGGAGCCCACCTTCTCCATCCAGGCGGAGCAGATCACCCAGGATCACGATCACGGCGTGGTCTATTATCGCCATGCCATCATCCGGGTGAAGGGCGTGCCGGTCATGGCCCTGCCCTTCTTCTGGCACGCCGACCCGACCATAGACCGGCGATCCGGTTTCCTGACGCCCAAGATCCAGTATTCCAAGCGGCGCGGCCTCAGCTATGAGCAGCCCTATCTGTTCGCCCTGTCTCCTTCCTCGGAGCTGATCGTCGATCCGCAGCTCAACACGGCGGTAAGTCCGTTGCTGAACCTGCGCTATCGGCAGCAGTTCTATTCCGGCCTTCTGGATATCCGCACGGGCTATACCTACGGCAAGCTGTTCGACAGCCACGGGACCTTCGGCGACAGCACCAACCGTAGCTACATCCTCGCCAAGGGATCCTGGCAGATCGATCCGCGCGTCACCATCGGCTTCGGCGCCGAACAGGTGACCGACCCGACCTTCTTCGCCCGTTACGGCGTGCGGCAGATCTTCCAGGATCGCGGACCGTTCAAGACCGACACCGATCGGCTCGTCAGCCAGCTCTATGTGCAGCGTCAGGACAGTCAGTCCTACTTCTCCATCGCGGCGCTGGATTACGAGTCGATCCGCGCCTCGATCACCGACACGACGAACAACGGCGTGACCAGCCGCTTCGTCCAGCGCTCCGACACCAATTCGGCCTTCCCCTTCGTCGGCCCCATGATCGAGGCGCGCTACAATCCGCGGGACCTGATCCTCGGCGGGCGGCTCAATGTGCTCGCCACCGCCGTGGTGTTGAACCGCTCCAACACCGTCATCGCCGTGGCCGATCCGAGCGGCATCAACCCGGCGGGGCCGCAGCCCTTCGGCTCTACCACCGTGGCGGGAACGCCGCCGATCACCTATGCTCCGGTACGCCCCACCAACGCCCCCTCATTGACCTACAAGGACAGCGCCCGCGCCACTGCCGAGGCGGACTGGCGCACGGACATCACGTTCACCAACGGCATCCGCGTTTCGCCCTTCGTCGAGGGACGCGGGGACGCCTACGCCATCGGCTCCGGCGTACTGAGCAGCGGCGTGAACTACGCCACTCTCACCAAGGCCGACAGCACGGTGACCCGCGCCACCGGCACGTTGGGCTTCGACGCATCCTGGCCGTTCTTCAAGCCGATCGGCAAAGGGTCGATTGTTCTTGAGCCTCTCGTTCAGGCGGCCGTTTCGCCGAACGTGAAGCTGAATACCAATATTCCGAACGAAGACTCCGCATCGTTCGAGCTCGACGAAACCAACCTGTTCAGCACCCATCGCTTCCCAGGCTACGACCTTTACGAGGGCGGTGCGCGCATCAATGTCGGCGGACGCGCAACAGCGGACTTCAGCGGTGGACGCAGCGCCAGCTTGCTGATCGGTCGTGTGTTTCGCGATCAGCCGGACCTCGTCTTCAGCGCGGTTTCGGGTCTGCAGGGCAAATCGTCGGACTGGATCACCGCGATCACCATTACGCCCATCCCGGGCCTGTCCTTCTTCAACCGAGCCCGCAGCGACGCCGACACCTGGAAGGTCCACCGCGAGGAGGCGGGCGTCAACCTGTCCATCGGGCGCTCCAGCTTAAGTCTGCGCTACCGCTATGATGAGAACGGCGTCTCGCAGATCCAGTGCGTGACGGCCACATGTATCTCGCCCTATGGCGGCATGGTCATCAACGGCTCGACAGTCGTCGGCAAGGTTCAGAGCGCCGAGATGAACGCTTCAACCTTCGTCACAAAACACTGGGGCGTGCTCGCCAACCTGAACCGCGACCTTCAGACGCGCATCTGGCCCATGGCGCAGCTCGGCGTTTTCTATCAAGACGAGTGCGTAAGACTGGATATTCTTTACACCCACGACGAGACCTACAGCACGGTGATCGGTACATCTGATGCGGTGACCTTCCGCCTCACCTTGACCACATTGGGCACTAGTCTCGCGCCGGGCACCAAGGCCTATGACGGACGCTGAGGCGGGTCATGGCGGAGAGGACTAGATTGAGAATGAGTGCGGCGCGTTCGATGCTGCTGGGGGTGCTGGGTCTTGCCCTGACCGGCAGCCTAGCTTTTGCCCAGACTGCGGCCCCCGCCCTGCCGGCCGCTGAACAGACGCCTGCGCCCAAGCGCGCGGCGTTGAGCGAAGGCGTGGCCGCGTCGGTCAATGACGACATCATCTCCACCTATGACCTGCGCCAGCGCGTCCTGCTGATCCTTGTGCTGAACGGCGTCCAGCCGACCGAGCAGAACCTGCGCGAGGTGGAGCGTGAGGCTTTGCGAACCCTGGTCGACGAGCGGCTGGAGATGCAGGAGATCCGCAGCATCGAAAGCAAGCAGAAGGACGTCCACCTGATGCCGACCGCCAAGGAGCTGGACGAGGAAACCAACCTCTGGGCCGGCCAGTATGGCGTGAAGAAGCCGCAACTGATCGCCACCCTCAACGCCGCCGGCGTGCAGCAGAAGACCCTAGAGGATCAGCTCAGCGTGCAGATGGCCTGGCGCAGCTATATCGGCGGCCGTTTCCACGGCACCGTGCGGATCGGCGACGAGCGCGTGAATCAGGAGCAGGCGCGGCTCAACGCCGCCGCCACCAAGGCTCAATACCAGGTCAGCGAGATCATGATCGACACCTCGCGCGCCGGCGGTCCCGAACAGGCGCTGACCGGCGCCAAGCAACTGGTCGAGCAGATCAAGAAGGGCGCCCCCTTCGCCGCCGTGGCGCGTCAGTTCTCCGCCCTGCCCACCGGCGCCAATGGCGGAGACGCCGGCTGGCTCACCGCCGGCGACATCCCCCCGGCGATCGAGAGCGTGCTGGCGGTGATGCGTCCCGGGCAGATTTCGGATCCCGTCCCCGTCGCGGACGGCGTCTATATCCTGCAGCTTCGCGACAAGCATGCCGGCGCCGGCGCCACCATGGTGGCGCTGAAACAGGCCGCCATACGTGTTCCTGAGCAAGCCACCCCCGAACAGATCGCGGCGGCGACCGCCAAGCTCGATACCCTCAAGGCCGAGGTGAAGTCCTGCAACGATCTGGAGCCTGACGCCGCCAAGCTGGACGGCGTGGTGGCCGGCGACCTCGGCGAGACCGAGATCAGCGACCTGTCGCCCGAGTTCAAGAGCGTGGTCGATGGCCTCAAAGTGGGTCAAGTCGGCGGTCCCGTGCGCACCAAGGCGGGCATCCATCTCGTCGCCTTGTGCGGCCGTCACGCCTCGGGCGTGAAGGGCGTCGGTCGCGACGAGATCGAGAGCCGGCTGGAGAACGAGCAGCTCTCCATGATCGCCCGCCGGTATCTGCGCGACCTGCGCAATTCCGCCACCATCGAGAGCCGGTGATCGCAGGCGACACCCTGCCCCGTCCGCCCTACAGCGATCGGCCGCTGGCGCTGAGCCTCGGCGACCCGGCAGGCGTCGGTCCTGAGATCGTCGCCAAGGCCTGGACCGCGCTGCGCGATGGGGGCCCGCCCTTCGTCGTAGTGGGCGACCGGGACGTGGTCGCCGCCGCCATGCCGGTGCGCGCGGGCGGCGAGGTCCGTCGGGTGAGCTCGCCGCTCGAGGCCAAGGCCGTGTTCGCCGACGCCCTGCCCGTCCTCGACCTGCCCCTCGTCTCGCCCGTGGTGTCGGGCCAGGCGTCCACCGCCCACGCCGGCGCCATCATCCGCTGGATCGAAACCGCCGTAGGCCTGGCCCTCTCCGGGGCCGTGTCGGGCGTGGTCACCGCTCCCATCGCCAAGGCCCCGCTCTATGCGGCCGGTTTCGGCTTTCCCGGTCATACGGAGTTCCTGGCCGAACTCACCGCCGGCGCCGCCTACGAGGGTGAGCGCGGTCCGGTGATGATGCTGGCGGCGGCCGGTCTGCGCACCGTGCTCGTCACCATTCACCAGCCCCTTCGCCAGGCCATCGCCCACCTGTCGAGCGACGCCATCGTCAAGGTTGGGCGCACCACGGCCGAGGCTCTGCGCCGCGACTTCGGCATCGCCGAGCCCCGGCTGGCCCTGGCGGGCCTCAACCCCCACGCGGGTGAAGGCGGGACCATCGGCCGCGAGGAGGTGGAGATCATCAACCCCGCCGCCGCCCGCCTGCGCGCCCTGGGGATCGACTGCCCGGATGCAAAGCCCGCCGACAGCCTGTTTCACGCCGAGGCGCGAGCGACCTATGACGCCGCTATCTGCCTCTATCACGACCAGGCGCTGATCCCGGTCAAGACGGTGGATTTCTGGGGCGGCGTGAACGCCACCCTCGGCCTGCCGATCGTGCGCACCTCGCCCGACCACGGCGTGGGGTACGACATAGCCGGGCGCGGCTATGCCCGGCCGGACAGCCTGATCGCCGCGATCCGCATGGCGGCGGAGATGGCTTCGCGGCGGGGAACGTGACGGCCTCGGGCATCGAAGCCCTGCCGCCCCTGCGCGAGGTGCTTACTGGCCATGGTCTGCTGGCGGACAAGCGCTTTGGCCAGCACTTCCTGCTCGACCTCAACCTGACCCGCAAGATCGCTCACCTGGCCGCCCCGCTGGAAGACGCGGTGGTGATTGAGGTCGGCCCCGGCCCCGGCGGGCTGACCCGCGCTCTTCTGGCCGAGGGCGCGGCCAAGGTCGTCGCCGTGGAGCGCGACCCACGCTTCATCCCCCTGCTGGAAGAGGTGCAGGCGGCGTCGGTGGGTCGGCTGACGCTGATCGAAGGCGACGCCCTGAGGGTCGATGAGGCGGCGCTGGCGGCGGAGCACGGGCCGGGCCTGCGTCCCCTGATCGTGGCCAACCTGCCCTATAATGTGGGCACGCCCCTGCTGGTGCGCTGGCTCACCGGCCCCTTCCGTCCCGCCCTGATGGCGCTGATGTTCCAGAAGGAGGTGGCGGACCGTATCGCCGCGCCGGTGGGCTCGGACGCCTATGGCCGCCTGTCGGTGCTGGCCCAGGCCACCAGCGAAGCGCGCGTGGCCATGACCCTGCCCGCGCGCGCCTTTACCCCGCCGCCCAAGGTGGATAGCGCCGTGGTCGTGCTGACGCCCTTGGCCAACGGCCCGCCCGCGCCCCTGCTCGCCGCCCTGGAACGGGTCACCGGCGCCGCCTTTGGTCAGCGCCGCAAGATGCTGCGCTCTTCGCTGAAGACCCTTGGCGGCGAGACCCTGTGCGCCGCCGCCGATGTAGACCCGAGCGTCCGGGCGGAGGTGGTGGACGTTGCGGGCTTCCTGCGGCTGGCGCAGGCGACAATTTCCGGCGCATGAAGCGCCTTACGGGTACGACTGTACCCTAATATCCGAACGGCCTGAAAAGAGTCCGGACAGTCCGCAGAGTCCGGCTTGGCGGGATTTTCTCAATCGACACAAGGCGTTCTTCCAGATTCCTCAGTCCGGACTCAGTCCAAGCCGTTCGCTGGGACCAAAATCTGAATGATTTAAGCATCGAAGCGCCTGCCGATGTGGAAAGGACCCGCTTCTATCCACGCATCACCGACTTGCGCAGCCACGCCTGTAGGCGCCGGTAATCCCTTTGCTGTCAAAGACCTGTGCCGCCGAGAACGAGACGCCCAGATCCATTATAACCCCGCTGCCGGCGCCGGGGAGAAGTCGGCCATCACTCTCCAGCCATTTCCAGGATCACCGCCCACTCGTCCTCGCTCACCGGCGAAACCGAGAGGCGGAACAGGCGCAGCATGGCCATGTTCGCCAACCTTGGTTCGGCCTTCATCTGCGCCAAGGTCACGGGCCTCGGCAGGGCGCGAACCGGGGTGAATTCGACGGCCACGAAGCGCCCGGCGGGATCGGTGGGATCGATAAAGGCGTCCTTGGCCACCTGCGCGATGCCGACGACCTCAAGTCCCTCCTGCGAATGATAGAAGAAGGCCTGATCGCCTACCTTCATGGCCTTCAGGTGCAGGGCGGCGGTATTGTTGCGCACCCCGTCCCACACCGTGCGCCCATCGCGCACCAGATCGTCGAAGCTGAACGTATTCGGCTCGGACTTGATCAGCCAGTGGGCCATGGCGCCCCTCCCTGTTCCCTAGATCGGCTCTTCCAACAGGCCGCCGACGAAGCTGGAGATCCACGGGTTGCGGGCGCGCTTCAGGCGTTCGGCGTGATAGATGTGGGCCAGATCGGCATAGGCGCGGTCGAAGTCGTCATTGAGGATGACGTAGTCGAACGCCTCCCATTCGATGATCTCATGCTTGGCGCGGTCAAGGCGGCGGTGGATCACCTCCTCGCTGTCCTGCGAGCGGGCGTGCAGACGCCGGCTCATCTCCGCGAGGGTAGGCGGCAGGACGTAGACGCAGACGCTGTCCTCAGCCGCCTTGCCGCGGATCGAGGCGGCGCCCTGCAGGTCGATGTCGAACAGCACGCTCTCGCCCTTCTCCAGCATGCCCATCACCGGCGCGCGCGGGGAGCCATAGCGCTGGCCATAGACCTCGGCCCATTCCAGAAAGCCGTCCTCAGCCACCATGCCGTCGAAGGTCGGGCGATCGGTGAAATGGTAGTGAAGGCCGTGCTGCTCGCCGGGGCGTGGTTCGCGGGTGGTGTGCGAGATGGACAGGTGCAGGTCGCGGTGGTCGGCCACCAGTCGGCGGGTCAGCGAGGTCTTGCCGACGCCCGAGGGGGCGACGACCATCATCATGAAGCCGCGGCGCGGGCCATACTTGTCGTCCCACACCATCAACGCTTCCCTTTCAGGCCCGGAACCGGGGCCGGCAGTTCACTGTCCGACACCGATACCTTGTGTTCGATCTGGCGCCAGTGCGCCACGTTGCGCGCCTGTTCGTCATAGGTCTTGGCGAACACATGGCCCCCCGTGCCGTCGGCGACGAAATACAGCTCCTGCGTCTCCGGCGGGTCCATCACCGCCGCCAGTGAGGCGCGGCCTGGGTTGCCGATCGGGCCGGCGGGCAGACCGAAGTTGGTGTAGGTGTTGTAGGCCGTGGGCGTCAGCAGTTCGGACTCGCGCAGGCCTCGGCCCAGCGGCGCCCCGGCGGTGATGCCATAGATCACCGTGGGATCGGCCTGCAGCTTCATATTGGCGCGCAGGCGGTTGATATAGACCGCCGCCACGCGCGGACGTTCGGAAGCCAGGGCCGTCTCCTTCTCGACGATGGAGGCCAGGGTCACCGCCTGCTCCGGGGTGGAGAACGGCAGGCCCGGCTTGCGCTGGCTCCACAGCAGAGCGACCACACGGTCGCGGGCGTCCATCATCTTCTGCAGCACGGTCGCACGGGCGTCGCCGCGCACCACCTCATAGGTTTCGGGCAGGACCGACCCCTCCGGCGGGGTGGGAATCTCGCCCGTCAGCACATCCGAGGCGTTGAGGATGGCCGCCACCTGCACCGCAGGGATACCCTCGGGGATGGTGATGCGGTGGTGGACGATGTCGCCGGCGCGGATCTTGTGCAGGACCTCCGCGAGGGAGGCATGGCTGCGGAAGCTGTACTCGCCCGCCTTCAACCGGCGCGAGGCGCCCGACAGCTCTGCGGCGGCGATGAACAGCTGCGGTGCACGCACCACGCCCGCTCGGTTGAGGCTCGACGCCATTTCGGCGAGACCGCCGCCGCGGCGCAGGATCACCGTGGTCGCCTGGCCTTGCCGCGCCGCCGGTCCCGCGCCCTGATAGACCCAGACCGAGGCAAGACCGGCGATCACCGCCAGGATAGCCAGGGTCATGACGGCTGACATCACGCCCGCGACGAAGCGCCGAAACCCGCCGGGCCTGCGCTCCGCCTCGTAGTCGCTCATTCCCTATTGCGCCTTCGCGAAGATGACGGAGGCGTTGGTGCCGCCAAAACCAAAGGAATTGGACATGGCCACGTCGATCTTCATCGGCTTGGCCTTGTTGGGCACGAGATCCATCTGCGTCTCCACATCCGGATTGTCGAGATTGATGGTCGGGGGCGCGATCTGGTCACGGATGGCCAGGATGGAGAAGATCGCCTCGATCGCCCCGGCCGCGCCCAGCAGGTGCCCAGTCATCGACTTGGTGGAGGACATCGTGACGGACTTGGCGTGATCGCCCATCAGGCGGCCGACGGCCCCGAGTTCGATCCCGTCCGCCATGGTCGAGGTGCCGTGGGCGTTCACATAGTCCACGTCCGAGGGCTGTAGCTTGGCATCCTTCAGCGCCTGCGTCATGGCGCGGAAGCCGCCGTCTCCATCCTCGGACGGCGCGGTGATGTGATAGGCGTCGCCGGAAAGGGCATAGCCCACCACCTCGGCATAGATCTTGGCGCCGCGGGCCTTGGCGTGCTCGTACTCCTCCAGCACCACGATCCCGGCGCCCTCGCCCATGACGAAGCCGTCGCGGTCCTTGTCGTAGGGTCGCGAGGCCTTTTCCGGGGCGTCGTTGGACGAGGTGTTCATGGCGCGGCAGGCGACGAAGCCGGCGATGGCGAGGGGGCAGATCACCGCCTCCGCCCCGCCGGCGATCATCACGTCCGCATCGCCGTACTTGATCAGGCGGGCGGCGTCGCCGATGGCGTGGGCGCCGGTGGCGCAGGCCGTCACCACCGAATGGTTCGGCCCCTTGAAGCCGTAGCGGATCGAGACTTGCCCCGAGGCCAGGTTGATCAGGGCGGAGGGGATGAAAAAGGGCGAGACACGGCGCGGGCCCTTGGCCTGCAGCTCCAGCGTGGTGTCGGCGATGGTGGAGAGGCCGCCGATGCCCGAGCCGATCATTACCCCGGTGCGTTCCAGCTCCTCCTGGTCCTCCGGCGTCCAGCCCGCATCCTTCACGGCTTCGTCGGCGGCGGCGATGGCATAGAGGATGAAGTCGTCGACGCGGCGGCGATCCTTGGCCGACATCACCTTGTCGGGGTCGAACGAACCGGGGACGTCGGGGCCGCCGCCGCCCCGTCCATCGACGCGGGGCACTTCGCAGGCCACTTCGCAGCCGTAGCCGGTAGGGTCGAAGGCGGTGATCCGGCCCGCGCCCGACTTGCCGGCGAGGATGTTCTTCCAGCTCTCCTCCACGCCCCAGCCGAGGGGGGTCAGAAGGCCGATGCCGGTGACCACGACGCGACGCATACCAACTCCTGGATTGTCCGCGCCGACTCGCGCGGCGCTATGAACACCATAGAATAAGCGCGCGCCCGGCATATTGCACGAGCGCGCGCTTCAAATGGTCCCAGCCTTCCGGCTCAAGCCCTTGAGGGCTTTAGCTGCCTTGCTTTTCCTGGATGAACTTCACCGCGTCGCCCACGGTCTGGATATGCTCGGCGGCGTCGTCGGGGATTTCGATGTCGAACTCTTCTTCGAACGCCATCACCAGCTCGACATTGTCGAGGCTGTCGGCGCCCAGGTCGTCGATGAAGCTGGCCTTTTCAGTCACCTTCTCCGGGTCGGCGTCGAGATGCTCGATGACGATCTTGCGGACGCGTTCAAGGGTGTCGGACATTCTTATAAGCCCCTGGGCTGGTTAGGTCGCTCAGTCCAAAACGTTGGACACGGACTCTGGTTTCGGGTCGGACCTTTTCACTGAGTCCGGTTGCGCCAGCAAGCTCGTAGGTAAGCTCGCCGATGCAGTCAGGCTTGGACTAGCACAGGCTTTTTGGAGTGGGAAGCGCCGAGCGGACACGAAGCCGTGGGGGCGCTCCCAAACCACCTGGCCGGTGTCCGACAGCCTCAGAACGTCTCGCCCACCATCGCCTCGCTCATGGCCCAAAGCGCCTTCGCGTGCTCGGGATCGAGGGCGTAAGGGCGGACCCCGCCCCGGAACGCCGGGTCGTCGATAACCTCGGCGACATGGCAGTCTTCGCAATACCGGCCACCGACCGCGTCCGCCTCGGCGATCACGCCGGCCCAGACAGAGGTCACCGCGCCCTGCGGTATGGTCTTGAATTCGAACCTCGCCCCGCCCTGGCGTTCCATGTCGGCGTTGATACGCTCGATCATGGCCTGGGTCGCCGCCGGATCCATGTGCCGTCCGAGCTCGGTCCTGATGCCGCCCGGGTGGACGGCGGTGGCGCGCACCCCACCTGCCCTGTGGCGACGATCGAACTCCACGGCGAACAGGATGTTGGCGGTCTTGGACCGGCCATAGGCGACGAATTCGCTATAGGCCGTGTGCTCGAAATTGGGATCCTGCAGATCCACATCGGAGAAGCGGTGCCCCGCTGAAGACAGGTTCACCAGTCGCGAACCCGACTTCATCAGTCCGGCGATCCGGTTCACCAGCACGAAGTGGCCGAGATGGTTGGTCCCGAACTGGGTCTCGAACCCGTCCGCGGTCTTGCCGAAGGGCGTGGCCATGACACCGGCGTTGGCGATCACGATGTCGAAGGATCGGCCCTTGGCGTTGAGGGCATCGGCGCAGGCGCGGACGCTGGCGAGGTCCGCAAGGTCGAGCGCGACCAGCTCCAGGCTCCCGCCGTTCGCAGCGTCCGACCGCACCACCGCCGTGGCTCGCTCCGCCTTGGCGAGGTCGCGCGCGGCGCCCACCACCGCGGCGCCGTGGGCCGCCAGCGCCCGCGCCGTCTCCACGCCGAGTCCGGCCGAAACGCCGGTGACGAGCACGCGCTTGCCGGACAGGTCGACGCCTTCGAGCACCTCGTCCGTGGTCGATTGAGCTCCGAAGGTCTTGTTCATGGTCCGCTCCGCGTCTAGGGAGCCATGCCTATAACCCCGGAGCGTACTCCAGGGTCAATGGAGTTTGGCATGCTCATTTCGGACTTCGCGCGGACGACGGGCCTCAGCGTCGATACGGTCAACTTCTATGTGAAGCGCGGCCTGATCAGGCCCGAGACCAACGGCAAGGGCGGGCGCAATCCCTATCGCAGCTTCAGCGAGGCGGACGTGGTGACGGCGCGTTTCATCCGCATCAGCCAGTCCATCGGCCTGTCTCTGAACGAGATCGCCGCCATCAATGTGGAGCGCCAGCAGGGCCCGATCACGCCCGAACGCAGCGTCGAGATCATGACCGCCCAACTCGAACAGACCGAGGAAAAGCTGGCCGAATTTCAGGCCATGGCGACCTATCTGCGCGCCAAGATCGCCTGGCAGAAGGCGGGCGGCCACAGCCCAGCCCCGCGGCTGGCCGGCCCGGAGCGCCCGGACCGAGCCTGACCGGTTCAGATCATCGCCATACCGCCGTTCACGTGCAGGGTCTGGCCGGTGACGTAGGACGCCTCGTCGCTGGCGAGATAGACGCAAGCCGCGCCGATGTCCGCCCCCGCGCCGAGGCGGGCGGCGGGGATGGAGTCCATGATCCGCGCCTTCTGCTGCTCGTTCAGGGCGTCGGTCATGGGGCTTTCGATAAAGCCCGGCGCGATGCAGTTGGCGGTGACGCCCCGCGAGGCCACCTCGGCGGCCATGGACTTGGTGAAGCCGATCATGCCGGCCTTGGACGCCGCATAGTTGGCCTGCCCCGGATTGCCGGTGACGCCGACCACGGAGGTAATGCCCACGATCCGCCCGTGGCGGCGCTTGAACATGCCCTTCAGCGCCGCGCGCGACAGGCGAAAATAGCTTTCCAGATTGATGCGCAGCACCGATTGGAAGTCCTCATCCCTCATGCGCAGGATCAGGCCGTCCTTGGTCACGCCCGCATTGGCGACCAGGATGTCGAGCGGCGCGGCCTTGGCCTCCGCCGCCGCGATCAGGCCATCCGCCCCTTCGCTGGTGGAGAGATCGGCCGTCAACACCGTGGTGCGCTCGCCCAATGTTTCCGCCAAGGCCTGCAGCGCCGCCTCGCGGGTGCCGGACAGCACCACGTGCGCCCCCTGCTGGTGCAGCGCCCGGGCCACCGCCCCGCCGATACCGCCCGAGGCGCCCGTGACCAGCGCGGTCTTGCCGGATAGGTCGAACATGCGCGTTTCTTTCTCTTGTTAGAGCGGTTGGCTTAGAGCGACTTGGCGAAGGCTTCGAGGTCGGCAGGCGCGTTCAGCGCCACCGCTTCGGCATCGGGAGCGATGCGCTTGGCCATGCCGGTGAGAACCTTGCCGGCGCCGGCCTCGGCGAAGCGGGTCACGCCGCCTTCTTCGGCCAGCCAGGCGACGCTCTCGCGCCAGCGCACCCGGCCGGTGACCTGCTCGACCAGAAGGCGGCGGATCTCTTCGGGATCGTGCAGCGGGCGGGCGGTGACGTTGGCGACCAGCGGGACGCGCGGCTGGAGGATGGTCGTACCGGCCAGTGCATCGGCCATCTCGTCCGCGGCGGGCTGCATCAGGGGACAGTGAAAGGGAGCGGAGACATTCAGCAGGATGGCGCGGGCGCCGAGTTCCTTCGCCTTCTCGATGGCCCTATCGACCGCCGCCTTGTCGCCGGAGATCACCACATTGCCGGCGTTGTTGTCGTTGGCGACGACGCAGACGCCCACCTCGGCGCCGACCGCCGCCGCGGCTTCGGCGAGGGCAACGTCGGCCTTGGGCCCGATCAGCGAGGCCATGGCGCCCTGCCCCACTGGCACGGCCCGCTGCATGGCCTGCCCGCGCAGCTTCAGCAGGCGCGCCGTCTCGGCCAGCGGAATCGCCTCGGCCGCGGCCAGGGCGGAGTATTCGCCCAGCGAATGTCCGGCGACGAAGGCGCACCTGTCGATGCCCACGCCGAACTCGGCCCTGAGCACGCGGATCACCGCCAGCGACACGGCCATCAGCGCCGGCTGGGCGTTCTCGGTCAGGGTCAGCTGGTCTTCGGGCCCGTCGCGCATCAGGAGCGAGAGCTTCTGGCCCAGGGCGTCGTCCACCTCCTGAAACACCTCGCGGGCGGCGGCGAAGGCTTCAGCGAGCGGCTGACCCATGCCGATGGCCTGGCTGCCCTGACCGGGAAAGAGAAAAGCCAAACTCATGCGAGCGGGTCCTCATCTTGTAATTGGCGGCGGGCTTAACCTCATCGGTGGAACCCGGCAAGCGAACCCGCCTTTGCATCCTGAACGGTCCGGCCCCATCTTGGGTCCAGCCCCACACCACGGACACCGCCATGAACGCGCACGTCACCAGCCGATCCTCCACCGGTTTCGACCTCACCCCGCCGACGGAAGCCGAGCGCAAGAGCCTGGAAGCGAACCTGACCCAGGACGAGGCGGACGTGCTGCTGCACCATGGCACCGAGGCGCCGTTCTGCGGCGGCCTGCTCGCCCAGAAGGACGAGGGCGTCTATTGCTGCCGCCTGTGCGCCCTGCCCCTGTTCCAGCACAAGACCAAGTTCGAAAGCGGCACCGGCTGGCCCTCCTTCTACGCCCCCTACGACGAGGCGCACGTGAAGGCGGTGAAGGACGTGAGCTACGGCATGGTGCGCATCGAGACCCGCTGCGCCCGCTGCGACAGCCACCAGGGGCACGTCTTCCCCGACGGCCCCGCGCCGACGCGCCTGCGCTACTGTATCAACTCGGTGTCGCTGGAGTTCGTGAAGGCGGGCGAACCCCTGCGCGATCCGCTCCATAGGGGCGATCACCTGCCCACCTAGGCTCGTCTATATCTAGGCAGGCAGCGGTTTCGGCGTCGTCGGCTTCAGCCACCAGCCGATGGCGAAGCCGGCGACCACGTAGCTGATGAACGACATGAAGATCTGGGCGGCGGTGTAGTCGCCCGGAAAGCCGTACCAGACGCGATAGCTGACATTGGTCTCCAGCGCCGCCACCACGCCGATCGCGGCCACGAACCCGGCGCGCTCCCATAGCCTGGGCAGCTTGGCCTCGGCCAGCAGGAAGGCGGCGACGACGCACACCACCAGTTCCTTGATGAACTCGCCGATCATCTGGCCGGGCGACATGGAGGCGTCCTCCGTCGTGGGCCGGTAGAGCACCATGCCCGAGCCGTTCTGCTTCACCTTGGCGGCGTAACGGGCCATGGCCGCCTTGTCGGACATGGCGTTGGCTTCGTAGGGGAAGAGATAGAAGCCCGGCTTATCGCCGGTCCCCGCGTGAATGGCGGCCGAGACCGCGCTCTCGTTCGGAAGAGCCTGAAAGCCGGTCGTGCCCACGGTCATGTGGGCGATGGTGAGCCAGATGAACATGGCCACCGCGCCGAGTAATCCGGCGACAAAGATACGCGAAATCATCAGCTTGAGCCCCTCTGTCGTTCCCCTGGGCGCGAGGCTAGCTCAGCTTTTCCCGCTTGGATAGCGAAGCGTGCCGCAGACCCGGCCACGGCCGCCCTGAGCGATGCGCGAGGTGGTAGGCGTGGAGGGACTCGAACCCCCAACCAGACCGTTATGAGCGGTCGGCTCTAACCATTGAGCTACACGCCCTCGCCGAGACGCAGTCGCCTAACACCTCCCCTACAAGGCTGCAATGTGAGCCATAGGGTTGATATCGAGCGGAACCGCCGAGGCGCGCTTCGCATTTGTTGCGGCAATCCGCCTCACGAAACCTTGATCGGGGTGGACCAATCAATGGAGACACCCATGAAATTGGCATCTGCGGCGGTTGCGGCCGCTATCGCGTTGAGTTCCTTCGCCGTCGTCGGCGGAGCGTCCGCCGCTGTGGTCTGCAACGGCGGCTATTGCTGGCACACCCGTGCGGCCTACGCCTACCGTCCCGAATGGGGCGTGGTGGTTCACGAGGACGGCTGGCGCTGGGGCCGCGGAGAGCACTACCGCTGGCGCGAACATGGCGGTCGCGGTTACTGGCGCGACGGTCGCTGGGCTCGCTTCTAGTCGTCGCTCCAAAACGAGCCGGGAGAGGGCGGCCGCCGCGCCGCCCTTTTTTACGCCCGGACCCCACCTTGGCCGTCATGCCTTGCGGCCGCCGCGATCCTGGGGTGTCCTGAAGCCCAAGCTGAACCGAGACCCCCGCATGACCGATCTTCGCCGACTGCTCGCCGCCGCCGCGCTGGCCGCGCCCCTGCTTCTCGTCGCGCCGGCGACCGAGGCGGCCCAGGCCGACGACGCGGCCCTGCTGCGCCTGACCACTCTCAACATCCAGGCTGACGGCGAGGTGAAGGTCGAGCCCGACCAGGCCACCATCACCTTCGGCGTGCAGACCCAGGGCAAGACGGCGGCGGAGGCCATGCGGCTTAACCGCGCCAAGATGGCCGCCAGTCTCACCGCCCTGAAGACCGCCGGCATCGAGGGCAAGGACGTGCAGACCTCCTCGCTCAACCTCAACGGCCAGTACAGTTACGAACCCAACAAGTCGCCGACCCTGACGGGCTATCAGGCGGTGAACCAGGTGACCATCACGGTGCGGGACCTGACCAAGCTCGGGACCACCATCGACGCGGTCACCTCCGCCGGCATCAACCAGGTCAACGGCATCGACTTCGGCCTGTCCGACCCCAAGACCGCCGAGGACGAAGCGCGACGCCGGGCGGTGAAGATGCTGGCGGCGCGCGCGGACCTCTATGCGGCGGCGGCGGGGATGCGCATCGGGCGGCTGATCAATCTGTCGGAAGGCGGGGACTACCAGCCGCCGGCCCTGCGCCACGTGGGTTTCGCCGATGCGCGGGTGAAGATGGCCGAGGCGACCACACCGGTGGAGCCGGGCCAGCTGACCGTTCGGATCGAGGTTTCCGCCACCTATGAGCTGGCAAAGTGAAGCGGCTCGCCCTCGCCTCCGCCGCCCTCCTCGCCACGACGGCCGAGGCCGCGCCCGCCGTCCGTACCGAGCCGCCGCCTTATGTGGCGACGATCAGCTCGACGCCGGCCCAGTACGGCCCCGCGCCGTGGTGGATGCGCGAGCCGATCATCGCCGCCACGGGCGAGGTGCAGACCCACATCCCCGCCAATCGCGCCAACTTCTCCGCCCAGTTCTCCTCCATCGACCGTAGTCTGGCGACGGCGCAGAAGGCGGCCTCGGACAAGGTGCGCGCCCTGGCCCGCACCCTCGCCGCCTATGGCGCGGATAAGGCCCAGGTGGAGACTTCACTCTCCGTCGAACCGATCTACGAGCAGTACCGCGACAAGGATGGGAACCTGCAGACCAATATGCGGCCCGACAAGATCGAGCGCTACGATGTGCGGGTGAGCTTCAACGTACAGGTCCGCGACGTGGCGGTTCTGGAGCGCGCCTATGCCGCGGTCGCCTCCGCTCATCCCGTTTCGATCGGCCGGGTGAATTTCCACCTGGAGCCCGACAACGAGACCAATGCCGACCTGTTCAAGGCGGCGGTCGGCGACGCCGCCCGCCGCGCGCGCCTGGCCGTGGAGGCGACGGGCGCCAAGCTCGGCCGCGTGCGCCTGATCGATCCCACCAACCGCGCCTGCGAGACCGATGTGCTGGTGGCGGGCGCCGGGCGCGGTTACGGCCAGGACGCGGGCGGGGTGCAGGAGGTGGTGGTCACGGCTCAGCGCCGGATGCAGGGCGTCCCCTTCGCCATGGCGCCCCCACCACCTCCTCCTCCGCCGCCTTCGCCGCCGCCCGCGCCAGGCGAAGAGGTCAGCGCCGACCAGCTCCTCCCGCTGCAGGCCCCGTTGCAGACCCTCCAACGCAAGGCCTGCGTGATCTACGGGCTGGAGTAACGGCGGGACTGCCCAAGGCCGCGCCCCTCTGCCATAACCGCGCCAATTCTCTGGGAGCCCGCGCTTGCCGTTTCCGAATTTCGATCCGGTGCTGATCCACCTCGGGCCGATCGCCATCCGCTGGTACGCCATCGCCTATATCGCCGGCATCCTGCTCGGCTGGCGCTATGGCGTGTGGCTGACACGAGACGCCAAGCTGTGGCGCGGCTCCAGGCCGACGCTCGACGAGCGGCAGATTGACGACCTCGTATTGTGGCTGACCCTGGCTATCCTTGTGGGCGGCCGGCTCGGCTCGATCCTGTTCTACAACACCTCGGTGATCTGGACCGACCCGTTGGAGATCTTCCAGCCCTGGCATGGGGGCATGTCGTTCCACGGCGCCTTCCTGGCGGTGACGGGCGTGATCGTGTGGTTCGCCTGGCGTAACAAGGTGGACATGCTGCGGCTTGGCGACCTCGTGGCGCCCTGCGTGCCTTTCGGCCTGTTCTTCGGTCGCATCGCCAACTTCATCAATGGCGAGCTCTGGGGCCGCCCGACCACCCTGCCCTGGGGCATCATCTTCCCCAATGCCGGACCCGAGCCGCGCCATCCGAGCGAACTCTACGAGGCCGGGCTGGAAGGCCTGGCCCTGTTCATCATCCTGCGCATCGCCACCCATCACCTGAAGTGGCTGCCGCGCCGGGGGGCGATCACCGGGCTGTTCGTCGCCTTCTACGGCCTGTTCCGCATCGCCCTCGAGAATGTGCGCGAGCCGGACCGCAACATGCCCCACTTCCCTTTCGGCCTGACCATGGGGATCATGCTGTCCATCCCGATGGTGGCGGTGGGCCTGTGGGTGCTGTGGCTGTCGCGCCAGCCGGGCGCGCTGGCGCCGGAAATGATCGAGGACGAGCCGCTCGATCCGTCGCAGGACGGCACGCCGCCGGATGTGCCCGAACTGCATGCGGACACCTTCTCCGCGACCGATTACGCGCCGCCCGCTGATTACGCGCCGCCAACTGATTACGCGGATGAGTCTCAGCGCTAGGCTGGTCCGCCTGATCCAGGCGGACGGTCCGATGACGGTGGAGGCCTTCATGCGCCTCTGCCTGCACGATCCTGAATTCGGCTATTACGCCACCCGCCCCGCCCTCGGCGCCGATGGCGACTTCATTACCGCGCCCATGGTGTCGCAGATGTTCGGCGAGCTGATCGGGCTGTGGGCCATCGACACGTGGACCCGCCTCGGTCAGCCGGCCCCGTTCCGGCTGGTGGAGATGGGACCGGGGGACGGAACCCTGATGGCCGACCTCCTGAAGGCGGCGCGGGTCATCCCCACCTTTCGCGCCTGCGCTGAGGTCTGGCTGGTGGAGACCTCGGCGCCCCTGATGGCGCAGCAGCGGGAACGCTTGGCGGACCAGGGCGTGCGCTGGGCCGGCGCATTGGCCGAGGTTCCAGGCGGCGCGCCCATGATCCTGATCGCCAACGAACTGCTCGATTGTCTCCCTGCCCGTCAGTTTGTCCGCACCGAGCGCGGTTGGGCCGAGCGACGCGTGGGTCTGGATGCAGACGGCGCCCTGACCTTCGGCCTCGCCCCCGCGCCGGAAGGTTTCAGGCCGCCCGCGGGGCTGACGGGTATCGAACCCGGCGCGTTGATAGAGGTTTCGCCCGCACAGGAGGCGCTTGGGACGGAGGTCGGCGCGCGTATCGCCCAGGACGGCGGCGGCGCCCTATTCATCGACTATGGCCGCGACAGCCCCGAGCCCGGCGACACCCTGCAGGCGTTGAAAGCGCACCAGAAGGTAGACCGGCTGGCCACCGCCGGCGAGGCCGACCTCACCGTCCACGCCGACTTCCCCGCCTTCGCCGCCGCCGCTCGCGCCGCCGGCGCCGCCACGACGCACATCATCGGCCAGGGCGATTTCCTTCGCGCCCTCGGCATCGACCTGCGCGCCCAGGCCCTCGCCAAGGCCCGGCCCGATCAGGCCCGGATCATTGCCCGCCAGCACCATCGCCTGACTGCGCCGGAGGAGATGGGAGCGCTGTTCAAGGTTGTCTGCATCTACGCGCCGGACCTCGCCCCGGCGGGATTCGAGGGTTAGAATCCCTCCATGCACGACTCCCTCGCGCCCCTCGCCTCGCCGCTGCTGTCCGCCCTGCCGGGGATCAAGCACGCCTTCTTCACACGTAAGGGCGGGGTCTCCGCGGGTATCTATGCCAGCTTGAACGCTGGGCGCGGCTCCAAGGACGAGGCGGCGGACGTGGCGGAGAACCGGAGACGCGCCGCAGCCTGGTTCGGCGCCGAGCCGACCTCACTCCTCACCTGCTATCAGATTCACTCCCCCACGGTGCTGATCGCCGAACGCGCCTGGGGCGACGAGCGTCCCGAAGGCGACGGGGTGGTGACCGCCACACGGGGCCTGGTCTGCGGCGCCCTGGCGGCGGACTGCGCGCCTATCCTGTTGGCCGATCCCGAAGCGAGGGTGGTGGCCGCCGCTCACGCAGGCTGGCGCGGCGCGCTCGGCGGCGTGGCGGAGAACACCGTCGAGGCCATGGTGAGCGCTGGCGCGACGCGGGAGAACATCGTCGCGGCGGTGGGCGCCTGCATCGGCCCGCAGTCCTATGAGGTCGGCGAGGAGTTCCTGCGCGAATTCACGGCCAAGGACGCCAGCTTCGAGCGGTTCTTCACCCCCGGCGCGGCGGCGGACAAGCGTATGTTCGACCTGCCCGCCTTCGTGCTGTCGCGGTTGGACGCGGCGGGCGTGACAAACCGCGAATGGATCGGCCACGACACCTGCGCCGAGGAGGACCTGTTCTTCTCCAACCGCCGCGCCTTCAAGCGTGGCGAGGGCGACTATGGCCGGCTGCTGTCGGCCATCGCCCTGGTCTGAAGCGGACGCATCAGGAGCACGGCCACAAGCGCGATGGCGGCGATGGCGGCGAACAGCCAGAAGGCGCCTTCGAAGCCGCCGTAGCGGTCCTTCAGCGCCCCGCCGATCCACGGCCCCGCCGCCGCCAGGGTCGACACCAGGCACATGATCGAGAACAGCTCGAGATTGTTCTTCCGCCCGAAGGTGTCGAGCAGCAAGACGGTGGTCGCCAGATAGCTGACGCCGTAGCCGATGCCGACACCGAGCACATAGGTCAGCATCAGCGGATAGCCCCTCGCCAGGGCCAGGGCCACGATGCCGCCGCAGGTGAGCGCCAGGGCCGCGATCACCAGGGCGCGCGGCCGAACCCGCTCGCCGAGCGCCCCGCCGCCGGCCCGTGCGGCGGCGTTGACCAGGGCCTGCAGGCTCAGCATCCCCCCCGCCACCGCGGGCGCGATGCCGCGGCCTGTGAGATGCGCCACCGACAGGCTGTTCACCGAGGTCTCGCAGAGCAGATAGGCGGTGTAGGCGGCGGTGATGATCCAGAAATTGGGTGTGCGCAGCGCGGCGGCGACACTCCACCCTTCGCTCGTCTCCTGCGCATCCGGCGTGGGCTGCGCTTCGTCGGACACGCCTCCGCACAAAGCTGCGGCGAGGCAGGCCGCCGCGAGGGTGACCAGCGCCATGGCGGTCCAGTAGCCGCGCCAGTCCAGATGCGCCGTCTTGGCCAGGGTGTAGAGCCACGGCCCCGCCGCAGCGCCCAGCCCCCCGGCGGTGAAATAGACCCCGAACGCCGCCGACAGATGCTTGAACAGGCGCGACAGCACATAGGTCGCCGGGATGGTGGCCAGAAGCGCGAACCCTACCCCGAGCGACGCGGCGCCGAGCAGATAGCGCGCCGTGGTTCCTGCCGAAGCGAAGCCCATCAGCCCCGCCGCCGTCAGCACACCGCCGAGCAGGAGCGAAGGGCGAACGCCCAGCCGACGGATCACCAGCGCCGGGGCGAGGCTGGCCAGCCCGCACGCCACGCCGAGCACCGTGTAGCCGAGGCCGGCCTGCGACCAGTCCCAATGTAGGGCGACAACCATCTCCGGCAGCACCACGCCGAGCGACGTAAAACTGCCCGCCGTGATAACAAAGAACAGCAGGCTGAGCGCGCCGAGCGCCAGGTATGGGCGGGTCATCAGAAACTCCGCCGCAGGCTCATCCGGAAGGTCCGGCCTACGCTCGGGAGGGTGGCGACATTGGCGTACACGTCGGCCACGGGGGTGAAGTAGAGCTTGTCGGTGAGGTTGTCGATATTGGCCGCCACCCGCCACGAACCGCGCTCATAGAAGACCGAGCCGTTGGCGGTGAAATAGGCCGGAAAGCGTACCGCGCCGGGGATCACCCCCGCCGTTCGCGATACCGAGGTGGCGCCGAGGGTCGCCCCCGCCCGACCCCAGTCGTGCCGGTCAGTGGTCCAGGTGCCGTAGAGGCTGAGCACCCGGCGCGGGATCAGGGTGTCGGTGTAGTCGCCCGGCACGAGCTGGCTCAGGGCATAGACCACATAGGCGCCGCCATAGCCGTTCACGCCCGAAACGCCGGCAGCGGACGACGGGATAACGATGAAACTGTTGTCCGGCCCCTTGATGGTTGTGCGCTGGTCGTTCCCGGCGAAGGTCAGGCTGAAGTGGCGATCCACCACCCAACGCAGCTCCAGTTCGACGCCCCGGCCCAGAGTGCCGACCACGGCGTTGTTCAGGCCGAGCTGGGTCCGCGTCTGGCGATAGACGCTGAGCGAGCCGGTGAGCGCGTCCTGGAACAGGCGCAGCTTCACCCCCGCTTCGCGCAGGTCCGACGGGGCCAACCATGCGCCATCGGCGATCAGGTTGGGTGAGACGCCGCCCGCCTGGGTCAGCTCCGGCGCGGCGGTATGGGCGTAGCTCACATAGGGCATCAGCCCCCAGGGCGACTGCCAGCTCACCGCCGCGTTCCAGGTGAAGCTGCCCTGCCCCGCCCGATAACTCAGCCCCGGCGTGACGCCATAGACCACCGCGCCGTCGTCGCGCGACACCAGATGATAGCTGTCGGCCCGCGCCCCGCCCGTGATGTCGAAGCCCAGCGGCAGTTTAACATCGGTCTCGGCAAAGGCGCCCGCGTCGCCGATGCGGCTGTGTACGTCGGTCTCCCACACCGATCCCAGGGCGGCGGCGCCGGCTTGGAACGGATCGTTGATGATGTCGGTCGCCGTCGCGCCGTAGCTCAGGTCGCGACGGTCGAGGGAGATATAGCCGCCGTTGAAGGTCTCTCTCTGGCGCCCGTCATAGGCGCGATAGCTCAGGCCAAGGACAGTCTGGGCCCTGATCGCGCCGTCCAGCAGAACGTCGTTGGACAGGATGCTCGCCCGCCCCTCCCACACATGCGCCTGATAGGAGGCCGGGAAACCGTAGGAGACATAACGCTCGTTATCGAGCGCATCGTAGAAGACCTGCAGCTTGGCCACGCGGTTGGGGCCCAGATCGTGGCTGAGATCGCCATAGAAGGTCTGGGTGTCCGTGTTGGAAAAGTCGGCGTTCGACACGAACACCGTGCGCCGGTCGAGGGTCGTCGTCCCCACGCCGGTATTCAGCACGAAGCGCGGATCGGTGGAGGGCGTGAAGCCGAAATAGCCGGTCTCCAGCGCGCCGCCGAGCTCGCTCGGCTCCAGCTGGCCGTCGTGATTGGCGTCCACCAGAACGGTGTTGCGACCGGTGGTGTAGGTTCCGTGATCGACCAGGGCCTGGGTCAGGCGGTTCCAGCCCGGCGTCTGCACCGCGCCGCGGCTGTCGTAGAGCATGCCGCCAAAGGCCGTGGTCCAGCCGCCGCCGAGATCGAAGTCCGCGGAAACCTGGCCGAGATAGTGCTTGGGATCGATGCCCCGATAAAAGGCGGTGTCGTCCGCCGCCTCGCCATAGAGATAAACCCCGCCCTGCACGCCGCCGAGCTTGGCCGGCAGACCCACCTGCCCGGTGATTTTCTTCTGGCCGTAGTCGCCAAGGGTCGCTTCGATCTCGCCGGTGGGCTGATCCAGATAGCCGCGCTGGGTGCGGGCGGTCTTGGGGGTGAAGTCGAGATAGCCGCCCACCTTGCCGGGGCCGAACGCCGGGGTCGGCGGGCCGCGTACAATGTCGATCTGGTCGGCGGCGCCGAGCGGCGTGGGATAGGTGCCGCGGTTCTCGATGCGCTTGAAGCCGCGGAAATAGTTCTCCGCCAGAGTGCCGCGCAGGTTCAGCGACCCCGCCACGCCGTAATAGCTGTCGGTGAAGGCGCCGGGCGAGATCGCCACCAGGTCGTTGATCCCCTCGACCCCATAGCGCTCCAGGGTCAGGGCGGTGGCGAAGCTGGCGGCCCGGGGCGTCTCCAGCAGGGGCTTGGAGAGGCCGAACACCGTGGTGGAGGGTCGGCGCTCCAGCAAACCGGCCGGATCGCGCGCGGTGACGACGATCTCCCCTACCGGCGCCTCGGCCGGCGGCGGCGCGGTGGCCTGGGCCAGAGCCGGCGCCGATGCGCTCAGAAACAACAGTATGGACAGGCGACCCCACATGGAGCGAGCATAAAGGGCGGCGCCACCTTGGCCGCAAGCAAGGCCTTCGATGCTCGCGCCTAACATTTCACAGCCGCCTCGCATGAAGGGCCCCGAAACCAGCGTCGTCGATGGCGACTGGGCGCCGGGCCTGCTCAAGGCGCGCATCTACGAACAGATGCTGCTCGACATCATCCTCGGCGACCTCGCGCCCATGAGCGTGCTCGACGAGAAGACGCTGGCCACGCGCTATGTGGCCGGCATCGCCGGGGTACGCGAGGCGCTGGGGCGGCTGGCGCTGGAGGGCCTGGTGCTGCGCCGTCCACGCGTCGGCACTGTCGTGGCGCCCCTGGATATTCGCGAGATCGAGCAGGCCTTCGAGGTGCGCCACATGCTGGAGGCCAAGACCGCCGCCCTCGCCGCCCGCAACGCCACGGCGGACGACATCGCCGCCATCACCAGCGCTTTCGACGAGGCGGAGGCGGCCATCGCCGGGGCCGACTTCCGCGCCATGCTGGCCATGGACCGCACCTTTCACCGAGCGGTGGCGACGGCGACCCACAACCCCACCCTCGCCCGCTTCGTGGTCTCGCTGCAGAACGTCGCCACCCGCTTCTGGATCTGGGCCATGGAAAAGCAGTCGCCGGAAGCCCAGCTCGAAGACGTGCGACTGCACCGCGAACTGGCGGCCGCCATCGCCGCCCGCGACAGCTTCGCCGCCGAGGCCGCCGCCGAACGCCTGGTCGGCGATCCGCCCAGCCGCTCGTCCCTTTAGTGAAGCATGCGGGGGCCGCCGCGCTCGACGCGCTGGAGCCCTTGCTGGCGGAGCTTCGCGCCATGCCCGGTCTGAAGGAGAAGTCGCGCGGAGCATTCTATCGCCGCTCCAGCGCCTTCGCGCACTTCCACGAGGATCCGGCCGGGCTGTTCGCGGACCTGCGCGGTGAAAGCGGCGACTTCGACCGGTTCCGGGTGGAGAACGAGGTGGAGCGCGCGGCCTTCCTCAGCCAGGTCCGCCTTCGGCTGGCTTAGCGCCGGACGCCGTCCGGTCGAACAGGCGTGAGAAACTGACCAGCGAGGCGCCGATGGCGAACAGGGCGCCGAGACCCAGAGCCAGCACCGCGCCGTTCGAGGCTACGCGGAAAAGGATGGCGGTCAACGTCGCGCCGATGGTCTGGCCGCTGAGCCGCGCGGTGGACAGCATGCCCGCCGCAGCCCCGCTACGATCGAGGGGCGCAGCCGAAAGCATGGTCCTGTTGTTGGGGGCCTGAAAGACGCCGAAGCCCGCGCCGCACACCGCCATGCGCCAGGCCACGTCCAGCATCCCCGCGTGAGCAGGCAGGAGGGCGAGCAGCGTCAGTCCCATCGCCAGGATCACCAGCCCGAGGCCGGACAGGACGGCGGGAGAATAGCGGTCGGCGAGATAACCGGACAGCGGCGCGGTGACGCCCACCGCCAGCGGCCAGGGCGTGACCAGCAGCCCTGTCTCCACCTGACTGCGATGCAGCGTGCCCTGAAAGAAGAAAGGCAGCGCCACGAAGGCCAGCATCTGGGCGGCGAAGGAGGCGATGGAGGTGACGACCGAAAGGCTGAACTGACGACCCCGCAACAGGTCGATGGGCACCAGCGGTCGCGGCTGGTTCATCGACCGGCGCACCAGGACGATGGCGGCCAGCGCGCCGAGCGCGAGCTCCACCGAACCGAACAGGGTGCTCGATCCGCCGCCGCGCGTCAGCACGTCGACCCCGGTAATGATGAGGCCGAAGGCCAGCACGTTGAGTACGGCGGAGGGCCAGTCGAACCGGCGACCCGACCTTGGGCTGTCGGGCAGAGAATAGAAGGCGACGGCGAAGGCCAGGGCGCCGACGGGCAGGTTCACCGCGAACAGCCACTGCCACGGTCCCACCGCCAGTATGGCCGAGGCGATGGTTGGCCCGATCACCGCCGCCACGGAGATCACCAGAGCGTTCAGTCCGATCCCGCGCCCGAGCTGGCCGTGCGGGTAGGTGTAGCGCACCAGCGCCCCGTTCACGCTCATCACCCCGGCCGCGCCGAGCCCCTGGACCATCCGCGCGACCGCCAGCTCCGGCAGGGAATGCGCCATGGCGCAACCGCCGGAGGCGAGCACGAACAGCACAAGCCCGGCCTGAAATACGCGGCGATAGCTGATGAGCTCGCCCAGCGCCGCCAACGGCAGGAGCGCGACCACGATGGCCAGCTGGTAGGCGTTGACGATCCAGATCGATTCGGCCGGATGGGCGTGCAGGTCGCGCGCGATGGCGGGCAGCGCCACATTGGCGATGGAGGCGTCCAGCACCGCCATGGTCAGGGCCAGCCAGGTGGCGGCGATCGACCAATAGCGCCGCGGCGTCGGCAACCCGTCCCAAACACTCATGGGCCGGGTCTTTAGGCCCGGAACACCGGGCTCGCCTAGAGCAGATTCATTCTGGCGCGTTTGCCGAGATAACGGGCGCTGGGCTTGGGCGTGCGCTTGAAGGTGTTGAGGTCCACGCCCACCAGGCCGAAATGCTTGCCGTAGCCGGAGGTCCACTCGAAGTTGTCGAGCAGCGACCAGTACATGTAGCTGTGCACCGGGATGCCCTCGTCGATACAGGCGCGCACGCCTTTCAGCGCCTCGTCGATGAAGGCGATACGACGGGTGTCGTCGTCGGTGGCGATGCCGTTTTCGGTGACGTAGATCGGCTTGCCGATAGCCTGGTGCGCCCAGCGTATCGTGTTGCCCAGCGCCGCCGGATAGAATTCGTAGCCCGCGTCGGTCATCTCCGCCCCCTTCGGCGGGTCGATCGGGCCCTTCGCATCGACCCGTATACGCGTATAGGTCTGCACGCCCACGAAGTCCGCGTGGCTCTTGGCCATGTCGATCCAGCCGCCATAGAGCTTGGCGCGCAGCTCGTCGGCCCGGCTGTTCGGCCCCACAGCCTGGATGTCCTGCGTGGTCAGGGTGACGCCTACCGGCAGGCTGGGACGCGCGGCCTTGATCGCCTCATAGCCCTTGCGGTGTGCTTCGAGCAGGTTCGGGCCGGTCAGCGCCGGATCTGAGAACAGGAGCGAGGTGAACTTGGGCGATCCCGTCGCCTTCGCCCCCGCCGCGATCATCGGCCGGGTGAACGGGATCAGCCCGGCGTACTGCGGCATCACCTGCAGCAGGTTCTGGATATTGGCCTCGTTGAAGGTGGTAGCCATACCCATCAGCGAACCCAAGCGCTCGGTCACCCTGGTGCAGTAGCGGGCGAAGATGTCGGGGGAATCCGGCTCGGCGAAGTTTCCGCGCTCGGCGAACCAGCGCGGGGTGGAGAAGTGGCTGAAGGTCACCACCGGGGTCTGGCCGTGCCGGTGACAGCTTTCCAGCACGCGGGCATAGTGGTCGAGCTCGGCATTGGAGAAGATGCCGGGGCTGGGCTCGATCCGCGCCCACTCGATGCCGAACCGATAGCAGTTGAAACCCAGCGCCGCGTTCAGGGCGATGTCTTCCTCGAACCGGTTATAGCTGTCGCAGGCGTCGCCGGAGCGGTCCTTGTAGAGCGTCGGCTTGACGTTCTCGAGCAGCCAGGTGTCGGAATTGGTGTCGTTGCCCTCGCTTTGGTGGGCGGAGATGGCGGTGCCCCACAAGAACCCCTTGGGCAGAGGCTTGCTGCGCGAAGCCGCCGCTTCTGCCGACCCTGCCGCCGCAGTCGCACCAGCAGCCGCCATTATCGAACGTCGCGAAATCATACTCGCCTCACGAGTCTTGTTGAGAGGATCGGAAGCCGCTCCAGCGGGCTGGGTCAAGGTCGTTCGGCGCCACGATGCTGACGTGGGATCGTGGTCTTGTTTTGCGATGAGCACGGATCGGCATGTATCGGCCGGCTGAGACATCCCCAGCCCCGAGACGCAAACGTCGCGGCGCGGCGGCGGTCGCGGTGAGTGTCGGCGTTCACCTCGCCATCGTGGCGGTGGTCTTGACGCTGCAGATTTCACCTCGCCGCATGAGGGGGGAGCCGCCGGTGTTCAACGCGGCCCTGGTCAGCGCGCCCCGCCCCGCCCTGCCCCTCCCGCCTTTCGCTGAACCCAAGACCGGCAAGCCCGCCGCCCAGCGTAAGCACACCACCCCTCCGCCGCCCACGCCGGTTCAGGCGGTCGCGGTGGGCAAGGCGGCCACGCCGTCGGCCGAGCTCAGCGATGCGGAGATCGCCGGTGCGGCCACGGCCGGGTCGGGCGCCGGCGGCGGCGCGGGCTGCGACATGACGCGGCGGCTGCAAGCGGCCCTTCGCAAGGACGCGCTGGTCCAGGCGGCGGTGCGCGCCCCGGCGGCCTCAGGCAAGGCGCTGAGGGTGTGGGACGGCGACTGGGTGCAGAACGGCGGTCAGGATGGCCGGGGCCTCGCCGCCGTGCGCGAAGCCATTCTGTGGGAGGTCGGCTTCGCGCCCGAGGCGTGCAAGGCCGAACCCATGCATGGACTGGTGCTGCTGTCGCTGAACGATGGACCAGGCTCGACGCGGCTGGCGGTTGGCGCGGGGGAGTGGCGCTGGTCCGACCTCCTCACCCCGCGCCCCGCCCGCTAGCGGCTTTGCCTAGGCCAGGACGATCACCACCACGCGGCGGTTCTGGGCGCGGCCGTCGCGGGTGTTGTTGGGGGCGACGGGCGCCTGCTCGCCATAGGAGATGGTGGACATGCGGTTCAGCGCCACGCCCTCCTTGTTCATATAGAGGCGCACGGCCTCAGCCCGCTCCTCGCCAAGCTTCTTGTTGACCTCGGGCGAGCCGGTGGCGTCGGTGTGCCCCTGTATCTCCACATAGACGTTGCGGTTGTCGCCCTTCAGCTTCTGCACGAAGGCATCGAGGCGGGCCTGGGCCTCGGGCGACAGGCTGGCGCGGTCCACCGGGAATTTCACGGAGTCGTCCGAGAGTACCATCTGATACAGGAACTTGCCCTCGGCCAGCTTGCCCGCCGCACTGGCCCGGTCGAGCGCCTCCTGCGAGGTGCGGTCGAGCTGGGCCAGATGGCTGTCCGCCTGATCGACCCTGGAATTGGTCTCGTTCACGCGCTGATCGACTATGCCGACCTGTTCGCGCACAAAGGATTTGGTGGCGCAGCCGCTCATGCCGAGCAGTCCGACCATGGCCACGCCGACGACGGCGGCGCTGGAATAAAGCTTCATAGGGTTACCTCACACGACCTTGTTTTCCGACGCAGGAACAAAGGCCGCCGAGGATTTTCCACGGCAGCCCCCCAAAGGCTCCCGCGTCGGACAAATGCGGGACTCAAGGCGGCGGTTCCGTGGCAACCTGATTTGGCTGGTCGCGGGCATAACAAAACCCCCGGCCGTTTCCGACCGGGGGTTCGTTAGGTCAACGCGGTGGGCGTTGGGCTTCGATTTAGAAGTCCATGTCGCCCATGCCGCCCATGCCGCCGCCGCCCGGGCCGCCGGCGGGAGCCGACTTCTTGGGGGCTTCGACGATGGCGGCTTCGGTGGTGATGAGCAGGCCGGACACCGAGGCGGCGTCCTGCAGGGCGGTGCGAACCACCTTGGCCGGATCGATCACGCCCATGGCGACCAGGTCGCCGTACTCTTCGGTCTGGGCGTTGAAGCCGAACGAGGCCGAAGCGTTGTCCAGCACCTTGCCGACCACGATGGAGCCTTCGACGCCGGCGTTTTCGGCGATCTGGCGGATCGGGGCCTGGAGCGCGCGGCGCACGATGGCGATACCGGCGTTCTGGTCGTCGTTGTCGCCCTTCAGGCCTTCGAGCACAGCGCCAGCCTTCAGGAGGGCCACGCCGCCGCCGGCGACCACGCCTTCTTCAGCCGCCGCACGGGTGGCGTTGAGGGCGTCGTCGACGCGGTCCTTCTTTTCCTTCACTTCGACTTCGGTCGAGCCGCCGACGCGGATCACCGCGACGCCGCCGGCCAGCTTGGCCAGACGCTCTTGCAGCTTTTCCTTGTCGTAGTCCGAGGTGGTGTCCTCGATCTGCTTCTTGATCTGGCCGATACGGGCTTCGATCGCGGCCTTGTCGCCCGAACCGTCCACGATGGTGGTGGTGTCCTTGTCGATCTGCACCTTCTTGGCGCGGCCGAGGTCGGCGACCGTGACGTTTTCGAGCTTGATGCCGAGGTCTTCGGAAATCACCGTACCGCCCGTGAGGATGGCGATGTCTTCCAGCATGGCCTTGCGGCGATCACCGAAGCCGGGCGCCTTGACGGCCGCGACACGCAAGCCGCCGCGCAGCTTGTTGACCACCAGGGTGGCCAGGGCTTCGCCTTCGATGTCCTCGGCGATGATCAGCAGCGGACGGCCGTTCTGCACGACGGCTTCCAGCACCGGCAGCAGGGGCTGCAGCGAGGAGAGCTTCTTTTCGAACAGCAGGATCTGCGGCTCTTCGAGGACGGCCTCCATCTTGTCGGCGTTGGTGATGAAGTAGGGCGACAGGTAGCCACGGTCGAACTGCATGCCTTCGACGACGTCGAGTTCGGTCTCGGCGGTCTTGGCTTCCTCGACGGTGATGACACCCTCGTTGCCGACCTTTTCCATGGCGTGGGCGATCATGTCGCCGATTTCCTTGTCGCCATTGGCGGAGATCGTGCCGACCTGGCCGATTTCCTGGTTGGTGGTCACCTTCTTGGAGGTGTCCTTGATGTTCTGCACGACGGCGGTGACGGCCTTGTCGATGCCGCGCTTCAGGTCCATCGGGTTACGGCCCGAGGCGACCGACTTCAGGCCTTCGGTGACGATGGCTTGAGCCAGGACGGTGGCGGTGGTGGTGCCGTCGCCGGCCTTGTCGTTGGTCTTGGAGGCGACTTCGCGGATCAGCTGGGCGCCGAGGTTCTGGAACTTGTCCGACAGTTCGATTTCCTTGGCGACGGAGACGCCGTCCTTGGTCGAACGCGGGGCGCCGAAGCTCTTTTCGATCACCACATTGCGGCCCTTGGGACCGAGGGTGACCTTCACGGCGTTGGCGAGGATGTTGACGCCCTGCAGCATGCGGTCGCGAGCGTCAGCGGCGAAATATACGTCTTTGGCGGCCATGTGGCTTTGCCTTTCCTAAATGTGGGTGGAGTTCAGCGATCTCGACTGGATGCGGCTCAGAGCACGCCCAGGATGTCGCTTTCCTTCATGATGATCAGGTCTTCGCCTTCGAGCTTGACCTCGGTGCCGGACCACTTGCCGAACAGGATCTTGTCGCCGACCTTCACGTCCATGTCGACGCGCTTGCCGGTCTCGTCGCGGGCGCCGGGGCCCACGGCCTTCACTTCGCCTTCCTGGGGCTTTTCCTTGGCGGTGTCGGGGATGATGATCCCGCCCTTGGTCTTGGCTTCTTCTTCTACGCGCTTCACGAGCACGCGATCGCCGAGCGGACGAAACGCCATTGATTGTATCTCCCTGTGGGGTCCGGGTGGTATGGATGCGGCGCGAGCCGATCGACCGTTAGCAGTCGACCTGACTGAGTGCCAACGAGGCGGAGTTAGGGCGGCCCCTAACTCAAGTCAAGTGACGCCTCTGTGAAAGGACCCCGCGACATGGCCGACCATCAGGATATCTACCGGCGCTGCTCAGGCGGGGCCGCGTGACCTTTCCGCTTTCGCGTCTGAAGGTCGGCATCGACGTGCCGTGGGTGACAAGCTGGAGCGCCGAACCGGTCACCGGCGTCGGCGCCTGCCTGACCACGCCCGGCCTGCCGGCGGTGATGCAGGCGAGTCGGCCCGGCTATGGCAAGCCGAACTATTCGGAGAACCACCACTACCGGCAACGCCTCTCGGTGCAGCGCATGCTCTGCCCCATGTGCGGACAACCGACGCAAAAGGGCGATCGCTGGACCCTGACCGCCAAGCGCAAGACCGCCGGGACGTTGCGTGCGCAAGGGCTGGGCGATTCGATCCCCTCCGACCTTGCCGACACGCGGGTGGTGATCGACGCCGGAGCCATCGCGCCGCTGCACAAGGCCTGCGCCGAGGCGTCTGCGGTGCAGTGCCCTCACCTCTCCGCCGACCCGGCGCTTGATCTGAAGACCTTCGCCCTGCGCTGGATGATCTCGCCCCTGCTCGTGCCGACCGACCAGCCTGGCCTGCCGCCCGTGGTCGCCTTCCTGCAGTTGTGCGGCATTACCGACGCCCACGACCGGCGCTGAACCCTAGCTCCCGTTCGGCCCCTTGGCCTTGGCGAAGGCGTCCATCATCTGCGCCGTCATCAGGGCGCTCAGCGGCGACTTGGTCTGGGTCTCGTCGGGCGAGGACAGGATGAACTGCATCAGCAGAGCCTGTTCGCGCAGCCGCTCCATGCGCCCCGCACCGGTATATTGGGTAAAGGCGGCCTGGCCCGGATCGGCCTGGATCGCCACCTCCCCGCCCTGGGACTTGCCGAGATTGGCGTAGACTTCGCTCACGCTCAGCGCCCGCCCGTCGCGGTAGAAAACCCCATGGTTGGCGCCCGCCGCGTCCGGAAACATGTTGGCGGCGATGGCGCCGGGGTTCTGGTGCGCCGCCTCGATCAGGCGCGCGGAATTGGACGGACCGAGGAAGTGGGCGGCATAAAGCTCCCCTCCGGTGGGCTCGCGGCCCGTGCGGCCGCGCAAGTAGGCGGCGTGATCGGCCGCCAGTTCACCCGCCATCAGCGCCGCGCAGTGGGGGTCGTAGCGCAGGTCCATAACCGCCTTGCGCGCTTCCTCGCCCGCCGGAACGTGGAAGCGTCCGTCCGATCCGGTCTGGATCAGGTCGGCATAGCGGGCATAGCCGTGCGCGGCGCCGTGACGTTTGACCGTAGAAAGCCAAGTCTGTTCAATAAACTGGAACAGACCGGCGGCGGACGATGTGACCGCCTTGGCCCCCGCGTCATAGCCGCTCTCGCGCTTGGCGGTGCGCATCAGGTATCCGAAGTCCACGCCGGTGGCGTCGGCGGCGCGACGAACCGCCGCCTCCACCCCGCTCAGCGCAACGCTCGACACCACAGCCATGGGCAGGATTTGCCGGGTGTATGGTTAACAGTCGGTTGAGATACCCCCACTGGCCTCCTCGCGCGTTGCCCGCTAGACAACGCTGACAACGAGAGGACCCCTCAGTGGCTGACGATCCCGAAAATACCCTCATCATGCAGCTCGAAGGCGGGCCGGTGACCATCAAGCTTCGTCCCGACCTGGCGCCCGGCCACGTGGCGCGAATCAAGGAGCTGGCGCGCGAAGGCTTCTATGACGGCATCGTCTTCCACCGCGTGATCCCGGGCTTCATGGCCCAGGGCGGCGATCCCAAGGGCGTCGGCGTCGGCGGTTCGTCCAAGCCGAACCTGAAGGCGGAGTTCAGCAAGGAGCCGCACGTGCGCGGCGTCTGCTCCATGGCCCGCACCAACGATCCGAACTCGGCCAACAGCCAGTTCTTCATCGTGTTCGACGACGCCACCTTCCTCGACGGCCAGTATACGGTCTGGGGTCAGGTGACCGACGGCATGGACCATGTGGACGCCCTGCCCAAGGGCGAGCCCCCGCGCGCTCCGGGCAAGATCGTGTCGATGAAGGTCGCCGCGGACGCCTAAGCCAGCCTACCGGCTGAAGGTGGCGATGATCGGGAAGTGGTCCGACCCCGAGCGGGGTAGGCGCTTCACATCCGTCACCTTCCAGTCCGGCGTGGCGTAGATCTGGTCGATGGGCAGGAACGGCAGCGACTTGAAGCGCGCGCGCGGAATCAACGCCGGATAGGTGAACAGCGCGCGCGTCCGTCGCATCATGGGCTTCAAGGTCTTGTCCTGATCGCGCAGGGTGTAGGACCAGGGCGTCAGGTTGAAGTCGCCCACCAGCACCGTCGAACCCCGATTCGCCGAGGCCTTGACCAGTTCCGCCAGCGCCGCCCGCTGCAGCTTCTGATGCCAGGGCGGCAGGGGCCAGCCGAGGTGGGTGACGAACAGGGTGAAGGGCTTTCCGTCAGCTCCCTTGAACACCGCACGCATAATGCAGGTGCTGGCGCCCGTCCCCTCGCCTCGCGTCAGATCCTCCATCGAGATCGGCTTCATTTTGGAAAAGATCATCGTGCCGCACGGCCAGTTGTGGCCGCATCCCGCCTGATAGGGATAGACCGCCGCAAGAGGCTGGAGCGCCTTTGGTTTGTCGCAGCGGATTTCCTCTGTCGCCACGATGTCCGCCCCGCTCCGGGCGATGGTGCGCACGAGGAGCGGCAGGTCGTCGTTCTCGTTCCAGACGTTGAACTGGGCGATCTTCATCTGCGCCGCACCCTTGACCGGCCTGGCCGCGAGGCCGCCCACCGCTGCGGCCATGTCGGGCGCCATGAGACCCACGGCGGCGACGATGGAGACGAGGCTGCAGGTGATCATCGCCCGCCGCGCCTTGCTCTCGGGCGCCACCAGCCAGCTGAGCGCGAGGCTCGCCACCCCGATCAGCAGTCCGATCGGCGTGAACTGGTTTACCAGATCCAGCCAGCCGTTGAGCGCGCCGCCCGCGAAGCCGAGCACGGCCAGGGTGGCGCTGGCGAAGGCGAGTTCGGCCGCCGTGGCGATGGCGATGATCTTCCAAAGACGCATGGACAGGGCCGATAGCACGACAGGGTTAATGGCTGCTGTCGCTTGAACCTTCTGCGCGGGTGTGGCGTAAGCCGCCCGGTGCGCACCTCAGACTTCGATTTTCACCTGCCGGAGAGCCGGATCGCGCTCCGTCCCGCCGAACCGCGCGACTCCGCCCGGCTGATGGTGGTGCCGCCCGACGCGCCGATCCGCGACGCGTGCGTGGCCGATCTGCCAAACTTCCTGCGCGCCGGCGACGTCATGGTGTTCAACGACACCCGCGTGATCCCGGCCCGCCTGTTCGGCGTACGCGAGCGGGACGGCAATCTGGTGGAGATGCAGGCCACCCTCCTGAAGCGCCTATCGCCCGACCGCTGGACCGCACTCGCCAAGCCCGGCAAGCGGCTGAAGGTCGGCGACCCTGTGCGCTTCGGCGAGGGCGACGGGGCGCTCGCAGCAGAGGTCGCGGCCAAGCACGAGGACGGCTCGATCACCTTCGCCTTCGCGCTTGCCGGACCCGCGCTGGACGACGCGATCCGCGCGGTGGGGCAGATGCCGCTGCCTCCCTATATCGCCGCCCAGCGACCGGAGGACGAGCGCGACCGCGCCGACTACCAGACCGTCTATGCCCGCGAGGACGGCTCGGTCGCCGCGCCAACCGCCGGCCTGCACTTCACGCCGGACCTCCTGGCGCGACTGGAGGCGGCAGGTATAGGCCGCGCCTTCGTCACCCTGCACGTGGGCGCGGGCACCTTTCTGCCGGTGAAGGTGGAGGACCTTTCCGACCACAAGATGCACGCGGAGACCGGCGAGGTGAGCGCAGGGACGGCAGCGACCCTGAACGCCGCGCGCGCCAAGGGCGGCCGGATCGTCTGCGTCGGGACCACCTCGCTGCGGCTGCTGGAAAGCGCCACGGGCGAGGATGGTGTGGTGAAGCCCTTCACTGGGGACACCGACATCTTCATCACCCCCGGCTATCGTTTCCGAGCGGCGGACATCCTGATGACCAACTTCCACCTGCCGAAATCGACCCTGCTCATGCTGGTCTCGGCCCTTGCCGGTGTGGACGAGACCCTCGGCGCCTATGCCCATGCATTGCGCGAAGGCTATCGGTTCTATTCCTATGGCGATGCGGGGCTGTGGTTCCGGGCATGAGCTTTCCCTTCCACATCGCCAACACGGACGGCGCCGCGCGCACGTGCGTGCTCGTCACCCCTCGGGGCGATATCCGCACGCCCGCCTTCATGCCCGTGGGCACCGCCGGGACGGTGAAGGCGCTGACCGTGGACCAGGTGGCGGAGACGGGGGCCGACATCCTGCTCGGCAACACCTATCACCTCATGCTGCGCCCTACGGCCGAGCGGGTGAAACGCCTCGGCGGCCTGCATCGCTTCATGCGGTGGGACAAGCCGATCCTCACCGACTCCGGCGGGTTTCAGGTCATGTCCCTCGACGCCATCTCCAAGGTGACCGAAGAGGCCGTAACCTTCAAAAGTCATCTCGACGGCTCGCGCCACGTGCTATCGCCCGAGCGCTCGATGCAGATCCAGGCGGACCTTCTGGGTTCGGACATCGTCATGCAGCTCGATCAGTGTGTTTCCTGGCCCGCCGAGGAGAGCGCGGCGCGGGCGGCGATGGAGTTGTCGATCCGTTGGGGCGCCCGGTCCAAGGCGGCGTTCGGTACACGCGACGCCCAGGCCCTGTTCGGCATCCAGCAGGGCTCGACCTATGAGCACCTGCGCCGCGAATCTTCCGAGCGGCTCCAGGAGACCGGCTTCGACGGCTACGCCCTTGGCGGACTGGCGGTGGGCGAAGGGCACGCGGCCATGTGCGAGGTGCTGGACTACGCCCCCGCCATGCTGCCGCCGGACCGGCCGCGTTACCTGATGGGGGTCGGCAAACCCATCGACCTCGTGGAGGCGGTGGCGCGGGGCGTGGACATGTTCGACTGTGTCCTGCCCACCCGCTCGGGCCGCCACGGCCAGGCCTGGACCTGGGCCGGCGCTCTTAACCTGAAGAACGCCCGCTTTGCCGAGGACGACGCGCCGCTGGACGCGACCATCCCCTGCCCGGCCAGCCGCGACTATTCCAAGGCCTATCTGCACCACCTCGTCCGCGCCGACGAGATCCTGGGTCAGGTCCTGCTCTCCTGGCACAACCTGGCCTTCTTCCAGGCTCTGATGTCCGCCATGCGCGCCGCCATCGCGGAAGGGCGGTTCGAAGCCTTCCGCAAGGACTTCCACGCGGGCCTCGCCCGCTAACCTTCATTCGCATGGACAAGCTTGCCGCCCTCACCGCATGATGCGGGCAGCGGCGGAGGTTGGGATGCGGGTTTGGATTGCGGCGGCGATGGCGACGGCTGTGCTGGCTCTGGCGGGAGCGGCCCAGGCCGCGCGGCCTCTGACGGCGAAGGACATGGCGATGATGGAGCGGGTGGCTTCGCCCCGCCTGTCGCCGGACGGGCATTGGCTGGCCTTCTCCATCCGCTCCACGGACTGGGCCGCGAACAAGGGCGTCAACGCCCTGTGGGTGCTGGACATGACCGCCGCCGACAAGACGGCGAAGAAGCTGGCCGTGGGCGACGGCGCCGACCCGCACTGGTCGCCGGACGGTCGCACCCTCTACTTTCTCTCATCCCGCACCAAGACCTCGGAAATCTGGCGCACCAGTCCCGAAGGCGGCGTGCCGGTACAGGTGACGACGAGCCCGGTGGATATCACGGCCTATCGCGTCAGCCCGGACGGGCGGGCCCTGGTCTTCGCCGCCCTCGCCTACCCGAACTGCAAGACCCTGGCCTGCTCGGCGGACCGGCACAAGGCGCGGGGCGAGGACAAGGCGGAGGGCGAGGTCTACGACAAGCTCGGCGTGCGCTTCTGGGACGCCTTTGGCGATGGCCGTTACAGCCATCTGTTCTCACAGCCCCTGAACGAGACGGGCGCGGCGAGCGGAGAAGCCGCCCCCGTGATGGGCGACCTGGCGAGCGATGTGCCGTCCCGTCCCGAGGGCGACGAAGGCGCCTTCACCCTCAGCCCGGATGGGCGGACGGTGATCTTCGCCGCCCACGATCCGGCCAGCGCGCCGGGCGTCACCACCAAGTCGATCCTCTACGCCGCGCCCCTCGACGGAACCGCGCCGCCGCACGCCCTGAGCCCGGCCGGACTGGTCTCGGAGAGCGATCCGGTGTTCTCGCCGGACGGCGGGCGGCTGGCCTTCCTGCGCCGGGCCAGTGGCGACTTCGGCGCCGCGCGGGCGAGCGTCATCGTTCGTGACCTGAAGACCGGCAAGGAGAAAGCGCTGGCGCAGGACTATGACCGCTCGCCCGCCAAACTGGCCTGGAGCGAGGATGGCAAGACCCTCTACGCCACCGCGGAGGATGCCGGCGCGGGCGGCCTGATCGCCATCGACACGACGACGGGCGCGGCGACCATCCTGACCAGACACGGCCATGTGGGCGACTACGACCTGGCCCAGGGAAAACTGGTCATCAGTCAGGATTCGCTCGGCGCTCCGGCGGACCTGTATCTGCTCGCCCCAGGTGGGCGGGCGCAGCTCCAGCTTACCCATGCCAATCTCGCGACCCTGGCCGACCTGCCCATGGGCGATACCTATGAGCCTTTCACCTTCGCCGGCTGGAATGGCGAGACCGTCCATGGCTGGGTGGTCAAGCCCTATGGTTGGAAACCCGGCTTCAAATACCCCACCGCCTTTCTAATCCACGGCGGCCCGCACGGCAGCTTCGGCGATGCCTGGAGCTATCGCTGGAACCCGCAGGCCTGGGCGGGCCTCGGCTATGCGGTGGTCATGGTCGATTTCCACGGATCGTCCGGCTATGGCGAAGCCTTCGCCCAGTCGATCATCAACCACTGGGGCGACCGTCCGCTGGAGGACCTGCAGAAGGGCTGGGCGGCCGCCCAGGCCAAGTATCCGTGGATCGACGGCTCACGCGCCTGCGCGCTCGGCGGATCCTATGGCGGCTACATGGTCGACTGGATCGCCGGCAATTGGAACGGGCCTTGGAAGTGCCTGGTAGACCACGACGGCATCCTCGACACGCGGCTCATGGCCTACGCCACCGACATTCCGGGCTTCTCGGAAGTCGAGACCGGTTTTGGGCTGAAGGACCCCGCGGCGGTCGAGGCGTTCAACCCGATCAACCATCTCGGCGCATGGTCCAAACCCATCCTGGTGATCCACGGCGGCAAGGACTATCGCGTGCCTTTTGACCAGGGCCTCGGCGCCTTCACCGCCGCCCAGCGCAAGGGGGTGCCGAGCGAATTCCTCTACTTCGCCAGCGAGAACCACTGGGTGTTGAAGCCCCAGAACTCGGTCCAGTGGTACGATACTGTCGGCAGATGGATGGCCCGCTGGATCGGCGACACCGCGCCGGTGGCGGTGGGGAAATGAGCGCTTAGGCCCGGCCGGCCTGGAACGAGAGCTGTTCGACCCGGACGCCGATCTTGGCGAGGGCGCGTTCCCACTTGGTGTCGTGGTCGTCGTCGAAGATCAGGGCCTCGTCGGGCTCGCAGGCCAGCCAGATGTTGTCGCGGATTTCACGCTCCAGCTGTCCCGACGACCAGTTGGCGCAGCCGAGCGCCAGGGTGGCGCAACGCGGCCGACGATCCTGGTCGGCCATGGCCTGCAGCACCTCGCGCGTGGCGGTGAGCGAGACGCCCTCCCCCACGTGCAGGGTGGATTCGGGCACGGCATAGTCGTCCGTGTGCAGCACGAAGCCGCGCTCGCGCTCCACCGGGCCTCCCTGCAGCACAGGCCGGTCGGGCAGCCGCGTGGGGCTCTCCACCCCCAGGCGTTGAAACAGGTCCGGCAGGTTCAGCCCGTCCACCGGCATGTTCACCGTGATGCCCATGGCGTGCTCGGACGAGTGGGCGCACATCAGGATCACGGCCCGCTCGAAGCGCGGATCGTCGATCCCCGGCATGGCGATCAGCATCCGCCCGGCCAGGAAGTCTCCTGTCGGCGTCTCCTCGCTGATCATGAACCCATCGTCTCGGAGCGGCATGAGCGCCTTCTAGCGCGGATATGCGATGACGTCATGGCGCCTTCTTGGGTCTCGCGCGCTTGCATATCGCGGGGGCGACGCCTTAATTCGCATCACCTGCGGCGCCCCGTCGCACCATCAAGACCCCGGAGACTGCCCGTGACCATCAAAGTCGGCGACACCCTGCCCACCGCCCAGTTCATGACCATGACCGCCGACGGACCGCGCCCGATCTCGTCTGACGACGTGTTCAAAGGCAAGAAGGTCGCGCTGTTCGCCGTGCCGGGCGCTTTCACCCCCACCTGCTCGGCCAAGCATCTGCCCGGCTATCGCGACCACGCCGACGACTTCAAGGCCAAGGGCGTGGACACCATCGCCTGCATCTCCGTCAACGACGTGTTCGTCATGGGCGCCTGGGCCAAGGACCAGAACGTGGGCGACAGCGTGCTGCTGCTGGCCGACGGTAATGGCGATTTCACCAAGGCCATCGGCCTGGAGATGGACGGCTCCAAATTCGGCATGGGCGGCCGTTCGCAGCGCTATTCCATGATCGTCGATGACGGCGTGGTGAAGTCGCTGAACGTGGAGGAAGGCGGGGAATTCAAAGTCTCGGCCGCGGACTACACTCTGGCCCAGCTCTAGGATTCGTCACATGGTGGAGGTGGCGCAGACGAGCGACGCGGTTCGCCTCAGCTACCTCCAGGCGGCGCTGAGCGCGGCGGGCATCGAGAGCTTCGCTTTCGACGCCGGAGCCGGCGCCCTGTGGCCCGGCGCCTTCCCGCGTCGGCTGATGGTCGAGGACCGGAACGCCTGGCGCGCCCGTCACGTTATCGAACAGGCGGAAACCGAGGTCGAGGGTTGAGCTTCGCCTTGACGCTGGCGTACGGACTCACCACTATCTGCAACACCTATAACTACAGTTTGGAACCAACCCGATGACCCTGACCCGCCGCCTGGCCCTTGGCGCCGCCGCCCTCGCCCTTCTGGGCGCTCCCGCCGCCGCCTTCGCCCAAGGCGCCCCGAAGGTGATCACCGACCCGAAGGGCGCACCCGCCGGCGTCTACAAACTTGACCCCACCCACGCCTCGGCGACGGTGAAGGTCGCCCATATGGGCCTGTCGCGCTACACCATGCACTTCGACACCCTGTCCGGCGCATTTTCCTACGATCCGACCCGTCCGACGGCGACCCAGGTGAACATCGCCATAGACCCCAAGTCGATTCAGACCGGCAATCCGAAGTTCAACGAAGAGATCGCCGAGCAATTCTTCGACGCCGGCAA
Organism: uncultured Caulobacterales bacterium; assembly: GCA_903862425.1. Classification (GTDB taxonomy): domain Bacteria; phylum Pseudomonadota; class Alphaproteobacteria; order Caulobacterales; family Caulobacteraceae; genus CAIOYC01. Next base: position 492,281 of record CAIOYC010000009.1, on the reverse strand, counting down.
GTTCCCCACCCTGACCTTCACCTCAACCAGGATCGTGCCCGAAGTGGGCGACAAGGGCGTGGTCGAAGGCATCCTCGACTTCCACGGCGTGAAGAAGCCGGTGGCGCTGCACGTGACCTATCGCGGCTTCACCACCGCCATGGGCCAGCAGCGCATGGGTTTCTCCGGTGAAACCGCGTTCAAGCGCTCGGACTTCGGCGCCAGCCACTACGTGCCGCTGGTCGGCGATGAAGTGACGGTGCTGATCGAAGTCGAATTCGTAAAGCAGTAGTCGTCGCGGCGCGCCACCGAGCCTTCGCTCGCCGGTGAAGCTTGCGCAAATGTGAGGCGGGGCGCGGGATAACTCCATTCCGCACCCCCATCATGCAGTACCGGAGCAACGGGAACGGTCGAGGCTGACCTTTCGGCCGGTTGCGGAAGACGAGGCGATCTTGCCACCCACACGCTCATCGCCGCTGACGCGTTATTCGGCCGTGGCCATCGGGCTGCACTGGCTGATCGCGCTGCTGATCCTGACCAATATCGGCCTGGCCTGGACCTTCAACAACACGCCCCAGGGCCTGTTCTGGTTCAAGCTGATCCAGTTGCACAAGTCGGTAGGCATCACCGTGCTTCTGTTGAGTGTCATCCGTCTCGCCTGGCGCCTCATCAATCCGCCGCCGCCGGAGCCCGCCTCGCTGAAGCCGTGGGAGCGGGTCGCCTCGCAGGTGGTGCATTGGGGCTTCTACGTCGTCATGATCGGTCTGCCGATCACAGGCTGGATCATGGTGTCCGCCTCGACCAAGGGTCTGCCCACCCTGCTCTATGGGACCATCCCCTGGCCGCACATCGGCCCCATCCATGATCTGCCCATCCCCCAGCGCAAGGTGTGGGACAAGGTTGGCGAGACCGGCCATGGCCTCCTGGCCAAGCTGGCCTATGTCCTGATCGTCCTGCATGTCGGGGCGGCGATGAAACACTGGCTGATCGACCGTGACAGCGTGATCGGCCGCATGATCCCTTTCCTGCGAGGACCGCGTTGATGCGCAAGCTCCTGATCGTGGCGGCGACGCTGGCGATGACGACCTCCGCCCTGGCCGCCAAGGCCCCCACGGCGCACAAACCCGCCGCCGGCATGCCCGCCGCTGCGCCGGTATGGACGGTGGACAAGCCCGCCTCGCGTCTCGGCTTTCGCGCTACCGCCAACGGCGTCGGCTTCGACGGACAGTTCCGCACCTGGGACGCCCAGATCGCCTTCGACCCGAAGAACCTGAAGGCCTCGCACGTGATGGTTTCGGTGACGATGGCCTCGGTCATCACCGGAGACCCGACCCGCGACCAGATGCTGCCCACGGCCGACTGGTTCGAGGTGAGCCGGTTCGGCAAGTCGACCTTCGAGACCACCAGCATCGCCCAGACCGGCCCCGACCATTACGTCGCCAACGGTACGCTGATGATGCACGGGGTGAAGCGCCCTGTATCCCTGCCCTTCTCGCTGAAGATCACCGGCGACGTGGCCACCATGGACGGCGCGACCACCCTCGATCGCATGCAGTTCGGCCCCCTCGGTAAGGGGCAGGCGGGCGGGCCCGAGACTGTCGCGCCTCAGGTGGCGGTGAACGTCAAGCTCACCGCCCGCAAAGGTCATTGAGCGACGTCGAGAGGGCCGCGGCGGCGCTGCGGGCCGGCAACCTCGTCATCCTGCCTACCGAGACGGTCTATGGTCTGGCCGCCGCCGCCGCCGATCCCGCCGCCATCGCCCGTATCTTCGAGGCCAAGAGTCGGCCGCGCTTCAATCCTCTGATCGCCCATGTGAGCGACCGGGCCATGGCCGAGCGCATCGCCGCCCTGCCGCCCCTGGCCGCCCGGCTAGCCGAGGCCTTCTGGCCCGGGCCACTGACCCTGGTCGTCCCGATTTCCGATCCAGCCGCCGTCTGCGACCTCGCCAGGGCTGGGCTTGACACGGTGGCCCTGCGCGCGCCGGCCCATGCGCTGGCGCAGGCGGTGATCGCGGCGTTTGGCGGTCCCGTCTGCGCGCCCTCCGCCAACCGATCCGGCCGTCCCAGCCCCACCACCCATGCGGACGCGGTGGAGGAGACGGGCGCTTCGGCCGCCGTGGCGCTCGACGGCGGCCCCTGCACGGTGGGGGTGGAATCCACCGTCGTCTCCATCATCGGCGGGGAGGCGCGGCTGCTCCGGCCCGGTGGGTTGGAACGCAAAGCTATCGAGACGCTGATCGGCCCCTTGGCGGCGAGCTCGGAGGATGCTCACCGCTCCCCCGGCCGCCTCGCCCTGCACTATGCGCCCAACGCGCCGGTGCGGTTGAACGTGGATGCGCCCGCCCCCGGAGAGGCCTGGCTGGCTTTCGGACCAGCGCTGCCCAATCCGCTGACCTTGAACCTCAGTCCCGCAGGCGACCTGCGCGAAGCCGCCGCCAACCTGTTCGCCTACCTGCGCGCCGCCGACCGGTTGAGCCCCTCCGCCATCGCGGTGGCCCCCATCCCCGACCACGGCCTCGGCGAAGCCATCAACGACCGCCTGAAACGTGCCGCGGGGTTTGTGGGCTAGCCAAACCACCGATCATATAGCCCGCGCACCATCCCCGCCGTCGCGCCCCAGATGGTCCGCTCTTCGTAGGGCATCGCGTAGAAGCGGCGCTCAACCCCGTCGGCGGCCTTCATGACGCGCAGTTCGTGATTGGCTGGGTCCATCAGGAAGGCGAACGGCGTCTCGAAGATTTCCGCCACCTCCGCCTCGTGCCGGGCCAGGGTGAAGCCGGGCGAAACGAAGGCGATCACCGGAGTGATGGCGAAGCCGGTGCCGGTCTCGTAGGTATCGGCCATGCCGATGGGACGGATGAAGTTCTGGTCGAGGCCGATCTCCTCCCAGGTCTCGCGCAGGGCGGTGTCCACCGGGGTCTCGCCGGGGTCCGCCTTGCCGCCGGGAAAGGCCACCTGGCCCGAATGACGCTTCAGGCTGTCCGAGCGGCGGGTGAGCAGCATGGTGAGCCCGCTCTCGCGCTCCACCAGCGGCACCAGCACGGCGGCGGCGGTCAACACCCGTCCGGTGACGCGGCCATCGGGGTTCAGGTCGTAGTCCGAACGCGAGGCCTCGCTCGGAAACGGCCCCAGGGAATGGAGCCGCCTCGCCAGATGAGGCTCCAGTTCGGCGAGCGGCGCGTCCGGCGTCACACCAATCATGCAACGGAGCCGAGATCGAACCACTCGCCGTGCGAGGTCACGCCCATGCGCCCCATCCGCTCTTCAGCCATCTCCACCAGCTCGTAGAAGACGGGGCGGGTCAGCCGCGCCTCCAGCCCCCGGCGAACGTGCAGATAGGGGGCGGGCTCGCCGGTCTCCGGATCCGTGGTCACGCGCAACCGATTGTCCGGCCCCGCCTCCACCGCATCGCCGACATTGGTGAGGAAGCGCAGAATCTCGCCGTCCCGGTCCACGCGCACCGCCATGAAGGGCGCATCCTCCACCGCGATCTTCAGCTTCTCAACCGGAGTGACCAGGTGATAGCCGTCCGGGTCGAGGCGCAGCACGGTGGAGAACAGGCGCACCAAGGCCTCTCGGCCGATGGGCGTGCCCTCGTGGAACCACAGGCCGTCGCGGCGAATGCGGATGTCGATCTCGCCGCAATGCTCCGGATGCCACAGGTGGACGGGCGGCAGGCCTCGCCCCCCAGCCTCCTTGGGCGCCTGCCCGGCGGCCGTGATCACACCTTCAAGTCCAACCTTGATGTCAGCCATGCTCCGGGACATGGGCCTGTCCGGCCACGCCGTCCAGTCCTCCCGGCGTCAGCGCGCGCCACAGGATGCGCGCCGGATCGACCGGGCCGGGCATGCGGATGGTTCCGCGCGGCACGACCTCGAAGCCGTGCGGGCTGAACAAGGCGCGGTCGCCCACGAGGAAGACAAAGGCTTCGCCCGCCGCGGCGCCCGCCGTCACAGCCTTGTCGATCAGATCGCCGCCAATGCCGTGCTTGCGCCAGCCTCCCTCCACGGCGATGGGGCCGAGGAACAGGCCGCGCGCCTCGCCGACCATGATCGGCCACAGGCGCACAGCCCCCACCACCTCGCCCGCGGCGACGGCGGTGAACGACAGATCGCGGCGCTGCACATTGCCCTCACGCAGCCGTTCGGACACCTTGGTATAGCGACCCGGCCCGAACGCCCGCTCGATCATGGCGTCCACCGCGCGCGCGTCGTCCTCACGCTCGGGCGCGATGGACAGGTGAAGCGATGAGGTCTGCGCGTTCATTGTGGCGGCCCCATAAGCCATCGCGGACGCAATCCAAAGAGCGAATGCTCATGATCGGTTGCAGCGCGGCGCCGACGTCGCCATAGCTTGGCCGCGATGCCCGACCCAGACTCCTACCCTAGTTCTAAGCCCGCCAGCCTGCTTGGACAGCGGGATTTCCTCTTCTTCTGGTTCTCGCGCTGGACAGCCAGCCTGGCGGTGATGATCGAGGCGGTGACCCTGCAGTGGCAGGTCTATGACATCGCCCGCACCCACATGGACGTGAAGCGCGCCGCCTTCATGGTGTCGATGCTGGGTCTGGTGACCTTCATCCCCGTGGTGTTCCTGACCCTGCCGGCGGGCGAGACCGCCGACCGATATGAGCGCAAACGGATCATGGCCATCTGCGAGACCGGCGAGATCCTCACCATCGCCATGCTGGCCGCCGCCGCCCTGTTCCATTTCTCGAGCGTGCCGCTGCTGCTAGGCGTAGCCATGGTGTTCGGTGTCACGCGCTCCTTCTTCTCCCCCGCCTCCACGGCGCTCGGCCCCATGCTGGTGTCCAAGGAACTGCTGCCCAAGGCGATCGCCTGGAATTCGCTCGCCTGGCAGACGGCGGCCATAGGCGGCCCAGCCCTTGGCGGTCTGCTGATCGCCATCTCTCCGGCTACCGCCTACTGCACCGGCTTCTGCCTTTACCTCGTCGCCCTGATCTCGCTCCTGTGCATCCGCACCTCCACCCAGCCCAAGGTGCAGCCTGGTTCGCGCTGGGCGTTGATGAAGGAAGGACTGGGTTATGTGTGGTCGAACAAGATCGTGTTCGGCTCCATCTCGCTCGACCTGTTCGCCGTGCTGCTGGGCGGGGCGACCGCGCTCCTGCCGGTGTTTGCCCGCGACGTGTTGCATGCCGGGCCGCAGGGCTTCGGCATCCTGCGCGCCGGGGCGGCCATGGGCGCGGCGCCCGTGGCCTTCATGCTCGCCACCCGTCCCCTTCAGCGCCATGCGGGCAAGGTGATGTTCATCGCCGTAGCCATCTTCGGCGCGGCCACCCTCGTGTTCGGCCTGTCCAAGTCGATCTGGCTGTCCGTGGCCATGCTGGCCGTGCTCGGCGCGGCGGACATGCTCAGCGTCTATATCCGCCAGACCCTGGTGCAGATCGTGACGCCCGACCACATGCGCGGCCGGGTGGGCGCGGTGTCGTCCCTGTTCATCGGCGCCTCCAACGAGCTTGGCGAGTTCGAGAGCGGTCTCGCGGCGCGTATCCTCGGCCCCGTGGGCGCGGCGGTATTCGGCGGCGTCGGCGCCATGGTCGTCACTGGAACCTGGTCGGTGCTGTTCCCGCAACTGCGCAAGGCGGACCGGCTGGTGGCCCAGCCGACGGTGCAGACCCCCTTGCCCGATCCCGTCCCCACGCCCTAAGCCTCTCCCGACAAAACACAGGGAGAGACGCCATGGGCGTATTGGACGGACGGGTGTTGATCGTCACCGGCGCGGCGGGCGGCATCGGCAAGGAATGCGCGCTTCTGGCTGCACGCGAAGGCGCCAAGGTGGTGGTCAACGACCTCGGCGGCGGCCTGACCGGCGGCGATAGCGGCGATGCCGGTCCGGCCGAGCAAACGGCGCAGGAAATCCGAGCCGCCGGCGGCGAGGCCGTTTCCAATTCTGACAGCGTGTCCGATATGGCCGGCGTCAAGGCCATGGTCGAGCAGGCCAGAGACAGCTTCGGCGGGCTGCACGCCATCATCAATCCGGCGGGCATCCTACGTGACGGCATGTTCCACAAGATGGCCGACAGCGACTGGGATGCGGTGATCGCCGTCCACCTGCGCGGCGCCTACAATGTCAGTCGCGCCTCCATCGAACTGTTCCGCGACCAGCAGGACGGGGCCTACGTCCACTTCACCTCCACCTCGGGCCTGATCGGCAATATCGGCCAGGCCAACTACGCCGCCGCCAAGCTCGGCGTGATGGGCCTGTCGCGGATCATCGCCATGGAGGGGGCGGCCAAGAACGTGCGCTCCAACATCATCGCCCCCTTCGCCTGGACCCGCATGATCGCCTCCATCCCGGTGAAGGACGAGGCCGGCGCCCAGCGCGTGGAGCGGATCAAGAACTCCATGCGCGCCGATCAGGTGGCGCAGCTGGCCATCGCGCTCGCCGCTCCTGCGTCTAGGGAAGTCTCGGGCCAGATCTTCGCCGTGCGCGGCAACGAGGTGGTGCTGTTCAACCAGCCCCGCCCCGTGCGCTCGGTAGCCCGGATCGAGGGCTGGACGCCCCAGACCCTGATCGACCAGGCCCTGCCCTCCATGAAGGCCAGCTTTACCGACGTAGGCGCCAGCGCCAGCGTCTTTCCTTACGACCCGATCTAGAAAGGGAACCGGATCGCCACGCCAGGCTTGTCTAGCGGCAAGCTTGGCGATGGTCGAATAGGTGGGCGGATGAAATACCTCAGTATCCTGGCGGGCCTCTCTTTTTTGGCTTTCGCGTCAAACACCACCGCTAAAAGCTCGGTCGAGACCTGGCAGCCTCTCAGCAAGACCGCCTTGTCGATCACAGGGACGATCAAACTGTCGCCGACCGCGCTCGTCACCGCCGGCCAGACCTTCCCCCTGCGCGTTGCGGCGGACGTGCAGAGCTACAACAGCGATCTGGGCGTCTTCCCGGCCCGCATCCTCACGGTCACCCGGCCAATGAATCCGATGCTGGCCAACAAGAACACCTTGTGCAGCCAACCTGTGCGCTGGGTGGTGGTGTACCGCACCGGCAAGGATCAGCTCGGCATGGCCGTCTATCAGGATGGCCCGCAACCGCGCGGCGTGGACAGTCCGGGCCTGTGCGGCACCTTCAACTACGTCCGCTGACGGGGTTGCGCCATTCGGTCTGGACATAACCGCGGCGACCCTGTCGAAGAACGGAGTTTCAAACCAGGGCGTGACCATGGCCGACTACTCCTTCGCCTCCGACAACACCGCCGGAGCCTGTCCTGAAGCCCTCGAGGCCATCGTCGCCCACAACGGCGGCTTCACCTCCGGCTATGGGACCGATACGGTCACCGCCAAGGCGGCGGATCTGGTACGGGCCATGCTGGACGCTGACGCCGACGTGCGTTTCGTCGCCTCGGGCACCGCCGCCAATGCAGTTAGTTGCGCAGCCCTGTGCCGCCCTTTCGAGGCGGTGTTGGCGCATGAGCACGCCCACATCTGCACCGATGAAACCGGCGCGCCGGGCTTTTTCGGCCAAGGCCTCGGCCTCATCGGGCTGAAGGGCGCATCGGGCAAGATCGACCCGGCCGAGCTCGACGCCATCCTGGACCGGCCGGACGTCTCCTACCGCCAGTCCCCCGCCGCCCTGTCGCTCACCAACGCCACCGAATACGGCACGGTCTATTCGATCGAGCAGGTCCGCGCCCTGACCGCCCGCGCCAAGGCCAAGGGCCTGCCGGTGCATCTGGACGGCGCGCGGCTGGCCAACGCAGCGGCCTCGGGCTTCGACCTCAAGGCGCTGAAAACCCTCGACATCGACGTGCTGATCGTGGGCGGCACCAAGGCGGGGGCTTCGCTGTCCGAGGCCGTCGTGCTGTTCGACAAGACCCTCTCCCGCCGCTTCGACGCCCGCCTGAAACAGGCCGGCCAACTCCCTTCCAAGGGCCGTTTCCTGTCCGCGCCGTGGATCGGCATGCTGGAGAGCGGCGCCTGGCTGGACCTCGCCAGACACGCCAACGCCATGGCGCAGAAGCTCGCCGCGCTGATGCCGTTCAAGATCCGCCACGCGGTACAGGCCAACGCCCTCTTCGTGGAGATGGACGACGGCCCGCTGGAGGCCCTGCGCGCCAGTGGCTTCTTCGTCTACCGCTTCACCGACGGTACGGTCCGTTTCATGTGCTCCTGGGCCACCACCGAAGAGAGCGTGGAGCGCCTGGGCGAGGCTTTGAAGGCGGTCGCCTAGCCTGGGCCGTGATCCATCGGCAGAGCTTCGAGCTCCAGCGCTCGCTCCACCGTGCGACGGAGCAGGCATTGCGAGGCGTCAATGCGGGAGATCGTGCCCCAGTCATCGTCCTCGTAAGCGGCGCAATCAGCTTCGCGGAACAGGACCCAGGCCTTCTGCGCCCGTTTCAGGGCGCCGCGCTGGCGGTCGGTGAAGCTGGCCAGCCGCGACTGGTAGACCCGGTTCAGCCGCCCGTCCCAACGCTCGTTCTCCCGCGCTACGCAGTCGATGATGTCGAGAGTGGAGACCGCCTTGCGCATGCAACCGTCGTAGGTCGGGCTGTAGTGGGCCAGCACAGGATCGCTGGGCGTCGGCAGCTTGAGATTGGCGGGCAGGGCCGGCCTGACAGGAGGTGTCGCAACCGGTTTGCCGCTGCCGACGGGCGACACCGCCCTGGGTTGGGTGACAGTGGACGGTGGCTGAACCTGCGACGCAGGGCGGTTCTGGGGCTGAAAGACCGTTGCGGAGGCCGGTTCGGCGAGTGCGGCGCCCGCCAGCGCCGCCGCGAACGCCGCACGCAGGCCCAGGCTCACTGACCGACGGTCCCGATCGCGTAGAAGCGTTCAGCGCGCTGGGCGCGCAGTTGGTCGGGTGAAAGCTTGATAAGCTTGTCGAGCTCCTCCTCCACCGTGTCGCCCACCGCGAGGATGGTGGAGGCCGGGTCGGAATGGGCGCCGCCCGGAGGCTCGGAGATGATGCCGTCCACCACGCCGAAGCGCAGTAGGTCCTCCGGCGAAATCTTCATCGCATTCGCCATGTGCGGGGCCTGGGCCCGGTCGCGGAACAGGATGGCGGAGCCGGGTTCGGGCGAGATCACCGAATAGGTGGAATGCTCCAGGATCAGCACCTTGTTGGCTGCCGCGATGGCCAGGGCGCCGCCCGAGCCGCCCTCGCCGGTGATGGTGGCGATCATCGGTACGCCGAGGGTCAGGCCACGCTCGGTGGAGCGCGCAATCGCCTCGCCCTGGCCGCGCTCCTCGCCTTCCTTGCCCGGAAAGGCGCCGGCGGTATCGACGAAGCTCAGCACCGGCAGGCCGAAGCGGTCGGCCAGGTCCATCAGGCGCACGGCCTTGCGGTAGCCCTCGGGCCGGCCCATGCCGAAATTGTGCTTGATACGGCTGGCGGTGTCGCGGCCCTTCTCGTTGCCGATCACCATGACCGGGCGGCCCCGGAACCGACCCATACCGCCGATCAGCGCCTGGTCGTCGCCAAAGGCGCGGTCGCCCTTCAGTTCCTGCCAGTCGGTGATCAGGCCATCGATATAATCGACGAAGTGCGGGCGCTCGGGGTGGCGGGCCACCTGCACCTTCCGCCAGGCGTCGAGGTTGGCATAGGTGTCGGCGCGAACGGCTTCCACCCGCTTGCGCAGGGCGTCGATTTCGGCGTCGAAACTACCGCTTCCATCCACTTGCGGCTCGGTGGCCTCGGACAGCTTGGACAGTTCTTCGATCTTCGCCTCGAGGTCAGCGATCGGGCGCTCGAAATCCAGGTAGTGACGGGGGGTGGCCATGCGGGCGGAAACGTTCCGAAAGAGTGTCGTCTTCTTAACACACGAAAGGCGAGCAGCGTTGCGGCGATCTATGCCGTTCGCGCCGCCGCGGCAAGCGGCGAGGCTTGCGCTCCTGGCCGCAGCGCGCCAAAGCGGGCGCATGGACCTCTCGAAACCCGACGCCCGCCGCCGCCTGCTGGAGGGCCTGATCGAGGCCGCACTGGAGGCGGGCGCTGAGATCAACCGGATCTTCGAGGCCGGCTTCGAGGTGGAGAAGAAGGCCGACGAATCGCCCGTCACCATCGCCGACCGGGCGGGTGAGGCGATCATCCTCATGGCCCTCGCCGCCCTCACCCCGGACATCCCGGTGGTGGCCGAGGAGGAGGCTGCGGCGGGGCGTATCCCGGTGGTGGACGACCGCTTCTTTCTGGTCGACGCGCTGGACGGGACGCGCGAATTCGTGCGTCGCGGGGATGACTTCACCGTCAATATCGGCCTGATCGAGGATGGAGCCCCGACCATCGGCGTGATCTACGCTCCGCGCCTGCGTCGCCTGTTCGTGGGCGACGCCAAGCTCGGTACGGCCTGGCGTCGTGAAGACGGGCAGACCGCCACCACACCGCTGCGCATCCATAAGCCCGGCCGCACCCCGCCCACCGCCGTCGCATCCCGCTCGCATGTGACACCCGAGGTGCAGGCCTATCTCGCGGCGATCAAGGCCGGCGAGCGGGTCAATATCGGCTCGTCGCTGAAGTTCGGCCTCTTGGCCGCTGGCGAAGCGGACGTCTATCCGCGCCCCTCCCCCACCATGGAATGGGACACCGCCGCCGGCCATGCAGTGCTGCTCGCCGCCGGGGGTCAGGTGTTCGCGCCGGACGGAGAGCCCCTGCCCTACAAGAAGCCCAACTTCTTCAATCCGGGCTTTCTTGCCGTCGGCGACTTCGCCGCCCCGCCGTTGGCTCCCTTCATGCCGAAGGGCGATTAGCTTCTCTGAAGACCTCGCCAGAGGATTTGCCGGGCGTCGACGCCTTTCGTACCTTATTTAAGTCGCCCCGCAGGGCCGCGGGCGTTTGAGGTATTGCCATGTCCGAGGACCATGACGGTCCCGCTTCCGGGACGGATACGGCGGTGAAGAACCGCCTGCCGGAAGACCTGCGTCGGCTCGAGGCCGAGAGCATCCACATTCTTCGTGAAGTGACCGCCGAGCGCACCAACCCCGTGCTGCTCTATTCGGTGGGCAAGGATTCCGCCGTGCTGCTGCACCTGGCCATGAAGGCCTTCTATCCCGGCAAGCCGCCATTCCCGATCCTGCACGTGGACACCACCTGGAAGTTCCGGGAGATGATCGAATTCCGCGACGCGGAGGCCAAGCGGCTCGGCCTCGAACTCCTGGTCCATACCAATCCCGAGGGGCTCGCCCAGGGCGTCGGCCCCTTCACCCACGGCTCGGCCGTCCACACCGACGTCATGAAGACCCAGGCGCTGAAGCAGGCGCTGGACAAGTACGGCTTCGACGCGGCTTTCGGCGGCGCCCGGCGCGATGAGGAGAAGAGCCGCGCCAAGGAGCGGATCATTTCCTTTCGCACCAAGGACCACCGTTGGGACCCCAAAGCGCAGCGCCCTGAGCTCTGGCGGCTCTACAACACCCGCATCCACAAGGGCGAATCTCTGCGCGCCTTCCCGATCTCGAACTGGACCGAGCTCGACGTCTGGCGCTACATCCAGCTCGAAAACATTCCGATCCCGACCCTCTATTTCGCCAAGCCTCGCCCGATCGTGGAGCGGGACGGGGCGCTGATCATGGTCGATGACGAACGCATGCCGCTGGCGCCTGGCGAGACGCCGAAGCAGCGCATGGTCCGCTTCCGCACCCTCGGCTGCTATCCGCTCACCGGCGGGGTCGAGAGCGACGCCGCCGATCTCGACGCCATCATCGCCGAGATGCAGGTTTCGCGGTCATCGGAGCGCCAAGGCCGGGTCATCGACCGCGATGGATCGACCATGGAATCCAAGAAGCAGGACGGCTACTTCTGATGGCCCGCGACATCAGAGAGCCCGTCGAGCCGCCCGTGGACACCACCAGCCTGCTCCGCTTCATCACCTGCGGCTCGGTGGACGACGGCAAATCGACCCTGATCGGGCGCCTGCTGTACGATTCCAAGTCGCTGTTCGACGACCAGCTCGACACCCTGGCCGCTGATTCGAAGGCCGTGGGCACCCAGGGCCAGAACCTCGACTTCGCCCTCCTGGTGGATGGCCTCCAGGCCGAGCGTGAGCAGGGCATCACCATCGACGTGGCCTACCGCTTCTTCGCCACGTCCAAGCGCAAGTTCATCGTCGCGGATACCCCCGGACACGAGCAGTACACCCGCAACATGATCACCGGCGCCTCCACCGCCGACGTGGCGGTGATCCTGATCGATGCGCGCAAGGGCGTCCTCACCCAGACCCGACGCCACTCACGCCTGGTGTCGCTCGTGGGCATCCGCCGGGTGGTGCTGGCGGTCAACAAGATCGACCTGGTGGGCTATGATCCCGCCGTATTCGACCGCATCGTCGCCGACTATCGCGCCTTCGCCGCCCCGCTGGGCTTCGAGGAGATCGCCGCCATCCCGGTCTCGGGCCTCAAGGGCGACAATGTGATCGCGTGCAGCCCCGATACCCCCTGGTACATCGGCCCTTCCCTGCTCGAACACCTGGAGACCGTGGAGGCGGGTCGCGAGACCGTGGACCGACCCTTCCGCCTGCCGGTCCAGTGGGTGAACCGTCCGAACGCGGACTTCCGCGGCTTTTCCGGCCTGATCGCCGGCGGGCGCATCAATGTGGGCGACACCATCCGCGTGCTGCCCGGCGAGGGCGAGGCTGTGGTGGCCCGGATCGTCACCTATGACGCCGATCTGCCGCAGGCCTCCGCGGGCGAGGCAGTGACCCTGGTGCTCGACCGCGAGATCGATGTCAGTCGCGGCGACCTGATCGTCGCCGCCGATAGCCCGGCCCTGCTGTCGGACCGGCTCTCCGCCGATGTGGCGTGGATGGACGAGGCGCCACTGGATCCAGGCCGCTCCTATTGGCTGAAGCTCGGAACCCAGACCGTAGGGGCCCGCGTGGTCGCCCCGGTCGCCGTGACGGATGTGGAGACGGGCGCGGTCGCCGCCGCCCCGACCCTCACCCTGAACGCCATCGCCTCGGTCGAGATCGCGCTGGACCGACCGCTGGCCTTCGATCCCTACCTGGAAAACCGCGATACCGGCGGCTTCATCCTCATCGACCGGCTCTCCAACGCCACCGCAGCGGCGGGCATGGTGCGCGGGGCGCTGCACAAGTCCTCCGACGTGCAGTGGCAGGCGCTCGACGTCTCCGCCGACGCCCGCGCGGCTCAGAAAGGTCAGCGCCCGGCGGTGGTATGGTTCACCGGCCTGTCCGGCGCCGGCAAGTCCACCATCGCCAACCTCCTGGAAAAGCGCCTGCATCATGCGGGACGCCACACCTATCTGCTCGACGGCGACAATCTGCGCCACGGATTGAACGGCGATCTCGGCTTCACCGCCGCCGACCGGGTGGAGAATGTGCGCCGCGCCGCCGAGGCCGCCAAGCTGATGGCCGACGCCGGGCTGATCGTGCTGGTGTCGTTGATCTCCCCCTTCCGCGCCGACCGGGCCCTGGCGCGGGGCCTGTTGCCGGCCGGCGAGTTCATCGAGGTGCACGTGGACACGCCCCTGGCCGAGGCCGAGCGGCGCGACGTGAAGGGCCTCTACAAGAAGGCGCGCGCAGGCGAGATCAAGGACTTCACCGGCATCGACAGCCCCTACGAGCCGCCAGAGACGCCGGAAGTGCGCATCGACACCACCATTCTGTCCCCCGAGGCCGCCGCCGAGGCGCTCTATGAAGCGCTCAACCAGCGCGGCGTGCTCAATCCGGCGATGGCCGCCTTCGATTACACGATCTGATCGTCGGAGACTTGTCTTGCTCGACGACGCTGGGCATGGCTGGGCGAGACGCGGGAGAATGACATGGCCGATGAATTGAGCGTGGGCGACCAGGCGCCCGCCTTCGACCTGCCGACGGACGGTGGTGGGCGGGTCAGGCTCGAGGATTTTCGGGGTCAGACCGTCGTGCTCTATCTTTATCCCAAGGACGACACTGCGGGCTGCACGACTGAGGCGCAGCAGTTCACCGCGCTCGCGGCGGACTTCAAGAAGGCCGGCGCGGTGGTGATCGGCCTTTCCAAGGACAGCGCGAAGCGCCACGACAAGTTCAAGGCCAAGTATGATCTGAACCTGATCCTCGCTTCCGACGAAGCCGGCGCGGTGATCGAGGCCCTGGGGTCGTGGGTCGAGAAGAGCCTGTACGGCCGCAAGTACATGGGCATCGACCGCTCCACCTTCCTGATCGATGGATCGGGCGTGGTGCGGCAGGTGTGGCGTAAGGTGAAGGTGGCCAGCCACGCCGAAGCGGTGCTGAAGGCGGCGCAAGCGCTCAAAAGCTGAACAGTCGTTAAGTCTGCGCTGCGGCAAGTCGCCACAGTCAAGCTTGCTCCGCAAGCGAACAATACCCCTGTCAGGACGCGCCGGATGTCCGAACTGTGGGGCACGACACACGCGCCAGCGCTGATTCCATTGGCCTTAACCCCGGATTATTAAGGTAAAGCTGGCCCACATTCGCCTGGCGGGCGAAGTCGAAACGTCGCGGGGGCGCCGCCTTGCACGCCTGTCGCATATTTGCTGCATGGTGGACGTATTTTTAACTTCGTCGGGCGGGGCAGTGTTGTTAGGCCAGAAGTTGCAGGATCTGCGTGAGTTCGTCGCCCGCAAGCTGCCCGAGCGGCAGCTTTATGTGCGCTCGGGCTTCGAGACGCGCGCCTTCGTTCTGACGACCAACATGCAGGCCACAGCCCTGGCTACCGCCGCCGCCGCCGGCCTGTGGGTGATCGGCGCCACAGCCGCCCTCGCCCTGCAACCGATGATGCTGCGCGCCGACGAGACCGCGGCGGTCAAGACCAAGAACTATTACGAGCGCCTGATCGCCGACCGTCAGGCCCGGCTCGATACCGCCATGGAGCGCCTGTCGGGCGGCACGGGCGGGGTCAAGGGCGTGGCCGAGGAGATCGTCCGCCGTCACGCCGCCTTGGCCATGCTGCTGACCGAGGTGAAGGGCGCCCCGGGCGCGGTCATGGCGCCGGTCAATCTCGATGCGCTGAAAGCCAAGGACCCGGTGGACCAGATCCGCGCCGTGCAGGCCGACCAGGATCGCATGGTCGCCTCGGCTGAAACCTATGCCAAGTCGCGGGCCGACCGGCTGCGCATGGCCTTCCGCCTGGCGGGCCTCGATACGGCGTCGGCAGGACGCGACACGGGCGGCGTCGGCCTTGGCGGCCCCCTGATCGAGGCGCGCGACCCGGCTGCGCTGGCGGCGGTGCTCGACGTGGATACGGGCTATGCCGCCCGCATCCAGCACGCCGCGCAGGACCTCACCGCCGCCCGTACCCTGGGCGCGGAGGTGGATCGCCTGCCCCTGGCCAAGCCGGTGAGCAATCCGGTCAAGTCTTCCGGCTTCGGGGCGCGGGTCGATCCCTTCACCCACCACGGCGCCTTCCATCCGGGACAGGACTTCGCGGGCGGCTATTCGACCCCGATCCTGTCCACCGCGCCCGGCGTTGTCAGCTTCACCGGTCAACGGACGGGGTATGGAAACGTGGTTGAAATAGATCACGGTGGGGGATTCAAGACGCGATACGCCCACCTGCAGGCGATTTCTGTGGCGATGGGACAAAAAGTAGGTGTTGCTCAACGTATCGGCGCCATGGGTTCCACAGGGCGCTCGACCGGACCGCACCTACACTACGAGGTCTGGGAGAATGGACGGGTCCAAGACCCCACACGCTTTTTGAAGGCAGGCGAGTATGTTCAGCAAAACGACTAACTCCACCAGCGGCCCGGCGATCCCGACCCGCCCCTCCACCTCCCCGTCCTCGATGGAGCCCAGCCGGCCCATCTCATCGACGACCTCTTCGGCCCGGCCCGTGGCGCGCGTGGCCTCCGTGCTCGGCCCGGACTTGGTGTTCGAAGGCTCGATCACCGGCGAAGGCGAGCTGCTGATCGACGGCGCGGTAAAGGGGGACGTCCACGTCTCGCGCCTTGTCATCGGCGAGCACGCCCATGTGGAAGGCACGGTCCGCGGCGCCCTCGTGGAAGTGCGAGGCCGGGTGATGGGCAATGTCGAAGGCAAGGTCGTCCACCTGCTGCAGACCGCCCACGTTGAAGGCGACATCACGCACGAGAAGCTGTCGATCGACGTCGGCGCCTTCTTCCAGGGCCGCTGCGCCCAGTTCCGTCCCCAGCCGGCGGCTGCGCCGCAACCGGTGGCGGAAGTGATTTCGCTCGACGCCCACCAGGCCTGAGCCCTGCGGCCGGACCCGCCGGCTGCACCGTTTCACCGCATCGGGGGATGCGGACGCCGCGCCCGGCGAGGCCGTGAGCGCGCGTGGGGAGGGTCGGCGTCTCGGCAACGAGGCCCGACCCTTTTTCGTACCCGCGTCATGGCGCTAGGATAAGGCTGCAACCGCCGGAGCCGCCCGATGCATCGCCGTCCCCTGATCAGCCTGCTTGCGATGTTGCTCGTCGGTCCAGCCTTCGCCGCGGCGCCCAAGGCCGAGCCCGCCACCGCCCCGTCGCCGGCCGCAGTCTTCGATCTCGACAAGACGCCGCCCGCCGACTGGCATGCGCTCGACCCGGAGAACACTCTGTACATGGACCTGCCCACGGGGCGGGTGGTGATCGAACTGGCCCCGGCTTTCGCCCCCAACCACGTGGCCAATATCAAGGCCATGGTCCGCGCCGGCTATTTCGACGATAGCGCCATCGTCCGCGCCCAGGACAATTATGTGGTCCAGTGGTCAGCCCCTTCCACCCGGCCCATGCGGGGCGGGCAGGACACGCTGAAGGCGGAGTTCGACAAGCCGATCGGACTCGAAGCCTTTGTCGCTCTGCCCGACCCCGATACCTACGCACCGCAAGTGGGCTTTTCCGGCGACTTCCCCGCCGCGCGCGATCCCAGGTCGAACCGCACCTGGCTTACCCATTGCTACGCCATGATGGGCGCCGGGCGCGACGAGAGCGCCGACAGCGGCGGGGGCAAGGAACTTTACGCCGTGATCGGCCACGCGCCGCGGAATCTGGACCGCAACGTCACCCTGGTGGGCCGCGTGGTGCGCGGGATAGAGCATTTGTCCACCCTGCCGCGCGGCACGGGCGATCTCGGCTTCTACAAGACCGAAGGCGAGAAGACCGCGATCCCTCGCATCCGCGTCGCGGCCGACGTGCCGGCCAATGAGCGCCTGCCGCTGGAGATCCTGCGAACGGACAGCCCGAGCTTCAAAGCCTACGTCCAGTCGCGCCGGTTCCGCGCCGATGCCTGGTACAAGTATTCGTCCGGTCGTGTGGGCGTGTGCAACCTCGCCTTGCCGGTCCGCTTGAAGTCCTAGGCGTCGGCGTCCTGGCGGGTGTTGCCCACCCGCTGGGCGAGACTGGCGCCCATGAAGGCGTCCAGATCGCCGTCGAGCACGCCTTGCGTGTCGGAGGTCTCCACGTTGGTGCGCAGGTCCTTCACCATCTGATAGGGCTGCAGCACATAACTGCGAATCTGGTGGCCCCAGCCGATGTCGGTCTTCTGATCCTCGAGCGCCGCACGCTCGGCGTCACGCTTCTGCAGTTCGAGCTCATAGAGGCGGGCGCGGAGCATCTTCCACGCCTCTTCCCGGTTCTGGTGCTGGCTGCGGCCCATCTGGCAGGCCACGGCGATGCCGGTGGGGATGTGGGTCAGGCGCACGGCGCTGTCGGTCTTGTTGATGTGCTGGCCACCCGCGCCAGAGGCCCGATAGGTGTCGGTGCGCACGTCGGCGGGATTGATCTCGATCTCGATGGTGTCGTCCACCACCGGATAGACCCAGACCGACGAGAACGAGGTATGCCGCTTGGCGTTCGAGTCGAACGGCGAGATGCGCACCAGCCGATGCACCCCCGCCTCGGTCTTCAGCCAGCCATAGGCGTTGGTCCCCTTGATCTGCAGGGTAGCGGACTTGATGCCGGCCTGCTCCCCCGGCGTCTCTTCCAGCACATCCACCTCCATGCCGTGGGCGGTGGCCCAACGCGTGTACATGCGCATGAGCATGAGCGCCCAGTCGGCGCTCTCGGTGCCGCCGGCGCCGGAGTTGACCTCGATGAAGGCGTCGTTTCCATCGGCTTCGCCGGACAGCAGCGCCTCAAGCTCGGCGCGTGCGGCGCGATCCTTCAGACTGCGCAGCATGGCGGCCGCCTCGTCGCCCACAGCCGCATCGCCTTCCATGTCCGCGAGTTCGGCCAGTTCGACGGCGTCGGCGCGCTCGCGCTCCAGCGCCTTCACCGCGCCGACCGACGCCTCCAGGCGCGAGCGATCCCGGCTCACCGCCTGGGCTTCAGCCGGGCGATCCCACAGGGTCGGGTCTTCGACCCGCGCGTTCAGTTCGTCGAGTTTACGCAGCGCCACATCCCAGTCAAAGACGCCTCCTGAGCAGCGCGATCGACTGCTCGATGTCAGCCGCCAGGGCCACGACATCCGCTCTCATGGGAAATCCCTTCAAACTCTTCCAGAAGCACGTCCCGGGCGCAAAACCGGATTCCACTTTTGCTGGACGCACTTGCGAGGCGCGGAGATAGCCCCTGCCCTGCCCTGACGCAACGTCGCGATTGACGAGGGGCGGCGGGGAGGACACTGCTCCGCCCAACAAACGGAGGAACACGATCATGGATACCCCCACCACCGGCCTGGAGCTACGCTCGCTGGCGACCGAAGACGGCGTGCTCGAAGTTTCGCTGGTACAGGTTCCCATCGGCGAACCCGCCGACAACGAAGTCGTGGTCAAGGTGCAGGCCACGCCGATCAACCCCTCAGACCTCGGCCTGCTGTTCGGACCCGCCACGGTGGCGGAGGCGAAGTCGAACGGCGGCAAGCTGATCCTGCCGATCCCGCCGCAGTTCGTGCGCGCCCTGACCGCCCGCCTCGGCCAGTCCCTGCCCGTGGGCAACGAGGGCGCGGGCGTGGTGGTCAAGGCCGGGTCGTCGCCCGAGGCCCAGGCCCTGCTCGGCAAGACCGTCACCATGATCGGCGGCGCCATGTACACCCAGTATCGCACCATCAAGGTCGCCGACGTCATGGTCCTGCCGGATGGCGCCACGGCCGTCGACGGTGCCTCCTGCTTCGTCAATCCGCTCACCGCCCTGGCCTTTGTCGAGACCATGCGCATGGAGGGCCACACGGCCCTGATCCACACCGCCGCCGCCTCCAACCTCGGCCAGATGCTCAACAAGATCTGCATCAAGGACGGCGTGGCGCTGGTGAACATCGTGCGCAGCGCCGAACAGGCGAAGATCCTGACCGATATCGGCGCCAAGTACGTGGTGGACTCCACCGACCCGGACTTCATGGCCAAGCTGATCGCCGCCGTGGACGAAACCGGCGCGACCCTGGCCTTCGATGCGCTCGGCGGCGGCAAGCTGGGCGGCCAGATCATCACCGCCATCGAGGCGGCGGCCAATTCCAAGGCCGGCGCTTACAGCCGCTATGGCTCGACCCAGTTCAAGCAGCTCTACATCTATGGTGGGCTCGACACCGGCCCCACCATCCTGAACCGGGGCGGCTTCGGCTTCTCCTGGAGCATCGGCGGCTTCCTGCTCACCCCGTTCCTGCAGAAGGCCGGAATGGAGGTCAATATGCGCCTGCGCAAGCGGGTGATGGACGAGCTGAAGACTACCTTCGCCAGCCATTACAGCCACACCATCTCGCTCAGCGACGCGCTGAACCCCGACGTGGTCGCCGGCTACAACAAGAAGGCCACCGGCGAAAAGTACCTCATCGATCCCAGCCTGGGGTGATCGTAGCAGGCCAACCGGGCCTTTAGCGCTCGCGGCTAGATCCGTACGATCAGGGTCTCCACCACCGGGCGGCGCGACCAGAGGCGTTGGCTGAGCTTCTTGAGGGCTCGGCCCACGGCCTGTTCGACCCGCTCGTCATCGTCGCGGGCGTCCTTGTCGAGGCGCTTCAGAGCGTCCTCGGCGGCGTCGGCGCAGCGGTCGAGCAGGTCTTCAAGGGGATCGTCAGCGTCGCCCGGCAAGCCGATGGAGCGCACCTCGATGTCGGAAGCCAGCCGGCCCTTGCCATCAATGGCCACCGCCACCATCAGCACGCCGTTGGAGGCGGCGTGGCGGCGTTCCTTCAGGGGCTCGTCGTTCTCGAGCGTGACCTTGCCGCCGTCCACGTAAAGGCGTCCGGCGGGGACCTCGTCGATGATCTGGGCGCGGCCGGGCGCAAGGCGGACCATGTCGCCGTTGCGCGGCGTGACCTGCTCGGGCACCTGCAGGTCGGCGGCGAAGGCGGCGTGTTCGAGAAGGTGACGACGCTCGCCATGGGTCGGCACGGCGATGCGCGGGCGGGCCCAGGCATACATCTCCGCCAGCTCGTCACGGCACGGGTGGCCGGAGACGTGGATGCCCGGATGGTCACGCTCCGTATACAGACGAACGCCCCGGTCAGCGAGCTTGTTCTGCATATTGCGGATGCCGATCTCGTTGCCGGGGATGACCCGCGACGAGAAGATGCAGTGGTCGCCCTTGCCGAGGCTCACATGATGGTGGTCTCCCGAAGCGATACGGGAAAGGGCGGCGCGCGCTTCGCCCTGGCTACCGGTGCACAGGTAGAGGATGGAGTCGCTGGGGAAAAACCCGGCCTCGGAGTCGGTGATAAACGGCTCCACACCCTCGAACAGCCCCACCGATCGCGCCGCCGCGGCCATGCGGTGCATGGAGCGCCCGACGAGACACACCCGTCGCCCCGCCGCCTGCCCGGCCCGGATCACCGTATCCATCCGCGCCACGTTGGAGGCGAAGCAGGCGACAGCGACCTTACCCTTCAAAGAGGCGATCAGAGCGCCGAGCTTCTCGCGCACTTCCGCTTCCGAACCCGCGCGGCCGTCCACAAACACATTGGTGCTGTCGCAGACCATGGCCAGCACGCCCTCGTCGCCAAGGCGCTTGATGGCGTCGCTGTCGGTGGGGGCGCCGAGTAGCGGATCCGGGTCGATCTTCCAGTCGCCGGTGTGCAGGATCGTGCCCAAGGGCGTCCTGATCGACAGGCCGTTGGGCTCGGGGATCGAATGGGTGAGGGTGATCAGCTCCATCTCGAACGGGCCGAGGGTGATCTTGCCGCCGAGCGGGACCTCGGTGAGATCCACGTCGTCCAGGATGCCCGCGTCGCGCAGCTTCTCGCGCAGCAGGAAGGCGGTGAAGGGGGTGGCGTAGAGGGGCGCTGGGATGCGCTCCCACAGCCAGCCTACCGCGCCTATATGGTCCTCGTGCGCGTGGGTCAGCACGATGCCGAGGATGTCGTCCGCGTGCTCCTCGATGAAGCGCGGGTCGGGCAGGATGATCTCCACCCCCGGCGTGGTCACGTCGCCGAAGGTAACGCCAAGGTCCACCACCACCCACTTGCGCGCGTGCGGCGGGCCGTAGCCGTAGAGGTTGAAGTTCATGCCGATCTCATTCGACCCGCCTAGGGGCAGGAAAACGAGTTCGTCATCAGGGTTCGGAGCGTTCACTCAGCAGCTTTCGTATTACGGCGCCACACCTCTAGCATGCCGCGGATGGTCAGGTCGGGGTCGAACTTGTCGATCTTGTCGGTGGCCCCTTCGAACAGGGAGGCGACGCCGCCGGTGGCGACCACCGTCATCGGCCTGCCCCACTCGGCCTTGATGCGCACCACCAGCCCCTCGATCAGGCCCACATAGCCCCAGAATACGCCCGACTGCATGGCGTTCACCGTATCGCGGCCGATCACCAGGTTACGCTCGGGGCGGCGAATGGCGATCCTCGGCAGCTTGGCGGCGGCCTCGTGCAGGGCCTGCATGGACAGGTTGATACCGGGGGAGATGATGCCGCCCTCGAACCCGCCGTCGGCGGCGATCACATCGAAGGTCGTGGCCGTGCCGCTGTCGATCACGATCAGATCGCCGGGATAGCAGATATGCGCGCCGATGGCGTTGACCAGCCGGTCTGCGCCAGCCTCGGAGGGCTTGTCGATACGGATGGGCACGCCGAGCTCGGCATTCTCGCCGATCACCAGCGGCTCGACCTTCAGATAGCGGCGAGCGAGGTTGCGCAGGTTGAAGATCGACTGCGGCACGACGCTCGAAATGATGCAGCCCGTCAGCGCGCCGAGCGCCAGACCCTGCATGTTCAGAAGCTGGCTGAGCCAGACGGCGTACTCGTCGGCGGTGCGGGTGCTCTCGGTGGCGGCGCGCCACTGGGCCACCCATTCGCCGCCATCATGGACGGCGAACATGGTGTTGGTGTTGCCCTGCTCGATGGCCAGCAGCATCAGGCCGCTCCAGATGCGGGAAAGAACACGTCGCCGGCGGAGATGCGGCGGAGCGACCGGTCGTACAGACGTAAGAGGAGCGCGCCGTCGCCATCCAAACCTTCGGCCACCCCCTCCACCGTCTCGCGATCAAGGCGGGCGATGCAGGCCTGGCCGATGCCCGCGGCGCCCTTCAGCCATGCGTCGCGCAGCGGCTCGAAGCCCGAGCGCGCCCAGGCCGCCGCGTGCCGGACGAAGGATGCGGACAAGACCGCCATCGCCTGTTCGGGCGTCGGCGGGGCGCTGACGTCGGATTTGAGGTGCGCGGCGAGCGAGGTGGCGGGGCGCTCCACATTCTCCGGCGCGTGGGCGAGGTTCACCCCCATGCCGATGGCGAGCCAGAGCATCCCCGCGGCATTGCGGCCGGACTCGATCAGGATGCCGGACAGCTTCTTCCCATCGACCATCACATCGTTCGGCCACTTGAACCGCACGAGGCTCGCGGGGGCGTAGGACTCCGCAAGGTCGCGGATAGCGAAGGCGGCGACGAAGGAGAGCTGCGCAGCCTCGGCTGGCGTCGCGTCGGTAGCGATCAGCAGGGTGGCGGCAAGATTGCCCTGCGAGGTGTCCCAGTTGCGCCCTCGCCTGCCCCGCCCGGCGGTCTGCACGTTGGCGGTGATCCACAACGGGCCGATCTCGCCAGCCTCGGCGCGGCGGCGGGCTTCGGCGTTGGTGCTGTCGATCTCGTCGTAGGCGAGGACGGGAAGGGTCTCGGCGCCGGACGCGATCCCGAACAGCGTCACGACAGCCCGAAGGCCCTGGCCGCCAGCGCCGCCAGGGGGTCGAGGAAGGCAAGGCCGACCAGCACCAGGGGCAGCGACCACAGGCCTGCCGCCACGGCCACGGCCTGGGCGTCCGGCGCAGGCGTGTCAGTGCGACCGGCGGGCGCGTCGAACCACATGGTCTTGATGATGCGCAAGTAATAGAAGGCCGCGGGCACCGAGGCCACGAGGCCGAAGACGGCGATCTGCCACTGGCCCGCCGCCAGCGCGGCCTTGAACACGTAGAACTTGCCCCAGAAACCCGACAGCGGCGGCAGGCCGAGCAGGGACAGGGACAGAACCGTCAGCACGATGGCCAGCGTCGGGCGTTCCTGGGAAAGGCCGGCGAAGTCTCCTACCGTCTCCATCGGCTTACCGTCCCGCGACAGGGCCGCCAGGGTGGCGAACGCGCCGGTGGAGTCGATCATGTACAGAACCATGAAGACCAGCATGGCCTGCAGGCCAAGCTGAGTGCCAGTGGACAGGGCCATCAGCGCGTAGCCGATGTTGAGGATCGAGGAATAGGCCAAAAGCCGCTTCAGGTTCTTCTGCACCAGACCGGCTAGGGCGCCGACGGCCATAGAGATCAGGGCGATGGTCATGATCACCTGGCGCCACTGGTCGATGGCGTCGGGGAAGCCCTCCAGCAGGGCGCGGGCGAACAGCACCATGGCGGCGAGCTTGGGCGCAGCGGCGATGAAGGCCACCACCGGGGTCGGCGCGCCTTCATAAACGTCGGGCGTCCACATGTGGAACGGCGCGGCGGAGACCTTGAAGGCCAGACCACAGGCCAAGAAGACGAGGCCGATCAGCACCACCGGCGCGGCGGTGGTGTGCACCGCATGGGCGATGTCCACGAACCGGGTCGAGCCGGCGAAGCCGTAGATCAGCGAGGCGCCGTAGAGCAGGATACCGGACGACAGGGCGCCGAGTACGAAATACTTCAGGGCAGCTTCCGACGCCTTGCCGTCGTCGCGGCGGAAGGCGGTGAGCACATAGAGCGCCAATGACTGCAGCTCGACGCCGATATAGAGCGAGATCAGGTCGCCGGCGGACACCATCATGCCCATGCCGAGGGCGGCAAGCAGGATCAGCACCGGATACTCGAACTGACCGGCGCGCAGGCGGTTCAGCCAGCGCTCGCCTAGGAGCAGGGCGACCGAACTCATCAGATAGATGGCCACCTTGGAGAAGCGCGACACCTCGTCGGAGACGAAACCGCCGCGGAAGATCGGCCCCAGCGGCGCAACCGCCGCCGCCGCCGCCGCGCCGATCAGCACGAGGCCGGCGAGGATGGAGACGAGCAGGGTGGAGCGGTTGCCGCGGAAGGCGCCGAGCACCAGGAGCGCCAGCGCTCCGATGGCCAGGATCAGTTCCGGGGCGGCGATCTGCAGGAGATTGGAAGGCATCATGTCTCTACTCAGCCGCCGGCCGCCGCGCGCCAGGTATCCACTAGCCGCTCCGCCGCCGCCTGGGTCACGCCCAGCACGAAATGGGGATAGACGCCCAGCGCCAGGGTACCGAGGATCAAGGGCGTGAAGATCGCCACCTCGCGCCAGTTCAAGTCGGTAATAGCGGCCAGCTTGGCATTGACGATCTCGCCGAACACCACGCGGCGGTACAGGGTCAGGGCGTAAACCGCCGACAGGATCACGCCGGTGGCGGCGAACAGGGCCGTCCAGGTGCCCGATCCCCATTGCGCGCCATAGGCGCCGGTCATGGTCAGGATCTCGCCGACGAAGCCGGAGGTGGCGGGCAGGCCCACATTGCCCATGGTGAACAGCATGAACACCGCCGCGTACCAGGGCATGCGGTTCACCAGGCCGCCATAGAAGGCGATCTCGCGGGTATGCATCCGGTCATAGACCACCCCGACGCATAAGAAGAGCGCCCCGGAGATCAGGCCATGGCTGATCATCTGGAAGACCGCCCCCTGCACGCCCAGCAGGTTGCCGGAGAAGATGCCCATGGTGACGAAGCCCATATGCGCCACCGATGAATAGGCGATCAGTTTCTTGATGTCCGTCTGCCGGAAGGCCACCAGCGAGGTGTAGATGATGGCGATCACGCTCATGCCGAAGATCAGCGGCGCGAACACCGCCGAGGCGTGCGGGAACATGGGCAGGCTGAAGCGCAGGAAGCCGTAGCCGCCCATCTTCAACAGGATGCCGGCCAGGATCACCGAACCCGCCGTCGGCGCCTCCACGTGCGCATCGGGCAGCCAGGTATGGACCGGCCACATGGGCATTTTCACCGCGAAGGAGGCGAAGAAGGCCAGCCACAGCCAAATCTGCAGTCCCGGGGCGAACTTGTAGTTCATCAGCTCGGGAATGGAGGTGGTCTTGGCGATGGAGGCCATGAGCAGGATGGCCGCCAGCATGAGCACTGAGCCAAGCAGGGTGTAGAGGAAGAACTTGTAGGCTGCGTAAACCTTATTCTTGCCCCCCCAGATGCCGATGATCAGGAACATCGGGATCAGGCCGAACTCGAAGAAGCTGTAAAAGAGTACGAGGTCCAGCGTGCAGAACACGCCGATCATGGTCACTTCGAGCACGAGGAAGGCGATCATGTATTCGGCCACGCGGTCCTGGATCGAATCCCACGACGCGGCGATGCAGATCGGCATCAAAAAGGCGGTGAGCAGCACGAACAGCACGCTGATGCCGTCAACGCCCATACGGTAATTCAGGCCCGCGAACAGCGGCGCCGTCTCGTTGAACTGGAAGCCTGGATTGGCCGAGTCGAAGCCGGCCATCATGACGATGGCCAGTGCCAGGGTGGCCAAGGTGGTGATCAGGGCCACCCAGCGCGAGCCGCGCTTCACCGCCTCCGCGTCCGCCGGCTTGGCGAAGACGCGCATGGCGAGGATGACCAGAACGCCGATCAGCGGCGTAAAGGTGATGGCGGACAGGATTGGGATCATCATCTTGCCCTCACCGCACCCAGGCCATCAGGGCGAAGGTCACCAGACCCGCCACCCCGATCAGCATGACGAAGGCGTAGGTGTAGATGTAGCCCGTCTGCAGCCGCCCCAGCCCCTTGCCGAACTGCCCCATCAGCCAGGACACGCCATTGGGTCCGAGCCCATCGATGGTCTTCTGGTCGCCCTGCTTCCAGAAGACGTCGCCCAGCGCCTTGGCCCCATTGACGAACACGACCTGATACAGCTCGTCGAAGTACCACTTGTTGTAGAAGAAGGTGTAGAGCGGCCCGCCCCGCGCCGCGAGCTTGGCGCCCAGGCCCTCACGCCACAGATAGACATAGGCGGCCACGAGCAGGCCGAGGATGGCGGCCGTCAGCGGCGCCAGCCCCACCCACACGGGCAGATGCTCGGACTGCTCCAGCACATGGTTGTTCGCGCCGGTGAAGATGGCGCCTTTCCAGAATGCCTCCTGCCCTGAACCCACGAAGTAGTGGACGAAGGCGAAACCAGAGGCGATTGCGCCGATCGACAGCACGATCAGCGGGACCAGCATGGTCCACGGGCTCTCATGCGGCTTGTGATCGCCGTGCCCATGCCCGTGATCGTCGTGACCAGCATCCGGCTCGCCGTGGGTCTCGACCTGGGCATGTGAGGCGTGGTCGTCATGCCCATGCGCATCGTGCGCGTCATGCCCCCAACGGGCATGGCCATTGAAGGTGAAGAAGGCCAGACGCCAGGAATAGTAAGAGGTCAGGCCGGCGACGAACACGCCCACCACCCAGGCGAAATAGCCCAGCGGCTGGGTCGCCCCGGCTGCAAAAGCCACGCCGAGCATCGAGTCCTTGGAATAGAAGCCGGCGAAGCCCCAGTCGACGAAGGGAATGCCGAGGCCCGTGATGGCGATGTTGCCGATCGTCATCGCGACGAAGGTGATCTTAATGTACTTCCACAGGCCGCCCATCTTCCGCATGTCCTGCTCGTGGTGCATGGCGTGGATCACACTGCCCGCGCCCAGGAACAGCAGCGCCTTGAAGAAGGCGTGCGTGAACAGGTGGAACATGGCGCTCTGATAGGCGCCCACGCCCGCGGCGAAGAACATGTAGCCGAGCTGCGAGCAGGTCGAATAGGCGATCACCCGCTTGATGTCGTTCTGCATCATGCCGACGGTGGCGGCGAAAAGCGAGGTCACCGCGCCGATCAGGATGATCACGCCGCGTGCATTGGGTGCATACTCATAAAGCGGCGAGAGCAGGCAGACCATATATACGCCGGCGGTGACCATGGTGGCGGCGTGGATCAGGGCCGAAACCGGGGTCGGGCCTTCCATGGCGTCCGGCAACCAGGTGTGCAGGAAGAACTGGGCCGACTTGCCCATGGCGCCGATGAACAGGAAGAAGCCGGCGAGATCGAGGGCGGAGAAGTTCCATGCCGCGAAATGCCAGGTGGTCCCGGCCTTGGCGGCGATGAGCGGGAACAGGGTCTCGAACCGGATGGTGTGAAACATCCAGAACACGGTCATGATGCCGAGGGCGAAACCGAAGTCGCCCACCCGGTTGACCACGAAGGCCTTGATGGCGGCGGCGCCGGCGGTGGGCTTCTTGAACCAGAACCCGATCAGCAGGTAGGAGGCCAGACCCACCCCTTCCCAGCCGAAGAAGAGCTGCATGAAGTCGGCGGCGTTCACCAGCATCAGCATGGCGAAGGTGAACAGCGACAGATAGGCGAAGAAGCGCGGCTTGTCCGGATCATCGGACATGTAGCCCCAGCTGTAGAGGTGGACGAGCGCGGAGA
Organism: uncultured Caulobacterales bacterium; assembly: GCA_903862425.1. Lineage (GTDB taxonomy): Bacteria > Pseudomonadota > Alphaproteobacteria > Caulobacterales > Caulobacteraceae > CAIOYC01. The sequence goes on along the minus strand of CAIOYC010000009.1, from coordinate 464,669 downwards.
CGGTAGTCACCACGATGCCCATCACCGCCGAAAGGGTATCGACCCGGATCGACCAGGCGGACTGGAAGTCGCCGACATTGATGAAGGGCAGAAGCTCCACCGTGAAGCGCTCGCTCCAGCTGCCCCAGGTCACCTGGTAGAAGGTGTTCCAGGCCAAGGCGCAGGACAGGAACAGCAGGCCCGTGGTGACGGCCATGGACGCCTTGTCGCCGATGCGGCGGCCGCTGAGGCCGGCGATCAGCGCGCCGAGCAGGGGGCTCGACAGAAAGATGATGAGAAGGAGCTGCTTATCCAAAACTCAGCCCTTCATCACATTGGCTTGGTCGACGGCGATGTCGCCCTTGTTGCGGAAGAAGGTGACCAGGATGGCCAGGCCCACCGCCGCCTCGGCCGCCGCCACCGTCAGGACGAACATGGCGAAGATCTGCCCCGTCACCTCGTGCAGGTAGGAGGAGAAGGCGACCAGGTTGATGTTCACGGCCAAGAGGATCAGCTCGATCGCCATCAAGACGACGATGATGTTACGCCGGTTCACGAAGATGCCGAACACGCCGATGGTGAACAGGATGGCCGCCACCGCGAGGTAGTGCGGCAGGCCGATGGAGCTGGCCAATGCGTTCGTAGCGAGGGCGTTGCTGGTCATTCCGAGATTCCCTGCCCCGTCGCCGGCTTGGTCAGGCGCAGGCCGGACGCTTCGGTACGGGCGGTCTGGGCGGCGATGTCCTGGCGCTTGACGCCCGGCTTGTGGCGCAGGGTGAGCACGATGGCGCCGATCATGGCCACCAGCAGAACCATCCCTGCCGCCTGGAAGAAGTAGAAATAGTCGGTATAGAGCACCCGGCCGATCTGCTCGACATTGGAGACGCCGTTGGTGCTGGGCGCCCTCAAGGTCGCATTCTTGCCGGCGATGGCGGCGGCCACCAGGCTCATCTCCACCACCAGCACCAGGGCAACAACCCCGCCCGCGGGCAGGTAGCGCACGAAGCCCTGGCGCAGAGAGCCGAAGTCCACGTCCAGCATCATGACGACGAACAGGAACAGCACCGCCACCGCGCCGACATAGACGACCACCAGCAGCATGGCGAGAAACTCGGCCCCGAGCAGGACGAACAGCCCCGCGGAGCTGAAGAAGGTGAGGATCAGGAACAGCACGCTGTGCACGGGGTTGCGCGCGATCACCACCATGAAGGCGGAGACGCAGGCGACGAGCGCGAGCAGGTAAAAGGCGATGGCCAGAAGGTCCATGAACTAGATCAAGCCTCCCAGGCCGCGCGTCGATTGAGCCATCCGAATCCGCGCTCCTCTTAGCGATACGGTGCGTCGAGTTCGAGCACTTTCGCGATCTCGCGCTCCCACCGGTCGCCGTTCGCCAGCAGGCGCGCCTTGTCGTAATAGAGCTCTTCGCGGGTCTCGGTGGCGAACTCGTAGTTCGGCCCCTCGACGATGGCGTCCACCGGGCAGGCCTCCTGGCACAGGCCGCAATAGATGCACTTCACCATGTCGATGTCGTAGCGGGTTGTGCGGCGGCTGCCGTCGTCGCGCGGTTCGGCCTCGATGGTGATGGCCTGGGCCGGGCAGATGGCCTCGCACAGCTTGCAGGCGATGCAGCGCTCTTCCCCGTTGGGATAGCGGCGCAGCACGTGCTCGCCCCGGAAACGCGGCGACAGAGGACCCTTTTCGAAGGGGTACATGATGGTAGCCTTCGGACGCCCCATCTGGCGCAGGGCCAGAAAGAAGGCGCCGGTGAAGTCGGACAGCATGGCCCCCTTGGCGGCCTGGGTGATGCGGGAGACGACGCTCATCCGTAAACTCCGTTCACCGGGCCGAACACACGCCAGGCGGCGATGGCGGCCACGGCCACCAGCGAGGTCGGCAGGAAGATCTTCCAGCCCAGCCGCATCAGCTGGTCATAGCGGTAGCGGGGCACGATGGCCTTCACCATGGCGAACATGAAGAACCAGAATAGGATCTTCACCCCCATCATCACGAAGCCGTGCGCCGAGACCCAGAAGGGCCACCAGTGCTGCAGATACGGCGTCGGCCACGGCGCCTGCCATCCCCCGAAGAAGAGGATGGAGATCATCGCGCACATAAGAACGATGTTCACGTACTCGGCGAGGAAGAAGAGGAGGAAGGGGGTGGAGGAATATTCCACCTGATACCCGGCCACGAGTTCGGATTCGGCCTCCGGCAGATCGAAGGGCGGGCGGTTGGTCTCGGCCAGGGCCGAGATGAAGAACACAACCATCATCGGGAACATGACCACCGTGGCGATGAGGTGCCACCAGCCCCCTTCGGAGCCGCCGAACACGTTCCAGTTCCAGAAACCGCCGGCCTGCTTTTCGATGATCGTGGCCAGGTTCATCGAGCCCGACAGCAGGATCACGGTGATGATGACGAAGCCGATGGAGACCTCGTAGCTGACCATCTGCGCGGCGGAGCGTAGGCCGCCGAGGAAGGGGTATTTCGAGTTGGACGCCCAGCCGCCCATGATGATGCCGTAGACGCCGAGCGAGGACACCGCGAACAGGTACAGAATCCCCACATTGATGTTGGAGATCACCCAGCCCGGCGCAAACGGGATTACCGCCCAGCCGCCCATGGCCAGCACGGTCGACAGCAGGGGCGCCAGGATGAAGACGAACTTGTCCGCGCCCGCCGGGACGATGATCTCCTTGAAGACGAACTTCATCAGGTCGGCGAAGGTCTGCAGCATGCCGAAGGGGCCGACCACATTGGGGCCCTTTCGCAGCTGCGCGCTGGCCCAGATCTTCCGGTCCGCCAGCAGGATGAAGGCGATACAGATCAACAGGATAACCGAGATCACCAGCACGTGGACCAGGGTCAGCACGGTCCAGCCCACGGGGGTGGCCCAGAAGGCGGCCATGGCGGATAGGAAGTCCGTCATCGCTTACTCCGCCGCCATCTTGCTGGCGCCCGCATGCAGCGACGAGCACTCCGCCATGGTCCGGCTGGCCCGCGCGATGGGATTGGTCAGGTAGAAGTCCTTCACCGGGCTGACGAAGGGTGCGTCCGTCGTCTCGCCCTTCTCGCCCACGGCCATCAGGTCGAAGGCGGCGGCGCTGGCGTGGCCCGGCGCGTAGTCGATCTGGCCGAAGGTGGGATGGTCGGTGATCAGCTTGTCGCGCAGCTGCTCGATCGTGTCGTAGGGCAGGCGCGCGCCGAGTTCGTCGGAGAGGGCGCGCAGGATGGTCCAGTCTTCCTTAGCCTCGCCCTTGGGGAAGATGGCGCGTTCGGCCATCTGAGTGCGCCCCTCGGTGTTGACGTAGAGGCCGGGCTTTTCCGTATAGGCCGCGCCGGGCAAGACCACGTCCGCCCGGTGCGCCCCGGCGTCGCCGTGGCTGCCCATATAGATGACGAAGGCGTCGGTCTGGCCCAGGTCGATCTCGTCGGCGCCGAGCAGAAACAGCACATCCGCCCCACCCTTCTCCACCATCTGCAGCGCGGTTTTGCCGCCTTCCGCCGGCACGAAGCCCATGTCGAGCCCGCCGACGCGCGAAGCCGCGGTATGCAGAACGTTGAAGCCGTTCCAGCCGTCCTTGACCAAGCCCATGGAGCCAGCCGCCTCCGCCGCCATGGCCAGGATCGCCGCCCCATCCGGCCGGGCGAAGGCGCCCGCACCGAGGATGAAGATCGGCTTTTCCTTCTGGATCGGGCCGTGATCGACGAAGCGCTTCAGCGAGTCCACGCCCGCGCCGAGATAGGTGTAGGGGAAGGTCAGGTCGGCCTGTTCGCCCACAACGCCAACCAACACATCGCCGCGGATCCAGCGCTTGCGGATGCGGGCATTGACCAGCGGCGCCTCGATGCGCGGGTTGGTCCCGATCAGCATGATCGCGTCCGCGTCCTCGATCCCCTGGATGGTGGAGTTGAACAGATAGCTCTCGCGGCCCCACTTCGGGTGCAGGGCCGAGCCGTCCTGGCGGCAGTCGATGGACTTGACGCCGAGCGCGGTGAAGAGGTCGAGCGCCGCCTTCATCTCCTCGGCGGCGCTAAGGTCGCCGGCGATCACGCCGATACGGTCGGGCGCGGTCGCCTTGATCTTGCCGGCCACGGCGGCGAAGGCCTGAGCCCAGGTCGCCTCGACCAGCTTGCCGCCCACGCGCACATAGGGACGGTCCAGCCGCTGGCGCATCAGGCCGTCCACGGCATAGCGGCTCTTGTCGGCCAGCCACTCCTCGTTGATGGCCTCGTTCACGCGGGGCAGGATACGCATCACCTCGGGACCGCGCGCATCCACGCGGATGGCGGAGCCGAGGGCGTCCATCACGTCCACGCTCTCGGTCTTCTTCAGTTCCCACGGGCGATAGTTGAAGGCCCACGGCTTGTGCGTCAGTGCGCCCACCGGGCAGATGTCGGCGAGGTTGCCGCTGAGCTCCGACGCGACCGCCTGCTCCAGATAGGTGGTGATCTCCGCATCCTCGCCCCGGCCGATCAGGCCGAGGTCGGACACGCCGGCGATCTCGGTGGCGAAGCGGACGCAGCGGGTGCACTGGATGCAGCGCGTCATGGTGGTTTTGATCAGCGGCCCCATGAACTTCTCTTCGACGGCGCGCTTGTTCTCAACATAGCGGCTGTCGTCGCGGCCATAGCCCATGGCCTCGTCCTGCAGATCGCACTCCCCGCCCTGGTCGCAGATCGGGCAGTCCAGCGGGTGGTTGATGAGCAGGAACTCCATCACCCCTTCGCGGGCCTTCTTCACCATCGGCGTGTTGGTGAAGATTTCCTGCTTGTCGGCGGCGGGCAGCGCGCAGCTCGCCTGGGGCTTGGGCGGGCCCGGCTTCACTTCCACCAGGCACATGCGGCAGTTGCCGGCAATGGACAGGCGCTCATGATAGCAGAAGCGCGGGATCTCCTCCCCCGCCAGCTCCGCCACCTGCAGAACCGTCATCCCGGGTTCGAACTCGATCTCGACGCCGTTGACCTTGGCTATGGGCATCCAGCGAAACTCCCTCGCCTTGCGGGCATGCGGCCGATTCCCCTTGCAGGGCAGGCGTCATTCAACTGCGCGGGTGGTCGCGCATTTGGCGGCGCGGTTCAAGAGGCGATGCGGCGCTCGTTCATGCTTTGCGCATGAAAAAAGGCGCCGGACCTGTGCGGTCCGACGCCCTGTCTGTTTTGCGGGCCGAGCTTAGAGCCAGTCCTTGCCCTGCACGACGTAGGTCTGCTGGAATTCGGCATCGCTCTTTGTGAAGTAGATGATGGCCTCGACCAGACCGAGGATGCCGACCACGGCCGGCGGAATGCCGACCAGGATCCAGCCCACTGTCCCACAGGCCAGGGTGATCAGGCCGGCGCGGGTGCGGCCAAGATAAAACTTGTGAACCCCGAACATGCCCAGAAAGAGCGCCAGAAGCGCAGCGACAATCTTGCTTTTCGACCCGATCAGCGGGTTGGAATTACTCATAGAAACGCCCCCAGAGAAATATTGCACAACTGAAATAAGTTTTCAGCGTGCCTTTATTGTATATCGCCTGAGGTGATCCACAATTGAAAAAACTTGATCGGGCGTCTCATCTTGGCGGACTAGCAACGCCAATATTTAGAAAGTCAGTTCTTTTTATCAGGTGCAGATCGGCTGGCGGAAATAAATCGCCGGGATAGAAAAATAAGACCCACATTGGGCTGCCGGCGCCGTCGATCCCTACTCGGCCGCGACGAGCGTCACGCCCTGCACGTGGGGTTTGCCGGAGCGGTAGCTGGCGATGCGCGCCTCCACCTCGGGGCGGAAGTGGCGGAACAGGCCCTGGATCGGCCAGGCCGCCGCGTCGCCGAGAGCACAGATGGTGTGGCCTTCCACCTGGGTAGTGACCTCCAGCAGCATGTCGATCTCCTTTGGATCGGCTTGGCCGGACGCCATGCGCTCCATCACCCGCCACATCCAGCCGGTGCCCTCACGGCAGGGGGTGCACTGGCCGCAGCTCTCATGCTTGTAAAAGTAGCTGATGCGGGCGATGGCGCGGATCAGGTCGGTGGACTGGTCCATCACGATCACCGCCGCGGTGCCGAGGCCCGACTTTAGCGCCGAAAGGGAGTCGAAGTCCATAAGCGCGGTCTCGGCCTCGTGCGCCGGGATCATCCGCACCGAGGAGCCGCCGGGGATGACGGCCTTCAGGTTGCCCCAGCCGCCGCGGATGCCGCCGCAGTGTTCTTCCAGCAACTGCTTCATGGGGATGCTCATGGCCTCCTCCACATTGCAGGGCTTGTTCACGTGGCCGGAGATGCACATCAGCTTGGTGCCGGTATTGTTTGGCCGACCGAAGCCCGCGAACCAGTCCGCGCCGCGCCGCAGGATGGTGCCCACCACCGCGATGGACTCCACATTGTTCACCGTGGTGGGGCAGCCATAGACGCCCGCGCCGGCCGGGAACGGCGGCTTCAGGCGCGGCTGGCCCTTCTTGCCCTCCAGACTTTCGAGCAGGGCGGTTTCCTCGCCGCAGATATAGGCGCCGGCGCCGTGGTGGACGACGAGGTCGAAGTCCCAGCCGTGGATATTGCCCTTGCCGATCAGCTTGGCCTCATAGGCCTCCTTGACCGCCATCTCGAGAATCTCGCGCTCGCGCACATATTCGCCGCGCAGATAGACGAAGCAGGTGTGGGCCTGCATGGCGAAAGAGGCGAGCAGGCAGCCTTCGATCAAGAGGTGCGGATCGTGCCGCATGATCTCCCGGTCCTTGCAGGTGCCCGGTTCGGACTCGTCGGCATTAACCACGAGGTAGTGGGGTTTGCCCTCTTTCACCTCCTTGGGCATGAAGGTCCACTTCAGGCCGGTGCCGAAACCCGCGCCGCCGCGACCGCGCAGGCCGGAATTCTTGATCTGGCCGGTCACCCAGTCGCGACCGAGGGCGATCATATCCGGCGTGGCGTTCCAGGCGCCGCGCTTCTTCGCCGCCTCGAGGCTCCAGTCGTGGAAGCCATAGAGGTTGAGGAAGATGCGATCCTTGTCTTCGAGGATACCGACCATGTTCAGCGCGGCCCTGTGAATGGATGTTGCTTGGCCCACTGGGTACGCACCCAGACGGCATAGCCGGTGACGCCCCAGCCTAGGCCGAGGAAGACGAAGCCGAAGGTGGTCAGCTCCGGCATGGAGGCATAGCGCGCGGCGATCAGCAGACCGCAGCCGACCATGATGGCGACGAGGCCACCGAGCCGCAGCTGCCAGGCGACCGCGCGCAGTTCGTCCTTGTAGGCGGCGAATTCGGGCGTCATGCGGCGCCGCCTTCAACCGGTTCGGGGGCGGGCTGATTCGGCAGGATCACAGGCTTGGCCAGCGAGCCGTCATACAAGGCTGGATCCGTCAGTGTAAGGGGGCCGCCCTCGGGCTCGGAGCTGTGGCGGCCCGCATAGGAGCCGGGCTTGGGCGTCTTGCCTGCGGCGAAGTCGTCGATGATCTGCGCCATGCTGTCGGCGGTCAGGTCTTCGAAATAGTAGTCGTTGATCTGAGCCATGGGCGCGTTGGCGCAGGCGCCGAGGCACTCGACCTCCTGCCAGGTGAAGTTTCCGTCGGCGGACAGGTGATCCTTCAGGCCGATCTTGGTCTTGCAGACCTCCATGATGTCGCCCGCGCCGCGCAGCCTGCAGGGCGTGGTGCCGCACACCTGGATCAGCGCCTTGGTTCCCACCGGCTCGAGCATGAACATGGTGTAGAAGGTCGCGACCTCGAACACGCGGATCACGGGCATGCCCAGCAGCTCGGCGACGGCGCGGATGGCGGGTTCGGACACCCAACCCTCCTGCTTCTGCGCCAGCCACAGGATCGGGATCACGGCGGAGGCCAGGCGGCCTTCCGGATATTTGGAAATCCACCAGTCGGCCGTGGCGCGCGTCTCCTCGGAGAAGGCGAAGCTTTCGGGCTGGATTTTTGCCAGGCGGCGGACGGACATCGAAGTTTATTTCCCGGCGGCTCTCGGTCTTGAACTCAGCAGGCGACTGAAGACCGAAGCCTCCCGGTTCGCGCGCCGCCACTCCTTAAGCAGCCACGCGCTCGGAGGGAAGAGCATCAAGGCGATCCGCGCGATGAGAATGAATATCAGCCCGCAAAACAGACCGGCGCCCTGGGCCAGGATCGGGTTCATGCCCTGCTCGCGCAAGGCCAGGGCATAGCCGCCGCGCACGCAGACGGCGCCGAACAGGGCGGGCGCGGCGATCGCCGCCCACGCTGCGAGGTAGCGCACGCTGCCGATCACCCTGCGCCGCCGCGGCGACCACAGGAAGGCGAACGCCATGCTGAAGAACAGGGCGATGGCGAACCAGGCGTAATGCGCCTCGGTGATGTCCGGCATGAGAACGGTGTTCACGATCCAGCGCTAACGCTGCGCCAGCGCCGACGCTCCGAATCACCCGCACGGCGCTCAGCCTTTCAGCGCCCAGCGCTGCAGCACGATGTGCCGACGCTCCTCCATGATGCTGAAGATCAGCTGCACCTCGTTCACCGTCCAGGCGATGGGGTCGATGAAGACCGGCTCCATCGGTTGCGGATCGCGCATCAGGGTGACGTGCGGGGTGAACCTCTGGCGGGGTCGCTTTACGCCTTCCGTGTCCAGGGCGCTGGTCATGGCCGCCTGCAGACGTGAAAGCCCGACGCCCCCCTCGTCGGAGGTGGCGACCAAGGGCCGACGCCCCTCCCCCGTCCAGCTCCTGATCTGATCGAACATCACCCGGAACGGCGCGATCTTCACCGCGCGCATGGCTTTGGCGATGGCTGCGGCCTGGGCCGGCGAATTCTGCTCGATGTGCAGCGGCACGAGTGTGGCGTGCAGCCGGTCCGCATCGGTGGGCCGTCCCGTCAAGCGCCGCTGCAGTTTGAGTCGGTCCGCCTGGGCGTGAAGCTGTTCGGCCGCCCATGCGTCCGGCTTGACCGCCAGCATCAGGCCGACATGGACCGCCTGCTCCGGCTCATGCGCTTCGAAATCCAGAAACCGTTGGAACGTCATCGACCTGCTCCCAATCTCTCAATATGGAACATAACAAGAACATTACAACCTTGGCAAGCGGGATCGTCGATCAGGCCCCGCGCTTCTCCACCCGGTGCAGAGCCAGAACGGCGACGAGGCTGATGGCCGCGCAGACGGTCAGCCAGGCGCCCGGCATGGCGGTGTTGTGTGTGCGTTCAATCAGCCAGGTGCAGATGAAGGGTGTGAAGCCGCCTAGCGCCGTGGCGAGACTGTAGGCCAGGCTGAACCCTGAGGCGCGCACCTCTGTCGGCACAACTTCGGTCAGGTAGACCACCATGGCGGAGTTATAGCCGCCGTAGAGCGCGGACAGCCACAGCTCCACCATCAGCAGGCGCGGCACGCTCGGCGCGCTCGCCAGCCAGGCCATGGCCGGATAGGCGGTGAGTATGGCCACGGCGGTACACCCGATCAGGATCGGCTTTCGCCCGATCCGGTCCGACAGCGACCCGATCAGCGGCAGCCAGATCAGGTTGGAAAGCCCGACCCCGGCGGTGATCAACAGATTGGCGCGCTCGGGCAGGTGCAGCAGCTTGCCGAAGGTCGGGGTGTAGGCGGTAATCATGTAGAAGCTGACCGTGGTCATCACCACCATGGCCATGCCGCCGAGAACCCGCGCCCTGCCCTTCCAGAGCCCGCGCGCGATGGCGCCGAGGCCGGGCGTTTCGGTGCGCGACTCGAACGCCTCGGTCTCCTTCAGGTGGCGGCGGAGCAGGAACAGCAGCGGCACGATCAGGCAGCCGAGCAATAAGGGCAGTCGCCAGCCCCAGGCGTCTATGTCCCTGGGGCTGAGGAAGGAGGCGATGGCCACGCCCACGAGCGCCGCGGTCACCACCGCCACCTGCTGCGATGCCGACTGCCAGGAGACGTAGAAACCGCGTCGCCCCTCCGGCGCCATCTCCGCCAGATAGACCGAGACGTTGCCCAGCTCGGCGCCGGCCGAGAACCCCTGGATCAGCCGCCCCAGCAGCACCAGGATCGGCGAAACCAGACCGATCGCGGCATAGCCGGGCGTCACCGTCAGGGTGACGATACCGACGCTCATCAACAGCAGCGTGAGCAGCAGGCCGGCCCGGCGTCCGAACCGGTCGGTATAGGCGCCGAGCACGATGGCGCCGAGCGGACGCATCAGGAAGCCGACGCCGAAGGTGGCCAGCGCCTTGAGCAGCGTGCCGAACTCGTCGCCCGCCGGAAAATATGCCTTGCCGATGGCGGCGGCGAAATAGCCGAACACCATGAAATCGTACATTTCGAGGAAGTTGCCGCTGGCAACTCGCACGACGCCCATGACGCGCTCGCGAATGACGTGCTCAGGCGATGCGGTTGCGGCGTGCTCGGCCATACGCTTCCTTAGGCTTCCTGGCTGTCCCGTCCAACCCAGCCTGACGGGTTCAGAAGGCGTTCTCGACCGCCTGTTCGTCGATCTTCGCGGCGGGCTGGGCGGCGGCGAGGGCGGCGGGCGCGACCTGGCCGGCGGCCTTGTAGACTACCCCGCCCTTCATCACGAACTTGACCCGCTCCAGCTCGGTCACGTCCCTGAGCGGATCGCCGCCCACGGCCACGAGGTCGGCATAGCGACCGGGCTGAACGCTGCCGATATCGGCGGTATCGCCGATCAGGTCGGCGGCGGAGCTGGTGGCGGCCCTGATCGCCTCCATGGGGGTCAGGCCGGCATCGACCATGATGGCGAACTCCTGGGCGTTCTCACCGTGGGCGCTCATGCCGAACGTATCGGTGCCGAAGGCGATCTTCACCCCGGCGGCGTGGGCGTCGTGCAGGTTGCGCAGCATCACCGGCACCACGGTCAGGGCCTTTTGCGCGGTGGAGGGGTTGAGGTCTTCCGGATGCGTCCTCGCATGGTCATAGACCTTCTTGCCCACCAGCATGGTGGGGACGAGATAGGTCCCGTGCTTCTTGTACAGAGCATAGCTCTCCGCATCGGAGTATGAGGAGTGCTCGATGGAATCCACGCCGAGGGCGATGGTATGGTCGATGGCCTGCTTGCCATGGGCGTGGGCGGCCACCTTCATGCCGAGCGAATGGGCCGTGTCGATCACCGCCTTGATCTCGTCGTCGGCCATCAGCTGGAGCTTGGGGTCGTCGCCGATCGACATGACGCCGCCTGACGGCATGATCTTGATCAGGTCCGCCCCTTCGCGCTTCAGCTGGCGCACGGTCTTGCGGGCGGCTTCGGGGCTATCGACCACGCTGTTGTTCCAGCCGGGATGGTCGAGCTCGGGATCGAGACCGTTGCGCGCATCACCGTGCCCACCGCTGGGACCGATGGGCGCGCCGGATACCCACATACGGGGTCCGGGCGTGATTCCCGCGTTTACCGCCTTCTTCAGCGCGACGATGACCGAGGTCGTCGCGCCTACATCGCGGATCGAGGTGAAGCCGGCCAGGAGCGTGGCGCGGGCGTTGTTCACCGCGTCGATCTCGTCGTCATAGCCGGTGCGCGTCATGGCGGTGTGGATCGGATCGCCTTTGTGGAAGGAGGCGGTGATGTGATCGTGGCAATCGATCAGGCCCGGCAGGACGGTGGAGGTGGAAAGGTCGATCACCTGAGCCCCCGCGGGCGTGGTGAAACCCGGCTCCACCGAGAAGATACGATCGCCGCGCACCAGGATGGAGACCTTCTCCCTCGGTGCGGCCGCGACGCCGTCGATCAGCCGACCCGCATGGATCACCACATCGGCAGCCTGCGCCGCGGTCGCCAGCGCCAGGCTGGCCGCCGCGCCCATGAGCATCGTCCTGAACGCCATCTGCATCGCCCGCTCCCGTTGTGGCGCAAGGCTTAGGACCGCCGCGGCGAGGCGCGCAAGCCATTTGCGGCAAAATCTAGACGTTCTGTCGCAGGCCTGGCGGGCGCGCAGCCTGGGTTTTACGGCTCCAACGGCGATGCGCATTAACCACACTGGCAAGCTTACGCGCTTGTGAGTATTGAGGAATTCTGCAACACACCACCGTCCGGATCGAACCGCACGCGCTATTTTTCGCCCGAAAGGAGAAGGCTTTCCCCATTCCTAAATAGACTGTTAAGGTGCTGATCGAATGAGCCAGACCGCATGCGTGGGATGAGGCGGCGGCTTGGCTTTGAAGGGGGAATTTCGAATGCGGATTTCGGTTCTTATGAGCGGAGGCGCGGCTGTAGCGCTCGCTTTCGCGGCGACTTCGGCGTTTGCCGGTGGACCCATGGCGTACGGCGGAAGCACGGCCGGCCAGTGCGGTCCGGGCGGCTGCGGCACGCCCGGTCCGGTCGGCTTCGGCCCCGGTCAGGTGACCAACGAAGACTATCCGCCCAATGCGGCGCCCGGCCAGTGCTTCACCAAGGTGCTGGTGCCGGAAGTCACCGAAGCCCTGACCGAACACGTGGTGGTCTCTCCGGAAAAGACCGAGATCAAGGTCATCCCCGGCATTCCCCACGTGGAAGAGAAGTCGGTTCTGGTGAAGGAAGAGTCGGTCGAACTGATCGCCGTCTCCGCCACCTACCGCTCGGTCACCGAGACCGTGGTGGTCAAGCCGGGCTACACCCGCACCGAAACCATCCCGGCGACCTATGAAACCATTTCCGAGCAGGTGAAGGTGAAGGACGGCTACACCGCCTGGCGTCCCGGCGCGACCGTGGCCGGCTACGCCCCTGGCGCGGCCAACTCCTACGGCGCCGCCCCGACCTCGCGTCCGCCCGGCACCTACGGCTCCGGCGTGATCGAGCACAACCCGACCTACGGCGGCATGACCACCAAGGTTCTGCCCACCGGTGAAGTGCTCTGCCTCGTGGAAGTGCCGCCGGAATACAAGACGATCACCAAGCAGGTGCTGAAGACCCCGCCCCGTACGGTGGACATCCCGGTGCCGCCGGAAACCCGTATCATCACCCGCCAGGTGGTGGACCAGCCGGCCCATACCGAGCGTCGCGTGATCCCGGCCGTCTATGAGAACGTCCGCATCACCGTGCGCGGCCCGGATACGACCCAGCCCTACACCATCCCGGCGGTCTATAACGACTACACCAAGATCAAGGTGGTCACGCCCTCGCGCTTCGAGTGGAAGCAGGTCGACTGTCGCACGGACGTGGTGCACGCCGAATACGGCGCGCCGCCCCCGCCGCCGGTGAGAAGCTATGGCGAAGTCCTGCCCCCGCCGGTGCACCACTACGCCCCGCCGGTGAAGGTCTATGCCGCCAAGCCGAAGCCCAGGCCCGTCTACGTGCCGCCGGCGCCCGTCCCCGCCCCGACCTACGGTGCGATCAAGAAGGGCAAGCAGTGCCACACCACCACCACCTGCGATGACGAGCCGACCCCGGCCGCCTACGCGCCGCCCGCTCCGGCCTACGTCCCGCCGAAGCCCGCCTACACCAAGTCGGAAGTGACCACCACGACCGCCCCGGTGCAGATGGCTTCGAACAACAATGGCGACCGCGCGGTGGCCAGCCTGCAGGGCGCTCTGGCCGGCAAGGGCTACTATGCCGGTCCGCAGAACGGCCTGTTCACCCAGGATACCATGCGCGCCATGGTGAAGTACCAGAACGACAACCACCTGGCCGCCGGCCGCTACACCGGCGAAACCGCCAACGCCCTGGGCATCGCCGCGCGCTAAGCGACGATCCTTCGGACCACACGGATCAGGGGCGGCCTTCACGGGCCGCCCCTTTTTCGTTCCGCCCCGCTCCGCCGCCCGCCCCTTTACAAACCCTCCCGGCGCCCTATCTAATCCGCAACAGTTGCAGGTTCAGTTTGAATCTTCGGAGCGTCAGATGATCGAAAAGCGTCCCTTCGCCGCGCTCGGCGGCGCCGACCATGGGTGGCTGAAGGCCCGCCACCACTTTTCGTTCGCCAACTATTACGACCCCAAGAACATGGGCTGGGGCGCCCTGCGCGTGTGGAACGATGACGAGATCCAGCCACAGTCCGGCTTCCCCCCGCACCCGCACTCGGACATGGAGATCATCACCTATGTCCGCGAAGGCGCCATCACCCACCAGGACTCCATGGGCAACAAGGGGCGCACGGGTCCGGGCGACGTGCAGGTGATGTCGGCCGGACAAGGCGTGCGCCACGCCGAATACAATCTGGAAAACGACCAGACGACCCTGTTCCAGATCTGGATCGAGCCCACCACCCGCGGCGGCGACCCCTATTGGGGGATGAAGCCCTTCCCCAAGGACGACCGCTCCGGCAAATTCGTGCCCCTGGCTTCCGGCTATGAACAGGACAAGGACAGCGCCCTGCCGATCCGGGCCGAGGCGCGGGTACTGGGCGCCACGCTGAAGGCCGGAGAGGCGACCGAATACAGCCTCGACCCATCCCGCCACGCCTATCTGGTCTCGGCCAGGGGCGCGGTGGAGGTGAACGGGGTGCGCCTCGACGCAAGGGACGGCGCGGCGGTCACCGGCGAGACAGCGTTGAGCGTGAAGGCGCTGGACGACGCCGAACTGGTGCTGGTCGATGCGGCCTGACCGCCGAAGGCCGGTGCGCCGATCGGCCGCTAGCTCTTAGTAACCCTGTCCATGTTAAGGACGGTGCGTCGTCTTCGGAGATCGCCGTGACCCGCGCCGCCCGCCTCGTTCTAAGCGTTCTTATCCTCGCCGCCCCGGCCCTTGGCGGCTGCGTCGTCGCCGCGGTCGGCGGCGCGGCGGTCGGCGTCACTGCCGCGGCGGTCGGCGCCACGGTCAAGGTCGCCTCCACAGCGGTGGGCGCCACGGCGGACGTGGCCGGCGGCGCCGTGCGTACGGTCACCGGCGGCGGCAAGAAGGGTCAGCGCTAGGCTTAGACGGCGGGCCCCGACCTCCCACACCTCCCCGCCACGCTCATGCGATACCCTCTTCGGATAGGCGGATAGGCCCGTGGGCTATCCCCCGCCGCGCCGCTCAGCCGGCCTGATTGCATAAGGGTTTCAGCGGCATCAGCGCCATTTTATCCCCGGCGCCCAAAGCCGGCTTAATCTGACGGGATGGTCCAAGAAGTTCGTCCACCGCAATACAGGCGGGCGCCCGCCGGTCCCGGCACGTCACCATGCCGAAGGGACGAGTGAGAAGTGTCCGGATGTCCGGCGTGTCCGGCGTTTTCGCGGAAAACGGACACGCCCGGCGACGAGCGTGCCCGAAATCATACTAGGCGTTGAAGTTGAGCTTCAGGCCCGGTCGGGGCCAGCGGCACTTGTAGAGCTTGCCAGTGCCCGAGGCGCAGACCCAGGCGTCGCGCATATCCTCGCCGCCGAAACAGATATTGGTGCAGAGGATGTCGGGAAAGGCGAAGTGCTCGGTCGATCCATCCGGGTCAAAGGCAGTTATGCCGCCATTGATGATGGTGGCGACGCAGACCTTGCCCCCCGCCTCCACCGCCAGGCTGTCGAGCAGCTGATAGCCCGGCAGGTTGCACACCACCCGGCCCGGCTGGAACGGCGGCGGCTCGGTCAGCGCCCCCGGCGCGGTGACATCGAACGCCCACAGACGGCCCAGATGGGTGTCGGCCACGTAGACCACGCTCTCGTCGGGCGAGAGCCCCACGCCGTTGGGGGAATAAAGGTCGTCGCGCAGACGGGTGATCTGCGATCCATCAGGCTTGGCGTAGTAAAGCCCGCCGAACTTGCGCCCGTTGGGGATGGTCGAGCCATGGTCGGTGAACCAGATGCCCCCCTGTTTGTCGAATACGAGGTCGTTAGGCCCCTCCAGACGACGCCCGTCGCACTCCGTATAAAGGGTCGTCACCGCGCCGGTCTTCAGGTCTACCCGCTGGATCGAACCGCCCTTGTGGCTCGGCGGCGTGGCGCCCGGCACATTCAGCCCTTCGACGTCGTGATAGGCGAAAGAACCGCCGTTATTGGTGATGTAGACGGCGCCATCCGGGCCAATCGCCGCCCCGTTGGGCCCGCCGCCGCAGTCGGCGATGGTTTCGCGCCGGCCATCGGGCGTGACGCGGGTGAGCGTCTTGCGCTGAATCTCCACCAGCACGATGGAGCCATCGGCCATGGCGATCGGGCCCTCGGGAAACTGCAGCCCGTCGCAGACGAGTTCGATATCCATGGCGTCCTCCGTGCGCCGCTTCGTCGGGTGAGCGGCGTTCAGTCCGGACTATAGCGGCGGTTACCCATCGCGCTAGCGCGCTTTGCGGCGAAGCGGGAGCGGGTTCAAAGCCGCAAAGTGCGCTGAGCGAGGCGCTAGCGCCGTTCCAGCTGGCGGAAGGTGAAGGCATGCTCATCGTCCGGCCCCGCAGGATAGGCCTCGCGCCGTACTTCTCGCCAACGGCTCTCGTCGAAGGGCGGGAAGCTCACATCGCCCTCCACCTCGGCCTCGACCTCAGTAATGTAGAGGCGCTTCGCGCGCGGCAGGGCAATGGCGAACAGGGCCGCGCCGCCGATGACGCATACCTCGTCGATCCCGTCCTCCTCGGCCTGTTCGCGCGCCACGCTAACGGCCTCGCCGAAATCCTCGAAGGTCAGCGCGCCACGTGGCTCAAACGACCCGTCGCGTGTCAGCACCAGGTTCATCCGCCCGGGCAGAGGCTTGCGCGGCAAGCTGTCCCAGGTCTTGCGACCCATGATCAACGGCTTGCCGAGGGTCAGGGCCTTGAACAGCTTGAGGTCGGAGGACAGCCGCCAGGGCAGGCCTCCGTCCCGCCCGATCACCCCGTTGCGGGCGCGGGCGACGGGTCCCACCGTCAGGATAGGGGTCAAACCGCCACCGGAGCCTTGATGGCGGCGTGCGGATGGTAGGATTCGAACGCCACGTCCTCAAACACGTAGTCGAACAGGCTGTCGCGGCGATCGAGCTTGAGGGTGGGTGGGGCGCGCGGCGTGCGCGACAGCTGCTCCTTCGCCTGATCCACATGGTTCAGATAGAGGTGCAGATCGCCAAAGCTGTGGACGAATTCACCCACCTCAAGGCCAAGGGTTTCCGCCACCATGTGGGTGAGCAGAGCGTAGGAGGCGATGTTGAACGGCACGCCGAGGAAGATATCGGCGGAGCGCTGATAGAGCTGGCACGACAACCGGTCCCGCCCGTCAGGTCCAGGCGCGACGAAGAACTGGAACAGGCAATGACACGGCGGCAGGGCCATGTCGTCCACATCCGCCGGGTTCCAGGCCGAGACCACGTGCCGGCGCGAATAGGGGTTAGCCCTCAGATTGACCACCAGCTTGGCGATCTGGTCGATACTTTCACCCTTGGGAGTCGCCCAGGAGCGCCATTGCTTGCCATAGACGGGGCCGAGCTCGCCCTCGGCGTCGGCCCACTCGTCCCAGATGGTGCAGCCCCGCTCCTGCAACCATTTCACATTGGTGGAGCCTGCGAGAAACCAGAGCAACTCCAGCACGATGGCGCGGGTGAACAGCTTCTTGGTGGTCAGCAGGGGAAAACCGACCGACAGATCGAACCGGATTTGCCGCCCGAACACGCCGCGCGTCCCGACGCCCGTGCGATCCGCGCGCTCCACGCCGTGATCCAGCACGTCCCGCAGAAGGTCGAGATAGGCGCGTTCTCCAGCCGTCGCTGCATCGAGCGACACCGCCGTTTCCGCCGGGGGTGTAATTCGGGCAACTGCATTCATGGCAAGACTCCGAAGCGGAGGGTGACGCGATTCGCAACCACAATCAGGCCTCGCGAAACGCGCCTGTGGACGAAGCGCGCGACACATGCGACCTCCATCGCCGTGGCCATACGCAATCTCTTCCCGACCAGCCTGTTCGACGCCGACCTTACCACCGAGCGCGGCTGGGCGATATTGGCGCAGGAGCTTTCCGACGCCGTCGATATGCTGGTGGAGGAAGATCGGGCGGGGCAGGCCTGGTGCAAGGCGAACGGGTATCCTGGCTATACCTCCTACGCCTCGCTGAACGACCTGCCTAACCGCGCCACCGCCTTCGCCGACCTGAAGCGCATCCTCGACAGGCAGGCGGCCGCCTTCGCGAAGGAACTGCACTTTGACCTCGGAGGGCGGCGGCTGAAGCTGGACAGCCTTTGGGTAAATGTACTTGAGCCCAAGGGCGCCCATTCGGGGCACATCCATCCGCATAGCGTCATCTCCGGCACACTCTACCTCGCCACGCCGCGAGGGGCCGGGGCGTTGAAGCTGGAAGATCCGCGCCTGCCGATGATGATGGCGGCGCCGTCCCCGACGGCCGAAGCGCCCGAAGAGCGCCGCCGTTTCGTCTACCTACAACCCAGCCCGGGTACGCTCTATCTCTGGGAGAGTTGGTTGCGTCACGAGGTGGTCGCCAACGCCGCCAGACAGCCGCGCGTCTCGATCAGCTTCAACTATGCCTGACCTGTCAGCTGAGCCGCGACCCTGTGCTGGTGAGCCGCTGGCCTGGCGTCATCAGATTGTGGAAGCGGACCTCGCGCCGGGGAAAATCTATATCCACCGTTTCGAACTGGCGCAGCACGTCCATGCCCAGCAGTAGCGCCGGCTGATCCTGCAGGCGCCAACGCTCGAAGCTGTGCAGATCCGAGAACAGGACCGGCAGGTGGCTCATCTCGAAGCCGCCCACATGCACCGCCGAGATCAGGGCCCAGTCGCCCGTGGTGCTTTGGCCCGTGACGCTGAAAATGTCCGCGTGCGGAGGGCCGTTCAGGCTCTCGTGCTGCACTCTGGCCCGTAGGGCGTTGTTGCCGATGGTGTTCTGTGCGCCGGTGTCGATCACCACCAGCACCGTGTGCTGCTGGAAGTAGGAGTCGACCAGCACCAACTGTCCGAACCGGCTCTTTGCCCGCACCACGATGTCGGTGAAGGTATGATCGCGCGCCGCCGTCGGGCTGACCACGATGCGCTTGTTCACGAAGTCCAAACTCACCCGCTGATCGTGCACCGCATCGATGCCGAGCACCCCCATCGCCCCGATATTGGCGGCGCTGAGCAAGGGCAGGGTCGGATTGTCCATGCGTCGGCCGCCTACCGCGAGGCTGTCCGCTACGACCGAGGGCGTGACGAGCGACCCCGCCACCCCGTGCACGACCATAGGCGGGCCGGGGACCAGCATCAGCTCCGCCGCCAGTTCGGCAGAGACCGCGCTGCGTTCGGCCCCCGTATCGACCACGAAGGGATAGGGTCCCTGGCCGTTGATCAGCACCGGAACCGTCATCCGGTCCGACTCGTCGAGCCCTGTACCGATAGCGTCGGGCGGGACGGCTGTTTTCGGCGGAGCGCCAGGCGATGGCGCTACCTGCGCCTGCCCGGGACCCGCCGTGGCGGCGAACAAGGCGGCGGCCCCTGCCGCGCTCAGCCCCCGTCTCGTCCAGTCGGCGCCAGCCATCAAGTCTACTCCCGCGCCGAACTCATGCCGGCCCAAGGCGGGCCGCTATGGTCGCGGCCGAAGTGTCGCGCCGCTCGGCGACGCTGTAAATGGTCAAGCCGAACCTTAGTCCCGTCAACGGGTTACCCCCTTGGTGAACGAGGAGCTCGACTATGGCCAATCGCATGACTCATGAGGCTCATGCCCACCACAAGCTCGAGACGCCGCCGCCACCGACCCATTCCGGCGCAGCGATCTCCATCCTCAGGATCACCCCCATTAGCGACGACGGCATCGTCATCACGTCTCCCGCCCTCGACATCGATGGGTGGATCGATCCAACCCACAGCGCCGACCAGCAGGGCCCCTCGCCGGAACTGAACTGGAATCCGGTGGAGGACGCCGGCGCATTCGCGCTGATCGTAGAGGACCCCGACGCACCGCGCGAACAGCCCTTCATCCACTGGCTGATCTGGAACATCGAGGGCCACGCGGTCGGCCTGCCCCTCGGCGTTCCGAACGAGACGCGCCTGCTGACGCCGCAAGCCGCCGTGCAGGGCCGCAACGATACCGGCGCGGTGGGCTGGTACGGTCCTAAGCCGCCGCCCGGCCACGGCGTGCATCACTACCATTTCCAGCTGTTCGCGCTGGACGGCATGCTGGACCTCGATCCGGCCACGACCGACGTGCGCATCCTGGTGGACGCCATCAAGGGGCGCACCCTGGTCAGCGGCGAACTGGTGGGTACGTTCGAAGCGCCGGACGACAGCCCAGCCTAGGTCAGCGTCCCGTCGGGGCATCCTTGAAGGCGACATCCTTGTCGACGCGGATGTCGCCGGGCAGGCCCAGCACCCGTTCGGCGATGATGTTCTTGAGAATCTCGTCGGTGCCGCCGGCGATGCGCAGGCCCGGCGCAAACATCAGCGAATTCTGGAAAGCGGCCTTCAGAGGCGAGGCCCCTTCGTCCCACAGGATGCCGTACTGGTCCTCCATCTCCACGGCCTCGTTGGCCAGATCCTGCATCTGCTTGGCGGCGATCACCTTGCCGATGGAGCTTTCCGGCCCCGGCGTCTGACCTCGCGACAAGGCCGTCATGGTACGGAAGCGGGTGAGCTTCAGCCCTTCGGTCTGCACGAACCATTCGGCCAGCTTCTCCCGGAAGCCGTCGTCCTTCAGCGCCGGCCCGGCCGCGCCCATCACTTCGCGCGCGAGCTTGAGGATATCGCCGTACTGCGCGCCGGTTGAGCCGCCCACGGCCAGACGCTCGTTCATCAGGGTGACGAGCGCGACCTTCCAGCCGTCGTCCACCGCACCGAGGCGCTGGCTGTCCTTCACCCTCACGTCAGTGAAATAGACCTCATTGAAGCCCGAGCCGCCGGACATCTGGTGGATCGGCTTCACCTCCACGCCCGGCGACTTCATGTCGAGCCAGAACATGGTCAGGCCCTTGTGCTTGGGCGTCTCCACATTGGTGCGCACGAGCACGATGCCGAAGTCGGAGAACTGGGCGCCGGTGGTCCAGACCTTCTGGCCATTGATCACCCACTCGTCACCGTCCTTGACCGCGCGGGTGCGCGCCGCCGCCACGTCCGATCCGCCGGCCGGTTCGGAGAACAGCTGGCACCAAATCTCCTCGCCCTTCAGGGCTGGGGTGACGAAGCGTTGCTTGGTGGCGTCGTCGGCGAAGGTCATTACCGTCGGCACGCACATGCCGAGCCCAATCTGGAACGGGTTGGGCGGGGTGTCGTAATTGGCCTCTTCCTGATTGAAGATCACCTGCTGGATCGGCGTGCCGCCGGGACCGCCCCAGGCCTTGGGCCAGGTAATCTGGGCATAACCGGCGGCCGCCTTCTTGGCCTGCCAGGCCTTTGACGCGGCCATGGAGGAGCTATCCTCCTCATCGGTCCAGGCGGTGTCCTTGCGGCGCGCGGCGTTGGCGTCGAGCCAGGTCCGTACTTCGGCGCGGTAGGCGGCTTCGTCGGGGCTGTCGTTGAAATCCATGTCCGTTTCCTCGCTCAGGCCGCGTTACGACGTTCGAGTTGGCTGACCAGCCGTTCTTTCCAGACCTTGGCTCCGCCGGCGACGAGGCCGAGCTGCTTGGAACGGCGATAGTAGAGGTGCGCGTCCACCTCCCAGGTGAAGCCCATGCCGCCGTGGGTCTGGATGTTCTCTTTGGCGGCGAACCAGAAGGCGTCCGAGGCCGCCACGCGCGCCGCCGAGGCCGCCAGGGGCAGCTCCCCTGCATCCGTCGCCAGGGCCCAGGCCCCGTAATAGGCGTTGGACCGCGCCAGTTCGTTCTTCACATACATGTCGGCCAGCTTGTGCTTGATGGCTTGATAGCCGCCGATAGGCCGGCCGAAGGCATAGCGCTCCAGGGCATAGCTCTTGGCCATCTCCAGCGCCCGATCCGCGCCGCCCACCTGTTCGAAGGCGAGATAGACGGCGGCGCGGTCGAACACCTGCTCCATCAGGGTAAAGCCCTCGCCGGGGGGGCCGAGGGGCCACGCACCCGCGCCGTCGAAGGTCAGCTTGGCCACCCCGCGGGTGGGGTCGAGCGTGGTCAGGGTCTCGCGCGTCACGCCGCCTTCGCCGAGGTTGACGAAGTAGAGGCCGGGCTTGCCGTTCTCGTTGGCCAGCACGACCGCAACATGGGCGCAGTCGCCATCGGTGACTGGTATCTTGGTCCCGTAGAGCTTGCCGCCCTTCACCTCGCAACGGATCGATTGCGGCGTGACCGCGCCCGGCCCTTCGGCGGTGGCGAAACAGCCGATCAGTTCGCCGGCGGCGATCTTGGGCAGCACCCAGCTCTTCTGCTGCTCTGCGCCCGCCAGCATCACCGCCTCTGCCACGAAATAGACCGTCGAGGCGAAGGGAATGGGGGCGACCACCCGGCCGAGCTCTTCGGCGATGGCACACAACTCTATACGCCCGAGGCCCAGCCCGCCGTGCGCCTCCGGGATGGCCGCGCCAAGCCAGCCCATCTCCGCAACAGCCTTCCACAGGCCCTCGTCATAGGAGCGATCGGCATGATCGAGCACGCCGCGCACGATGGCGGGGGTGCAGCGAGCGTCGAGGAATTTGCGCGCCTCGCCCTTCAGGAACTTCTGGTCGTCGGTGTAGTCGAAATTCACGGCCGCTTCGGGCTCCCTACCCTATTTCGCGCACCATGACGCGAACGGAAGGGCGGCGGCAAGACTGACCCAACGTCAATGATTTGGGTTTTCTGGGCGTCGCCGCTGCGGGGCTTAGGCCAACGTCAAGGGTTTGTGCTTAGAAGTGACCCGGATTGGGTATCCGGGGGATGCGTGGCCAAGGCTCTGTTTCAACGTCACCAAAAGGTGTGGGTGGAGGCCGTGGGCGCATGGGCCTCGGTAGAGCGGGTCATCCCGGTCTGGGCCAAGGACTTCGACGAGCCGGTCAAGATCACCTACGATGTAGGCCTCGGACGCGAGTTCCGGGCCGAGGAACTCAAGGCCGAAGAGACCTCCGTCCCCTCCGCGCCGGAGGCTGGCGGCGACTGGCGAATCCTGCGCGCGCGCAACAAGTGGCAGCAGCCGGAAGACTGCGCGCATCATCCCTTCCCCGGCACCTTCCCCGTGGTGGTGACCGACAAGGAGGATTGGGGCGGCTGGCGCACGCCTGGCGCCGAATATGACCGGGCGCCCCTGACCATCGAATTCCAGGCCCGGCTGATCGCCCACGCGCCGCAGCTGATGGCCATCGCCCAGCAGATCTGCGACCTCGTCGCCGAAGCCCCCCACGACGCGCCCGTCGAACTGCAAGGCATAGCCGCCAACGCCGCCGGTGTGCTGCGTTTGGTGGGAACGGCAAAATAGCCCGAGGTTCGCGACATTGGCGGTGTTGACGTGTTTTTGCTGAAGGCTTGCTGGTGATCCGCGGCCGGGAAGCCTAAATCCCAAACATGCGCACCGACACGCCCCAGCCCATCCGGCTCACCGATTATCGCCCACCCGCCTATCTGATCGACGAAGTTCATCTCGACTTCGCGCTCGAGCCCAGCGCCACGCGCGTGAAGGCCAGGCTGACCGTGCGTCGCAACGGCGATACCCATGAGCCGCTGGTGCTGAATGGAGAGCGGCTGAAGCTGATCTCGGTAACTCTCGACGGGCAGGTCTTGCCCTCCGACCGATTCAACCTTACCGACGAATTGCTGACCATCGCCGACGTCCCAGCCGCCTTCAGCCTGGAGACGGAGGTGGAGATCGACCCACAAGGCAATACGGCGCTGGAGGGGCTCTACATGTCCGGCGGCCGGTTCTGCACCCAGTGCGAAGCGGAGGGTTTTCGCAAGATCACCTACTTCCCCGACCGGCCCGACGTCTTGGCCCGCTACACGGTGCGGATCGAAGGGCCCAAGACCTTCCAGCACCTGCTGTCCAACGGCAATCTGATCGACAGCGGCGACCTTCCAGACGGCAGGCATTTCGCGGTCTGGCAGGACCCCTTCCCCAAGCCCTGCTATCTGTTCGCCCTGGTGGCCGGCGAACTCGACGTGCTGGAGGGCGAGCACGTCACCCAAACGGGGCGCACCATCGCCCTTCGTCTGTATACGGATCCAGGCCAGTCCGCCCGCGCCGCCTACGCCCTCGACTCCCTGAAGCGGTCGATGAAGTGGGACGAGGACGTGTTCGGCCGCGAGTATGATCTGGACCTGTTCATGATCGTCGCCGTGCGCGATTTCAACTTCGGCGCCATGGAGAACAAGGGGCTGAACATCTTCAACTCCAGCCTCCTGCTGGCGGATGCGGAAACGGCGACCGACGCCGATTACGAGCGTATCGAGAGCGTCGTCGCCCACGAATACTTCCACAACTGGACCGGCGACCGCATCACCTGCCGCGACTGGTTCCAGCTGTGCCTGAAGGAGGGCCTGACGGTCTTCCGCGACCAGGAATTCTCCGCCGATATGCGCAGCCGCGCCGTGCAGCGGATCAAGGACGTAAAGGCCCTGCGCGCGCGCCAGTTCGCCGAGGACGCCGGCCCTCTCGCCCATGCCGTGCGCCCGTCGAGCTATCTGAAGATCGACAACTTTTATACCGCGACCATCTATGAGAAAGGCGCGGAGGTCATCCGTATGCTGAAGACCCTGCTCGGGGACGACGTGTTCCGGGCCGGGATGGACCTTTATTTCGACCGCTATGACGGCACGGCGACGACGGTGGAGCACTTCATCGGCTGCTTTGCAGAGGCGTCGGGCCGCGATCTGAATCAGTTCTTCGGCTGGTACGAGCAGGCCGGCACGCCGGCCCTATCCCTCGATGCCGACTACGACGAAGCGAACCGGAGCGTGACCATCACCCTACGCCAGCAAACCGCGCCGACGCCGGGCCAGCCGACCAAAAAGGCCCTGCCCATCCCGGTCTGGCTTGCTCTGCTGGACGACGATGGGCGACGCATGGGCGAGGACCAGTTGATCGTGCTGAACGAAACCGAGCGCACCGTAACCCTTCCCGCCCCCTCGCGTCCGGTCATCTCGGCCCTGCGCGGCTTCTCCGCTCCGGTGAAGCTGGCCACCAATGCCCGCCCCAACGACGCCTACGTGCTGTTGGCCGGCGACAGCGATCTGTTCAACCGCTGGGAGGCGGGCCAGACCCTGGCCGAGGCGCTGATCCTGCGCCGCGCCGAGGGTCAGCCCGACGAGGTGGGCGAGGAGCGCTTCGCTGAGGCCATGCGCCGCGCCCTAAACGACCAGTCCGCCGAGCCCGCCTTCAAGGCGTTGCTGCTCACCGTGCCGAGCGAAGGCGATCTGGCCCAGGCGATCGAGCCCGCCGATCCGGCCGCCATCCACGATGCGCGCGAGACCCTGCGCGCGCGCCTCGCCATCCACTTGGAAGCCGACCTGCTTGACCTGCACGCCGGTCTGCAGGACGCGGGCGATTTCTCCCCCTCCGCCGAACAGGCCGGACGTCGCGCGCTGCGCAACGCGGCGCTGGACCTCCTCGCCGCCGGCCCGGGCGAAGTGGTGCGCCAGCGCGCGCAGGCCCATTTCGAGGGCGCGGCCACCATGACCGACGCCATCGGTGGGCTGAACGCTCTCCTGGCCCTCGGCGGTGAACCGTTGGAGGCCGCGCTGAGAAGCTTCTACGAAAAGTGGAAGGACGAGCCGCTGGTGATCGATAAATGGTTCGCCCTGCAGGCCCGCGACCCGTCCGATACCGCGCTGGAGCGAGTGACCCAACTGCTGTCCCACCCCGCCTTCGACGCCAAGGTACCCAACCGCCTGCGCGCCCTTGTGATGGGATTCGCCAGCGCCAATCCGGCCCGATTCCACGACCCGTCGGGCGCCGGCTATCGCTTCCTGGCCGACCGGATCATCGAGACCGACGTCTTCAACCCCAACATCGCCGCCCGCATGGTCGAACCCCTGGGCGGCTGGCGGCGTTACACGCCCGAACTCGGCGCACTGATGAAAGCTGAGCTGCAGCGGGTCGCCGCGACCCCTGGCCTATCCAAGAACGTCTACGAACTGGCCGACAAGGCGATCCGCGTCGACGACTGAGTGTTTCCCTTATGCTACAACACCTTC
The DNA here is from genome assembly GCA_903862425.1 of uncultured Caulobacterales bacterium. Classification (GTDB taxonomy): domain Bacteria; phylum Pseudomonadota; class Alphaproteobacteria; order Caulobacterales; family Caulobacteraceae; genus CAIOYC01. The sequence goes on along the minus strand of CAIOYC010000009.1, from coordinate 438,923 downwards.
ATGCGACCGATTGAATCATCGCGAGATTTCGTCGCTTGTGCGGGTGACACGGGGGAACCTTGGCGATTAGACTCGCGGAGAGATTCTATGGGCTGAGAGGGGAGGTACCGGCTTGTCCAACCGCGCAACGCGGATAGCCGGTCATGCGCCCGCCCCGGGTGAAGCGCCCACACGCGCCCTGAACACCGGTCTACGCGCCGCACTGATCTGCGCGGTCCTGCTGCTTACCGCCTATACCGCCTTCGCCGGTTACAAGTTGTGGCGCGCCATGGGACCGGAAGCCGCCGCCAGCGGACCGGACATGCAGGCCAAGCTGGTCGCCGCCGAGGTGGACTCCGCCCTGGCCCCGGTGCGCGCCGGACTGGATAGCGCGAGCCATCGCTTGGCGGAGACGCCGGACAAGCCGCTGGACGCCGCCGAAGCCGCCTTACAATCCACCGGAGCCAGCGCCCGCGGCGCAGCGGTGATCGCGCCGGGCGAGGTGGTGGCCGTCACCGGCGCCATTCCCGCCAGCGACTGGCGCACGGCCCTGCAGTCCGGCGCGCTGCGCACGAGGGTCGGCGCCCTGCCCGCCCGTACCGGCGCTGCGCCCCTCTACCTGATCGGCGTACCCGTGGGTCGTCGTCACCTACAGGTGATCGCCGCCTTCGACCTAGGCCGCGCCCTGGGCGAGCATCTTACGGGCCAAGGCGCGGTTCTCCTGGCCGGCAACGCCGTCGCCCTGGCCAGGGGCGCGGACCTGACCGCACCCATCACCGCCGCCACTGTCACGGAGCTCGGCAAGGGCGCACCGGTGCAAGTGAAGGGCGAGACCGGTCTCGTCAGCCTCGCCGGGGCGCCCGCTGCGGACGGCGCCCTGATCGCCGTGTCCGCGCAGCCGGCTGCGGGCTCGCCAGGGCCGCTTGGCGTGCGGCGATGGGCCGACGGGATGATCAGCCTGCTGGTCCCCCTCGCCGTCGGCTTGGTGCTCATGCTGGTGCTGGTGCGCCAGACCCGCAAGGTGGAGGAGGCGCGCCAGGCCGTGGGCGATAGCGAACGACGCTTCCGCATCGCGGTGGAGGCGGCGCATTGCGGCATCTGGGAATGGCGGCTGGACCAGGATCTTGTTTCCATGTCCGACGTCACCGGGGTGATGCTGGGCTGGGGCGGCGGCGGCAACGCCCATGGCGGCGACGTGATCGCCCGCATTGCCCCGGAACACCAAGAGCGCGTGCGCCAGGCCCTGCGCGCCGCCGCCGAGTTCGGCGCTTTCGACGTGTCGTTCCGGGTGGAGCGGCCGGGCGGCGGCTCGATCTGGGTGGACTGTAGGGGTCAGGGCTTCGAGCGTGGCCCACAAGGCTTCGCCTCCATCATCGGCGTGGCGCTCGACGTCACCGACGAACGACACGCTGAACACAGAGCGCAGCAGGCGGAACGTCGCCTGTCCGACGCCATCGGCAGCGTCTCCGAAGCCTTCGTGCTGTGGAGCCGCGGCGACCGGCTGCTCATGTGCAATCCCAACTTTCGCGAGGCCTTCAACCTGGAGGCCCGCCTGCTCAAGCCTGGCGCCCCGCGCGATGCGGTGGAGCAGGTGATGGCTATGGCTATCAAGCAGCGTCACGCCGTGCCGGGCCGCCCCGGCGCCTCGGAAGTCCAGCTTCACGACGGGCGCTGGCTGCACGTTTCCGAGCGCCAGACCGGCGATGGCGGTGTGGTGGTCACCGCCGCCGATATCTCGGCCCTGAAGCGCCAGGAGGCGGTGCTGATCCAGAACCAGCAGCGGCTGGAGGAAAACGCCAGGGCCCTGGCCGAACTGGCCGAGAAGCATCAGGCCGCCTCGGAAACCGCCGAGAGCGCCTCCAAGGCCAAAAGCGAGTTCCTGGCCAATATGAGCCACGAACTGCGCACGCCGCTGAACGCCATCATCGGCTTCTCCGAGATGATGCAGCGCGAGATGTTCGGCCCCCTCGGCGATCGGCGCTACAAGGAATATTCGGGCGATATCCTCTCTTCCGGCCAGCACCTCCTCGCCCTCATCAACGACATCCTCGACATGTCGAAGATCGAGGCGGGCAAGATGAATATCCGGCCTGAGCCGCTGGACCTGCTGGAACTGACCGAGGACACGGTGCGGCTGGTGCGCACCCGCGCCGATTCCGGCGGCCTGACCATCGGCATCGAAATCCCATCCACCCTGCCGGAGGTGGAGGCCGATTATCGAGCGTTGAAGCAGATCCTGCTCAACCTGCTGTCCAACGCCGTGAAGTTCACTCCGCGCGGCGGCCGTGTCACCGTCTCAGCGGCGGAGGGCGCGGACGGGCGCATGCGGGTGAGCGTCAAGGATACGGGCATCGGCATCGCCGAGGCCGATCTCGCCCGCCTGGCCAGGCCCTTCGAGCAGATCGAGAGCCAGCACTCGAAGACCCAACAGGGAACGGGCCTCGGCCTCGCCCTCACCAAGTCGCTGGTGGAGCGCCACGGCGGCACGCTGCAGATGGAAAGCCAGCCCGGCGCCGGCACCACCGTCTGCTTCACCCTGACCATCGCCGCCAAGGGCGAAGCGACCGCGGCGGCCTGACCCCATCGCAAGGCTAGCGAGTATGCGTCCGATTTGCGGCCCTATGCCGTTTGTCCCCCAGGGTCGACTGCGGCAAGATCCACGGTTGATCTGGGCCCTTCCCCAGTTGCCTGAACTAAGCGTACCGCAAGCTCGGGAGCAGCTTGTCTAGACGGCTCAAGGTCGATGCCATTCCACCCTCAAGCCCCATATCTACTGCGGTCTGCAGTGCTTCCGCTGATGCGTACTGAACGACAGTCGTCACCAGGGTCCGCGCGTCCTGGTCGGTGAAGATCACTTCCCAGGCTGAGCTGGGCATAGCTGGGTTCACGACGCCGCTTTCGTCGCAAAAGCCGTCGTTGGCGGTATAGCTGTCGATGGGGCTGATCGCCTTATAATCAAGACGGTTCCAGAACTTCTGGTTGTCCGGGGTGATCATGGCGTAGTGCCAATAGCCGCCTTCTCGGAAATCCATGTGCTTCGTCTGGGTGGTCAGGCCTTCCGGCGCGAACCACTGATCGAGCAATTCGCTTTTGGTATGGCAATCCCAAACGAGCTGACGCGGCCCGTCGAATTCCTTTATGACTGTAATCGTCCTTCCGGCCTTGTCGATTTAGAAGTCGAAACGCAGTTCAGGCGTCATGATTTTTCCCACTGAGATTGATGAGCAGGTTGTCGAGATTAGTATAGCGGCTAGCCCATTGAGCTCGAAGGTCTTCGAACCAGCGCTCCGCCGCGACGAGGTTTTCGTGCTCGAGGCTGCAGGTCCTGATCCGCCCACGCTTGTGTGAGCTGATTAGGCGGGACCTCTCAAGCACCGTGATGTGTTTAACGAAGGAGGGCAGCGCCATGGCGAACGGTTCTGCCAATTCGCTCACCGAAGCCGGGCCCTTGCTTAAGCGATGGAGCACCGCCCGCCTCGTCGGGTCCGCAAGGGCGTGGAACGCTGTATCCAGACCGGCGCCATAATTATCCATGTGGCTAACTATGGATGACGCCGTCGGTTAGAGCAATGGCTAAGTGTGGTGGGTTGGACGAATGGATTCTCTGCCGAACCTGTCGTGCGAGAGCCGAAACTAGGGACTCGGCGGCGCCCCATTCGGCTTGCTGCGACCTTCGATGGCGGCGCGCAGGGCGCCGGGGCGATTGCGGACCATGGCCTCGGCCAGCTTTCCGCGTTGGTCCGGGGATAGCTTGACCAGATACTGGGCGAAGGCGGCGTCGAGTTCACCGCGGGCGTGCATCTCGCCTTGTCGCGCCCGCTCCAGCGCCTGTTCCACTGCCGCTGGGTCGTAATTAGGTTGGGAGATCAAGGCGGCGGCCTCGCGGCGGGCGAGGCGGACGGACTTCAACTCTGGCTGCACCGCCACGGCGCGCTCGCGCAGCATCTGGCGGAACGAAAGTCTTTCATTGGGCGGCAACGCGTCGGCGGCCAGCCAGATGTTCGAGGGACGGCGTGGTTGGGCTTGGACCGGACCTATGCGCACCCCCGTCGCCAGCACCCCGATGCCGATGCCGATCAGAAACACGTTCAAGATCAGCGAGACCGCGACGACGATCTTCCAGCGGGTGCTCATAGGACTTGCGCGGGCTCCGCAAAGGACGAAATCGAGGTGGAGCCGGCCGTCGCCACGGCGGAGACCAGCGCCTCGTCCCTCGCCTCTCGCACGGAAACCGCCGCGAAGGCTACCCCGCACGATATGCCCGCCACGCCCGCGGCCAGTCCTGCGCCGGTGAGCCACAGTCGCGCGTCGCGGACGCCGAACAGGGCGCGCCATCCCCTCGCCCGAGGCTTGGGTGCGCTCGCCAGCACCGCGTCGCGCAAGGCGGCGGACGCGGGCTCTACCCGCCAGGCGTCCAGCAGTTCGTCCAGTCTTTGGTCGTCCATCTCGCTCAATCCCGACCCTCCGCCAGATCGGCCAGCGCGCCCCTCAGCGCCCGGCGACCTCGCGACAACAAGCTTTCAACCGCTTCAACGCTGAGGCCGAGCAGTTCCGCCGCCTCGATGTTGGAAAGCTCCTGATAGTGGCACAGAATCAACGCTGTACGCTGGCGTTCCGGCAGGGCGTCGATGGCGGTGCGCACCCGATCCGCCACAGCGCCCGCCATCAGGCCCGTCTCGGCGCTCGGGGCGGGGTCGGCCTGCTCCGGCGGCTCGGCCATTACGTCCTCGCGGCGGCGGCGCAGGCGGTCGTAGCAGAGGTTGAGCGCCACCCGGTGCATCCAGGTGTCGAACTTTCCGGCGCCCGGGGTCCAGACGCGGGCCTGTTTCCAGGCGCGCAGGAACACCTCCTGCGCCACGTCCTCCGCCTCAGTGGGATCGCCGAGCATGCGCCGGGCGAGCGCCAGCATCCGCGACAGTTTGCGCGCCATCAGGGCCTGAATCGCGGCCGGATCGCCACGCCCTACGCGCTCGATCAGTTCCGCATCCGGATCGATGACCGGCGTGGTCAAACCCTGCCTCGTCTTCTCTGCCTGGAGCTGCGGCGTAAACGACCGCACCCTGATCGCCGATGTGACGGCCAGGCCCTGAATACGCAATGAACCGGCAGGGTTCACGCCACAAGCCTATTGCGGCGAAGCGGAGGGCGGCATGGGCATGTCCATAGCGGCCTGGCGGGGACGCATCTGATCCATGGTGATGTAGCCGGTTCCGGCCGTGTCCAGCTTCTGAAAGCGCTTGGTCAGCATCGCGTCCCACTGGGCGCGGGTCACGGGGCCGGTGGTCGTCAACTTGGCGAGGCGTTCGATCTGCCGCCCGCCTTCGGGACGATCCTTGCCGGAGCGGATCATGGCCCCGGCGCGGGCATTCTCCATATGGCCCTGAAAGGCGCTCACCTCGTCGGCGGTGATCTGGCCGTCGTGGTTAGCGTCGATGCGGTCGAAGATCCTGCCGCGCTGGGCGATGAATTCCTGCAGGCTGATCTTGCCGTCGCCGTTAGCGTCGGCGCGGCCCGGGCGTGCGCCCTGAGCGTCGGCAGCGGAGGTCAGGGCGAGGGCGCTGGTCAGGGCCAAAACGGCTACGGCGAAGGTGCGGATGGACATGCGGGGTCTCCCAAAAAAGAGGATGGTCCATCCTTCAACGGCGCGGCGCTCAGGTTCCGGCGCGGCGGATCGCCTCCAGGGTGACGCGGAACGCCGCATGGGCCGCCAGGCGCCGTTCGCTCAGGGTCTTCTCCAGCGCCGCGAAGCTTCGGGCATGGCCCGCACGGGCAAGAATGGCCTTGAAACGCTTGGGTTCTTCGAGCGGGTCGGCGTCGTCCGCCAGCGCCACCTTCAGCACCTGGCTAAGATCCTGTTGCAACACCCAGGCGGCGTAGAGGGCGTCGGCCGCTCCATCGGCGATGAGGCCGCGCGCCTTGAGAGCCGTCAACGCCTCGCCGGTATTGGTGTGCAGCGGTCCGCCGGCCGAGGCGTAGGCTACCTGGGCCGTCTGGGCGGCGAACTCGATATCCACCAGCCCGCCCTCGCCGAGTTTCATGTCCCAGAAGCCCGAGGGCGGACGTTCCTGGCTCATCAGGACCCGCATCTCCAGCGCATCCTCGGCAAGTCCCTCTCGGTCACGCGGTCGGCGAAGCGCGGTTTGCACCGCAGCGGCGACGGTATCGGCGAAGGTTGCGTTCGTAGCCCACACCACCCGTGCGCGCGATAGGGCGAGGAGCTCCCAGGTCTCGGCCTCGCGTGCGTAATAACCCTCGAACCCTGTGAGGCTTACCGCCACCGGCCCCGCCGAACCGGAGGGACGCAGCTGCAGATCCACCGGATAGAGCTCGCCCTCCGCTGTGGGTGCCGACAGAGCGGTAGTCAGGCGTTGGGTGAAGCGGGCGTAGAAGGTTTCGGCGCCCCACCCCTTGCCCGCCGAGACTGCGTCGGGCGCATCGGCGCGATAGAGGGTCATCAGGTCGAGGTCCGAGCGGGCAGTCATCTCCCTGGAGCCGGCCTTGCCCAGCGCCACCACCGCCACATCGCCGGGAAAGGCGCCGCCGATCCGCTCCGCCTCGGCCATTGATACGGTCGCCAGGGACCGGATGCAGGCGTCGGCCAGGGCGGTGTGAGCGCGGCCCGCGGCGGCGGCATCCATCGAGCCCGCCATCACCTGCACGCCGATGCGGAAGGCCGCCTCCCGGTGGGCGCGGCGCGCGGAGTCCATGGCCGGCTCGAACCCGCCCGCGCCGCCCACGGCCTGTTCGAGGTCTGTGAAGTCCCCGCTGTCGAGCGGCTCGAAGAAATTACCGTCGAGCAAGGCGTCGAGAGCGGCGGGCTGGCGCGCCAGCGTTCGCGCAAGGCGCGGGGCGAAGGCCATCACCTCCACCATCAGCGTGAAGAACTTCGGCTCGGCCAGAAACAGCGACTGAATCTGCACGCCCGAAGAAAGCGCGGCGAAGAAGTCAGCGAAGCGGTTGAAGGCTGCGTCCGGCGCTCCGGTGGCGTTGGCTGCCTCGAGCAGGCGCGGGGCGAGGCGGGTGAACAGCTCACGTCCCCGCTCCGTCCGCGTGGCGTTGATCCGCCCGTGGTGCCAGGACCGGATGGTGGCGGAGACGCGCTCGGGCTGGCTGAAGCCCATGCGGCCTAAGGTGAACAGGGTTTCCGGATCGTCTTCCACCCCCGTGAACACCAGGCTGCCGAAGCGCGAGGACAGGGGTTCGGCCTCGGCGAACAGCTCGCCATAACGCCGGTTCACCCGCCTCAGTACGGCGGTCACGGCGGCGTCGAAGGGGCGCAAGCTGACGAAGCCGGACAGGGCCGCCACGCGCTTGCGCTCGGCCACGGCGGCGGGCAGCACATGTGTCTGCTCGTCGTGCAGCATCTGCACCCGGTGCTCCCAGGCGCGTAGCTTGCCATAGGCTTCGGTCAGCTCGCGCGCCGCGGTAGGTGTGACGTGACCTGCGTCGGCGAGGGCGGCAAGAGCGTCGATGGTCCTCGGAGCGCGCAGAGAGGGATCGCGGCCGCCGGCGATTAGCTGCTGGGTCTGGGCATAGAATTCGATCTCGCGGATACCGCCGACGCCGAGCTTGAGATTGGCGCCGGGCGCGCTCAGCCGGCCCTCCTCTAGTCCGCGCGCCACATGGATCTGCTGCTTGATCGACTGGATATCGGCGATGGCGGCATAGTCGAGATTGCGCCGCCATATGAAGGGCTGAAGCTCGGTGACGAAAGCCGCGCCGGCTTCGAGATCGCCGACGCAGGGCCGCGCCTTGATCATGGCCGCCCGCTCCCAGTTCTGGCCGACGCTCTCGTAATATTCCAACGCCGCATCGACCGGCAGGGCGGCGGGGGTGGACGAGGGGTCGGGGCGCAGACGCAGATCGACGCGGAACACATAGCCGTCTCCGGTGCGCTCCTGCATCACGGCCGCCATGGTCTGGGTGAGGCGCAAGGCCAGGGCCTGAGGCTCCACACCCTGGGCGACCGGCAGGCGTTCGGGATCGTAGAAGATCGAGATGTCGATGTCGGAGGAATAGTTGAGCTCCCCCGCCCCGTGCTTGCCTAGCGCCAAGGCGAAGAAGGCGGGGACCGGAGCGCCGATACCCTGCCCGACCACTCGCATCTTCCCGCGCTCGACCGCTTCGTTAGCCGCCGCATTCAAGGCCGCGTGCAAAGTGGCGTCGGCGAAGTCAGTGAGGGCGCCGGTGACCTGATCCAGATCCCAGACGGCCCCGAGATCGCATAGCGCGGTCAGCAGATGCAGCTCAGCCTTCAGCAGACGCAGCCCTCGCTTGACGGCGTCGAGGTCGGATTCCGCCACGGCGCGCGCCTGGGAAAGGATCGCCGTCAGCCGGACGTCAGGCGACTCTGCAAGGATGAGCGCCAGCCTGTCCGGCCGCCTTACCGCCAACTTAGCGAGATAGGGCGAGGCGGCGAGGATCGGCGCCAGCGCCGGCCACGCCTCGCCCGCCACCCCGCCCACGGCCTCGTGCGCCCGCGCCGCCGCCTTGGCGTCGATGATGGGCCCACAGGGCCTGAGTTGATCGGCGAGCGCGGTCAACGCGTCCTCCCTTGGCTGGCGCCGGTCTTAGCGCAAACCGCTGTGCGAGGAACGTCCGGACAGCTTTGATCTGTGTCCGGACACGACATCGGTTGCCGGATGCGAGCTCGGCCCGCTCCGTCGTTCCCATGACCGACCTTGACCACGCTACCACCGCCGCAAGCCCATCGAAGTTCCGCCGACAGCTTTCCGACGAGCTGATCGATCTGCTCCGCACCGCGGGCGTCGCTGTCCTCGCCGTCGTGGTGCTGCACACGACGCTGTTTCAGCCTTTCACCATTCCCTCCTCGTCGATGGAGCCGGGGCTCGTGACCGGCGACTACATCGTCGTCTCCAAGTTCGCCTATGGCTGGAGCGGGGCCTCGCCCCCCATCGACCTGCCCTTCCTGCACGGACGGCTGTTCGGTCGCGCACCGCGACGGGGCGACGTGGTGGTGTTCCGCCTGCCCCGCGACCCGTCCCAGATATGGGTCAAGCGGCTGATCGGCCTGCCGGGCGACCGGGTGCAGGTGAGGCAGGGTACGGTGTTCGTGAACGGCCAGCCGCTGGTTCAGACGCCGCAGAGGCTGACGCAGGATCACGACGATTCGGCGCGGCCCGTGCTTGAGACTCGCGAACAGCTGGCGGATGGATCAAGCCACATCCTCTATGATGGAGGCCCCAACCGTGAAGGCGATGACACTGGCGTCTATGTGGTCCCGGCCGGCCAGTACTTCATGATGGGTGACAATCGCGACAATTCGCTGGACAGCCGTTGGCCGCGCGAGGTCGGGGGCGGCTTCCTGCCGACGGAGAACGTGCTAGGCCAAGCCGAACTGGTGGTGGCCGCCTGGAAGCCGGGTTCCGCCTTCTACAAGCCCTGGACCTGGTTCAGCCTGCAACCGGATCGTTTCCTCCTGCGCATACACTAGTGGCGGAGGAATTCGTCGAAGCTGATCACGCCGTCATGGTTGCGGTCGAGCCGGTCGAACGCAGCGCGCGGGTCGCTCGCCGGATGGGCGAGGGTCGGCGCGGCGACGCCGCCCACGGCCAGTCCAATCAAAGCGGCCGCCACGACCTGCCAGCCGTTTAGACGAAACCCCTTGGCCGGTCCGGCCTGGGCGGCCAGCTGGGTATTGATATAGCCGCGTACGGCCTCGCTTACCGTGCGGCCTTCGGCCTGACAGCGCGCCGCGAACGCCGCCTTGGCCTCGTATGGCAGGCGCACTTCGATCGTCTCGCTCTTCTTCGGCGGCCTCGCCTCAGCCATTTTCGGCCCTCTCGCAGTCAAGGTCGCCTTGAATCTACGCCATCGCCGGGCGATGCGTAAAGCGGCGCCGGCTGATCGGCCAGGACCCGACTTCAGGCGGCTGCCTTCGTTTCGGCGGCGGATGTTGCTGAAGCGGGTTTGTCGGCCGGCGGGCCGCCCGCCTTCTTGCGCTCGGGCGTCAGCGCCGTTCCCGCCTTGCGCTTGGCGTCTATCTCCGTGCGGGCCCGGGCGATGGACAGGTATCGCGCCGGCGCCGTGGGGTGGTCGTTCTTCACGAAGATCGTATTGTAATGCTCGGCGGCGATCCGGCGCCAGAAGTCCTCGACACCCTCGGTATTGTAGCCGGCGCGCGCCATGTAATAGACGCCCACATAGTCAGCCTCCGCCTCGAACTCGACCGAGTGGAAGCCGGCGCCCGCCGCCTGACCCGCGCGCATGAAGGCGCCCTGGGTATTGATGCCGCCGAGGGCGAACAGGACATCCACCGCCCCGCCCGCCACCAGACCCGCCGTGGCGTTGGCCTGCTTGGACCGAATATGCCGCTCGCTGTCATGGGCCAATTCGTGCGCGATGATGAGGGCGAGTTCATCGTCGTTTTTGACGAAGCGCAGCATGCCTCGGTTGACGACGATATGGCTGCCGTCCGCCGCCGCATTGGGTTCGTCCAGGTCGGCGATGGCGATGGAGTAGCCGCACGACATGACCGGATGCAGGGTCGTCAACCTCTCGCCCTCCGGTCCGGCGACCTTCAGGTTCACGTCGCCCGGACCGAGGTTGGTCAACCGCTGTTCGATGCCCCTCTGGCCTGCTGAATCCGGCGTCACCGTCCAGTCCGCCACAGCGACGACCCTGTCGCCGGCCTTGAGCCCCGCCTTGTCCGCCGCCCCGTCGGGTGGGATCCAGATCACGGTCGGCGCGGCGGTAAGACCAAGACTGCGGCTGGCCGCGGCGCGCATCGGCTTAGGCATGCCGTCGATTGTGGTGACGGAAAGACCCAGGGTCGGCTTGGACGACGGACAAAGCTCGGCGTTGGCCGTCATCAGGCGATAGGCGACCGCCAGCACGCGGGTCTGATCGTCCATGCGCAGTTTGAGCGCCAGGTCGGCCTGCTTCTGGGCTTCTGCATCGACATCGGCCGACGCCACGGCCGGCATCTGTGTCGTCTCGGTCGCACAGGCGGAGAGAAGTCCGCAGGCGAGCAAGGCCGCCCACCGACGTGAGATCATAGACATTGAAAGCCCCCCGGCTGGTTTGACAGCCGGACGTTGTCACGCGTCAGCGCCGAATGCAACGCTGGAGAGGCTTCAGCTCACCTTATCGAGGCCGTAGGCGGCGTGCAGGGCGCGCACGGCGAGTTCGGTATAGGCGGCCTCGATCAGAACGCTGATCTTGATTTCGGAGGTGGAGATGACTTGGATATTGACCCCGCGCTCGGCCAGGGCGCCGAACATGGTCTTGGCCACGCCGGTGTGGCTGCGCATGCCCACGCCGATGACGGAGACCTTGGCCACGTCGGTGTCTACCTGGGCGTCCTCGAAGCCGACCTCGCCCTGAATGCCGCGGATGATCTCCAGCGCCCGGGCCGCGTCGCGCTGCCCGACCGTAAAGGTCATGTTGGCGGTCTCCGACGTCCGCGCCCGCGACTGAACGATCATGTCCACATTCACATTGGCGTCGGCGAGGCCGGAGAACACCTTGGAGGACACGCCCGGTTTATCCGGCAGGCCCAGCAGGGTGATCTTGGCTTCGTCCCGGCTATAGGTGACGCCGCTGACGATCCGCTTTTCCACGATCTCCTCCTCGTCGCAGACGATGGTTCCGGTATCCGGACCGGCCTCGCCGGGCTCGATAAAACTGGATAGCACACGCACGGCCACGTTATTGGCCATGGCGAGTTCGACCGACCGGGTCTGCAGCACCTTGGCCCCGAGGGACGCCATCTCCAGCATCTCCTCATAGGAGACGCGCGCCAGGCGTCGAGCCTTGCTCTCGATGCGCGGGTCGGTGGTATAGACCCCGTCCACGTCCGTATAGATGTCGCACCGGATAGCCTTCAGCGCCGCGGCAATGGCGACCGCGGAGGTATCAGAGCCGCCCCGGCCGAGGGTGGTGATGCGCCCGCCCGTCGTCACACCCTGGAAACCGGCGATCACGGCGATCTGGCCGCCGTCTATGGCGCCGCCAAGGGCATCGGCCGGGATGTCCTCGATACGGGCGCGGCCGTGAGCGTCCTCGGTCAGGATCGGGATCTGCCAGCCGAGCCAGGAGCGCGCCGAATGGCCCATGGCGCGCAGGGTCATGGCCAGCAAGCCGGCGGTGACCGTCTCGCCGGAGGCGACCACCACATCGTACTCGTCATCGGACTCGGGTAGGCCGGGCGCGGCGCGGCCGGCGGCGTCGGTCCAGGCGACAAGTTCGTTGGTGCGACCGGCCATGGCCGAGACGACGACGGCGACCTCATGGCCCGCCGCCTTTTCGGCCGCGACCAGGCGCGCGACGCGAGCGATCCGCTCCATGTCGGCCACGGACGTGCCGCCGAATTTCATCACCAGCCGGGTCAAGCGGGTCTCCGCGGGAACGAGCTTGCGCGGGCGGGGCGTTGAAACCCTGTCCGGCGCAAGCGGGGCGTTCTATACGGGCGTTACAGGGGATGAAAGCCCCAAGCTTGCGAGGATCCATGAGCGTCGCCGCATCGAGCATCGACCCGGCCGAGGTGGCGCGGTTTTCCGCCGTCGCCGACCAGTGGTGGGATGCGCACGGCAAGTTCGCCCCGCTGCACAAATTCAACCCGATCCGGCTCGGCCTGATCCGCGAACAGGCGCTGGCGCGGTTCAGTCGGAATGGGAAGAAGGTGCGTCCGTTCGAGGGGCTACGTCTGCTCGACATCGGCTGCGGCGGCGGACTCCTCTGCGAGCCCATGACCCGGCTGGGTTTCTCGGTCACCGGCGTCGATGCGTCGGAACGCAACATCGGCGTGGCGCGGGTGCATGCGGAGCGCGGCGGGCTGGCGATCGACTATCGCGCCTCCACCGCCGAGGCGCTGATCGAGGCGGCCGAAACGCCCTTCGACGTGGTGCTGAACATGGAGGTGATCGAGCACGTTGCGGATCCCGCCGCCTATCTGGCCGACTGTTCGCGCCTGCTGGCGCCTGGCGGGCTGATGATCGTCGCCACCCTGAACCGGACCCTGCGCTCGCTGGCCTTCGCCAAGATCGGCGCGGAATACGTACTTGGCTGGCTACCCAAGGGCGCGCACGACTGGCGCAAATTCCTGACGCCGGACGAACTGATCGCCATGGCCAGAGGGCCGGGCCTGAGCGTCGATGGGCCGTTCGGCGTCTCTTACGATCCTCTCGCCGATCGCTGGTCGCGGTCCGACGATTGCGGCATCAACTACATGATCGCCGTGCGGCGGGAGGCCTGAGCCCATGAACCAGGGCGTGTTCCGTATCGTCGCCGCCGTCCTGGTCCTGGCCTTTGTCGGGTTCACGGGTTGGGAAATCTGGCAGCGCCAGCACGACGTCCACGCGCCGCGCGATCCGGGCGTCTGCTGGCGGATGGGCGGCGATGGGACGTTCACGGTGCTGGTGCGCGGCAGTTCGGGCATCGAGGCCTGCGCCGGAGATCTGGAGCGCATCTTCATGAAGACGCATGCGCCCGTCAGCGGCGCCTATCAAGGTCGCTACATCTTCATCGACAAGGAGGCGATCCGGAGCGCCGATACCCTCACCGGAGAGCGCTGGCGGCTCTATTTCGATAACCAGCGGCGAGACCTGGACAAGGACCTGAACGCCCGGCCGATGATCTTCACGACCCAGCGCTAGACGCTTAGCGGAACGGCCACATCACCACGGCGGTCACACCGCCCGCGAGCAGGACCAGGGGCGCAAAAAGCAGGCCCCAGAAGCTCAGCTTGCGTTTGCGTGACCGACCCATCATGCGGATCGAGCCGTTACCCGGTGTGGTGCGGCGGCCGACTTCGCTGCCGACGATGCGATGGCTAGGCACGCTGTACTCTCACTGGAAACGAAGATGCCCCGCAACAGCGATAGCGGCTGATCGCGACAGGCGAAAGCGCCCTCTGCCTTTCGCCCGCGCGGCGAAGCGACGCGAGCCAAATTCATCACAGGTTCAGAGGCTTGTCAGTTCAGCTCGGTGGGATCGGGCGGCAGGGGTGCGACGCGGATGCCGTCCTCATGCAGGGCACGAACCTCGGCGGGCTTGGCCTCGCCATAGATGCCGCGATCCTCGCTGGTCCCATCGTGGATGGCCCGCGCCTCCTTGGCGAAGGCGTCGCCCACATAGTCGAAATTGTCCTGCACGTGGCGGCGGATCTTGCCCATGGCCTCCATCACCACGGTGCGGGCGGGAGCCGGGATATCGGCGTGGGCGGAGCCCTTTGTGCCCACCACGGCTGGGGCCATGATCTGCTTCCTCACCTCGGGCGACCGGCAGGTGGGGCATTCCACCAGGCCCCGCGCGGCCTGGTCGTCATAGTCGGTCGAAGATCCGAACCAACCCTCGAACTCATGCGCGTGCCTACACACCAGAGCGTAGCGAATCAAAGCGCGGGTCCGGTGAAAGCGCGCTCGTTCTTGAGCGCCGGGATGGCGTTGCGGGCCTTGGCGGAGGCATCGAGGTCGATATCGGCGAACAAGACGCCCGGCTCGTCGTGGTCCAGCCTGGAGACGATTTCGCCCCACGGCCCGATGACGGTGGAACGGCCCCACGTGCCGCGCCCGTCGGCATGCAGGCCGCCCTGGGCCGGAGCGATGATATAGCAGCCGCACTCGATGGCGCGCGCGCGCAGCAGGATCTCCCAGTGCGCCTCGCCGGTGGGGCGGGTGAAGGCGGCCGGCACCGCGATGATCTCGGCTCCCGCCCGCGACAGCGCCCGGAACAATCCCGGAAAGCGCACGTCGTAGCATATGGTGAGGCCGAGCCGACCCATGGCCGTATCCACCACCTGCGCCTCTTCGCCCGGCGTGTAGAGCTGGCTCTCGCGTGCGGTCTCGCCCGTGGGCAGATCGACGTCGAACATGTGGATCTTGTCGTAGGTGGCGGCGATCTTGCCGTCCGCGCGGATGAAGAAGGCCCGGTTGGCCCCCTGCCCGTCCTCGCGCCGTACCAGGGCCGAGCCGATGAGGATTTCGACACCTAGCTCCCTGGCCAGCGCCTGCAGTCCGAGCACCGCCACGTCCTCAGCCGGCCCGCACAGCGTCGCCTGCAGTTTCTCGCGATTGCGTTGCAGCAGGTTGGAGCCCTCCGGGGTGGCGATCAGCTTTGCGCCGCCCGCCGCCGCCGAACGCACCATCGGCTCCAGCTCCGCGAGGGCCGCGGCCTGGGTGTCCGGTGTGCGGGTCTGGATCAGAGCGATGCGATGCATGGATGGTTAGGCCGCCAGCAGCTTGTCGAGCTCGCCTGCACGATCCAGCGCCATCAGGTCGTCGCAGCCGCCCACATGGGTCTCGCCGATGAAGATCTGTGGATAGGTGGTCTTGCCGTTGGACTTGGACAGCATCTCTTTGCGCTTGTCCGGATCCCAGGCCGCCTCGATCTCGTCGAACTTGGCGCCCTTGTGGTTCAACAGGTTCATCGCCCGCGCGCAGTAGGGGCAAAGCGGCTTGGTATAGACGGTGATCGACGGCATGGTTCAATCCAGAAAGGCCCGACAAGGCCGAAGCGCGCTCATATAGGCTCTGTTCCGCTTTCGCGCACCCTGGCCACGACGGCAAGGTCTACCGCGATCGCGCCTGCCTTGAGCAGAGCCCTTGCACAGGCATTGGCCGTGGCGCCCGTCGTCAGCACGTCGTCGATCAGCAGGATGCGCTTGCCGACCACATGGCGCGCGGCGACGGGCGAGACAGCGAAGGCGTTTCGGACGTTTTCCCGCCGCCCACGGCCCGACTTGCCGCCCTGGGTCGAGGTGGCTCGGGTACGCACCAGCAGGTCGGGGCGATAGGCCGTACCCGCCAGCCTGGCCAGCGGCCGCGCGATCTCCGCCGCCTGATTATAGCGCCGGGCCAGCAGGCGGCGCGGATGCAGCGGCACGGGACAGACTACGTCGGCCTCAGCGAGCAACTCGGCCGCCACCCGCGAAAGCCAGCGCGCGAACAGCGGCGCAAGGTCGGTGCGGTCGGCGTGCTTCAGCTTCAGGATCAGGTCGCGCGAGTGCTCATCGTAAAGGCACGCCGCCCGCGCACGACTGATCCGCCTTGGCTGCGCCATACAGGCGGGACAGAGCGCGCCAGGGCCGAGACCGTAGGGAAACGGCGCCCCGCAACCGTCGCACACCGGCCCGTCGATGAAGGTGATCCGCGTCCAGGCGGCGGCGGTCAGCCCGACGCTCTGAGGGCGTTCTCCTTCGTCCAGAGCGAGCGGGGGCAGGACAAGATCGATGGCCTGGCCGAGGCCGACACGCGCGCGCCGCGCCATTCCGGCGACCGCATGGCCGAACAAGGCGGTTGCGGCCTCGCCCCGCAAGAGCGCATCTAGCCGTCGCATGTCCGCCCCGCCTCTCCTGTTCGATCGGACGCTTCGCCGCCGGCGGCTGGACCGCTCTGCGACGAGTTTCGCCGGCGCCGACTTCCTGCACCGCCGCGCGGCGGAAGACGCCGCCGACCGTCTCGCCGCCATATTGCGACGCTTTCCACTGGCGGTCGAGCTTGGCGGCGCGCCGGGGTTGATGGCGGGACTCGTGTCGCCGGAACAGGTCGGGACGTTGATCCAGGCCGGCGCCTCCCCTGCACGGCTTCGCAGTGCTTCTGCTCCACGCCTCGTCGCGGATGAGGAACATCTGCCGTTCCGCGAACAGGGTCTCGACCTCGTCGTCAGCTTACTCTCCCTGCATTGGACCAACGACCTTGTCGGCGCGCTGGTCCAGATCAGGCGGTCGCTGAAGCCGGACGGGCTATTTCTAGGCGCCATGTTCGGCGGCGCGACCCTGACCGAACTTCGCCAATCCCTGCTGATCGCCGAGAGCGAGACCGGCGCCGGGGCGGGCCTGCGCGTCTCGCCCTTTGCGGACGGCTTCGACGGCGCGGCGTTGTTGCAGCGCGCTGGCTTCACCCTGCCGGTGGCGGACGTGGACCGGGTGACCGTACGCTATGACCACCCGATCAAGCTGATGGCCGACCTGCGCGCCATGGGCGAGACCAACATGCTGGTCGAGCGGCCACGCACGCCCCTTACCCGCGGCGTACTGGCCCGCGCGGCGGAGGTCTATGCCGAGCGCTTCGGCCTGCCCGACGGTCGCATCCCGGCCACCTTCGAGATCGTAACTCTGACCGGCTGGGCGGCGCACGAGAGCCAGCAACTGCCGCTGAAGCCAGGCTCCGCCAAGATGCGCCTGGCCGACGCCTTGCAGGTGGTCGAGCATAAGCTCGGCGACGAGTAGGTCGGGGGGAGACAGATTGCGCGTACGACGCCTGACGCCGGGAGAGTCGGCTCTCGCCTTCCTGTTCGGCGACGAACTGCGCCTGAAGGGCGTGCGGGTAATCACCGGCGCCCCGACGTTCGGCTTCGCCTTCGTGGTGGGCCGCTGGATGGTCTTTCCCAGCCGCACCAAGGACTTTTCCGCCGAGGGTGTCGAGATGCAGGCTTGGTTCATCCACGAAATGACCCACGTCTGGCAATTCCAGATGCATCCCCTGCGCACGCTCTTCAGCTGGGCGGCGGTGGCGTTTAGCGGCGGCTATCTCACCGGGCTCGCCTATCGCTATCGCCTACCGCTCAAGGCCTGGGATCGGATGAATCTGGAGCAGCAGGCGCGGGCGGTGGAGCATGGCTGGCTCCTGCGCCAAGGGCATCGCACCAACCGCATGCCCAACACGGCCACGTTCGACGACTATGCGTCGGTCCCGTTCTTCTTTCGCCCTCCGCCCCGCCCTACCCATCGTGGCAGGCGCGTGCCGATCGAGGCCTAGCGCTTAGGCGGGGGCCGAGGAGTCGACTTGCGCGTCGTCGGCTTGCGAAGCTTGTGCGTGGTGGGCGTACGCAGCTGCCCGCGCGTGGCCTTGCTGCGCGCAACAGCCGCGGTCTTCTTGCTGGTCTTAGCCCCGGCGTTGGACTTGCCTTTACCAACAACCTTGAACGAGGCCGGAGGCTTCTTCGCCGCCGGCTTCTTCGCCCGCGCGGGCTCTAACGGCGCATCGGGCACGGCGGCGCGGTTCAGCGGTCGCTTGGGCTCGGGCTCCATGCCCTCCGGCAAGACCACGGGCTGCGGCTTGCGCTTGGTCGGGTACTTGGGGAGATTCTTGACCGACCGGTTGCCGTCGGCCTCGTCCGCATAGGGGTTCTTGTTCGACTTGATCGTCACCCGGATCGGGGTGCCGGGCATATCGAAGCTCTCGCGCAGCGAGTTGACCAGATAGCGGCGGTATTGCTCAGGCAACTGGTCGGCGCGGCTGGCGAACAGGACGAAGGTCGGCGGGCGGCCCTTCAGCTGGGCCATGTATTTGGGCTTGATACGCTTGCCGTTCACGGCGGGCGGCGGGTGGCGCTGGGTGGCCATGGCCAGCCAGTCATTGAGGTCGCGGGTCTTCACCTTCACCGACCAGGTCTTGTAGGCGTGCAGCACGGCGGGCATCAGCCGCTCCACATCCCGCCCCGTCTCAGCAGAGAGCGCGATCAGGGGGGCGCCGCGCAGCTGCGGCAGCATTCGCTCGGCGGTCTCCTTCAGCTCGGCCAGCTTGGTGTTGGGATCGGTGACGAGATCCCACTTGGCCAGGCAATAGACCAGGGCCCGCCCCTCGCGCTCCACCAGGTCGGCGATCTGCAAGTCCTGGGTCTCAAAGGCGTTATCGGCATCCATCACCAAGATCACCACCTCAGCGAAGGTGATGGCGCGGATGGTATCGGCGGTGGAGAGCTTCTCCAGCTCCTCCTGCACGCGGGCGCGCTTGCGCAGACCCGCGGTGTCCACAAGGCGGATGGGACGGCCCTCCCAGTCCCAGTCCACCGAAATGCTGTCGCGGGTGATCCCGGCCTCGGGTCCGGTGAGCAGGCGATCCTCGCCGATCAGCCGGTTGACCAGGGTGGACTTGCCGGCGTTCGGCCGGCCGACGATAGCGATACGGACGGGCTTATTCTCTTCGTCCTCTTCCTCGACCTCAGGCTCGGGCACGCCGGCGGCGAGGATGGCGTGGAACAGGTCGGTCATGCCCTCGCCGTGCTCGGCTGAGATCAGCACCGGCTCGCCCAGACCGAGCGCAAAGGCTTCGGCGGCGCCGAGGTCGGCGGCCTTGCCCTCGGCCTTGTTGGCGGCCAGCACCACCGGCTTGTTCCGTCGCCGGATCAGGTCGGCGAAGATGCGGTCTAGCGGCGTCACGCCGTCTTTGGCGTCCACCACGAAGAGGGCGATGTCGGCGTCGTCGATGGCCCGCTCGGTCTGGATACGCATGCGCGATTCCAGGCTCTCGTCGTCCACATCCTCGAAGCCGGCCGTGTCGATCAGTTCGAGCTCGAGATCGCCCAGACGGCCGTCCGCCGTGCGTCGGTCGCGGGTGACGCCCGGCTGGTCGTTGACGATGGCCAGCTTCTTGCCGGCCAGTCGGTTGAACAGCGTCGATTTGCCGACGTTGGGACGCCCGACGATGGCGAGTTTCAGCGCCATCGTGGCTTTCCTATTGAATCGCGATCAGCTCGCCATTGTCGGCCAGCACGTAGAGCAGGCCGTTGGCGGCGATCGGCGTCTGGAAGCTGCCGGCGCCGAGGCGCAGGTTCTTTTCTTCCTTGCCGGTCTTCGGGTCGAGGGCGAGCAACTCACCCTTGTCCGAGACGATGATCAGGCGGCCCGAGGCCAGGATCGGCCCCGACCAGTTCTGGCGGAATTTCTTGCGCAGGTTCTCGTTCAGCCGCTTGATCCAGTAGACCTGACCGGAGTCGCGCGCGGCGCAGACGAGGTCGCCCCCCTGCCCCATGGCATAGACCACGTCCCCGGCCGGCCAAGGCGAGGAGATCATGGCCAGCGGCAGCGACCAGGCGCGCTGGCCGGTGCGCAGGTCCACAGCACCGAGCACACCCGAGTGGCTGCCGGCGAACACCATGCCGCGATAGATGGCCGGGCGGCCGGCGATGTCGCGGATCTCCGACAAGGCGTTGTTGCGGTTGGTGAGCGAGAGCACGTCCGTCCATAGATCGTTGCCGTTGGCGGCGGAGACCGCCACAAGTTCGCCCGAAGCGAACGGCGCCACTACCTGCTCGCCCAGCACGGCGGGGCTGGAGGCGATCAGCATCCGCGCCGGCTCTTCCAGTGGCTGGTAGGTCCAGGCCGAGGCGCCGGTCTTGGCGTCATAGGCCTGAAGCTGGTCCACCACGTCGATGACATAGACCTTGCCGCCCGCCACGGTGGGCGCACCGTGCACGGGCGATGAGGTGACCACCTTCCACAGCTCCTTGCCGGTCCGCGCGTCGAGCGCCGCGACGAAGCGATAGCCGGACGAGACGTAGATCACGCCATCGGCATAGGCGACGCCGCCGCCGAAGGCCTCGCGGTCCGGCCCCTTCTTGATGGACAGGTCGGTGCGCCACAGCTCGTGGCCATTGGCGGCGTCAAGGGCCGCCACCTGGGCCCGGCCGTCGAGCATGAAGATATGACCGTCGCCGATGACCGGCGGAGCCATGATGTGGGTGAACTTGGAGATACCCATGCCGACCTTGCGGCGCCAGGCGATGCGCAACTCGGGCGCAGCGACCACATGGTCCACCGCCTGCTCGATGTTGCCGCCGGGCACGGGCCACTGGGCCATGGGCTGGGGCTCGGGCAGCGAGAAGTCCACGCCCTTCAGCGCCGGGGCAGGCGTGAGGGTCTGGGTCGATTGCAGCACCGGGATGCGCTGACCGGGGGCCACGCGGGCCGAAGCCTTCTTCTCCTTCGGGCCGAAGAACGGGATCTTCGGCGTGTTGAAGTTGGCGCAGCCGCCAAGACCGGCCATCACCGCGACGGTGAGACCGGTGAGGGCAAGACGTCTGGGGAAAGAACTGGGGCCATTGAGGCCAACGCGGATCATTGAGCGGCTCCGAGATTGGCGAGCGCGGCGGGGAGTTGCGGGGCGGCGGGCGGCGGGATGATCGCCGGCGTCGCCTTGGCGGCCTCCGGCAACACCTTGGCCGAGCCCGACTCGATCAGCAGTTTGGCCGCCTCGGCGCGTCGGCGGGTGGCGTCGGATACGTCCTGCGACAGGGTGAGGACGCCAAGATCACTCTGGGCCGCGGCGCCCTGACCGGCCTGTAGCCGGGCCATGGCCAGGGCTTCCCGGGCTTGCAAGTGGTAGGGGCGCTTGTCGTCCATCAGCGGCGTCAGGCGCGTCTCGATCTCGGCCAGGGGGCGGTTGTCCATCAGCAGCAGAGCCGCCTTGTAACGCGCCGCGTCGCCCAGAATGTCGTCCGGCGCGGCTTTTGCGGCCTGATCGAGCAGGCGCGCGGCCTCCTCCGGTTTGTTCTTCTGCACGCGGATGCCGGCCTGTTGCATCAGGGCCAGGGTGCGGTAGCCGGCGGGCGCGGAGGCCGCGAGGCTGGCGAACTTGCCGTCCGCACCGTCGAGATCGCCGGTACCGAGGGACTGCAGCGCCTGGTCGTAGGTCAGCGAGGCCTTGGCCTGTTCGCTGGCGGTGTGCTTGCCATAACCCCACACGCCGACGGTGACCAAGAGGGCCAAAACCACGGCGCCTGCCGCAAACGGCCATCCCCGCTGGAACAGCGTCTGCAGACGAGCAGCGCGAAGCTCCTCCTCGACCTCTTCAAAAACGTCGGCCACGTGTCGTTAAGCTCCGCCACAAGTTCGGGACCGGCAACCTATCGCCTGGCTCGGCCCCCCGCAACGCGACCCCTTAGAGGACTAAGGGCCGACGCACAAATGTCGCGTCGCCTGCTAGAGGCGGACGGAGCCTTGCGCCGGTGGCGAAATTACGGCCCCGCCCGTAACGCGGGTGTTAGATTTCCTGGATCGAGCGGCTGGCCAGGAAGGCGCCGGCCAGGACCGCCAGCCCCGCCACCAGCCAGATCACCTCGCCGCCGAAGGGCAAGGCGCCCACATCGCCGAGAGGACCCGGCAGGTGGGCGGCGGTGACCTGCATGGCGTTGAGCGTACCGCGCGCCACCCGTCCGAGTTCGTCCAGGCGGGCGCCGAAGCCGGCGCCGGCGATCTGGGCTATGGCGATCAGGCCGCCTACAATGCCCGCCGCGCCAATCAGCACACGCCGGAGGGCCCAGCCCCGCGCCAGGCGATTCTCCACCTTAGCGGCGAACAAGGGCGCATCGGGATAGTGGGGATGCTCGGAGAACATCCGCTGCAACCGCATTTCGAAGGAAGGATCAGACACCCGCCCGTCTCCCTGATTCGGCGTGGAGCCCGGCGTCCGGCGTCGTGAGCCGTTGCTTGAGCTTATCCAGACCACGTTTGACATGAGATTTCACCGTACCAAGCGGCGCTTTTAAGGCCGCCGCGGCCTCGGCATGGGACAGGCCGGCGCCGTAGCAGAGCGAGACGCACAGCCTCTCGGTTTCGGACAACAAGGCCATGGCGCCGTCGAGATCGAGCCGTTGGGCCGCCTCGCCCTCCCCGCCGCCGGAGCCTTCCATGTCGGAACCTTCCACGGGATCGAGTTCCGCGCGGCGGCGCCAGCGCTTGATGTAGAGGCGCGCGGCGATGCGCTTGACCCAGCCGACGAAGGCCCCCTCGCCCCGGAACTCGCCGATCGACTCGAAGGCGGCCAGGAAGGCGTCCTGGGCCAGGTCGTCGGCCAGGGCCGGCTCGGCGCCCATCCGGCGCAGAAGGGCGCGGACGGCGGAGCCGTGGCGGCGGGCCAGCTCCCCGAAGGCCCGCCGATCCCCACCGGCCGCCAGCGCCGCCAGCTCCAGATCGTGCTGGGCTCCGAGCTGCGCCTTCGGCGACAGGCTCTGATTGTCGGCCTCGACGGCCATGTGCATCGCCCCCGAACGATCGCTCAGCGCGCCTTGCCGCGGCCCAGCCACGACAGGAGCATGAAGGCCAGGCCGATAAAGATCGGGATGGCCCCGATGGCCGTGAAGGTGCCGAAGGTCTCTGTCGCACCACCCACATTGTAGAGTCCGGCGTAGAAGGCCGCGCCGATACCGACGAAGCCGAGGCCGATGGCGAGCCAGACGATGCCGACGCGCAAGTCCCGTTGAGCGCGGTCCGTGGGCGTCGAGGGCAGGTCGCGCTGGTTGGTCAGCACGTCGATCAGCTCGGGCGGTACGGGTTGGCCCTTTTCGTAGGCGATGCGCAGGGTCTCATGCAGCCGCGCGCGTTCGCGGGCGCGGAGTACTTGCGGCACGATGACGATGGCCGCGATCATCCCGAAAAGGGCGATAGGAACGAGGATGCTGTCCATGAGAACCTCCTGAAGTGTTGTTGGCCGGTCGGCCGAATGTGCTCTCACAGGTAAGGAGGAGATTGGATGCCCGAACGGATGCGAACCGCGGCATGAAATCTTGGTAAGGCTTGGCCTTGGTCAGAAACCGCTAGACTGCGCCGCTTCTGGGATGGACCAGGAACAGCACGGCGGCGGCGAATACCACCAGCGGCGCAAACATCAGGGCTGTGGTCCCGAGCGGTCGCAGCACCGGCAGGAGTACCGGTCCCAGCGCCCAGAGGATCAGCGCGCTGATCGCCGTGGTGAGTACGCCCCAGGCCAGTTCACCCATCAGTTTGCGGCGCGCGGCGCGGCGGGCCACGGCCACCACGAAGTCGGCGTCGTGCGCGGGCGGCGCGTCGCTCTCGAACAGGGCCCGCAGTTCGAGGTCCAGATCGGCGTCGGGTTCAGACATCGCGACCTCCGATAAGCTCCAACAGTTTCGCCCGCCCCCGGTTCACATGCGATTTCACCGTGCCCAGTGGAAGCCCCAGCGCCTCCGCCGCCTCGCCGTGGGAGAAGTCGCCCGCCAGGCAGAGCGCCACCGCCGCGCGCTGATCCACCGGCAGCTCCCCCATGGCCCGCCGAAGCGCGATCTTGGCGGCGGGCTCGGCCGTGGTCACTTCCCAGCCCCGGCTCTCGACATAGGCGCCGTCGCGGCCCATGCCTCGCATCGCACCCCGGCGGGCCGTCAGCGCCTTGCGATACACCACCCCGCACACCCAGGAGCGGAACGAGGCGCGACCGTCATAGCGCGAGAGGCTGGACCAGGCGGTCACGAAGGCCTCCTGGGCGAGATCGTCCGCGTCGACGAGGTCTCCCCCCAACCGTCTGGCGAAGGCCCGCACCGCCTGCTGGTGGCGCTGGACCAGGGCGGAGAAGGCCGGCGCCGACCCTGCCCTGGCGCGCGCGACGAGTGCGAGCTCGACCTCATTAGCGCAGCCCCCCATCTCGACGAATTTCAGAGCTTGGGCGGGCTGCGCGACATCAGGGTATGGATCGTCGCCATGATGCCGAAGCCCACCGCCAGGACGCCCATGATGATGGATACCAGGGTGAAGGCCTTCACCGCGTCGGTGTCCACATTACCCCAGTACTGGCCGGCGAACGCGAAGCCGATGGCGATGGCGGCGAAGGTCACCACGCGCGACCAGGCCCACAGCGGGCCGCGCCAGCCCCAACCCCAACCGCCGCCCCAACGGCTCGCCCCCCAGCCGCCCCAGGGCCCGCCCCATGAACCCGGTCCATAGCCACCGGGGCCATAGGGACCCGCAGGGCCGGCGCCCGTCTGTGCGCCGGTGACAGCCGCCATCACCTCTGGCGGCGGCTCCTTGCCCTGCTGGGCGTACATCTTGAGGATCTCCATCGCCTGCTGGCTCTGGCGATGGGCCAGGTACATGCGAAACCCACCGAACGCGAAGCCCATCAGGGGAAAGATCAGCCACCAGAAGCTGAAGACGAAAAACCCAAATCCGTGTTCGTGCATGGCTGCCTCCTCGATCCTTGGGCCTCAACGGGCCTGTTCGAATCTTAGTCGCCGCCGGGGCGGCGGATGGATGCAGCAGGCGTGTTTTCAGCCGAGCTGCCGCCTCACCATTTGGTTTTCAGTTCGTCGATCACGATGGTCGTGTCCGATAATCCCATGGGCGCCATGGTCTTCGGCTTCGGCCCCGGCGCCAGCCCTGCGGGCCAGCCGTCCTTGATCTCGGCATAGTAGAGGTTGAGCTCTCCGGGTGCTACGGGGATGAAACGCAGGGTCACGCCGTCCCCCGCCGCGGACCAGCGCAGATAATAGAGGTCGTTCGCCTTTTTCAGCAGCGGCGCGGACTGGCCGTCGACAGTGAGGGCCTTCACCGGTGCACTGGACTTCAACGCCATGCGCAGTTCGCGTCCGCCGGCCTGGGGGATGACACGGATCACCACGGCGTCGCCGTCCCGGCTGGAGACAAATTTAGGCCGCTGCTGGTCGGTGTCCGGGGCGGGCGTGGCCCAGACCTTGGCGTTAAGCGCCTCGATCTTCTGTTGCGCCCGGCCCTTGCCGAGCACGCCGGCGGTCCATGGATCGGGCTTGTCCAGGGTGGTGGCGCGCCAGCTCTTGCCGGTGACACTGTCCTCCAGGAAGAAGGCCTGCACCGGCATGGGCGTGCGCGCGCTATCGGCCTTGTGCAAAGCCGCGTAGCCGACGAACCCGGCGCCCAAGGCGATCACCACCAGCGACAGGACCTGCGTCCTCCACCCCGCACGTCCCCAGCCGGTCAGCAGCGGATAGAGCACCGGCACGACGGCCAGGACCAGCAGGGACAGCATTTCCGGAATCGAAGAACCCACCGCCTCGAAGGTCTGGTCGGCGAAGTGGCCCATATGAGCCACGGCAATCAGGCCGATGACGCTGACCGCCGCCACGGCTGTCGGCGCCTCGAACCTTCCGCCACTAAGGGCTATAGCGCCCATGATCAGGGCGGCGGCGAGCATGGGCCATTCCACCAGCATGGCTGTCGGCGGGGCCAAGACCAGCGCCGCGAGACAGACCAAGGCCAGGACCAGAAACGAGCCGAGCCAGCTACTCCAGCGGGTCTCGCGCAGGCCCCGCAGCAGGGTCCAGGCCTTTCCCCGCTGCACCGGCCCGACGCAGAACAGCACGATCCCCACGGTCAGCAGCATGAAGCCGGTACAGAAAGCGGGGTACTGGGCCAGCAGGCGGCGGTGGCGCGCCACATCGCCCGTCTCCGCCAATTGGCCGGCGGCCCAAAGCAGACCCGTGACGATGATGAAGATCAGAAGTGTCCCGACCGCGCCCCACAGCATGGGTCCGGGCCTGAGGCTACGGTCCCCGTCCAGTCGCTGCCCGCGCACCGTCGCCGCCACAGCGATTCCCACCGAGAGGATCAACAATAGCCAGCCGCCCAGCACCGCCGGATAGGCGATCACCCCGTGGCCGAGGATGTCGGAATAGGCGGCGTCGGCGCCGGGCCGGGGTAAGGCGGACGCGTCAGCCAAGGCGCGCACGATGCCCAGCGCCTGGTCGCCCATGTGCTGCAGCGCGCCCTTGTCCAGCGCCTCGGGGGTTGACGAAGGCGAGTGGTAGTCGAACTCCGTGCCGATGAAGGCGAAGTTGTAACCGGGCAGGCCAGCGTCGCGCGACACGGTGAAGTCCGTGTCGTTGGGCATGTATTTATAGACCTCGCTGGTCAGCGAATTGGCGTTGGAATTGCCGACTGCCCGCGCGAACAGGGCGATGTGCGGCCCGTCGTGCGGGCCGGTCTGGAACATGGCCACACGCCCGCCGCCGCCGCGGGCCTCCAGATTCACGATCTCGCCGATATGCTTCACCAAGGGGTCGTCGGAGGCGAAGAAGCCGCGCGCTCCAAGCAGGCCCGCCTCCTCGCCATCGGTGATCACCACGGCCACGTCGCGCCTGTGCCGTCCCATGGCTTTGAGCGCACGGATCGCCTCGAGCGCCGAGGACACGCCCGCCGCATCGTCCGCCGCGCCGGGCGAGGCCGGGACGCTGTCGGAGTGAGCCATGACCGCCACGGCGGGCAGGCTGGGATCGGTCCCCTTCAATACGCCGACCAGGTTCTCGACCCGGCCGCCCACCGCAACCTGGCCCTTGAACCACTTGGGCACTTCCACGGCCTCGCCGGTGATCAGGCGCGGTTGGAGACCGAGGAACTGCATCCTCTGCAACAGATAGCTGCGCACCAGCCCCGCTTCGGCCGACCCGATCGGATGCGGCTTGGCCGCCATGGCCCTGTCGTCGATCATGGCGCGGGCCGCGGAAAACGCTGTCTCCGGCGCATCCTCGCCCAGCGCCCGCGGCGGATGCGAGGCGCTCCAGGCCAACAGCGCGCCAAGAACCAGCACCACCAACAGCGCCGGAACGCGCCAATCACCCAGCTTCATAACGCGAACCCTATCAACGCCATTCAGGTCAGGTTCATGGCGCGAGTCTCATTATCGCACGGTGATCTGAAGCGTAGAGACCTTTTGCGGCCCTCGCGCGTTAACCCAGGCGAACCAGAGGAGGTTCTCATGCTGAAGAAACTGATGACTGGCGCTGCGGTGGCTCTGACCCTCGGCGGCGCTGCGCTTGCCACGGCCACTCCTGCTGCGGCTCAATATCGCGGCGGATATCATGGCGGCTACGGCGGCTATCATGGTGGATACGGCGGTTATCACGGCGGTCGGGGCTACGGCACCGGCGCGGTGGTCGGGGCCGGCATCCTGGGTCTTGCGGTCGGCGCGGCCGTCGCGGGCAACCATGGCTACTACGGCGGCTACGGCTACGCTCCCGGCTACTATGCCGGCCCGGCCTATTACGGCTATGCCGGCGGTTGCCGCACCCACTGGCGCTGGGACCCCTATGCGGGCCGCTACATCCCAGTGGAGCGCTGCTACTAAGCAACGCTTGATCTGACCGAAGAAGCCCCGCGCCGGAAACGACGCGGGGTTTTCTATGTGTGGTGCAGGCGCTCCATGGCGGTCTTCAGCAGAGCCATGTCGCCGGTGATGCCGAAGGACGGCGGGGTGGAATAACCGAACCGCACCATGACCAGCCTCTCCGAAGGCACGACATAGATTCGCTGGCCTCGGTTACCCGAGGCGTAGAAGCCGTCCTTCGGAAAGCCGCGCGCCACCAGGAAGGCGGCCTGATCGCTCGGCCCGTCCACGGTCCAGAAGCCGGCGCCATAGGGGGAGCCCAGGGTGGACCGGCGCGAATAGGCGACCCAGCCTTCCGGCAGAAGGCGGCGACCATCCGGCGCGATCCCATCGTTCATGTAGAGCAGGCCGAGGCGAGCAAAGGCGCGGGCCGGGGCGTAGACGTAGGCCGATCCGGAGAAGGTCCCTGCCCCGTCGAACTCCAGCGTCACCCCATCCATGTGCAGGGGCTGGAACAGCTCGCGGTCGGCAAAGGCGCGGAAGCCTGGCGCTCCTCCGCCGATGGTCTGGCCAAGCACCCGGTCGAGGATCAGGGTGTTCGACGAGGTGTATTCAAAATGGGTGCGCGGCGGCTCCTTCAACGGATGACCAGCCGCGAAGTGGGCCATATCGTCCGCGCCATAGAGCATATGCGATACCGGGTCGAAGCCGGAGCCGCTCTCGGCAGCGTTCAATCCACTCTGCATACGAAGCAGATCGTCGAGGGTGAGCGTCGCACGCGGGTCCCCGGGCCTGGACCATTCGGGCGCACCCACCGGCTGGTCGGTTCGCAATTTTCCTTGCCGTGCCAGGATGGCGAGGAAGGCGTTGCCAAAGGACTTGGCCACCGAAAAGCTGAGCAAGGGCGTGTCGATCCCGAAACCCGGCGCATAATGCTCGGCCACCACCTTGCCGTCCTTGACGATGACCACGGCCTTGATGCGGCGCGGCGGCTGGCCGGGCATCTCGGCGAATTCGGCGTCGAGGGCAGCGGTCAGCAGGGGGTCCGCCGGCGCAACCAAGCTCGGCGGGGCGAAGCCGTCCGGCGCCGAGGGCGGGCGGGGGGCCACAGGCGCGGGGGAGACGATCCTGCGGTCCCAGACGAGGCGGCAGCCGTAACCTTCGGTCCATTGCGAGCGCGCGCCCAGCAAACCCAGAATGCTGGCGTTCACCGCCTTGCCCGAACGATCCACCTGATAGCGCAGAAGCGGGCCGGCGACCGAGCTCATCGGCTTGACCAATTCGCGGAAGGTCGCGTCCGGATCGACGCCCTGAATGAAGGCTGCTCCGCAGAGGTTCTGGGCCGTCATCGCGGCGCCGGAGCGCAGGGCGAGATCAGGCCGGACCCACAACCCGGCCGCCAACGCCACACCGATGGCGATCCACCCTGCGATCCGTCGCTTGCGCATCAGCGCCTCCCCTGCCCGACAGGCCCGGTCTAGTGGTCCCAAATTAAGCCCAGAGGCGACCCGGCTCGGCCTCAGCCGAGTTCGCGCGACCGCGCCGCCGCCGCGGCCACGGCCTTGTTGAGCAGGGGCTCTAGCCCACCCTCCCCCATCAAGACCGCCAGCGCCGCCGCCGTCGTGCCTCCGGGCGATGTGACCTGGCGGCGCAGCTCCGCCGGATCGACGCCCGACTGCGCCATCAGCGCCGCCGCTCCCTGGATCGTCGAGCGGGCGAGCGCCGCCGACTCCCCCGCCGGGAGACCGGCGGCGACGCCTGCCGCCTCCAGCGCCTCAACGAAGGCGTAGAGATAGGCAGGGCCGGACCCGGAAACCGCCGTGGCGGCGTCCATGCGGGCCTCATCCTCCAGTTCGACCACCGTGGCCACAGGCGCGAACAGGGCATGGGCCCGAGCCCGCGCTTCGGCGTCAGCGGCGTAGATCGAGGCGGTTCCCCGCCCGATGGCCACCGCCGTGGTCGGCATCACCCTCGCCACAGCCCGCCCGCCGAAGGCCGCCTTCAGATCGGTTGCGGTCACCCCGGCGGCGATTGAAACGATGACCGCGTCCGGCGCCAGAGCGGGCTCCAGTTCAGCCGCCGCCTCCCGCCAGATCTGCGGCTTGACCGCCAGCAGCACTGTGCGAGCTGTGGAGGGATCGGGGATCAGGCTGGAGCCGCGAGCGGCGGCGCGGGCTGCGGCCTCGCTGGGATGGGGATCGAGGACGCCGATCCCGGCGGGGTCGAACGCCTTCACCCCAGCCCAACCGTCAAGCATCGCCCCGCCCATGCGGCCCGCGCCGACGAGGAGGATGGGGGTGATGGACATGATACTCCTAAACCGCTCCTTCTGGCGTTCGCCGGACGAGCGGATCGTTAGCGCTAGGCGTGGCCCACCGTCTCGAACATACAGGCGGCCATGGCGTCGGCGGGGTTCTTGCCCTTGAGCATGAAGTCGAAGGCGGGAAAGAAGCGGTCCGCCGCCTCCACCGCCGTGTCGATCATCGAAGCGGCCTGGGCCAGCGAGGGCCGGTCGCCGGTGGCCAGGGCCATGGCGTGGCGGAAGACGATCTCGCCATCCTCGGCCCAGACCTCGAAGTGGCCGAGCCAGACGCGCTGGTTGATCAGGCTGACCAGCTCATAGGCCGCGGCGCGCACCTTCTTGGTCACCCGCACGTCGAGCGAGAGGCACAGCTGCAGGCAGTCGGCTTCCGGGCGCCAGGCGAACCACAGCTCGTAGTCCTTCCAGTCGCCGGTGAGGGCGAAGGCGAGATCGCCGTCGTCAGTACGGTCGAACTCGAGGTTCTCCGCCGTCAGTACGTGCTCGACCACGTCGAGCGGGTCGATGCCGAGATCGACGTCTTCCGGCTGGATGTCCATACGCGATCTTCCCTCGGGCGAGCGGCGCTGCGCGGGAGACGCAGGTTCGACTCAGGCCCGGCAATGAGGAGCCTAACGGCTAAATGACTTCAGGCTCAACCGGCGTCGTCCACCGGGCGAGCGGCGGGGGCGAACCCACCCCTCGATTGGGCGAGTTCGGCGCGCAGGGAGGCGATCTCGGCGGTGAGCACCGCCTTCAGCGCCTCGAACTCGTCGCGGCGCACGAGGTCGAGCTCGGTGGCCAGCCGGTCGGCCTGGGCCCGCATGGCGGTCTTGGCTTCCTCGCCGGCGCTCGTGGCCAGGCTCATGGCGCCTTCCACGGCCTTGGCGAACTCGTCGAGGAAGGGGTTCTTGGTCTGCATCCGCCGGGCTTCCGCGCTTCTGATATTGCAATATGGGCGGCCTGGACGGATTTGCGAAGGGGTATGCGCGGCAAGGCTGTGGATCGGGCGGCTGGATCGGGTAGGAAAGACCATGTCCCTCGTGCTGCCCGACGCCGAATCGAAGAACTGGGTCGACCGCTTCGCGCCCCGCGCGCTGCGGCCCTGGCTGAAGCTCGGCCGCTTCGACCGGCCGGCAGGGGCATGGCTGCTGCTGCTGCCGGGCTGGCAGGGCGTGGCCCTCGCCTGCGCCATGAACCAGGCGGCGCCGGACTGGATACTGCTGATCAAGATCGCCCTCGGCGCGGTGGTGATGCGCGCGGCGGGCTGCGCCTATAACGACATCGTCGACCGCGACATCGACGCCAAGGTGGCGCGCACAGCCCTTCGCCCCATCCCCTCCGGCCAGCTCAGCGTGAAACAGGCCTGGGGTTTCGTGATCGCCATGAGCCTGATCGGGCTCGCCGTCCTGCTCACCCTGAAGCTGGCCGCCATCATCCTCGGTGTCGTCTCGCTGGGACTGGTGGCCGCCTACCCCTTCATGAAGCGGGTCACCTGGTGGCCGCAGGCCTGGCTTGGCCTCACCTTCAACTGGGGCGCTCTGCTGGGCTTTGCGGCGGTGGAGGGGTCGATCGCCGACCTGCACCCCTTCGTGCTCTATGCCTCGGGCCTGTTCTGGACCCTGGGCTACGACACCATCTACGCCATCCAGGACATCGAGGACGACGCCCTGGCGGGGATCAAGTCCAGCGCCCGGCGCCTCGGCGGCGGGGTGAAGCGCGGCGTGGCCATCTTCTACGCCCTTTGCGCCCTCCTCGCCCTCACCGTGGGCTGGATCGCCGGGCTGGGCTTTCCCTTCTATGTACTATGGGCCTTCTTCGCCGGGCATCTGCTCTGGCAGGCGCTCAAGCTGAAGCCCAACGACGGCCCCCTGGCCCTGCACCTGTTCCGCTCCAACCGCGACGCGGGCCTGCTCCTCGCCGTCGCCCTGGCCCTCGGCGCCATGCGCTGGAGCTGACGAGCGGGGATAGAGGCCCGCCTATCCCCACATTACGCGCCGGCCCGGCCAGCGCTAACGGCCGCCCAACCCGATACCGGCAGGCGCCAGCGCTCGTTTCCGAAGGCGCTGAGCCATCATAAAATATGGCGCAAGATGCGCCGTTCGAGGACGCACGATCCCATTTCCCGGACTGTCGACGCACGAAGCCGGACAGTCCGCGGAGTCCGGCTAAGATCGAAAATCGCTGCGATTATAGATACTTGGGCCGAAATCAGGAGTCCGAAAAGAGTCCGGCCCCACGGGGCGGAGTCCGGTCGCGATGCCTTCGTGGCAAAGCCGGTACGTGACATACTCAGGCGAGCTCTCATCCCACCAGTCTAAAGCCGCCATCTCTCCCGAGGAAAACAAACCCTCTCGCGCAGCGCGGCCCAATTCGACAGGCCAGTTCCAGGATGCGTGGCGGCTTCCGTTACCGACCCATTGGGGACTCTAGGTCATGAGCTGCCAGGCGCGCCTGGCAAGCCGTTCAATGAACTATTCTAGAGCACCCCCTGATTTGCAATCTCACCGCGAAATGTGCTTGGCTACTGCCTTCGGGGGATAGCATGTCAACAAAGCTCGTCGCTTTTGCGCTTATCGTTGCAGGCTTTGCGTTTGAGCCATCCGTGGCATCGGCCGATCTCGCGCAGGATGCAAAGCGGGCCTACGACAGGTTAGACTATGCTTTGTCCTTTCGCATCTGGATGACACTCGCCGAATTGGGAAACCCGGAAGCGCAGACCCGCGTTGCGAGTATGTATTTCAGTGGAGAAGGCGTTTCTAAAAATTACGCTAACTCTCTTTTTTGGGCTGAGAAAGCAGCTAGTCAGGGCAATGCAGAAGCTCAATGGATAGCAGGCGGTCTCTACGAGCTTGGTTTTGTCGGAGCGCGCAACTTCGCAAAGGGCGTTCCGCTACTTCAGGCGTCGGCCAACCAAGGCTACACCCCAGCACTCTATGAGATGGGAAAACTCTATCTGTATGGAGAAGGTGTCTCGAAAAACTATGCCTCAGCCCGAGAACTTCTTACGCGCGCAGCGCAACGTCACAACGTCCCGGCAAATTACGACCTTGGGACAATGTACGAGATGGGGTGGGGTGTTCCTGTAGATTTTACCACTGCCGTTAATCTTTACCGGTCAGCAGCTGAAGCTGGCGATGGCCCTGCTCAATATCGGCTAGGTCGTTGTTACGGACTCGGGCTTGGTGTGCAAGTCGACTACAAGCAGTCCTATTTCTGGCTCGAACTTGCATCGCGAGACGGCGAAAAAAGTACAAGTGAGAAGGCAATGCACGACCGGGATAAGGGTGCGGCTCCTCATCTCTCTCAGCAGGACATTGCAGAACTCAGAGCCCGAGCGACAAACTGGGTGCCGCGGCGCGGTCCTCAATCGTAGTTCGACTGCAGCGCTTTAAGTCCGTTCACCACCATTCCATTCACATGAAGCTGCGGTGAACTAGGTCCGCTGCCCACCCAACCGAGACATTGGTCACGTCCGGTTTCCGCCCCTTCAGAACGGCCCGTGCCGCGCGACGTCGTCGAAGACCAGTTGCAGGGCGGCGATGCGGTGGTCGTATTCGGCGGCGAGGCACTGCTTGTTGGCCCCGCAGGCGCGGCGGCCCTTGAGCCAGGCGATCTGCTCGTCCTCGATCTGGCCGCGCCGGCCCATGGGCACGAAGTGGCGCGACAGGTCGTACATCAGCTTCATGCGCACGTCCTGATCGTTCAGGGCGCGGTCGGCGCAGATGGCCTTCTCGTCGGCGGCGCGGGCTCGGGCGCAGTCGAAGCTGGCCGCCTGCGCGGTGGTGGCCAGGGCCAGCGCGGCCGCCAGGATTGCGAGCCTGATCATCCGTTTCTCCTTCGATCGCCGCTGTTGATCCGACGCTAATGCTTGATCGACCGATTTGGCGCGCTCATGCTAGCCTAAATACGAAAGAGCCTCCGCCGTGCCCGCCGCTGTCCGCGTCGATCCCAAGCGTTTCTTCACCGACCACGAATGGGCGGGCCTGTCCCAGCGCTCGTGGTGGCGAGGCCTGCTGCTGATCGCCCATGCCTGGGCGGTGATCCTGCTGGCCGGCGCGCTGTTCGTGATCTGGCCCAATCCCTTGACTCTCGTCCTGGCGGTGATGGTGATCGGCGCCCGCCAACTCGGCCTCGCCATCCTGATGCACGACGGCGCACACGCGGCCTTGCATCCGAACCTCAAGGTCAATGACTGGGTGGGCGAGTGGCTGTGCGGCGCGCCGGTGGGGGCGAGCCTCGCGCGGTATCGGCCCTATCACCTGACCCACCACCGCTTCGCCCAGCAGACCGAGGACCCGGACCTCATCCTGTCCGCCCCCTTCCCGATCAGCCGCAAGTCCCTGTGGCGCAAGGCGCTGCGCGACCTCACCGGCCAGACCTTCTACAAGCAGCGCATCGCCCCCACGGTGTCGGCGCTCACCACGCGCAAGGCCAAGGGGCTGAGTTGGGCGCAGGTGGGCCAGGGCCTGTGGGCCTTCTGGGGACCGTTCGTGATCTTCAACGGCCTGGCCTGGACGGCGCTGGCGATCGCGGGCCTGTGGTGGGCGTGGCCGGTTCTGTGGCTCTTGCCGATGGCGACCTGGTATCCCTTGGTGACGCGCATCCGCAACATCGCCGAGCACGCGCTTGTGGCCAAGGACGAACCGGACCCGCTGCGCCACGCCCGCACCACCCGCGCCAACCTCATCGAGCGCACCCTGCTGGCGCCCTACTATGTGAACTATCACGCCGAGCATCACCTGTTCATGTACCTGCCCTGCTGGAGCCTGCCGAGGGCGCACAGGCTGCTCGTCGCCAAGGGCGTGACCGGCGCGATGGACGTACAGCCGGACTACCTTTCGGTGTTGAAGCTCGCCACCGCATCGGCCGAGGACGACACACGTGGCAATGGCGGCAAGCGCCTGGACGCACCCGTCGCCACCTTCGGATGACGGTCGCCGACCGCCGGGCTTTCATTCTCGCCAACACCCGCCTGCAGCGTCCGCCGCACACGCCGGAAATCGAGCTTTACCTGGCGGATGAGATCACCCCGATCTGGCGCATGACCGAAGAGGCGCTGGGCGAAATGGGTGTGCCGCCGCCGTTCTGGGCCTTCGCCTGGGCGGGTGGACAGGCCCTCGGCCGCTACGTGCTCGATCATCCTGAGAGCGTGGCCGGCAAGCGGGTGATCGACTTCGCCGCCGGATCGGGTCTCGTCGGTATCGCGGCGATGAAGGCGGGCGCGGCCAGCGCCCTGTGCGCCGACGTGGACGGCTTCTGCGCCGACGCCGTCGCGTTGAACGCCGAGGCCAACGGCGTCGCGCTCGCCTTTACCGCTGCAGACCTGCTGGACCGCCCCGCGCCGGACGCAGAGGTGATCCTGGCCTCCGACATCTCCTATGAGCAGCCCCTGGCCGGGCGGGTGCGCACCTGGCTGGCCGAGGCGCGGGCGCGCGGGGTGACGGTGCTGATGGGCGATCCGCGCCGCACCTACTTTTCCACCGAGGGCCTGATTCCGCTGGCCGAATATCAGGTGGAGACCACCCGCGAGTTGGAGGACTTCGCCGTCAAGCGAACCGGCGTGTGGGCCTTCGCCTGATCGGGCGCCTGACCGGGCGCCTGGTCGGTTCTACCCGACCGTGGTCTGGATCAGCCGGCGAAAGGCGCGATAGGCCTCCGCAACCAGCGGCGCGGACACGCAGCGGGCGTCGTCGGACTCGCAGTGGTGATAGCGGTGCGAGCCGAACACCCCCGCCACATTGGCATAACCCGCGCGGAGGATCGGGCCGAGCTCGCCCGGCGCGCCTGCTGCGGTCGGATAGACCGCCTCAAGCCCCGGCAGGCCGGCGAAGGCCGCCTTCGCGGTCGGCAGGAGCGCCGGAGAGGCCATCAGCACCCGCTGGGGATCTGCGCTGGGCAGAGGCAGCAGCTTGCCGCCGATCTCGTGCCAGTCGCGCGCAGCGACGTTGGCGCCGAGGTGAACCCACAGCTTCGTTTCCGCCGGGCTCGGCACGACGCCTTCCAGCGCCTGTTCGGCGCCCAGGTTCTCGTATTCGTGGCCGCTGTTGCTGGTGAAGACGAGGTTCAGCTTCAGCGACGCCGCCGCCCACGCCGCCAGCATCATCCACACGGCGATGCCGCCGCCGCGCTCGCCCGCACAGACGCCCCAACCCGAACGCGGGGTGGAGACCACCAGCCAGCCCCCGTCGTTGCGTTTCAGCCGGCCCATCAGGTTATAGGCCTCGCGCCGTCCGCCCTGGCCGGTCAAGGTCAGCCGCGCCTCGGGCGCCGCCGTCGCCGCCCGCAGCAATGGCCCCGCGTCCTTCGGGGCCAACAGCGCGACGGGCCGGTCGAACATTGGCGCACGGCCGTCGGCGTTGAGGGCGATAGCCTCTCCGGTCGGACCGTTGGTGACCAGAACCACCGCGACCGCGCCCGCCGCCAGCGCCGCCTTCACCGGGGCCTGGACCGCCGGTGTCATCGCCGTGGACCAGCGGGCGAAGGGCAGCGGGATCAGGGCGATCCGTGCCTTCAGATCGGTCGGTATGGCGTAAGGCTCACACAGGGTTAGAAGCCCGGCGACGCCCTCCGCGCCGGTCGGTTGGACGATGGCCTGAGCCCGTACCGGCGCGCTGAGCGCCCCATGCTCCGTTCGACTCGTCAGGACGGCCGCAGCCGGCTCGAAGAAGGGTGCGGAGAAGGTCTGGCGCTGGGTGATGAAGCCGGACGCCTTCAGCGCCGCCTCCATCCAGGCGCCGGCGGCATTGTCCCCGGCCCCGCCTGAAGCCTTATTACCGAAACCGATATACCGCTGGAGATGCGCCTCCGCCGCTTCGACCGCGCCGTCTGGCGTCGCCGACGCCGCCATTGGAACGCCCATGGCGGCGATAGGTCCGCCGATCACGCCGCGTCTCGTCGCCTGCATCTTCGGAGATCCTCAATCTGCCCACGGTCATTTCAACCCGACCGCGGGCAAGATCAAGCCGATGGCGAGAGACGCCGGGTCGCTAGGCCTTGATGGCCGTCGCGATCAGGCTGGTGCGCTGGTTCCATTGGAACTGGCTCTGGGCGATCTGCAGCCCGACCAGCCCGGTCGCGCCCAGCGCCTCGGCCTTTTCCTTCAGTTCGTGCAGGCACTCCGCATAGGAGCCCTCGTTGACGCCTTCGACCGAGGCATAGACGACGCCGAGTTCGCTTTCGCCGGCGCCGAGTTGTGCAAGTGTGCTGATCCGCATGGCGTCCTCTTAATTCCCGCCATCGACGGCTTTGTAGACCGACATGGAATGCTCGAAGGGTTCGGGTTTGAGCGCCAGAGCGCCTTTGAACGGCTTGGCCAGGATCACGGTCACGAACAGCAGCATGCCGATCATCACCGTCAGCACGATCGAGCCCAGGACGTGTGGCCAGAGCTTGTCCATATAGAGCATGCAGCTCATGGCCACGACGATCGTCGCCCCGCCCACGAGACCCAGCCACAGCACCCACGGCACTTCCTCGCCCGCCTGCAAGGTGCGCTTGTTGCGCGCCGCGGTGACGTTGGAGAACTGCTGCAGGAACTCGCGATTGACCGCCGAGCTTTCGACGTCCCGCGGCATGGCGGCGTATTCGCGATAGATGGCGGCCACCTGGCGACGTGCGTCGGGCGAGGCGCCGCCGGTCTTGGCCTGGATCGCCCATTCCTTCTCGGCCACCGCCTCGGTGTATTCGCGGATGTGTTCGCGCATGACCTTCAATTCGCCCGGCTCCATGCCGTTGGTCATCCGGTACATGGTGGTGAGGGTCGAAGCCTCGGCGCCCACATTGTCCTTGGCGTTGCCGTAAGCTTCCCAGACCACGACGACGAGGAAGCCCAGCATCACCGCATAGATGGTGCCGGCGGTGAGGAAGAGCGGGACGAGAACGTCGTTGTGTCCCTCGCGCACGCGCCCTTGCAGAAATTTGCGCGCCAGAAGCACGCACAGGCCGGTGACGAGCGCAGGCAAGCCCACGATCAGCAGGCCGAGCAATAACAGATCCAAGACTAACCCCCAGAAAGACTTTGAAGACCGTTACGACGGTTTACAGAAGCATGGCTATTTGATTCTCGCGAGAATAGGCGTCATTTCTACTTTGAAATATACTATGAGACGCTGGGTCAATTTTTGGATCAACAAGGGATCAATTCGGATTCGGCATCCGGTATGGATGAGGGCTGGTTTGCGCGCGAAAGAAGTTGCGCCGTCAACAGCGTCAGGCCGCGCCGAGCGGGTCGTGCTTGTTCATCGGTAACGACTTCGGGCAAGGATGACCTATGGCGATGCCTGAAACCCTCGATGGTGAGTTCGACTATATCGTGGTCGGGGCGGGGTCTGCGGGATGCGTGGTCGCCAACCGCCTATCCGCCGACGCCAATAATCGCGTCCTGCTGCTGGAGGCCGGCGGGCAGGACGACTGGATGTGGTTTCACATCCCGGTCGGCTACCTGTTCGCCATCGGCAACCCCCGCTCGGACTGGATGTTCGAGACCGAGCCGGAGCCGGGGCTGAACGGACGGGCGCTGAAATATCCGCGCGGCAAGGTGATCGGCGGTTCATCCGCCATCAACGCCATGATCTCCATGCGCGGCCAGGCGGCGGACTACGATCACTGGCGCCAGCTCGGCCTGACCGGCTGGGGCTGGGACGATGTGCTGCCCGTGTTCCGCCGCCTCGACGACCACTTTCTTGGCGATACCGAACACCACGGCGCAGGCGGCGAATGGCGGGTCGAGCAACCCCGTGTCCGCTGGGCGGTGCTCGACGCCATCGCCAGGGCCGCGAACCAGATGGGCGTGCCGGCCACGCCGGACTTCAACACCGGCGACAATGCGGGCGTCGGCTCCTTCCACGTGAACCAGAAGCGAGGCCTGCGCTGGTCGGCGGCGCGGGGGTTTCTGAAACCGGCGCTCCGGCGACCGAACCTGCGGCTGGAGACCGGCGTGCTGGTGGAGAGGGTGCTGTTCGAGGATCGCCGCGCGGCTGGAGTAAGGTTCACGCGGCACGGGCGGACCTTCAAAGCTCGGACCAGAGGCGAAGTGATTCTCTGCGCCGGCGCTGTCGGCACGCCCCACATCCTGCAACTGTCGGGTATCGGCCCCGCCGACTGGCTGAATGGGAACGGCGTGCCCGTATTGCTCGACCGAAAGGGCGTGGGGCGCAACCTGCAGGACCACCTGCAGCAGCGCGCCATCTACAAGGTCCAGGGTGTGAAGACCCTCAACGAGACCTACCACTCGCTGGTCGGGCGAGCGCTTATGGGCGCCGAATACGCCCTGCGCCGCACCGGGCCGCTGACCATGGCGCCCTCGCAGCTCGGCATCTTCACCACCTCATCGCCCGAGCATGAGCGACCGAATATCCAGTTCCACATCCAGCCCCTGTCGCTGGACCGGTTCGGAGAACCGCTGCACCGGTTTTCTGCGGTGACGGTGGCGGCGTGCAACCTGCGGCCCACCTCGCGCGGCACCATCCGCCTGCGCTCCGCCGACCCCGCCGCGCCGCCGATGATCGCGCCGAACTATCTGGCCACGGAAGAGGATCGCCGCGTCGCCGCCGACGCCATACGCGTCACGCGCCGGCTGATGAGCCAGCCGGCGCTGCAACCCTTTCACCCGGTGGAATACCTGCCCGGTCCGGCAGTCGGGAACGACGACGCGTCGCTGGCGAGGGCGGCGGGCGAGATCGGTACGACCATCTTCCACCCGATCGGCACGGCGAAGATGGGCTTGCCTTCCGATCCTTACGCCGTTGTGGACGAGCGCCTGCGCCTCATCGGCCTTCGGGGCCTGCGGGTGATCGACGCCTCGGTCATGCCCACCATCACCTCGGGCAACACCAATACGCCCACCATCATGATCGCCGACAAGGGCGCGCGCATGGTGCTGCAGGATCGGTGATCAGTTCACCGGTGCGATGTCGGTGACCTTGTAGGTCAGCAGGCGACCGTCCTCGTCGGTGATGCTGAGGTACTCGCCGATGGCGAACTTGTGATCACCCAGCTTGTAGAGCGGCTCGCCCTCATCGTCGCCGAAGTCGAAGAACCAGCGCTCGCCCTTGCGACCGAGCTTGCCTTCCACCGCATCCTCGTCGGGCAGGAAGTGACGCACCTGGGCCCCGCCCTTGATGCCCTTCAGCGCGGTCTCGTCGATCCTGCCGTCGTCGGTCAGGGGCGCGGTCAGGGTATAGCCGCGATGATCGTCGCCATCGGCGAACTCGGTGCCGGGATTGCGGGCGAGGCGCATGACAATGCGGGACAGGCTCATTTCAAACTCCAACTCTAATGGGTGAGGACTCTAGTGCGTCAGGAACAGGGACGGGCCGTCGTCGGCCTGCATCAGGTGCTTGGTCGTCCCGCCGAAAATGAACTGCTGGAAACGCGGGTGTCCGAACGCGCCGGCGACCAGCATGCGGGCGCCCACGCTTTTGCAGGCAGCCAGCAGCATGGGCCCCGGCTCGCCGGACGATGCGCCTTCCTTGCCGATCACCTCGATTTCGGTGGTCACGCCGCGCTGGGCGAACAGGGTTTTCATCCGCGCCGGATCGAACTCGCGCGGCGTGGCGTCGGGAGCGGCCAGGATCACCACCCGCCTGGCCTTGGCCAGCCAGGGCGCGGCGATGCGGGCCGAGCGGGTCGCCTCGCGCCCACCATCCCAGGCCACCGCCACCGTGTCGTCGAGCGAGGGTTCGCCGCGGGCGATCAGCACCGGACGCCGCTCCTCCATCAGCACCTGCTGGAACGGCTCGACCAGCGGACCGCGTCCGCGCGCGGCATCCGCGCCGAACACCACGACGTCCGATAGGCGCGCCTCCATCGCCAGTTCGATGGCTACCGGGCTGCCGAGGGGCAGGAATTGGGCGTGGGCATAGGGGGCCGCGGCGAAATGGGTGCGGGCGTGTCGCTCGGCTTCGGAGGCGGCCTCCTTCAGGCTGTCCAGCGCCGCCACCTGCACTCCGCCCATGAAGCCCTCGCCCATCCAGGGCATGAGGTCGGCGGCGTCGGCGGGGGCGAACACCGCCGCCAGCTCCGCCTCGAACGGCGCAGCCAGCGCTCGCGCAGCGATCAGCGCCGCGGCATCCGACGGCGCGCCCGACAGCGGCGCCATGATCCTTGCCCAGCTCATCTTCGTCTCCTCGCCTTGATCTGTGACCTCTTCGCCCGGTTGGCGCGTTGATCTTCCGCAAACGATGGGTCACTGCAAAGCGTATCTGTGTGGAGAACGCCGAAGGTGGGCAAAGGGCTGCAAAGCAAAGGTCGGCATGCGAAGGGCGCGCCCAAAGGTCCGCCGCGGGCCTGGCAACGCATGCTGTCCGGCCGCCGGCTCGACCTGCTCGATCCCTCGCCGCTCGATATCGAGGTGGAGGATATCGCCCACGGCCTGGCGCGCGTGGCGCGCTGGAACGGGCAGACTGTGGGCGAACACGCCTTCTCCGTCGCCCAGCACAGCGTGGTGGTGGAAGAGATCTGCGCCCACATCCAGCCGGGCCTCGATCCAAAGTGGCGGCTGGCGGCCCTGCTGCACGACGCGGCCGAATACGTGATCGGCGATATGATCTCGCCCTTCAAGGCGGCCCTCGGCTACGATTACAAGGCGTTCGAGGCGCGGCTCGAGCGGGCCATCCACATCCGTTTCGGCCTGCCGCCCGACACGCCCGCGGAGATCAAGGCGCTGATCAAGCAGGCCGACCGCGCCTGCGCCTATTTCGAGGCGGTGCAGCTGGCCGGGTTCACCGTGGCCGAGTCCGAAGGCTTCTTCGGCAAGCCGCCCAAGGGCTACGCCCTGACCATCGACCCTTTGGCGCCCTTTCCCGCCCAGGCCCGCTACCTGCAGCGTTTCCACACACTCAGCGAGGCCACGGGCGGAGAGCCGCATGCCCTCGCCCACGACACCGAATGAGCAGGCCACCCATCAGCAGGCCAATCGTCATCGGGCTGTCGGCGGTGGTCACGGCCATGCGCGGCGGCGAACTGCAGGTGCTGACCGTGCGGCCGGAAGACGTGCGCACGCATCGCGCCTCCGACCTGCGGGGCCTGCCGTTCGGCCCCTTCGACCCCGCCGCCGACCGCACCTTCGAGCTTGCGTTGCGCGCCTTCGTGACAGCCCAGACCGGGTTCCGGCTTGGCTACGTGGAGCAGCTCTATACCTTCGGCGATCTCGGCCGCGACGCCCCCCTCGCCGACCTCGGCGCGGTGGAGGCCGACCGCGGTGCGCGCATGGTCTCTGTGGGTTATCTCGCCCTCACCCCGGAGGCGGAGGACGGTACGGAAGCCGCGGCCGCCTGGCGTCCCTGGACGCGATATTTCCCGTGGGAGGACTGGCGCAAGGGCCGCCCGCCGGTGATCGAGGCGCAGATCGCCCCCGCCCTCGCCGCCTGGGCCGGCGCCAATGCCGAGCGCCTCGGCCGTGCCCGTGACCTCTTCGCGCTGAACGGCGCCGGGCCGTGGAACGAGGAGCGGGTGCTGGACCGCTACGAGCTGCTGTACGAAGCCGGGTTGGCGGCCGAGGCGGCGCGCGACCGGGGCCGGGCCGAAGGGGTGGACCTGCCTGAACCGTCCCGCTTCCAGGACGTGTTCGGCCGCCCCATGATGTCGGACCACCGCCGCATCCTGGCCACCGCCCTCGGGCGTCTACGCGGCAAGCTGAAGTACCGCCCGGTGGTGTTCGAACTGATGCCCGAGGCCTTCACCCTTTACGACCTGCAGCAGGCGGTGGAAGCCATCTCCGGCGTGCGCCTGCACAAGCAGAACTTCCGCCGCATGGTCGAGCGCATCGGCCTGGTCGAGGGCCTGGGCCGTCAACGCACCGAGACGGGCGGGCGCCCCGCCGAACTGTTCCGCTACCGCCGCGAAGCCGCGCGGGGGGCTATGGGATTGTCGCTACCGCTCGCGAGCGAAGGCTGACGCGCCCGCCATGCCGCCTTGATCTGGTCGGAGGTCTGGCGTGAGCCGTCGGGGCTCCAGCCGGGCGGGCCGAACAGGTAGCCCAGGGTGTGACGCGGGTCGCGGGCGATGTCCTGGGCGATGCCGACCCACTCGTGAAACGCCGCTCGGATGATGTTGAAATCGCCGAGGTTCTTGACGATGCCATAGCGCGGCGGCTCCGCCTCGTCCTCGGCCACGAAGGTGCCGAACATACGGTCCCAGACGATTAGAATGCCCGCATAGTTGCTGTCGAGATAGCGCGGGTTGCGGGCGTGATGCACCCGGTGATGCGAGGGCGTGTTGAGCACGTATTCGAGCGGTGTGGGCAGCCGGCGGATCGCCTCGGTATGGATCCAGAACTGGTAGATCAGGCTGACCGACTTCTCGATGGCGATCATCGGCGGCGGAAAGCCCACAAAGGCGAGGGGCAGCCACAGCAG
Organism: uncultured Caulobacterales bacterium; assembly: GCA_903862425.1. Lineage (GTDB taxonomy): Bacteria > Pseudomonadota > Alphaproteobacteria > Caulobacterales > Caulobacteraceae > CAIOYC01. The sequence goes on along the minus strand of CAIOYC010000009.1, from coordinate 395,742 downwards.
CCAGCTGCCGTTCACCCCGCCGGTCCAGGTCTGCCTGAGCGCCGTGGAGAGGTTATAGTGCTGCGAGGAGTGATGGTTCACGTGCGCCGCCCACCAAAAGCGCCGCTCGTGGCTGAGCCGGTGGAACCAGTAATAGACGAGATCCTCCAGGAAGAAGATCGCCACCCACGCCCACCACGCCGTCATGGGGATGGTGAAGATGCGGTGCTGCCAGACCCACAGGGTCGCGGCGATCACCAGCCCGGCGGTCAGCAGACCGAACACCTGCGAGCCCAGCCCCATGCCGAGGGATGTCATGGTATCCTTCGCCTCGTAGTGGGTCGTGGTCCTGGCGAAGCGCGCCAGCACGATCTCCAGGATCACCGCCAGGATGAAGAAGGGCGTGGCGAGGGTGATCAGGTCGATCTTCATGGCGCATCTCCCAGGCTGGCGGGCGGCCATGTCGCCCCCTCGGCCAGGGTGAAGCGGGCGCGCGGGGCGGTGAAATCGGCAAGCTTCAGCGCCACCCCGCCCTTGCCCGGCCGGCCCTCGGCCAGCCTGACCCAAGGTGTGGACCGCGCCACATAGCCATCGCCCGCACGATAGACGATCAGCGCCTCGTCGCCCGAGCGGGCCAGGGCGGAACGATGGTCGGCGGCGACCCACACCGCGCCAACCGCATGGTCTGGAAACTCGTCAGCGATCAGGGCGCGCGCGCTGGCCTCGTCCAAATCCGGCGCATGGCGCGCGATCTTCGCCCACCAGGCGATACCCACGAGCATCAGGATGGCGAGGAACGAGACGAGGGTCTGGATGATATAGGCCGGGGTCATGCCACGCGCAGCGTCGTCCCCAGTGACGCCGGCGTCAAGATGGGCTGCCGCCCTCCCCCCGGTTGGGGAGAGGGCTTTACGCAACGGGTCTTAGAACTTGTGCACCCAGCTGACCGACATGGTGTCGGCGTTGGGGCCGATGTCGTTGGATTCCTGGCGGGTGTACTCGGCGCGGATACCGTCATGGGCGGTGAAGAAGTACTGCCCGCCCGCACCATAGTTGAAGCTTTCGGTGTTCAGCGAATAGCCGCCGGTTCCCTGATAGCGCACCTTGGAGTCGCCATAGCCCACACGCACGAACAGGTCGGCGTTACGCATCACCGGCAGGTAGCCCACCGCATAGGCGGCGTACTGGTGGTCTAGCCGGGTGTTGAGGCCGCTGGACGCGTGGTCGCCGACCACGCCGCCCGAGAGCTCGCCTTCGAGGCCGAAATACTTGCCGTAGCGGGCGTCCACCCGGCCGGTCACGGCGCCGATATGGTCGTCATAACCCGAGCCCTGGTTGATCCCCGTATAGCCAAGGGAGGTGTAGACATCGGTCGGCTGCCACCAGGCGGCCGTCGGCGCATGGGTCGGCGCGTTGTCCTGGGCGAAGGCGGGAACGGCGGCGACGAACAGGGCGGCCCCGGCAGCCAGAGAGGCGACGGAGGGGAGGATAAGGCGGTTCATCAGAATTTACTCCACACGATAAGAACAGCCCCCGCAGACAATGGCCCAGCTGTTCGATCCGTTGCACATAAAAGCCTTATCGTGCAGCCACTTGCGCCCGACTGCTGCTATCGCGTCACAGGTTTGGGCGAGAACGCGGCGCGCGGATGAACAATGCGGCGCGAGCCCGGCGGCGACCCGGCGGAATCGTTACGCCACCGCGTTCAGGGGCCGCATTTCGGGCGCATGAGCTAATGCGGGCGACTCCGATCCCCTGCGGCGTTCATGTGGTTCGCACCCCGCATTTGGCGTGCTAAGTCCTGCAAATCGCAACGAAGAAGACCCGCCGCGTCGATTCTGGACCGCGAGCGTGGGCTGAAGGACCGCTTTGCATCACGCCGTCATCGCCGCTACCGGCCTCTACACCCCTCCGGAAACCCTCTCCAACGAGGAACTGGTCGAGACCTTCAACGCCTATGTGGAGCGCTTCAACGCCGCCCACGCCGAGGCCATCGCCGCCGGCGAGGTCACCGCGCTGGCGCCGTCCTCGCCCGAGTTCATCGTCAAGGCCTCGGGCATCAAGTCGCGCCACGTGATCGACAAGTCGGGCCTGATCGATCCGGACATCATGCGTCCGGTCATTCCCGAGCGCGGCAACGACGAGCTGTCGGTGCTGGCCGAGATGGCGGTGATCGCCGCGCGCCAGGCCATCGAAGCCTGGGGCAAGCCGGCGTCGCAGATCGGCGCGGTGCTGTGCGCCGCCTCCAACATGCAGCGCGCCTATCCGGCCATGGCCATCGAGGTGCAGCAGGCGCTCGGCATCGACGGCTTCGCGTTCGACATGAATGTTGCGTGCTCTTCCGCCACCTTCGGCATCAAGACGGCGGCGGACTATGTGGCGACGGGATCGGCCCGCGCGGTGCTGATGGTCAATCCGGAGATCTGTTCGGGCCACCTGAACTTCCGTGACCGCGACAGCCACTTCATCTTCGGCGACGTGGCCACCGCGGTGATCGTGGAGCGCGCCGAAGAAGCCCCTGAACACGGCGGCTGGGACATCCTCGGCACGCGGCTGAAAACCCAGTTCTCCAACAATATCCGCAACAACTTCGGCTTCCTGAACCGCGCCGCGCCGGAAGGCGACAAGATCACCGACGACAGGACCGACAAGCTGTTCGTGCAGGAGGGCCGCAAGGTGTTCCGCGAAGTGGTGCCCATGGTGTCGGACATGATCATGGAGCACGCCCACGATCTCAAGCTCGACCCCACCCAGCTGAAGCGCATGTGGCTGCACCAGGCCAATATCAACATGAACGACTTCATCGCCCGCAAGGTGCTGGGCCGCGACCCGACGCCGGAGGAGAACGTGATCATCCTCGACGAGTACGCCAACACCTCGTCCGCCGGCTCGATCATCGCCTTCCACACCGCCCAGGCCGGCTTCCAGCCGGGCGACACTGGCCTGATCTGCTCCTTCGGCGCAGGCTACTCGGCCGGCACGGTATTCGTCAGGAAGCGGTAGGCGGGCGATCAGACGGCGAGCCACACCGACGATTCGCGGACATTCCAAACGTCTGAGAAGGGTGGAGAAAGGAAACTAATCTAGGTCGAATGTAAGAACCATTCGTGGCCGGTCGTAATCCAGAAGCCACTCATCAAACTCTGCCATCAGTGGTGTGAGAGCAGACTTTTCCAAAGCGGTTATGTCCATTCCGCGATCATCGTATGCATTCACCACAACCCCACGCTCTAGATCGACAAACTTGGTCATCACTGGTGCTTGGGGGCCGATACCGATCTCGTGTGCAATCTGATTCCAGATTAGGATGTCCACTTGGTCCCAAGGAAGGCAGACGGCGCGCTGATCCCATTGACTTGCTTCTTCGTCAGCGTCGTCTCCGGGCCACCAATAGCCCAACCAAGACTTACTCGTTTTCTCCGTCGGAACCCCCATTTCCGAAAGGATTTCCCAAGCAGTTCCTTCAGTCCAACCCCGCCACTCTCGACCGACTACTACATCAAGATGCGGATATGCGGCAATCACGGCTGTCACCCGGTCGGTAGGCAACGCAGCACGCGCCAGTCGTCGAGCACGATCGTAGCTCGACGTGAACATATTGATGTAGCTTCCGCCGGTGCCGAGTTCAAAACGGAGGCTGTACTGCGAAGCCCACAGTCCAGTCTGCCAATTAGGTCCTAGAGTTATAGGCATAAGCCAACATAGTCGGACCGGCTAAACGTCTGCAATGGGTCATTTGCGCCCTCACAAAGGTGTCGGTCTGCAGACCTTCAGCCGACGCGCCCTAGAGCGGACCCTCCCACTTTCGGTTAAGGGTGGTTAGCGGTCCTTAGTCCGTTTGCCGGAAGTCGGGCGCAACAGCATTTGTGGGCCGCTGAAGTCGACTTATGATGTGGTTACCTTGACGTCCACTGTCGAAGAAACGAACTCAGGTTGTTGTTGTGGCCCATGATCTTCGTCAATACTGAGACGAAACGCCCTACCTCAAAGTAAAAATCGCCAGCGACATTGATTACCCCCATGACGTCTAGGTCTTGGATAGCACGAAATTGCGCGAGGACGTTGGGGTCGCGGTGGGCGATTGCCGTGTTGCGCACGACAGTAAACTGCTTTTTTACTCGACCTTGAACGGCCCGCAATCCGCGCAAAACGTCTATAGCTTCCGCCTTAAGGTCGTCGGGCGGGTCAATCTGATCCAGCGCATCCCGCAGGGCTTTGCCTGACACCTTGTCGGCATCCCACTCGTAGATGGTGAGGAGAATAATCCGAGCGTTCAGCTTTCTGGTCCATTCGTCCGGATGCGTGAGCGCATCAATTTTGAGAGCTTGGATGTCTCGCTCTGCGATGAGCAAATAAAGCCCGATATTGAAAAGCGTTGAGGTCGCCGGGAACGGGCCACACTCATTTTTCTTGGCATAGTAGAGGGTTGTTTTAAAAGCCGCTTCAAGCGCCGCTTTTCTCTCGCGCTCCTGTCGGGGCAGCTTCCAACGCATATATCTGCGTACTAGGGCCATTGCCTTGGGCCCGACCTTTCGACTGACCCAGCGTCGCACAACAGGCTTGGGTTGTTGCAGCACTGACCTGCGCGGCCTTCGATGCGGACTTCCCACCTAGTCACCTTGGTTGCTGCCAAATATCGACCATTCTAGAGGGCGGCACAGAGCGAGCAATGTCCGAAACGGGTCGGAAGCGGTCAATGGACGACCGCCAGAAACCTGACGCCTTACCCCACTCGCGTGCCCATGCCGCCATCCACGGGCAGGAGGGCGCCGGTGATGAATTTGGCTTCGTCGCTGGCGAGAAAGAGGGCGGCGTGGGCGGTGTCCCAGGCCGTGCCCATCTTGCCGCCGAGGGGGACGCGGGCGTTGCGGGCGGCGCGGACCTTTTCCAGTTCCTCGCCCCGCGCCTCGGCGATGCCGTGCACCGCCATCGGCGTGTCCATCAGGCCCGGCAGGATGGCGTTGCAGCGGATGCCATGGCGGGCCTGCGCCTGCGCCGTATGGATCGTCAGCCGGTTCACCGCCGCCTTGGACATCTCATAGGCCACCTGGATGCCGCCGGCGGTAGAGGCGAGCGAGGAGATGTTGACGATGGCGCCCTTCCCCGCCGCGCGCATGGGCGCGAGCGCGGCCTTGGTGACCAGCACCATGCCCTTCAGGTTCACCGCCAGGGTACGGTCGAAGGCCGCCTCCTCCAGCCGATGGATCGGGCCATCGCCGCCCCCGCCGACGCCCACATTATTGACCAGGATGTCGATGCCGCCGAGCTTGGCGACCGCCTCCGCCACCAGCGCCTCGGCGTCGGATGCGCGGGTGATGTCGGCGGTGAAGGCGTACACCGTTCCGCCCTCGGCCGCGATCAGGGCCGCCGTCTCCCCTGCCCGCTCGGCCACCCGGTCCACGCACAGCACCCGCGCGCCCTCGCGGGCGAACAGCAGGGCGATGGCCCGGCCGTTGCCGATGGTCTCGCCCGGCGACTGGCCCGCGCCGACCACCACGGCGGTCTTGCCCGCCAGCCGTCCTTTCACCTCAGAACCCCTTCAGGTCGGGGTCGAGGGTCTGGCCAGGGTCGAGCTGTACCCCGAAGCTGTTCAAGAACATGGAGACCTGGGTGTACTGGCCGACGGTGAACACCAGATCCATCAGCTGCTTGTGGCTGAAATGCTTCGCCAGCCCGGTCCAGGTGGCGTCGGCGATGAACTTGTCCTGGAACAGCTCGTCGGTGGCCTGCAGGATAAGGCTGTCGAGCTCGCTCCAGCTCGGATCGTCTGGGCCGACCTTGATGGCGGTGATCTCCGCATCGGTCAGGCCCGCGCGCTGGCCGATCGGCACGTGCTGGGTCCACTCATAACCGGACTTGCAGAGGTAACCCGTGCGCAGGATGGCGATCTCGCGCTCCCGCGCCTCCACGCCGTTCTTCTTGGACAGGATATAGCCGCCCCAGGCGAGGAAGGCCTTGGCCGCTTCCGGCTCGTTGGCCACGGTGCGGAACACGTTCAGCACCGGGCTGCCGCGATCGGCCATGGGTTTGAGCACCGCAGCCTGGGCCTCGGTGGCGGTGGCGTCAGTGACCGGCGGAATCCGGGCTTCGGTGAGTCGCATCCTGGTTCTCCCCAGCGGTCATGTGCGCCGCTTTCCAATCCATCGCGCGCTGGACACGGCGACGAACACTGGGGTGATCATAGAAGATGAACTCCTCGATCCACGAGGGGGAATCTGCACGATACTCGATGGTCTTCACCAGGGCCTTCGACAGACCGTCCGGTTCGCCCGCGACCACGAGGCTGAAATGGTCGGCGTCCGCCTCCTGCAGGCGGGTGATGGTGTTCATCAGCGGCGTGGCGAGAAGGCTGAGGGTGGCGACGATGATGGCGATCACCGGCAGGGCCGCCGGGTCGGCGATGCCGAACACCTCCGCGCGCAGCAGGGCGGCGACCGGGGCGAACAGCACCTGGATCAGGGCGAACAGGGCGATGCAGAGAAAGATGGAGATACCGGCGAACCACAGGATGTGCGCCCGTGCATAGTGCCCCATCTCGTGGCCGAGCACGCCGCGCACCTCGGCAAGGTCCGCCCCCTTCTGGAACATGGTGTCGCTCATCGCCACCCGCGCCGAGCCGAACAGGCCCGAGACATTGGCGGTGTAGCGGTTGGACTGTTTGGAGCCGTTGAAGATGTAGATCTTGTCCGACGGCACGTGCGCCTTCTTGGCCAGCGCCACCACTGCGTCGCGCACCGAGCCGGGCGGCGCGGGCGTGTACTTGTTGAACAGCGGCTCGATGGCGACGGGGGCCACGATCAGGCCCAGGATCATGAGCGTGACGGCGAGGCCCGAAGCCCAGATCCACCAGGTACGCGGGGCGCGGCGCAGAAGGGCATAGAGCCCCATCAATGCAAACCCCATCACTACCGTGGAGATCAGTGTCGCCGTAAAGTTTTCCGTGAACCAGCCGAAGAAACTCTGATTGTTCAGGCCGTAGGACTTTTCGCGCCACCAGTCGGCATAGACCGACCAGGGCAGGCCGAGCAGCCAGGACAGGCCGAGATAGGCGAGCCCGACCGCCAGGCTCGCGCTCAGCGGACGTCGACGCGTGCCGTCGATCTTGCGGATGCGGTGTAGCACCCCGCTGCGCAGGATGATGAAGGAGACGGCGACGCTGACCAGCCAACCCCACAGGATCAGCCAGTGGCCGCCCTGGGTATAGTGGATCGCCTTCAGGTGTCCGGCGGGCGACAGCGCCGCCAGATAGGCTTCGGTCGCCGCCGCAGGATCGAAACTCGCCACCGCTACCTCCGACGGCCACGCCCCAGAATGGGCAACCTTCGCCACACCCTGCCGGAGGTCAAGCGGAAGCGTCCCGCCTTACCCATTGCAAGCCAAGCGTTGCAGTCAAATTTCCGTCAGAGCGGCAAGTAGGCTGCCGCCAGCAGCGCGCAGCCGACGGCGCCCAGCGCGATGGAGCCGTACCAGAAGGCATGCTTCTTGGTGATGATCGCCACGGTGCAGACGGCGATGCCCACTTCGACCAGAGTGGCGGCGCCGGTGAGCCAATGGTGGCGATCCTCGTGCTGGCGGCTTTCCTTCAGGAGCGCGTCGCGCTCCTTCTCGAAATCAACCGCCGTCTCGTGGCTCTTGTCCTCGTCGGCGGCGTTCTTCTCTTCGGCCTTCTTGAAGGCGTCGGCCTTGTCGGGGAATTCCTGCGCGGCGAGGACGTACATGTTCTTGCGGACGCTCTTGGAGTTGGCGAGGCCCCAGTTGTCGGTGGCCAGGTCCTGCTTCAGCACGGCTTCGGACGAAGAAGTGATCGCCTTGCCGGCCTCGACGGTCTCCAGGCTTCCCGCCGCCGCCGCCAGCACCGCCAGGATGGCGATGGTGATGGAGACCCTCCCGATGAAGGGATCGGCCTCATGCGACGCGTGCTCGGCGTGCTCCGCGTGTTCGTGCGCTTCGAGGGCGGCGTCGTGGGGCATGGGTCAGGCCTTCTTCGCGGTCAGCGCAGCCTGGGCGGCGGCGAGGCGGGCGATGGGGACGCGGTAGGGGCTGCAGCTCACATAGTCGAGGCCGACTGCGTCGCAGAAGGTGATCGAGGCCGGATCGCCCCCGTGCTCGCCGCAGATGCCGAGTTTCACGTTCGGCCGGGTCGAACGCCCACGCTCCACGCCGATCTTCACCAGTTCGCCCACACCCTCCTGGTCCAGCGACACGAACGGGTCCTTCTCGAACACGCCCTTCTGCATATAGGCGTCGAGGAAGCGCCCCGAATCGTCGCGGCTGATGCCGAAGGTGGTCTGGGTCAGGTCGTTGGTGCCGAAGGAGAAGAACTCGGCATATTCGGCGATGTGGTCCGCGCGGATGGCGGCGCGGGGCAGTTCGATCATCGCCCCCACCTGATAGGCCAGCTCCACGCCCTTCTCAGCCATCACGGCCCTGGCCACGCGGTCGGTCAGCTCGCGCAGGAACTTCATCTCCTCCTTCTTGGAGACGAGGGGGTGCATCACCTCCACCAGCGGCGCGTCGGTCTTGCGGGCGATCTCGCAGGCGGCCTCGAAGATGGCCTGGACCTGCATCTCGTAGATCTCGGGGAAAGCGATGCCGAGGCGGCAACCGCGCCAGCCCAGCATAGGGTTGGTCTCACTGAGTTCGTCGCGGCGGCGGGTCAGCTTGACCACGTCCAGCCCGGCGCTGTCGGCCAGGGCCTGGATATCCTCATCCGTGTGCGGCAGGAATTCGTGCAGCGGCGGGTCGAGCAGGCGGATGGTGACCGGGAGGCCGGCCATGATCTCGAACAGCTCGGTGAAGTCGGCGCGCTGGAACGGCAGGATCTTGGCCAGGGCGGTGCGCCGTCCCGCCTCGTCGTCGGCCAGGATCATCTCGCGCACGGCGGCGATGCGGGTCTCGTCGAAGAACATGTGCTCGGTGCGGCAAAGCCCGATGCCCTCCGCGCCGAAGCCGCGCGCCGTCTTGGCGTCGAGCGGGGTCTCGGCATTGGCGCGCACCTTCATGCGCCGCGCCTTGTCGGCCCATTCCATCAGGGCGGCGAAGTCTCCGGTCATCTCCGGCTCCACCATCTTCACGGCGCCGGCCAGGATCTCGCCCTTGGAGCCATCGACGGTGATGATCTCACCCGCCTTGAAGCTGCGGCCGCGCGCGACGAGCTTGCCGTTCAGGGAATCGATCTGCAGTTCGCCCGCGCCGGAGACGCAGGGACGGCCCATGCCGCGGGCGACCACCGCCGCGTGGCTGGTCATGCCGCCCCGCGCCGTCACCACACCGCGCGCCGCGTGCATGCCGTGGATGTCTTCCGGCGAGGTCTCGTCGCGCACCAGGATGACACTCTCGCCGAGGGAGCCCAGACGCTCCGCCTCGTCCGCATCGAATACGATCTTGCCGGTAGCCGCGCCGGGCGAAGCCGGCAGGCCGGCGGCGATCACGTCGCGCACGGCGGAAGGGTCGATGGTGGGGTGCAGGAGCTGGTCGAGGGCTGCGGGCTCCACCCGCATGATCGCCTCGTCCTGGGTGATCAGGCCTTCGGCGGCCTGGTCCACGGCCATCTTCAGCGCGGCCTTGGCGGTGCGCTTACCGCTGCGGGTCTGCAGCATGTAGAGCCGGCCCTGTTCGACCGTGAACTCGATGTCCTGCATATCGCGATAGTGGCTCTCCAGCCGCTCGGTCACCGCTTTGAACTCGGCGAACACGCTGGGCATGGCCTCTTCCATGGAGGGGGCCTTGTCGCCCATCTCCTCGCGGGCGCGGCGGGTGAGGTTCTGCGGCGTGCGGATGCCGGCCACCACGTCCTCGCCCTGGGCGTTGATCAGGAACTCGCCGTACAGCGCGTTCTCGCCGGTGGAGGGGTTGCGGGTGAAGGCCACGCCGGTGGCGGAGGTCTCGCCCATATTGCCGAACACCATGGACTGCACGTTCACCGCCGTGCCCCAGCTTTCGGGGATGTCGTGCATGCGGCGATAGAACTTGGCCCGGTCGTTCATCCAGCTTTCGAACACCGCGCCGATGGCGCCCCACAACTGCTCGTGCGGGTCCTGCGGGAAGTCCTTGCCGAGCTCGGTGCGCACCAGCTGCTTGTAATCGGCGACCACCTTCTCCCAGTCCGCGGCGGTCAGGGCGGTATCGACCGTGATATCAAGGCGGTCCTTGTGGTCGTCCAGCACCTCCTCGAACAGGTTGTGCTCCAGCCCCAGCACCACGTTGGAATACATGGTGATGAAGCGGCGATAGGAATCGAAGGCGAAGCGGCGGTCGCCGGAAAGCTTGGCCAGCCCCTCGACCGTGGCGTCGTTGAGGCCGAGGTTCAGCACCGTGTCCATCATGCCGGGCATGGAGGCGCGGGCGCCGGAGCGCACGGAGACCAGCAGCGGATTGGCGGCATCGCCGAAGGCCTTGCCGGTCTCCGCCTCGACCTTCTTCAGCCCCTCGGCCAGCTGCGTCTTCAGCTCAGCGGGGTACTGGCGGCCATCGGCATAGAAGCGGGTGCAGGCCTCGGTGGTGATGGTGAAGCCGGGCGGCACGGGCAGGCCCAGCGAACACATCTCCGCCAGGTTCGCCCCCTTGCCGCCGAGCAGGTTCTTCATGGAGGCGTCGCCATCGGCCTTGCCCCCGCCGAAGCCATAGACCCAGCGCCCCGACACCTTGCCCGACTCCATCGATCCGTCCGCCATCACACCCGCTCCGAATACTTTTATGTCGTCATCCCGGAAGCCCAAGGAGCTATCCGGGACCCAGCCCAACGCCGCCCGCCGCCATCTGGGTCCCGGCTCTCCGCTACGCTGCGGCCGGGATGACGACGGTGTGTGGGCTCTACCCCGAAATCAGCGAAAAGTCCGCCACCCGGTTGGCCGTATCGCGCACCTGCGTCAACAGCCTGAGCCGGTTCAGGCGAACGGCCGGATCCGGATCGTTGACCAGCACCTTGTCGAAGAAGGCGTCCACGGGGCTGCGCAGGTGCGCGAGGTGGGTCATGGCGCGGGTGAAGTCCTCCGCCGCCAGGGCCGCGTCCACCGCGCCCTCCTCGGTGCGCAGCGCGGCGGCCAGCGCCCGCTCCTCCTGCGCCGTGCCGGCCTCGGGGTTGGCGCTCCAGGCTTCAGCCTCGGCCGGGAACTTCTTCTCCTCGGCCTTCAGGATATTGGCCGCACGCTTGTAGCCCGCGAGCAGGCTGGCCCCATCCTCGGTGGCCAGGAAGGCTGACAACGCCTCGACCCGACGCGTTATACGCACGAGGTCGTCATCGCCCAGCGCGAACACCGCATCCACGAGGTCATGCCGCTTGCCCTCGTCGCGTAGCAGGACCTTCAGGCGATCGGCGAAGAAGGCGAGGAGCCCAGAGACATCATCCGGTACTCGTGCGATCAGTACATCAAGCTGATCTTGCAGTTCCTTTTTTGCTATTGGAAGTTTGACTTCAGCCAGCGCGACCTTGGGCAGATTCAAGGTGTCGCGCGCTTTAGAGGCGTATTCCGCCGCTAAATCACCTGCCTTGGAAAGCGGATTGGTCAGAGCCTTAACCATCGGACCAAACAGTAGAGCTCGCGTTGGAACTCGAAGACTTCCAGCAAGAATCAATCGGATCACCCCCAACGCAGCGCGCCGCAGGGCGTAGGGGTCCTTCGAGCCGGTGGGCTTTTCGTCGATGGCGAAGAAGCCGACCAGGGTATCGAGCTTGTCGGCCAGGGCCACGGCCACGGTGACCGGCGCGGTGGGGACCGAATCGCTCGGCCCCACCGGCTTGTAGTGATCGCGGATGGCGTCGGCGATCTGTTGAAGCCCTTCTCCCTTGAGGGGGGAAGGGTTTGGGTTGGGGGTGACACCGGTGGCGGAAGCTGGCGCTGGTCCAGCCCCATCCTGAACCGGCGTCACCCCCAACCCTGCCCTTCCCCCCTCAAGGGGGAAGGGTTCACGCATGTAATACCCGCCCATCACGCCCTGAAGCTCGGGGAACTCCCCGACCATGCCCGACGCCAGGTCCGCCTTGCAGTAGCGCGCCGCGATGCCCGCCAGTTCGGGATCGGCGCCCACCAGGGGAGCGATCTCGCGGGCCAGGGCTTCGATCCGCGCCACGCGCTCGGCCAGCGTGCCGAGCTTGGCGTGGAAGGTGACGCCCTTCAGCTTGTCCAGCCACTTGTCGAACGAACCCGGCGCACGGTCCTGATCCCAGAAGAAGCGGGCGTCGTTCAGCCGCGCCGACAGCACCTTGGCGTTGCCCGCCGCGATCACCGCCCCGCCGTCCGCGGGCTCTATATTGGCCACCACCACGAAGCGCGGGGCCAGGCCGCCGGTGTTCGGATCACGCACGGCGAAATACTTCTGGTGCGTGCGCATGGAGGTGCGGATCACCTCGGCCGGCAGATCGAGGAAGGCCGGGTCCATGCGGCCGAGGATCGGGGTCGGCCATTCCGACAGGCCCGACACCTCGTCCAGCAGCCCCTCGTCCTCGACCAGTTCCAGCCCTTCGGCCGCACAGACCGTCCGCGCGCCGTCCAGGATCAGCCGTTTGCGCTCGGCCTGATCGAGCAGGACGTACTGGTCGCGCAGGGCCTGCTGGTATCCGGCGAAATCGGTCACCGCGAAGGGAGCGTGGTCGGCCCCCATGAACCGGTGCCCTTCGGTCAGGTCTCCCGACGCGATGCCGCCCGCCTCGAACGGCACGACCTGGCCGTCGAACAGGCACAGGATGCGCTTTAGCGGTCGCACCCAGCGGAAGGTCGATGTGCCCGAACGCATGGACTTGGGCCAGGGGAAGGCCGCCATGATGGCCGGGACCATCTCCGCCACGATGTCTGGCGTCGTGCGGCCCGGCGTGGTCTGCACGGCGAAGAACACCCCGTCGCGCTCGATCAGATCAGCCTTGGCGAGCCCGGTCTTGCGCAGGAACCCCTCCAGCGCCTGCTCGGGGGCGTTGGCGCGGGGCCCCTTGATCTCCTCGCTGCGGTCGGGTGTGGCCGCCGCCAGCGCCGCCACCAGGGTCAGGCGGCGCGGGCCGGCATAGGTGACTAGGCTTTCCGGCGTGAGCCCGGCCTTGGCGAGGTGTTCCCTGGCAAGCCGCTCAAGGTCGCGCGCCGCCCCGCCCTGCATGCGCGCTGGGATTTCTTCGGAAAACAGTTCAAGCAGAAGTTCGGGCATGGCTAGGCCGCGGCCCTTTCGATCTCGACCCAGGCCGCTGCGCACTGTTTGCAGAGGTCGCGAATGCGGCCGATGTAACTCTGGCGCTCGGCCACGGCGATGGCGCCGCGTGCGTCCATCAGGTTGAACAGGTGGCTGGCCTTCAGCACCCGGTCATAGGCGGGCAACACCAGGGGCTGGCCCTGCGGACCGTGCAGGGCGAGGAGGCGCGGAACCTCCCGCTCCATATCCTCGAACTGGCGCTTCAGCATCTCGACGTCGAAGCCGTTGAAATTGGCCTCCGAATTCTCCCGCTCGTTCTCGAGGAACACGTCGCCATAGGACTTGTAGGCGGGGCTGCCCGGCTCGTTGAAGGGCAGGTCGTAGACGTTGTCCACGTCGAACACATACATGGCCAGCCGCTCCAGACCGTAGGTGAGCTCGCCCGCCACCACTTCCACATCGAGCCCGCCGACCTGCTGGAAATAGGTGTACTGGCTCACCTCCATCCCGTCACACCACACCTCCCACCCCAGGCCCCAGGCGCCCACGGTGGGGTTCTCCCAGTCATCCTCCACGAAGCGGATATCGTGCACGGACGGATCGAGGCCGATGGCGGCCAGTGAGCCGAGGTAGAGGGCCTGCATATCCGCCGGGTTCGGTTTCAGGATCACCTGGAACTGGTAATAGTGCTGCAGCCGGTTGGGATTTTCCCCGTAGCGCCCATCGCCCGGACGGCGCGAGGGCTGCACATAGGCGGCGCGCCAGGGCTTGGGGCCGAGGGCGCGCAGGACGGTCGCGGGGTGCAGGGTGCCGGCGCCCACCTCCACGTCATAGGGCTGCAGGATCAGGCAACCCTGGGCCGCCCAATAGTTCTGCAGCGTTAGGATCAGGCCCTGGAACGATCTGGGCTTGGCGAGTGGGAGTGGGGCGGAGGCCATGGCGGCGGAGCTATAGGCCGCGCCGCCACGGGGATCAACGGATGCGGCTTCCCGCTAAGTCGCCGGCATCAACACCTTGTCGATTACCTGCACCGTGCCGTTGGTGGCTTTCACGTCGGCCTGCACCACGCTGGCGTCATTAATCTTCAGCGCGCCGGACGAGCCGTCCACATGCAGGGTCGGACCCGCGACCGAGGCGATGTCCGCCGCGGCGTGGCCGGTCGTGGCGGCGGTGGTCACCGGGGCGTTGATCACGTGATAGAGCAGGATATGCTGCAGCTTGGTGCGGTTTTCCGGCTTCAACAGGTCATCGACCGTACCCGCCGGCAGGGCGGCGAACGCGTCGTCCGTCGGGGCGAACACGGTCAGGTTGGCGGGCTGCTTCAGTGTCCCGGTCAGGCCGGCCGCGTCGATGGCCTTCAGCAAGGTTGTGAACTTGCCCGCCGCCGTCAGGGTGGCGATGGCGTCTACCGCCGGGCTCGGCGCGGTGAAGGGCGTGTAGCTGGAGGCCGCCGCGGAGGGCGCCGCCGCCGGGACCGCCGGGGTCGTCGTCGCGGTAGCCGCTGGTGCGGTCGGGGCAGGCGCTGTTGTCGGGGCGGCGGCTGTCGCCGGAGACGTGGCGGCGGTGGGCTTGGCGCTGCGGGTTTGAGCGTTCGCGGTGGTGGCGAGGGCGGCGCTCGCCAGGAGCAGCGTCAGAATGCGGGCAGTCATGTTTGTCCTCTCGGAGGTTGATGCAGGCGTCTGCAGGTCGGTCTTGTTACGCTTGGGAAGCTGGGCCGGTTCACGCTGATCACGGGTTCGTGATCAGATACGGCGGCTGGGAGCGATCGCCCGGCCTTTGCCCATGGCGAACCGCGAGCGCTCAAGTTTTGGGCGGATCACACTTCTTCGGCCCTTGAAGACGCATGGCCCCTGCCCGACTCGCCGGTGCGGATTAGCGTGAATTCAGCGCCTCGGCCTGGGGCGCAAGACTACGACGCGCCGTCGGAGGGGTCCGGGCGACGCGAACGGCGGGAGCGGAGCTGAAAGGCTCCGCTCCTTGCGTTTGGGCTGATACCTTAGATATCCGGCCAGGGGCCGCCGATGCGGCAGCGTTGCACCCACCATTTGGGGCTCATGACCGCGACCTGCTCCGCCAGAGCCTCGGCGTCGTAAGTGGAGGCGCACAGGGCGAAGCAGGTAGCGCCCGATCCGGACATGCGGGCGAACAGGGTCTCCGGTGCTGAGCGCAGGGTCTCCAGCACCACCTCGATCTCCGGGGCAACGGTCAGTGCCGGCGCCTCCAGATCATTACGGCAGAAGGACAGGATGGCCGCCATGTCCGCCGCATCCTCGAACGCGGAAGGCAGGCGCGGCATGTCCGCTCCCCCGCCGCCGCCCCTCTCCAGAAAAGCATCATAGGCGCGATAGACCGCCCCCGTGGAGCACGGCACGCCGGGGTTGACGAGCACCGCGTCGATGGCCGGCATGGCGGGCGCGCGTGACAGGATATCGCCCCTGCCCTCGCCCAGCACCGGCTCGCCGGCGAAACAGGCCGGACCGTCCGCACCGAGCTCGCCGGCGATGGCCTCGAGCGCGAGGTCGTCCACGGGCAGGTGGTGCGCGTCGCGGATCAGGCGCAGGGCCGCGCCCGCATCGCTCGAGCCGCCGCCAAGGCCCGCCGCCACGGGTAGCTGCTTGGTCAGGATCAGGCGGAAGGGCGGCATGGGCACACGCGCCTTCTCGCTGAGCTTGCCCCAGGCCTGTTCGACCAGATTCAGCCCGTCGCCGAGCCCGGCGGCGAAGGGGCCGTCCACCTCGAAGGCGGGGTAGTCGGCCGGGCCGATGGTCAGCCGGTCGCCCACATCGGCGAAGGCCATCAGGCTGGACACAGGATGATAACCGTCCGCGCCCACGGTGCCGACGTGCAGGAACAGGTTGATCTTGGCGGGCGCCAGACGGCTGAGGTTCACAGGATGTGGCTTCGGCTAGGGCTTGCTGATCGCGCCGGGCATGGAGATGGCCGACTCGGGGCCGAGGCCCTGGGCCAGCTTCAGCTCCACGTCCGCCTTGGTCTTGGGGTCGGGGCTGAGGGTCAGCACCCGCTTCCACTGGAACCGCGCCTCTAGCTGTCGCCCCATGCGCCAGTAGACGTCGCCGAGGTGGCTGTTCACTTCCGGATCGGCGGGGTCGAGGGTGACGGCGTGCTCCAGGTCGCGCATGGCGTCCTTGTACTGACCGTTGCGATAGCGCGCCCAGCCCAGCGAATCGACGATGGCCCCGGAGCGCGGCTCCAGCGAGGCCGCCATCTGCAGCATGGCCATGGCTTCCTTGAGGTGCTGGCCACGATCCGCCCAGGCATAGCCGAGATAGTTCAGCACCTGCGGCTCATTGGGCTTGAGCTTCAGCGCACGCTGCAGGTCGGCCTCGGCGGAGGTCCAGTCGCCAGCGCGCTCCTCGGCCACGCCGCGTTCGTAATAGAGCGCCCAGCCCACCTGATCCGCCGTCATGGAGGCGATGGCGCGATTCAGCACCTGCACCGCCTCGGGGAAGCGTTCGTCGTCGCGCAGCAGATCGGCATAGAGCACCAGGGCGCGCGGGTCGGTGGGCGCCACGTCGAGGATCTCGCGGGCGAGCCTGAGGGCGTTTTCCTTGTCGCCGGCCTGCTGCGCCATAAGGGCGAGGCGGCTCTTGGCGGCGATGAACTGGTCCGAACGTGGCCGGACCTTGCCATAGGCCTCCTTGGCGGAGGCGAGATCGCCGGCGCTGTTCATGGCGTCGCCCACCAGCACCCAGGCTTCGTCGAGCGTGGGATCGAGGCGTAGGGCGAGACGCAGATAGGCCAGGCCGCTGTCGCCCTCGTGCTTGGCCAGCATCATGGCGGCCGGACCGATCAGGGCCTCCGCCGCGCCCTCGCGATAGTTGGGCAGGGCCGGCGGTGGACGTCCGGCAGAGGCGCGCGCCTTGGCGTTCTTGATGCCGAGATCGCTGCCGTTCAGCACCAGGGCCTGGTCATAGGCCTTCAGCGCCTCGGCCTGGCGACCGCGTCGTTCGAGAAAACCGCCATAGGCCAGGATGAACAGCCCGTCCTTACCCACGGCGCGGGTCTTGTAGGCGGCCTCCGCCTCGGTGAAACGCCCGGCATGTTCGAGCAGTTCGGCCCGGCCGAGTTCGGCGACACCCTGGTCCACCGGATCGCCGACGAAGGCCGGCGGCTGGGTCGCTGTCTTCACATCCCCTGCCTCGCCCGCCGCCCAGGGCCGCAGCAGCTGGATCGCCGTGTCGTGCGGGGCGGTGTGGTCGGATTTCACCGACAGGAGCGCCAGGGCCTCCTTGCCATGATCGGTGGCCAGGGCCTCGACCGCACGGGTCAGCCGACCGAGCCGCTGGATCGGATCGTCGCCGTCGCCCAGTCCTTCCGCCGCCGTGGCCGCCTTGCCCACCTCGCCTGACACCAGGGCGGAGGAGAAGGCGCGTGCCTGGATCGGCCCCGTACCGCCCTCCAGCGTGCTCGCCTGACCGAAATACCTGGCCGCGTCGCGCGAGGACCCGCTGTCGATGGCCGCCTCGCCCGCCAGATAGAGGCCGAAGGCGCTGGCGCTCTGAGCCGGGGCAGCCAGCGCATCGTCCATGGGCGGTGTTCCCGCCTGCTCAGCCCGCAATCCGACCGCGGTGGAGGGTTTCTCGGTAGCGCAGGCCACCAATAGGGCGCCCGCCAGCAGAATCGGCGCGAGTGAGGCGGAGGATCGAAGACGCAGACGCATACCCGACCATCGCCGCTTTCCCGCACTGCCGCAAGCACAGGCGCATTACCGGACAATGCTGGACCGAACGCGGCGCGGAACCCTATATGTCGCGCGCCCTATCCAACCGAGTTGTCTATGCCGAGCCTTAACGACATCCGCTCCACCTTCCTCGACTATTTCGGGAAGGCCGGGCACGCGGTCACCTCCTCCGCGCCGCTGGTGCCGCAGAACGACCCCACCCTGCTATTCGTCAATGCGGGCATGGTGCCGTTCAAGAACGTGTTCACCGGCGCGGAGCCTGCCCTGACGCCCCGCGCCACCTCATCGCAGAAGTGTGTGCGCGCCGGGGGCAAGCACAACGACCTCGACAATGTGGGCTATACGGCGCGCCACCACACCTTCTTCGAGATGCTGGGCAACTTCTCGTTCGGCGACTACTTCAAGGAAGGCGCGATCGAGCTGGCCTGGGGCCTGATCACCAAGGAATTCCAGCTTCCCGTCGATAAGCTGCTGGTCACCGTCTATCACGACGACGACGAGGCGTTCGGCCTGTGGAAGAAGATCGCCGGCTTCCACGACGACCGCATCATCCGCATCGCCACCTCAGACAATTTCTGGTCCATGGGTGATGCAGGGCCATGCGGACCCTGCTCGGAGATTTTCTACGACCAGGGCGAGGCGCTGGCCGGCGGTCCGCCGGGATCGCCCGAAGAGGATGGCGACCGGTTCCTGGAGTTCTGGAACCTCGTCTTCATGCAGTACGACCAGGGGCCGAACGGCCGCACGCCCCTGCCCAAGCCGTCCATAGACACCGGCATGGGGCTGGAGCGGATCGGCGCGCTGATGCAGGGCGCCCTGTCCAACTACGACACCGACCTGTTCAAGACCCTCATCGCCGCCTCGGTGGAAGCCACCGGCGTGAAGGCGGAGGGCGACGCGCAACCGTCGCACCGGGTGATCGCCGACCACCTGCGCACCTCCGGCTTTCTGGTGGCGGACGGGGTGTCGCCCTCCAACGAGGGGCGCGGCTATGTGCTGCGCCGGATCATGCGCCGCGCCATGCGCCATGCTCACCTCTTGGGCGCGCAGGAGCCGCTCATGTACCGCCTCGTCCCGACCCTGGTGGCCGAAATGGGCGGCGCCTATCCGGAGCTGAAGCGCGCCGAGCCGCTGATCGTCGAGACCCTGCGCCAGGAGGAGGAGCGCTTCCGCCGCACGCTCGGTCGCGGCATGAGCCTGCTGGAAGAGGCCACCGCGGGCTTGCAGCCGGGCCAGGCCATGCCCGGCGAGACCGCCTTCAAGCTCTACGACACCTATGGCTTCCCCCTCGACCTCACCCAGGACGCCCTGCGCGCCAAGGGTCTGGAGGTGGACCTCGAAGGCTTCGATACGGCTATGGAGCGCCAACGTCAGTCGGGCCGCGAAAGCTGGGCCGGCTCGGGCGACCAGGGTGCGGCTGCCGACTGGCAGGCCCTGCGCAACACCCATGGCGCCACCGCCTTCGAGGGCTATGAGACCAGCGAGACCACCGGGCGCGTGCTGAGCGTGACCAAGGGCGGCGTCGAGCTCGCGGCCGCCGAGGCGGGCGACACCGTGCAGGTGCTGTTCGACCGCACCCCCTTCTATGCCGAGAGCGGCGGCCAGGCCTCCGACGACCGGGGCGAAGTGGAGTGGTCGGGCGGCGGGCGCGCCACCCTGATGGGGCTTTCAAAGGAGGCGGGCGACCTGTTCGTCCACACCCTGATCATCGACAGCGGCTCCCTTGCCCCGGGCGCGCAGGTGCGGTTGGAGATCGACGGCCAGCGTCGGTTGCAGACCCGCGCCAACCACTCCGCCGCCCACCTGGTCCACAAGGCGCTGCACAATGTGCTCGGCCCGCACGTGGCGCAGAAGGGCCAGCTGGTCGATGCCGAGCGCATGCGCTTCGACTTCAGCCACGGCGGACCCCTCACCACCGACGAACTCGAACGGGTCGAGGCCGAGGTGAACGCGGTGATCCGCCAGAACGTCCCGGCCGAGACCAAGCTTATGGCCCCTCAGCAGGCCATCGAGGCGGGCGCCATCGCCCTGTTCGGCGAGAAGTACGGCGAGGAGGTGCGGGTGCTCACCCTCGGCCGCGCTCTCGACGGCAAAGGCGCTTATTCGGTCGAGCTGTGCGGCGGCACTCACGTGGCCCGCACCGGCGACATCGCCCTTTTCCGTATAGTGTCGGAGACCGGGGTAGCGGCGGGCGTTCGCCGGGTGGAGGCCCTGACCGGCGAGGCGGCGCGGCAATACATGCTCGGTCAGTCCGGCGTGGCCCAGGCCCTGGCGGCCCAGTTCAAGGTTCCGGTGGCCGAGGTCCTGACCCGCGTCGAGGCCCTGGCCAATGACAGGAAGCGGCTGGAGCGCGAACTGGCCGACGCCAAGCGAAAGCTGGCCCTCAGTGGGGCGTCGGGCGGCGGCGCCGGCGGCGGGGCGGCCGAAGCCGAGGTGGTCAACGGCGTGCGCTTCATGGGCCGCGTGCTCGACGGCGTCGATGGCAAGGGCCTGCGCCCCATCATCGAGGACTTCCGCAAGCAGGCGGACGTGGTCGTGGTGGTCGGCGTCAGCGACGGCAAGGCGGCGGTTGCCATAGCCTCGTCAAACGCCGCCCATCCGGCCTCGGACCTGATCAAGGCGGCGGTGCTCGCCATGGGCGGCCAGGGCGGCGGCGGCAAGCCCGACTTCGCCCAGGGCGGCGCCCCGGATGGCGCCAAGGCCCAGGCGGGTGTCGACGCGGTGAAGACGGCGCTGGGCTGACAAGCCCGCCCATCTCCCTTTTCGCCTCATCCTGAGCTTGTCGAAGGACGGGGCGAACGCGCGGCCGGAAGCGGCCTCGTCCTTCGACAAGCTCAGGATGAGGCCGAATATTACGCTCGCCCTCAATCCTCCTCGTCCACCCAGTCGAGGGTGCGCTGCACGGCCTTCTTCCACTTGCCATAGCGGCGTTCGCGCTCGTCCGCAGCGAGTTGGGCGGACCAGTCGGCGTCTTCGCGCCAGTTGGCCTTGAGGGTGGCCTGGTCGGGCCAGAAGCCCACCGCGAGCCCGGCGGCATAGGCGGCGCCCAGCGCCGTGGTCTCGATGACCTTCGGCCGCACCACCGGGCAACCCAGAACGTCGGCCTGGATCTGCATCAGCAGATCGTTGGCGGTCATGCCCCCGTCCACCTTAAGCGTCGAGAGCTTCACGCCCGAGTCGGCGTCCATGGCCTCCACCACCTCGCGCACCTGCCAGCAGGTGGCTTCGAGCACGGCCCGCGCCAGATGCGCCTTGGTCACATAGGCGGTAAGGCCGGCGATTACGCCGCGCGCATCAGACCGCCAGTAGGGGGCGAAGAGGCCGGAGAAGGCGGGCACGAAATAGCAGCCGCCCGTATCCTCCACCGAGGCGGCCAGACTCTCGATGTCCGGCGCTGAGTCGATCAGGCCGACATTGTCGCGGAACCACTGCACCAGCGATCCGGCGACAGCGATGGAGCCCTCCAACGCATAGACGGGCTTGCAGCCGCCACACTGGTAGCCAACCGTCGTCAACAAGCCGGACTTGGACTGCACCGCCGCCTCGCCGGTATTGAGCAGCATGAAGCCGCCGGTGCCGTAGGTGCACTTGGCCTCCCCCGGTTCGAAACAGGTCTGGCCGAACAGGGCCGCCTGCTGGTCGCCCAGCGCGCCCGCCACCTTCACCCCCGCCAGCACGCCCGTCGCCTCGCCATAAACTTCCGACGAGGGACGGATCTCGGGCAGCAGGGCGCGCGGCACGCCGATGGCGGCGAGCAGCTCATCGTCCCAGTCCAGGGTCTTCAAGTCCATCAGCAGGGTACGACTGGCATTGGTGACGTCGGTCACGTGCCGCCCCCCCTCGCCATCATGGGTGAGCTTCCAGATGACCCAGGTCTCCATGGTGCCGAACAGCAGGTCGCCTGCCTCCGCCGCCGCGCGCGCGCCGTCCACATGGTCGAGGATCCAGGCGATCTTCGGCCCGGAGAAATAGGTGGCGAGCGGCAGGCCGGTCTTGGCGCGGAATCGATCCTGACCGCCCTCCTCCGCCAGCTTGGCGACCATGGTGGCGGTGCGGGCGTCCTGCCAGACGATGGCGTTGTGGATCGGCTTGCCGTCGGCCTTGCGCCAGATCACCGTGGTTTCGCGCTGGTTGGTGACGCCCACGGCGGCGAGGTCGCCGGGCTTTAGGTCCAGCTTGGCCAGCGCGCCGGCGATCACCGTCTCGGTGTTGGCCCAGATCTCCTCCGCATCGTGCTCAACCCAGCCAGGGCGGGGATAGATCTGGCGGTGCTCCTTCTGGGCGGAGGCGGCGATCGTCCCGTCCTTGTCGAAGACGATGCAGCGGGACGAGGTGGTGCCCTGGTCGATGGCGGCGATGTAACGGCTCATAGCCCAAGCTTGCACAGGCCAACCGCGTTTTCCAACCGGGTCGGCGGACTGCGGGGGAAAAAGCGGGCGTCAGATTTCGTCGAGGCTTGTTCGTAAACCGCACTTGTGGCCGGGTCCCGTCACACCTTGGCAGATGACCCCTGCCTCGCCGGATGCCGCTTCATGACCCCCTTCCAGCTCGCCGCCGTCTTCCTGACCCTCGTGGCCTGCGTGGGCTGGATCAATGCGCGCTGGCTGAAGCTGCCGAGCGGCGTCGCCATGCTTTTGGCCGGAGCGGCCCTTCCAGCGGCGACGCCGCTGCTCGGCGCCTACAGCGAGAACCTGGTCGCGTTGGCGCGGCAGGTCGACTTCTCCGAGACGGTCATGGGCTACATGCTGGCCTTTCTGCTGTTCGCCGGGGCGACGCAGGTGGATCTGGCGGAGATGCGACGGCGAAGGTTATCGGTATGGACCCTGGCGACGCTCGGAGTGCTCGTCTCGACCGTACTGGTCGGCGGCGGTCTCTGGTTGGCGGCGCGAGCGCTGGGGCTGGAGTTGCCGCTCGTCTGGGCTTTGGCCTTCGGCGCCCTGGTCAGCCCGACCGACCCCATCGCCGTTCTGGCGACGGTGAAGGGCGAGGGCCTGTCCGTCACCTTGCGCACGGTGTTGCAAGGAGAGGCCCTGTTCAACGATGGCGTCGGCATCGTCGTTTTCACCGCCATAGCGGCGCTGATCACGGAGGGCCAGGCGCCCAACGTCTGGCAGACGGGGGGGCTGGTGGTGCTGGAGGCGGTGGGCGGTCTCGCCATCGGACTTGCGGGTGGGTGGAGCGTGATCCGGCTGATGCGGACCATCGACGACTATGCGGTGGAGGTGACGCTGACCCTGGCGCTCGCGGCCGGCGTCTACGCCCTGGCCCAGGCGCTGCATCTGTCCGGCCCCATCGCCGCCGTGGCCGCGGGCCTGCTGATCGGCGACCGGAAAGCCGCCTCGGCCATGAGCGAGGTCACTCATCGCTATGTGACCGGGTTCTGGACCCTCGTTGACGAAATACTGAACGCCCTCCTGTTCCTCCTCCTCGGACTCGAGCTTCTGGTCGTGAAACTCCACGTCCGCGACATCGGGCTGTGGGTTGCGGCGATCATACTGGTGGTCGTGGCGCGGCTGATCGTCGTGGCGCCGTGGGGCGCCTTCTTCGCTCTGAAACGCGCCGAGCGCGGGGCGATACCCTTACTGGTCTGGGGCGGCCTGCACGGCGCCTTGTCCCTGGCCTTGGCCCAGACACTACCGCCGGGTCCATCCAAGGGGCTTATCCTATCAATCACCTACGCCGTGGTGGCCTTCTCGGTGGTGGTGCAGGGGCTGAGCTTCCCGGCCCTGGTGAAACGTTTTCAGGGCGTCCAGCCATAGAGCCAGTCGAACCGCGCTTCAGGCTCCACGCTCCGCACCCGGTCGAGCAACCTGGCAGCGCCGAATACACCGGTGGAAACCAGCGGGGGCAGATGGAAAAGGGTCGCGTTGCGGCTGGCCCAGGCCTGGACCTTTGCCGTGCGTGGAAGACGAGCGTGTTCATAGGCCGCCAGCGCCGCGTCCACCGCTCCACCCGCGCCGAGGAGACGGGCCAGCACCTCGGCATCTTCGATGGCCATGGCCGCGCCCTGCGCCAGGAAGGGCAGCATCGGATGGGCCGCGTCGCCGAGCAGGCTGATCCGCCCCCGGCTCCAGCACGTCAGCGGCGCGCGGTCATGGAGGGCGCTGCGCCAGGGCCGGTCCACCGCTGCGATAGTGGCGCGCACGGGCTCGGGCCAATCGGCAAACGCGGCGGCGAGGTCAGCGCCCTGCCCCATCGCGGTCCAGGATTCGACCTCGTCCGCCCGCGCCTCGACCACGCCGACCATGTTCACCAGCCCCGGCCCCACCGGATAGCGGACGAAATGGCGGCTAGGCCCCGTCCAGACCTGTACCCGGGTTTCGCCCTCGGTCGGCATGCGCGCGAGGCCCCGCCAGGCCGTCTGCCGAGTGAAGCGCGGTGGAGAGGCGGTCAGCACCGCGCCCTGCATCACTGAATGCAGGCCGTCGCAGCCGATCAGGGCTTCGCCGGATAAGGTCTCGCCGTTCGACAGGGCGGCGCCCGCGCGGCCGCCGTCGCTCGTCGCCCCGATCACGCTATGCCCTAGCCTGATCTCGACCCGTCCGCTGGTCTGCGCCGCCGCCAGCAGCAATCCCTGCAGAGCGGCGCGGGTGATGGTGAGATAGCTATCGCCCCAGCGCCCCTGCGCCGCCGGGCCCAGCCGGTTGGCGACCAGCAGGCGCCCCGTCGCCGCATCGCGCACCTCGGCCGCAACCGGCGTGACGGCTACCCGGTCCAACGCCTCACCAAGGCCCCAGCCGCGCAGCACCCGCGTGGCGTTCGGCCCGATCTGGATACCTGCGCCGACCTCGTCGATCGCCGCCGCCTGCTCGATCACGACCGAAGTCAGTCCCTGACGCGCAAGAGCCACGGCCAGGCTCAGTCCGCCGATGCCGCCTCCCGCGATCATCACCACCATGAGATCAGACCCGCCCCGTTTTCGACAAGCTTGACCGTTCGCATGAGCTTCACGACTGTGTGGGTTCGGGGAACGGAACGCATCCTGGGGTTTGGACGTAAAGTCCTAAAGCTTGAGTGGAAAGGGGGCGCCATTGGTGTTCGACCTTGAAGTCCGCCGAGAAGGCCATGCACGTCGACCGGCGAGGGCGATGGGCGCGTGGTCCGGCGGATCCGTGGAGGGCGACGCCCGGCCCCACCTGGTCGATACCACCATGTTGTTCGCCCCAAGAAGCGGCGGAGTGAAACGGTACCTGCTGGCCAAGCAGGCCTGGCTGGCGAAGGCTCGACCCGGCGTGCGCCACACCCTGGTCGCGCCCGGCGAGGAGAACGGCGCGGACAATCACGGCAAGGTCACCATCGCCGCCGCCCGGCTCCCCTTCGCCAACGGCTATCGCTATCCGGTGTCCATCCGCAAATGGGCCGACAAGCTGGTGGCGCTGCAACCCGACGTGATCGAGGCCGGAGACCCTTTCGGACCCGGCCATGCGGCGCTGGAGGCCGGGGAGCGGCTGGGCATCCCCGTGGTGGGCTTCTGCCACACCGATCCCGCCGCCCTGGCCGCTCTGCATATCGGCGAGTGGGCCGAACCGCCCGTGCGCCGCCGCTGGGCCGCCTTCTTCCGCCGTTTCGACCAGGTGGTGGCGCCGAGCCGGCACATCGCCGAGCGGTTGGCCTATGCGGGCGTGCCGGGGGTGAGGGTGCAGGCGCTGGGCGTGGATACGGAGCGTTTCCATCCGGGCAACGCGGACAAGGCTGGCCTGCGCCGCGAACTCGGCCTGTCGCCCGACACGCGCCTGCTGATCTTCGCCGGGCGCGCGGCGCGGGAGAAGAATATCGACGTGCTGCTTGAAACCGTCGCCAAGCTCGGGGCGCCCTATCATCTCGTCCTGGTCGGCGCCGGGGCCCTGGCCCAGCCGCAGGCAAACGCCACCTTCATCGACTTCCAGAGCGACACGGCGGTGGTGGCGCGCCTGCTCGCCTCCGCCGACGCCTTCGTTCACGCCAACGACAAGGAGCCCTTCGGCCTGATCGCGCTTGAGGCCCTGGCCTCGGGCCTTCCCATGGTGTGCGTCCGGGCAGGCGGTCTGGCGGAGATCGTCGATGAGCAGGTCGGGCAACTCGCCGAGCGCGCCAACGCCGCCGCCATGGCCGAAGCGGTCGAGGCCCTGTTCGCCCGCGACCTCGAAGCCGTCGGCCGATCGGCCCGCCAGCGCGCGGTGGAACGGCACGACTGGGGACGCACGTTCGAAGGGCTGACCGGCCTCTATGGAGAACTCTGCGGCGCGCCGAAACCCGCGCCTGCCCTGGCTCCCGCCCCGCCGCCGCACCTTAACCTCGTCATCGGTCGGGCGTGAACGCGATCCCATGAATCCGATCCCATGAACCCGATTTTTGGGGCGCTGAAGACCACGGTCTTCACCGAGATGTCGGCGCTGGCGCTCCAGCACCGGGCGGTGAACCTCGGCCAGGGCTTCCCCGACAGCGAGGGGCCGCAGGACGTGCGTGAGGCCGCCGCCCGCGCCATTTTCGATGGCCCGAACCAGTATCCGCCCATGCAGGGTTTGCCGGCGCTGAGACAGACGATCGCCGTCCATTACGCCCGCTTCCATGGGCTGGAGCTCGATTGGCGGACCGAGACGCTGGTCACCGCCGGGGCGACCGAAGCGATCAGCGCCGCCATCCTGGCCCTGGTCGCGCCGGGCGACGAGGTGGTGATGCTCCAGCCCCTCTATGACAGCTACCTGCCCATGGTGCGGCTGGCGGGCGGCGCGCCAAGGTTCATTACGCTTAAGCCGCCGCACTGGGACCTGTCGGACGAGGCGCTGTCGGTGATCGGGCCGCAGACGCGGCTGGTGATCCTGAACAGCCCGCTCAACCCCGGCGCGGTGGTCTATTCGCGCGAACAACTCGCCCGTCTGGCGGCGCTCTGCATTCAGCACGACGTTACGGTGATCTCCGACGAGGTGTGGGAGCATGTGGTTTTCGGCGGGCTCGTCCACACACCGCTGATCGCTATGCCGGGCATGCGCGAGCGGACGGTGAAGATCGGCTCGGCGGGCAAGATATTCTCCCTCACCGGCTGGAAGGTGGGCTGGACCTGCGCCGCGCCGCACCTGACGGCCGCCATCGCCAAGGCGCACCAGTTCCTCACCTTCACCGTCGCGCCGGGAACGCAGGCGGCGGTGGCCTACGGCCTTGGCAAGGACGACGCCTATTTCGAGGACATGCGCGCCGGTTACGCCCGCTCGCGCGATCGCCTGGCGGCGGGGCTCAAGGCGGAGGGATTCGCGGTGCTGCCGAGCCAGGGCACCTACTTCCTCAACATCGACCTGCCGGCCTCGGGGATTGCGCTCGACGACCGCACCTTCTGCCTGCGCGCGGTGCAAGAGGCGGGAGTGGCCGCCATCCCCGTCTCCGCCTTCTACGAGCAGGCGCCGGTCACCGCCATCGCCCGCCTCTGCTTCGCTAAGAAGGACGAGACGCTGGACGCCGGGATCGAGCGGTTGGCGCGGGCGAGGCGGCTGTTCAGCTAAGCATGGCCGTGCTTGGTGAGCCTAGTCGATCTCGCCAAGATTCCGGGGATTCGCCTCGGCCATGAGAACGGCGTCCCACGCATCCTGAACATGAACCCCGTTCTCAGTAAGTTGCCTGACGAGTTCCTCGCGTACGAGAGGCAGTAGATTAGTCCATCGACTCAATGAGTGGGGCGGCGACGCGCTGGCCTTATACAAAGGGCCGATCTTCCTTACGCGAATGCTCATGCCTCTTACCCTTGGCTAAATGACCGAGCCGCCTTCGCCATCCGGCCTTGCTCCGCGTGGTCGGCGATCACCTGGGCAACGACGCCGGTGACCCGCTTGCCCGTTGGGATGTGCAGGAATTCGTTGGGGCCGTGGGCGTTGGAGTGGGGGCCGAGCACGCCGGTGATGACGAACTGGGCGCGGGGAAATTTCTCGCCCAGCATGCCCATGAAGGGGATCGAGCCGCCCTCGCCCATCATCGCCACGCCGCGCCCGAACGAGGCCTGCGAAGCCCGCTCCAGCGAAGCGGTCAGCCAGGGTTGCAGGGGCGGCGCATGCCAGCCCGAGCCGGCCTTGTCCCAGGTGAACGAGACCTGGGCACCATAGGGCGGGTCCTTTTCCAACAAGGTCTTGACCATGCCGGCGGCCTCTTCCGCGTCCATGGTCGGCGGCAGGCGCAGGCTGAGCTTGAGCGCGGTATAGGGGCGCAGCACATTGCCGGCGTTCTGCAGCGAGGGGATGCCCTCGACGCCGATGGTCGCCACCTGCGGCCGCCAGGTACGGTTCAGGATCAGTTCCACCAGATCATCGCTCACCGGCTCCATCCCCTCGACGAAGGGGAACTTGGTGTAGATTTCCTCGCCCAGCGCTGCGGCGGCGACCTTGGCCTGCTCGATCCGCTCGGGCGGGATCTGGGCGTAGAGATCCTTCAGCAGCACCTCGCCCGTCTTGGGGTCCTCCAGTCGCGAGAGCAGGTCGCGCAGGATACGGAAGCTGGAGGGCACGACGCCGGATGCGTCGCCGGAGTGCACACCCTCGCTCAGCACATCCACCCGCAGGACCCCGGCGGTCATGCCGCGCAGCGAGGTGGTCAGCCACAGCTGGTCATAGTTGCCGCAGCCGCTGTCGAGGCAGACCACCAGGGTCGGATCGCCGATCCGCGCCGCCAGATGGTCCACATAGAAGGGCAGGTCGTAGCTGCCGCTCTCCTCGCAGGCCTCGATCAGGATCACGCAGCGCGCGTGCGGCACGCCCTGATCCCGCAACGCCATCAGCGCCGCCAGCGCGCCGAACATGGCGTAGCCGTCGTCCGCACCGCCCCGGCCATAGAGCTTGTCCCCCTTCAACACCGGCTCCCAAGGGCCGAGCCCCTCGGACCAGCCGGTCATCTCCGGCTGCTTGTCGAGGTGGCC
Source organism: uncultured Caulobacterales bacterium (assembly GCA_903862425.1). Lineage (GTDB taxonomy): Bacteria > Pseudomonadota > Alphaproteobacteria > Caulobacterales > Caulobacteraceae > CAIOYC01. The sequence goes on along the minus strand of CAIOYC010000009.1, from coordinate 367,075 downwards.
GTAGAGCAGAACCGTGTCGTCGATCTGGCCCATTCCTTGACTTGGGGGGATTTCGATCAGGATGACGGGCGTGCGCCCCTCCAGGGTCACCACCTCCAGCGTCGCGCCGGGCAGCTTGGGCAACCGTTCGCGCGCCCAGCCTTCGAGCAGCGTCACCGCCTGGTCCATATAGCCATGGCCGGCCCAGTCGGGATCGAAGGCCGGCGACTTGTTGGGGATGCGGATATAATCGACCAGCGTCGGGACGATGGCCTCGTCCCACAAGGTATCGACATAGGCTTGCAGGCGGGCGGCGTCGGCCATGGGATGCTCCGATTTTGCGAATGTTCTAGGCCCTGGCATGCCGCCACGCCACTCACGTCTCCACGCTCCTCATCCTGAGGTGCTTGGCGTAGCCAAGCCTCGAAGGACGCATTGTCGCTCGTGCGTCCTTCAAGGCCCGCTTTCGCGGGCGCCTCAGGATGAGGGACTTGGGGGTTGCATCGACCGTGGCGTGAACAGCGGCTAAGACCCCAATTATGTTGCGTCTGACCGAATTGAAGCTGCCACTCGGCCATCCGCCTGAAGCGCTGCGCGCCGCGGTGCTGGAGCGGCTGGGCGTGGCCGACGCCGAGCTGATCGACCTGCATGTGGCCCGCCGCGCCCACGATGCGCGCAAGAAATCCGCCATCCTGATGGTCTATTCGGTGGACGTAGCGGTCCGCGACGAGGCCGCGATCCTGGCTAGGGGCCTGCCGCGCGTGGGGATAGCGCCCGACACGGCGTATCGCTTCGTCGCTCGCGCGCCGGAGGGATTCACCAACCGTCCGGTGGTGATCGGCACGGGTCCGTGCGGTCTGTTCGCGGGGCTGATCCTGGCCCAGATGGGGTTTCGCCCCCTCATCCTCGACCGCGGCAAGGTCGTGCGCGAACGCACCAAGGACACCTGGGGCCTGTGGCGGCGCGGCGAACTGAACCCGGAGAGCAACGTCCAGTTCGGCGAGGGCGGCGCCGGCACCTTTTCCGACGGCAAGCTCTACAGTCAGATCAAGGACCCCCGCCATCTGGGCCGCAAGGTGCTGACCGAGTTCGTCACGGCCGGCGCGCCGGGCGAGATCCTCACCGAAGCGCACCCGCACATCGGCACCTTCCGCCTCGTCACCATGGTGGAGAGCCTGCGGGCGCAGATCGAGGCGCTCGGCGGCGAGTACCGCTTCGGCGCCCGGGTGGACGACTTCGAAATCGAGACCACGGCGGGGGGCGAGCGCCGCCTGCGCGCCCTGGTCCTGGCCGATGGCGAGCGGATCGCGGCGGACCATGTGGTGCTGGCCATCGGCCACAGCGCGCGCGACACCTTCCAGGTGCTGCACGATCGGGGCGTGCATATCGAGGCCAAGCCCTTCTCCATCGGCTTTCGCATCGAGCACCCACAGTCGCTGATCGACCGCGCCCGCTTCGGCCCCTGCGCGGGGCACCCGGACCTCGGCGCGGCGGACTACGCCCTGTCGCACCACGCCGCCAACGGACGCACGGTCTACAGCTTCTGCATGTGTCCGGGCGGGACCGTGGTCGCCGCCACCTCGGAGGTCGGCCAGGTGGTCACCAACGGCATGAGCCAGTATTCGCGCAACGAGCGGAACGCCAATTCCGGCATCGTGGTGGGCATCATGCCCGACGACTATCCAGGCGGCCCGCTGGCCGGCGTCGCCCTGCAACGCCAGTGGGAGAAGGCAGCCTTCGCGGCAGGCGGCGGGACTTACGCCGCGCCGGGACAGAAGCTTGGCGACTTCCTGGCTGGACGGCCCTCGGCGGAGTTCGGCGCGGTGTCGCCCTCCTACAAACCCGGCGTTCACCTGACCGATCTGGCGCGCTGCCTGCCCGACTACGCCATCGCCGCCATCCGCGAGGCTCTGCCCGTGTTCGGCCGCCAGATCCCCGGCTACGACCACCCGGACGCGATGCTGACCGGGGTGGAGACCCGCACCTCCTCCCCCATCCGCATCCGCCGGGACGCGACCTATCAAAGCCTCAACACCCCCGGCCTCTACCCCGCCGGCGAAGGCGCCGGCTACGCCGGCGGCATCCTCTCGGCGGCTGTGGACGGCATCAAGGTGGCGGAGGCGGTGGCACTGGACATGCTGCCGAATAGCTGAGCGTTAAGACCTTTACGGCATGCCGCAATCGCTGGATCGTGCACCACTGGGTTGTGTGCATGAGGTTGCTCGAATGATCGACGGCGGCAAATTTCCGGCTTTGGCGCCCAACGCGTTTGAGCTGCCATATGCGGTCCGACCGCGGGGCGCCTCGCTTTATCTGACGGCAATTGTAAGCGCCGTCATTCTTTTGGCCGGGCTGGCTTTCGCGGCCTTCTTCGTCCTGGCGCCCGGCAAACCAGACGTCGGGCGTTATATTGCCCTTCTCGGCCCCGGCGTGATCGCGCTCATCTTCGGCCGCCAACTCTGGCTACTGTATCGCCCCGCCGTCACTCTCTATGCTGACCGGATCGAGAGGCGCGGTTTGTTTGGAGCACCGCGAGTGCTCCACCGGAACGAGATCAAGGGCGTCGGGCCTGATATCTCCACCCGCTACAGCGCCTATTTCGAGGTTCTATCTTTGCTCGATGGAGGACCCATCCGTCTGCCTTCCAGCGCCCGCAAGGACCCGTGGTGGCGGCATGGTTGAGGGGCGCCCCCGACCCTGACGCTGAACAACGCGCCGCCGACCGTGCTGCTGTGCTAAACGACCCTCGCTTCGGCGCTACCGCGGCGGCCCGCGACGCCAACCTTTCACGCGCCAAGGCCGTGACCATCGGCTTCACGTCTATCTGTCTTCCCCTCGCCTACTGGGCGGCCATGTTCCCGCAGCCCTATTGGGTAGGCGCTGCCGCCGCAGTGCTGGCGCCGTTGGCCGGGCTTACCGTCATCCGCTTGTTCAACGGACTGGTCCTGTGGATGGGGACGAGCAAGGTACAGCCGCAGGTCGGACTCGTTTCCATGTCGCCGCTGCTGGGAATCGCCATCGGTGCCATGACTAAGAACCGGCTGTACGATCCTTTCACCCTAGGCATCGCCGCCGGACTACTAGGCGTGATCGTCGGAACGGTCATCTACACCACCCGCTTGGATACATCCCTCCGGCAAAGCTACGCCATAATCGGTGGCCTATCGACCGCAGCCGCCATCTTTGGCTTCGGCTCGCTCCTAGATCAGACGTTCGACGAAGCGCCCTCCAAGACCTATGTCGTCCAGGTGTTGGACAAGCACGAAACCCACGGCAGGGCTGCCGCAGACTATCTGGACCTCGCCGGATGGCCAGGTCGTCCGACCGGCGACTTTGCCGTCGACGACGATATGTATCAGACCCCCGTCGGAAGCTATGTTTGCGCGCATGACCATCGGGGGGCCTTCGCCCTTGCGTGGTTCGAAATTAGCGCCTGTCCGGCTGCCGCCCTGCCGTCGCCAGCCCAGGCGTCCACGTCGCATGACGACTTCACCGACAGGCTAGCGCGCTATTATCCGGAGCGCGCCCAACGCATGGAGGTCGAGGGGTCTGCGGAGGTGGAGTGTCAGGTCTCAGACAGCCTTGCGCTAGGCCAATGTCGTCCCTTGACCGAAACGCCAGCCGGCTACGGCTTTGGTGAAGCCGCCGTACGGATGCTGCAGAGCGGCCATCTCAAGCTGAGTCCAAAGCCAGGCGAGAAGACATTCCGGACGAGAATCCGCTTTAGGCTGAAGGACTAACTCGCCGCGCGCTGGACCCTGCCGCCCAGCGCCGCCACGATGGCCCTGAACGCGTCGCCGCGTTGTTCGAAGTCGGCGAACTGGTCGAAGGAGGCGCAGGCGGGGCTGAGCAGGATCACCTCGTCCTCGCCCGAGGCCAGGGCGTCTTGGAAGGCCAGGGCGGTGGCGGCTTCGAGGTCGCCGCACAGGGCGTAGGGCGCCTTGCCGTCCAGCGTGCGGGCGAAATCACCCGCTGCCTCGCCGATCAGATAGGCTTTGGCCACCCGGCCGAACAGGTCGCCAAGGGGCTCGATCCCGCCCGCCTTGGAAACCCCGCCGGCGATCCAGCGAAAGCGCGGCGTGGCGGCCATGGCCTGGCGCGCGGCGTCGGCATTGGTGGCCTTGGAGTCGTTGACGAACCGCACCTTGCCGATGGCGCCGATATTCTCCATCCGGTGCGCAAGACCAGGGAAGCTCATCAACGCATCGGCGACCATGGCGCTGTCGATACCCAGCGCCACGGCGGCGGCATAGGCGGCGGCGGCGTTCTGCCAGTTGTGACGGCCGGGCAGCGAGGCGGCGCGGGCGAGGTCGGCGACCTCCATGGTGCGCTCGGCGGTGGCGTCATAGAGCATGCCGTTCAGGGCGTAGACGCCCTTGGAGATGGCGCGCCCGGCGGAGATGGGGCGGATGGTGCGGCGGTTGGCGGCCAGCAGCTCGGTGCAGATCGCCTGGCAGTGCGGATCGTCGACGCTGATGACCGCCGTGTCGCCCTTGCCCTGGTTCTGGAACACCCGGCGTTTGGCGGCCACATAGCCGTCCATGCCGCCGTGCCGATCCAGATGGTCGGGGGTGATGTTGAGCAGGGCCGCCGCGTCCGCCTTCAGGCTGCGGGTCAGGTCGAGCTGGTAGGACGACAGCTCCAGCACATAGATCGAGCCGCCGTGCATCTCCTCGAGGCCGAGCACGCCGAGGCCGATATTGCCGCCGACCTGCGCGTCCTTGCCCGCCTCGCGACAGATGTGGCCGAGCAGGGCGGTGGTGGTGGACTTGCCGTTGGTGCCGGTGATGGCGACGACCTTCGGCCGTCCGCCCGGATCGGTGCCCGCGACGGTGCGGGCGAAAACCTCTACGTCGCCGATGATCTCCACCCCCGCGGCCTTGGCCCGCTCCACGGTCCAGTGCGGCTTGGGATGGGTCAGCGGCACGCCGGGCGAGAGCAGAAGGGCGTCGAAGCCCGACCAGTCGGCGGTGTTCAGGTCCGTGACGGTAAGGCCTTCGGCGCGGGCGGCGTCCTGGGCGGGCGCCTTCTCGTCCCAGCAGGCGACCTCCGCTCCGCCGGCCACGAGGGCGCGCGCCGCCGTCAGCCCGGTACGGGCGAGCCCGAACACCGCGATGCGCTTGCCCTGAAAGCCACGGACGGAGATCACTGGCCGGTTCCCTCCCCTATCTCAACTTGAGCGTGGCGAGGCCAAGCATGGCCAGCACGGCGGCGATGATCCAGAAGCGCACCACCACGGTGGATTCCTTCCAGCCGAGCTTCTCGAAATGATGGTGGATCGGCGCCATCAAGAAGATGCGCTTGCCGCCGGAGATGCGGAAATACCCGACCTGGATGATGACCGAGAGCGCCTCGATCACGAACAGGCCGCCGACGATGGCCAGCACGATCTCGTGCTTGGCCGCCACAGCCACCGCGCCGAGGGCCCCACCCAGGGCGAGAGAGCCGGTGTCGCCCATGAAGATGCGGGCGGGCGGGGCGTTGAACCATAAGAAGCCCATCCCGGCGCCGATGATGGCCCCGCAGAAGGGCGCGATCTCGCCGATGTCCGGCACGAAGTGGACCTGCAGGTAGTCGGCGAATTTGATGTTGCCGACCACGTAGGCGATGAAGCCGAACGCGGCCGCGGCGATCATCACCGGCACGATGGCGAGCCCGTCCAGACCGTCAGTGAAGTTCACCGCATTGCCCGCGCCGACGATCACCAGGGCGCCGAAGGCGGCGTAGAACCAACCGAGGTTCAGCAGGAACTTCTTGGCCACCGGGAAGGCGACGGAGGTTGACAGGCCAGTGTCCGGCGGTTTGGGCGCAAAGTGCATGATCAGCAGCACCGCGCCTACAGCGACGGCGAACTCGATGATCAGCCGTACGGTGGAGGAGACGCCCGCCGTGGTTTGCTTGGTGACCTTGGCGTAGTCGTCCATGAAGCCGAGCAGGCCGAAAGCCACGGTCACCAGCAGCACCATCCATACATAGACGTTGGACAGGTCCGCCCAAAGCAGGGTGCCCACCAGAAGTCCGGCCAGGATCATCACCCCGCCCATGGTGGGCGTGCCGGCCTTTTCGATCACGTGGCGGGCGATGCCGTCGGTGCGGATCGGCTGGCCCCGGCCCTGCTTCGTGCGCATCCAGTCGATGAAGCGGTTGCCCATCAAGCCGACCACGATCTGGGCGGTGAACAGCGCCAGACCGGTGCGGAAGGTCAGATACCGCATCAGGTTCAGGAGCGGCATGTAGTGCTGGTGCGGGTCCAGCGTCTGGTAGAGCCAGTAGAACATCTAGCACCCTTCCCCGGCGGCCTTGATGGCGGCGACCACGGCCGAAGCCCTGGAGCCGTTGGAGCCCTTCACCATCACCACGTCGCCATCCTGCAGCGCGGCGACCACTTCGGGCGCGAGTTCGGACGCCGTCCTGGCCCAGCCGCCACGCTGGGCGGCCGGCACGGCGCCGAACAAGGCGCGCATGTCCGAACCGGCGGCGAACAGCAGGTCCACCCTCGCCTCGGCCACCGGACCGGCCAGCGCTGCATGGACCTCGCCCGAGTCGGGTCCGAGCTCCAGCATGTCCGTCAACACCGCGATCTTCCGCCGCGCCCTTCGTCCCCCAAGGGTATGCAGGGCGGCGCGCATGGAGATGGGGTTGGCGTTGTAGCTCTCGTCGATGACGGTGATCACGCCAGCGGGAAGTTGCAGCCGTGTTTCAGCCCCCCGCCCGGCCAGCGGCGCGAAGACGGCGAGGGCCTCGAGCGCGGTCTCCACCGGTGCGCCGAGCGCCTCGACGGCCAGGATGGTGGCGAGGGCGTTCAGCCCCCAGTGCGCGCCGGTCTGGGCCAGGGGGAAGCGGAGGGCGCGACCATGCACCTCGGCGACCACCGTGGCGCCACCCTCCCCCGCGTCGAAGTCGATCAGGCGGGCGGTGGAGCCGCTCGCGCGCCCGAAAGTGCGTACCTCGGCGCCCCTGGCCAGAGCGGCGGCGCGGAGCAGGTCGAACCACTTGTCGTCGGCGTTGAGGATGGCGACGCCGCCGCCTTCCAGTCCGTCGAAGATCTCCGCCTTGGCCCCGGCTACGCCCGCTTCACCGTCCGGGAAGTTCTCCACGTGAACGGGGCCGACCACGGTCACCACGGCCACGTGCGGGCGGACGAACCCGGACAGGGGCGTGATCTCGTTCGCGTGGTTCATGCCGATTTCGAACACGGCCCGCCGGGTCTCGCGCGGCATCCGCGCCAGGGTCAGCGGCACGCCGAGGTGGTTGTTATAGCTCTTCACCGAGTTGTGGCTCGGCCCGGCCAGCCTCAGGGCGGCGGCGATGGCCTGGGTGACGCTGGTCTTGCCGACCGAGCCGGTAACGGCGGCGCGGCGGCACAGGGGTGCGCGGTCGCGGGCGGCCTCGCCCAGCCGCTCCAGCGCGCGCAACGTGTCGTCCACCCGGATATCCGGTCCCTGGATGGTGCGGGTGACCAGAGCAGCCGCCGCGCCCCTGGCCAGGGCGCCCTCGGCGAAGTCATGCCCGTCGCGCTCCCCGGCCAGGGCGACAAACAGATCGCCCGGCGTGATGTCGCGGCTGTCGATGGAGACGCCATAGACGTCGAAAGGCGGCCCCTCGACCTGTCCACCGGTGGCGGCGGCGATCTCGGCGGCGGTCCACAAGGGGGCGCGTTCCTCGGAGGTATTTTGGGTATGGTCAGCCACCGATGGCCCCCAGCGCCGCGCGCGTCTCGGTGACGTCGTCGAAGGGATGGTTCACTCCGGCGATCATCTGGCCCTGCTCGTGACCCTTGCCGGCCACCACCAGCACGTCGCCTTCGCGCAACTGACCGGCGGCGGCGCGGATGGCGGCGCGGCGGTCGCCGAGCTCCAGCGCGTCCGGCGCGCCTTCCAGCACCGCGCGACGGATGTCGGCGGGGTCCTCGCTGCGGGGATTGTCGTCGGTGACGATGGCGATGTCGGCCAGTTCGGCGGCGGCCCTACCCATGAGCGGACGCTTAGCGCGGTCGCGATCCCCACCGGCGCCGAACACCACGATCAGCCGCCCCGTCGCGTGCGGACGCAGCGCCTTCAGCACGGTGACGAGCCCGTCCGGCGTATGGGCGTAGTCCACATAGGCCTAGCCGCCGTTCGGACCGGAGCCGACGCTCTGCAGGCGTCCCGGCGCGCCCTTCAGGGTCTCCAGCGCCGCCAGCACGGCCTCGACCGTCTCGCCCGCCGCGATGCAGAGACCGGCCGCGACCAGAACGTTGGAGGCCTGGAAGTCACCCGCCAGCGGCAGGAGAACGTCGTAGTCGCGACCATCGGCCAGCAGGTGCAGGCGTTGGCCCGAGGGCTCGGCGGTGCGCGAGACGAGGCGCAGGCCCATCCCGCTCTCGCCCACCGACATCACGCTCTGGCCGTGCATCACCGAGGCGGCGGCGAAGGCGCCGAAATCGTCCGCATCGGCGTTCAGCACCGCAGTGCCGCCGCGCGGCATCAGGGTGGTGAACAGGCGAAGCTTGGCCTCGCGATAGGCGGTCATGGTCTCGTGATAGTCGAGGTGGTCCTGGCTGAGATTGGTGAACCCCGCCGCCTTCAGGGTCAGCCCGTCGAGACGCCGCTGATCCAGGCCGTGCGAGGAGGCTTCCATGGCCAGGTGGGTCACGCCCCGCCCGGCCAGTTCGGCGGCATGGCGCGCCACGTCGGCGGCGTCCGGGGTGGTCAGGCCCGGCCCGGTCAGGTCCTCGCCTTCGAGCTGCAGGCCCAAGGTGCCGAGGCTGGCGGCCTGACGACCGCAGCGGGCGAAGATCTGGCGGCAGAAGGTGGCGACGGAGGTCTTGCCGTTGGTGCCAGTCACCGCCACCACGGTCGCCGGTTCGGAGCCATAGAAGGCGCGTGCGGCCAGGGCATAGGCGCGCTTCACGTCATGAGCGCGCACCACCGGGGCTTCCGCCCTGGGGGTGTGCAGGGGCGCGAGCACGGCGGCGGCGCCGGCGGCCACGGCCTGAGGGATGAACTTGCGACCGTCGGCGGCCGAGCCCGGCAGGGCGGCGAACAGGAAGCCCGGCCCCACCTTGCGGCTGTCCGCCGTCACGCCCACGATCTCCGGATCGCTGTCTCCGACCGGGCGCTTGAGGATGTCGGACAGCCGCTGGACCATCAGTCCGCGCCCATGGCGGCGGAGACCGCCGCGGAAGCGCTCGGCGGCGTCACCGCCAGGGGCGCGCGCTTCACGCCGAGGAAGGGCGCGATACGGTTGATCACGGCGCCGGCGGTGGGGGCGGCGGTGAAGCCGGCGGTGGCGAATCCGCCCGTACCCGGCGCCGGGTGCGGCTCGTCGAGCAGGATGTAGACGAAGTAACGCTTGTCGGAGAGGGCGCCGGTGGCCGGGAAGACGGCGGCGAACGAGGCGACGCGGGCGTTCTCCATATATCGACCGCCCGAGGCCTTCTGCGCCGTGCCGGTCTTGCCGCCGACGAACAGGCCGGGGACCTCGGCGCTCTTGCCCGAACCCTTGGGGTCGGTGACGTTCAGGCGCATGAAATCGAGCATGGTCTGGGCTGTCTTCTCGGTCAGCACCCGGCGTCCGGCCGGCGGGGCGTCGCGCTTGAGGATGGTGAGGGGGATATAGGTCCCACCGTTGAAGATCGAGGTCATGCCCGTGGCGATCTGCAGCGGCGTCACCGACAGGCCCTGGCCGAACGACATATAGGCCAGCACACCCTCGTCCAGCCGCCCATCCGCGCCCCGGCGCGGCACGAGGGGACGTGTGGATTCCGCCAGTTCGCTCGGCGCGGCGGCGTATATGCCGAACGCCTTCATGTAGCGGTCGATCCGGTCCGCGCCGGTCATCATCGCCACGTGGCTGGCGCCGATGTTGGAGGAGTGGGTGAAGACCTGGGCCAGGGTCAGGCTGGTGTCGCCCTTGTCGAAATCGTGGATGGGGCGGTTCTTGCCGATCACCAGCGGGTGCGACACGTCGAACACCGAGGCCGGGGTCACCGCGCCCGCATCGAGGCCGGCGGCGAGGGTGAAGACCTTGAACACCGAACCGGCCTCGAACACCGAGCCGGCCACGCGATTGCGCCGCCCCTCGGCCGTGGAGGCGCCGATATCGCCCGGATCGAAGGTGGGATTGGAGGCGAGGCCGAGGATCTCGCCGGTATGCACATCGACCACGATGCCCGCGCCGCCGAGGGCCTGGAAGCGCGACACGGCCTTGCCAAGTTCATCCTCCAGAGCTGCCTGGACCTTGAGGTCGACGGAAAGCTGGACCGGCTGGGCGGCCGCGCCACCGGCGACGATCTGATCGTTCAGCGCCCGCTCCGCGCCGGCGAGGCCCGCGCCGCGCGGCTCCACATAGCCGATCAGGTGCGCCGCGCTCGTGCCCAGCGGATAGACGCGCTTGGGGGTTTCCTCGAACTCGACTCCCGGACGGCCGAGGTCGTGCACCATGGCCCTTTCGGCCGGGGTCAGCCCGCCGATCAGGAAGGTGCGGCGGCCGGAGATGAAGGCCGCGTCGATCTTCTCGCGGGGGATATTGGGCAGGACGCCGAGCAGGGCTGCGCCGGTCTCGTCGCGGTGGGTAGCCAGCACGTCGCGCGGATCGAGATAGAGGTCGAAGCTCGGCAGGTCCGCCGCCAGAAGCATGCCGTTGCGATCCTCCAGCGTGGCGCGCGCCCCCGCCGGCTCGACCGCCGCATAGGCCGCATGACCCTTCGCAAACAGGGCCACCTTGCCCGCCGAGAGCGCGACGCCGGTGAAGGCCAGGGTGAACAGGGCCAGCAGCAGGAAGATGCGCAGGCGGGCGTCGTCCACCGGCCGGTCCTTGGCGCGCGAGCGTTCGAACGCATGCTCGATGCGCCAGACCACCTCCACCAGCCAGCGCCACAGCTGGCTGGCCGTCGGCCGGGCGCGATAGGGGGCGGAAAGGTCGATCGGACTCATCGCACCACCTCCGCGGCCGGCGCGGGCGGGGCCAGCGCGGCGGCATGATTTAGGGCGTTCGGGGCGGGCGTCATCTGCCGGATCTGCAGCAGGCCCTCGGGCGTCACCTCGCGGCTCGGCGCGGTGGGCGCCATGTTGAGGTACTGGGCGGCGAGGCTGCGCAGGCGCTCGGGACGAGTCAGGGCCGCCTGCTGGGCGCGCAGTACGCGTACCTGCTGCTCCTCGGCGGCAATCTGGCGGTTGGTGTCGGCGATCTTGGCGCCTTCGGCCCCTGCTCCCGCCTTGGAGGCGTAGACCACCAGCACGATCAGCACCAGACAGGCGCCCCCCGCGAGATCGAGCACGCGCACGCCGCGCACCTTGCGCATCAGCATCGAGTGGATACGGGTCATGCGGCGCGCCTCCAGGCTTGAGCGGTCGTACGGATCCCGGCGCGCAGCTTGGCCGAGCGGGCGCGCGGATTGCCCGCCGTTTCCGCTTCGGACGGGGCGCGCGCGTTCTTGAACAAGAGGTCGAAGGTGGGCTCGGGCCCCTTCTCGGTGGGCGGCAGATGGCGCGATCCGGAGGGCAGCCGCCCCGCCCGCTCGGTGAAGAAGCCCTTCACGATCCGGTCCTCCAGCGAGTGGAAGGTCACCACGGCCAGCCGCCCGCCGGGGACCAGCACGCGCTCGGCGGCGGCGAGGCCGGCCTCGATCTCGCCGAGCTCGTCATTGACGGCGATGCGCAGGGCCTGGAACACGCGGGTGGCGGGATGGGTCGGTGCGCCGCGACGCCCGCCCAGCGCCTTCTCCACCGCCTCGGCAAGGTCGAGCGTCCGGGTGAAGGGCTGCGCTTCGCGGCGGCGCACCAGCACATTGGCGATATGGCGTGACTTCTTCTCCTCGCCATAGAGCCAGAAGATGCGGGCGAGCTCGGCGGTTTCGGCGGAATTGACCAGATCGGCGGCGGTCATCCCATCCGATCCCATTCGCATATCGAGGGGACCGTCGCGCATGAAGGAAAACCCGCGCTCGGCCTCGTCAAGCTGCATGGAGCTGACCCCGAGATCGAAGGCCACGCCGTCGCAGTTCTCGCGGCCGAGTTCGGCCAGACCGTCCTCCAGCTCGGAGAAGCGCCGACCGATCAGGTGGAAATGACCGCCAGCCTCCAGCGGCGCGGCGAACCGGCGCGCAGTGGGATCCCGGTCGAAGGCGATGACTTCCGCCCCCTGGTCCAGGATGGCGCGCGCATAGCCGCCGGCGCCGAAGGTGGCGTCGATCACGGTCTTGCCGGGCGCAGGCTCGAGAACGTCGAGCACCTCGCCGAGCAGGACGGAGGTATGCGGGGCTTCAGTCATGCGACCTTCGCCGCCCGTTGCTGCGCCCGATGCTCGGCCAGGCCGGCGCGGGCGGCGAGACGCTGCGCCTCGCGATAGACGCGGAACGCCTCGCGCTCCCAGATCTGGAACCGCTCGCCGAGGCCGACCACCACCACCCAGTCGGTGAGGTTGAACTGTTCGCACAGGGTTTCGGGCAGGGTGATGCGCCCGGCGCTGTCGAAGGACATGCGCGACAGGCCGCCGCGGACGGAAAACTCGATGGAGGTGCGAAGCGGGTCGCCGAACGGCAGCTCCTCGATCAGCGCTTCGTAGCGGTTGAACAGGGCCTGGCCGCCGCCCTCCAGGCAGTCCGCCTCGAAGGACGGAAAGCACATGATCCCTTCGAACGGGCCCGAGGATGCAGCGGCGCGGAACTCCTGCGGCACGACGATGCGCCGCTTAGCGTCCAGCTGCTTCTCGAACGTCGAGAGGAACACAACGACCCTTTCGCCCCAGCGCGCCCGGACCTTCCGGCCAGACGCGATTGCCCAAAACACCGCCACCCCGCGATGATTGGGTTAACATGGGATCAATTGGGACGCAATGACACCGACGGTCGTTTTTACCTGGGTTCAAAGCAGTCGCATGGGCGCAGCCAAGTCTTAACAGGTTATGAACAGGAACATACACAGAACGAAATATTGGCGAAGACTCGTCATTCATGGGTGGACCGGAAAAACTAGAGTCTAGAGGAGCCAGACGGCCTGTAAGCCGGGTTCTGTCTACGCTCTGAAGAGCGCGAGACGGTCATTCCTCTGGACCGCCCCTTGCGGAACGGTTCTCGCGACCAACCCGGACGGCTCGGACCGGCGATGGTCCTACCGGAGGCGAGCCTCCGGCGCGTCGTCCCTATTCGGTCTTGCTCCTGGCGGGGCTTGCCATGCCGTCCCGGTCACCCGGTCCGCGGTGGGCTCTTACCCCACCCTTTCACCCTTACCGACCACCGAAGCGGAAGGCGGTTTGCTTTCTGTGGCGCTATCCCTGGGGTCGCCCCCGGCGGGCGTTACCCGCCGCCATATCACCGTGGAGCCCGGACTTTCCTCGACCCTCTTGCGAAAGCCGCGACCGCCCGGCCGTCTGGCCTGGAGCGGTAAGTGCGCCGGGCGGACGCCAGCGTCAATACACAGCGACGCCCCACCCCGACCGAAGCCGGGGTGGGGTGTCGCCTCGGGATTATCGACCACTGTTGATGATGGTCGAGACGATCAGGCCGGTGGCGACGGCCCCCAGCACATACTGGCCGTTGGATTCGCGCCACTCATAGCCGCGACCGGGGCGGCGCAGATTGTGCGCGCGATAATCGCCCACGGGGCGGGCGCTGTTCCAGTCGTTGTAGCCCATGCGCTGCCCACGACGCCATTGGTAGTTGGCGCCCCGATCTTGACCCCAGCCGCGGTGCGGGCTGTTGTCGTTCTGGCCGCCGTGCCAAGCTTCGTTATAGCCGCGCGGCTGGGCGACCGCTGCGGAGCCCGCGACGAGAGACAGGGCGAGCGCCCCGATCAGCAACTTGTTCATTTGGGAAAAAACCTAGCGGCGCAGTGCGCGCCGTCTGCGAACTCCGGATTGGAGCGTCGCTCTGGATCAACGGCGGGCTCAGCGCGATGTTCCCGCGCGGGTAGGCTCTACTCAGCCCGGTTGGGACATCGACGCGGCCCCGCCTTCATCCAGGGCCCACACAATGATGTCCTCGGCGAGAACGTCATGCGTCGCGATGCACAGGCTCAATTTCAGTCGCCGCTCCCGACCATCGCGAAGCAGGATCGTCGCCGATACCGCCTTGGGCGTTTCGTCGCGAATGGCGGCGTTCAAGGTCCGCTGCACCAGGGCTCGATCCTTGGGCGCCACCAACTCAACCAACATGATGCCGCTCAGCTGCTGCGCCGAAAAGCCGCTGATAAGGCAAAACCGCGCATCGACCTCTTCGATCACACCGCGTGCATTCAGGCGAAGAAGGCCGACATCCGCCTCGGCTTGCAGAGCCGACTTCGCCGCTTGATCGCGTGCCTTGAGCACTTGGACCTCCTCGACGGCTGAGAGGTTCGTGAACAGGACGCCGACGCCGACATCATCATACGGGAACGCCTGCACCTTTAGCGGCGGCTGGTTCCTGACGGTCGACTTGACCCTGAACTCCACCGACTCGCCGGTGCGCAGCACGCGCCGGTAGAAATCCCACGCGATGGACCCCTGCGTCTGCGGTTGAACGTCACGCAGATCCCGCCCGATCACCTCTTCCTTGGCCACGCCGATAAAGGACTCTGCGGCGGGGTTCATATCGATGACGCGCAGATCCTTGTCGAAGGCGATAAAGCCGTCGTGAATCTGGTTGAGCACCGCGCGGAGCTGGGCATGGATGCTGGAAGAGCCCGGCTCGCTCGCGCCCGCGAACTCGTCATGGGCGTGCTCGTTGAATAGCTCCACGGACAGCAACATCAGGCGCGGCCTGCCGTGATGCGTGATCGTCACGGGCGTGTGCATGGCCCGGCTCTGCCAATCGCCAAAGTTGCGACTGACCTCGGCCGCGCTGGCCGTCTCCGTATTATTAAACCTAGCCATCTGGAGATATCCCAGAAATACGCAAATTCAGGATGGCTCCGAATCCATAATAATTCAAGGCCGTGTTCCTAAAGGGAAGGCCAGACTAATTATTGCATTGCAATATAGACTTTAGTCGAAAACAAATCCGTAAATTACAAGATCAGTGGAAAATCATAAACAACGTCAGGTAAACCAAGGGTGCTTAAGCTCTCTTATGGGCACGACCCAAAATGGGCAACCCTCGGAGACTTGGCACATGGATTACTTCGGCCATCTGGTAGATGAATTGACGGATATGGTGGAGTCCATCCAGGATTCTGGAAACGCAGAAGATGGAATCACCGTGATCCGGGCCTTAGAACGCGCCATGCGGGCTGCCGTTCAAGTTGAACGATCTCGCATGAAGGCTATCAAGGTCGATGAACCCACGATCGCACGCGATCGACTGGTAGCGGATGTTCAGATGAA
This sequence comes from uncultured Caulobacterales bacterium, assembly GCA_903862425.1. GTDB lineage: Bacteria > Pseudomonadota > Alphaproteobacteria > Caulobacterales > Caulobacteraceae > CAIOYC01. The sequence continues at coordinate 351,817 of CAIOYC010000009.1, read as the reverse complement.
ACTTCACCGAGCCGCTTAACTACTCGCGGCTCCATCGGCGGCGCTATCTAAGCGAGGCCCAGATCGTATCCCGCCGCGGCGCGCAGCACGGCCATCAGGCGGGCGCGGGTCTGGCCGTCGGCGACACCGTCGAGCCGGTGGGGGGCCCAGTGGCGCTGAAAGGCGGTGACGATGGTTCGGGTCTTGGCGTTGTAGCGGCCCGAGGGCGCACTGTCATAACCCAGGCGGGTCAGGGCGGCTTGAAGAGCGAAGACGCCGACGCCCTCGTCGCCCTCCCCCAGCGCTTCACCCGGGGCGGCGGCGGGTTCGACCCACAGGCCATGTCCAGCCCCGTGCAGCGCCTTCCAGGGAAAGCGTTCGCCCGGATCCTCCTTACGCTCCGGAGCCACGTCGGAATGGCCGAGGATGAAGGCGTCCGGCACGGTCCAGCGGGTGCGGATGTCGGTCAGCAGGTCTGTGACGGCCATGATCTGCGCCTCTGGAAAGGCGCGATAGCCATGCTCGTGGCCCGGATTGACGATCTCGACACCGATGGAGCGGGCGTTGATGTCGGTATCGCCCTTCCAGAACGACACGCCCGCATGCCAGGCGCGGCGTTCCTCCTCCACCAGGCGGAACACGCGCCCGTCCTCCTCCACCAGATAGTGGGCCGAGACCTTGGCGTCGGGATCGCGCAGCCGCGCCAGGGCGGCCTCACCTGTGGGCATGCCGGTATAGTGCAGGACGATCATGTCCGGCGGGGCGGTGCGGGTGTCGAAATTGGGCGACGGGGCGGCGATATAGACGGGGGCGCTCATGGCCCCGACCTAACGCGCGACGCCGCCCTAGGAAAGCTTAGCGTCCCTGGTTCCAGCCGTAGGCGACCCAGGAATGGCCGACCTTGCGCGCTTCAAGCACCTGTGTGCGGGCCAGGGCGGGCTGCAGCTTGGGGCGGCTGACGCGGAAGGCGACAGCCCACACCGCGAGCGCACCGCCGACGAGCACGGCGACAACCGCCAGGGTCGCGGCGAACACCACTGTGAGCACCGTCGCCACCACCGCGGCGCTTAGCGTCACGGCCACGCCCATCAGCCAATGCGCGCCGGTAAGGGCGGGGTTGCGTCGATCGTAACGAACGGGCCCATGCCGGGCGGGATTGACGGCCATAGTGCTCCTCCAGACCGGCCAACCGACCGGCATTGGAAACCTTCCATTAATCTTGGAGACCGCACGCGGTTCGTCAACTCGCATCGCGTAATCAGTAACACGTTTATGTTACCGGGCCGCACGACAGGCGAAAGTGTGAGCGGTTTCGCCGCCTGTCGCGCGGCAAACAGACAATCCGACCCGCTTTTCGGCGATGTCAGGCCGCCTGTTGGGCGAGCGACGCCCGTTCGCGCATCACTTCCTCATAGGCGGCGTTGAGGGATTTGGTCGCTTCCTCGGCCTCGGCCACGGCCTGCGCCGACTCGCCGCGCCCGGCCAGACGATCCGGATGCAGAGCGACCACGGCCGACTTCCAGGCCGCATGCACCTCGTCGTCGGTGACGAACGGCTCGACGTGCAGCACGCTGTAGGGATCATCCGCCTTGCCGAGGTGACGCGCCTTCAGCCGGCGGAAGCTGAGCGGGGTGATGCCGAACAAGGTGGAGACCCGCTCCAGGATCGCCATCTCCTCGCCCGTCACCACGCCATCGGACTTGGCCACGCGGAAGAGACCGTCCAGAGACCGCTCCAGCACCTTGGGGCAATAGCGATAGCGCCGGGCCAGCTGCTCGGCATAGCCATCGACGCCCAGGGTGGACCTGCCCGCAAGGCCGAAGAACCTGCGCACCTGCCAGCCCGATTCGGGCGCGGGCGGAAACACCTCGGCGAACGACTCGAACGCCGCGCCAGCGCCGCGCCGATCCTGGCGCAGCAGCTTGGCGCCCAAGGCGGTGATGGAGGTGGTGAAGTCCGGATCCTTCTCGGGCAAGGTCTCGGGGCAGCCGCAGTCGGCCTTCGTCGTCGGCCGCTCTGGCGGGCGAGCGGGCTGGCGGTGGGCGAGCAGGCTTGCAATTTTGCGCAAGAAGGCCATCGACATCCTCTCTATCTCGACCCGGGCCAGATGACAACCAGTCTCAGCAACAGTGTTAATCACGGTTCAGATATCGGCCGGCTCTGGTCGTTCTGGATTGATCGAGGCGGCACCTTCACCGATGTGCTCGGCCGCGATCCTTCCGGCAGGGTTCATACGGCCAAGCTGCTGTCAGCGTCCCGTCAGTATGAGGACGCCGCCGTCGAAGGCATGCGCCGCCTGCTTAGCGTCCCGATGGGCGAGCCGTTCCCCGCAGAACGGGTGGAGGCGATCAAGATGGGCACCACGGTGGCCACCAACGCCCTGCTCGAACGCAAGGGCGCGCGGGTGCTGCTGGTCACCACCGCCGGCTTCGCCGACGCCTTGCTGATCGGCGACCAGGCGCGGCCGGACCTGTTCGCCCTCGATATCGACAAGCCCGCGCCGCTGTTCGCCGGGGTGATTGAGGCCGATGAACGGCTGGCGGCGGACGGTTCGGTGGTCTCGCCACTGGACGAGGCGGCGCTGGCGATCAGGCTCACAGCCGCCAAGGCTGAGGGTTATGAAGCTGTCGCCATCGCCTTCCTGCACTCTGACCTGAACCCCGCGCACGAGGTCGCCGCCGGGCGGCTTGCCGAGACGGCGGGGTTCGCCACCGTGGTGCTGAGCTTTGAGGCCTCTCCCCTGCCCCGCTTCATTCCTCGCGCCGAGACCGCGGTGGCGGACGCCTACCTCACCCCGATCCTGCAGGCCTATGTGCGACGGGTGGCGGGCGCGGTGAACGGCGCGCCGCTGTGGTTCATGACCTCGGCCGGAGCGCTGGTGCAGGCTGAACGCTTCCGTGGGCGCGACGCGGTGGTCTCGGGCCCGGCAGGCGGCGTGGTGGGTGTGGCGATCACTGCGGATGAAGCGGGCGCTTCCCCCGCCCTGGGCTTCGACATGGGCGGCACCTCAACCGATGTCTGCCGCTATGCAGGGGCGCTGGAGCGACGTGACACGGCGGCGGTGGCGGGAGCTAAGATCCGCGCGCCGATGCTGGACGTGGAGACGGTGGCGGCGGGCGGCGGCTCGGTGCTGCGCTTTGACGGCCTGCGCGCCCGCGCCGGACCGGAAAGCGCCGGCGCCCGCCCCGGTCCCGCCGCCTATGGTCTCGGCGGCCCCGCCACGGTGACGGATGCGCAGCTGGTGCTCGGCCGCCTCGACCCGCGCGCCTTCCCGGCCATCTTCGGACCGAACGGCGACCAACCGCTTGACGCCACCCGCGCCCGCGCGCGCCTGGCTGAACTGGCCGAAGCCATGGGCGCGGCGAGCGTGGAGGCGGCGGCGGAGGGTTTCATCGCCGTGGCGGTGGAGGAGACGGCCCAGGCGGTGCGGCGCATCTCCACCGAGCGCGGCTTCGATCCGCGCGGCCATGCCCTGGTGGCCTTTGGCGGCGCGGCGGGCCAGATCGCCTGCTGGGTGGCGGAGGCCCTGGGGGTCAGCGAGGTGTTGTGCCCTCGGTACGGCTCCCTGCTCTCGGCCTGGGGGATCGGCCAGGCGCGGGTGGGCGCACTGCGACAGGCCGGCCTGGAAATCCCACTGGATATCGCCGGCCTCGACCGGGCCGAACGGCTGGCCGAGCGCCTCGCCGCCGAGGCCGCCACCGCCCTTACCGACCAGGGCGCGGCAGCGGGCGAAAGCATCCTGCGCCTCAACCTGCGTTATGACGGCTCCGACGCCGCCCTGCCCGTCATACCGGGGTCGCTCGACACCATCCGCGCCGCCTTCGAGACCGCGCACCGCCGCCTGTTCGGCTTCATCGAGCCCGAGCGCACCATCCTAATCGCCAGCGTTGAGGCGGAATGCACCTCTCCTTACACCGCTCATTCCCGCGGAGGCGGGGACCCAGGTTTGAGCGGAGCGGCGGCCCGCGAAGAAAAAAGCCCGGGTCCCCGCCTCCGCGGGGATGAGCGGATTGAGATGTTCGCGCACGGAAGGACAGCGAGCGCCGCGCTGATAGACGCGGAGAGCTTGAGCCAAGCCACCGGCCCCGCCCTGATCGTGCGCGGCGATACCCAGATCGCGCTGGCTCCCGGCTGGCGGGCCACCGCCGAACCGTCCGGCCTGATCCGGCTCCGGCGCGAGCACGCCGCCGCGCCCGCCGCCTATGACGCCGCCCCTGCCAGGGCCGATCCGGTGACGCTGGAGCTGTTCAACCGCCGCTTCATGGGCGTGGCGGAGGCCATGGGCGCGGCGCTGGAGCGGACGGCGCAGTCGGTCAACATCAAGGAGCGGCTCGACTTCTCCTGCGCTCTGTTCGACACCGATGGAGGCCTGGTCGCCAACGCCCCGCACATGCCGGTCCACCTCGGCTCCATGGGCGCCAGCGTGCGGGCCGTGCGTGACCGCCACCCGGAGCTGAAGCCCGGAGACGCCTTCGCCCTCAACAATCCCTATGCCGGCGGCACCCACCTGCCCGACATCACCGTGGTCATGCCGGTGTTCATGGACTCCACCGCGCCCCACCCGTCCTTCTACGTCGCCGCGCGGGGACACCATGCGGATGTGGGCGGCGTGCAGCCGGGCTCCATGCCGCCCTTCTCCACCACAATCGCGCAGGAGGGGGTAATGCTCGACGCCTTGCCGGTGATGCGCGGCGGGGCGTTCCTGGAGGACGAGACCCGCGCCGCCTTTCTGGCCGGGCCGCACCCGTCGCGCGCGGTGGAGCGCAACATCGGCGACCTCAAGGCCCAGATCGCCGCCTGCCAGGCCGGCGCCGCCTCGGTCACCGGCATGATCGCGGCCTATGGCTCGCACACCGTCGCCGCCTACATGACCTTCGTGCAGGACAATGCAGAAGCCGCCGTCCGCCGTGCGGTGGGCGCCCTGCAGGACGGCGAGGCGCGTGTACCCCTGGATGGTCCAGACCCCGGCGTGGCCGGAGGCGAGATCGTCGTCAGGATTAAGGTTGATCAACGTGTCGGCGAGGCGACCATCGACTTCACCGGCACAAGCCCGACGCTCCACTCCAACTTCAACGCCCCGACCGCCGTGGTCCATGCGGCGGTTCTGTACGTCTTCCGCACCCTCGTGGATGACGAGATTCCCCTGAACGCCGGGTGCCTGAAACCGCTGAAGATCATCGTGCCGGAGCCGTCGATGCTCGCGCCCAGCCCCGGCGCGGCGGTGGTGGCGGGCAATGTGGAGACCAGCCAGCATATCGTCGATGCGCTCTACATGGCGCTGGGAGTTCTCGCCAATTCAGAGGGTTCGATGAACAACTTCACCTTCGGCGACGCGCAGCGGCAGTACTATGAGACCCTGTGCGGCGGGGCGGGCGCCAGTGCGCGGGCGGACGGCGCCTCGGCCATCCACACCCACATGACGAACTCCCGCCTCACCGACCCGGAGATCCTGGAGCGGCGCTTTCCGGTGCGGGTGGAGCGGTTCGGCATCCGCCACGGCTCGGGCGGCGATGGGGCGCACAGGGGTGGCGACGGCCTCATCCGCCGCATCCGCTTCCTGGAGCCGATGCAGGCGGCCCTGCTCTCCACCCGACGGGAAAATGCACCGCGCGGGATCGAAGGCGGCGGTGATGCGTTGGGCGGACGGCAAAGCTTGATCGACACGCGTGGTCACGCAAAAGCCATCCCCGGCTGTTTCTCGCTCGACCTCGCCGTCGGCGAAGCCATAGAGATCGAGACGCCCGGCGGCGGGGGATACGGCCGCAAGGCCCAGACTTAACCAGGACTGTTCGACGAATGCTGTCTATTCTGCTCGCCGCCGCGCTTCTGCAGGCCGCTCCCTCCGCCGCCGCCGCAGCGCCCGCCCCCGGTTCCCTCGAGGCGGCCGAGCCCCCCCGCGACAACGGCCTGCCCAAGGACGATTACGGCCTCGTCGCCTGGTGCCACGGCGCCCTGGCGGGTCAGCTGGAGCTCGACCCCATCGCCCACAAGGACATGGAGCAGATCGAGGGCAAGGCCAAGGTCGCCGCCCGCGCCAAGGAGGATGCGGAGATGGTGAAGGAACGCCGCGCCTTCCTGAAGGACTATGAACACGCCCTGGCCGCCGCCGAGGCCGCCAGCCCGGTCGCCATCCACCAAAAGGGCGTGGACGCGGAACTGCGCGGCTTTCGCATGTGGAACGAGACCCGCAACAAGGCGCCGATCTGGCGCATGCTCGACTGGGGCATGTGGGACCCCAACGATGCGGGCTGCAACGACGCCGCCAAACGCCTCTACGGCAAGGCCAGCCTGTTTGGCGAGGCGCTGAAGGGTTCGGGCGACGATGGGAAGACCGATGCCGCCGCCTCGGTCAAGAACGACGCCAGGCCCGAGGCGCCCGCCGCCCCGCTGGCGGCGCCCGAGCCCGCCACGGCGCAGGCCTCAGAGGCGCCCGCCGCGGCGCCGGTGAAGTCGACCAGGACCGTCACCCGCAAGACCACAAAGATGGTCAAGACCAAGGCCGCGTCCGGCGCGCCTGAGCCGGCCGCCGAATCGGCGCCGACACCAGCGTCGGCGCCGACCGACACCACCGCGAGCGCCAATCCCGCTGAAACACCGGCCGCTCCTGCCAAGGCCGCGCCTAAAAAGGCCAAGGTCGCCAGGACAAAGCCGGCGGACACCTCCGCCGAAGCCATCCGCGACGCCATCGCCAAGGGCAAGGCGGAGACCGAAGCCTCGCCCGCCACGACCGCCCCCACAGCCACGCCGCCCACCGCCGACCCCGGCCTGCGCGGACCGCAATAGGCCAGACGCCTTCACACGGCCCGGAAATCGGCCCCGCGAAGCACCCTCGCCGATAGACTTGGCCGTCCAGCCCGCCTAGACAGCCCCGTCTCTGAAGGAGGAGCCGATGTTCGCCGAATCCGCCGCGCTGTCCCGCGTCAAGGCCTCGCCCACCATCGCCATTTCGGCCCAGGCGCGCGCGATGAAGGCGGCGGGTGTGGACGTGATCGCCCTCTCGGCCGGCGAGCCCGACTTCGACACGCCCGACAACATCAAGGACGCGGCCATCAAGGCCATTCGCGACGGCGAGACCAAGTATACCGATCCCGACGGCACACCCGAGCTGAAGAAGGCCATCTGCGCCAAGTTCAAGCGCGAGAACGGCCTCGACTATAAGCCGAGCCAGATCCATGTGGCGCCGGGCGGCAAGCCGGTGATCTTCAACGCCTTGATGGCCACCCTATCGCCCGGCGACGAGGTGCTGATCCCCGCCCCCTACTGGGTCTCCTACCCCGACATGGTGGCGCTGGCGGGCGGCGAGCCGGTGATCGTGCCCACCACCATGGAGGAGAACTTCCTCCTTGAGCCTGCAGCCCTGGAAAAGGCGATCACGCCGAAGTCCCGGTGGCTGATCCTGAACTCGCCCTCCAACCCCACCGGAGCGGTCTATTCCGCCGAGCGCCTGAAGGCGATCGCCGACGTGCTGCTGCGCCACCCGCAGGTCTGGGTGCTGACCGACGACATGTACGAGCACCTGCTCTATGACGGGTTCAGGTTCGCCACGATCGCGCAGGTGGAGCCGAAACTGTACGAGCGCACCCTGACCATGAATGGGGTCTCCAAGGCCTATGCCATGACCGGCTGGCGCATCGGCTATGCGGGCGGGCCCGAGCCGCTGATCAAGGCCATGGGCAAGCTGATCAGCCAGACCACCTCCAACCCATCCTCGATCAGCCAGGCTGCGGCAGTGGAGGCCATCAACGGGCCCCAGGACTTCATTCCCGAGCGCGCGGCCGCGTTCGAGAAGCGCCGCGATCTGGTGGTCTCCATGCTGAACCAGGCCTCGGGCCTGGTCTGTCCCAAGCCGGAGGGCGCCTTCTACGTCTATCCCTCGTGTGAAGGCCTGCTCGGCAAGACCACCGAGGATGGGGTAGTGATCAATACGGACGAGGACTTCGCCAAGGCGCTCCTCAAGGCCGAGGCGGTGGCGGTGGTGCACGGCGCCGCCTTCGGCCTGTCGCCCTTCTTCCGCATCTCCTACGCCACCTCCACCGAGGTGCTCGAAGACGCCTGCACCCGCATCCAGCGCTTCTGCGCCAGCCTGCGGTAGGCGGAGACGACGCCCATGCTCCCCTGGCCGGGCGTCCTGGTCGCGGTTGCCGTTTCGGCCGGCCTATCCGGCCTGCTCGCCTGGTCCGGTCCGGTGGACCGGCCGCGTGAACGGGGCATGCACAGGGCCCCTACCCCGACCTCGGGCGGTCTCGCCATCCTCGGCGGCACGGCGGCGGCGCTGCTGGTGTTCGCCTTGCTGGGCGGCAACCTGCCTGACCGCTGGCCGCGCTTCCCGGACGGCGCTCTCCTTCCTGACCTCTCCTTGAGAGAAGCCGGCGTCGTTCTGGCCTTCGCCAGCCTGATCGCCGCGATCGGCGGGCTCGACGATGTATTCGACATGCCGGCAAGAACCAAGCTGCTGGTGCAGGTCGGCCTCGCCGCTCTGTTCGCCCTCTTCACGCCTTCCAACTTCACCATCCCGGTCACCGATACCTTCGGCCTGGATCTCAGAATGTGGATCGGCTGGCCCGGCATTACCTTGTGGATCGTGGTGGTGCTGAACGCCGTCAACTTCATGGATGGATCGAACGGACTGGTGGCCGGCTCCATGGCCATCGTGCTTGGTGGACTAGGTCTACAAACACTCGGCGCCGGGTCGGCGAGCTTCGGCTGGCTTCTACTGGCCGCCGCCGCCGCCGCCGTCGGCTTTCTGCCGTTCAACTTCCCGAAGGCTCGACTGTTTCAAGGCGATGCGGGCGCGCTCTTCCTCGGAGCCATCGCCGCCAGCGCCTGGGTCTATGTGGGGGAGCAGGCTTGGCCCTCGCCGCGTCTGAACCTGCTGGCCATGCCGATCGCGCTGGCGCCGTTCCTCACCGACGTCTTCCTGACCCTGATCCTACGGGCGCGGCGACGCGAACGCCTGTTCGACGCCCATCGTGATCATCTCTACCAGCGCTGGCTGGCCACCCATGGCGGCGACCATGCAGCGCTGGCGCGGCGTGTGTGGACCATCATGGCGGTCTACACCCTGCTGGGCGCGATAGTCGCCAGGGGTTCAGCCCATTGGGCCAGTCTGGCGCTCGTCGGCGGCGTGATCATCGCCGTTTGCGGCTGGCTATGGATCGACCGCTCCGTGCGCAGGCGGTTACGAAGCGGGGATAGCGACCCGGCTTTCCCCCCGGGCGCGGCTTTCTGAACCCTTGCGCCTCAACGGCTTGGCGGAATGATCGGCTAAGTTAGCCGCAGCATGAAGGACCGGGTTAGGCTGGCGACCATGATATCCGCCGCCGCGCCCGTCGCCGCTCCGACCAGACCGACCGCAAAGTCGAACGTACACGCTCGCGTCCGCCGCATGTGCAGGAGAGGTGGAAGTGTCCGGATGTCCGGGCTGTCCGGCGTTTTTCATGAAAACGGAGAGGATATGGCGACACCCATGACCGTAATGGGTGGGTCTGCTGTCCGGAAACTAGGCGCTGCGGCTCACGGCCACGTCGGCGAGGTCGCACAGGGCGACGCGCCAGGCGGGGTCGCCCACGCCCTTGAGCGCCAGCTTGGCGCGGTCGGCATAGTCATAGGCCAGGTCCATGGTCGCATCGAGGGCGCCGGTGGACAGCACCAGGGCCTGGGCGCGAGCGAAATCGGCCTCGTCCTGCTGCAGGCGCTCCACGGTGCGGTCCCAGAACGCCGCCTCGCTCGCCCCTGTGCGCGCCACGGCGAGCAGCAGCGGCAGCGTCGCCTTACCTTCGCGGAAGTCGTCGCCGGGGTTCTTGCCGAGTTCGCCCGAGGCGCCCGAATAGTCGAGGGCGTCGTCCACCAACTGGAAGGCGATGCCCACATTCATGCCGAAGCTGCGGAACGCCCGCACGGACGCGTCGCTCGCCCCGGCGGACACGGCCCCGGCCTCAGCCGCGGCGGCGAACAGTTCGGCGGTCTTGGCGGAGATGATCTCCAGGTACATGGCCTCGGTCAGGCCGATCTCGTGGGCGCGGGTAAGCTGAAGCACCTCGCCTTCGGAGATCACGCGGGAGGCGCGGGCGAGGATATCCAGCGCCCTCATCGAGCCGGCGGAGACCATCAGCTCGAAGGCGCGGGCGAACAGGAAGTCGCCCACCAGCACGCTCGACGGTGCGCCCCAGATCAGGTGCGCGGCGACCTTGCCGCGGCGCAGAGAGGAGCTGTCGACCACATCGTCGTGCAGCAGGGTGGCGGTATGGATGAACTCCACGGCCGCGGCCAGCTTGCGGAACTCCACCGTCTTGGCGCCCGCCGCCCGCGCCGCGGCCACAGCCATCAGGGGACGCAGACGCTTGCCGCCCGCCGCGATCAGGTGCTCGGCCAGGGCCGGGATCACCGGCACGCTCGATTCCATGTGCTCCAGGATCAGGGCGTCCACGCCCGCCATGTCGCGCTCGGCCAGCGCCAGAAGGCGCTCGACGGAGGGCTTGGGCGGCGCCAGGGAGGCTGCGGCTGCTTCCAAAATACGGGCCTTGCTAACTCTATGGCGCGGATGCCCACGCGTGGCGCACAATGGTGATGGGGCCTCACAGGGTCAAGGGAATGCGGGGATTAGGCGAGGCCGGTGTGGCGGTGGAGACGCGGGAGAGCCGGCTGCTGGGTGGACGCCTCAGGCTGATCCAGCCGGTGCGCGGCTATCGCGCGGGAATGGATGCGGCGCTGCTGGCGGCGGCGGTGGCGCTGAAGTCAGGCGCGCGGGCGATGGAACTGGGCTGCGGGCCGGGCGCGGCTCTGCTGCAGACGGCGGCGCGCCATCCGCACGTCGCCCTCGTGGGCGTGGAGCGCGATGCGGCGGCCCTGGCCCTGGCGGAGCAGAATGTGGAGCTGAACGGCCTGGCCGAGCGGGTCTGCGTGCGTGGGGGGGCAGTGGCGGACGGCTTTCGCGCGCTGGAGTTGGAGCGGTTCGATCTCGCCTTCGCCAACCCGCCCTTCTTCGACGATCCCGGCGCCCTGCGGGCTCCCGCCCCGGAGCGGGCGGGCGCGTGGATGGCTGAGGACGGGCTGGCGGCGTGGCTGGCCTTCCTGATCGACGCGGTGAAGGACGGCGGCCAGGTGCTGATGATCCACCGCGCCGACCGGCTGGGCGACATCCTCGCCGGCCTGTCCCCTCGCGCGGGCTCGATCCGCATACGCCCGATCCAGCCCCGTGCGGACGAGCCGGCCAAGCGGGTGATCGTGCGCGCCCAGCGCGGCGGCAGGGCGCCGCTGGTAATGCTGCCGCCCCTGGTCCTGCACGATCGTTCGGGCGCCAAGCACACAGCCGAAGCCGACGCGATCCTGCGCGGCGAGGCGGCCCTGGGCTGGGACTAGTCCGCGTAGGCCTTCATGGCTTCCAGGCAGAGCTCGACCCCGCTCACATCGCCCTGCGGGTCGGGGGTGACGATGCAGAAGAACTTGCGCGCCTCCGCCCACAGCATCACGGTCTCGGGCAGGCCGAAGTCCTCGATCTCAGCCCCCTCCACGTCGCGCCACAGGCCGTCCTCGTCGAGGGTCGAGCCGATCAGGGCGTCCACCCGCGCGCCATACTCCGCCTCCTCTTCGTCAGCGACGTTCATATAGGCGAACACCGGCTTGCCGAGGGCGGAGGCGAAGCCCGCCTCGAAAGCCGCGCCGGGATGAGCCGAAGGACCGCGCCACGGCGTCAGGTTGACGATCACCGCGTCGGCCCCGCGCAGGCTGGCGAGGGCGGAGACATAGAATTCGCGGGCGTGGGCGTCCGTGCCCTCCTCCTCCACCAGCGGCGTATCGACGGCGAACACCGCCTTGATCCCCGCCGCTTCGCAAAGCCGGCGTTGGCGCGCCATGAGGTCGGCGGCGCCCGGCGCCCAGCGCTCGGGTCCCGACAGGTAGACGGAGGTGATGCGCCGCATGGCCGAGCAAGGCCGCACCAGGCCCCGCCCGTCAACCCGGCGAAGGCTCAGAAGTCAGCGTTGGTGGGCGCCCTAGTCGTGATCGCCGATGTCGATGAGGCCCTTCCACTCGCCCTTGGCGTCCTGGCGCCAGACGGTGACGTAGCGGCCCTTCACCAGCACTTTGCCGCTGTCGATAGCGCTGAACGTCCAGTGGCCCCAGGCGACGCCCATGTCGCCGGTGGAAGCGAACACCTCGTCCGGCGTCCAGTGCAGCCGGGTCCTGACCGGCGCGTCGCCGCCCTGGGCCTTGTAGATGGCGTCGGCGCCGCGGGCGGGCTCGCCGCCGGCGAATTCGCGCCCGTCCACCGGGTCCATGAAGGCGCGGAACGCCTTGGCCGAGCCCTCGGCGACGGACATAGCGTCGAAGGCGCGCTCCGCCCTCAGGAGCGCCTCCGCCTTGGCGGGCGGGCCGTGCAACACCACCTCCGCTCGCGCGCTTGTGGTCACCGCCGCCAGCGCCAAGGCGCCCATCATCCACCGCATCTCGCCCTCCCGTGCAGGCCGACGATTAAGCGCTCAAGCGCCAAGCTTGGCCAGAGCGGTGTCGAAGTCTGGTGCGGCGAGGCGCGGCCAGTCGGGCGTCTGGTTACGGAACCAGGTGGTCTGGCGCTTAGCGTAACGGCGGGTGGACTGGCGCGCGGCGGCCAGGGCCTCTTCGACGGTCAGTTCGCCGCGCAGGTGGGCGGCGAATTCCGGCACGCCGAGCGCCTTCATCACCGGCAGGTCAGGCGACAGATTACGGGCCATAAGCCCCCTTACCTCCTCCAGCGCGCCGCGCTCGATCATGCCGCCGAGGCGGGCGTCGCAGCTTGCGTAAAGCTGCTCGCGCGGCGGATCGAGCACTAGGCCACGCCATCGCACCAGCAAAGGCGCGCTGCCCTCGCCGTGCCAATCGCTCAGCGCCCGCCCGGTGGCGGCGTGGACGCTGAGCGCGCGCACTAGGCGCTGGCGATCACCGACCTCGATCCGCGTCGCCGCGGCAGGATCCACGGCGCGCAAGGCCTCGCGGATCGCTACCTCGCCCTCCTCCAGATAGCGCGCCTCCACCGCGTCGCGTACGGTGTCGGACACAGGCGGGATGTCGGCGAGGCCCTGGGTGAGGGCGCGGAAATAGAGCCCGGTTCCGCCGACCACGATGACGCGCCTTCCTCTTCCGGCAATCTCCCCCAGCGCGACTTCAGCTGCGCGCAGCCAGCGCCCCGCCGACCAGGCCTTCCCCCCATCGGCCACGCCGTAGAGGTGGTGGGGCGCAGCGGCGAGGTCGGCGGCGGCGGGTCGAGCGGTCAGGACCTCGAGGTCGGCATAGATCTGCATGGAGTCGGCGTTGACGATCTCCGCACCGATCGTCTTGGCAAGGGCCACGGCGAGGCCGGACTTGCCGCTTGCGGTCGGGCCTGCGATCAGCCAGACGCTCGCCTCCCCAGCTTCACGATCTCCGACTTCAAGATTTGGGCCCATGGACCTCGCACTCACCTTCGTCACGCCGGTCGCCGACATCGTCCTCGCGGCGCGCGACCGGCTGGAAGGAGCGGTGGCGGCGGCGGGCGGCCACGTCAAGGCGCGAGCGGACCTCGGCCCCGGCGCCACGGACTGGATCGTCGAGGGCGCCAGTCTTCGGGCCCTGCGCGAAGGCGCCCAGCTGGCGGTCGGCGGCATGCCGGTGGACGTGTGCGTTCAGCTTGTAGAGGGCCGCCGTAAGCGCCTGCTGCTGGCCGACATGGATTCCACCATCATCGGCTGCGAGTGCCTGGACGAACTGGCCGATTTCGCCGGTCGCAAGGCCGAGGTCGCCGCCATCACCGAGCGGGCCATGCGCGGCGAGATCGGCTTCGAGGGCGCCCTCCGCGAGAGGGTGGCCATGCTGGCCGACCTGCCCCTCGCCGCCATTGAGACCTGTTATCACGAGCGGGTGCGGCTGAACCCGGGGGCGCGGACGCTCGTGACCACCATGGCGGCGCATGGCGCGCGTTGCGTGCTGGTCTCCGGCGGGTTCAAGAACTTCACGGGGCGGGTGGCGCGCGCGGCCGGTTTCCACATCGACCACGCCAATACCCTGATCGACGACGGAGCGCGCCTTCTCGGCGCGGTGGGCGAACCGATCCTCGGCCGCGAAGCCAAGCTGGCGACGCTGGAGCGCGAGGCGGCGGGGCTCGGCATCGAACTGTCCAGCGCGCTGGCGGTGGGGGACGGGGCCAACGACCTCGCCATGATCCATGCCGCCGGTCTGGGCGTGGCCTATCGCGCCAAGCCGGTGGTCGCCGCCGAAGCCGATGCGCGCCTCGAGCACGCCGACCTCACCGCCCTGCTCTATTTCCAGGGCTATGCGGCCAGGGAGTTCGCAACCGAGTCCGGGACCATTAGATAGCAGCCATGGACATTACTCCCAGCCGCGCCGCCGTGTTGCAGGCGCTCGATGCGATCAAGGACCCGAAGACCGGGCAAGGCCTCAGCGCCGCGGGACTGGTGCGCGGGCTGATCCTGCGCGAGGGACGGGCCGGCTTCATGCTGGAGGTCGCCGTCGCCGATACCGCCCTCTACGCCCCTGTGCGCGATTCGGCGCAGGCCGCGCTGGCCGCCCTGCCCGGCGTGAAGCAGGCGCAGGTGGTGTTGACCACCGAGGACGCCGGGCCGCCATCGCCCAGCGCAGGGCCCACGCCGCGCAAGGCCGCCGTCGCGCCCGATCCCAAGGGGGAGCTTCGGCCCACGCCCACCGCCACCCGGCCCGACCATGTAAAGCGGATCATCGCCGTGGCCTCGGCCAAGGGCGGGGTCGGCAAGTCCACCGTCGCCGCCAACCTGGCCTGCGCCTTCGCCCGGCTCGGCCTCAATGTCGGGCTGATGGACGCCGACATCTACGGCCCCTCCATGCCGACCATGATGGGCGTCTTCGGCCAGCCGCGCATGACGGCCGACAAGAAGATGATCCCGGCCGAGGCGCATGGGGTGAAGGTCACCTCCATCGGCCTGATCGTGGAGCCGGACAACGCCATGATCTGGCGCGGCCCTATGGCCTCCTCCGCCGTGGTGCAGCTGATCAACGAGGTGGCCTGGGCGAGCGCGCAGGCGCCGATGGACGTGCTGGTGCTCGACCTGCCGCCTGGCACCGGCGACATCCTGCTGACTCTGTCGCAGAAGATCGCCATGGATGGGGCGGTGATCGTCTCCACGCCTCAGGCGGTGGCCCTGGCGGACGTGCGGCGCGGCGCGGCCATGTTCCGCAAGGTGGGCGTCGAAGTGCTCGGCGTGATCGAGAACATGGCCTATTTCCCCGACCCCTCCACCGGCGCGCCGATCGAGATTTTCGGTCGCGGTGGAGCCAGGGCCATGGCGGCGGAGATCGGCCTGCCCTTTCTGGGCGAACTGCCCATCGATATCGCCCTGCGCCAGGGTGGAGACATCGGCGCGCCCCTCGTCGCCAGCCACCCGGACAGCTCGGTCGCGAAGGCGTTTATGGAGCTCGCCCGGAAGATCAGCTAGCGTCGCGCTTCGCGGTTGGCCGTGCGTGATGTTCGGCCTAATCCTGTCTCGGGGGAAAATCGAACATGAGCAGTGAATTCTTGCAGGACGATCCGGGCGCCAGCGCGGTCGTACCAGCCGCGCCGCGGCGTGGCCTATGGGGCCATTTCGTCTACTGCATGAAGAACTACGCCAACGGCAAGGGCCGGGCCAGCCGGGCCGAATACTGGTCCTTCGTCCTGTTCGAGGTGCTGTTCCTGTTCGCCGCGATCATCATCGACGTCATCGTCACACTCGCTGTCTACGGCGCGCAGACCAACAGTCATTTCCTGCCGATCTTCACCTGTCTGGCCATTTTTGGCTTCCTGCTGCCGAACCTTACCGTACTGATCCGGCGTCTGCACGACGTCGGCATGTCCGGCTGGTTTCTGCTGCTGGAGTTCGTGCCCTATGTGGGCGGCCTGTTCGCCCTGGTGATCAGCCTGATCCCGGGACAGGCGGAACCCAACAAGTACGGCCCGGGCCCCGGACGAACCTTGCCCTGAACCGAGACCGAACGGCCTATGGCTGAGGCGGCGGCAGGGTGTCGCCAGACGGCTGACGCAGGCGGTTCGGGCTCGGTTGCGATGCGCCGGAGCCCTGACTTTTGGCCGCGCCGGACGACGGGACGGTCTGGCGGTCGAAGGCCCGCTGCTGGTCGGGCGACAGGCTGACGTAAAAGGCCTTCACCGCTTCGCCTTGATGACGGACGGCGGCGGCATCCTCCTCCATCTCGGCGTTGATCAGGTCCACGCGGCGTGGCGTGGGGAGCGTAGCCATCAACCGAGCCGCCTCGCGGTGACGCGCCTCGGCGCCGGCGTCGGGCCGGATCGCCGCCACATAGGCCCGCCAGCCGCCTTCCTGCGCGTTGGTAAGGTGCAGAGCATCGTGCAGGCTGGAGAGCTGGGTGGTCTGGGCCTGGGCCCCGCTGGCGAGCAGCAGCCCCGCCAAAGCGGAGAAGGCGATCGATCGAAGCATCATGGACGCACGCACCTGTAAAAACAAACACCTGGACCGACGCATCCAGCCGGGGCCGCCTTGCGTTGGGAGTTAACACATAACATCTGTTGTGGGTGGTTTTGAGTAGGAGCGTAGTGATGAAAGCGCTGAAAGCGGTTCTGATGGCGGGCGCGTTGATCGCGGCCCCCACGGCGGCTCTCGCCCAGCACGGTGGCGGTCATGGCGGCGGCGGCGGCGGATTCCACGGCGGAGGCGGCGGAAGCTTCCATGGCGGAGGCGGCGGCTTCCACGGCGGAGGCGGTGGGTATCGTGGCGGCGGCTACGGCGGCTATCGCGGCGGATACGGATACCGTGGCGGCTATGGCTATCGCGGCTATGGATATGGCTATGGCTGGGGCGCCTTCGGGCTCGGCCTGGCGCTCGGCGCGGCCTATGACCCGTGGTACTCGGGCTATTATTATCCGGGCGCCTATTACGCGCCCTATGGCGGCTACTACGACGCGCCATCGGACGTGTGGGACGAGGATTACGACAGCCAGCCCCCGCCGCGTTCGTCCAGCTATGCGCCGCCGGCGTCAAGCGCCGCGCCGGGCGCTGGAACGGCCTGCGGCCAGTGGGTGTGGAAGGCCGACCAGAACAAGTATAGCTGGCAGCCCGGCGCCTGCACCTAGGTTCTTGCACCCGAGATCAGGCTCGGCGATGACCGGCTGAATGCTGTTCACCGCCGATGACCTGATCGAATGCTACCGCCATGGGGTCTTTCCTATGGCGGAAGGGCGCGAGTCCGACGAGATGAACCTGGTCGACCCGCACCTGCGCGGCGTCTTCCCGCTCGACGATTTTCACGTTCCCAGGCGACTGGCGCGCACCGTCCGCCGCGATCCGTTCGAGGTGCGCATCGACACCGCCTTCGCCCGCGTGGTGGCCGAATGCGCCGAACCCGAGGGCGAATATCGCGACGAGACCTGGATCAATGCCGATATCGAGCGGCTGTATGGCGAACTTCACGCTCGGGGCGCGGCGCACAGCGTCGAGTGCTGGCGAGATGGTGATTTGGTCGGCGGCCTCTACGGCGTCGATATTGGCGCGGCCTTCTTCGGCGAAAGCATGTTCAGCCGCGAGACCGACGCCTCTAAGGTGGCGCTGGTGCATCTGGTAGGGCGACTGCTCATCGGCGGCTACCGCCTGCTCGACGCCCAGTTCCACACCGACCACCTGGCCCAGTTCGGGATCGAGGAAATCCCCCGCGCCGAGTATCAGGTGCGTTTGGCGGCCGCCTTGGCCGGGACGGAGGGCGACTTCACCGCCGCCGGCGCCTCGACCACGGGCGCGGCGGTCTTGCAGGCGATCAGCCACACGTCATAGATCGGGTGCTCGAACGGATGCAGTCCGGGCGAGCTGGCGAACATCCAGCCCTTGAACACCTGGCGCGGCGGCGCGGCGGCATGGCCCGGGCCGTTCATCGGCTGCGACTGCACTTCCAGATAGGCGACATTGTCGGGCGTGACCTCATCCGCCGCCGTAGTCTCGCAGGCGCGCACGGTGAGGATCAGGCCCTTGAACCGCACCGGCTCGCCGACCTTGGTCTCGAAGCGCAGGGTCTCGGCGGTCAGCTTGTCCACCGCCTGCATCACCGCGCCCACATAGCGCGGGCGCTTGAGGGGTTCGGGCGGCGGCTTGGGTGGTTCATCCGGCTTGACCACCGGCTTGGCGGTCGCCTCGGCCTTGGGCGGAGGCGGCCCCTCCTCCGGCGTCACCGCATCGGCGATGGCCTTGGCGGCGGGGGTGGTCGGCACGCTGGTGACTACCGGCGGCGCGACGGGCCCCGCAGCAGCGGGCGCGGTCGGCGAGGCCGGAGCGATGGGCGTAGCCGCTGTTCTTGGCGCGGGCGCGACCGGCGGTGTGGCGCTCCTGTTGGCGTCCTGCGCCGCGACAAGACCGGCGACCGCCAGCCCCCCGGCCAACGCCATCAGGCTCACCGCGATCCGCACGCCCCGCATCGGTCAGTGTCCGCCCGGATAGGGATCGGCGGCCGGCGCGGCGGGCGTTGCGGCCGGGGCCGTCGCCGCCGGAGCGCTTCCCCCCTGCGGCCGGATCACCTGGCCGATCAGCCCGAACAGATCCACCGCGCCCTGCACGTTCTGGAACTCCGCGCCGGGCTTCATGTCGTCGGGCGCGCCGCCGGGGGCGATCACCACGTGCTGCCCGCCGAGCAACCCATCGGAGGTGATCTTCACCGTCGAATCGGACGGCACCTTGATCTGCGGCTGGATCTGGAAGTGCGCCTTGGCCAGATAGCTTTTGGGGTCGAGCTCGATGGACGAGACCGAACCGACCTTCACCCCCGCCACACGCACATCGGCGCCGGCCGTCAGCGATCCGACATCGCCGAAACGCGCCACGAGGTCATAGCCGCCCGCGCCGCCGCCCACGCCGTTGGCATGGCCGACCGCATAGATCAGGAACCCCGCCGCCGCCGCCAGCACCACCGCCCCGACACCAGTCTCCGCCCACCGCTCGCCCTTGCCAGCCACTATTCGGGCTTCCAGGCTTCGTAGTCGCCCGTCGCGGCGGGACGATGCCCCCCGCGGGTCAGCGAACCGCGCGGACGCCAGGCGAAGCGCGTGCCGGTGAGGTTGGGCAGGTGCTCGGTCTCGAAGGCGCGGACCTTCAGCGGGGCCACCGTCGGCGGCTCCACGAAGGTGTGGTGCAGCCAGCCGTGCCATTCGGCGGGCACCTTGGAGGGCTCGGCATAGCCCTTGTAGATCACCCAACGACGCCGACGCCCCGCATCGCCGTCGCGGATCGTCTTGGCCTCATAGTATTTGGAGCCGAAATCGTCCTCGCCCACATAGCGGCCGCGCTGGGCGATGGTGAGCAGCGCCCCAAAGGTCGCCCCGTTCCACCAGGTGAAGATGCGCTTGATGAACACCGGAAACTCCTTGGCGCGCCGAGGGAGCGGCGTGCGAAATCGCGCCGGACTATAGGCAGGCCGCCCCGCGCCGTCCAGCGGCCACGCCAGCTCGGAACGCGCGCCTTCGATATCCAGATGTTGTGGTCTGTGGACCGATTGCCGCAATCCGTTGCGTACGGAGCCGACGCTCGATAGCTTCGCGCCGTACAATAGAAGGTGATGCGGATGGCGGGTCGGCCGCAGAGCACCGGAAGTGCGGCCGTCGCGTCGCTCAGCCACCGTCAGATCGAGCGCGCCGACAGCCTGGCCGAAGTTCTCGCCCCGGTGAACTGGTCGAGTGCACGTGTCGAAGCGTGGCTCGACTGGACGGACGCGCAACCTTCGTCTGGCAAGCTTCCGCCCGACCTGATGCGGGGCGGCGAACGCGCCGAGGCTCTGGATGGCGGGCCGTTCCGCTGGGCGGCCGGGCTGTCGGCGCAGGGACGCGCCGCAGGCCGGTTCGCCAAGGCCAAGCCGGCGTCCATCTTCCGCGACGCCTTGGTCGAAGCGGTGCTCGCCGGCTGGCTGGCGCCGGCCGCCGCCGTGAGCTCCATCGGGACGGTCGACGCCGCCGCCCTCCCCGCCTGGCTCGCCCGCCAGCGCGCCGATGCGCTGGCGCGGCAAGGTCAGGCCGCCATCGCCGCGCGGCTGGCCGAGGTCGTCTCCGCCGTTGTGCGTTGCGAAGGCGACCGCGCCGCCTGCGCCGATCCCCTCGCCAATCCCGCGCTGGCCCGCGCCGTCCGCGCCGCGCGTGACGCGGGCGCCGGCGACGCCCTTATCCTCGACGCCATCGCCCTGGCCGCAAGCGACGCCGAATACGCCGTCGCGGACCTCCCGGCGGCCGCCACGAACCCGGTCCTCGTCGTCGCCGATGAGGCCAAAGCTGCTCTGGCCGGCGCCGCGTGGGAGACGGGGCGGCTCGTGCTCGCCCTCGATCCCAAGGCCGCGACGGAGATCGCCGCCCTGGCCGGACGCCCGCTCATCGGCATCGATCTGTCCGCCCTGGCCGCCATGGCCCCAGCCGAGCGCCTCTTCGCCATCAAGCTGGTCGGCGAAACCGCCGCTATTGCGGGCGCGGCGCTTGTTCCGGCCGGCATCCACGAAACCTTGGTGGCGCAGGGCTTAGCCTATGGCTCGGCCGAGGCGCGCACCGCGGCGGGTGAACTGGTCGCGGAGCTGGCCGGCTCCGGCGCGCCTCTGGCCTTGGTGGATGACGCCGAACTATCGCTTCGCCTCGGCGGCGTCAGCCTCGGCGCCCAGCCCTGGCGAGGGCCGTTGTCGGTGTCCGAAACCTGCGACGGCGAGACGCTCGCCACGCTACACAGCGCGACGCTGGCCGGGCTGGAGACGCTCGGCCGCGACCTGGATGCGGCGCGTGTCGAGGCCCTCGGCGCCCGCTTCGTCTATGGTTGCCCCGGTATCGACCGCGCCGCCCTGCATGCCGCCGGTTTCACCGACCACGAGATCGGCCAGGCGGAGATCGCCCTTGGCGTCGGCGCATCCATGGCGAGCGCCTTCTCCGCCGCCGTACTCGGCGAGGGCTTCGTGCGCGACGTTCTGGGCGCCCCGGCGGAGGACCTCGCAAACTTCGACACCCTCTCCGCCGCCGGCTTCAGCGCCGATGTCATCGCCGCCGCGGAGCGCCACCTGTGCGGCGCAGGACGGGTCAGCGGCGACGCTTTCCTGCCCGGCGCGGATCTCGATGTTTCAGCCCGGCTGGTCATGACCGCGGCGCTGGAAGCCGCCTGCGCCGGCCCATCGCTTCATCGCATCGTCGGCGGCGAAACGCCCGCCGCCATGACGACCCTCATCGGCGAAGCGCATCGCCGGGGCGTCCGCGCCCTTCACCCCGTCCGTCCGGCGGGCGCCGTTCCGATGCTGATCCTGCCGCCGCTGGAGGAGCCGAAGGTGGAGCGCGCGCCTCCACCGCTCCAGCCCGAACGCATCGTGGAGCGGATTGTCGAACGCGACCGAACCCGGCGCAAACTGCCGGACCGGCGCAAGGGCTATATCCAGAAGGCCGCGGTCGGGGGCCACAAGGTCTATCTGCACACCGGCGAGTACGACGACGGCGAACTCGGCGAAATCTTCATCGACATGCACAAGGAGGGCGCCGCCTTCCGCAGTCTGATGAACAACTTCGCCATCGCCATCTCCATCGGCCTGCAATACGGCGTGCCGCTGGACGAGTTCGTGGACGCCTTTGTCTTCACCCGCTTCGAACCGGCCGGGAAGGTGGACGGCAACGACCAGGTCCGCTCGGCCACCTCCATCCTCGACTACCTGTTCCGCGAACTGGGCATCAGCTATCTCGGCCGCGACGACCTGGCCAATCGCGACCCGGATGCGTTGAACGCCGACGGGCTCGGCCGCGGCAAGGCCGACGAAGAGGACGGCGACGAGGGCGGGAGCGAACCGCTCTCCATGGCCCACTTCATCTCCAAGGGCTTCTCCCGCGGCGCCGCGCCCGACAACCTGCTGTTCCTGCCCGGCGCGCGACGCCCCATGGAGGACGCGGACGGGGCGCACGTGCCGGACCTGTGCCCCAGCTGCGGGGACTTCGCCGTCACCCGCATGGGCGGGCGCCTGGTGTGCGAAAAGTGCGGCGCAGCGCCTGGCCTTGCAGGCTGAGTGAGGCAGGTGAGCCTGCCGATCAGACCCCTAGCGTCGGACCAGGTCGTCGCCGCCGCTGAGCTGTGGCGCGCCGCCGGACTGACCCGCCCCTGGAACGATCCGGAGGCCGACGCGCGGCTCGCGCTATCGACGCCGACCTCCACCATACTTGCCGCCCGCGACGGCGACGAAGTTATCGGCACGGTGATGGTCGGCTTCGATGGTCACCGGGCCTGGGTCTATTATTTGGCTGTGGCGGAGGCGCGGCGCGGAGTCGGTCTCGGCCGGGCGCTGATGGCCGCCGCAGAAGCGTGGGTCGCGGACCTCGGCGCACCGAAGATCGAACTGATGGTGCGCGAGACCAACGCCGCGGCCTCCGGATTCTATGTGTCGCTCGGATACACCGTCGAGCCGGTGAAGGTGTTCAGCCGCTGGCTGGTCGAGCGGCCCGGCTAGACCGCTTCTTTCGCCGCCGCCAGGGCCTGGGCCTTGATGCGGTCGAGCAGTTGCTTCTTCACGTTCTCCATCACCTGCTGCTGCTGGGGCGTACACTTCTGTACGGCGCAGACATGGTCGAAGATTTTCACCAGCATGTCGGCCTGCATACCGGGGATCAGCGGCGCGGTCAGGGCCTGGCCGCGACGGGCCAGTTCAGGTTGCTTCTCGATCAGCTTACGGCCTGCTGGCGAGGTGTAGAAGGCCAGCACGTCGCGAAGCTCGGCCTCGTCGAAGGTGTCGGCATAGACCTGCGCCAGTTGCGGGAGAATCGCCTTGGTCATCCGGTCCAGCTCCTCGTCGAGGAGCCTGGGCAGGTACTTGTCCATGTCCCCGGTGTTCGGCATGGCGCTGAGGCCGCGGGTCATACCCGCTGACATGGCGCTGACCATGCGCCGCATGGTTCCGGCCGCATCGGTGGCGGTGATGATCTGCTCCGCCAGGGCCAATTTGGTGTCCGGCGCATGGGCAGGCGCGGCGACGGGGGCCGGAGTCGGTTCGGCGCGCGCACTACCCACCACCAGAAGCGCCAGCGCGGCCGCCGCGCCGCCTACAGCCATCGAACGTCGCATGATCCTCTCCCAGGTTCGCACCAGCATGGTGGAGCGCACGCCGGGCGTCCAGCCGCCCGGGGAGTCAAACCTGGCCTTAACCCGCGTGCGCCAAGGTGGCGCGCATGAAGGAGCCTCCCATGCGCCGCCTGACCCTGATCGTCACCGCCCTCGCCGCCCTCGCCGTCCCGGCCGCGGCGCAGAACGCCGGACAGATCGCCCACGTGAAGGCGGGGGCGGCCTGCCCACGCTGCAACCTGTTCCAGGCTGACTTCGGCGGACTGAACCTCAAGGGACGCAATCTGGCCGGCGCTCGCCTGCGCCAGGCCGACCTCTCCGCCGCCGTCGCCGGGCATGTGCGGATGTCCGGTAGCGATCTGCGTGACCTCAACGCCTATGGCGCGGTGATGGGCTCGGCCGACTTCGCCCGTTCGGACCTGACGAACGCCACGTTTGTCGGGGCCTATCTGGAGGGCGCCAACTTCGCCGGGGCCAAGCTCGGCGGTGTGAACTTCTCCGGCGCGGAGATGGGGCGGGCCCGCGGTCTGACCCAGGCTCAGCTGGCCGGGGCCTGCGGCGACCCCTCCACCACCCTGCCCCGGGGCCTGCACCTGAAACCCTGCGCCTGACGCGCGCCGTTCATCGGCGGGTCATCCGCGTTACGCCGAATTAAGTGGTGAAAACCGCAACCATGGGCGACACGGTTCGTATGTCGCGTATGCTCCGCACCCTCTCTGGACTGGCCCTCGCCGCCCTCGCGCTCGCCGCTTCGCCAGCCTATGCGCGCGACATGGCGAGCGATCCGGACGTGGCGCGCACCGTCTCGTTCGGCGGCTCGTGCGCCCGGTGCGAGTTCTCGGGCCGCAAGCTGATGGACGCCTCGTTCATGGGCGCCCAGTTCCCCAGCGCCATCCTGGTGCGCGCGGACCTGCGCGGCGCCAAGCTGATCGGCTCCAACTTCGCCGGAGCGGATTTCAGCCGGGCCGACCTGCGCGGCGCCCAGTTGGTCGGGTCCAACTTCAAGGGCGCGATCTTCGTCGGCGCCTCGATGTCCGGCCTCGACGCCAAGGCCGCCAACTTCTCCGGCGCCGATCTGACCGGAGCGCAGGCGATGTCGGCGCAAATCTCCGTGTGCGACTTCCGTGGCGCGACGATGATCAGGGCCCGCTTCACCTCCGCCGATCTGACCCACGCCGTGCTGAACGACGTGAACGCCCAGGATACCAATTTCGCCAATGCCGACCTAGTGGACTCCAACCTGTCGGGTGGGCATTTCGACAAGGCCAATTTCAACAGCGCCGACCTGTCGCGCGCCACCTTGTCGGGCGGCTCCTTCGGCGGCGCGTCCTTCCACAGCGCCGAGCTGGCGGGGGCCAACCTGCACGGAACGGATCTGGTCGGCGCGCGCGGACTGACCCAGGACCAGATCGACTCCGCCTGCACCGATAGCTCCACGCGATTGCCCTCGGGTCTGCGGGCCAACGGCTGTCACCGCGTCGCGTCGCCCGCCGCGCCCGTGCCGCCGATGCCGCCCATGCCCCCGATGCCGCCCTCGGTGCAGGCGGAGGTCAGGCAGGCCCTGGCCCATTCGCGCGAGGCCATCGCCCACGCCAGCGAGGCCGCCCGCAAGGCGATAGAGGCCGCCCGTCGCCGCGACCGCGACGACGACTAGACCCGAAGCTTAGACCTTCACCGGCGGGACGACGCGGATGTGCAGTTCCTTGAGCTGCTTGTCGCGCACCTCGGCCGGGGCGTTCATCATCAGGTCGCGGGCCTGCTGGTTGAACGGGAAGGCGATGACCTCGCGGATATTGTCCACACCCGCCAGCAGCATGACGATACGGTCGATCCCCGGCGCGATGCCGCCGTGGGGCGGGGCGCCGAAGCGCAGGGCGTTGAGCAGGCCCGCGAACTCGACCTCGACTTCCTCGGGCTTGTAGCCGGCGATCTCGAACGCCCGCATCATGATGTCCGGGCGGTGGTTGCGGATCGCACCCGACGACAGCTCCACACCGTTGCAGACGATATCGTACTGGAAGGCCAGGATATCCAGCGGATCCATGGTGTTCAGAGCCTCCATCCCGCCTTGGGGCATGGAGAACGGGTTGTGCGAGAAGTCGATCTTCTTCTCTTCCTCGGCCCACTCGTACATGGGGAAGTCGACGATCCAGCACAGGCGGAAGTCGCCCTCGGCGATCAGGTTCAGTTCTTGGCCGACACGGGTGCGCGCCGAACCGGCGAACTTGTAGAAGGCTGCGGGATCGCCCGCCGCGAAGAACACCGCATCGCCGGCTTTGAGGCCGAGTTGGGCGCGCATGGCTTCGGTGCGTTCCGCGCCAAGGTTCTTGGCCACCGGCCCCGCCCCCTCGGCCTCCCCCTCGCGCCAGAAGATGTAGGCGAGGCCCGGCTGGCCTTCGCCCTTGGCCCAGGAATCCATCCGGTCGCAGAAGGCGCGCGAGCCGCCGCCCGGCGCCGGAATGGCCCAGATCTGGTGCTTGGGATTGGCGCCGAGAATGCGGTCGAACACGCCGAAGCCGCCGCCGCGGAAATGCTCGGACACGTCCTGCATCTCGATCGGGTTGCGCAGGTCCGGCTTGTCTGAGCCGTATTTGGCGATGGAGGTGCGGTAGGGAATGCGCGGGAAGGCGCCCTCGGCCACCTTGCGGCCCTTGCCCTGCCAGTCGGCGAACTCCTCGAACACGCCGCGCATCACCGGTTCGATGGCGTTGAACACGTCGTCCTGGGTGACGAAGCTCATCTCCAGATCGAGCTGGTAGAACTCGCCGGGGGAGCGGTCGGCGCGGGCGTCCTCGTCGCGGAAACAGGGCGCGATCTGGAAATAGCGGTCAAAGCCGGACACCATGAGCAGCTGCTTGAACATCTGCGGCGCCTGCGGCAACGC
Source organism: uncultured Caulobacterales bacterium (assembly GCA_903862425.1). Lineage (GTDB taxonomy): Bacteria > Pseudomonadota > Alphaproteobacteria > Caulobacterales > Caulobacteraceae > CAIOYC01. The sequence continues at coordinate 325,909 of CAIOYC010000009.1, read as the reverse complement.
ATAGAACTGACCGGGATAAAGCCTTGAGGGCACGAGGTAATCCCGCGCGCCTTCAGGCGAGGAGGCGGTCAGGATCGGGGTCTGGAATTCGGTGAAACCCTGATCGACCATGCGCTTGCGGATCGAGGCGATCACCTGCGAGCGCAGCAGGATGTTCTTGTGCAGGCTGTCGCGGCGCAGGTCGAGATAGCGGTACTTAAGGCGCAGGTCTTCGGGGTAATCGGGCTCGCCGAACACCGGCACGGGCAGCTCCATCGCCTCGCCCAGCACCTCGATCTCGCGGACCTGTATCTCGACCTCGCCGGTGGGCAGGTTGGGATTGATGGCGGCGGCGTCGCGGGCCACCACCTCGCCGTCGATGCGGATCACCGTCTCGGCGCGGGCGCGCTCGGCGATGGCGAAGCCGGGCGTTTCCGGGTGCAGGACAAGCTGGGTCAGGCCGAAATTGTCGCGCAGGTCGATGAACATCAGCCCGCCGTGGTCGCGCTTGCGGTGGATCCAGCCGGAAAGGCGGACCGAAGACCCCGCATCGGTCGCGCGAAGAGCGCCGCAGGTGTGGGAGCGATAGGCGTGCATGGAGTTCAACTTGGTCGTTGGGACGTCACCTAAACGGTGACTTTTGAAGGGGGCGGAAGGGCGCATGCGACCGCCCGGATGTCAAGGATTCGCCACCCAAAGACCGCTCTTCCTCGACCCCGTGACGCCACGCATGCTAGACTCCCTGCATGTCTCCATCGGGATCAAGGCCTTGGGCGAACAGCTTCGCCTGAACCTGCGCCAGCCGCAGCCGTACCGGCGCGACAGCTTCGTGGTCTCGGCCTGCAATGCCGAGGCGGCGGCGCGTATCGACGCCTGGCCGCGCTGGACCTCGGGCGCCCTGGCCCTGGCCGGCCCGGCGGGGGCGGGCAAGAGCCACCTCGCCCAGACCTGGGCCGAACGCGCCGGCGCCAGGGTGGTGCGGCTCGACGAAATCGAGACCGATACGCAAGGGCCGATCCTGATCGAGGATGTGGGCGCCGCGCCGCTGGGCGAAGCCCTGTTTCATCTCCTGAACCGCACCGCCGATCCGCGACAGGGCCTGGTGCTCACCGGCCGCGCACGCCCGGCGGACTGGCCGACCGCTCTGCCCGACCTGCGATCGCGGTTGAACGCGCTGGCCGTGGTGGAGCTGCACCAGCCCGATGACGGCGTGTTGAGCGGCGCCCTGTGGCGATTGTTCGCCGAGCGGCTGATCAGGCCCGCACCTGACCTGATCGCCTATCTGGTCACCCGCATCGAGCGGTCGGTCCCGGCGGCGGCGGCCATGGTGGAGCGGATCGAGGCGGCGGCGGCGACACAGGGCCGCCCCATCAATCGCGCCCTGGCCCGCGATCTTCTCGCCCGCGACGACGATCCGGACGAGACCGATGTCTAACTGTCATGGTTCCGTGCTTGTGACGATCATCGCTCTGCGCCACAACCCGACGGATGGTCATGCCTGACGAAGCCACGTCCGACCTCCTGCCCGACGACGCCGTGGGCGAGGTGCGCCTGCCTGCCGGCGAACCGACGGGCGGGCCGACCCTGATCCTCGACGAGAAGCTGCTGAAGTCGCCCGCGCGCTTCATCAATCGTGAAATGTCGTGGCTCGCCTTCAATCACCGGGTGCTCGACGAGGCGGAGAACGTCCGCCATCCGCTGCTGGAGCGGCTGCGCTTTCTGGCCATCTCCGCCAACAATCTCGACGAATTCTACATGGTTCGCGTCGCCGGCCTGCGCGGTCAGGTGCGCGAGGGCGTGCGCGTGGTCAGTCAGGACGGCCTGACCCCTGCCGAGCAACTCGAACAGGTGGTCGACGGGGCCAAGTCGCTGATGCGTCGTCAGCAGGCTGTGTGGAAGACGGTTCGGGCCAAGATGAAGGTGGCCGGCATCAGCCTCATCTCCGCCGAATCGGCCACAAACGCCGATCTGGACGCGCTGGAACCGACCTTCCTCGAAGAGTTGTTCCCGATCCTCACGCCCCTGGCGATCGATCCGGCCCACCCCTTCCCCTTCATCCCCAACATGGCTTTCAGCCTGGCCCTGAAGCTGAGGCGGCGGGCGGATGTGAAGACCTTCTACGCCCTGATCCCCATCCCCAACCAGCTGCGGCGCTTTTGGACCCTGCCGCCCGGCCCGCTCCGACGCGGCCGCAAGACCGCGCGCTTCATCGCCGTCGAGGATGTGATCGGGCTGTTCATCGAGCGCCTGTTCCCCGACTGCGACGTGGAGTCCAAGGGCGTGTTCCGCGTCATCCGTGACAGCGACGTGGAGATGGAGGAAGAGGCCGAGGATCTCGTCCGCGAGTTCGAGGCGCTGCTGAAACAGCGCCGCTTCGGCTCGGTGGTGCGGGTGACCATCGACGGCGACATGCCCGGCGACCTGCGCGAGTTCATCATCAAGAACCTGCACGCCGAGCCGCAGGACATCGTCTTCGTCAACGGCGTTCTGGGAGTCTCCCAGCTCGGCGCGCTGATCCCGTCCGACCGGGTCGACCTGAAGTTTCCGCCTTTCGAACCGCGCTTTCCCGAACGGATCCGCGAGCATGCAGGCGACTGTTTCGGCGCCATCTCGGAAAAAGACATCCTGGTCCACCACCCCTTCGAGAGCTTCGATGCGGTGGTGCAGTTCATCCGTCAGGCCGCCCGCGACCCGAATGTGCTGGCCATCAAGCAGACCCTCTATCGCACCAGCCAGGACAGCCCCATCGTCGCCGCCCTGATCGAGGCGGCCGACAACGGCAAGAGCGTCACCGCCCTGATCGAACTGAAGGCCCGCTTCGACGAGGCGGCGAACCTGAAATGGGCGCGTGATCTGGAGCGCGCAGGCGTCCACGTGGTCTACGGCTTCTTCGACTTCAAGACGCACGCCAAGCTCTCGATGGTGGTTCGGCGCGAAGGGTCGGGGCTGAAGACCTACTGCCACTTCGGCACGGGCAACTATCACCCCGTCACCGCCAAGATCTATACCGACCTCAGCCTGTTCACCTGCGATCCGGCCCTCGGACGCGACACGTCGAAAATCTTCAACTTCATCACCGGCTACGCCAAGCCGGAGGCCTTGGAGAAGATGTCCTATTCGCCGGTCAGCCTGAAGCCGAACCTGCTGAAGATGATTGAGCAGGAGGCCGCCAACGCCCGCGCCGGCCTGCCCGCCGCTGTCTGGGCCAAGTTGAACGCCCTGGTCGATCCGGTGGTCATCGACGCCCTCTACCGCGCCAGCCAGGACGGGGTGCAGATCGACCTTGTCATCCGCGGTATCTGCTGCCTGCGTCCTGGGGTGAAGGGCCTGTCGGACAACATCCGGGTCAAGTCCATCGTCGGCCGCTTCCTCGAGCATGCCCGCGTGGTCTGCTTCGCCAACGGCAAGGCGATGCCCAGTTCCAGCGCCAAGGTGTTCATATCCTCGGCCGACTGGATGCCGCGAAATCTCGATCGACGCATCGAGTCCCTGGTGCCGTTGGAAAACCCCACCGTCCACCAGCAGGTGTTGAACCAGATCATCGTCGCCAACCTGAAGGACGAGGCCTCCAGCTGGTATCTGGACGCGGACGGGATTTATACGCGCCATGTGACCAGGGGGCACGAGCCCTTCTCGGCCCACGAATACTTCATGACCAATCCCAGCCTGTCCGGCCGCGGCCGGGGCGCGAAGAAGCTTCCGGGCCGGATCGATGTGGGCCATCGCGAGTAAGCCCATCCCCGTGCCGCGTCTGACGAACGAGACGGACGCTGCCGGTCGCGACGTGGCGGTGATCGACGTCGGCTCCAACTCCGTTCGCCTGGTGCTCTACCGCGTCGAGGGGCGCGCGATCTGGACCGTGTTCAACGAGAAGGTACTGGCGGGCCTCGGCCGCGACATGGCCCGGACCGGCCAGCTGTCCAAGGACGGCGTGGTCGCCGCGCTGGGCGCCCTGCGTCGCTTCCGGGCGGTGCTGGACGCGGTCAAGCCCGCCGAAGTCTTTACCGCCGCCACCGCCGCCGTGCGCGAGGCGCGCGACCGGACTGAATTTCTAGCACGGGTCGAGGCTGAAACCGGCTTTCCGCTGCGCGTCATGTCAGGCGAAGAAGAGGCGCACTACTCGGCCCTCGGAGTCGTCGCCGGTTCGCCGGGCGCCAGCGGCGTGGTCGGCGATCTCGGCGGATCGAGCCTGGAGTTGGTCCACGTCCGTGACGGCGTGCCCGGGGAAGGCATCACCCTGCCGCTCGGCCCCTTCGCCCTCGGCGCGCCCGGCGCCATCGACCCCTACGCCCTCGGCCAGCGCTGCGATGCGGTGCTGGCCGGCGCGGCGGGCAGGTTCAGCGGCAAGACCTTTCACGCGGTGGGCGGCGCCTGGCGCAACCTCGCCATCGTGCGCATGAACCGGATCAACTACCCCCTGCAGGTGGTGCATCAATTCGAGATGAGCGCCGCCGACGCCATCGAGACCGCCGGCTTCATCGCCTCCCTGTCCAAGGGCTCGCTCGAGAAGATGACCGGCGTCTCCAAGAAGCGCGCCGACACCCTGCCCTACTCCGCCGTGGTCCTTCGCTCGCTGGTGGAGCGGCTGGGCTTCGAGCGTATCGTCATCTCCGCCTATGGTCTGCGGGAGGGCCTGCTCTACGAGGCCATGCCGCCCGAAGTGCGACGGCTAGACCCGCTGGTCGAGGGTTGCGCGGCGCTCGGTGCGCGCCACGGCGTGGCCGATCGGTTGGGGCCGGCGCTGGAGCAGTGGCTGTCGCCCATGTGGGAGAAGCTGGAGCCGGTGTTCGCCCCGGAGCGCGAGCGGGCGCTGCTCGCCGCCGCCTGCCGGCTGGCCGACATGGGCGCAAGGCTTCACCCCGATCACCGGGCGGAGCTCGTTTTCAACCAGGTGCTGCGCGCGCCGACGCCCGGCGAATCGCATGCCGAGCGCGCCTTCCTCGCTACCGCCGCCTATCATCGCTACGGCGGCGATCGCACGCCGGACATCGCCACGGTGGAGCGGGTGCTCACCCCCGAGCGCGTGGCCCGCGCGGCGGCGCTCGGTTCGGCGATCCGGCTCGGCTGCCAGCTTTCGGGCCGCAGCCCGGAACTCCTCGCTCAGTCCTCCATCGCCCGCGTGCGGAACGAACTGCACTTCGCGGTGAAGAAGGAAGCCGCCGACCTGCTCCTCGGCGAGCAGACCCACAAGCGCGCCGAAGCCCTCGCCAAGACGCTGGGATTGGAGCTCAAGGTGAAGTCCAGGTAGGGCCGGGCGCCGCTCAACCTTGCCCAGCGATCTTCGGCGCGTCTTCGATGGAATCGACCCATGGCCAGCGGCTGTCGCGATGGATGTGTCGCATGTGGGCCGGCGCGGGAAGATCGATAATCAGACCGCCCCGCAGACGCAGCGCCTGCGGCAGGCTGTCCCGGCGGCTATAGATGGGCGAGCCGCAAGCGCCGCAGAACGCTCGGAATTTACCCGGCGAGCTCTCATACTCCTTCAAGTGATCACGGCTCTCGAAGCGGACCTGATCGCTCCGAACCACCACGGCCACGTTGAAAGCGCCGCCATTGCCCCGGCGGCACATGGTGCAGTGGCAGAGCACGACCTCGTCCAGCGGCCCCTTCAACTCGAACCGAACCGCGCCGCAGAGGCATGCGCAGTCGTAGGCTCCGGTAGCGACCTGTGTTTCGTGCGGATGTTCGCTCATGCTCAACGCCGAACCCGTTCACCAAAGGCGACAGGCTCGCCTATTCTTCGGGCTCCAGCTCCACCACGCGCACCTTGGCGCCGTCGAGCACCAGGGCCAGTTCGCCGCGCTTGAGCTTCAGCGCATCCTCGCCGAACAGCTTGCGGCGCCAGCCGGTGAGCGCGCCCACCTGGGCGTTGTCGTCCACGGCGATCTTCTCCAGGTCCGAGACCGTGGCGAGGAGCTTGGAGGCCACGCCGGCGTCCTCCGAGCGGGCCTTGAGCAGCACCTTCAGCAGTTCCACCACCGCGCCTTGCGCCTGCACCGGCGGCGGGCCGCGCTCGATCACCGGGGCGTAGGCTTCGGGGTCCTTCAGCGCCTCGCGGATGGCGTCGAGCAGGTCGGGCCCGAATTTGGAGCCGGAAAAGCCCTTCGGCACCGAACGCAGCCGGTTCATGGCGTCCGCATCGGTGGGCGCCTGGGTGGCGATCTCGTCGATGGCCTCGTCCTTCAGGATGCGGCCGCGCGGCTGGTCGCGGGTCTGGGCGGTGCGTTCGCGCCAGGCGGCGACGGCCTTGAAGGTCGCCAGATACTTCGGCGTGAACTTGCGGGGCTTCAGCCGCCGCCACGCCTTTTCCGGGTCCATGTCGTAGGCCGACTTGTCGGTCAGCGCCGACATCTCCTCGGTCACCCAGCCGAGACGTCCGGCCTTGTCCAGCCGCTCGCGCAGCTTCGGATAGAGGGCCGCAAGGTGGGTCACGTCGGCCAGGGCATAGCTCAGCTGGGCATCCGACAGGGGCCGCCGCGCCCAATCGGTGAAGCGGCTCGACTTGTCGATGTCGATCTTCAGCATCTGGCGCACCAGGGCGTCATAGGCGATCTGCTCGCCGAAACCCGCCGCCATGCCCGCCACCTGGGTGTCGAACAGCGGGGTGGGGATCACGCCGAGATTGTGGAATATCTCCACGTCCTGGCGCGCGGCATGAAACACCTTCATCACCTTCTGGTCGGCGAAGATCTCCAGCAGCGGCGTCAGGTCGAGATCCGCCAGCGGGTCGATGTTCGCCGCGTCGGTCTCGCTCGCCACCTGGATCAGGCACAGTTTCGGCCAGTAGGTGGTCTCGCGCATGAATTCGGTATCGACGGCGATAAAGGGCGCGTCTTCGATACGCTTGCAGAACGCCGCCAGCTCGGCGTTGTCGGTAATTGGAGTCATCATCTAGTGTCCCGAGCCAGAAATTCGCCAGTGGCCGGGGTCACGCGTTGAGCGAACTTCTGGCTCAAAAGGGACACTAGCAGCTATGATTTCTAGTGCGGCTTTTGATTCAGAAATTCGCATCGCACTCTCCACAAAGCTCTGGCGAATTTCTGAATCGCCGCACTAGCTATAACCGTGTTCGGCGCGTGTTAAAGAGCCGCGCCGGATTCTCTTGGACCCCTACATGACCGACCTTCCGAACGGGCTGACCTATCGTGATGCGGGCGTCGATATCGACGCGGGCGAGGCGCTGGTCGAAGCGATCAAGCCACTGGCCAGGTCCACGCGCCGCCCCGGCTCCGATGCAGGCCTGGGCGGCTTCGGCGCCCTGTTCGACCTGAAAGCGGCCGGCTTCGTCGATCCGCTGATCGTCGCCACCACCGATGGGGTCGGCACCAAGCTGAAGATCGCCATTGAGACCGGCCTGCACGACACGGTGGGCATCGACCTCGTGGCCATGTGCGTGAACGACCTCCTGGCTCAGGGCGCCGAGCCGCTGCTGTTCCTCGACTACTACGCCACCGCCAGGCTGGAGGTGGAGGTCGCGCGCCGCGTGGTCGCCGGCATCGCCGAGGGCTGTCGCCAGGCCAACTGCGCGCTGGCGGGCGGCGAGACGGCGGAAATGCCCGGCATGTACGGTTCGGGCGACTACGACCTCGCCGGCTTCTCCCTCGGCGCGGTCGAGCGGGGCCAGACCCTGCCGGTGCTGGATGCGCAGAAGGCGGGAGACGTGCTGATCGGCGTCGGCTCGAGCGGGGCCCATTCCAACGGCTATTCGCTGGTGCGCAAGGTGGTGGAGCGGTCGGGCCTCGGCTGGGACGCCCCCGCGCCCTTCGCCGAAGGGATGACGCTGGCGCAGGCGTTGATGGCCCCCACCCGCATCTATGTCCGCTCCGTCCTGCCGCTGGCTAAACGGGGCCTGATCAAGGGCGGGGCGCATATCACCGGCGGCGGCCTGATCGAAAACCCGCCCCGCGCCATCGCCGCGGGCCTCGTCCCGCACTTCGACTGGGACGCCTGGCCCCTGCCCGCGGTGTTCGAGTGGCTGCAGAAGACCGGCGGGATTTCCGATCACGAACTGCGCCGTACCTTCAACTGCGGCATCGGCTTTGTGGTCATCGCCGCCGCCGACAAGGCGCACGAGGCCCTGGCCGCCCTGCTCGAGGCCGGCGAGGAGGCCTGGGTGGTGGGCGAGTTGCGCGCTGCATGAGGCGGGTGCGAACGGCGGTCCTGGTCTCCGGCTCCGGCTCCAACATGATGGCGCTGGTGGAGGCGGCGAAGGCGGCGGACTATCCGGCCGATATCGTCCTGGTGCTGTCCAACAACCCGGACGCGGGCGGACTCGCCAAGGCGCGCGCGGCGGGCGTGGAAGCGCTGGCCATCGACCACCGCCCCTTCGGCAAGGACCGCGAGCGCCACGAATACGCCCTGCAGGCCGCGTTGGAGAAGGCCGGCGCGGAACTGGTGGTGCTGGCCGGATACATGCGCATCCTCACCCCCTTCCTGGTCCGTGCCTGGTCGGGCCGGATGCTGAACATCCACCCCAGCCTGCTGCCCCTCTATCCCGGCCTGCACACCCACCGCCGCGCCATCGAGGCCGGCGATGCAGAGGCGGGCGTAACCGTGCACCTCGTCACCGCTGAACTCGACGCCGGCCCCCCGCTCGGCCAGGCGCGCGTACCGATCCTGCCCGGCGATACCGAAGAGACCCTGGCCGCGCGGGTCCTGGCCGAAGAGCACCGGCTTTATCCCGCCTGCCTGGCCGAAGTCGCCCGCGCCCTGCAGGAAGACGGCCTGCCCCCGCCCGGAGCGCCCTGGCCCGGCGCCCTCGGCAAGCACGGCGGCGCGCTCGGGTGAGGTCCTGCGCGGGTGGGATGCGAGGATAGCGGGCCGTTCATCCGGGGGAGAGCGCGGGGATAGCCCCCGCTCCCCAACGCCCCTCCCTCCGTCATGCCCGGACTCGTTCCGGGCATCCATCGACCGGGCGTTCGGTGGGCAGGCGGGTGAAGGACTTGCGTCTTCAGAAGGTTATGTCTCCAGCCTCGCGCCATGGGCGCTCGGAACCAGTCCGGGCGTGACGGATGGCAGGGGAGGCGCCGACCGGGTCGGAAGCGCGGACAGACCGCCGGCCGAACTTTATTTGTCCCCGGCGCCGGAAAGCCGTGGTTCTCTGTAGCCATCCCGTCGCACCGGGGAGGGCTCACGGATCCAGCCCGAGTTGAGGCGGCGGGGGGTGATCGAGCGGGATAATACGCTTCACCTGCGACGCGCGTCATGCACGGCAGAGCGGCTGGGGCGTCGAGGGCGGGGTAAGACAACCCGCCTATCCGGGAGCGCGTGGATGCGTCCGGCCCGTGCGTGGGATGGTAGAGACGGGGTCGGAAAATGGCCCGCGATCACGCCCACGAAGCCGAAGGGACCTGGGTCGCGCCAGGCGCCCCGGAGGCGCAACGGATCACGCGGAGCATCCCGGCTTCGTCGAAACCCACAGCGCACTATCCCACGGTCCCGGACGGGGCCGGGATGCTCCGCACCCTCCCCACACCGGTTTGCAGCCGTAGAGCGCGCAGGTGCGCCCTAAACCCTGTCTAGCGCAGCGCTGCGGCCAGCGCCTCGACCACCCGCGCCACGTCGCCGTCCGCCATGGCCGGGTACAGGGGCAGGGCCAGCACCTGGGCGTAGAAGGCTTCGGCGCCGGGCAGGCGCGTCTCGCCCTGGCGCTGCTTGAAGAAGGGCTGTCGATAGAGGGGGACGTAATGCACCTGGGTCGTCACGTCAGCCTCGGTCATGCGTCGCATCACCGCCTCTCGCGGGACGCCGACGGCCTCGAAATCCACCCGCACCTGATAGAGATGCAGCCCCGGTCGGCCCGGCCCACGCGGAAGTGTTCGCACCAGGGGCGCGAGCGGCTTTAGCGCCGAGTCATACAGATCCGCCAAGGCCGTGCGCCGGTCCACGAAGCGCTTCAGCTTGCCGAGTTGGCTGAGGCCGAGGGCGGCGGACATCTCGTCCATGCGATAGTTAAAGCCGAGCTCCATCTGCTCATAGATCCAAGGCTTGCGCCCGCCCGCCGCGTCCAGCGAATGGGGCTCGGTCAGCATCGCCGTATCGTGGGTGACGCCGTGGTTGCGCAGGCGGCGCAGACGCGCGGCGCGCTCGGAATCGTTGAGGGTGACCATGCCGCCCTCCCCGGCCGCCAGCGTCTTGACCGGATGCAGCGAGAAGCAGGCCGCCTCGCTGGAATGGCAGGCTCCCACCGGCGCGCCGAATTCGTCGATGCCGCCGATCGCGTGCGCCGCATCCTCCACCACCATCGCGCCGCCCGCCCGCGCCAACAGCGCGATCTCGGCCATGTCGCAGAGCCGCCCGCCGAGATGGACCGGCAGCACCGCCTTCACCCTTCGGCCGGCCATCGTCGCGGCCAGAGCTTCCGGGGTCATCAGGCCGGTTTGCGGATCGACGTCGGCGAACGCCACCTCCGCGCCGCACATGAGCGCGGCGGTGGCCGTGGACAGGAAGGTGACCGCCGGCGCGATGCACAGGTCGCCCGGCCCGATATCGAGCCCCGCCAACGCCAAATGCAAGGCCGTGGTGCCGGACGAGCAGGCCACCGCCTCCTTCGACCCGGCCGCCGCCGCAAAGGCCTGTTCCAACGCCGTCACGCGCGGGCCGTGGGCCAACCAGTCCGAGCGCAGGGCGGCGACCACGGCCTCCACATCGTCGTCCTCGATCAGCTGTCTTCCGTATGGGAGCGGCGTCATGCCCCCACCTTCGCGGCTGCGCCTTTCCACCCCGTTAACCATGTTCGGCCAAGGGTTGCCGTGGAGGACTCGATTCCCATGCCCACCGCCGTCGCCCGCCCGCTCGCCCCGAACGTCGTTCTAGACGGCCCCCTCGACGGTCTGGTCGCCGCCCGCGACTTCATCGAGCCCCGCATCGACCTCAACGGCAAGAGCGTGATGATCACCGGCGGCACGGGCAGCTTCGGCAAGGCCTTCGCCCGCATGGTCGGTGAACAGTTCCAGCCGAAGAAGGTGATCATCTTCAGCCGCGACGAGCTGAAGCAGTACGAAATGGCGCAGGAGTTCACCGCGCCCCACATGCGCTGGTTCATCGGCGACGTGCGCGACCAGGCCCGGCTCGAAACCGCCATGCGCGATGTGGACTATGTGGTCCACGCGGCGGCGCTGAAGCATGTGCCGATCGCCGAGTACAACCCCTTCGAGTGCATCAAGACCAACGTCATGGGGGCGGAGAACGTGGTCAACGCCGCCATCCGCGCCAATGTGAAGCGCGTGGTCGCGCTCAGTACCGACAAAGCCGCCAACCCGATCAACCTGTATGGCGCGTCAAAGCTGGCCTCGGACAAGATCTTCGTCGCCGCCGAGGCCATGAGCGGGGCAGAGGGCACGCGCTTTTCCGTCGTGCGCTACGGCAACGTCATGGGCTCGCGCGGTTCGGTGGCGCCTTTCTTCCAGAAGCTGGCGGCGGAGGGGGCGGCGGACCTGCCGATCACCGATGACCGCATGACGCGATTCTGGATCACCCTGACCCAGGGGGTGAATTTCGTGCTGTCGTCCATGGAGATGATGAAGGGCGGGGAAATCTTCGTGCCCAAAATCCCGTCGCTCAAGACCACCGAGCTGGCCACCGCCATCGCCCCGCACCTGCCCCATCGCGTGGTCGGCATCCGCCCCGGCGAGAAGCTGCACGAGGTCATGATCGGCGAGGACGATGCCCGCTCAACCATCGAACTCCTCGACCGCTACGCCATCCTGCCGAGCCATGACCTGGCCCGGCGCGAGGCCTATCTGGCGGAAGGCGGCAAGCTCCTGCCTGACGGCTTCTCCTACTGCTCCGACAAGAACCCCGAACGTCTGGACGCTCGAGGCCTGCAGGCGCTTCTGGTTCAGGCGTTCGGGACGTAGGCCGCTCCTACATCCCGGCCTTCGCGGCGGGGCGGGCGCGCATGGCGTCGAGCCATCGCTTCACGTTCGGAGCGGTTTCCGGCACCTGGAACCTGATGATGCGGGCGAAGTCGAGGCTGGCGATGGCGACGATGTCGGCCATGGTCAGCCGGTCGGCGCCGATAAACTCGCTCTCACTGAGACGACGCTCAAACAGCTTCAGCGCCTTTTCCGCACCTTGGATGTTGTTCTGCGACACCTCCGGCACCTGCGTTTCCAGCGCCGCCAGCGCCGGGTGACCGTGGCGCACGCCGAGCATCAGGGGATTGGCCAGAAGAAGCTCCGCCCGGCGGGTCCACATCTCGATGATCGCCGTTTCCTTGGGGTCGCGGCCCAAAAGGTTCGGCTCGGGATAGAAGTGTTCGAGATAACGACAGATGGCGAGGCTCTCGGTAATGGCCGTGCCGTCATCGAGGATCAGGGCCGGCGCGACAGGAAGCCCGACCTCCGCCCTGTATTCGGTGGTCTTGTGCTCGCCCTTCATGAAATCGACGAGCACGATTTCGATGTCCTCGACCCCCTTCTCGGCCATGAACCACCGTACGCGGCGCGGATTAGGGGCGAGGCGACTGTCGTAAAGCTTCATGGGACGGCTCCTTCTTGTTCTTGTTGGGATCAGTGTCCGTGAAAAAGCGCCTGAGGCATAGCGCCGATGATCGAGGCGGTGAGGCAGGTGGCGAGGAAGCCGGCGATGAGCGCCTTCCACACCAGAGCAAGGATCTCGCCGCGACGCTCGGGCGCCAGCACCGAGAAGCCGGAGACGTTGATGCCAACGGACCCCACATTGGCGAAGCCGCACAGGGCGTAGGTCATGATGGTGCGGGTGCGCTCCGACAGCCCGCCGGCCGGGATCGCGCCGAGCTTGATGAAGGCGGAGAACTCGGTCAGCACCAGCTTGGTGCCGAGCAACCCGCCCGCGGTTCCGGCCTCGCTCCATGGCACGCCGATCACGAAGGCCAGAGGCGCGAACAGGATGCCGAGGCCCCGCTCGATGGTTACTGGCTGGCCGCCGATGGGCGGGATCAGGCCGAGCAGCTTGTCGCCGATGGCCACGAAGGCCACGAACACGATCAGGGTCGCGCCCACGTTCAGCACCACCTGCAACCCGTCGCCGATGCCGTGGCTGACCGCGTCGATGGCGCTGTCATAGCGGTTGTCGTTGCCGAAGGGCGCGTCGCCCCCCTGCTCGACCTCGCCCGGAGGCACCATGATCCGCGCCAGCAGCACCCCCGCCGGGGCGGAGATCAGCGAAGCGGTCAGCACGTGGGCGGCGGCGTTGGGCAGGGTCGCCTTCAGGATGGTGGCGTAGGCGACCATGGTGGAGCCGGAGACGCAGCTCATCCCCACGCACATGAGCATGAACAGCTCCGAACGTGACAGCTTGTCGAGATAGGCGCGGATGAAGATCGGCCCCTCCACCTGCCCCATGAAGATGGTCGCGCCGATGGCCAGGGCGGGCGGGCCCCGCAGGCCAAGGGTCTTCTGGAAGGCGAACCCGAAGGCGCGGGTGATCCACTGCAGCACCCGCAGGTGCCAGAGCAGGGCCGACAGCCCGCACACCACCAGGATCACAGGCAGGACGCGGAAGGCGAAGACGAAGGGCGCGCCCGCGATGCCCGTGGGGAAGGGCTGGTCGCCCCCGGCCAGATAGCCGAACACGAAGGCGGTGCCGGCCTGGGTCGAACTCGACAGCCCGTCCACCGCCGCGCCCACGCCTTGCAGCGCACTGCGCGCCGGCGGCACGCCGAACAGCAGCAGCACGAGGCCGATCTGAACCACCAGGGCGCCGATGGCCAGCTTCCACGGAAACCGCTTCTTGTCTTCCGACAAGAGCCAGCAGATTCCCATCACCACGACCAGTCCGATCAGGCTCTGCCCGTTCCCGATTTCCAACGCCGCGCCCCTGAATGCCTGAACCCTGACCTTAGAGGCTCACGCGCGAAGCGGAAGAGGCGACGCGCGCGGATCAGGCTTCTCGCCGCAAGGTCAGGATCCCAGACCCTGGCTTACCAGGTGAGGCGGGATGAGGCCCTACCGGCGTCCGCAGCAACAGGTGGTCGCCCTCGATGGCGATCTCTCGCGCCTGCTCGGTTCCGACCCAGGCGGGCATCGAAGCCAAGTCGACTGCGGTGACGAGTCGCCGCCCGGCCTCGACACGATACCGGCCGGAATAGGCGATGAGGTTCGGAGCCGCCCCCGCCGAGCCTGGCATGGTGATGATCACTGCGAGGTGCACCGGTCCCACCACCAGCCGCCCGTCAGGGTCAGGCCCATACATGTCGAACGCCGCGGCGCCGTCGGGCTCGAACCGGGCCGACACCAACCGCCATGTTCCGACCAGCCGGTCAGCCGCTTCGTCGCTCATGGTTCGCCTCCTCCTTCAGGCCAAGCCCCGATCCTACTTCGCCATCAGCTCGTCCAGCAGCGCCTTCTGGCCATAGACCTTGACCAGCGCCTCGCTCACCGCGGCGGTCGATACCACCACCGACCGGTTCAGTACCGGATCATAGCCGTAGTCGCCGCCGAGGGAGTGGATGTTGCCGTCGAAAACCGCGCCGATCACTTCGCCCTTGGCGTTGATCAGGGGCGAGCCGGAATTGCCGCCGATGATGTCGTTGGTGGTGGCGATGTCGAACACCGTGTTCGGGTTCAGTTTGCCCTTGGCCGCTACCCAGCGATCGTCGAGCTTGAAGGGGTCCTGGCCGGTGGCGCGTTCATACAGGCCTCCGAAATAGGTGAAGCTCGGCACCGGACGGCCGCGCTCGTTCCAGCCGGCGATCTTGCCGTAGGAGAGACGCAGGGTGAAGGTGGCGTCCGGATAGATGCTGTCGCCATAGGCGGCGAAGCGCAGCTTGGCGATCTCTTCGGTGGGCGCGGTCGAGGGGCCGGTGACCCGATCCTCCACCGCCTTGCGGATGGCCCGGCCGCGCGAATCTATGCGCAGGGCGAATTGGATCAAAGGATCCTTGGAGGCCTGGATCGCCTTCAGCCCGCCGTCGAACAGGGCCTTGCGCACCGCCGGATCGCCGAGCGTCGTGCCCTCCACCAGCGCCGCCGACAGGCTTTCCGGGCTCTCCTTGCCGAGCAGCAGCTTGGTGTCCGGATCGTCGGCGGTCAGCAGTTCGCGCACCTTGGTCAGCCAGAACTCGAAGGTCAGCTGCTCCAGGGGCTTCTCCACCGGCTCGGCGTCGAGCAGTTGCTTGGCGAGCAGCGGAAGCTGGCTGTCGGAATAGCCCGGCAGGCGCTCGGCGGAGGGCTTTTCGCGCTCCTCGGCGGCCCGCACCAGGGTCTTGGCATAGCCAAACAGCTTGGAGCCCATCGGCCCGCCCTCGACCAGCCGGTTCTGCAGATAGAGTTCGCGGCTGGCCAGTTGCGCCGTCTCGATGGTCGCCCAGGGATTGGCGCCCTTGGCGTGGGCGCGCAGATCGGCTTCCTTGGCCTTCAGCCCGTCCATGAAGGTCTTGTCGTTGAGGGCGAACAGGCGGCCGAAATAGACCTTGTAGGAGTTCTCGAGGCCGAACAGCAGGTCGCCGGCCATCTTCTTGTGCTCGGGGCTCTCCTCGCCGAAGCGGATCAGCCGGCCGCGCAGTTCGGCCAACATGACCATGGTCACCGGGATGGTCAGGTCGCGCTGGGTCTCCAGCTGGGCGATGGTCAGCTGCCGGTCGGTGCCGCCGGGATTGCCGGCCACGAACACCGGGTCGCCGTCCTTGGGCGTGGCGGCGTTCCACACCAGGTGGTTCGGCGTCATCGCCGGCTTTCCGTTCTCATACAGGCGCACGAAGGCGCTATCGAGATCGTAGCGGGGGAAGTTGAAGTTGTCCGGGTCGCCACCGAAGAAGGCCGCCGGAACGCCGGGCGAGAACACCAGGCGCACGTCCGAATACTTGCGGTACTTGTAGAGCTTATACTGGCCGCCCTGATACAGGCGCACCACCTGGCAGCGTAGAGTCTTGTCGTCGCCGCAGCCCTCCTTCTCGATGCCGGAGGTGACGGCGGTGCGGGCCTTGACCAGGGCCGAGCCGGTCATCCCCTGCCCCGCCGCCTGCACCTTGGCGGTCACGTCGGTGATGGAGAGCAGGATTTCCGCCTGCTGACCGGCGCAGGTCTTCTCTTCGTCACGGCGGGCCACGCTGTAGCCGTCCTGGAAGTAGTCCTTGCCGGCGGGCGACAGGTTCTGGGCGCAGTCGACGATGCAGTGATTGTTGGTGAGGACGAGGCCCTCCTTGGATACCACCGAGGCGGAACATCCGCCCGCCAGGCGCACGGCGGCGGACTGCACATGGTCGAGCCAGGGCTTGTCGATGGTCACCCCATAGGCCGCCTTCACCTTGGCCGCCGGGAAGTTGTCGAAGGTCCACATCCCCTCGTCGGCCTGGGCGACAGAAGCGGAAAGCGCGGTCCCGCCGAGCAGAACAGCAGCCAGCAACGAATGACGGATCATGAGAGCCCCGGAGTTGAGTTTGAGGCTGGTTTAACGGGGGTTGGCTCGGCGGGCCAGACACGCCCCACCCGATTACCGCGAATTAACTCGACCCCCTGCCCCGTTTCCGGCCTCTTCCGGCCAAGTTTGCAATGGCGCAAGCGTTTGGTCAGCAGGTCGGGGCGATGTCGCTGGCGTTATCCACGGTCATCTATGAGTGGCGGCGGTATCTCGCGGCGGTGGTGGCGCTGGCCTTTTCGGGCCTGCTGATCCTCGCCCAGGTCGGGATGTTCGTCGGCATCGGCAAGGCGTTTACCGCCACCATCGACCGCTCGCGCGCCGACATCTTCGTGCTGTCGCCCAAGTCCACCGATCTGTTCAGCTCCACAGGTATGCCGCGCCGGCTGAAGCCGCTGGTCTATCTCGACCCCGACGTGGTGGAGGTGACGGACATGGCCCAGAACGGCGGCCTGTTCTCCAACCTCAACAAGGGCGGCGAGAAGAAGCGGACCTATGTGAATGTCAGCGCCGTGGACGTGGCGCCGAATGCGCTCGGCCTGCCCACCGATTTCGACGACGCCATGCGCCAGGCGATCTCCGAACCCTATACGGTCGCCATCGACAAGAGCGCGCTCGGCGCCCTCGGGGTCAAGCTCGGCGACACGGCGGCTCTGGGCGGTCACTCGGTGAAGGTGGCGGTGGTCCTCACCAACTACCCCAACCTCGTCCAGCCCACCGTGATGGTGTCGCGCCAGACGCTGCAGCTCATGGGCATGGCGCGTCCCGCCAACCGGGTGGGGCCGATGATGGTGCGCATCCGCGATCCCAAGAACGCGGAGACGGTGCGCGACCATCTCAACGTCATCGGCAAGGACCAATTCCACGCCTGGACCAAGGCCGAGCTGTCCGCCGCCAACGACGCCGGCTTCATCAAGCAGCAGTTCATCGGCATCATCCTGGGCTTCTCCGTCATCCTGGGCTTCGGCATCGGGGTGGGGATCACCTCGCAGACGCTGCGCGGCGCGGTGCTCGGCAACATCAAGGAGTTCGCCAGCCTGCGGGCGCTGGGCGTCTCCATGGGCTCGCTGCGCGCCATCGTGATGGAGCTGTCCTTCTGGGTCGGCGTCGCGGGGCTGGTGCTGACTGGCGTGCTGGTGACGGGCGTTGCAGCGCTGGCCGGTTCCGGGGGCGTACCCATGAGCTTTCCGCCCTTCGCCCTGATCAGCGTCAGCATCCTGCTTCTCGCCATCGCCGTCCTGTCGGGCTTCCTGGCCATGGGCGTGCTGAAGAAGAGCCAGCCTGCGGACCTGCTCCGATGAGCACGCCCGCCACCGAAATCAGCGCCACCGGGCTGGTGAAGACCTTCAAGACCGGCAAGCTGGAGACCCGCGTGCTGAAGGGCGTGGACTTCAGCGCCCGCCACGGCGAACTGACCATGGTCATGGGCCCATCGGGCTCGGGCAAGTCCACGCTGGTGGCGGCCCTGTCGGGCCTGCTGCGACCCGACAGCGGGCAGGTCACCGCGATGGGCCAGCCGCTCTGGAACCTCTCGCCCGGCAAGATCGACAAATTCCGCCTCGACCACTGCGGCTTCATCTTCCAGGGCTTCAATCTGTTCGCCGCGCTCACTGCCCTGCAGCAGGTCACGACGGTGCTGAAATATCAGGGGCACGACGTGAAGACGGCGCGGGAAAAGGCGGTGCAGGCCTTGACCGAGGTGGGCCTCTCCCACCGGCTGAACCAGCGACCGGCCGAGCTGTCGGGCGGCGAAAAACAGCGGGTCGCCATCGCCCGCGCCATCGCCAAGCAGCCCCAGCTTCTGTTCGCCGACGAGCCCACCTCGGCGCTGGACGGCGAGAACGGACAGGTCGTGATCCGCCTGCTTCAGCGGGCCGCGAAGGATCACGGCGCAGCAGTCATCTGCGTCACCCACGATCCACGCCTCGAAGACTATGCCGACCGCGTCGTTCACATCGAGGACGGCCTCATCACCGATACGCCGGACGCGCACGCCGCGTCCGCACAGCCCGCCTCCGTCGGAGCCTGACGCCATGCTTGCCCTGCTACGCCGCCCCGTCTTTTGGATCGTCATCGTACTCGTACTCGCGGGCGCTGGAGCCTGCGTATTCATGGGCAAGCAGGCCGCCGCCAAGAAGGCGGCGGACCAGAAGGCGGCGGCGACCGCGCTCGCCCAGACCCCCTATGCCGCCATCGCTTCGGGCAAGGCGGACGTCGAAGGCGGCATCATCCAGGTCGCAGCCCGCACCGCCGGCATCGTCCGCAGCGTCGAGGTGCAGGAGGGACAAGCGGTATCCAAGGGCGACGTCATGGCCCAGCTCGAAGACGACCAGCCCCGCCTCGCCGTCGCCAATGCCGAAGCCGCCGTAACCCAGGCGCAGGCGCAGATCGGTCTGTTGATGGTGCAGAAGACGACCGCGGAGCGGGAATACGCGCGTCTGCAGAAACTGCAGGCCAAGAACTTCATCGCTGGCCAGGCCGTGGATACCGCCGCCGACGCGATCAAGACCGCCGACGCACAGATCGGCGTCCAGCGCGCCGCCGTCGCCACCGCCGCGGCCGCTCTGAATACGGCCCGGTACCAGCTGGAACTGACCCGCGTCCGCGCGCCCGCCGATGGGCGGGTGGTGCGCCGATACGCCAATCCCGGCGCCGGGGCCTCGACCCTCAATGTCTCGACCATGTTCGATCTGGAGCCCCGGACGCCCCGCATCGTCCGCGCCGAAATCGCCGAGGCGGACATCCCGAAGATCGTCATGGGCCAGGCCGTCGAAGTCGTGCCGGAAGCGGACGCCGCCAAGATTTATGTGGGTAAGGTGCTGCGTCGTTCAGACGAGTTCGGCGCCCGCAAGCTCCAGTCTGACGACCCCAACGACAAGACGGACGATCGCGTGGTCGAGGTCGTGGTCGCCACCGAAAGTGCGCCTCTCCTCATCGGTCAGCGCGTCCTGGTGAAGTTCATGAAGCCCGGCCAGATCGCCGGCGCGCCGCACCCGACCACGAAAAGCGCCGTGAAAGCAGCAAAGTAGGCACGCTCGGCCTCAGTCCAGGCGCAACGGGTTCACCACATCTTCACTGGCGGCCGGTTAACCTTGTCGCATGAACCGCGCCGCCCTCGCCCTTGCCGCCCTGCTCGCCTCCGCTGCAAGCGCCAGCGCCGCCGACCTCGATGTGTTCGTCCACTCGGCCAAGGGACCGGTGACGGACGCGGTAGTCACCGTGGATGCAGCCGACAAGAAGCCGCCGGCCAAGTTCGCCCAGCCGCTCGTCGTCACCCAGCACAATCTGCAGTTCGAACCCTTCGTGCTGCTGGTTCCCGTGGGCGCGGAGGTGACGTTCCCGAACGCCGACACGGTACGCCATCACGTCTATTCCTTCTCGCCCGCCAAAACGTTCGAGCTGAAGCTCTACGGGCGTGAACAGGCGCGCACGGTTAAGTTCGACAAGGCCGGCGCCGTCGCACTCGGCTGCAACATCCACGATCAGATGGTGGCCTTCATCAAGGTGGTCGACACCGCCTATGCGGTGAAGACCGGCGCGGACGGCCACGCTGTGATCCACGGCTTGCCTCCCGGCGCGGTGACCGTCCATGTCTGGCATCCCTACATGAAGACGCCCGGTAACGAGCAGAAGCTGAGTGCGAGCCTGGCGGCGAGCGGCGTCGTCGCCAAGGACGTAGCTGCCGACCTGCGCACCCCGGCCATGCGGATGTCGGGATACTAGAGTCGCCGCATGAAGCGCCTTGTTCTAACCTTGGCGCTTGGCCTGCTGGCAGCCAGACCTGCGGCGGCCCAGACTGATCTATTTGGACGCGACACGGTTTCCGGCTTCCTGGACCTCCGGCTCGGCGCGGCCGACGGCGAGGCCTCCTTCCTGCGCAGCGGCTTCGGCAAAACCCAGTATAGCGGCGCGCAGTCCGGCGTCGCCGCCCGCGCGGAACTAGACCTCGCCGCGCTCGCCTGGCGACCCGAACTGGCCGACGGCCTCACCGCCTACATCCTGGTGCAGAACCAGCCCGACCAGTCGCACGGCATCGACCTAGCCGAGAGCTATCTGCAGTACAAGCCGCTCATCGCCGGCCCCGTGCGCTATAGCCTACGCGGCGGACTGATGTGGCCGCCGGTGTCGCTGGAGCACGACGGTGCGGCCTGGACTACGACGCGCACCCTGACACCCTCGGCCATCAACACCTGGGTCGCCGAAGAGGTGAAGGTGGCGGCGCTGGAGGGTACGCTCTACGGCGAGATCGGCGAGCACCGCTTGAGCGCCACCGCGGCCGTATTCGGAAACAACGACACATCCGGAACGCTGCTGTCGTATCGCGGCTGGGCTCTGCACGACATCCGCGCCACCCTGTTCGGAACCGATCCCCTGCCTTCGGGGCCGCCGCGCTTCCAGGCCTATGCCGCCCGACCCTCGCTTGATCTGGCGGGGCGCCCCGGAGGCTACGCCAAGCTGGAATGGCGTCCGCCCGCGCCAATCCAGCTGGAGGTCTTCTATTACGACAATGCCGGCGACCCACACGTGTTCAAGGACGGCCAATGGGGTTGGCGCACCACCTTCACCGACGTGGGCCTCACCGCTCGCCCGGCCAAGGATGTGGAAATCCTGGCCCAGGCCCTGACCGGCCGCACCTATTTCGGCAATCACAGCGCCGCCGGCTGGTATCTCGACGTGGACTATTCCTCAGCCTACCTGCTGGCCACCAAGGTGCACGGCCGCAACCGCTTCACCCTCCGCGCCGACTGGTTCAAGACGCAGGACAATGTGCGCCACGCCGAGGACCGCGACGAGCGCGGCTGGGCCGCCACCGCCGACTACGCCTTCACCCTCAGCCGCCATTTCAGCTTGTGGGTCGAGGCGCTGCACGTATGGAGCAACCGCCCTGCCCGCTTCCGACTGGGCGAACCCGCCACCGATCCGCAGACGGTGATCCAGGTGGCGTTACGCGCCAAGCTTTGACCCTTCGAATTGTCACCCGACAGGGTGCGATTTAATCGCGAATTTACGGCGAAGGCCTAACGTGCGGGGACCTCTAGGGAAGAGCGCGTGTTCAAGCACCTTCGCAGCAAGCTGACGGTTCTCTATGCAGGCCTGTTCGTGGTCGCGCTGGCGGCGATTGCGCTGGCAGTCTACGCCGCCGCCAGCAGCAATGCCGAACGGCTCGGCCGCGATCAGCTGACCGCCTCGGGCACGGTCTTCGATAACCTGCTCGCCACACGCAGCGAAGCCCTGCAGGACGAGGCGGGCATCCTGGCCCGCGACTTCGGCTTTCGCGCCGCCGTCGCCACCCATGACGCCGCCACCGTCCGCTCGGCGCTGGACAACCTCGCCTCGCGCCTCGGCCTGAATCTGGCTTTCGTCATCGGCCTCGACGGGCAGGTGACCGCCCAGCGCGCGGACCTTGATGGCGGACTGCCCAAGGACGTGGTGAGCGGCGTGCTGCAGGGCGACGACGCCACGTCCGGCCTGTTCCGCGTCAACGGAGTGACTTACGAAGCGGTCTCCACGCCCCTGCGCGCGCCCGCCACCGTCGGCTATGTCCTGTTCGCCAGGGCGCTGAAGAGCGCCGACATGGCCCAGCTCGAGCACCTCTCCGCCATCCCGCTCCAGGCCACCATCGTCGGCCGAGCGAACGGCGGCGGATGGGCCGGGCTGGACGCCGCCCATGCCTTCAAGCCGTCCCCTGCCCTCGCCGCCCTGTTGGACAAGACTCCGGCCCGGTCCAAGGTGCAGCGACTGCCCTTCGCCGATGACGCCGGGACCTCCCTGATCTTCGCTCACCGCCTGCCGAGTCTCGGCGACGGACGGCAGACCTTGCTGCTTCGCTATCCGCTGGCCGACGCGCTGAAGCCGTTCAGGGCCCTGTTCCGCGAGATCGTCCTGGTAGGCGCCGGCGCGGTGCTCCTGCTCATCCTTGGCAGTTGGCTGATCGCCCGCACCGTAACCCGGCCCCTGTCCGCCCTCGGCGCAGTGGCGCAGCGTCTGCAAGCCGGCGAGACAGAGGCGCGCGTCGTCGTTTCCGGCGGGGACGAGATCGCCGCCCTCGGCCAGGTGTTCAACGCCATGGCCGACGCCGTGGTCGAGCGCGAGGCCAGTCTGCTTCAGGCCAAGGAACGCGCCGAGGCCGCCGATACGGTCAAGGGCGAGTTCCTGGCCAATATGAACCACGAGCTGCGCACGCCCCTCAACGGGGTGCTCGGCGCGGCCAGCGTACTGACCTCTACCCCGCTCACGCCCGAGCAGCAGAAGATGGTCGATCTGATTCACGCCTCCGGTGAAGGGCTGCAGCGCATCGTCAACGGTGTGCTCGACCTGGTCGAGCTCAGCTCAGGCGAAATCCGCGTCCTGGACGAACCCTTCGACCTCGCCGCCGCGCTGACGGCTCCCATCCACGATACCCGACGCGTCGCCGAGGCCAAGGGGCTGAACTTCAACCTCGATATCGAGCCCAAGCTCGGCTGGGTGCGCGGCGATGGGCGCCGATTGGTCCAGGCCCTGTCGAGCCTGCTCGACAACGCGGTGAAATTCACCGATGCGGGCGCGGTGCGACTTTGCGTCTCCCAGAGCGGAGACGCCTGGCGTTTCCAGGTGCGCGACAGCGGTGTGGGCTTCAAACCCGAGGACACCGAGGCCCTGTTCGGCGCCTTCCGCCAGGCGGACGGCTCCATGACCCGCCGCTTCGGCGGCGTCGGCCTTGGACTGAGCCTGGCGCGCGACCTGGCCCGCGCCATGGGCGGCGATATAGAGGCGATCGGCACGCCCGGCGAAGGCGCGACCTTTATCCTCACCCTGCCGCTTACCGCCGCCGAAGCGCCGGCGGTGCGCGATATGTCGTCTCCCGTCGCCGCGACCGCCGAGGACGAGGCCTTCGAACAACCGCCGCTGCGCATCCTGTTGGCCGAGGACAATCCCGCCAACCGGACAGTGGTGGAGATGATCCTGAACGCCGTGGGTGGAATCGACCTGACCAGCGTCGAGAACGGCGCGGAAGCGGTGGAGGCCTATGATCACCAGGCCTTCGACATCGTACTTATGGATTTGCAGATGCCGGTGATGGACGGCCTGACCGCTATCCGGCTGATCCGCGAGCGCGAAGGTCCGCGCGGACTGCACACCCCGATCATCGTGCTCAGCGCCAACGTGCAGACCGAGCATCTGACCGCCTCCGCCGCGGCGGGCGCCAACCTGCATCTGCCCAAGCCCATCGTCGCCGGTACGCTGATCGGCGCGTTGGACGAGGTGCTGATGGCCGCCGACGAGGCGCATCTGGCGGCCTGAGCGGGCATCCCTGGCCCTCGGGCGGCTTGACGGGTCAATCTCCCCTCCCTACTCCCCTGCGCCAACAGCATCCGCAGAGGACTACTCATGGCCGGCAACGATATTCGCTTCGACGGCAAGGTCGCCATCGTCACCGGCGCCGGCGGCGGGCTCGGCAAGCAGCACGCCCTGGAGTTGGCGCGGCGCGGGGCCAAGGTGGTTGTCAACGACCTCGGCGGTTCGGTGGACGGTTCGGGCGGGAACTCCGCCGCCGCCGAAGCGGTCGTGGCCGAGATCGTGGCGGCGGGCGGCGAAGCCATCGCCAACGGCGCCTCGGTGTCGGACGAGGCGGGCGTCGCCCACCTGGTCAAGCAGACCCTGGACCAGTGGGGCAAGATCGACATCCTGGTCTGCAACGCCGGCATCCTGCGCGACAAATCCTTCTCCAAGATGGAGCAGGCCGATTTCGACGCGGTGATGCAGGTCCACGTCTGGGGCACCTTCCGCCCGATCAAGGCGGTGTGGGACCTGATGAAGGCTCAGAACTACGGCCGCATCGTCGTCACCACCTCCTCGTCCGGCATGTACGGCAATTTCGGCCAGGCCAATTACGGCGCAGCCAAGATGGCGGTGCTCGGCCTCATGAACACCCTCAAGATCGAGGGTCAGAAGAACAACATCCACGTCAACGCCATCTCGCCCATCGCCGCCACGCGGATGACCGAAGGCCTGATGCCGCCCGAAGTGCTGGAGAAGCTGAAGCCGGAATACGTCACCCCGGCCGTGGTCTATCTGGTGTCTGAAGCCGCGCCGACCGGCGTGATCCTGACCGCGGGCGCGGGCGTCTTCGCCCAGGCGCGTATCTTCGAAACCGAAGGCGCCTATCTCGGCGAGGGCGGCCTCTCTGCTGAAGAGATCGCGGAGAATATCGAAAAGATCGGCGACACGACCGGCCAGCAGGCCTATTTCAACGGCGGCGAACAGGGCGGCAAGGTGTTCCGCAAGCTCGCGGGCGGCTAAGGCTCACCGACGGAAGACCCCGACCAGTTCCACGTGGGCCGACCACAGGAACTGGTCGATAGGGAGCACACGCTCCAGCGTGAAGCCCGCAGCCACCAGCACGGCGGCGTCGCGGGCGAAGGTTTGCGGATTGCAAGATACGGCCACGACCAGTGGCACGGCCGAATTGGCGATCTCCCGAGCCTGCTCCAGCGCCCCGGCGCGGGGCGGGTCGAACACTACCGCGTCCAGCTTCTTCATCTCGCTCGCCAGCATGGGGCGGCGATAAAGGTCACGCGCGGCGGCCTCGATCGCCTTCAGCCCCGGCGTGCCGGCTCGTCCACCGGTCAGAGCGTCAATGGCGCCGGGCGAAGCGTCGTAGGCGATCACGCCCGACCGCTCCGCCAGCGGGAAGGTGAAGGCGCCCGCGCCGCAGAACAGGTCCGCCACGCGCGGCGCGGCGCCCACGGCCTCGGTCACCGCCGCGGCCATCACCCGCTCAGCGTCCATGGCCGCCTGCAGGAAGCCGCCGGGCGGTAGGGCGACCGCCGCCTTGCCGAAGCGCACCATGGGCAGGCGCGCCAAGTAGACCATGTCGCCCGCCAGGGTCAGTCTCGCCAGGTCCATGGCCGCTGCGGCATCCGCGGCTCGAACCCGCGCATCGGCGGACAGGCCCCCGCCCTTGGCCTCCACCCCCGTCACGTCCACGTCCAGCCCCGTGGCGGTCACGGTTACGTGCAGGGTCGGGGCGGACTTGGCGTGCTCGAAGAAGGGTGCGGCCAGGGTGCGCAGGGCCGGCAGCGCCGCAACGATGCGCGGATCGGCAATGGTGCAGGTGGTGATCGGAACCACATCCCAGGATTTGCGCGTCTTGAAGCCGAGCACGACGTTCCGGCCCTGTTTGCGAGCATGGAGCGCAACCCGCCGCCGCGAGCCGGGCTGCACGGTGAAAGCCGGCGCGGCATCGGTTTCTATTCCATCGCGGGACAGGGCTTCGCGGATCAGTCCGACCTTCCAGTCGGTATAGGGCGCCATGGCCCAGTGCTGCAGGGCGCATCCACCACAGACGCCGAAGTGCGGGCACGGCGGTTCCACACGGTCAGCGCTCGGCTCGACCACGCGCACAGCCTCGGCCCGCTCGCCCTTGCCTCGGACCTCGACCTGTTCGCCGGGGAGGGTCAGGGGGGCGAACACGCGAGCGCCGTCCTCCGCAACGGCCACGCCATCGCCCTGGGCCCCCATGCGCTCGACCCGAAACAGGCTCATCGTTTCATCCTTGCAACCAAACCCCGGAAAGGTCGTTGAAGCTTGACCGTGCGGGCGCGCCACTCTCCGTGAACGAATATGAACGGCGTGCTCAAGAACGGTTCAGGATGGCTAGGCCATAAATCCATCGTACGCCGGGGCAAGCCAATTCGCTCCGTCCCGCACAGCCAAAGGAGCTGACCATGCGTAAGTTCATTCTCGCCCTCGGGGCCGTCGCCACGCTGGCGTCCACCGCCACCGTCGCAACCACCGCAAACGCCTATACCTCGCGCTGCGAATCTCGGGCCCATGACAAGAAGGTCGGCGGCACCGTGATCGGCGGCGTTCTCGGCGCCCTTGCCGGCAATGCCATCAGCCACGGTGGCGGCGGGGCAGTCATCGGCGGCCTGGCCGGCGCGGCCGTCGGCAACAACCTGTCCCGCACGCACTGCCCGTCGGGTTATGTCCAGCGGGCCTATGACGACCGGTATTACGACGCCGGTCGCGGGACCTATCGCCCGGGCTACAACGCCAGCCGCTGCGGCTGGCGCGATGAGAGCTACCGCGATGATCGCGGCCGCATGGCGACCCGCCAGGTGCAGGTCTGTCGCTAAATCCGGCCGGCCCAACCGGGCCGCGCCAATCCTCAGTCTGAAGGAAATCGAGGCATGAAGCCCTCAATGTTGATGCAGGGGGCGTTCGCCGCCTCGATTGTCCTTGGTCTCGGGGCCGCCGTGCTGCCCAGCGCGGCCGCCGCCCAGGGTTACTACGACCAGACGCCGCCGCCACGCGACAACTGCGGCGGATCGACCGCCACCGGCGCGATCGTCGGCGGCCTCGGCGGCGCTTTCGCTGGCTCGCAGATCGCCGGACACGGTCACCGTTCGGACGGCACCCTGGTCGGCGGCCTGCTCGGCGCGGCCGTCGGCGCAGCCGTGGGGAACAACGCCGGCTGCAACCGCGCGCCGCCCCCGCCCCCGCCGCAACCCGGTTATGCCCAGGGCTATGATCAGGACGCCTATCCGGCCAACGCCCCGCCTCCGCCGCCCCCGGGCAATTACGCGCCACAATCGGACTACAGCCAGCAGCCACCACCGCCCTCAAGCTATGACCGCTACGCCCCACAGGGCGGCTATGCCCCGCCGCAGGGGGGCTATAATCAAAGCCAGTATGACGACGGCGACGAGGGCTACGAAGCGCCGCCGCCGCCGAACTATGACTATGGTCCGGACGCACCCCCGCCCCCGCCCCCACCCGCCGGCTATGTGCTCGGGCCGGCCTATTACGGCGCGCCGACCGCCGGCATCGTGGTGCTGGGCGGGCCGCGCTACCGGTACTTCTATTACCCGCGCGGCTATCACTGGCGTCACCGCGCCTGGTGACGGCTGATCCTGACGCGCTCCGCGTGATCGCGCGGGGCGCTAAGGGCGTTGGACAGGACCCCGCGAACCGCTAGGCTGCAACCGATCGGCGCAGCGCGCGTCGGCGTGTTCCTGGGCGGCCTATCGCATGAAGCAGTTCTTCCTGACCCTGGCCGGCGTGTTCGCCGGTCTGCTGCTGTTCTTCGTCGGCCTGCCCATCGTCTTCCTGGCCAGCGTGATCGGTTCGGCCAAGCCTGCCCCCACCCCCGCCAACGCCGTGCTTAACCTCGACCTGCGTCAGGCCCTGGCCGACCAGGACAGCCTGAACCCCCTCGCCTTCCTGAATGGCAAGGCCCTTTCAGTGATCTCCGTGGTGCAGACCCTGCATCGGGCGGAAAACGACGACAAGGTAAAGGGTCTGCTGGTCCGCCTGCCCGAGGGCGGCATCTCTCCGGCCGAGGCGGACGAACTCAGCGGCGCCATCCGCGCCTTCCGCGCCAAGGGCAAGCCGGTGCTGGCCCACAGCCAGGGCATCTATGCTCAAGGGGTCTCCACCGCCACCTACATGCTCGGCGCCGCCTCGGGCGATCTGTGGATGCAGCCGGGCGCCGCGCTGCAGACCACCGGCATCGCCGCCAGCGACACTTTCCTGAAGCGCTTCTTCGACAAGTGGCAGATTCATGCCGACTACCAGCAGCGGTACGAGTACAAGAACGCGGTCAATCCCTATCTGTATTCGGACTACACCCCCGCCCACCGCGAGGCGCAACTCGGTTGGATGAGCTCGGTCTATCGCAGCGAGGTCGGGGCCGCCGCCGCCGACCGCAAGCTCGATGCAGAAAAGCTACGCACCATCCTCGAAGCCGGCCCCTATGGCGCCGAAGAAGCCCAGTCCAGGGGCCTGATAGACCATGTGGGTCAGGTTGAGGAGGCGCAGGACAGCCTGCGCGCCAAGGCGAACGACGGGGTGCTGACCGACTTCAGTACGTACCGCAACAGCGCCGTCGCCACCGGATCGTCTGGCGGCTCGGCTCTGGCTGTAATCGGAGCGGAAGGTGAGATCGTCACCGGCACGTCGAAGAACGGCGGGCTGAACGGCCAGTCAGGCGTCTATTCCGACGACGTAGCCGCCGCCTTCCGTAGCGCCATCGCAGACAAGGCGGTCAAGGCCATCGTTTTCCGCATCTCCTCCCCCGGTGGATCGGACACGGCGTCTGAGCAGATTCTGGCCGGGGTGCGCGCGGCCAAGGCGGCGGGAAAGCCGGTGGTGGTGTCCATGGGCACCTACGCGGCCTCGGGCGGCTACTGGATCTCCTCGGAAGCCAGCGAGATCATCGCCCAGCCCACTACCCTCACCGGCTCCATCGGTGTGTTCGGCGGCAAGTTCGCCATCGGCGACGCCCTGGCCCACTTCGGCGTCGATCAGAAGAGCCTTGGCGTCGGCGGCGATTTCGCCGGCGCCTACGAGTCCGGCCAGCCCTTCACCCCGGCGCAGAAGGCCAAGATTTCCGACTGGATGGACCGCATCTATGCCGGTTTCGTGCAGCGGGTAGCCACGGGCCGTCACATCCCCGTAGAGCGCGTGCGCGAAATCGCAAAGGGTCGGGTGTGGACGGGCGAACAGGCCAAGGCGCTCGGCCTGGTCGACCAGCTCGGCGGCTTTTACGATGCGGTACACGAGGCCAAGCGCCTCGCCCACCTGTCGAACCAACCCGTCACGCTGAAGACCTTCCCGGCCAAGAAGTCGCCCTTCGAAGTGTTCTCCCACGCCATGGGCGCCTCCACCGACTCGGTGCGGGTGCTGGCCGCCTCCGCCTGGCTGCTAGGCGACCCGGGTGCCCGCGAGGCCATGGACGAAATGGCCAGGGCCCGCCTTGGCCCCGGCGCCTCCACCGTGCTGGCTCCGACGCCCGTGCATTAAGACTCGCTGGTGGCGGGGCTGGGGGCGGCGGGGCGCATGGTCTTATTCGAGGCCGAACCCGAGAGCCCTGTGATCCATCCCTGATATCGGGGAGCGGGCCTTTGCCGGCCACCCGGAACCTAAACCGCGATGCTCCATTACGAGCCTATCGCATTGAGCGGTTTTTCAAAGGGAGGCTCTAATGTCCATTATCGCTTGGCTCGTCGTGGGCCTGATCGCCGGCTTCATCGGCAGCAAGATCGTTAATCGTAGCGGTGAGGGCCTCGTGCTCGACATCGTGCTCGGCGTCGTCGGCGCGGTCGTCGGCGGGTTCCTGTTCAATATGTTCGGCGCGTCCGGCGCGACGGGCATCAACCTCTACAGCATCCTCGTCGCCGTGGTCGGTTCGGTCATCGTCCTGGTGATCTATCACGCCGTCACCGGCCGTCGCCGGGTCTAATCAGCCGTTCAGTTCCCGCGCCTCCGGCCTAGCCGGGGGCGTATTCTGATGCACTACGCCGCTCTCGCGGGGTCCTGCTCCAGACTGTCCAGTCGAACGCCGGCCCAAAGGGCGAGCGTGTCAACGAGGGCCGGGAGGACGATGGGCTTGGCCAGGTGATCGTTCATGCCCGCGCTAGCACTCGCCTGAACGTGCTCGGCCAGCACATTGGCGCTGAGGGCGATAATTGGCGTGGCGGCGTTAGCACGCTGTGAGGCGCGGATAGCTCGAGCAGCGGCGAAACCGTCCATGCCGGGCATCTGAAGGTCCATCAGGATCAGATCGAAGGCTTGTGCTTCGGCCTCACGCAATGCGCTCGCCCCGCTGTCCGCCTCGGTCACCACATGGCCGAGCGCCTCCAGCAGGGCGCGGATCAGTTCGCGGTTCACGTCCAGATCGTCAACCACCAGGATGCTCTGACATGGCGTCTCCTGGCCGTCGAAAGCGCCGTCGTGCGCGTCGCCAGTGAGTGGACCCTCGAACACGGGGGCCAAGACCTCGACCGAGAAGGTCGAGCCGACCCCGGGGTCGGAGGAGACGGTAACGCCGCCGCCCATCAGCTCGGACAGACTCCGACAGATCGACAGGCCCAGTCCGGTGCCGCCATGGCGGCGGCTGACCGATCCGTCCGCCTGGGTGAAGCGAGCGAACAGGCGATCCAGCGCCTCTTCCGATATGCCCTCGCCCGTATCCGAGACCGAGACCTGCAACCGCTCGCGCTCGGCGTCATAGTCCACCGAGACATGCACCGCCCCCGACTTGGTGAACTTGATGGCGTTGCCCATCAGGTTGTTGGTGATCTGGCGCAGCCGCGCAGCGTCGGCATTCAGCACGACGGGCACGCCCGCCGCGACGGCGCCGGTCAGGGCCAGACCCTTGGTGCTTGCCTGCTCGCTGAACAGGGCGAGGTTGTCCTCGAAGAAGGCCGAGACCTCGAACGGATACGGATCAAGCTCGAGTCGGCCGGCGTCGAGCTTGGAGAAGTCCAGAATGTCGTTGACCACCGCCAGCAGGCCTTCGCCGCTGGTGGTGATCCGTCTGACATGCGCCTTCGCCTGTTCCGGCAGGCCAGGAAGCTCGTTCAGCAGGCCGGAGAAGCCGATGATGCCGGTGAGCGGCGTGCGAATCTCATGGCTCATATTGGCTAGGAATTCCGTCTTGGCTTCGGCCGCCGCTTCCGCAGCCTTCTGAGCCGCCAGGATATGGCGTCGGCCCTCTACTAGGTCGCGCTGGAGCCGCACGAATAGAAGGCCGACGATCAAAGGTGCGCCAATCACCGTTAGGATGAGGCCGACTTCGCCCTTCGCCGCGTGATAGGAGACCGCCACCGTCTGAACGGCGACCACCGATATCGCCATCGGCGTCAGGTTGATAAGCATCCGTTTCGGCTCGCGGTAGTCGCGCACCAAAATCCCGAAAATGGTCACCCCATACAGCGTGGTCGCCAAAACCCTGGCAGAGGAAATGGGCAGACCGATCAAATAGAAGGCTGCGATCGCATAGCCGGCGCTGACCAGAAACTGAATGAGTTGACTGTCCGAGTCCGAGGCGGATCGCTCCCGCCGATAGAACCCTGCAAAGATCATAAAGCCCATGAAGGTGCACCAGAGGCTCGGCAGAACCCAGCCGCAGACCGGGACGGCGGCGACGAACACGATGGCGGGGAAAAGGTAGCCGGAAGCCTGAGTCGATAGGTCCCGCCGTCTACCGAACGCCAACATAGAAACCTCCGCGAGCACCTGACGATCATAGGCGGATGGACTAAATGTTCGGTTAGCGGCAGGCGGGAATACGTAGGCGCGGGATTGCGCAATGATCCCAGGCGCCTTCAATGAGCGCTACCATTCGGAGCCTTCGATGACCGTCCTGCGCCCCCTCCTGCTTCTCGCCTTCGCCGCACCTCTTGTGGCTGTCGCCGCGCCAAAGATGGAGGCCCAGCGCGCCCAGGTGGTTCAGGCGGTGGCCGACTGCCGCAAGATCACGCCCGACGCCGCGCGCCTCGCCTGTTACGACAAGGCCGCCGGCGAGCTCGACGCGGCCGAGGCCAAAGGCCAGGTGGTCGTGATCGACCGCGAGCAGGCCAAGGCCGTTCGCCGCCAAGCCTTCGGCTTCTCCCTCCCCGCCTTCACCCTGTTCGATCGGGGCGCCACTAAGGAAGAGCCGGTGGATCGGATCACCATCGAGGTGTCGGACGCCTATAAAAACGGCGAGCGCAAGTGGGTGATGACCTCCAACGAGGGCGTGGTCTGGGTCCAGACCGATGACGAGAGCGTGAACGAGGATCCGCACAAGGGCTCGAAGGTCGCGATCAGAAAGGCGGCTATCGGCAGCTTCTTCTGTAATATCGACGGCCAGCGCGCCGTCCGCTGCGAACGCCGTCGCTAGGAGTAACCCATGGCCGATATCCGTACCGTCACCCCCGACTTCGCCGTCGCCCCGCAACTGGCGCTCGCCGACATAGCCGAGGCCAGGGCGCGCGGCTTCACGCTGGTGATCAACAACCGCCCCGATGGCGAGAGCCCTGACCAACCGAGCGGCGCGGAGATGGAGGCGGCGGCAAGGGCCGAAGGGCTGGACTACCTCGCCGTACCCGTGGTCGGCCGTCCGAGCGACGCGCAGGTCGCCGCCGTGCTGGAGGCTGTGAAATCGGCCAAGGGGCCGGTGATCGCCTTCTGCCGTTCGGGCACCCGCTCCATCGTCACCTGGGCGCTCGGCGAGGCCCAGCGCGGCGGACGCAGCCGCGCCGACCTGGTCGGCCTCGGACAAGCGGCGGGGTATGACCTCTCCGGCGTGGTTTAGACCTGGCTAGTGGGAGAAGGCCACCCGCACCGCCCCCATGGGCAGCGGCTCTTCGTGGCAGCTGGACAGGGAAATCATCATGAGCTGCATCGCCATGAGACACAGCAGCGCGGCCACCGGGGGCTGGAGCCGTTTTGACACGAAAACTGCGGCTTGGGCGGCCATGAGCGACGTCCTTACTGAAATCCTAATCGCCTCTCGCAAAGCTCGGGCCGAAGGGGTCGCCGCATGATCCCCTTCGTACGCGAGATCGATCCCGCCTATGGCCGGGCGGTGGCGGTGACGCCCCTGGTGCGGCGGGTGACGGCCAACAATCCCGGCCCCTTCACCTATCTGGGCACTGGGACCTATATTGTCGGCCACGGCCAGGTAGCGGTGATCGATCCCGGTCCGGACCTGCCGGAACACCTTGCCGCCCTGCTGCGCGCGGTGAAGGGCGAAACGGTGGTCGCTATCCTGACCACGCATACCCATTCGGATCACTCGCCCCTGTCGCACCCCCTGGCGGCGCAGGTCGGGAACCCTCCGATCTATGGCCGGGCCGATCCGCAGCAGGGCTCGTCGGAGGCCGAGGCGGACAGCGCCTTTCGCCCCGATGTGGAGATCGCCGACGGCCAGCGGGTGTCTGGGCCGGGCTGGACGCTGGAGGCCATCGCCACGCCGGGCCACGCCTCCAACCACGTCTGCTACGCGCTGCGCGAGGAGAACGTCCTGTTTTCGGGCGACCACGTCATGGGCTGGTCCACCACCGTGGTCTCGCCGCCGGACGGGGACATGGGCGACTATTATGCCAGCCTGTCCAAGGTGGAGGCGCGGGACTTCGCCATGTTGATCCCTACGCACGGGCCGCCGGTGACGGATGTGCGCCCGTTCATCGCCGCCTATCGCAACCACCGGCTTGACCGCGAACGGCAGATCCTGGCGGAACTGGCCAAGGGGCCGTGCACCATCAGCGAGATGGTGCCCAGCATGTATGCGGCGGTCGATCCGCGCCTGCACCCCGCCGCCGCCCGCTCGGTCCTCGCTCACCTGGTCCATCTTTCCAGGAGCGGCGTGGTGGCGAGCGAGGGCGCGCCGGGACCACTGAGCGTCTACCGGTTGGCGTAGATCCCGGAGCTATAGCCCCAGGATCGCCTTGGCCATGATGTTGTGCTGGATCTCATTGGAGCCGGCATAGATCGAGGTCTTGCGGTAGTTGAAGTAGGATCCCGCCACCGGCCAGGCATAGTCCGGTCCTGGCTTCAGTTCGTTGGACGACAACTCCGCCAGACCGTCGCCCACATAGGGGGGCGCATAGAGGCCAACCGCCTCCAGCGCCAATTCGGTTATGGCCTGCTGGGCTTCGGACCCCTGGCACTTCAGCATCGAGGAGATGGCGCCCATGGCCGCGCCCGACTCGCGGCCGGAGAAGGCGCGCAGTTCGGTGGCGTTCAGCGCGTCGATGCGGATCTGCATCTCGGCCAGCTTCTTGCGGAACTCCGGGTCCTGGCTCATGGGCACGCCGTCATCGTTCAGTTCCTGCGCTGCGATCTTCTTTACCTTCTTGAGCTGGGCGTTCAGGCCCGGCGCATAGGCGTTGCCGCGTTCGAACTCGAGCAGGTACTTCGCGTAGGTCCAGCCCTTGCCCTCCTCGCCGATCCGGTTGGCCACCGGCACCCGCACATTGTCGAAGAAGACCTGGTTGATCTCCTGCAGCCCGTCCAGCGGCCCATCGAGCGTCGGCAGAGGACGCACGGAAATGCCCGGCGTCTTCATATCGACGAGTACGAAGGAGATGCCGTTCTGGCGCTTGTCCTCCTGGCTGGTGCGCACGAGGCAGAAGATCCAGTCGGCGTGCTGGGCCAGGGTGGTCCAGATCTTGGAGCCGTTCAGGATATAGTCGTCGCCGTCACGATCCGCGCGCATGGATAGAGCCGCGAGGTCGGAGCCCGAGCCGGGTTCGGAATAACCCTGGCACCACCAGCGATCGAAGTTGCGCATGGGCGGCAGGTGCTCGGCCTTCTGCTCATCGGAGCCGAACGCCATGATCACCGGGGCGCACATGCGCACGCCGAACGGTATGGTGTGGGGCACATTGGCCGCGGCCATCTCCATGCCCCAGATGTAGCGCTGGGTCGCAGTGAAGCCGGGGCCGCCGTATTCAACGGGCCAATCGACGACCAGCCAGCCCTTGGAGGCCAGCTTCTTCTGCCAGCGCGCAAGGCGCTCTTTATCCAAATAGCCGTTCTTGGTCTGCGACATGGCCTTGCGCAGATCGTCGTCGTAGTTGGCTTCGATCCAGTTCTTCACTTCCTGGCGGAATTGCTCGTCTTCGGGGGCGAAATTCAGGTCCATGTCAGCCGATCCCGTCCAGCACTTCGACCTCGGGCCGGCCCGCGAGGGTCGAGCCGAACACCTTGCCGCCGGCCTTGAAGTGCTCGTATTGGCCATGCGCCTCAAGCGCGGCCTGATCCTTGTAGATTTCCAGCACCTTGTAGGTGTTGGGCTCGGTGCGGCTCTTGGTCAGAAGATAGGCCACATTGCCCGGCTCATTGGCCTGCACCTGCTTGGCCATGTCGGTGAAGCCCTTTTCAAAAGCTTCGGTCTCGCCCTCTTTGATCTTCAGGATCGCGATCACGCCGATCATGCCATCTCTCCCAAGTTGGTCTCGTTGGAAACAAGGGTATGGCGAAGCCGGCGACGGCTTGCAACCGTGTCGCCACGTAAGCCGCCTTCCCTCCCGGCTTTGAAGCGCCTATATCAACTCTGTTCGGTTTCGGCCGGACTATGGAGATAAACGCGCTCATAATAAGCGGACTGGACCCGGGTGCGATTCCCGGCGGCTCCACCAAATCTTCTCGGGTTATCGCCGTGTTGCCATTGTTGGCTGAAGAATATGGGGCCGATCAGCATCGACAGACGTCTAAAGGGGTTTGCTTTCTCTCGGTATGGGCCTCCGCGATCGGCCCATTTACTAACTGCGAACGATAACTTCGCTCAAGAGTACGCCATCGCCGCGTAATGCGGTTCTGACGAACTCACGTATAAAGTCCTAGGATCTTAGCAGTCCTAGGCGGGGCCCGGGGGAGCCTGGCAACAGAATCCCCCACCTCTACAGGGAGGTGGCGACCGAACCCCTCCGCCTTTCGGGGAGCCTGTCGACAGAATCCCGCCACCCATCACACTTGCCCCTGTCCCTCCACCTCGCGCATGCTAGAGGACTGGGTGTGTAGAGTTGCGAGGCGTGGATGTCGGGTAACAACGACCTGATGCAGTACGAGCAGATGGCCCAGGAGGCCCTGCGCGGCGTCATCAAGCAGGCGCTGAAGAAGGCCGCCTCGCCCGAGCGGCTGCCGGGCGACCATCACCTTTACATCACTTTCCAGACCCGCGCCCGGGGCGTGGATGTACCGTCCGACCTCGTCTCGCGTTATCCCGGTGAGATGACGATCGTGCTCCAGAACCAGTTCTGGGATCTGGCGCCGGGCGAGACCTTCTTCTCGGTGGTGCTGAAGTTCGACGGTCAGCCCAAGAAGCTGTCCGTGCCCTACGCCGCCGTCACCCGCTTTCAGGACCCGTCGGTGGGTTTCGGCCTGCAGTTCCCCGCCCAACCCGTCGAGGAGACAGTCGCCGAGGTGGAGGCCCTGCCTGTCCGCGCTGCGCCCAAGGCCGCCGATCCGGATGAAGCGCCCAGGCCCGACGGCGATGACGACGGCCCCAAGATCGTCTCCCTCGATAAATTCCGGAAGAAGTAGGTGAGCGAGACTACGGCCGACGCGCCGCCCGAAGCCGTATCCGACGAGGCCCTGCTCGCCCGCTTCCAGAACGCCAAGCGCCGCCCGCCGGCGAGCGACACCATGGGCTTTCATGTCGTGCGGGTCGATCAAGCCAACAAGGAAATCGAGGTCACCTGCGAAGGGCGTCCGGAGTTCTGCAATCCGGCCGGTCAGGTTCAGGGCGGCTTCCTGATGGCCATGCTCGACGAGACCATGTCCGTCGCGGCTGTCGTGGCCTCCAACATGACCGCCTTCGTGCCGACGCTTGAGATGAAGACCAGCTTCCTGCGTCCTGCCCTGCCCGGCACGCTGAAGGTGGTCGGCCGCGTGGCCAAATGGGGCCGCCAGATCTGCTTCCTCGAGGGCGAACTCTACGATGCGGAGGGGCGCCTCCTCGCCAAGGCCAGTTCCACCGCCATGCCGCAACCGTTCAAGAAGGCGACGTCGAAGGCCTAGGCCTTGCGCGGGGTGACCCGCACCAGAATGCGTTCGCGTTCGCCCGCGTGGCGCTCGACCAGCAGGCGGTGCACCTGGGCGTCGTCGTGAAAGGCGTAGCCTTTGATGGCGTCAAGGATCGCTTTGGCCAGGTTGTCGAGGTCCATCCACGGCGGATCGCCCGTATATTCCATGCGGATTTCGACCGCGTAGTCTCCCCAGGCGGGCCGCGCGCCGCGCCATTCCTTGCGGAAGAACTCGTACATCAGGGGCTTGTAGTATTTGGCCTGGGTGGTCAGCCCCTCGACCACGATCTCCAGCGCCTCGCCGTCCTCGCGCGCCCGCACCCGTCCGGTTCCGGTCCAGCCGTTCATGCGAGCCATGCGGGGTGATGCATCAGGGACTCAGCTCCGATCACGTTTTCGCCTTGCGCAATATGGGGCTTGGCGAAAGCGGAAGAGCGGTCCTACATTCGAGGTCCCTGTTCAACAGCTGAAAGGAGGTGATCCAGTGATCTCATTGTCCCCAACCGTGGTCGCAGTCGTGACCTGGAGCCCGATGAGCGAGGTTCACGCCTAAACAGCGTAGCCGTCATCCGGGCCGACAGGTCCACTGGCTGTCGACGACGGCCACGACGATGGAAGGGCCGCTGGGGAAACCCGGCGGCCCTTTGCTATTGGTGCGACGCGGCAGAACTTACGGTTAGAGGTGCGCCGGCTCGGCGTCCGGGAGCAGCTCTTCCACCGGCTCGGCCTGCAGGGATGCGGGCACGGCGACCGGCTCCGGGGTATCGGCCATCCGGCGCATGAGGAAATAGACCCCCGCCGGGGTGATCAGCACCACGCCGAGGAAGCCGATCAGCAGATGCCCCCAGGTCGCCTTGCCCGTGAGCATGGTGGCGATGGCGAGGAAGAACAGCACCACGCCCAGCAGCCCGATTGACGAGAACAGGAAGGTACGGTCGTGAAGCATGGCCGCGACGCCATGCCTCGCTTCACCTGGCACGCGGGGCTTGGGCGTGTGCGACGCCGGGCCGTCCAGCATGTCCTCGTCGTCGCGCAGTTTGAGCGAGCGGATAGGCCGGTTGAGATCGCCGGCTTCGGCGCGGGGCGCGGGCGGGGCGAGCGGACGGTCGAAGAGATTGAACTCGCTGGCGGGCGCGGCAAGCAGGGGCTCTGTGGCCGCGGAAGCGGGTTCCGCCACCGGCATTTCCGGCTCATCGAAGGTCGGCGGAGGCGACAGTTCGTACTCGTTAGCCACTGCGGGCTGCATGTCGGTTGGACGACCGAAGCGCGAGGGCGGCGGCTGGAAGCTGCGCTCCACGAAATTGCCTGCGGGCAGCGCCGCAGCGGCGACAGCGGTGGTTGCAGCTGCAGCGGCGAACGGATCCAGACCCCCAGCGCCGTGACCGTCGTTCACCGGTAG
This sequence comes from uncultured Caulobacterales bacterium, assembly GCA_903862425.1. Classification (GTDB taxonomy): domain Bacteria; phylum Pseudomonadota; class Alphaproteobacteria; order Caulobacterales; family Caulobacteraceae; genus CAIOYC01. The sequence continues at coordinate 287,914 of CAIOYC010000009.1, read as the reverse complement.
ATCCACCGGCGTATTCGGCTGGGGTTCCGGCGCGTAGACGACCGGAGCGGGCTGTTCTTCAGCCAGGATGGCGGCGGCGGGCGCATCCACGACCTCGACCGGCGCGCCGTGTTCCTCGCTGGCCAGGGCCGCCGCTTCGCTGACGGAGGCAATGTTGACGGGTTCGAACACGGTCGGGGCGGAGACGTCGGCCTCGGGCTCGGCCAAATGTTCGGTGCGGCCCTCGACATTGGCGGAGGTCTTGTCGCCTTCGAGCGGCGCATCGATCACCGTGGCGCGCTGGGCCGTGTGGCTCTGCGAGGCGGCCTCGATCACCGAGAAGTCGAACGCCGGGCGCAGCACCTGGCTGGGCGACGGGCGGAAACCTTCGGGCGGGGTGAGATAATGGGCCTTCTCGGCGGCGCGGCGGCGGACCAGGGCGTCGGAGACCAGCCCCTCCCCGTCCACCTCGGTCTTACGCCACAGCTCCATGGCGGCTGCGGCCTGCAGGTGCTGACCCTCATTGACCCGCTTTAGCACCGTGGAGCGCTTGAAGTTTTCCAGCCCGATGTTGAAGGCGAAGGCCGTCAGGGCTTCGAACTGGTTCTGGTTCAGCGACGTGAACGTCCAGGCGTCGATCCGCGTCGCCACCTCGGACAGGTCGTAATAGAGCAGCAGCTCCGCCTCTTCAGGCGAGACTTCCACGCCTTCACGGGCGGTCTTGGTATGACCATAGCCGATGGTCCACGTGCCATCGGGAAGGCGCGCGGCCTTGCGGCGCAGCCCTTCGAAGCGTTCGACCAGCTCGACGGCGGTCTTGGTTACCCGCGGATGCAGCTTCATGTGACCCAACTTGGCACGAGACGACGTGTTCCGGCGTCGGCGTGGCAAGAACGCGGCCGAAACTGCGCGCGATCATTTTCAGCAAGATTTTGGATGGCGCAGGCCGAACGAGAAGCCCGGCCTGCGCTCATCAGATCCATCGAAACGATGGTGCGGTCGAGAAGACTCGAACTTCCACTCCGGTTAAGGAACAGCGACCTCAACGCTGCGCGTCTACCAATTCCGCCACGACCGCTCGTTTCGGGAGCGCGGGGGTTAGCAAACCGCCGCCGGAATGGAAAGCCCGATTTGTGCGCAGATGCCGCCGTCGTGCTAGGTTCCGGCCAAAGCGGCCGCAGCAGTCGGTCAGCACAGAGGGCGAACGATGCGGATCTGGGCCTTGACCGTCGCTGCGGTGATTGCCGTGAGTTCACCGCTCATTACCGGTGAGGCCGGGGCTGTGCCCATCACAGCGCCCGTCGAGATCGACAGCGGCCTGCTAGTCGGCGCCAGCGAGAATGGGATCGGGGTATGGGCTGACATACCCTATGCCGCCGCGCCGATCGGCCTCCTTCGTTGGAAACCGCCGCAACCGGCGATCCGATGGAGTGGTAAGCGCGAGGCTACTATCTCAGGCCCGAACTGCCCGCAGGTGGTCAAGGGGAGCGGCACCAACGGCGGCGGCGTCTCGTCCAAGGGCGAGGAGGACTGTCTGACCCTGCAGGTGTTCGCTCCGATGGGCGCGAAGATGGCGCCAGTGATGGTCTGGCTGCATGGCGGGGCCAACATGACCGGCGCAGGCTCCCTGCGCGGCTATAATGGCTCGGCCTTCGCCCGCGACGGGGTGGTGCTGGTGGCCGTGAACTATCGCCTCGGCGCTCTCGGCTTCTTCGCCCACCCGGCGCTCAGCAAGGCGGCCGCGCCGGATGAACTCCTGGCCAATTACGGCCTGATGGATCAGATCGCGGCGTTGAAGTGGGTTCAGCGGAACATCAAGGCGTTCGGCGGCGATCCGGCCAATGTCACGGTGTTCGGCGAGAGCGCGGGGGGACAGGACACCCTCGCCCTGCTTTCCATGCCCTCCACCAAGGGCCTGTTCGCCAAGGTCATCGTCGAATCCGGCGTCGGCTGGGAGGAGCCGGTCACGCTCGCCCAGGCCGAACTGGCGGGCAAGAGCCTGGCGACCAACGCGGGGGCGCCGGCCGACGCCACGCCCGAGCAGTTGCGCGCCCTGAACGTCGATGCACTTCTGGCGGCGACGACCCAGGCGGGCCGTGTGATCGACGGGAAGCTGCTGGTCGAATCGCCCACCCAGGCCTTCGCCCGCGGCGAGGAGCACGACGTGCCGCTGATCATCGGCTCGAACAGTTGGGAGGCGTCCCTGATCGCCGGCTATATGGCCAGCCCGATGGGGCCAAAAATCTTCCTTGGCCGCCAACCGGACGCGCTGAAGGCGGCTTATGCGGGCGAGAAACTGGACGACAAGGCGCTGGCCTATGCCCTGTTCACCGATGGCGTCATGGCCGCCCCCGCACGTTGGTATGCCGGCAAGGCGGCGAGGGGCGCGCCGAGCTGGCTCTATCACTTCTCCTACGTCCCGTCGGTGCTGCGCCAGACCGTTCCGGGCGCCGGCCACGCGGCGGAGATCCGTTATGTGTTCGGCAGCTGGAAGGACGCCAGCGGCCCCACGCCGGACGCTGACACCCTGGCCCTCACCAAGGTGATGCACGCCTGCTGGGTCGCCTTCGCCAAGGATGGACGGCCCGATAAATGCACGCCAGGGGGTTGGCCGGCCTATGATCGCAGCAGCGATCAGCTGATGGAGTTCGGCGTCTCCACCGGCGTGCGCACCCATTTCCGCCAGCCCCTGCTCGATGCGCAGGAGGCAGCCAAGGCGGACATGCTGACGGGGAAATAGGTCTAAGCGCCGCCCGCCATGTAGTCGTAGACGTCGGCGGGACCGATCACCGAGATGGCGATCTTGTCATCGGATATCTGGATTTCACCCCGAGCGACGGGATGGTTGTTGGCCAGGATCCACACCGGCTCGTGCTCAGTGGCGTCGAGCGGAATCACCGCACCCCGGCCCATGCGCAGAAGTTGCTGCATCGGCAGGGTGCTGCGTCCCAGCACCACCGAAATCTCCACCTGAACCGAATTGACCTGACCCACGCACCACCCTCGTTCGCGTCGCCCTTTGCTTCGAGCGCCGCCGGGGCCACATTGAGGTCGTGATGCTTGCTTCGAAGTTAAATCCTGCCGCTCCCTTCGCCCGAATCGACGGTCGCGCCGCCGGCTGGGCCATATCAAGTGCGCCGGTTCCCTATCCCGAGGCTGTGGCGGCCATGGAGGCGCGGGCGGCGGCCATCGCGGCGGGCGAGGCGGAGGAACTGATCTGGCTCTTGGAGCACCCGCCCCTCTACACCGCCGGCGTCTCGTCCAAGCCGGAGGAGTTGCTATCGCCGGATCGCTTCCCCGTGTTCGAGACCGGGCGCGGGGGCAAGTTCACCTATCATGGCCCGGGTCAGCGGGTGGCCTATGTGATGCTAGACCTCACTGCGCGGCGCCGCGACGTGCGCGCCTTCGTCGCAGCGCTGGAGGACTGGGTGATCGGCGCCCTCGCCCACTTCAACGTGGAAGCCGAGGTGCGCCCTGGCCGCGTGGGCGTCTGGGTCGATCGCAAGGAGGTCGGCCTGCCCGTGGTCGAGGAGAAGATCGCCGCCATCGGCGTTAAGCTGCGCAAGTGGGTCTCCTTCCACGGCATCAGCCTGAACGTGGAGCCGGACCTCTCCCACTTCGGCGGCATCGTCCCCTGCGGCATCGCCGAGCACGGCGTCACCAGCCTCGTGGCGCTCGGCCGACCCGTGAGCATGGCCGAGGCGGACGAGGCGCTAAGGCAAAGTTTCACCCAGGTATTCGGCCCGATGACCGAGGCCAAAGCGCCGCTCTAGGGCCGGGCGCCGAACCGATTGAAGGCGCGCTCGCCGGGCCAGAGGGCCAGGCCGACGCCGAACCACAGCACGATGCCGAAACAGATGCCGGGGAAGATGCCCTCCGGCCAGGGGCGGATCCACGGATAGGCCAGGATCGGCAGCGCCGACCACCATCCCGCTCGGCCGAGATCGTGCAGCCGCTTGGACAGGATGCTGGCGGCCGCGCACACGAGCACCGGATAGACCGCCCAACCCGTCAGCCAATGCGCCACCGATCCAGCGCGCTCGTAGAGTTCGTAGGCGGCGATCACCACCGCCAGCGCCGGTAAGAACACGAGCCGCCCGATCCGCCCGACGCCGGAGACGTAGAGTTCGACCGGATCGAAATGTGAGGTCACGCTCAGGCAAACTCGACCAGGATTTCGTCCGCCGCGACGCTGTCGCCGGCCTTGGGGCCAACGGTCTTCACCACGCCGTCGCGCTCGGTCTTGATGATGTTCTGCATCTTCATGGCTTCGATGATGGCGACGGTCTCGCCCTCCTTGACCTCCTGGCCCTCCTTGACGTCCAGCGAGACGACGAGGCCCGGCATGGGGGAGACGATCATCTTGGAGGTGTCGGCCGGTGGGCGCTTGGGCAGGCGTTCGTGCAGTTCGGCGGAGAGCGGGGTGAGGACCAGTACGCGGGCGGTGGCGGCGCGTTGGCGGATGACGAAGCCCTCGGCGGCTGGCTTGGCTTCGAGCGCGAAGGCGACGCCGTCGAGCACGCCGCGGAACACCGGCGAGCCCGGCCGCCACTCGACCTCGCGGAGGGCGAGGCTACGCCCCTCGCCGGGCATCTCGATATCCATGCCATGGGCCGAGGGGCTCAGCGTCACCGCGCGCCGCGTCTCGCCCACAGTGATGACCCAGTCCTGACGGGTCAGCGGACGAGCGAGCGGCCCGCCGGCGTCCCGCGCCCGACGGGCCAGGGTGACGTGCATGAAGGCCGCAGCGGCAGTCATGGCGTCCTTTTGGAACACGGTCGGCTCGACGCCATGGAAGCCCTCGGGGAATTCGTCGGCGATGTAGCTGGTGGCGATCTTGCCGGAGCGGAACCGCGCCTGATCCATCACCGCGGCCAGGAAGGGGATGTTCTGCCCAAGGCCCTCGATATGGAAGTCCTCCAGCGCGCGGGCCATGCCGTCGATGGCGGTGATCCGGTCCTTGCCCCAGGTGCAGAGCTTGGAGATCATCGGATCGTAGAACATGGAGATCTCGTCGCCCTCGCGGACGCCGGCGTCGTTGCGGACGGTGTAGGCGTGCTTCCTGTCGCCATGCTCGCCCTCCACCGGGGGGTCGTAGCGCACCAGGCGGCCGATGGAGGGCAGGAACTTGCGGTAGGGGTCTTCCGCATAGATGCGGCTCTCCAAGGCCCAGCCGTTGATCTTCAGGTCTTTCTGGCCAAACGCCATCACCTCGCCCGCCGCGGAGCGCAGCATCTGCTCCACCAGATCGACGCCGGTGATCAGCTCGGTCACCGGATGCTCCACCTGCAGACGGGTGTTCATCTCCAGGAAGTAGAAGCTCTTGTCCTGACCGGCCACGAACTCCACCGTCCCGGCGCTGTCGTAGTTCACCGCCTTGGCGAGGGCGACGGCTTGGGCACCCATCGCGTCGCGCGTCTTGGCGTCGAGCAAGGGCGAGGGAGCCTCCTCGATCACCTTCTGGTTCCGGCGCTGGATCGAGCATTCGCGCTCGAACAGGTGGACCACGTGGCCGTGCTTATCGCCCAGCACCTGGATCTCGATGTGGCGGGGCGAGGTGATGAACTTCTCGATGAAGATGCGGTCGTCGCCGAAGCTCGCCTTGGCCTCGGCGCGGACGGCGGGAAAGCCCTCCTCCACGTCCTTGCGGGTATGGGCCACGCGAATGCCCTTGCCGCCGCCACCGGCGCTGGCCTTGATCATCACCGGATAGCCGATCTCCTCGGAGATCCTGATGGCGTGGGCGGTGTCGTCGATCTCGCCGATGTGGCCGGGCACACAGGAGACTCCGGCCCTCTCGGCGAACTTCTTGGACTCGATCTTGTCGCCCATGGCGCTGATGGCGCCGGGGTTGGGTCCGATGAAGACGATGCCCTCGTCGGCGCAGCGCTGGGCGAAGGACGCGTTTTCGGACAGGAAGCCGAAGCCGGGATGAACCGCCTCGGCGCCCGTTTCCTTGCAGGCGGCGATGATCTTGTCCTGGACGAGGTAGGACTGGGCGGCGGGCGGCGGACCGATGAACACCGTCTCGTCGGCCATCTCCACCGCCAGACTGTCGGCGTCCGCCTCGGAATAGACCACCACCGTCTTGATGCCCATGCGGCGGCAGGTCTTGATGACCCGGACGGCGATCTCGCCCCGGTTGGCGATCAGGATTTTGGAAAACATCGCGGCAGACAGACCTTCGCAAAACGGCTCCCGCCTGAGTTAGACGGGAGCCGCCGCAATGCCAATCGTCAAGTACGGTCGGCACGGTCTCGATGCCGCCTAGCCGATACGCTTGGTGGCGGTGAGACGGCCATAGAGAGCCAGCGCCGCGCCTGCTCCGGCGATGATCTGCAGGCTGGTGGAGACCACCGCCTGCTGGTCGGCGGCGCTCTTCACCCCGACGGCCGTCAGTGCGAGCGGCGCCAGTGCGCCGAGCAGCGCGATCACACCGCCCCAGACGCCGGTCGAGGCTATGGCGGATTTGGTATCGTCCAAGAGATGTCTCCTTGTGCTGATGTGGGGAGTTGGCGGGCCGCTACTTGGCGACCCAGCCGGTATTGCCGGCGCCGCTTTCCTTGACCCAAAGGGTCGCGCCGGCGCCGCCGGAGAGGTTGCTGAACAGACTGCCGACCGGCGCGGTCACGGCGCCGTTCGGCGTCCCGGTCCCCGCGGACCAGCTTGGGCCGGACGAACCATTGATCGAGACCGATCCGCCGATGGCGGCTGAGCCGGGACCGATGATGACCTTGGCGCCCGTCGATGCCGATTGAAGGAAGAGTTCGCCATAAGGGCTGGCGGTGGCGTAGGCGGGAGCGCTACGGACACCGTTCAGCATGCCGTAGAAGTTGATGCGCTGCGCGTAACCGGTGAGATTGGAGCCTGCAGACGCGTCGTTGCCTACGACGGTCGCGCCCGCCTCGAGCGCCACGGGGGACACCCCATCGACGGTCGCAAACGCCTTCTGGATCGTGCCGGGGTAGCTGGCCCAGCTACTGAACTCGACCCGCACGCCGGCGCCCGGCCAGTTTCCCGCCGCAGCCCTGATCCCGGCCACGCGAACATAGATGTCGCTGCCGCTGGCCGGATAGGCATTGGGCTGCCAGACATTGGCCTCGTCGCCCACCAGATGCGTATAGGCCGAACCGTTGGTCTGATCCTGGGCGACGGTGAGCTGGCCATAGGCCCGGGCGCCCGGGGTCTTGGCGTTGGCGAAGACGGTCGCGCCGCGTGTGGTGACACCGGCGGCGGTCACGTCGGTGCTTGTTACGACCGCAGGCGCATCCGCACCCTTGAAGGCGCCCGTCGACGGCGTCGTTCCTCCAATGGGACCCGGCGCGGCGGGCTTGAAGGGTCTGGAGAATAAGCTCATCGCCTACCACTCCCGCGCATAGAAGGCCTGCCCCGTCGCTGCGCCGACGACGGAAAGGGCGTTGGGCGTTACATGCCCATCCTCGGTCCAGCCGGCGCCGGCGGGAATTAGAAAGCTGTTCTGGTCCTGGGTCGCGGCCGTCGTCCCGCCCGAACCTTTGGATCGGACATAAAGGTCGCCGGCCGACTGGTTCTGTAACCGCCAGCCCCTGCGCGCCGGGTTGGCGGGCATCAGATCCTGCGCCGTTCCGCCCGTGGTGATCACGCCCGAGCGGCTGGTCGCGTCGGCCTGCAGCGGATGGGTCTGAACATCTTGCGCCGCCGGACTATCGGCAGCTTCGATGAAGGACAGACTATCGCCGCTGGCCACGGCGATCAGCAGGGATGCGCCCGCTTCGAGCCGCACTCCCATCGTTTCACTGGGGATAGCGGACGAGCCCCAGGCCAGGTTCACCGCACCGGCAAGTCCTGACACGCGGGCGAAACCGCCGGGGGCCGGCGAGCCGTCGGGATTGGTGAACGCGGGCGCAACGCCGGTCTGCACGGCGCTGGACGAGACGCTCAGGGTTTGCGCTCCATAGTGCGCGGCGAGGTCGTTGGCCGCCTCGCCTCGGCTGAAATCGGGGCGCGACAGGCGCACCCACTCCACTCTGACTTTCGCCATGGGTCATCTTTCTCGGTTGTGGAAGGATCAGGAGACGACGGCGCGATCGGCCACGCGGCGCCAGTCGACCCCGTCGGAAAAGGCCAGGGTCGCACCGCCGGATTCGTCGGTGACGTATAGGATGGCGCCCGCCCCTTCACTGGCGGCGGAGGGCAGCGCGGCGACGGCATAACCCTTCACCCGCGCGCATCCGTCGATATGCAGGCGGCTGGTTGGAGCCGACACCCCGAGGCCGACAGCGCCGGACGCGTTGTCGATCAGCACGGCGTCGGTGAAGGTCGTCCCATCCGGCGATGTGCGAATGTGCAGTTGGTCGTCGCCGCACAGGCCGATCTCGGCGCGTCCGCCGTAGTTGGTCTGGAAAAGGATCGAGGCGGTATCGCTTGCGGCAGCCTTGTCGAGCTTGAGCTGCACCCCCGCGCCGATGTGATCGAACAGGATCGCCTCGCTCTTGACCGCCAGCTTGTTGGTGGGGTCTGCGGTGGTGTTGATACCGACCTTGGTCAGATCGGTGAGGGAGATGATCATCGAACCGATGTCGATCCATCCCGTCGCGCCATAGGCGACGAGTTCGGGAACATCCATGACGATGGCGACCCAGCCGGCGGCCGGCATGATCGCCTGCCAGGCACCGGCCTCGAAGCGCATCACCGTGCCGGCGGGATGCCCCGCCCAATCCACGCCGGTGGGAGTCGTCGGCAGGATGTACATCTCACCGTCGAGCGGTGACGCCGGCTGAGCTGCGGTCGTGCGGCTCTCGACAGCGGTCTGGACCAGCCCGTCGAGCAGAGCCAGGCCCTCGTTCACCGTCACATGTTTCTGCGCCTGGGCGGCGGCGAGGTATGGCAGGCCCAGGCGGGGGGTCGCGTCGTCTGACAAGGCTGTGATCTCCAGGACTTCAGGTCCCGATCAGCCTCACCCCACTTTGTTCTCCCGAGGAAAAATTTCCTGCTATTCGGCCGCTATCCCCACTTTTGGACGGGTGGTCAGGGCGACCTTGGCGGCCAGTTCGGCCTGGGCCTGCGCGTACTCCGCCCCAAGCCTGGCAACGAAATCCGCCACCGACTGGCGTTGCTTCACCGCGCCGATGCCCTGCCCGCAGCCCCAGATGTCGCGCCAGGCTTTTGCCTCCTGGTTTCCGCCGGATCCGAAGTTCATTTTCGACGGATCGGAGACCGGCAGATTGTCCGGATCGAGCCCCGCCCGCTCGATCGAGGGGCGCAGATAGTTGCCGTGAACGCCGGTGAAGAGGTTGGTATAGACGATGTCCGCCGCGCCGTTATCGACAATGGCGTCCTTATAGCCCTCCATGGCGTTGGCCTCGTTCGTGGCGATGAAGGCTGAGCCGATATAGGCGAGGTCTGCCCCCATGGCCTGGGCCGACAGGATCGCCTTGCCGCTAGCGATGGAGCCCGAAAGCGCCACCGGCCCATCGAACCACGCACGGATTTCCTGGATCAGGGCGAAGGGCGAAAGGGTCCCCGCATGTCCTCCTGCGCCGGCGGCGACGGGGATAAGGCCATCCGCGCCCTTCTCGACGGCCTTGTGGGCGAAGGTGTTGGTGATCACGTCATGCAGGGTGACCCCGCCGTAGGAATGGATCGCCTCGTTCACTTCGGCCCGCGCGCCGAGCGAGGTGATCACCACCGGCGCCTTGTATTTTACACAGAGCTCAAGATCCTGCTCGAGCCGGTTATTGGTCTTGTGCACGATCTGGTTCACCGCATAGGGCGCGGACGGCGTGTCCGGATGGTCGCGATCCCACTGAGCCAGTTCCTCGGTGATGCGGGCCAGCCACTCGTCGAGCTGCGATAGCGGTCGCGCGTTCAGCGAGGGGAATGAACCGACGATCCCCGCCTTGCACTGGGCGATCACCATGTCCGGACCGGAAATGATGAACAGCGGCGAGGCGATCACGGGCAGGCGCAGACGGTCGCGCAGGACGGGCGGCAGGGCCATGGCAGGTCTCCAATGCGCCCTCGGCGCTTATCTGATCGCTGATAAGCTTTACGGGCCACGCCCGGCGCGGCAAGCTCAAACCGCCGATTGACGTAGGGTTTGGGTTGACGTGGAGGGAACGTCGGGCCTTTCTCCGCCCCGTTCAGATGGAGCTTCTGGCTTGGACGACGGCGCGATTCCCCCCTCCCCCATGCTTCTGGCTTCGGATTTTCCGTCGGGCGACGCCGCGGCCTGGATGACGCTGGTCGAAAAGACACTGGACGGTCAGGCTTTCGACAAGCGGCTCATATCCAAGACCTATGACGGGCTGAAGATCGAGCCGCTCTACACCGCCGCCAACAGCGCCGAGCCGCTGGCCCTGCAGCCGACGCCGCGCGAGGATGGCCGATGGGATATCCGGGTCCGCGTCGATCATCCCGATCCCATTCAGGCCAACGCCATCGCGCTCGAGGCCCTGGAGGGCGGCGCCCATTCCATCCTGCTCGCCGTCGATCCGACCGGCGAAAATGGCATCGCCATCGGCTCAGCCGCGGACCTCGACCAAGTGTTGCAGGGGGTCTTCATCGACCTCGCCCCGGTCGCCCTGGACGCGGGCGCCCATGGCGTCGCGGTCGCGCAATGGCTGTTGGAGATCGCAGAAGCGCGGACGCTGAAGCCACGTCTCGCGCTCAATATCGACCCGCTTTCCGCCTTCGCCGGAGCAGGCGTGGCTAAGGGCGGCGTCGCGGCGCAGATCAAGGCCGCCGCAGGGCTGGCGCGTGACGAGGTCGCCGAAACCGTCTTCCTGGCGTCCGGCCAGGTCGTGCACGAGGCAGGCGGCGGCGAGGCGGCGGAGCTCGGCTTCGCCATGGCCAACGTCCTCGCCTACGCCAAGGCGGCTATCGATGCCGGTGTCGCGCCCGCCAAGGCCTTCGGCGCCATCGCCCTTGGGCTGACCGTGGACGGGGAATACTTCACAGGCATCTCGAAGCTCCGTGCCGCGCGTGCCCTGTGGGCCAGGATCACCGAGGTCGCCACGGGGGCTGCCATCCCCGTCAGGATCGAGGCGCGCTCGTCCCGCCGGATGTTGGCGGCGCTTGACCCCTGGGTGAACATGCTGCGCGTGACCGCCGCCGGGTTCGCTGCGGCCACCGGCGGCGCGGACGCCATCGTGCTCGACGCCTTCAGCCAGCCGCTTGGCCGTCCCACCGCCTTTGCTCGCCGTCAGGCCCGCAACGCCCAGCTTGTGCTGATGGAGGAGAGCCACCTTGGCGCGGTCGCCGACCCGGCCGCCGGAGCGTGGTATCTGGAGACCCTGAGTCGCAATCTGGCCGAGGCCGCCTGGGCCTTCATGCAGCAGATCGAGGCTGTGGGCGGGGCCGCCGCCGCCCTCGAAAGCGGGCTTATCGCCGAGGCCGTGGCCGCGACCGGCGCCGCTCGCAACGCCGACATCGCCAAGCGCAAGGCTGGACTGATCGGGGTTTCAGAGTTTCCCGACCTGGCCGAGTCCGGTGTCGATCTCGACCTGACGGACGCCGGGCCTTTCGCCAAATCCGCGCCGCCCGCCCTGGCTGGTACGGAGAGCCGCTGCTCGCCGCTCACGCCGCATCGCGCTGCCGAACCCTTCGAAGCCCTGCGCCGCCGCGCCGCGGCTATGCACGTCCGGCCCAGGGTGTTTCTCGCCACCATCGGCTCGCCCGCCGACTACAGCGGCCGTGTAGGGTTTGCGCGTAATCTGTTCGCGGCAGGCGGGATCGTAGCAGAGACTGGCGAGGTGGACGCCTACGAGCCCGCGGAGGCGCACCTCGCCATCCTCTGTTCCTCCGATGCGCTCTACGCGGAAGGCGCCGAGCCCGCCGCTCGGGCGTTGAAGGCCAAAGGCGCCGCGCGGGTATACCTCGCCGGCCGTCCCGGTGACCTGCAAACGGCGCTCGTAGCGGCGGGCGTCGACACTTTTCTGTTCGCCGGCATGGACGCTGTATTGGCGCTGGATCAGGCGCTCACCCTTGTGGAGACGAGCCGATGAACAGCCAGGGGTTCGATGATAAGACCTGGGAACAGCTGACCGTCTGGGCTGGCAGGTGCGCCACCAAAGCCGATGTGGATGCGGGCAAGGCCGTCTTCGCCCTTGGCGACACCCGTAACGGCGAACCCCTGGAGTGGATGCTGCCCCAGCCGGTGATCTGGCACGAGGAGGATGAAGCTGTCGCTGCCGTCGTCGTGCAGGCCGAAAGCCATGAGGCGGAAGGCGGCGAGACCCTGGAGGTATTGGGACTGGTCCTGCCGACCGGCGACACCGCGGTGGCCTTCTCAGAGGATGTGGAGGAGGTGGACGGGGTGGATCCAGACTGGATCGATCTGGTCGCCGCCGCCCACGAGCCGCCGGGCCAAGACGACGACGACGAGGCTGGCGAATGAGCACCTCCTGGCCCGATTTCGCTACCCTGCCCTTTGGCGACGCCGAATCAGGCGCGCTGCCGACGGGGCCTGCTTGGGAAACGCCGGAAGGCATCGCGGTCAAACCCGCCTATGGTCCGGCAGACCTGGAGGGTCTCGACTTCATCGGCGGTTACCCTGGCCTCGCGCCGTTCGTGCGCGGGCCCTACCCCACCATGTACGTCACCAATCCGTGGACCATCCGCCAGTATGCCGGCTTCTCCACGGCGGAAGACTCAAACGCCTTCTATCGCCGCAACCTCGCAGCCGGTCAGATGGGGCTGTCGGTGGCCTTCGACCTCGCCACCCACCGCGGCTACGATTCCGACCACCCGCGGGTGAAGGGCGATGTGGGCATGGCCGGGGTGGCCATCGACTCGATCTTCGACATGCGCACCCTGTTCGGCGGCATCCCACTCGACAAGATGAGCGTCTCCATGACCATGAATGGCGCGGTGCTGCCGATCCTGGCGCTCTATATCGTAGCGGCGGAAGAACAGGGCGTGCCGCACGCCAAGCTTTCAGGGACAATCCAGAACGACATCCTGAAAGAGTTCATGGTGCGCAACACCTACATCTACCCGCCCGCGCCCTCGATGCGCATCATCTCCGACATCTTCGCCTATACGGCGCAGGAGATGCCGCGGTTCAACAGTATTTCGATTTCCGGCTATCACATGCAGGAGGCCGGGGCGACGGCGGACCTGGAGATGGCCTATACGCTGGCAGACGGGGTGGAATACGCCCGCGCCGGGGTCGCCGCCGGGATGAGCATCGACAAGTTCGCCCCGCGCCTGAGCTTCTTCTGGGCCATCGGCATGAACTACTTCATGGAAGTGGCGAAGATGCGCGCTGCGCGCCTTCTGTGGGCGCGCCTGATGAAGGCGGAGTTCAATCCGAAGGACCCGCGTTCGCTGTCCCTGCGCACCCACTCGCAGACCTCCGGCTGGAGCCTGGCGGCGCAGGACGTGTTCAACAACGTCGCCCGCACCACGGTGGAGGCCATGGCTGCGGTCAACGGCCAGACGCAGAGCCTGCACACCAACTCCCTCGACGAAGCCCTGGCTTTGCCGACGGATTTCAGCGCCCGCATCGCGCGCAACACCCAGCTGTTTCTTCAAGTCGAGAGCGGCACGACCCGTGTGGCCGATCCGTGGGGCGGATCCTACTATGTCGAGCGGTTGACCCATGATCTCGCCCGCCGCGCCCTGACCCATATCGAAGAGGTGGAGAAGCTGGGCGGCATGGCCAAGGCCATCGAACAGGGCCTGCCCAAGCTGCGTATCGAGGAGGCGGCGGCCAAGACCCAGGCCCGGATCGACACCGGCCACCAGACCGTGGTGGGCGTGAACCGCTTCAAGCCCGACACGCTCGACGACATTCCCATGCTGTCTGTGGACAATGCGTCGGTACGCGAACAACAGCTGGAGAAGCTGCGCCGCCTCAAGGCAGAGCGTGATCCGGTTGCGGTGGAGAGCGCCCTTACCGCCCTCACCAATGGCGCGGCCCGCGGAGCGAACCTGCTAGAGCTGGCGGTCGACGCCGCGCGCGCCAAGGCCACGGTGGGCGAAATCTCCTACGCGCTGGAGAAGGTGTTCAACCGGCACAAGGCGGTGATCCGCGCCATCGACGGCGTCTATGGCCGGGAGGCCGGAGAGAAGGACGTCACCGTCGCCCGCGCCAGGGCCATGGTGAAGGCGTTCAAGGAAGCGGACGGCCGCGCGCCCAAGATCATGGTCGCCAAGATGGGCCAGGATGGCCACGACCGGGGCCAGAAGGTGGTCTCCAGCGCCTTCGCCGACCTGGGTTTCGAGGTCGATATCGGCCCGCTGTTCCAGACGCCCGAGGAGGCCGCCGCCCAGGCCATCGAGAAGAAGGTGCATGTGGTCGGCGCCTCATCCCTCGCCGCGGGGCACCTGACGCTGGCGCCCGAACTGATTGGCGCGCTGAAGGACGCGGGCCGTGCCGACATCATGACCGTGATCGGCGGGGTGATACCGCCGCAGGACCACCAGCCGCTACTGGATGCGGGTGTAGAGGCGATCTTCGTCCCGGGTACGGTGATCGCCGAAGCCGCTATCGAGTTGCTGGAAAAGCTGAACGCCCGCCTCGGTTACGCCCAGCGCGCCGCGGAATAGACCCTAGCCGAGGTACACCACACGGCGCCGTTCCTTGCCGGAGCGGACGCGGGCCAGGATGTCGGCATATTCCGGGTCGCCCTTATGGCCTTCGATATAAAGCGTGTCGTCCATGGCCTTGGCCACCATGTCGGCGGAGATCTTGTGCGCACGGAAGGCGCCGGCAGCGAGGTCGCCGATGATGCCGAGGCCGGGTATGGCGTCGAAGCTGCCCATGGCCGTCCGCATGGTGATCAGCAGCACGATCTGCATCAGCGTGGTGCCCGGCACCCGAGCCCTCACCCCTTCGATCAGGATCATGAAACCGGCGACGAGGCTGTAGATCTCGCCGACGAAGGGGACGAATTCCAGGATCGCTTCGAGACCGAGCTTGATCGGGCCGAAATGGACGACGTTGTCGGAGATGTTGCCGATCCGCTCGACCGACTGGCGGATATTGTGCAGGTCGATGTGCGAGCGAGCGAAAAACATGGTGGTCGGCTTTCCACGGCGGGAGGGCGGCAAGCGTAAGCATATACTGTGGCGTGGAACGATGCGCGCGTCTGCTCCGTTCGCCCCGGACGTGATTTGCCTGGCTTAAAGCTTGGCGCTTCGCCATCCTCAATGACAGTTCGGGAGAGTAGGTTCCATGGCGAGACGTCCGCCGCACGCCACGCTGGTGATGACCACGACAGCCCTCGTTCAAGGGCGGCCCGTGACGGAATACCTGGGCGTGGTCGCGGCCCAGACCATCGTCGGCGCCAATGTGGTGCGCGAGATCATGGCCGGCTTTCGAGACTTTCTGGGCGGTCGTTCCACGAGCTACGAGCGCGTACTGCAGAAGGCGCGCGCCCAAGCCTTGCAGATGATGGAGGACGAGGCCGCGGGCCTTGGCGCGGATGCGGTGATCGGCATCGACCTCGACTTCCAGACCGTCGGCCCCCACGGGTCACTGATCATGGTCTCCGCGTCGGGCACCGCCGTGCGCTTCGGCGACGACGGGACGGGCCCGCTGGCGGTTGCGCGCCGGATCTAGCCCGCCAGACGCGTTATCAGCCCCTTGGCGCCCGCCTCGCCACAATGCTCGGCGACCCAGCGGCAGACAGCTTCGGCCTCATCTTCGATCGGTGGCGCATCCACCAGCAGCATGGCGCAGCCGTTCATGGCCATCGGATTCCTGAGCGGTCGCAGCCGCACCTCGGCCAGGGACAGGCGGGCCAGCCCCAGCGCCTCAACCTGGCGCACGAGGCCATCGAGTGTCTCCATGTCCTTGAGCGGCGTCCAGATCGCCATGGAGGCCTTGCGGGCGATGCAAAGGCCCACCGCCTCCGCTGCCCGGTCGTAGTCGTCGCCCCGCTCGAAGGGCGGGTCGATCAGCACCAGTTCGCCGCCTCTGAGCGCGCCGCCCAGAAGCTCATAACCATCCGACTGAACCGCCCGCGCCGTCGCCTTGCCGGTGCGCTTCGCCGCCAGAGCCCTCAGAGTCTCGAAATCGTCGGGTCTCAGTTCGCAGCCCACATAGCTGTCGCCGGCTCCCATGGCGCCGAGGGCCAGGACGGGCGAGCCCGGATAAAAACGCAGCGCGCCGTCGCCATTCTCCCGCTGCACCGCCTGCCTGAGCATCGACAGGGAGGCGGGCAGATCTCCGGCCGTCATCAACCGTCCGACACCGGCCTCGGCTTCACCCGTACGGCGCGCCACATCGCCTTGCAGATCGTAGAGGCCGGCGCCGGCATGGGTCTCCACCACGCGCACAGGCCGGCGCATGGCTGCGATCAGCGCCAAAAGAATCGCGTGCTTCATCACGTCGGCGAAATTGCCGGCGTGGAAGTGGTGGCGATAGTTCAGACGCGCCTCCTCAGCGGAACCCGAGCTCCGGCAGAGGATTAGCCAGCCAAGCCGGTCATGGAAAGCGCCGGTCTCGATGAGGACTGGGAGCGGCGATGCCCTTGGACGGAAGCCTGGAGCCCGAAGCCGTCGCCCATCACGCCGGCCTGACCTATGTGCACGACAGTGATCCCGGCATAGCCCGCCGCGGTAAGGGCCCGCACGGCTTTCACTATGTCCGCCCCAACGGGTCGGAGGTGAAGGACGCCTCCACGCTGGAGCGCATCCGTCACCTCGCCATCCCGCCTGCCTATACCGACGTCTGGATCAGTCCCGATCCCGACGGGCACATCCAGGCCACGGGCCGCGATGACCGGGGTCGAAAGCAATATCGCTATCACGCCCGCTGGAGCGCCACCCGCGATGAGGGGAAGTTCGGCCGCATGGCCGCCTTCGGTCGGGCGCTGCCCGAGATCCGGGCACGCGTCGATGCGGACCTAGCCAAGCGTTCGCTGTCGCATGACAGGGTTACAGCCTTGGTGGTGCGCCTGCTCGAACTGACCCTTATCCGTGTAGGCAATGACGAATACGCCAAGACCAACAATCATTTCGGGCTGACCACGCTGCGGTCGAAACACGCCAAGGTCAGCGGCGCCGCTGTGCGGTTCGAGTTCATGGGCAAGAGCGGGGTCAAGCACAGCACCGGGCTGCGCGACCGGCGCCTGGCGCGGGTGATCAAGCAGGTGCACGACCTGCCGGGCCAGCGCCTGTTTCAGTGGGTGGACGAGGACGGGCAGCGCCACGCCATCGGCTCGTCCGACGTCAACGCCTATCTGCACGCAGCGACCGGCCAGCACTTCACGGCCAAGGACTTCCGTACCTGGGCGGGCACGCTCGCCGCCGCCAAGGCTCTCGCCCTTCAACCCAAGCCCACCAGCCAGGCGGAGGCGAAACGCGCGGTGAACCTGTGCATCAAGGCCACCGCCGGACTACTCGGAAATACCCCGGCCGTCTGTCGCAAGGCCTATGTGCATCCGGAGGTGCTGAAGGCCTTTGCCGAAGAAACGCTTCCGCCCGCCTTCGCGAAGACGGACGGCGCAAAATTCGAGAAGGCGGTGCTGCGCTTTCTCGACAAGCTGGCCAAGAAGATCTGACCGTCGTCTTGCGACCGTGTGTCCGCCGCCTAGCTAGAGTGCGCACCCCTCCGGAGACATACTCATGCGTTACAACCAGCTCGGCCGCACGGGCCTCTACGTCTCGGAAATATGCCTCGGCGCCATGACCTTCGGCGGCCAGGGCATGTGGCAGGCCATCGGCAACCTGCAGGAGGATGAGAGCACCAAGCTCGTCGAGACGGCGCTCAAGGCCGGGGTCAACTTCATCGACACCGCAGACGTCTATTCCGAGGGCCGCTCCGAGACCCTGGTCGGGCACGCGCTGAAGACGCTGGGGGTAAAACGATCGGACATCGTGGTGGCCACCAAGGTGTTCGGCGATGTGGGCAAGGCGCCCAACGATCGCGGCGCCTCGCGCGGTCACATCATGGACGGCGTGAAATACAGCCTGGACCGCCTGGGCCTCGATCACATCGACCTCTATCAGATCCACGGCAACGACCGCATCACGCCTCTGGAGGAGACCATGCGGGCGCTCGACGATCTCGTGCGCGAGGGATTGGTCCGTTATATCGGCGTCTCCAACTGGGCCGCCTGGAAGATCACCAAGGCCAACATGCTGGCCGATGCGCAGGGGTGGACCCGCTTCGCCACCTTGCAGGCCTACTACTCGGTCGCCGGGCGGGACCTTGAGCGCGACCTCGTGCCGATGATGGACGACCAGCGCATGGGCCTGATGGCCTGGTCGCCCCTGGCGGGCGGTCTGCTGTCGGGCAAGTTCAGCCGCGACGCCGACGGGCCGCAGGGGTCGCGGCGGGCGGTGTTCGACTTCCCGCCCGTCAATCGCGAGCGCGCCTTCTACTGTATCGACGTGATGCGAGAAATCGGCGAGGCGCACGGCGTCTCCGTGGCCCGCGTGGCGCTGGCCTACATCCTCGCCAAGCCCTTCACCACCTCGATCATCGTCGGGGCCAAGACGGTGGAGCAGCTCAGCGACAACCTCGCCGCCGCGGACCTGCACCTGACGACCGACGACATGGTCAGGCTCGACGAAGTGTCCAAGCTGCCGCCCGAATATCCAGGCTGGATGTTCGAACGCCAGGGCGGTCGCCGGGTCCCTGACCCGTTCACCCCCGAGAAGGCGGCGGCGGAATGATCGCCTCTCCCCCGCGCGGACAGATCACCGTATAGCTGCACTGTGGAATCGGATCAGACCTTCGACATCGCCGTGATCGGCGGTGGGGTTAACGGGTGCGGTGTGGCGCGCGACGCCGCCGGACGCGGGCTGAAGGTCGTGCTGTTCGAGAAAGGCGACCTGGCCGGCGCCACCTCTTCGGCCTCCACCAAACTCATCCACGGCGGCCTGCGCTATCTGGAGCAATACGCCTTTCGCCTGGTGAGCGAGGCGCTGAACGAGCGGGCGGTGTTGGCTCGGATCGCGCCGCACCTGGTGCAGCCGTTGCGCTTCATCCTGCCTCACCACAGGGGACTGAGGCCGCGCTGGATGTTGCGCATCGGCCTGTTCCTCTACGATCACCTGGGCAATCGCGGCGGCCTGCCGGCGGCTAAGTCGCTGGACCTGAGCCACGGGCCGGAAGGCGCGCCGCTGAAGCCCGAGTTCCATCACGGCTTTTCCTATTACGACGGCTGGACCGACGATTCCCGTCTGGTGGTGACCAACGCCATCGGCGCGCGCGAGCTCGGCGCTGATATCCGCACCCGCACCGCTGTGACCTCCGCTCGACGTGAAGGCAAGCATTGGCGCGTCGAGACCGACGGCGGCGGCGTGGTCCACGCCAAGGCGCTGGTCAACGCCGCCGGTCCATGGGTGAATGAGGCGCTGGCGCTCACAGGCCTGAACGCGCCGCACGGGGTTCGCCTGGTTCAGGGTAGCCATATCGTCGTGCCCAAGCTCTATGACCATAGCGCGGCTTACATCTTCCAGAACGCCGACGGGCGGGTTGAGTTTGCTGTACCCTATCGCGGTGACTTCACCCTGATCGGCACCACCGATCTGGAGGTGAAACACCCCAGCGTGCGGGTCGAGGCGACGGCGGACGAGATCGCCTATCTCTGCACGGCCGTCAGCGACTACTTCAAGACGCCCGTGACGCCCGACCAGGTGGTGTGGAGCTATGCCGGTGTACGCGCCCTGGCCGACGAGGGCGAAGGAGCCGCGCAATCCGCCACCCGCGACTACGTGCTAAGGCTGGACGCACCACAGGGCCAGGCGCCGCTGCTCAGCGTCTATGGGGGCAAGATCACCACTTATCGTCGCCTGGCGGAGGGCGTCATGGAAAAGCTCGCCCCCCACCTGCCCAAGCCTGGCGCGCCTTGGACGGCGACCAAACCGCTGCCCGGCGGGGACGTGCCCAAGGGCGGCCTGCGCGAGTTGATCGACCGGCTATCGAGCGAATATCCCAAGTTGGACGGTTCCATGCGCCGCCTAGCCCTTGCCTATGGCTCGCGGACCCGACGGGTACTGGGAGAGGCGCGCGAACCGGCGGACCTCGGCGAGACGTTCGTGCGTGACCTGTCTGCGCGCGAGGTGGACTACCTGATGGACGAGGAGTGGGCGCGCACCGCCGAGGATGTGCTCTGGCGGCGCACCAAGCTCGGCCTCTACGCCAAGCCGGACGAGGTGTCGCGGCTAGAGACCTATATGCGCGAGCGGGCGGCCGTTCAGGCCGGTTCGGCCTAAGCGCTCGGTCCGGCCGGGGTCTTTGACGCGGACGGTGCGGGCGTAGCGCTGTTGGCGGGCGGCAAGGTTTTCTCCGTCACGGCGCCGGGCGCGGGAACTGTCGCTGCGCCCGCCGCTGCGGGTGGCGTAGTCGCCGGCGCATCGGTGTTCGCAGGCTCCCCCGGCGCGGGTGTTATCGCCGGCGCATCAGCGGCCGGCGGCTGGATTCGCACGAGCTTGTAGAGGCGTTGCGGATCAACAGGCGCCGTCGCCGCCTGAGCCTGCACGTCGGCGAGCACCTTGGGACTGCACCCGCCCTTAGCCGGTTCCGCGCAGGCCACCGGCCAGCCGCGCGCCGCAGCGAAGCGGCCATCGGCGTCCAGCGTCTCGGGCGTGATGGCGAGGAAATAATAGCTGCGGCTGAACACCATGGGCACCACCACCTGCACCACCTCCGGTCCGCCTGTGACCGTCGCGGGGGCGAGCGCGAATTTCGTGCGCGCCATGGAATAGAATTCGTCCGCCTTGGCCTTATTGCCGGGCGCGGGGCGCTCCAGCGCCGCGACCTCGTCATCGGCGAAACCGACGGGCGTGGCGCACTTGGGCCAGGCCGCAAGATCAAGCGTGGTCGGCGTCTCGCACTCTGTGGGGACGAGCGCCCACACGCCGTTCTGCGGCATGGCGGCCCCGTTGGCGCCGTCCGGAATGAGGGGGCCGGAAGTCACCATCGTCGTGTGCAGGAGGGCGGCGGCCGAAGCCGCCATCAGGATCGATTGCATCAGGGTCCTTCGGGCCGCGCTCGGAACAGTCTATAGGACATTGCGACAAGAAAGAGTTCCCCATGCCGATGCCGCAACAAGTGCTGGAAGCCCGCCTCGCCTCCGCCTTCCCCGACGCTGAGATCACCGTCACCGACCTTGCGGGCGACGGCGACCATTATCGGGCCCGCATCGTTTCGCCCGCTTTCGCTGGGCTATCCCGCGTGCGTCAGCACCAGTTGGTCAACAAGGCGCTCGCCGACGTGCTGGGCGGCGAACTGCACGCCTTGGCTTTAGAGACCCTTGCGCCGGCCTAAGATTTGACGCCGAGCGGTTTGGAATTCGCATGACAATTGCAGACGTCGCCAAGGACGATTTCGCCTGCAGTTTCTGCAGCCGCGAGCCAAACGAAGTTGTACTGATTGTGGCGGACAAGACGCGCGGAGTGCGCATCTGCAATGAATGCCTCTACATCGGAATGGCTTTTATGGCGCAGAGCGAAGAGTTGGACTTCGATGCCTTGGTAGCTTCAGCCAAGTCGGAGGCAAGCTCCAATGTATGACAGCGATCACATCCCCACCCATACGCTTGATCTAGCCGCGCGCCGCGCCTAGCTGAGAAGCATAGATTTCAGGAGGTCTTCCGTGACCGACGTCACCCAGTTCGAACCCACCGGCCCCGGCCCCGACGAAGCCATCGACACCCAGCACGCGGTGCACACCTTCATCGCCGACACCCTCCAGGCGAACCCGGTGGTGCTGTTCATGAAGGGCGAGCCCGAGCAGCCGCGCTGCGGCTTCTCCGCCCTCACGGTGCAGATCCTCGATCACCTCGGCGTGCCGTTCGTGGGCGTGGACGTGCTGCAGAACGACGACCTGCGCCAGGGCATCAAGGCCTTCTCCGACTGGCCGACCATCCCCCAGCTCTACGTCAACGGCGAGTTCGTCGGCGGCTGCGATATCGTCAAGGAGATGTTCCAGGCCGGGGAGTTGAAGACCCTGTTCAAGCAACAAGGCTTGATCGAAGCGTGAGCCTGCTCTTTTCGCCGATCAAGGTCGGCGGCCTGGAACTCAGGAACCGGGTCGTCGTCGCGCCCATGTGCCAGTATTCCGCCGTCGATGGCGTGATCCAGCCCTGGCACTGGCAGCATCTCGGCGCCCTGGCCATTTCGGGCGCCGGTGTGGTGATCGTCGAGGCCAGCGGCGTTCTGCCCGAGGGGCGGATTTCACCCGGCGATGCCGGTATATGGAACGAGGAGCAGGAAGCCGCCTTCGCCCGCCTGATCAGGGACACGGCGAGCTTTTCCGATACGCCGTTCGGCATCCAGCTGGCCCATGCCGGGCGCAAGGCCTCGACCCACAAGCCGTGGATCGAGAAGGGTGGGCCGCTCGCGCCTGGCCAGGGGGCCTGGACCACCTACGCGCCCTCGGCCGTGCCGTTCACCGAGGGCTGGCACACGCCCGAAGCGCTCGACCAGGCCGGCATGGACGCGATCGTCGAGGCGTTCGTCGCGGCCGCCAAGCGCGCGGACCGGGCGGGCTTCCAACTCGTCGAGCTTCACGGCGCTCATGGCTATCTGATCTCCGAATTCCTCTCGCCCGTCGCCAACAAGCGGACCGACGAATTCGGCGGTACGCTCGAGAACCGCATGCGCTTTCCCTTGCGGATCGCCGAGGCGGTGCGCGCGGCGTGGCCGAGATCAAAGGCGCTGGGCATGCGTCTGAACGGATCGGACTGGGTGGAAGGCGGCATCACGCCAGAGGAGACGGCGGAGGTTTCCGCCAGGCTTCAGGCGCTGGGGCTCGACTATGTGCATATCTCGTCCGGCGCCAATGCCGCGGGGGCCAAGATCCCCGGCCGGGAGCCCGGCTATCAGGTAGCCTTCGCCGAGACGGTGAAACACCGTTGCCCGGACCTCACGGTGATCGCCGTCGGCATGATCGCCGGAGCCCATCAGGCCGAAGCCATCCTCACTGAAGGCAAGGCCGACATGATCGCCCTCGCCCGCGCCCTGCTGGACGACCCGCGCTGGCCGCACCACGCTGCCGAAGCGCTCGATGGCGGACCCGACAAGGCCTCGCCCTGGCCCGTGCAGTACCAACGCGCGGCGGGCCAGGCCTGGCCCGGCCGCGCGCTGCGGGACTTCGCCGGCTAGCAATCCCCCTAACGGCGACGGCGCCGGACAAGCGCGTGATTTGCGACGCGGTGCGGACGCACTAAACAGCGAGGATGGAATCTCCCGTCGTCATCCTCGATCGGCCGCAACTGCCAGAGAATATCGGCGCCGTCGCGCGCGTCATGGCCAATTTCGGACTGTCGGAGCTTCGCCTCGTAGCGCCGCGCGACGGCTGGCCGCAGGAGCGCGCCTGGGCCAGCGCCTCGGGCGCCGACTGGCCGCTCGACGAGGCCAAGGTGTTCGCCACGGTGGCGGAGGCGACGTCGGACCTGCACCTGATCCACGCGACCACCGCCCGTCCGCGCGAGACGCAGATGCCGGTGATCACGCCGCGGGCGGGCGCCGCCAACCTCGCCTCGGCCACGGTGGAGGGCCTGCGTTGCGGCCTGCTGTTCGGAGCCGAGCGCGCCGGGCTGGAGACCTCCGATATCGCGCTCTGCCAAGCCATCGTCACAATCCCCATCGATCCGCGCTTTCAGTCGCTGAACCTGGCCCAGGCGGTGGCGATCAACGCCTATGAATGGCGATTGATCGCGGCGGGCGACACGCCTCCTCCTCGCTTTCGCGAAGGTCCGCCCCCCGCGCCGGGCGAACAGATCGTCGGCCTGTATGAGCATCTGGAGCGAGAACTGGACACTTCCGGCTTCTTCTTCCCCCCAGAGAACCGGCCCTCGATGGTGCGCAATCTGCGCGTGGCCCTCGGCCGGGCCCATCTGACCGAGCAGGAGGTCCGCACCTTCCGCGGCGTGATCACCGCGCTGGTGAAGGGACGCGGACGCCACCTCACGCGACTGGCGCAGAAGCAGAAGAGCGGGGATTGAGTTTCGGTCCGACGATGCTGATTGAATTGGCGGCGACACGAGGTCTGATGACGACCTTAAGTGCGCGACGAGTTGGCGTGCGCCACGTTCTCTCTTTTGCAACGCCGGCCGCTGATGCTACGCGTCAGGTCTATTCGGGGTCGGCGCGTGACAAATCTTATCATTCTGGCAGTGGTCCTGATTACCGCCGCTTCGTTTCTCTACGAGCCCTTCACGGAATGGCGCACACGGCGCGCGCGCAAGCTGAAGAACGAACGGTCGCGCGCGCAGCACCTGTTGAACAAGCACCGCGGCGACATCGCCGCAGCGGAAACTGAAATCCGCACCCGCCTCGCAAGCGGCAAGGTCAGCGTGAACGAGCGACGCTATTTCGACGGCGTCCTGCGCGAGCTGCGCGGTGGAACCCTCGAATACAGTGCGGGCGAAGTGCACATCGGCAAGCCGTCGTCGGAGGACGCAGACGGCTCTCCCGCTTGACTTCGTGGCATCCGCCCATCATACACGCTCCCTTCGCGCCGCCGGCTCCGCCGTGCGGTTCGCGTGCATGACGGGTGACGCGCAGCCGCCGTTGAGATCGCCTTCCCACTGACGGGAAGGCCGGCCGTGTCGAGTATGAAGACAGGATACCTATGTCCAAGCGCCATAGCGCCAAGTACAAGATCGACCGCCGGATGGGCGAAAACATCTGGGGTCGGCCCAAGTCCCCGATCAACCAGCGCTCCTACGGTCCCGGCCAGCATGGCCAACGCCGCAAGTCCAAGGTCTCCGACTTCGGCCTGCAGCTGAAGGCCAAGCAGAAGCTGAAGGGCTATTACGGCAACCTGACCGAGAAGCAGTTCTCGCGCACCTATGAAGAGGCCGCGCGCCGCAAGGGCAACACCTCGGAAAACCTCATCGCTCTGCTGGAAAGCCGTCTGGATGCGGTGGTCTACCGCTCCAAGTTCGTGCCGACCGTGTTCGCCGCCCGTCAGTTCGTGAACCACGGCCACGTGCAGGTGAACGGCAAGCGCGTGAACATCGCCTCCTACCGCGTGTCGGCCGGCGACGTGATCTCCGTGCGCGAGCGTTCGCGCAACATGGCGCTGGTGCTCGAAGCCATTCAGTCGTCGGAACGCGACATCCCCGACTACCTGCAGGTCGACGGCAAGGGCCTGTCCACCACCTTCGTCCGCGCGCCCGGCCTGGAAGAAGTGCCCTATCCGGTGAAGATGGAGCCGAACCTGGTCGTGGAATTCTACGCCTCGTAATCACTCACATCACGGCTACGACTCTAGAAGGCCCCGGAGCAATCCGGGGCCTTTTTCGTGATCGACTCGACGGTTTCGCGTGGATCGGCTATAAGAACATATCAGGAACTCAACGAGGCGACACCATGCGCGAGGACGGAAAAATCGACTATGTGGAGATGCCGGGCGGCGATCTCGCCCCGTTGAAAGCTTTCTATCGCGACGCCTTCGGCTGGAGCTTCACGGACTATGGCCCGGACTATGTCGCTTATAACGAGGGGCTGGACGGCGGTTTCGATGGAGATCCAGCCTCACGCATGGACAAGCCCTTGGTGGTTCTCTTCGCCCATGACCTTGAAGCCATGTTGGCCAAGGTCGAGGCGGCAGGCGGCAAGGTGGTGCGGCCGATCTTCGAATTCCCTGGCGGGCGGCGTTTCCACTTCACCGACCCGAGCGGGAACGAACTGGCCGTCTGGTCGGAAGGTTAGAGGGTAGGACGGTTAGCCTTGTCTTTCCTATCCCCATTTTTCGTCACCCCCGGACTTGTTCCGGGGCCCATCCCCCAGGGGTTCGGCCAATCAGACGGTCGTAGGGTGGATGCCCGGAACAAGTCCGGGCAAGACGAAGGAAATGTGGGCAAGGCAAAGGCTTAAGGCCGTTTGCGACCTTAAAATCGCGGATGGAAATCCCGCGCCGCCCAGCCCAAATCCCGGCGCGCGTCGGCGAGGTCGAAGACCAGGTCCTCGTTCACCCGCAGAATCATGTCCTCGGTGGAGCCCGGCAGGACAGGTTTAGCGAGCGTATAGGCCACGCGTAGCAGGGCCGGCGGCAGGCTGAGGATACACGGCCGACGACCCAGCCCCTCGAAAATGCGCTCGACCATGGCGCGGTAGGTCAGGGTTTCGCCGCCGGGAACCTCGTAGGCCCGGTTGGTGGGCGCGCGATCCATGGCGGCCAGCGCGACGATAGCGAGATCATCCGCATGCACAGGCTGGCGCAGCCCCGCGGCGCGGCCGGGCAGCGGGAGAACGCCCAGTCGACGGATCAGGGCGGCGAGACGGGAGACGTTGCCGTCCTTCCCTTCCGCATAGATCAATGTGGGCCGCAGGATGGTGTAGCCCACGCCGTGCGCGGCGCAGAACGCCTCCACCGTCGCTTCGCCCCCGATCAGGGCGGCGGCGACGGCGCGCTCCTTGGCCGAACCGGAGGCGGTCTTGGTGAAACGGCTGGTGGACGAAAAGGCGACCAGCCGGCGCATGCCCCGTGCGTAAAGGCCGGCCAGAAGCTCCGGCTTCAACAGCCAGATCGGGCAGAGCGCGAAGACCTGTTCGGCCCGGATCTCGGCGGACCAGGCTTGGATATCGGCAAAGTCGCCCCGCCGCCAGCGATGGGCCGTGTCGCCCTCACGGACGTGGCGGCTGAGAATCAAAGCGGAAGGGTCGAGCCTCGGCAGCAGGAAGCCGCCGATCAGGCTGGTCCCGCCCAGCACCAGCACTCCGCCCTGCCCCGTCTGCGCCATGGTGCAGAGCTAGCCGCTGCGCGCAGATCGGTCCAGCGGCGCGGCTTGCGCGAGGCTCGTCGGGTCAGCGACAGTCGCTCCGACACGCGCCGAAGACGATCTTCTCCCCGCCGCTATCCTTCGCGGTATGATGGAGGATGCTGGCCCGACGGCCGGCGGCGATCTTTGACATGGAAATCCAACGCCCGATCCGAATAGGATCGCTTGATCTCGTGCGGCGCAAGTTGCGCCAATTTTTTGAGGCCAAGGTCCTGACGACATAGTAGCCGGACAGTGCCAGACCCCCTGCTGCACCGTGCGGATAGAGGCTGGACACGCGGCGACGATCCGGACTGTCCGGACTCCCTCCAAGCCATCAACCGATTGATCGAAAAAAGAATTCTGGCCAACGCCGGACTGTCCGGACTTTTTGGACAGTCCACCGGAGTCCGCCAAGCCTCCGCTAACGTTGCCTCAACTGCCCACAGTGGCGGACGAGGCGCAGCGGCGACCTCATCTGGAGGCGCCCCTCGCCCTTCCCCCCGGCGCTATCCCACATCGGGCGCCTACCCCCCCGTGGCCAGCCCCTCGCGTTTGGCCTCCAACTCCAGCCAGTCGAGTTCGGCCTTCTCAAGCTTTGCGCGCAGGGCTTCCATCTCGACGGTGAGCTGGTCGAACTCCTTGGGCGACTTGGCGTAGAGGGCGGGATCGTGCAACCGCGCCTCCAGTCTGGCGATGGCGGCGGGCAGCTCGGCCACCTCCTTCTCCGCTTCCTGCAGCCGGTGTTGGTCCTTGAAGGTCAGCTTGGCAGTGGGACGCGGCGCGGCGACGGGCGGGGGCGGCGGCGCAGCCTTTCCAGTCAGCCGCTCGGACTGCTCGAAGAAGCCGGGGTTCTGGCGCATGAAGTCGGTCCAGCCGCCCGGCGTCTCCACCGCTCCGCCCCGCCCGTCGAGGGCGATGGTGGAGGTGGCGAGCCGGTCGATGAAGTCCCGGTCGTGGCTGACCAGCAGGAGCGTGCCCTCATAGTCGGCCAGGAGGTCCTCCAGCAGGTCGAGGGTCTCCATGTCGAGATCGTTGGTGGGTTCGTCGAGCACAAGCAGATTAGCCGGCTTGGCCAGTGCCCGCGCCAGGAGCAGCCGGTTGCGCTCCCCGCCCGACAGGGTCGAGACAGGCTGGCGCAGCTGCCCGTCGCGGAACAGGAAGTCCTTGGCATAGGCGGCCACGTGCTTGGGGAAGCCGCGTACGATGATGCTGTCGCCGCCCGAGGGGGTGAGCGCGTCCCACAGGGTCATCTCCGGTTTCAGCTCGGTGCGACCCTGGTCGAGATAGACGATCTCCAGGCCCGTCCCGAGTTTCACCGAGCCCGCATCGGGTTCGAGTTCGCCGAGCAGCAGCTTGACCAGGGTGGTCTTGCCCGCCCCGTTCGGGCCGACGATGGCCACCCGGTCGCCGCGGATGATCCGGGTGGAAAAGTTCTGCACGATCACGCGCGCGCCAAAGGATTTGCCGATGCCGCGCGCCTCCGCCACCCGCTTGCCGGACGTGCCGCCCGCGTCGATCTCCAACTCCAGGGGCCGGGAGACATCCTTCATGATCGTCGCCCGCTGCTGGCGCAGGGCGTCGAGGGCGCGCAGACGGCCTTCGTTGCGGGTGCGCCGGGCGGTGACGGAACGCGACGCCGTATAGGCCTCACGCTCGATCTGCTTGGTCAGGCGCCGCAGGTTCTCCTGCTCCTCCGCCTCCACCTTGTCGGCCCAGAGCTCGAACTCGGCATAGCCGGCGTCCAGCGTGCGAACCTTGCGGTGGGCCAGCCAGAAGCAGCGGTTGGTGGTGCGCTCCAGGAAGGCGCGGTCGTGGCTGATCACCAGCGCCGCCGACCGGCTCTCCAGCAGGCGCCGCTCCAGCGTCTCGATGGCGAAGATGTCGAGGTGGTTGGTCGGCTCGTCGAGCAGGATCAGGTCGGGGGCCTCGGCGAAGGCCTTGGCGAGGGCGACACGGCGGATCTCGCCCCCCGACAACCCCTTGGCGGACTTCTGTGGATCCAGGCCGAAGGCCTGCAGCTCCGCCTCCGCGTCCCAGAACTGGGCGCCGCCGGAGATGGCGTGGTCGAGCACGGTGTCGCCGGTGATGACCGGCTCCTGCGGCACGAAGGCTGAGCGCAAACCAGGTTGCACGAACCGCTCGCCGTTGTCGGGCTCCAGGGCGCCGGTCAGCACCTTCAGCAGGGTGGACTTGCCCGCGCCGTTGCGGCCCACCAGGCAGGCGCGGGCGCGCGCTTCGAGCGACAGGTCCACCCCGTCGAACAGCATCACCGGCCCATCGGCCAGCTGCACGTTCTTCAGGGCGACGATCGGGGGACGGGTAGCGGCAGGACGGGCCATGGGCGCCTTCTGCACCAATCCCGCCAAGGATTCGAGCCTTGTGTGTGCGGCGCGGCGCCGTATGACCGGCCGCTCAACAAGAGAGAGTTCTATGCCGTTCGCCTGGGTGCTCGCCACCATCGCCGCCGCCGGGTTCCAGGTCGCGCGCAACGGACTGCAGCGGAGCCTGATCGGGTCGAGCGGACCTTGGGGCGCAACCCTGGTGCGGTTCCTGTTCGGGCTGCCCTTCTCGCTGGTGTTCGCAGCGGCGGCGTTCGCGATGACGCCGGGCGCGCATCCCACCTATAGTCCATCCTTCCTCAGCCTTTGCGCGCTTGGAGCGCTGAGCCAGGTGCTGGCCACGGCCGCCCTGCTTTCAGCCATGCACCGGTCCGGCTTCGCCGTGGCGACCTCGTTGCAGCAGAGCTCCCTGCCCCTGGCGGCGATGATAGGGCTGATCGCCTTTCACGACAGACTGACCGCCACGGGCTGGCTCGGTATCGCGATCACCACGGTCGGCCTTATCGCCCTGACCTGGCCGCGCAGCGCCAATGTGCACGAGGAGCTGATCGGCGGCGGCTTCGGCCTGTTCTCTGGTCTGACCTTCGGCTTCTCCCTTAACGCCTTCCGCCACGCCGGGATCGCGCTGGAGCCGCACCACCCGGTGTTCGCCGCCATCCTGTCGGTACCCATCGTGCAGGCGATCCAGAGCCTCGGCCTGGGCCTCATCCTGCTGGCGATCAGTCCGGGGACGGTGGTGCAGGTGTTCCGCGACTGGCGGCGCTCGTCACTGGCGGGCATGTGCGGCTCGCTCGCCTCCGCCGGCTGGTTCGTGGCGCTCGCCCTGGCGGCCGCGGCGTCGGTGCGGGCAGTGGGGGTGATCGAGGCGCCCATGGCCGCCTTTGCCGGACACCGCCTGTTCAAGGAGCGTCTGCACTGGACGCAACTCGTCGCCGGCGTGGCCGTGGCGCTGGGCGTCGTGATGACGGCGCTCGGCTAGAGCCGGCCGCCCAGTACGCCATGCTGTTCGGGAGGAGCGGCGCTCGCGGCGGCGTCGAACTGGCCGGCGAGATCGCGATAGAAGTCGGCGCGGGGATCGACGGCATCAGCCTCGCCCGGCTTCGGGAAGGGGCGCGGCGGCAGGCCCTGTTCGGCGGCGAGCATGAAGCGCTTCCAGGCCTCAGCGGGCAGGTCGCCGCCCGCCACGTGCTTCATCGAGGCGCCGCGATCGTCGCCCATCCACACGCCCGCCACATAGTCAGGGGTAAAGCCGACAAACCAGGCGTCGCGATAGTCGCTGGTGGTGCCGGTCTTGCCGGCGGCGGGACGGCCGAGTGCGGCCTTGCGCCCTGTGCCCTTGTCGATCACGCCCTGCATCAGCCGCACCATCTGCGCCGCCTTGGCCGGGTCGTAGACGTTCGCGGGAGCCTCGGGAGGATGCTTGTAGACCGGCCTGCCGCGCGCGTCGGTGATCGACTCGATCAGGTAGGGTGCGGCCCGCCGTCCGCCGAGCTGGAAGCCCTGATAGCCGGACACCAGATCGATCAGGCTGGTCTCGTAAGCGCCGAGCGCGATGGGCGGCGCGGGATGCGGCGGGATGGTGGTGAGGCCGAAGCGGCGCGCCATGTCCGCCACCTTGGCCGGGCCGACCTCCTGCGTCAGGCGCACGGCCACGGTGTTCTTTGACCAGGCGAAGGCGTCGGCGAGGGAGATGTTGCCCGCATACTGGCCGTCCGCATTGGTCGGTCGCCAGCCGTTGATGTTCACCGGCGCATCCTCGCGCACATCGTCGGGCGAGATGCCCTGATCCAGCGCGGCGGCGTAGACGAACGCCTTGAAAGCCGACCCCGGCTGACGCTGGGCCTGGGTGGCGCGGTTGAAGGCGGACAGGCGGTGATCCGCTCCGCCGACCATGGCCTGCACGTCGCCGCTCGGTCCCAGCGCCACCAGCGCCGCTTGGGTGGCGCCGAGCGGCGTACCCTTGGCTACAGCCTCGCGCACCGCCTGGGTCGCCTCCGCCTGCAGGCGGCTGTCGATCGTCAGATGGACGACGAGATCAGGCACATTGGCGGTATTGAGTTGCTTGGCCTGGACCGCTGCGAGGTCGAGGACGTAACCGAAGTCCCCCTCGCCCTCCGGTTCGCTGACCAGCTTCGGCGGATGCAGTACCGCGTCCGCCGCCTGCTCGTCGGTGATCCAGTGCTCGGCCACCAGCGAGCGCAGCACAAGGTGCGAGCGGCGCAGCGCCGACTGGAAGTCGTCGGTGGGGGCCAGCCGGGTCGGCGCCTTGGGCAGGGCGGCGAGCAGGGCCGCCTCTGACAGGTTGAGATTGCGCGCAGACTTGCCGAAATAAGTCTGACTGGCGGCCTCCACTCCATAGGCGCCGCCGCCGAAATAGATGCGGTTCAGATAGAGGGCCAGCACCTCGTCCTTAGTCATCAGGTGCTCGATGCGGATCGCGAGGCCGGCCTCCTGCAGCTTACGGCGCAGGGTCTGTTCAGGCGTGAGGAACAGGGTGCGGGCGATCTGCTGGGTGATGGTCGAGCCGCCCTGGGCCAGCTTGTGCTTGGCGATGTCGGTCTTCGCTGCGCGCAGGATGCCGATCAGGTCCACCCCGCCATGGTGATAGAAGCGCCGATCCTCCGCCGCCATGAAGGCCTTCGGCAGATAGGGCGGAAGCTCCTGCAGGGTCAGGGGCGAACCATGCTTGGGGCCGCGCTGGCCGACCACCTTGCCGTTGCGGTCCACGAAGGTGGTCCCCGCCGGTCGGTTCATGGACCATAGCTCTGCCTTGTCCGGAATGGTCGGGAGGTCCGAAAAAGCCAGTTTCCAAACCCACAGGCCGACGAACAGCAGCGAAAGCGTCGCGCCAATGCCAAGGCCGAGACCCAGCGCACGCCACACGCCGATCTGCTTCGCCCTCGCATGCTCGAGGTCGGCGCGGATCGGTCCTGGGCCGGGGCTCTGTGATGGCGGGGGCGGACGCACGATGGCGGTGTCTTCAGCCTCTGTTCGGCTCCGCATCGACGGGAGCGCTGGATAGGACCTATATGCACGGCTGTGTCCAAGCCGTGGCTTCCTTCTTATGAC
This sequence comes from uncultured Caulobacterales bacterium, assembly GCA_903862425.1. Lineage (GTDB taxonomy): Bacteria > Pseudomonadota > Alphaproteobacteria > Caulobacterales > Caulobacteraceae > CAIOYC01. The sequence goes on along the minus strand of CAIOYC010000009.1, from coordinate 255,873 downwards.
GGATAAACCCTTCTGGGAGGTCAAATCCCTCGCCGAAATGAACGCCGGCGAGTGGGAAAGCCTGTGCGATGGCTGTGGACGCTGCTGCCTGATCCGGTTCGAGGACGAAGAGACCGGCGAGGTGATTCCTACGCGGGTGGCCTGCAAGCTGCTGGATATCGGCGCCTGCCGCTGTTCCGACTACGAGAACCGCAAGCAGCACGTGCCCGACTGCATCAAGCTGACACCGTGGAATATCGAGGATCTGCGATGGATGCCGCTGTCCTGCGCCTATCGGCGGCTGCATGAAGGACGCGGGCTGGCCGCCTGGCACCCCCTGATCACCGGCGACCCGGAGAGTGTGGTGCGCGCCGGCGTCAGCGTACGCGGCCAACTGATCTCCGAGACCGACCTGGCGGAGCCCGAAGACGCTCTCGATTTCGAGGCGCCGGACCTTTTGGAGGACCCGTCCTGACCGATTGCGCCTTTCAAGCGCCCTAACCTGGGTTAAGCTTGACCATGGCCAGGGGTGGGCGATGAACGAAGAGACGGCGGCGCGGCGCGTGGGGCACTGGCGCTACGCGGTGCTGTTCCTGCCCTATGGGCTGGCCAGCGGGTTTGTCGTCGTCACGCTAGCCTATGTCTTGGCGCAGTCACACGTGCCCACCGTGGCCATCGGAGGCCTGGTTGCGCTCCAGCTCCTGCCCCAGACCTGGAAGTTCCTTTACGCGCCGGTCATCGACTGCGTCTGGACCTATCGGCGCTGGTACGTGGCGTCGGCCATCGTCACCGGCCTGTTCATCGCCGCCTCCGGCTTCCTGCCCATGACCCTGGCCAGCCTGCCAGTTCTAAGCCTGCTGATCCTTCTAGCCTCGATCGCCTCCAGCGGATGCGGCACCGCCACCAGCGGACTGTTGGCCCATGCCGTGCCGGATGAAGAAAAGGGTCGCGCGTCGGGCTGGTCGCAGGCGGGCAACATCGGCGGTCAGGGCATGGGCGGCGGCCTTGCCCTATGGCTGGCCCAGCACGCGGGCGGCATGCCTGTGGCGGCCACCGTGACTGGCGGAATCTGCGTCGCCTGCACCTTGGCGCTGATTTCGCTGAAAGAGCCGTCGCACGATCACCGGGCTCCGAGCCTCCAGGCAACGGCTAAGAACGTCGTGTTCGACCTGTGGGGACTGGTGCGATCGCGCCTGGGCTTGCTCGCCATCGTGCTGGTGTTGCTTCCCATAGCCACCGGCGCAGCGTCCAACCTGTTCGCGGCGATCGCCAGCGACTGGCGGGCGACCGCGGATACCGTCGCCCTCGTCACGGGGTTTGCCGGCGGCATCGCCTCGGCGGTCGGATCTCTGCTGATCGGTTATGCGGCCGACCGCTTCGACCGGAAGGCCACCTATCTCGTCGCCGGAGCGAGCGCGGCGTTGTGCGCGATCGCCATGGCGATCCTGCCGCACACACCCATAGTCTTCGTAGCGCTGACCCTTCTCTATGCGGTCACTAACGGCTTCATGTACGCCATCTTCTACGCCGTGAGCCTGGAGGCCATCGGCAAGGGCGCTGCGGCGACCAAGAGCCAGCTGATGAGCTGCGGCGCCAACCTTCCCATCGCGCTGGCGACCTTCGTCGAAGGCGCCGTACAGACCAGATCGGGCTCGGTGGCCATGCTCTGGGCCGATGCGGGCCTGACGCTGGGCGGTATCGCGATCTTCATCCTCTTCGCCTTGGTGGTAAGGCGCGTCTGGAAACAGTCTGAACCTCTGGCGATCCCGGCCTAGCCGCCGTAGTTTATGGCCATGGTCAGTATGCCGCCGCCGACCCGATAGGGGCCGCTGCGACGGGCAAGGCGGAAGTAGCGGACAGTTCGCAGGGCGCTGGCGCCGTAACCGCGGTTCCTCGCGCTTTCGGACAATATCCGGCAGGACGTCAGGCTCCCATCCGGGTGCACGCCGCACCTTAGTATGACGCGTTCGGGAGCGGATCCCCGCCGCTTGCGGTTGAAGCCGCTGGCGGCGAACTCGGCGGCGCTAGGCGTGCGCACCCAGATCGGCTTCAGCAACACGTTCTCGCGGGGTAGATAGACGCCGAAGTGCACCGGACTCGTGGCGATGACGGCGGCGGCAAGTAACGCGGCGATCATCCGTCCTCCCCCTAAGTCCGGCCCAGCCTAGCCTCTTTCCTTCGCCTTGTGGAATGCGACATTGGGGTAGCGCTCCTGCACATAGCCCACCTCCCAGGACGACTTGCCGAGAAAGACCGGCTGTTCGTCATTGTCCTGGCCCATGGCGGAGCGGTGCTTGCCGATGAAGTCCTCGATGTCCGCCTTGCTGCCGGTAATCCAGCGCGCCTCGGCGTAGGGCGAAGGTTCGAAGAGGACATCGAGCTGGTATTCGTTGGCCAGGCGGTCGGCCATCACTTCGAACTGCAGCTGCCCGACGGCGCCCACAATGAAGTCAGAGCCGATCATGGGGCGGAAGAGCTGGGTCACGCCCTCCTCCGCCAGGCCTTCGAGCGCCTTCTTCAGGTGCTTGGCCTTGAGCGGGTCCTTGACCCTTACCCGCTGCAGGATTTCCGGCGCGAAGTTGGGCAGGCCGGCATAGCGGATCTGGCCACTCTCCGAGAGGCTGTCGCCTACCCGCAGGACGCCGTGATTGGGGACACCGATCACGTCGCCTGCATAGGCCTCCTCGGCCAATTCCCGGTCGGCGGCCATGAACATGATCGGCGCGTTGACGGAAAGCTGGCGCCCTGTGTTCTGCACCTTCAGCTTCATGCCGCGCTGAAACTTGCCGGAGCAGACCCGCAGCATGGCGATCCGGTCGCGGTGGTTTGGGTCCATATTGGCCTGGACCTTGAAGACGAAGCCCGTGACCTCAGGATCGCCCGGCGCCACATGGATATCGGCGCCTGACTTGTCCGCCGCCGTTGCCTTGGGCGGCGGCGCGTAGGCGCCGAGCGCCTCCAGCAGCTCACCGACGCCGAAGTGGCGCAGGGCCGAGCCGAACAGCACCGGCGTCATATGCCCCTCCAGGAACGAGGTCACGTCGAAGGGCTTGGAAGCCTCACGAACCAGCATGGCCCCCTCCTCCACCTCTTCCTTTTCGTCCGGGTCGAGTACGCGCGAGATGGCGTTGGAGTTGAGGGCGATCTTCTCGAACCCCTCCTCCGCTCCGCCGGTACGGGTATAGGCGGTGAAGCGCCCATCGCGCAGGTCGACCATGCCCTTGAACCGGTTGCCCGACCCCGCCGGCCAGTAGAGCGGCGCAGGATCCAGCGCCAGCTTGGAGCCGATCTCGTCCAGGAGAGCGAAGGGGTCCAGCGCCTCGCGGTCCATCTTGTTGATGAAGGTCACGATGGGGATGTCGCGCAGGCGGCAGACCTCGAACAGCTTCAGGGTCTGCGGCTCGATGCCCTTGGCCGCGTCCAGCACCATCACTGCGGCATCGGCGGCGGTCAGGGTGCGGTAGGTATCCTCCGAGAAGTCTTCGTGGCCCGGCGTATCGAGCAGGTTGAACAACAGGCCCTCGTGCTCGAAGGTCATTACCGAGGCGGAGACGGAGATGCCCCGCTCCTTTTCGATCTTCATCCAGTCCGAGCGCGTGCGGCGGTTCTCGCCCCGCGCCCGCACCGCGCCGGCCGCACGGATCGCCCCGCCGGCCAGCAGGAGGTGCTCGGTCAGCGTGGTCTTACCCGCGTCGGGGTGGGAGATAATAGCGAAGGTGCGCCGCCGCGCCGCCTGCGCGGCCGGACTAGTCGAAGGGGTAGTCATGAGCGGCTGAGATAGAGACGCGCTGAAGGACTGACAATCACTCATCGACGCGTAGGTGCGCCAACTCGCGAAAGCATCCCAAATAGGGCGAAATAAAGCCGAGGTTGTTTCAATTTATATCTCTGATTTTATAGGAAATTCTGGCCCGCGTCTTGCGACCTGGACGATCGCCGGTACTCCCATCGGCGATCTGCAGTCCGTCCTCCATTGGCCCGGATCTGCCCGCAAATGAAGGTCTTAACCATGCAAGTGTCAGGAAGCTCTAATGTTTCCTGGTCTGCTCTGCAGCAGCTGATGAGCACGCTGCAGAGCGACCTGTCGAGCATCACTGGGCAAAGCTCTACCGATGCGACCTCGTCGGACTCGGCAAATAGCGCCTGGTCCAGCACGAGCGCACCATCGGGGCCGCCGCCCGGTCCACCTCCGGGTCCTCCGCCGTCGGGCGGCGCCTCCAGCCAGTTCTCCGGCGACACCCTGTCAGCCCTGATACAGGCCCAGGAGCAGTCGAGCGATCCCGCAGCCAATGATGCCAGCAGCCTGATCACCAGCGCGGACAGCAATGGCGACGGCTCGCTCAGCCTCGATGAAGTGACCAAGGCTCTGTCGTCGGACAGCAGCTCGTCCACCTCTTCGACCTCGAGCACGATCTCCGACGCGTTCAGCAAGCTCGATACCAATGGCGACGGCCAGCTTAGCGCCGACGAACTGACCACGGCGCTCAAGCAGCTCGGCGGGGGTGGACACCACCACCGCCACCACGCGGAGGCTGCGACCTCGAGCACCAGTACGACGGACACCGCGACCACGGCATCGACAACGGCGACGACCGATCAGTCGAGCGCGGACAGCACCACGAGCACAACCAGTACCTCAGGAACGGCGTTGGCGGCTTAAGGATGTCTGGCTGGGGATGGAGGCGACGCTTGCCGGCGTCGCCCTCGTTCGCCCATCTAGGCCATTCTGCTAGGCGGCGGGACCTTCCGTGCCGGCCGCTTGAGCTGCAGCGGCGGGCAGGTGATCGGCCAGGTGCTTGAGAAAGTCGCCAACAGGCAGGCCGGCAGAGTTGGCCATGCTCTGCACCTGCTCGGAGCCGAGCGCATTCCTGATCTGGTCGACGGAGATGGGCATGTTCGGGTTGTTGGATAGCCACGAGCCCACGTGCTCGGCCAGGCCGTTTGCGGCGAGGGTCTCGAGCATGCCGGCCATGCCGCCCTGGGCCTCGCCCGCGGAAGCTGGTCCGCCCTGCATGGCGCCGCCCGCCGCGCCGAGCAAGGCGCCGACGATGTTGGAGCTCTGGCCTTGGCCTTCGCCCTGTTGCAGCAGCGAGCCGAGAATGCCCATGGCACCCTCGGCCTTTTCCCCTTCGCCGCCCTGGCCGCCGCCCAGCATGCCGGTCAGATTGTCCAGGATACCCATCCGTATCGCTCCGCCTCGAAATGAAGGCATGAGCTAAGCAGATCGACGTGACGAAAGCGCGTCAAAAAATGTCAGGAAGATCGCTAAAAGCGAAGATGCTCAGGCGGCAAGGCGCCGCCAGACCTCGTTGTCGGCCTGAACAGGGGTAAGGCCGCCCTCGGCGCGATCGCGCGAATAGAGCGAGGCCATCACTTCGAGCGACAGGCTGGCGAAGCGGGTGATCACCTGGTCCGGCCGGCAGCCCACCGCCGGAGCCACAAATAGCGCCGCATTCACCTCCGGCGCCTTGGCCCGGATCAACAGGGCCAACCGACGCGCACGCTCCTGCGCCTCCCGATGCAGCATCGGCTGTTCGGAGAAGAGCTCCTGGCCGAGCTTGACCGCGTAAGCGGTGCTTATGGCGTCGAACCGGCCGGGCGCAACGCCCAGATCCGCGTCGTCGTCCAGTTGCAGCACGCGATCATTCATCAGGAACAGCATAGGACGGAACCACCCGGGACGCGCGCCCACTGCGGCGCAGGAGGAACCTTAGCCCAACGCCACTTGCAGCCCCGTTGAGGAAGGTGGTTAGCGAAGCCTTTCGGCAAGCGGAGCGTTCGCGATACGAGGGGGTCTTCCAACGCAAGGGGATGATCAACTATCGTCGTGGGCGCGTGGAGATAGTGGATCGGGAGGGCTTAGAGGCCCTCTCCTGTGAGAGCCCCAAGGTCATGGTTCGACAGCGCGAAAGGTTGCGCTGCCTTTCTGTCTGAAAGCGAGCCGGCCTAAGTTTGTCCTTGCGCTCCTTCGCCCTCGACCGATTCAGTGAGGAAATGGCGGCCTTCGGTATCCTCGACCTCCACGAGCCACAGGTCGGGGTCTATACGGCGCGCGCGCTGGGCGTAGGCGTCGAGCTCGGCTTCGATCTCGCCGGGCCGGGGCTGCATCCAGACGCGCTCGCCGTCGCCCCGCGTCGCTTCGGCGTAGAGACGCGCTTCCCGCGAGCGCGAGTTGAACGCCTTCACCAGCACAGCCCCCGCGCTCGCATCGCCCTTCATGGCAACGGTCGCGAAAGCTCCGCCGAGTTGCGCGCGGCGGATCAGGGCGGCGACCCAGACATCGGTGGAAAGGAGCAAATGGTTAACCCTGAAGCTAAACCCGACTGAAAGCGGGGCTGTCCTATGGTCGGTTCAATGTCCGGACGAAACAAGCCGGGGCTGACACGAGACGGTAATGCTCAAGACCCATGCCCGCCCTCGCGGCGGCAAGCTCGGACTGTTGCTGGCGACCCTGGTCGCACTTCCCGGCCTTGCGCACGCTTCGAATGCGATCGGTCTTTACTACGAGCGGACGGTAATGCGCGAGGCCGACGGTCGCTGCAGGCTGTTCGCTCCGGAAATTTCCGCCGCCCTCGCCGCATCGAGCCTGCAGGCGCGAGGCGCCGCCCTGCGCTCGGGCGCGAACGACGGGGCCCTGACCGCCGCCGCCGATCGTGCTCGCCTGGCGGCCTTCAGCGTGGCTTGCAACTCGCCCGACCTTGGCACGGCGGCGAACCGCGTGCGTAAGGCTTTCGAGGGTTATGCGCGGATGAGTTCCATGCGCTTTCCTGGCGATCTGTCCGCCTGGCAGGCCGACCGAGAGCCGACCGCGCCCGTCGTGGATCGCAAGGCGGTGGAGGGGCCGCGCTGGAAACTTTCAGCGCCCGGCCAGTGGGACGGCGCCGGTGCAGGGCAGCTTACTTTGGGGATAACAACAGCCGCCTCGGTCCCTACCGTGGCCATCTCCAAACCCTCAGCGCTGCAGGCCGCGACGGCGGTATTGATCGTTCGAGACACGAGCAAGGCGACGCAGGCCTACCTCGATCCGCGTCGACGCGATTTGGTGGGCCACGCCCCGCCTCGAGACCTGACGCGTAGCTTCCTCGCTCAGTCGCGTCAGGCCGCGCCGGCTTCCCTGTTGCCAGGCGGCCAAGGGGCGGGAGCCATGTTCACCTTTCCCCCCGCCGCCGCCAGGGCGATGGAGGGGCTCGACCCGCGCGAGGCGGTGACGGTCGAGTTCATCTATTCGGGCTTGCCAAGCCAGCGCGCGGTGTTCGAGGTGGGCGACTTCGCCGCCGCTCGCGCCTTCCTGATGGCGGGCCGCTAGGCTTCCGGCGCCCCGCCTGGCGCCACCTTCGGGATGGGTAACTCCCGCTGCGGTTTACCCGTCTCATTAATCGGGACCGCCACCGGCGCGGCGGGGACATGGTCCGCAGCGGGCGGAGTTTTTGCGGCAATAGGCGCCGAATCCGTCTCTCGAACCGGTTCGGGCATGGCTGTATCGGGTCCAGGCGTCCGCGTTGGCGCCGAGGCCTCCGCTTCATCAGGCTTCAGCACAGCCTCGACCAGCACGGGCAGGCGGACAGTGACGGCGGTGCCTTCACCTAGCCTGCTCTCGATGTTCATCGTTCCGCCGTGCAGCTCTGCGAAAGATCGCACGAGGGAGAGACCGAGGCCCGTGCCTTGAGCCCGTCCGTTGGCCGCCTGCTCATAGGGCCGGCCAAGGCGCTTGAGATCCTCGGGCGCGATGCCCATGCCAGTGTCTGCGACGACGAGGTCCAGAGCGCCGGCCGCCTTATCCACCGTCACGGTGACCATGCCGCCCGAGGGCGTGAACTTCAGGGCGTTGGAGACGAGGTTGAGCACTATCTGCTTTATGGCCCTACGATCGGCATCAACCTCCAGAGGTGCGGCGGGCAGAACACCGCGCAGCTTTACGCCCGCATCGTCGGCCTGCAACCGCACCAGACGAAGCGCGGCATTCACCGCTTCGCGTACGTCGAAGTCCTCGCGCGACAGCTCGTAGCGGTGGGCCTCGATCTTGGACATGTCGAGCACGTCGTTGATCAGGTCGAGCAGGTGGCGCCCCGACTCGTGGATCAGCTCGGCGTACTCCGCATATTTCGGCTGCAGGTCGCCGAACATCTTGGCGCGCATGATGTCCGAGAACCCCATGATGGCGTTCAGCGGTGTGCGCAGTTCGTGGCTCATATTGGCGAGGAAGCGCGCCCGACCGGCGGCGTCCGCCTCAGCCTTGTCGCGTTCCGCCTCGGCTTCCTTGAGGCGCCGGGTCAGGTCGGTCGAGGGGTCGAGTGCCGGCATAGGGATGGTGGGACGGAAAGGAGTCGGCGGCGCTTCGCGCAGGATGGCGGTCAGACCGCCCGACGTTGTGCGCTGGAAGGCTGCAGCGATCCGGGGGGCGCCGGCTGCGGCCGGGGCGAATGTGATGAGGGCGTGGCCGTGGTCCGCAGCCTCGTGTATCGCCGCCAGCACCTTTTCGCGGTCGGCGGGATCGGCGACGTTGAGGAGGCCTTCGTGCAGGGTTTGGACATCGATCCCTTGCAGGGGACGGCCGAATACCGCCTGGGCTCGCCCGCTCAAATCCATAGCCAGGGCCAGCTCGGGCAGGTCGCCCATGAGCGTCTGGAACCCTTCCAGTTCGACCTCTAACTCGCGGCGGGAAACCTTGGCGCGCTGTCTCGCCACCGCCAGACCACCGACGGCGCCGGCCGCCGTGGTCAGTACGGCGACGAAGGAAAGCCAGAAGGCCAGGGGATGGGTCGGCAGACGCCAGGCCATGTGCAGGGCGTTGATCGCCGTCACCACGAGAAGCGCGCCGACCGAGAGGCCGACGCCGCAGAACCACGGCGCCTCCACCACGATAGTGACGATCGCGGGCATGACGCACCAGACGGCCAGAGGTCCGGCCAAGCCACCTTCTAGGGTCGCGGCCATGGCGGCGGCCAGCGCCCAGATTCCGAGATAGATCGACTTGGCGACGCCGCGTGGTCGCCACAGGGCGCCGATCAGTCCAGGCAGGGCGATGGTCAGGAGCGCCAGCAGAGCCAGCATCGAGGCCTTGCCGATGGCCACCAGAATGATGGCCGCCGAACAAAGCGCAAAGAGCGCCCAGCCCAGTTGCCAGAGCACGGCCGGATCGGCGAGGGCGCGCGGACGCGATGGTACGAGAGGCTTTGAGCCCCTGCCCTTCCCACCACCGTCCAGAACTCCACCCACCTTGGTACTCGCCACTGCGTCTCGCCACCCGACGCGCTCGGAGACTAGGCTCCCGGCCCATGCGTCTCCACACCTTACAATCGCTGAGCGACCCTGGCGGCGTGGATAAGCTGTGAACCGAATCGTAAGCGCGATGGTGCAGGGTGAGGCCCCAAGCAACTGTCTTGCCAAGGCCATGTCCGCGTTTAGAGGCCAGAGCCAAGCGCCGTCGCCGCACGATCGCCGCGCCGCCCGCGTTCAAGCCCGCACCGTCGCCGAAGAGGCCGGTCGCCGCTCGTTTCTGCGGTTGGCTTCGCACGAACTGCGCACGCCTCTCAACTCGATCATCGGCTTTTCAGAGATTATCGCCCGCGAACTCTATGGACCCTTGAACGAGCCTCGCTACCGCGAGCACGCGGAGATCGTGCGCGACAGTGGATTGAAATTACTCAAGCTCGTCAACGACATGATCGAATTGGCCCGGCTCGAATCGGGGGTGATCGACCTCGACCCGCACCCGGAGGAACCGCTGGCCATTCTCGAGTCGCTCACCGCCTCGCTTACCGGCGAAGCCCAGGCTCGGGAAGTGACGTTGGCGGTGGAGCCAGCCGAGGTCGCCGCAGTGGAGGCGGATAGCCGAGCCCTCAGGACGGCCCTGACCCAACTCGTTCTGAACGCCATCGCCGCCTCTCCGACGGGCGGAGTAGTGCGGATGTCCCTGCGCCAAACTCGGGATAGCGTCGCCTTCGACATCGCCGATGAGGGCCCTGGCGTACCAATTCGGGACATGCAGCGCATCCTGCGTCCCTTCGAGCAGGCTGGGGAAGCGCTCACCCGGCAAAGCCAAGGCGCCGGCCTCGGCCTACCCATCGCCCGGCTGCTGGTCGAGGCCATGGGCGGCAAGCTTCGCCTGCACTGCGAGCCGGGCCACGGTCTGTGCGCCTCCGTCCATATGCCGATCGCACACGCACGGACTTGAGCCAGGGGCTGGGGCGGCCTAACTGGCTCCCTATGACAGATGACATAGCCGCCGAACTCGACGCCCTTGCCGACGAGTTCGACATGCTGGGCGACCCCATGGACCCGGAACGCTATCGCCACCTGATGGATCTCGGCCACGGCCTTGATCCCTTGAGCAACGAGGAGCGGACCGAGGCCAACAAGGTCCGGGGCTGCGCCAGTCAAGTGTGGCTCGTCACTGAACCGCGCGACGGACGCCTGATCTTCCGTGGCGACTCCGATTCGGACATCGTGCGTGGACTGGTGGCCGTATTGGTCACTCTGTTCAGCGGCCGCGCGCCCGAGGCGATCCTCGCCTTCGACATTAAGGCCGCCTTCGCCCGGCTGGGGTTTGAGAGCGCGATTTCCTCCCAACGTTCGAACGGCTTCTTCTCCATGGTTCAGCGCGTTCGCCGTGACGCCGAGGCGATGCTCTAGCTAATCCGGTAGTGGGCCGCGAGGCGCTGCAGGGCGAGTTTCAACACCACCTTGCCCGTGCGGCGGGGTATGCCAAGATCGCGTTCGGCCGCCTCCAAGGCGCTGCCGAGGAAGCAGATGCGCTCGAGCATGGGGCTGAGTTCGGGTCCGACCGCCTCCAGTGCTTTTTGCACGCGGGTTTTGGCCGCCACCGCCCGCTCGGCCGGATCGCCGCCGCGGCCGCGCCCGCCTGAGCCTCGCGGCTGGCCACTCCAGTCCATTGTCATTCGCCCGATCAGCCCCGAGCGGTAGAAATCCACCCGCAGCTTCTCACCCGCCGCAAGCTCGCGCGCGGAGAGCCAGGCCATGCCGTCGCTGTCCTTGCGCCGAGCGAGCCAGGCGAGGGGCGACTCGCCGAGATTGGCGCGCTTCCTCACCAGACGCGCAGCTTCGACCACCAGCCGTTCGCCTTCGATGATCCCCGGTAGTCCGGCTGGCGGCGAAGGCGATTGGGCCCGGCTCGCCAAGCTCCATCCGCCGCCGGGACGCGGCTTCAAGCCCGGACCCAGCACCAGTTCGCGGAACGCCGCCTCGTCGAGCCGCATGGCGGGTCGCAGGCGGCGATCCGGACCGCGCCGGACGACGTATCCGCCGCCCGCCTGTTCGAGATAGGCCTCGGGTCGGGCCAGATTCCCCGCCGCCCGCTCCGCTAGACGGATGACGCTTTCCTCAGTCTCCCTCATGTCAGAGCGCCTTGACGAGGCGCAGCCCGGATCGCCGCCTCGCAAGCCTCGAGCACCGCATCGAGCTTAGGGTCCTGGTCGCGCAGGGTTTCGATCTTCTCGCAGGCCAAGGTGACGGTGGAGCGGTCGCGGCTGAAAGCGAGAGCAACCTTGGCCAACGGCCAGCCGTAACCGGCATAAGTAAGGTAGATGGCCAGGTGCCTTGCCCGCGCCGCCCGATTGTTCTTGCGGCTTCGCGCCGCGATGTCCTGCGGGGTGATATCCATGGCCATGGCCACGAGCTGGGTGACAAAGGCGGCGGCGCTGCGAGCTTGCGGCGTCTCGCCTGGAGCGAGGCTGGCGGGTGTCGCCACACAGGAGTCTTCGAGCGATGACATACAATCCTCTCCGCCCGGACGAATTCCGGACCGGGCCCATCATGCCCGATGGGATAGTGATGAGGATTACTTTCCTATTTTTCCAAGATCAATAGGATATTGCGCCTATTGCAACGGGCTTTTTCGTCAGGCCGCACGGATACCGCTGCGGGAAAACTCTCCTTGGGCGCCCACGACCACGTCGTAGCCGAGGATCATATCCACCCTGCGGCCGTCTGACGCGAGAGGCAGTCGCAACCACAGGATCGACAGATGCGGCGCACCGCGCCAAGCCAGCGAATGCGAGCCCACGCCGGGCCGACGCCCCTCGACCACTTTGTCGAGTTCACCGCGCCAATAGGCGGCGGCCGACTCGTCATAGACCTCCCGCAGGCTCTTGCCGGTGATTTCGCCTTTGTAGACTTCGTAAAGCCCCGTCCCCGCGAGGCGCAGGCGGTAGTCGCACAGCAAGCCTTCCGACGGCGAAGCCAGGACATCGATCAGGCTGACTGTCGGCAGGTGGCGCTTGAAGTCGGTGGGATCGATCTGGCGGCGACTTGGCAGACGGCCGAGCTCGCGGCGAGACGCCCAATAGGCGAAAAGCTCTTCGTGGGCACGGACAGCGGAGGCGGAACCCTCCCGTTGCGAAAGCATCTTCAGATTCCCCCTCAAACCCTTGGAATCGTGACGCTTACTATCGGTTAACCCTGTGAAGGCGGCAAGCGCAATTCAGGAGTTTTTAAGGCGGCGATGTCGCAGGCGACTCACCTGTTGCGCGAAAGACTCATTCCAATAACGAAACGCCCACCGCGAGGTGGGCGCTTCGCATAGAAAACTGGAGAGCTGACTAGCGACCTTTACGGCCACCCTGGCCAAGACCCATCTGCTTGGCAAGGTCAGAACGCGCGCGCGCGTAGTTGGGCGCCACCATTGGGTAGTCCTTCGCCAAGCCCCACTTCGCCCGATAGTCTTCCGGGCTCATATTGTACTTGGTCCGCAGGTGCCGCTTCAGAGATTTGAACTTACGGCCATCTTCGAGACAAATCAGATAATCCGGGGTGATAGACTTCTTCAGCGAGACGGCCGGCTCTTTGGGAGCCGCTTCCACCGGCTCAACAGGGCCGCCGACGTTGGAGAGGGCCTTGTGAACGCTCTGGATGAGCGCTGGAAGATCGGTGGCGGAGACCGAGTTGTTGCCCACATAAGCGGACACGATATCCGTTGTCATCTCTATGATTTCAGCTGTATCGTCCATGATCTTCTTGGCTCGCGATCGCTCGAGGGCGAATTGATGGTATTCGAGGAAACCAACTCCTCTTTATCTGCTCTACAGAGCTTCGCCGCGCGGCACAACGGGTATTGACGTTTTCGTTAGCCATTTCGGAAGTGAAATATAGATGTTCGCTGCAGGCCCGAGAGCGAAACCCAAGCAGACCGGGGCCTTTTGACAATCAGGCTTTGAATTCCGAAGACAGAGCCAGCATCGCGGCGCGTTGAGGCGCCGAGTATTCATCAACTGCGTCTTCGTCTCCCTCGCGAATGGCGCGCATGAGAGCCGGCGTGAGGGCCGACGACAAAGACCAGTTCCAATAGCGCAGCACGGTTTGCGCGCGATCGACGGCCATCATATCGTAGGTGACCAGACTGCGGTCCAAGGCTGCGGTAGTCCTGCCAGCGGAGTCCGTCTCGGGGCGGCGCAGGCCACGCCACAAGGCGCGCACCGCACTCTTCGGCAATCCCGTCGCCTTGCACAGGATGGCGAGGGGTTCGCCGTAGGGATCCGTGAAAATCTTGGCCCCGGTGGTCGGCTTGATGCCCGCCAGATAGGCGATTTCCGAGGCCAGATCACGAGTCATCCCGTCAGCAGCCGCGGCGATGGCCGCATCGAGGCTGTCATAGGGACTTTTGTCGATGGCGGCGCGGTTGCGCTGACGCCGCTCGATGAACTGCAGCGCCTTGCGAACCAGAGGGTCCTGCCAGCCCTCGGCGGTCGCCATGGGGAAGATGTCGCCGGAGGCATCCTGCAGCACTTCGCGCGAGACGGCGAAGCGCTGCAGCACGGTGCGCCGCGCCTCTGGATCGGACCACCAGAAGAGTACATAGGCGTGGCTCGGTCGCAGCTCCGTCCGACGTAGCAGGCCCGCCAGATAGCCTTTGTGATCGCGCGAGGCGGCGACCACGCGCTCCAAAGCCGTGGCCGAGAAGCGGGCGCCGGGATTGCGCAGCAGGTGTTCGATGACGCTTGGCTCGCCCTGGTCCACCATGGCCTCGACCACAACCTCGGAAATGTCCCGGCGAGCGGCGATGAGGCGGCGATGCTCGATGGTGGCGTCGCGCACACAGAGGATGAGCTCGGGATCGGAGATCGTCGTTCCATCATCCAGCAGCGGCGCGGCCACCTCGATTTCGTCGCGCAGAAGGAGGCGTAGGATCGAGGTAGGTATCTCTGTCAGGCCCGCCAGACGACGCGCGGCGCGGGCGCGATCTTCCGGTTCCCCATCCCGCAGCATCTCCACAAGGAGGTCGGCGGTCATGGCGCGTTCGAAGGCGTTGACCCGGCTTGAGGGCAGGCAGACCACATCGGCCAGCCGCTTGACCAGCGCCCGACGCGCACGGCCGGTCGGCTGGGGCGGGGCGCGATCTTCGGTGCTGAAGGCGGGATCGATCACGGCGGCTCTCGACAGAACGCCCTAGTGTGCCGGGCGCCGGTTAACCAGCCGTCAAGCGCGCTGGCCTTCAACGCATCGTCACCCTCTGCCGCGCTTTGCCTGAAGATGCAGCTCGTCCGCGAAACGCAACGTCAGTTTGGCCAGGGCGGCAAGGTCCGCGGCGCTCCAACAGATCAAAACCTTAGACAATAGCCGTCGCCGCGCAGCGATGATTGCCCGGACAGCCGCCTCCCCGGCTGCGGTGAGGCTGGCCAATCGCGTCCGCCGGTCTCCAGCCCCATCCTCGCGCGAAATCAGGTGCAAACTTTCGAGCTTGGCGAGCTGGCGGCTGACGGTGGTGTAGTCGCGGCCCACCTGCGCCGCCAAGTCGGCGACATTGAGCCGCCCGGCTCGCGCAAGCCGGATGAGCAGGGGAAACAGGGCTCTATCAATATCGACATCGGCTTCCCTCAGCAGGGCTTCATCCCCCTGCGGGCTGGCAAAGAATCCCACCATATCTACCAGAGCGGTGCCAATCTCGTCCACATTACGTGCGTTTTGCACTCTTTACCCTCTGGATAGATGGTGGCATTATATGTGCATGATACACACATCCCCCATCCTCGTCATTGCCGGAAGCGTGCGGCCCAAGCGCATTGCACTGCAGATCGCGCAATGGGTCTCTGAGATAGGCCGCGAAGTGATGGACAGGACCCTTGAGGTCGTCGATCTGAAGGATTGGCATCTGCCGATGGACGACGAGCCAGGCATACCGGCGACCGGCGCTTATGCTTGCGATCACACACGGGTCTGGAGTCGCAAGATCGCCGAGGCTGGAGCCTTGGTCTTCGTCACGCCGCAGTACAACTGGGGCTATCCCGCCGCATTGAAGAACGCCCTCGACCATCTCTACAGCGAGTGGGCGGGTAAGCCGGCCATGATCGTCAGCTATGGCGGCCATGGCGGCGGCAAGTGCGCGGATCAGCTACGGCAGGTCTGCGAGGCGTTGCACATGAACCTCATCGCCACCCAGCCGCGGATGAAACTCCCCCGCGAACGTATCGAGGCGAATACCGGCGATATCGAGCCGGCGATCGAATTCGCCGGACACCTGGCCGAGCTTCGGCAGGCGTTCGGTGAGCTCGAAGTCGCCCGCGCTACGCTGGTTTAGCGGAATTCTTTCTTCTCCCACTCCGGCCAGATGTCGGGAAGGTCGGTGGAGACCTTGTTGGGATAGGTGGCAGGGCGTTTTTCAAGGAAGGAGCTGACGCCTTCCTTGGCGTCCGCGGAGGCGCCGCGCGACTGGATGGCGCGACTATCCACCTTGTGCGCTTCCATGGGCTGGTCGGCGCCCGCCATGCGCCACATCATCTGGCGGGTTAAAGCTACGGAGACAGGTGCGGTATTGTCGGCGATCTCCCGAGCCAGAGCACGGGCGGCGGGCAGCAACTCTTCCGGGGCATGCAGCGAACGTACGAGGCCACGATCCTTGGCTTCCTGAGCCGGGAATACCCGGCCGGTGTAGCACCATTCAAGCGCGGTGGAGATGCCAACAGTCTTGGACAGGAACCAGGACGAGCCCGCTTCGGGCGTGATGCCGCGCCGGGCGAAGACGAAGCCAAACTTGGCTTCTGTCGACGCCAAGCGGATGTCCATCGCCAGCTGCATCGTGGCGCCGATACCCACCGCCGCGCCGTTCACCGCGCAGATGACCGGCTTGAGGCTCTCATAGATCCGCATCGTCACGCGCCCGCCGCCATCGCGATAGATATCGCCGACCTTGGCCTCCTCGCGGGCGCTTTCGCCCCGCGCCTTGTAGTCGAAGGTGCCGCCGCCGCTGGACAGGTCCGCTCCGGCGCAAAAGGCGCGGCCCGAGCCAGTGACGATCACGGCCTTTACCTCATCGTCCGCGTCGGTGTGGTCAAAAGCCTCGATCAGATCGAGCATCATGCGCGAAGTGAAGGCGTTCATCTTCTCCGGACGGTGCAGGGTGATGGTGGCGATCCCATCCTCCACCGCATAGAGCAGGGTCTCGAACGTCGGCGCGGCCATCTTCAGTCCTCCGTGGGTTTTTCCTCTCTTATTGGAAATGACGGTACGCAAGGCAAGCGCGCAAGCCACAGGCGGTGAGCGTGGCTATTGCGGCGCGTCGGTTTATACCAGCCACAGGCCCGGTTCGCCGGGCGGCCAACCACATAAATCCAAGGAAATGCATGTCCCCCTCGATGTACGACGCCTCCGTCCCCGCCTTCGTCAATATGCTGAAATCCCTGTCGGCCATCCTCGACAAGGCCGCCAAGTACGCCGAGGCCAAAAAGATAGACCCGTCGGTGCTGGTGAATGATCGCCTGGCGGCGGACATGTTTCCTCTGTCGCGCCAGATCCAGATCGCCACGGACGGTGTGAAAGGCGGCGCCGCGCGCTTGGCCGGCGTGGATGTGCCGTCCTACCCCGACACCGAGACGACCATCGAGGAGCTTAAGGCCCGCATCGACAAAACCATCGCCTTCCTGCAGTCCATCGACAAGTCGAAGTTCGACGGCGCCGAGGATCGCAGCATCACCATGAAGGTGGGGCCGAACGACATGACCTTTCCGGCCAAGGTTTATCTGTTCGAGTTCGTGATCCCGAACTTCTATTTCCACGCCACCACCACCTACGCCATCCTGCGCCACAACGGTGTGGACATGGGCAAGCAGGACTTCCTCGCGGGCCTCGCTCCGTATTTCGGACGGTAGTCGCTCCATTTCGGACGCTTCGCGCCATCGCCGCCCCCGCTGTCGCGGTTTGGGTCTTGCCGCCGCCGCGCTACGCGCGATAGTCGGCTAGCTGAACAACGATAAGTCTCCCTTGATGGGGACATGGAGGATGCGGTGGCCGAAGCGGATCTGGACGTCGACTATGTGATCGTGGGCGCGGGCTCGGCGGGCTGCGTGCTGGCTAACCGGCTGTCGGCGGACGGCGTAACAAAGGTGCTGCTCCTGGAAGCCGGTGGCGATGATCGTCCGACCAAGGAGCCCAGCCAGTTCATGTCCAACCTGATGATCCACGTGCCGGTGGGCTATGCCCAGACGCTCAAGGATCCCAAGGTCAACTGGCTCTATTCCACCGACCCCGACGCGGCAGGCCGCAGCCATGTTTGGCCACGCGGCAAGGTGCTGGGCGGCTCCTCCTCCATCAACGGCCTGCTCTATATCCGCGGCCAGCAGGCGGATTACGACGGCTGGCGCCAGCTTGGCTGCGAGGGCTGGGGCTGGGACGACGTGCTCCCCTATTTCCGTCGCTCCGAACACCAGGAGCGCGGTGCGGACGAGCATCACGCCACAGGGGGCCCACTGAACGTCTCAGACGTCACCGAATCCCATGAAGTGTCCGACGCGGTGATCGACGCGTGCGTGGAAGCGGGCCTGCCCCACCGCGACCCCAATGGCGGCGAGCAGGAGGGCGTGGCCTATTACCAGCTCACCGTGAAAAACGGTCAGCGTTGCTCCGCCGCCGTAGCCTATCTGCACCCCGCCATGGGGCGGCCGAACCTGCGCGTCGAGACCCGCGCCCTGGCCAGCCGCGTGCTGTTCGAGGGCAAGACGGCGGTCGGTGTCGAGTTCATCCAGAACGGCAGGAGACGCGTCGCCAGGGCGAAGGCCGAGGTGATCCTGGCCGGGGGCGCGATCAACTCGCCCCAGTTGCTGCAGCTTTCCGGCATCGGCCCCGGCGCGCTCCTGGCCGAGCACGGCATCCCCGTGGTGAGCGACCTGGCCGGCGTCGGCGAGAACTTGCAGGACCACTACGTGATGGCCATCCAGTACCGGCTGAAGCCCGAGGTCGTCTCCGTGAACGAACTCTCCAAGGGGCTGCGGATGGTCGGTGAAACGATCAAATACATCACTCAGAGAAAGGGCCTTCTGACCCTTTCCGCCGCCCACATCGCGGTGTTCTGCAAGTCGCGGCCCGATCTGATGGGGCCTGACATCCAGTTTCACATCCTGCCTGCGACCATGGATGCGCAGAAGCTGTCGGTGGAGCAGAAGATGGTGCTCGAGAACCAGCCCGGCCTCACCATCGCCCCCTGTCAGCTACGTCCGGAGAGCCGGGGCACGATCCGCATCAAATCGACGGATGCGACCGTCTATCCGTCCATCGTGCCCAACTATCTGGCCGATCCTCTCGACCAGGAGGTGGTGGTCGCCAGCCTGAAATGGGGTCGCAAGATCGCCGAACAGGCCGCGCTCGCCCCCTATATCGACCATGAGATGAACCCCGGTCCGGACTTCCAGTCCGACGAGATGCTGCTGGCCTATGCTCAGGGCGCCGGCACGACGATCTATCACCCCGTCGGCACCTGCAAGATGGGTCACGACGCCATGGCGGTGGTCGATCCGCAGCTGCGAGTGCGCGGCGTTGAACGACTTCGCGTCATCGACGCCTCAGTCATGCCGAGGTTGGTATCCGGAAATACCAACGCGCCGACGATCATGATAGCCGAGAAGGCGTCCGATATGATCCTCGGTAAGGTCGCCGCCGTGGCCGCCTGACCCTCCCTCCAGACGGAGCATCCCATGAAGCGTTCCATTCTCACCTTCGCGGCCGCCTCGGCGCTGGTGCTCGCCGGCGTCCAGACCCTGGCGCAAGCGCAGACGGCTCCGGCCGCGACCGCCGCCACGGCGCCTGCCGCCGAGGGAAACACCCTGACCGTCAAAGTACGGGGCATGAAGGCCGGCAAGGGCAAGGTCGTGATCATGGTTTTCGACAGTGAGCAGTCCTACGACGCTTCGAAGTCGAGTAACTCAAACACCTTCGAAGCCACGGCCGCTGCGGGCGAAGTGACCTTCGGCGGATTGACGCCAGGACGCTATGCCGTGAAGGCCATTTACGACGTCGACGGCAACAACGCCTATGACCCCGACGTCGATGTCCTAGGCTTCTCCAATCATGTCACCATGTCCGATCCTGGCCATGTGCCGACCTTCTCGGAAGTGTCGTTCGCGCTGAAACCAGGCTCCAATACCCAACAGATCAGCTTCACGCACTAAACCCATGCCGCGCATTTTCTCGTCCGACGCCCGACTTAGGATGAGAGGATGCCGACCTGTCGCACCGCTATCGATCTCGCACGCCATGCGCCGAGCGCCATTGTAAGTTAGCCGCCCACCTCCTGGGGAGATGGGCGGCTGCAACCGAATTCGAGACAGGCGTGAGGGCTTAGTGGTGTCCACCACCATGTTCGCCACCCCCGTGGCCACCGCCACGGTGACCGCCGCCTTCATGACCACCGCCACCATGGCCGCCGCCGCCGTGGTAGCCACCTCCCCCGCCGTGATAGCCGCCACCGTGGTAGCCGCCACCGCCATGATAGCCGCCGCCCACATAACCACCGCGCCCACCGCGATAGCCGCCGCCATTCCAGCCGTGCCAGCCTACCGGCCCGCCCCAGCCATAGCCGCGGCGGAAACCGTAACCGCACCAATAATAGCCCGGGCCATGCCAGCCGTCATACCAGCAATAGCTGCGTCCACCCCACGCCCATTGAGCCTTCTGCAGGAGAGCCGGATTGAAGCCGTCCGCGAACGGACCAGCGGGCAGGACGTCGGCGCTGCGCACCACGATGGGGGCGGTCTGGATGGCGGCCGACACCGATCCGGCGCCGAAACTGAGGGCCGCAAGTCCGGCGGCGACGGTCATCGCAAGGGTTTTCATGAGTTGGCTGTCCCTCCGGCCGTGCTGCCGGTTCAGTTTTGCAAACGGCGACATGCGACACCGGTTCCACGAGCGTGGCCCCTATGGTTAGGTTTGCTCAAGACCATTCATATGGTTCATAAGCATTTGTCCTGACGTCGCGTCGCATTGCTCGCTTCTCGCCAGGATTGACCCTAAGGACAGCGGTCCGTACACACGCCGCCGTTTGCCCGCCGTTCGTCCCGGCACGCCTCACTTAAAGGATTCGCCATGACCAGTCTGCCGAGCGGAGCCACGGGTGTGCTGGTGCTGGCCAATGGGCTGGTGCTGCCGGGCATCGGCTGTGGCCATGCAGGCAAGGCCGTGGGCGAGGTCTGCTTCAACACCGCCATGACCGGCTATCAGGAGATCCTGACCGATCCGTCCTATATGGCGCAGATCGTCACCTTTACCTTCCCGCACATTGGCAATGTGGGGGTGAACTTCGAGGACACCGAGCAGTTTGGCGAAGGCGCCCGCACGACCGCACGCGGCGCGATCTTCCGCGACGCCCCGACAGATGAGGCCAACTGGCGCGCCAAGGGCGGCCTCGACGCCTGGATGAAGTCGCGCGGTGTGGTCGGGCTCTCTGGGGTGGACACCCGCGCCCTCACTCGCCTGATCCGCGAGCAGGGCATGCCGCATGGCGTGATCGCCCACGACCCGGATGGCCGCTTCGACATCGACGCCCTTGTGGCCGAGGCACGCGCCTGGAGCGGCCTAGAAGGGCTCGACCTGGCCAAGGACGCCACCACCTTGCAGAGCTTCACTTTCGAGGAAGGCCTGTGGGCTTGGCCCGACGGCTACGCCCAGCCTGCCCCGGCGCCCAAATACGAAGTGGCCGTGCTGGACTACGGCATCAAGCGCAACATCCTGCGAGGCCTCACTTCGATCGGCGCCCGCGCCACGGTGTTGCCGGCGGCAACGACGGCCGAACAGGTCCTGGCGAGGAAGCCCGACGGCATCCTGCTCTCCAACGGACCCGGCGACCCGGCCGCCACAGGCGAATACGCGGCGCCGGAGATCCGCAAGCTGGTGGACAGCGGTGTGCCGGTGTTCGGCATCTGCCTCGGACATCAGATGCTGGCCTTGGCCCTCGGCGCCAAGACCGTGAAGATGGAGCAGGGTCACCACGGCGCCAACCACCCGGTGAAGGACCTCGATACCGGCAAGGTGGAGATCGTCTCCATGAACCACGGCTTCACCGTCGATCGCGCCACCCTGCCCGCGCCGGTGCGCGAAACCCATGTGAGCCTGTTCGACGGCACCAACGCCGGCATCGCCATGACCGACCGGCCCGTCTTCAGCGTCCAGCATCACCCGGAAGCTTCGCCCGGTCCGACGGACAGCCTCTACCTGTTCGACCGCTTCGCCAAGCTGATGGACGCCGCCCGCTAAGCACGGCTGCAGGCGCTTTCGCCACGTTCTAGAAAGGCGGGAAACCATCGACGCCGGCGCTCAGCCGCGTCCGATGCTTTGATGCGCAGAACTGCTCGCAAAGAAAGAGGGGCGACCCGAAGGCCGCCCCTGATCCATTTCAGGTCATACCAAACCCTAGAGGGCGACTACCACTTCTTGGTGATGCGGGCGAAGTAAGAGCGTCCGATCATCAATGCGTCAGCGTAGCCAATGGCCGCGTCGCCGATCCGGAACTCGCCGGTCGATTCGATGGGTGGCGGCTCGTCAAACACGTTGCTGATACCCATTGTGACTTCCGCGTTCCATTCCGGCAGGCGCTTACGCACCGAGACCGTGTGATAGATCGTGGCCTCCGTATCGTACTTGAACTTGGTCGGCACGCCCGAAACAACGCCAGTCGTCGGGTTGATCGTCGCGTAACGGGTGCTGGTGGTGGTGTCGTAGCCGATGAACTCGGTATCCGAACCCTTGCCGACGCCGCTCACACGCCAGAACACCGTCCAATCGCGCAGGTCGTACTGGATGTTGATATCGCCGCTCACGTCCGGCGCGTCGTAGTTGTAGGTGCCGCCGTTATAGTTCGTCGGAGCCGAACTGCCCAGCAGCTTGGTCTTGTCGGAGAACGTCCAGGTCATCTTGGCTTCGATGCCAAGCTTGCCGTACTTCCCGAAGTTGTGGTCCATGTGGACGTTGGCATCGAGGAAACGGACCCCTTGCTTGGCCACGTTCACGTAGTTGTTGTTGACCGAGATGATGTTGAAATAGGTCGCAGAGGTCGGGTTCATATCCCGCGTGAAAAGCGAGCAGAAGGCGGTTTGGCCCTGCAAGCACTGAGAGATGATGTTATAGGCGCCGAACGTCGATACCTCGTTGTGGACCTGGATGTCGGTGTAGTCGAGCGACACCTGCAGGTTCGCCCAACGGTCGATCCCGAAGTGCTTCGGCGAGATGATCACGCCAATGCTCTTGGCCTGCGAGGTTTCGGCCTGAAGGTTGCCGATACCGCCGCCGGTCGAGATGGTCGCGCTAGAGCCGCCGCCGGGGTTCTGCGTACCCACGTAGTTATTGGGAATGCCCAGCGCAGCACAGGCCTGCTGGATTTTCTGAAGCGGGTTGTTCGTACCGTAGTTGTAGCAGGGGTCGACGGCGCTCTGACCGGAGAAGCTTGTCTGGTGAGCCAGGTAAAGCTCGTACAGCGCCGGGGCGCGGAACGAAGTGCCGACCGAAGCGCGGAAGCGCAGGTCTGGGATCACGGTCCAGTTGCCCGCGATCTTGTAGGTCGAGGTCGAGCCGTAGCTGTCATAGTCCGAGTAGCGACCGGAGATGTCAAAATTCAGGCTCTGGATGCCCGGAAGGTTCTTCAGCACCGGAACGGTGAGTTCGCCGTAGACCTCCTTCACCGCGTCCGAACCGACCGTATGACCCGCAGCCGAAAAGCCCCAGGAGTTGCCGGCCTGAACCTGCGGATCGGGGGTGTCGTCGATGTGGTCGTGACGGTAGGAGACGCCGAGCGCCATGCCCACCGGACCGGCCGGCAGTTCGAACAGGTCGCCGGTGATCGTGCCTTCCAGGATATACTGGTCGTAGGTCGTGCTGCCGTGCGCCTTAAAGAACAGGAAGTCCTTTTCCGCCTGGGTGAAGTTGCCGGCAAGCACGCGCTGGCTGAACAGCGGGATGCCGTTGGGCAGGGCCGAGCAGCTGTAATTCGAGACGTTGACGATCCCCACCGTCGTACAGCCGGCGGCCGAGTTGGTCAGCGCGTCGGTGCGGTCCAGATAGATCTGATCGACCGAGTAGGACGCGTCCGAACGCGAATAGGTGCCGGACACGTCATAGCTGAAGCGATTGAACCAACCCATGTTGGTGAAATCGCCCTTCATGCCTATCACGCCGCGGTAGTACTTAACGTCCTGCTTGGAGTCATAGGGCAGCGAGATGATCGGGTAGATCGGGGTGACGCCGGTGCCGATGAAGATATTGTTCGGGTTGCCCCCCGTGAAGGCTGCGTTCAGAGCGTTCCCCGCCGCGCCGCTGCCTGGGAAGTACTGGCGAACGCCCATCTGGGTCGAGATACGATCGTTAAACAGGAACGATCCATAGATGTGGTTCGTCGCATTTATATCGTAACCGCCATTGATCGTCAGATCGTAGTGCTTGTCCGGGCTGATGACCGAGGCCCGGTCCACCGCGGCGCTGGTGTAGTTGGCGTAGGGGTAGGTGCCGAGGAAGCCCGCGCGCGCCTGACGCGCAAACAGACCGGCGATTGAGGCCGGGACGTCGTTACCGCCCGCAGCGTTCGGATAAACCACGCCCGGCTTCAGATACTGCAGCGTGGCGCTCTGGGTGCTCACAACGCCCGTGACGGGGTTTGCGGCTCGGTATTGAACCGAGATATCGTTGTTGGACTGGTTGAAGCACTTGTAGAAGTGCCCGTCGTTCGGCGTACCGCCTGCGAGGATATCCTGGCGCGCGCCGGTGGTGGGATTGAAGACGTAGTCTTCGGCACAGCTGGTATAGTCGCGCTGGCCACGCGAAACGCGTTCCTGCTCGTAGTATTCGCCACCGATGTCGATATAGCCTTTGTCGAAGGTCTTACCGAACTCACCGCTGATCGAATACGCGTTACCGCCGGCGCCTTCGGCTTGGCTGGTATAGGCCGACAGCGAACCGCCGTCGTGATTCTTCTTGGTGATGATGTTCACCACACCGGCCACGGCGTCCGAACCGTAGATCGACGAAGCCCCATCGCGCAGCACCTCGATGCGGTCGATGTTGAATTCAGGAATAACGTCAAGGCTCACGGGGCCGACCGTGCCGCTGACGCCGGCCGGGCCGAGGCGCTTGCCATCGAGGAGGATGATGGTGCGTTGCGAGCCGAGGCGGCTGAGGGCCAGGGTCTTGTTGCCGGCGCCACCGGTGGTGACGTAGCCGGTCAGCTGGTCGCCCGTCTGGAACGTGCCGGTGGCGATCGACGACTGCTGCAGCAGCGAGGCCGTGTCGGCGTAGCCGGACAGGGTGGCCTGCTCGGCGGTGATGACCTGGATCGGGTCGGGCGCGGTGAAAGAGTCGCGCTTGATGCGCGAACCGGTGACGACCACGTCGGTCGGCGCATTCGCCTTGTCACCCGCCGTATCGCTTGTCGATTGGGCGAAGGCAGGAGCGCTCATCATCACGCCCGCAAGGACGGTCGAGCACAAAAGAACGTTACGGCGCATACAAATATCCCCTCTTGGCGCGCCAGGCTTCCCCGGCCGCGTTACAGATTTCGGTTTAAGGACACATTTGGGCGCTCCGTCCACGCTAAATTCGCAAGACTGTCGCTAACCAGCCGCTGGACGGTCACATTTTGACGTCGGTGGCATCAACGCAACACATATCAGCCTCAATTGGCCACGATCGGGCAGGCCGGGAAGCTGATCGCGCGGCCGAGACTCCTGCGGGGTTGCGCCGCCCTCCTCCCGTCTCTAGACGAGCGGCTTAACCTGCATGTCAGCCGGCCAGGGCGCTCGACGCGCGTCCGCCTACGCGCGCGAGACCACGATGCCCAAACGCACGGACCTTCACACCATCCTGATCATCGGCGCCGGCCCGATCGTCATCGGCCAGGCGTGCGAGTTCGACTATTCCGGTGTGCAGGCCTGCAAGGCGCTCCGGGCCGAGGGCTACCGAATCGTGCTGGTCAATTCGAACCCGGCCACGATCATGACCGACCCGGAGGTGGCGGACGCCACCTATGTGGAGCCGATCACGCCCGAAATGGTCGCCAAGGTGATCGAAAAGGAGCGCGGCGACCGCTCCAAGGGCTTCGCCCTGCTACCGACGATGGGCGGTCAGACGGCGCTGAATTGCGCCCTGGCGCTGGAGAGCATGGGCGCCCTCGCCAAGTATGATGTGGAGATGATCGGGGCCAAGGCCGAGGTCATCGACAAGGCCGAGGATCGGCAGAAGTTCCGCGACGCCATGGACAAGCTGGGCTTGGAATCGCCGAAGTCCCGCGCCATCCACCATATCGACGAGGCCGCCGATGCGGTGGAGTTCGTCGGCCTGCCCGCCATCATCCGCCCCTCCTTCACCCTGGCGGGCACCGGCGGCGGCATCGCCTACAATATGGAGGAGGTGCGCGAGATCGTGGAGCGCGGCCTCGACCTGTCCCCCACCACCGAGGTGCTGGTGGAAGAGAGCGTGCTCGGCTGGAAGGAGTACGAGATGGAGGTGGTCCGCGACAAGGCGGACAACTGCATCATCATCTGCTCCATCGAAAACATCGATCCGATGGGCGTGCATACGGGCGACTCCATCACCGTCGCTCCGGCCCTCACCCTCACGGATAAAGAGTATCAGTGGATGCGCCGCGCCAGCATAGACGTGCTGCGCGAGATCGGTGTTGAGACTGGCGGCTCCAATGTGCAGTTCGCGGTGAACCCGCGCGACGGGCGCATGGTGGTGATCGAGATGAACCCGCGCGTATCGCGCTCGTCAGCCCTCGCCTCCAAGGCTACCGGCTTCCCCATCGCCAAGGTCGCGGCGCGGCTGGCGGTCGGCTACACCCTCGACGAACTGATGAACGACATCACCGGCGCCACCCCCGCCGCGTTCGAGCCGACCATCGACTATGTGGTCACCAAGATCCCGCGCTTCGCCTTCGAGAAGTATCCGGGCGCCGAGGCCACCCTCACCACCTCCATGAAAAGCGTCGGCGAGGTGATGGCCATGGGCCGCACCTTCAAGGAGAGCGTGCAGAAGGCCCTGCGCGGCTTGGAGACCGGCCTGACCGGCTTCGACGAGGTATCCATCGAGGGCGTTGCGGACTTCGACAACGAAAAGGCCGCCGTCGTTCGCCGCCTTGGCGTTCCCGCGCCCGACCGCCTCCTGGTGATCGCCCAGGCCTTCCGCCACGGGCTGACGGTGGAGGAAATCGCCGCCGCCTGTTCCTATGAACCCTGGTTCCTGCGCCAGATCGCCGAGATCGTTCAGGCCGAGGGCCGGGTACGCGCAGGCGGCCTGCCGCGGGACGCAGCCGAGCTACGCAAGCTGAAGGCCATGGGCTTTTCCGACGCACGGCTCGCCAAGTTGACCCACGGCAAGGAGGCGGACGTTACCGCGTTCCGGCACAGCCTCAACGTCCGCCCCGTCTTCAAGCGGGTCGACAGTTGCGCCGCCGAGTTCGAGGCGAAGACGCCCTACATGTACTCCACTTACGAGACCGGCGCCTTCGGCCAACCCGCCGAGTGCGAAAGCCAGCCGACGGACCGCAAGAAGGCCATCATCCTCGGCGGCGGTCCCAACCGGATCGGCCAAGGGATCGAGTTCGACTACTGCTGCTGCCATGCTGCCTTCGCCCTGGCGGACCTCGGCATCGAATCCATCATGGTCAACTGCAACCCCGAGACCGTCTCCACCGACTACGACACCTCCGACCGGCTCTATTTCGAACCCCTCACGGCCGAGGATGTGCTGGAGCTGATCCATGTGGAGCAGTCCAAGGGCACGCTGGCGGGGGTGATCGTCCAGTTCGGCGGGCAGACCCCGCTGAAGCTGGCCCATGCGCTAGAGCAGGCGGGCGTCCCCATCCTGGGCACCACGCCGGACGCCATCGACCTCGCCGAAGACCGCGAACGCTTCCAGCAGATGCTGCACCAGATCGGCCTGATGCAACCCGAGAACGCCACGGCCCGCAGCTGGGACGAGGCGCGCAGCAAGGGCGAGACCCTGGGCTACCCCTTTGTCATGCGCCCATCCTACGTGCTCGGCGGGCGCGGCATGGAGATCATCCGCGATCCGGCGCACCTTGAGCGCTACATCGCCAATGCCGGCGAGATTGACGCCGATCACCCCATCCTGCTCGACCACTACCTGTCGCGCGCCACCGAGGTGGACGTGGACGCCATCGCTGATGGCGAAACCGTGTTCGTGGCTGGGGTGATGGAGCATATTGAGGAGGCGGGGGTGCACTCCGGCGACAGCGCCTGTTCGCTCCCGCCCTTCTCGCTCACCGTCGAGACCATCGCCGAGTTGAAACGCCAGACCGAGGCCATGGCCAAGGCCCTGAACGTCAAGGGCCTGATGAACGTGCAGTTCGCCATCGAGGAGCCCCACTCGGCCGCCCCGCGCATCTATGTGCTGGAGGTAAACCCCCGCGCCAGCCGCACCGTGCCCTTCGTGGCCAAGGCCATCGGCGCGCCCGTGGCCTCCATCGCCGCCAAGGTGATGGCCGGCGAGCGCCTGGCAGACTTCGGTCTGAAGGAGATCGCGAAAGACCACATCGCGGTGAAGGAGGCGGTCTTCCCCTTCGCCCGTTTCCCCGGCGTCGATACCCTGCTCGGCCCGGAAATGCGCTCCACCGGCGAAGTGATGGGCCTGGACTGGGTGCGTCCCGGCGAGCATCGCAGCGCCGCCTTCGCCCGCGCCTTCGCCAAGAGCCAGCTCGGCGGCGGGACCGTTCTGCCTCAGTCCGGCGCGGCCTTTGTCTCGGTCAAGGACGCCGACAAGGCCTGGATCGAGGCCCCCGCCCGCCACCTCGTGGAGCACGGCATCAAGGTCATCGCCACCGCCGGCACCGCCGGCTACCTGGAGTCGAAGGGCATCCCGGTGGAACGGATCAAGAAGGTGCTGGAGGGCCGCCCCAACGTGGTCGACGCCATGAAGAACGGCGACATCCAGCTCGTCTTCAACACCACGGAGGGCAAGCAGTCGGTGGAGGATAGCTTTTCCCTGCGCCGCACGGCCCTGATGATGAAGATTCCATATTACACAACCACGGCAGGAGCCCTGGCGGCAGCCCAGGCCATCCGCGCCCTTGCCGATGGCGACCTCGAGGTCCGCCCGCTGCAGAGCTACCAGTGATCTGATAGGGTGGCCCCATGTTCGAAGGCTGGGGCAATTTCTACTTCCTGCTGGGCTCGGCGAGCGCGTCGCTGATCGGGCTGATGTTCGTGGTGACGACGCTGACCCGTGGCCGCGACCGCAGCAAGGTTGAGCGCGGCCAGCGCCTGTTCATGACGCCCACCGTGTTCAACCTCCCCGCGGTGCTGACGCTGAGCGCCGTGGCGCTGACGCCCAAGCTCACGCCCGGCGTGCACGAGGCGGTGATGGCGCTCGGCGGGGCATACGGGCTCGGCTACGCGCTGGTCATCGGCTGGCAGGCCGCCCAACTGTGGCGCGAGACCAAGTCGACCACCTATCTGTCCGACGTCTGGTGCTACGGCATCATCCCGCCGTTGATCTATCTGGCGCTGGAGAGCGCCATCCTGGCCACCGACATGATCCGCGACCTGGCCTGCAACGGGGTGGCGTTGTGCCTGCTGGCCCTGCTGCTGATCGCCGTCCGCAACGCCTGGGACCTCGTCACCTGGATGGCGCCCCTGGCTAATGCGCCGCCGACTGACCAATCGGTAACTTGAGTCGCGGCCAGGCCCGGTGGCACGGTCAGCCCATGCTGCGCCCCCTTCTCTTCGCCCTGACGCTGATCCTCGCCGCGCCCGCCGCCCTGGCCGGCCCGCCCTCGCCGCTGCTCGGCAAGCGTCCGCTGGTGGAGCGACCGCAGATTATGGTGCTCGGCATGGTCCACCTGGCCAATCCCAATCGCGACGTCCACAATGCCCAGGTCGATGATGTGCTGGCCCCGAAGCGCCAGGCCGAGATCGTGCGCCTGGTCGATATCCTCGCCACCTGGAAGCCGACCCATATCGCCGTCGAGTGGCCGCACAGCGACCAGGCCGGCCTCGACAAGCGCTATGCCGACTATCGCGCGGGCAGGCTGAAGCTCACCGCCAACGAGCGCGACCAGTTGGCCCTGCGCCTCGCCGCCAAGCTGGACCTGCCCCGCGTCGACGCCGTGGACTGGAACGAGAACTTTCCCGGCAAGGACGAGGACTATGACTGGCCAGCCGGGGCCAAGGCCGCCCATGAAGAGGCGCGCTATGACGCGTTGCGCGACCCAAAGGTCGATGAGGAAGAGACCGAGCTGATCCGCACCCACACTGTCGCCGGCTTCCTGCGCGTGCTCAATCGGCCCGCCAGCCTGCTCGACATGCACCGCGCCTATTACGACATCGCCATGATGGGTACGCCGGAGAACAATGTCGGCGCCAACTGGGTGGGCGGCTGGTATGGCCGCAACCTCAAGATCTTCACCAATCTGGTGCGCCTGAACGCCAGGCCTGACGAGCGCATCCTTGTCTTCTACGGCGCGGGTCACGGCTATTTCCTGAACACCTTCGCCGAGGAGAGCCACGCCTTCCGCCTGGTCCGTCCCGACGCCCTGCTCGCGAAGGCGGAGAAGTCGCGCTAAGGTCGGCGGATGCTGACCGTCCATCACCTTAACAATTCCCGCTCCCAGCGCATCCTGTGGCTCCTGGAGGAGCTGGAGCTGCCCTACGAGATCAAGCACTACCAGCGCGATCCCAAGACCATGCTGGCCCCGCCGGAGCTGAAGGCGATTCATCCCCTCGGCAAGTCGCCGGTGGTGACCGACGACGGCAAGGTGCTCGCCGAGACCGGCGCCATCATCGACTACATCCTCACCCATTACGCCGCCGGTCGCCTGACGCCGCAGGACGGGACGCCCGAGCGCCTCTCCCTCGATTACTGGCTGCACTACGCCGAGGGGTCCGCCATGCCGCCGCTCCTTCTGTCCCTGGTATTCGGTGTTCTGCCCGAGCGGGCGCCCTTCTTCGTCAAGCCGATCGTCAAGGGCATCACCGCCACGGCCATGAAAAGTTTCATCCAGCCACAGCTCGATCTGCACATCGGCTATTGGGAAGGCGTGCTCGACAAGACGCCCTGGTTCGCCGGGCAGGAGATGACCGCCGCCGACATCATGATGAGCTTTCCCGTGGAGGCCGCCGCGAGCCGCGGTGGTCTGGATAAGCGCTATCCCCGCCTGCAGGCCTTCCTGAAGCGCATCCACGGCCGCGCCGCCTATCAACGGGCGCTGGAGAAGGGTGGACCCTATGCCTATGCTTGACCGCGCCCTGGTGCTCGGCGGCGGCGGCCCGGTGGGCATCGCCTGGGAAGCCGGACTGGCCGCAGGTCTGGAGGCCGAGGGCGTACACCTAGGCCAAGCGGATCGGGTGCTCGGCACCTCCGCAGGCTCCTTCGTCGGCGCGCAGGTGGCGTCCGGACGTCCCGCCAAGACCCTCTACGAAGCCCAGATCGCCCTAGGCGAAAAGGACGTCGCCGAACGCGCGGCGGGCAAGCCGGCCAGCGCCGAGCGTATGCCCAAGCCCGATCTGACTCCTCTCATCGCCCTGTTCATGAAGCCGCTGGCCGAGGGCGAGACCGCCGAGGATCGCCGCCGCGAAATGGGGGCCCTGGCACTGCGCAGCGAAACCATTCCCGAGCAAGCCTTCATCGAGGGCTTCGGCCGCACCCTCGCGGATCTACCCTGGCCGGACAGCTTTGCCTGCACCGCCGTGGACGCCCTAACCGGCGCCTTCCGGGTCTGGGACAAGACCGACGGCGTGTCCCTCGCCGCCGCCGTTGCCTCGTCCTGTTCGGTGCCTGGCATCTTCCCGCCGATCACCATCGAGGGCCGGCGCTACGTGGACGGCGGCGTGCGCTCGGCCACCTGCATCGACCTGGTCAAGGGCGCGCGGCGCGTGGTGGCGATCGCCGTGGTCGGCCGCCTGGGACGGGAGATGCAGATAGGGCGCGTGGAAACCGAAATGGCCAAACTCGCGCCCGAAGGTGAGGCCCTGCTGATCACGCCGGACGATGCCAGCCTGGATGTTTTTGGCATGAACATGATGGAGGCCAAGGACCGCGCCGCCATCGCCCGCGCCGGCTACGAACAAGGCCAGCGCGAAGCCGCCCGCATTGCGACGTTGTGGAATAACCCATGATCTTGAATTAACCGACAGGCTTCTCTATCCTCTTAGCCCCCGGACGTTTCCGCCCGCGGCCGGATTTTCTGATTCAAGACCTCCCCAAAGGGCGACGAGCGACTTATCCCATATGGAAAAAGTGCCGATGACCGGCGAGGGCTATCGCGTCCTCGACGAAGAGCTGAAGCGTTTGAAGACGCAGGAACGGCCGAGCGTGATCGCCTCGATCGCCGAAGCGCGATCGCATGGCGATCTCTCGGAGAACGCCGAGTATCATGCCGCCAAGGAGCGCCAGGGCTGGATCGAAGGCCGCATCGCCGAGATCGAGGACAAGATGGCCCGCGCCCAGGTCATCGACGTCTCGCGGCTGTCGGGCAAGCAGGTCAAGTTCGGCGCCACCGTGACCGTGGTCGACGAGGACACCGAGGACGAAGCCCGCTATCAGATCGTCGGCGAGCACGAGGCCGATGTGAAGGCCGGGCGCCTGTCGCTCACCTCGCCCCTCGCCCGAAGCATGATGGGCAAGGAAAAAGGCGACATGGTCGAGGTCTCCACCCCCTCGGGCGTCAAGGCCTATGAGATCCTGAAGATCGAGTGGGCCTGACCGGCCCATCTTGGTGACGCCGCTTTCCATCTGGGCCGTCGGCGATGGCCGGGCCGGCATCGACAATCAGGTACTCGGTCTGGCCGAAGCCGTGGCGCGGCGCATTTCGGCGCAGATCGTGCGCAAGCGGGTGGGCTGGAAAGGCTATCTCGATCCGTTGCCACCCTGGCTGAACCCGGCGCCGCCCTGGGGCATGTCGTCGCGTTCGAGCGACTTCTCTGCGCCCTTTCCTGACCTGTGGATCGCGGCCGGGCGGGCCAGCCTGCCGCTGTCCATCCGCATGCGGCGACGCTCGGGCGGCCGAACGTTCGTGGTGCAGGTACAGGATCCGCGCCTCCCAGCCGCCCTTTTCGACCTTGTGGCCCCACCGCGCCACGACGAGATTCAGGGCGAAGGCATCTTTG
Source organism: uncultured Caulobacterales bacterium (assembly GCA_903862425.1). GTDB lineage: Bacteria > Pseudomonadota > Alphaproteobacteria > Caulobacterales > Caulobacteraceae > CAIOYC01. The sequence continues at coordinate 223,573 of CAIOYC010000009.1, read as the reverse complement.
CCATTACCGGCTCGCCCCATCGGGTTACGCCGGAACGGCTCGCACAGGATGTCGCGGATTTTCGTGCCCGGATCGATCCCCTGCCCCATCCGCGCATCGCAGTCCTGGTTGGCGGTAAGTCCAAAGCCTTCGACATCTCGACCGCCTGCGCAGCGGAGTTGGCCGACAAGCTGGAGCGGATGGTGAGCCAGTCCGGCGGATCGCTGCTGGTGACCTTCTCGCGTCGCACGCCCGACGCAGCCCGCGCGATCCTGACCGAAAAGCTGTCGCCCCTGCCCGGACTGATCTGGAACGGTGATGGCGAGAACCCCTATTTCGCCTTCATGGCCGCCGCCGACGCCTTCGTGGTCACCGAGGACTCGGTAAATATGGTCGCAGAGGCGGCCTCGACGGGCAAACCCATCTTCATCGCCGCGGTCGATGGCGCCCAGCGCCGCAAGCGTCTCTTCCACGCCGACCTCACCGCGCGCGGGATCATCCGCCCCTTTACCGGAGATTACGCCGCCTGGACTTACCCGCCCCTGTTGGAGACCGACCGACTGGCGGACGAAATCTTGCGGCGCTTGAAGGAACGTAATGGCCAAGCTCTGAATTCTGTTGTGGCCGCCACGGCGGCGTGAAACATAGCGTGATAAGTCTACTTATGCCGGCAACGGCGGAACGGGGCGTTGAGTTTGAGTGACGATACCGCGTTGAACGGTAAGCGCGTCCTGCTGGTCGAGGACGAGGCGCTGGTCGCCATGCTGGTGGAGGACATGCTGGCCGACGAAGGCTGCGTGGTCGTCGCCACGGCGACCCGCGTGGGCGAAGCGGTGGAAAAGGCCTCAGACCTTTCGGTCGAGTTCGACATCGCCATTCTCGACGTGAACCTCGCCGGCGAACCCGTCTTCGCCGTGGCCGAAGCCCTGGCCAAGCGTGGGGTCCCCTTCGCCTTCGCTACCGGTTATGGCGCGGGCGGACTTCCAGACGCCTGGAAGGGGCGCCCGACGCTACAAAAGCCATTCACCGCCGCCGACATCACAACCGTGCTGCAGAAGATCATAGCGGGCTAGCAAGAACCGGGTCGTCGCAGAAACCGTCCAGGCGTAAAGTCCGGGCATGGTCCAGGGCCTATACATCTTCGACACTGCCATCGGCCCCTGCGGTTTGGCCTGGAGCGAGCATGGCCTTACGGGCGCCGCCCTGCCCGAACCGACCGCCGAGGCCACGCTGGTGCGCCTCAAACGGCGCCGACCACACGCCGAGGTGCGTGACCCGCCTGCCTTCATTCTGCAGGCCGCCGGGAGGATCAGGGCGCTGACCCGCGGCGAGGCGGTGGATCTGAGCGACATCCCGCTCGATCAGGACGGCTGCTCGGAGCTGGAACGGCAGGTGTGGAACATTACCCACGCCATCCCCTTCGGTCAGACGCTGACCTATGGCGACATCGCTCGCCGCCTCGGGGACGTAAGCCTGTCACGCGCGGTGGGCCAGGCGTTGGGGGCCAATCCCATTCCGATCATCGTGCCCTGCCATAGAGTGGTGGCCGCCGACGGCAAGACCGGCGGCTTTTCCGCTCCCGGGGGCGTCTCGACCAAGCTGAAATTGCGCAACATCGAGCGCGCCGCCACTTCGCGTGAGCCCCTGCTGTTCGGAGACCTGCCGCTGGAGGTCCGGCGCGGCTAGACGCGATGGAGCAAGGCCAGGAGCGCGATCACGAGTGCGCCGACGGAAAGGCCGACCGAGAGCCCCGTCCACCAACCGCTGCTCCGTTGAGGCTCGATGACAACCGGCGCCGGATGGGGGTTCTCCGCCCAGCGGGCCAACCCTTCCACGATCCGCGTCCCCTGCTCGGCCAGCCGCTGCGCGCGGGCTATGGGGGAGAGTTCACGAGCGATCCAGGTCTGGACGATGGGGCGCGCCGCAGACCACAGATCGTGATCCTTCTCCAGCCGGCGCGCGACGCCCTCGACCGTGGTCATGGTCTTCTGCAGCAAGACGAGTTCCGGTCGCAGGTGCATGTCGAAGATGGCGGTGATCTCGAACAGGAGCTCGAGCAGCCGACCCATCGACACGTCCGAGGCCTTGCGCCCCGCCACCGGTTCGCCCACGGCGCGCAGGGCCTGGGCGAAGTCGGCCACGCTGTGGCGCGCGGGGACATAGCCGGCATCGAAATGAACCTGGGCCACGCGCTGGTAGTCGCGTTGCAGGAAGCCCCAAAGGATCTCGGCCAGGAAGCGCCGCTCCACCGGGCCGAGCCGTCCGACGATGCCGAAATCCACGGCATAGAGGCCGGACGGCGCATCCACGAACAGGTTGCCCTCGTGGATATCCGCATGAAAGACGCCGTGGTTCAGCGCCTGGCTGAGGAAGGCCTGCACCACCTTGTCGGCCAGGGCGTGCCGGTTGAGGCCCGGTAGGTCCAGCGTCTCAGGCTTGGACAGGGCGTGGCCCTTGACCCATTCGAGGATCAGGACCCGGCGCGCGACCCCCTCCCACACCACGGCCGGTGCGGACATGAAGCCGTCCTTGGCCATGACCTCACCGAGTTCTGAAGCGGCGGAAGCTTCGAGGCGAAGGTCCAGCTCAAGCTCAAGCGACCGGGCCACGGTCTCGACCAGCTGGATCGTCTCCAGCCGCCGCGCCTCGACGGCGAACCGATAGGCCAGGCCGGCCGCCATGCGCATGGCGCCCACATCGACGGCCACGCGCCGCTCGATGCCGGGGCGCAGCACCTTCACCGCCACCTTCCGCCCGTCGAGCAGGACCGCGGGATGGGCCTGGGCGATCGAGGCGGCGGCGATGGCCGGTTCGAAACTGGAGAACAACTGCTCGATCTTCTTGTCGAGGGCCAGTTCGACAATGGCGCGCGCCTGCTCCACCGGGAAGGCCGGCAGGCGATCCTTCAGGTGGCCGAGATCCTCGGCGAACTCGGTCCCGAAGATGTCGGCGCGGGTGGAAAGCAGTTGGCCGAGCTTGATCGCCACCGGACCGAGCTGCTGAAAGGCGTGCGCCAGACGCTGTCCCGGGCGGCCCTTGTTGGCCTCGCCCCCGGCGAAAAGGCGAACAGCCCGTCCGGCGAATCTCAGGCTCGGCGGCAGAGCCGGCTCGATCTCGCGCGGGATCAGCGCGTCATGCCGGGCTAGCACCCAAGCCGATCCGACCAGTCTGAAGAATGAGGCTAGGCCGCCTGCCACCGGCTAGATCGCCCAGCCGTGGTGCAGCGCCGCGACGCCGCCGGTGAAATTGGTGTAGCCGACATTGCTGAAGCCGGCCTCGCGGATCATGCGGGCGAAGTCATCCTGGTTAGGGAAGCGCCGGATGGACTCCACCAGGTACTGGTAGCTGTCCTTGTCGTTCATCACCATTTCGCCGATGCGGGGGATGACGCTGAAGGAATAGGCGTCATAGGCCGTGCGCAGCGGCATGGCGCGGGGCCGCGAGAACTCCAGGCACAGGAAGCGACCGCCCGGCTTCAGCACTCGCCGCGCCTCGCGCAGCGCCGTCGGAATATCGGTGACGTTGCGGATGCCGAAGCCGATCACATAGGCGTCGGCGCTGGCGTCGGGCAGCGGCAGGCGCTGGGCGTCGCCGACACAGGCCGCGATCTCCGGATCGAGGCCCTTCTCGCGCCCGGCGGCGACCATCTCGGCATTGTAGTCGATGATGAAGATGCGTGCATCGCGACCGCCGCGCCGCTTCTTCGCTTGCCGCGCCAGCTTGGCCAGGCGACGGGCGATGTCGCCGGTGCCGCCCGCGCAGTCGATGATGGTCTCGCCGGGCTGAGGGTTCAGCCGCGCGGCGGTCATGTCCTTCCACAGCCGATGCACGCCCGCGCTCATCAGGTCGTTCATCAGGTCGTACTTGCCGGCGACCTTGTCGAATACGCCGCGCACCAGGCCCGCCTTTTCGGCGGCGTCGACATCCTTGAACCCGAAGGTGGCCTTGGCGGTGGAGGCTTCGCTCATGCGCTGGTGATTAGAGGAAAAGTCACGCCGCGCCTATCGCTTCGACGCGGCCATGGACTTGGCGATGGCCGCCTGCGCCAGAGGTTTCATCAGCGCGTAGCCGGAGACCAGCGGATGCACGCCGTCGCGGCTCTTGCCCGGCATCATGCCGCCGTCGGGGCCGACGAGGACGCGGTAATAGTCCGCATAGGTCAGCCCTTCCTGACGGGCGAAATCCGACAGCCAGGCATTCAGGGCGACGATCTGCGCCGCAGGATGCAGTTCCTTGCGCCACGAAAAGCTGGAAGCGGGCGTGATCGAGGCGAGGATCACGGCGATGTGGTGCGCCTTGGCGATATCGACCATGGCGCGGACGTTGTTCTTCAGGTCCTCGGGCCGGCTGGGGCCATTATTGCCCGCAACGTCGTTGGTGCCGACCATGATGTGGACCACGCGGGGATGCAGGGCCACCACGTCCGGATAGAAGCGCAACAGGGTCTGGCCGCTGGTCTGACCGCTGACGCCGCGATCGACGACGCCGTTGGTGAACAGCTCCGGATCGGCCGCGCGCCACAGTTCGGTGATGGAGTTGCCGATGAAGACCACCTTGGCTTCGCCAGGTTTCAGCGCCTCGTTGGCGGCGCGATAGCGGCACAGGTCGGCCCAGTCGTTCTTGAGCCGGACCTCGTCCGCCTTGCCGTTCTCGGCGGCCTCCCTGGCGTAGCCCCTCATGGCGGTGGGGTCGATCGGACCATCCTGCACCATGGCTCGGGCGAAGGTCTCCATGGCGGGTGAGCGGCCGGACGCACCCGGCGCACAGGGCTGTTGGACCATCCCGACCGCAGGCGGGGACGAGGGCGGGGGCGGCGCTGATGTTTGAGCGTGGCCCGCCACCGGGGCGCCGATGGCCAGGGCCAGGGCGGCCAGGACCGGGCGGACGATCGACAACGGACGCATGGGGACCTCGACGGACTCAACGGGCTGGAAGCTTTATCACGAGGCGGTTAGGACGACGCCATGCCCGAATTACCCGAGGTCGAGACCGTGCGCCGGGGGCTGCAGCCCCATCTGGAGGGCGCCAAACTGACACGGGTGGTGCAGAACCGGCCCGACCTGCGCTTTCCCCTGCCCGACGATTTTGTCCACCGGCTGGAAGGGGCGACGATCAGGCGTCTCGACCGGCGGGCCAAGTATCTGGTGGCCGAGCTCGATACGGGCGAGACCCTGGTGGCTCACCTCGGCATGACGGGCCGTTTTCTGGTCGGCGAGCGCAAGCCCGGCCAGTTCCACCACCAGGCCGGCGACGATCCCAAGCACACCCACATCGTGTTCGAGACGGATCGCGGGGCGCGGATCGCCTTCAACGACGCGCGCCGGTTCGGCTACATGGACCTGATCCGCACCGATGCGCTGTCGGAACACCCATACTTCAAGGGTCTGGGCCCGGAGCCGCTCGGCGAGGACTTCAACGCCAAGGCGCTCGGGGCGGCGCTCAAGGGCAAGAAGCAGAACATCAAGGTCACGCTGCTGGATCAGCGGATCGTTGCGGGCCTGGGTAACATCTACGTTTCCGAAGCCCTGTTCCGCGCCCGCATCCATCCGGAACGACCGGCCGGATCGCTCAAGCCGGCGGAACTGAAGCGTCTGGTCGAAGCAGTGAAGGCGGTGCTGGCCGACGCCATCGAAGCGGGCGGCTCCACCCTGCGCGATTTTCGCGCCGCCGATGGCGAACTCGGCTATTTCCAGCACCGGTTCCGGGTCTATGGCCGCGAGGGCGAACCGTGCCCCCCGCCGTGCAAGGGCGAGATACGCCGCATCGTCCAGGGCGGCCGCTCCACCTTCTTCTGCCCGGACTGCCAGCATTAATGCCGCTCATCCCCGCGCAAGCGGGGATCCAGGTTGAGCAGTCGCGCCCGGTCTGAATAAAAAAAGCCTGGGTCCCCGCCTTCGCGGGGATGGGCGGACGTTTTACAAGGCGTGCAAACGCGAAGGACCCCCCATGGCCGACACCTATGAAACCCTGCTGGTGGAGCGCGCGGACGGTGTGGCGCTGGTGCGGCTGAACCGGCCCGAAGCGCTGAACGCGCTGAACTCCACCCTGCTCGGCGAACTTGCTGCGCTGCTGGGCGAGATCGAGGGCGACGACGCCATCGGCTGCGTGGTGCTGACCGGCTCGGAGCGCGCCTTCGCCGCCGGTGCGGACATCAAGGAGATGTCGACCAAGACTTATGCGCAGATGTTCAAGGAGGACTTCTTCACCGCCCAGGCCCGCGCCATCGAGCGGTTCAGAAAGCCGATCATCGCCGCCGTCGCCGGCTATGCGCTGGGCGGCGGGTGCGAGCTGGCCATGATCTGCGACTTCATCCTGGCGGCGGACAACGCGAAGTTCGGCCAGCCGGAGATCAATCTCGGCGTCGCCCCCGGCATCGGCGGGACTCAGCGCCTGACCCGCTTCGTCGGCAAGTCCAAGGCCATGGAGATGGTGCTCACCGGCCGCATGATGGACGCCGCCGAGGCCGAACGCGCGGGGTTGGTCAGCCGCATCGTCCCCGCCGCCGACCTGATCGCCGAAGCCCTGGCGGTGGCGAGGAAGATCGCCGCCCAGTCGCCCCTCGCCGTGATGATGAACAAGGAAATGGTCAACGCCGCCTACGACACGACCCTGACCCAGGGCGTGGCGCTGGAGCGGCGCCTGTTCCACTCGCTCTTCGCCTTCGACGACCAGAAGGAAGGCATGGACGCCTTCGTCGCCAAGCGGAAGCCGGCGTTCAAGGGGAGCTAGGCTCCCCTCGTCGCCGGATCAGTAGCCCGACTTGCCGGACCAGCTCAGCCACTGGCGCTGGACGCCATAGCCACGGCCCGGAACGCTCTGACCATAGGCGGCCTGACCGTAGCCCTGACCGTAGCCCGCTTGCTGATAGCCGCCCTGGCAGGGGGCCGGACCGCAGGGCGGCGGAGCGGGTGGTTGGCATTGAGTGCACGGCTGCTGCGGCGCGAACACCTGTTGCGGCGCGTAGGCGACCGGCGGCGGCGCATAGATCGGCTGCTGGTAAACCGGCGGGGCCACAAAGGTCTGCTGTTGCTGGAAGGCATAACCGCCGGCGGCGTAACCACCGCCTTGATACCCTTGGGCATAGCCGACCGGCGGCGCGATCACGGGCGCGGGCGGCGCAGTGTCCAGCATCTCCATGGTCTTGTAGCTGAGATAGCCGCCGTGCTCGACGTGGCGCTCGGCTTGGAAGCGCTTCACGGCTTCGGCGGTGGCGGCGTCGTACTGGCCCTCGTAGCCGCCTTGGTAGTAACCCCAATCGTGCAGGCGGTGCTGGATGTGGCCGATCTTGTCCTTCGTGGCGTCCTTGTCGCAGATCACGCGGATCCAGCCATAGCGTTCCGGCGTGAAGCTGACGGTGGGCTGATAACCCTGCTCCCAAACCTGGCACCACACCGGGCCGATGGTGCCCTGCTGAGGCGGGGTTTGCACCCAACGCATGTGCGGCTGCAGGCTCGGCGGACCATAGACCGGCTGGCCGGGGACCACCACCTTGGCGAAGCATTGGCCGGCATGGGCGTTGGCCGGCGGTTCGGGCAGCAGGCCGTCGTCGGCGGCCACCGCATTACTCACCGCCGTGACGTTTCCACCATAAGCGGCTCCGTATCCGTTGGCGGCCGGCGCATGATAGGCGCCCTCGCTCGCGCAGGCCGCCAACGGCGCGGACAGCAGGAGCGCGGCGGTGGTCAGCAGGATTTGAGTACGCATCGATAAGCCCTCTGGTCGGCTGGGCGTCCCGTTTTGGTTCGCCCCGCTTCGTTCGCTCGACAGGCGAGCAAACCCCGGACCAACACGCCTGCCCGGCTGCGGCCTCATGGACATCCAGGCCCGTCGGCCTTAGCCAGTCGTGAAACCGGAGGTGCGGGTGTGGTTGAGACGAAGATCGAGGCGGTGATCTGGGATTTCGGCGGGGTTTTCACCACCTCGCCGTTCGAGGCGTTCAACCGCTATGAGAAGGCGCGCGGGCTGCCGCACGACTTCATCCGCACGGTCAACGCCACACGCCCCGACCACAATGCCTGGGCCCTGTTCGAGCGGGCCGAGATCACCACGGCCGACTTCGACCGCCTGTTCCGCGAAGAGGCGCTCGCTCTCGGCCACGACGTGCCGGGCGCGGACGTCCTGCCCCTGCTCTCCGGCGATGTGCGGCCGAAGGTGGTCGCGGCGTTGAAGGCCTGCAAGGCCAGGGGGCTGAAGGTCGGCTGCATCACCAACAACGTGAAGACCGGCTCGGGCGCGGGAATGGCGTCGTCCATGGAGAAGGCCGCGGTGGTGGCCGATATCATGGCGCAGTTCGATGTGTTGATCGAAAGCTCCAAGGCCGGCGTGCGCAAGCCCGACCCGCGCATCTACCAGATGATGATCGACGCCATCGGCATCCCCGCCAGCGCCTGCATCTACCTCGACGACCTCGGCATCAACTGCAAACCCGCCGCCGCGCTGGGGATGCACGCGATCAAGGTAAGCGGCGAAGCGCAGCTGCTGGCGGATCTGGAGCGGGCGGTGGGGTTTGGGCTGGTCGCCTAATCCCTCCGGAGCCACCCTCGGGCTTGACCCGAGGGCCAGGCCGCGCAACCTGAACATGTGGCGCAATATGACTGTATCGCCGTCTATATCATGGCCAGCGGCCGCAACGCCGCGATCTACACCGGCTCGACCAGCGATTTGGAATCCCGCGTAGTTCAGCACAAGCAAGGGGCGTTTCCGGGCTTCTCGAAAGAGAGAGGCTGTGCACGTCTCGTGTGGTTCGAAGTGCATGGCGAGATGGCTGAAGCCATCCGCCGCGAGCGCGCTATCAAGCACTGGCCGCGGGCCTGGAAGCTGGCCCTCATCGAAGCGCTCAACCCGGAATGGCGCGACCTATCTGACGGTTGGTACGGCGAGGTTTAGCCCGCCTTAGCTCTCCCATTGAGTTATCCTCGGGCTTGACCCGAGGACGAGGCAGCGTATCGCGTGGAGCTGCCTTGTGGCCGGGTCAAGCCCGGCCATGACTCATCAGATGGAGGAACCCCTTACACTACAACGGAATATTATCGTGCTTCTTCCAGGGGTTCTCCAGCACCTTGCCCTTGAGCGACTTCAGCGCGCGGGTCACTCGGCGGCGGGTCTCGCTCGGCATGATCACATCGTCGATGTAGCCGAGGCCGGCGGCGACGAAGGGGTTGGCGAACCTCGCCTTGTATTCGGCTTCGCGGGCGGCCAGCGCTTCGGGGTCCTTGGCTTCGGCGCGGAAGATGATCTCCACCGCCCCCTTGGCGCCCATCACCGCGATCTCGGCGGTGGGCCAGGCATAGTTGAAATCGCCGCGCAGGTGCTTTGAGCTCATCACGTCATAGGCGCCGCCATAGGCCTTGCGCGTGATGACGGTGATCTTGGGCACGGTGGCCTCGGCATAGGCGAACAGGAGCTTGGCGCCGTGCTTGATCAGGCCGCCATACTCCTGCTTGGTCCCCGGCATGAAGCCCGGCACGTCCACGAAAGTCAGGATCGGGATGTTGAAGGCGTCGCAAAAGCGCACGAACCGCGCCGCCTTGCGCGAGGAGTCGATGTCGAGCACCCCCGCCAGCACCTGCGGCTGGTTGGCGACGATGCCGATGGGCTGGCCGTCCAGGCGGGCGAAGCCGGTGATGATGTTCTTGGCCCAGTCGGCGGAAATCTCGAAGAAATCCGCCTCGTCCACGACCTTGTTGATCAGCTCCTTCATGTCGTAGGGCTTGTTCGGGTTGGATGGCACGAGAGTGTCGAGGGATTTCTCCGCCCGATCCGCCTCGTCGAAACTCTCGCGCGTCGGCGGCTTCTCGCGGTTGGACAGGGGCAGGAAGTCCACCAGGCGGCGCACCTGGGTCAGGGCCTCGAGGTCGTTGTCGAAGGCGCCTTCCGCCACGCCCGACTTGCCGGCGTGCACGCGCGCGCCGCCGAGCTCCTCGGCGGTGACCACCTCATTGGTGACGGTCTTCACCACGTCCGGCCCGGTGACGAACATGTAGCTGGTGTCGCGCACCATGAAGATGAAGTCGGTCATGGCGGGGGAATAGACGTCGCCGCCCGCGCACGGGCCCATGATGACGCTGATCTGCGGGATGACGCCGGAGGCCATCACGTTCTGCAGGAAGATGTCCGCATAGCCGGCCAGGCTCTCCACCCCCTCCTGGATGCGCGCGCCGCCCGCGTCGAACAGGCCGATGATCGGCGCGCCGACCTTCATGGCCTGCTCCTGCACCTTGACGATCTTGGCCGCGTGGGCGCCCGAGAGCGAGCCGCCGAACACGGTGAAGTCCTTGGAGAAGACGTAGATGACCCGGCCGTTGATGGTGCCCCAGCCGGTAACGACGCCGTCGCCCGGCACCCGCTGGGTCTCCATGCCGAACTCGTGACTGCGGTGCTCGACGAACATGTCGAACTCCTCGAACGAGCCTTCGTCCATCAAGAGCGCGATCCGTTCGCGCGCGGTCAGCTTGCCCTTGGCGTGCTGGGACTGGGTACGCTTCTCCCCGCCGCCCGCGCGGGCATGGGCTCTGCGGCGTTCGAGTTCTTCGAGTATCTGCTGCACTCTGTCCTCACGGAAAAGTCACTGAGGTCGTGGTAGAAGGCGAAGCTGTAACTGGCAAGTTTCCGCGCCGCACGCCGGTGCGCCCTGTTGTCGTCTGTCGGGGAGACCTCACATGAAAGTCCATACCCTCATCGCCGCCGCCGTCCTGAGCCTTGCGCCTTTGACTACCGCCGCCGCACAAACCACGCCGCCGCGGGGCGTGAACCCCGCCGTCGGCCCCAAGCCCGGCGATGTGGTGCAGATGCCCGTCCCTCCTGCGGGCGAGGAGCAGAAGGCGGAAACCGCTCTCACCACCACCATCGCCGCCTTCGAGTCGGGCAAGCCCAATTATGACGACATGGAAGGCGCCATCGTCGATGCGGTGAAGGCCAAGAGCGATGTGGTCGCCGGCACGCTGAACGGCCTCGGGGCGCTGAAGAGCCTGGAATATCGCGGCTATACGCCTGCTGGCGTGTGGAAGTACCGCGGCCAGTTCGCCAACGGTCAGGCCGACCTGATGATCGGCTTCGGCCCCGCCGGCAAGATTCAGACCCTGTGGTTCAACCCGGTCGCGGCCTAGCTATTCCGCTGCCCGCGTCAGGCCGGCCAGGCGCGTCAACTCCGCCACGTGGGCGGCGAAGGCGCGCCGCCCCTCGGTGGTCAGGCTGAGCCAGGTGCGCTGACGTCCCTCGGACGTGGCCTTGCGCGGCCGCACATAGCCCGCCTCTTCCAAGAGCTTGAGATGCTTGGAGAGCACCGAGTCGGACACGCCGATCGCCTCGCGCAGGGTGGCGAACTCCACCTGGTCGGACGCGGACAGCAGGGCGCAGATCTGCAGCCGACCGGGGGCGTGGATCGCCGCGTCGAACTGCGGGACGGCGATCAATGCGCCGCTCCAGCCCGCAAGGCTCGGCGCAGCATCATCGCCCCCGCCACCGCGCTTATACCCAGCCCCGCGCCGAGCAGCCATGCCACCAGCATTTCCTGAGCGCCCATGAGGTGCGCGAGACCCGACCCGGCGAGTCCGGCCGCGCCCAGCAGCAGGACCAGTCCGTAGGATATGGACGACGGGCCGAAATCCTCCGCCAGGTCGAGCTTGAACACCCGCCGCCACAGGCGTGAGCCGATGAGGGCGATTATGGCCGCCGCCAGCGCCGCCGGCAAAGCGATCCAGCGCGATCCGCCATTGTAGGTCATGAGGAAGACCACGCCCGAAACGGCGGCGATCCCCACACCGAGCCCGAGGGAGACCCAGCGCGCGCGCCTCGGCGTCACCCCGCAGACCCAAACGCCCTTGCGCCGCGACCAGTCCCGCGCCAGCAGCCCCAGGGCCGCAGCGCCGCCGAGCGAGGCCGCAAGGTTCCAACCCCAGGGCAGGGCCTGGCCGCCGACGATTACCCCCGCGAGGGCCGAATAGATCAGGTCATAGCTCCATGACCCCTCGTCCAGCCGCGCCGCGAGATCGGCGCGCGCGCCATGGACGGCGCTGAGGGCGTCCGAGGGGTTGAATTCATAATGATCGCTCATGGCCGATCTCCACTTTCCATATTGGAAAGCTATCACGACTTTCCAGAACGGCAAGTGATAACTTTCCTGTTTGGAAAGTCTAGCTCAAGCCAGGGCCGCGAACCATCGTTCCAGCATGGCGGCTTCCTCGCGCAGGGCTTCGGTGCGGGCCTCCGCCTCGGCGTCGAGACCCCACTGCTCGGCCTGAAACGCCTCCTCCAGCCGCGACAGGTCGAAGGCCTCGACGGCGTCCAGGGCGCGCCGCTGCACCGCAAGGGCCAGGATGGCCGAGCCATAGAGACCACAGGCCAAGACGAGGCCGGCGAGGGAGAAGTCGTCCAAGGCGTCGGAGATCCGCTCCACCCCCGCCAGCGTCTCGGGCGGCTGGCTGACATGCAGCGCCTCTCCGGCGGTCTGAAACCTCAGCCCAAGCTCGCGCTCCGCCCAGTCGCGCCACGGCGTCCAAAGGGCGTCCTGGCGGCGCAGCAGGGGCGTGGGCGAGATCGCGGGATAGCAGAGCGTGTCCGACCCGGCATAGCGCGCCGCTTCCTTGGCCAGCCCGGCATGCGCCTCTCCGCCCCGGTCGATGGCGGTAAAGGCGAGGCGCGTGGCGGGCATGTAGGAGAAATCGATGAACTCGGCCTGGGCGGCCCACTCACCCGTCAGCACCTCGGCCAGGTCCGACGTGGGTGTGATCAGCTTGCCGCCGCCGGCCGTCTTGGCCGGCCGGCCATCGAGCAGGATGGCGTGGCCACCCTCCACCGGGCCTGCCGCCGCCGCCTTATAGAAGCGGCGGACCCGCATCAGCTTGTCTGCGTCCGTAAGCGCCATGTTTGAAACTTTGTATCCCGGTTGCGACGGAAGAGGGGGCCGAGCGCGTTATGTAAGGGCGGTCGGGCGACGAGGCGAGGAGCAAACCATGGCCGACACGGCCCTTATGGCGGCGATTGCGGTGACGCGGTTCGGCCTCGGCGCCCATCCCGGCGAAATCGATACGGCGAGCCACGATCCGGCCGGGTGGCTGGTGGCGCAGATCCGCCGCGAAGGCGCGGATGAACCCGTCACCGTTCCGCTTCCCGCCACGCCGCCGCCCGCCCCGCCCAAGCCGCCGACGCCCACCCCGGTCATGGCGGGCGCGGCCATCGCCGCGGGTCAGGTTCCGGCCGGCGCCGTCGCCAATGCCCAGATGCAAATGGCGCAGGCCGGTATGTCGTCAACCATGGCCGGCGCATCCGTGGCGCCCCCCGCGCCCACGGGGCCGATCCCGCCGAAGACCGACTTCGGCTCGGGCAGGCCCCTGCCCAGCATGGAGGAGTCCTGGAAGACCTTTCAGGAGTACCGCGTGGCCGTGCGCGAAGCCAAGGCCAACGATATGTCGCGACGCGACGCGGCCATCCCCATCAACGAACTGGCGGCGGAGGAAGCCCTGGCCCGCGCCCGCCTGGCGTCCACGACCGCCGATGGGTTTCGTGAGCGCTGGGCCTTGTTCTGGTGCAACCACTTCACCGTGGCGGCCAAGAACCAGGACGTCATGGTCTCGGTCGGTCCGTTCGAGCGCGAGGCCATCCGCCCCCATGTGTTCAAGAGCTTCGCCGAGCTGATCCTGGCCTCTTCCATGCACCCCGGCATGATCCTCTATCTGGACCAGCAACAGTCCATCGGACCGAACAGCCAGGCGGCGGCGCGTCGCAGGGGCGGGGTGGGCCTGAACGAGAATCTCGGCCGCGAGATCATGGAGCTGCACAGCGTCGGCGCCGATGCGGGCTATACCCAGGCCGACGTGACCGAGTTCGCCCGCGCCCTCACCGGCTGGTCTGTGGCCAACAACCCCAACGACCCCGCCCCCGGCGGCGCCTTCCTTTATCGCGACACCTTCCACGAGCCGGGCCCACGCACGGTCATGGGCAAGAAATATAATGACGACGGCGGCAAACAGGCGGCGCAGGTGATCCTCGATCTGGCGCAGAAACCCCAGACCGCCCGGCGCATGGCGCACAAGATCGCCATGCATTTCGTCGCCGACGATCCGCCGCCCGCCCTCGTCGCCCGCCTCGAAAACGTGTGGACGCGCACCAACGGCGACCTGGGCAAGGTGGCCGAGGCCCTTGTGACCTCCCGCGACGCCTATGACCCGACCCCGCGCAAGCTGAAGACGCCCTATGACTTCATGGTGTCGAGCTGGCGCGCCGCCAACTTCACCCCCGCCAACCCGGCGCGGGACGTGGTGGGGCCGCTTAACTCCCTCGGCATGCGTCCGTTCGGCGCGCCGCAGCCCAACGGCTGGTCGGACGTCTCGGTGGACTGGGCCGCGCCCGATGCCATCGTCAAGCGCCTCACCTGGGTGCAGGGCTTCGCCAACGCCAACGCGCCTCAGACCGCGCCGGTGGACGAGGCCAAGGCTGTGCTCGGCGCGCGCCTGACCCCCAAGACAGAACTCGCCGTTTCCCGCGCCGAAAGCCGACCCGAGGCCTTTGCGCTCCTTCTCATGTCTCCGGAGTTCCAACGCCGATGACGCAACCTGCCCCCTCCCCCTCCCGCCGCAGCATCATCGCCTCGGCCCTCGCCGCTGGCGTTGGCGCGACCTTCCTCGGCGTGGCCAACGGCGCGGCGGCGGCGGATTTCGCCGCCAAGAAGCTGGTGGTGATCATCCAGCGCGGCGCCTGCGACGGCCTGTCCCTCGCTCCACCCGTGGGCGATCCGGACTACATCCCCCTGCGCGGCGAGATCGCCATTCCGAACGACAAGGTGCTGATGCTGGACAGCCAGTTCGGCCTGCACCCCAAGCTCGTCAAGCTGCACGGCCTGGTTCAGTCCGGCCAGGCGCGCATCGCCCCCGCCGTGGCCATTCCCCAGCGCATCCGTTCGCACTTCGAGGCGCAGGACCTGCTCGAGACCGGCGGAGCGCAACTCTACACCTCCACCACCGGCTGGCTGAACCGTACCCTGCAGGCGGCCCAGCCCGGGCGCACCATCGCCGCCCTCTCCATCGGCGCGCAGGAGCCCTTGATCCTGCGTGGGCCGGTCCAGGCCCAGTCCTGGTCGCCGGGCGGACGGATGAACGGCCAGACCAACCGCGTGGCCAACGCCCTGATGGACCTCTATGCGGGCGATCCCCTCCTCGGCCCGGCCCTCGCCACCGGCCTGCAGACCGAGGCCCAGGCGGATGTGATCAACGGCGGCAAGCCCTTGAACGGGGCGGATGTGCAGGCCTTCGCCGTCACCGCCGCCAAGTTCCTCGTCGCGCCTGGCGGCCCCTCCATCGCCGTGCTGTCGCTCGATGGGTTCGACACTCACGCCAACCAGGGCAATGACAACGGCCAGCTGGCGGGACGCCTGTCGCTGGTCGACAACGTCATCGCCGGATTGCAGAGCGGCATGGGCGAGCAGTGGAAGGACACGGTGGTGGTCATGGCCACCGAGTTCGGCCGCACCGCCCGCATCAACGGCACCAAGGGCACGGACCACGGCACCGCCTCGTGCATGGTGCTGGCGGGCGGGGCGCTGAAGGCCGGCGGCATCGTCGGCGACTGGCCGACCCTGCAGCAGGCCAAGCTGTTCGAGAACCGCGACCTGGCCCCCACCCTCGACGTACGCTCCGTGTTCAAGGGCGTGCTCGCCGACCACATGGGCATCGACCGGCGGCGGCTGGACACGGTGGTCTTCCCCAACAGCGCCGAAGCCCAGCCGGTGCAGGGCCTTATCGCTTAAAAGACGCTTTCGCTCCCAATTCGTAAGTCATGGCCGGGCTTGACCCGGCCACAAGGCAGTTCCACGCGCACAGCTGCCTCGTCCTCGGGTCAAGCCCGAGGATGACTAGGTCCGTAGGTAATTCCCTATCGCCCCGGCCTGTCCGGCACGAGGTCGAAAGCCACGGTCAGGCGCGGCTCCTCGCCCTCGAACGGCACGGTGCCGTGCCACATGTAGGAGGGGAACAGGACCAGCATACCCGGCTCGGGCTTCACCCAATGTTCGGCCGGCAGCGGCGGTTCGGTGGCGATGCCCGGCTGACCGAACTGGATCCAGCCCTGGCGGCCTTCGCCCTCAACGGCTCTAGGAAGCTCGATATAGCAGGCGGAGGACAGCCAGCCCTCCGGATGCACATGGTCGATGTGGAAGCCGCCGGGCCGCAGGCGCACCGACCAGATGCCCGCCACCGCATAGCCGCCCCGGTTGCGCATCCGCACGGGATGCTTCCCCCCCTGGCCGATCGCCTCGATATGGCGGCGGATGGGCCCGTCGACGGCCTGGGTGAAGGCCTTAACCGCCGGGTGGGCGGCGTTCAGCAGGCTCTGATTGGTCTGGCTGCCGTGGCGCAGGGACTGCCCGACCGGATGAGTGCGGGTGACGTGCATCTCGCGTAGACCCTGCGCCAGGTCGGCAAGGTAGGCGGACAGATCGGGCCAGCCCTCCGGCGTGTCGATGACGTAGGGCCGCACCAAGCTGTCGTAATCGTAGAGCGCCTGGTAGCGGATGTCGCCCAGCAACCGCCAGGCGGTGGCCTGCAGAGCCAGGGCGTGCTGGTCGTCCGGCTGCATCCGGCGAAGCTCCACCGCGCCGGCCGCCGCCTTGTCGATTTGGCCGGCGGCCAGCTGCGCCTCAACCAGTGTGTTGAGGGCGCGAAAATCGCCCGGCGCCAGCTTCACGGCCTGCTCCGCATGCACCAGCGCCTCGGCCGGGCGCCGTACCCGCGCCGCCTGTTGCGAGGCGGCCAGGGCCAATCCCGCATCGGCGGGATAACGCTTGGCGGCGAGGTCCAGCGCCTCATAGGAGGCCTCGCTTCGCCCCGCATGCTCCAGCACCTGGGCGCGGATCACCATCAGCGGAGTGGCGGCGTCGGGCTGACCGGCGATGAAACCGTCCAGCATTTCGGTAGCCGCGCCCACGTCGGCTGTGCGGGTCCAGATCAGGTCGGCGAGATCCTTGATCGCCTCGATATCTGGCCGCAGGCGGATGGCGGTGCGGTAATTCTCCTCCGCCTCGTCGAGCTTGTCCTGACCCTGCAGGGCGTGGGCGAGCACCAGATAGCCCTCGGGCGCGCGCAGCCCCCTGGCCAGGGCGCGACGAGCCGCCGCTTCCGCCTCGGGATGACGACGCAGGTCGGCCAGGACAGCGGCGACATTATGCTCGGCGATCGGCCCCGGCGCCGCCTCCGCCGCGCGCTGGTAGATGGCGAGCGCCTCCTCGTGGCGACCGGTCGCCTTCAACGCCGCCCCATGCTGCGACAAAAGCCGGCCGTCCGTGGAACCCTCAACGAGCGGCGTGGTAAGCTGCAGCGCCTCGGCAGCGCGGCCGAACCACTGCAACAGTTCGCCCAGCCCCACCGCAGCCGGCACGTGCCGGCGGTTCAGCGCCAGCGCCGCGCGGTAGGACCTTTCCGCCGCTTCGCCTTGACCGAGCAGCACCTGCACATCGGCCAGGGCCGTTAGAGATTCGATATTCCGGCGATCGAGCGCGACCGCTTCCTGCAGGGCCGACTCGGCGCCGGGATAGTCGCGCAACGCCTTGCGACCGAGGCCGAGCAGGCGGTGCGCATCGGCCACCTTGGGGGCCTGCTCCACCGTTCGCTGAAGCAGGGCCACCGCATCGTGGGTCCGCCCGCCGCGCAGGCGTGCGGCGGCCGTGTCGAGGGCCGTCTGTATCTCTTGCGCCGTCATTGGGGGCGTCATCGACGGCGAACTCCATGTTCGAAGGGGTCGGCGGGGGCCTCATGCTCGTCGAAGCCGAAGCGTTCGAATCCGGCCCGCATCTCAGCGCTCAGCGGCGCCTCGATCACCAGCATGCCGGCGGAGGGGTGGGGCAGGATCAAGCGCCGGGCGTGCAGTTGCAGCTTCAACCCCTCGGACACCGCGGCGGAGGCCTCGTCGCCATATTTGGGGTCGCCGAGGATGGAGTGGCCAATGGCCCGCATGTGGGCGCGCAGCTGGTGGGTGCGACCGGTGAGCGGCTGCAGCGCCATCCAAGCCACCCGGTGCGCGGCGCGGCCGAGGGTGACATAGTCGGTCTCCGCCGGATCGGCGCCGATCTCCTTCGGCTCGGCGGGGATCACCATCTCGCGGTCGCCGACGCCCTTCTTGATCAGGGGCATGTCGATGTGGCCGGCCACGGGTTTGGGATTGCCCACAACGATGGCCCAATAGATCTTCTTGGCCTTGCGCCGCGCGAACGATCCCGCCAGCCGCGCCGCCGCATTGGGCGTCTTGCCGAGCAGCAGCACGCCAGAGGTATCGCGGTCCAGCCGGTGGACCAAGCGCGGTCTGTCC
Organism: uncultured Caulobacterales bacterium; assembly: GCA_903862425.1. Classification (GTDB taxonomy): domain Bacteria; phylum Pseudomonadota; class Alphaproteobacteria; order Caulobacterales; family Caulobacteraceae; genus CAIOYC01. The sequence continues at coordinate 205,303 of CAIOYC010000009.1, read as the reverse complement.
ACACCTTCTCCCCAGGCGCTCAACAGGCGATCCACATGCTTGACGGTCTTGGTGCCGCCCTGCACGGCGAGGCCGGAAGGCTTGTTCAGAGCCAGCACCTCCTCGTCCTCGTAAAGGACGAGCGACTTGGCGTAGGCCACGTCGCGCGGGTTCAACCCTTCGCGCTTCTCGGCGGCCTCCTCAGCGTCGGGCAGGGGCGGCACGCGCACGCTCGATCCGGCGGCGAGGCGGGTGTCGGGCTTGGCCCGGGCGCCGTCGACGCGAATCTGGCCCGAGCGCGCCAGCTTCTGGATCATGATGTGGTTCAGGTGCGGCCAGCGACGCTTGAACCACTTGTCGAGCCGGACCCCGTCCTCGCCCGCGCTGACGATCAGGGTGCGAACCTCCTTCATACGGGCAGGCGGCGCATGATGAAGAGGCCGAGCATCAGGCCGAGCACGCCGCACACCACCGAACCGAGGATGTAGGCGGCGGCCACGCCATAGGCCTTACGCTCGATCATCATCACCGCCTCGAGCGAGAACGACGAGAAGGTGGTGTAGCCGCCCAGCACCCCGACCCCGAGCAGCAGCCGCCAACGGTCGCTCGCCCCGGTCGCGCGGGCCAGGGCGCCGATCAGCAGGCCCATCAGCAGGCTGCCGGTGACATTGATGATGGCGGTGGCCATCCAGGGCCGCTCGGCGCCCATGGTCCGCACCCAGGTCACGCCCACCAGATAGCGCAGCACGGCGCCAAAGCCGCCGCCAAGGAAGACCAGGAGGATGTTGGGCAGTCCGAGGTTCATCCGCCGCTTATAGCAAGCCCGGCGGCGTGCGCGACCCCGACGAAATCCTCCGGCGACGGCGCTTCGATGGTGCGCGATCCGCCCTCCGGATGGGGAAAGTCCAGCCTGGAGGCATGGAGCATCAGACGCGGCACGGCCACGCCGCCCGCCACGAGCGCGCCGCCATAGCGCACGTCGCCGAGGATGGGACGGCCGATGGAGGCGAGGTGAACCCGAAGCTGGTGCATCCGCCCGGTGTGCGGGATGAGCTCCACCAGCGCCGCGCCATGCCCGCTCGCCAGGGTGCGATAGCGGCTCTCGCAGGCCTGGGCGTCCGGGTGATCGGGCGCGCAGGTGCGCATATAGGCCTCGCGCCCGACCTCCTCGCGTCGCAAGGGCGTGGCGATCATTCCCGCTGGCGGGTCCGGCGGAGCGGCGATGAGGGCGAGGTAGGTCTTCTTTACCCTGCGCGCGGCGATGGCCTTGCCGAGGAACCCCGCCGCCGGCTTGGTCTTGGCCGCCAGGATCACACCCGAGGTATCCCGGTCCAGCCGATGCACCAGCTCCGGCCGCTTGCCATTCGACCGCGCGAAGGCCCACAGCAGGTCGTCCAGCGTGTGCGCCTTGATCCGCCCCCCCTGGCTCGACAGCCCCGCCGGCTTGTTCAGCGCCAGGATCGCCGCATCCTCAGCGATCACCAGTGATCGAGCATAGGCGATCTCCTGCGCGATGAGGGCGATAGGCGCGCGCACTACTCCCTTCCCCCTCGAGGGGGGAAGGGTCGGGGATGGGGGTGGGTGCACAAGATTGAAGCGAAGAGAACCGGAGGCGCCTCACGCGCCCTTCCCGCAAGGACAGCGCGTTCACCCCCAATCCCGGCCTTTCCCCCCTTGAGGGGGAAAGGAGTCATTCCCGTTCCTTCCTGATCGCCGCCCAACGCTCAAGCCGCTCCTTGATGGCGGCTTCGCGGCCGTCGCCCTTGGGGGTGTAGAAGCGCTGGCGGGGCATGTCTTCGGGGAAGTAGTTCTGGCCGGAAAAGCCGCCCTCCGCGTCGTGGTCGTATGCGTACCCTGCCCCATAGCCGAGCTGCTTCATCAGCTTGGTCGGGGCGTTGCGGATATGGGCGGGCGGCGTGAGCGAGCCGGTCTCTTTCGCCGCGCGCCGCGCCGCGCCGAGGGCCTTGTAGACGGCGTTGGACTTGGGCGCGGTGGCGAGGTGGACCACGGTCTGGGCCAGCCCGATCTCCCCCTCCGGCGAACCCAGGAAGTCGTAGGCGTCCTTGGCGGCGACGGCGACCATCAGGGCGGTGGGGTCGGCGGCGCCGACATCCTCCATGGCCGCGCGAATCAGGCGGCGGGCGATGAACAGGGGCTCCTCCCCGCCCTCCAGCATCCGCGCCAGCCAGTAGAGGGCCGCGTCCGGGTCAGAGCCGCGGATCGACTTATGCAGGGCGGAGATGATGTCGTAATGCTGTTCCCGGTCCTTGTCGTAGGCGGGCGCGCGGCGCTGCAGGATGGCGGCGAGACCGGCGTTATCTAGGGGCGTTGCGCCCGGCTCAATGGCGAACAGGGTCTCGGCCAGGGTCAGCACATAGCGCCCGTCGCCGTCGGCCATAGCGGTCAGGGCCTCGCGCGCCTCTTGCGTCAGCGGGAGGGCGCGGCCCTCATAGGCTTCGGCGCGCTTCAGGAGTTCGTCCAGCGCCGCATCGTCCAGCCGGCGCAGCACGAAGACCTGGGCGCGGGACAGCAGCGCGCCGTTGAGCTCGAAGCTGGGGTTCTCGGTGGTGGCGCCCACCAGGGTCACGTCGCCCGCCTCCACATAGGGCAGGAAGCCGTCCTGCTGGGCGCGGTTGAAGCGGTGAATCTCGTCCACGAACAGCAGGGTGGCCTGACCGGCGGTGCGTCGGGCGCGGGCGGTCTCGAACGCCTTCTTCAGGTCGGCCACACCGGAGAAGACCGCGGAAAGCTGCTGGAACTGATAGCCCGCCGCATCAGCCAGCAGGCGCGCGATCGTGGTCTTGCCCACCCCCGGCGGTCCCCACAGAATCATAGAAGACAGCCGATGCGCCGCCGCCATCCGCCCGATGGGGCCTTCGGGGCCGAGCAGGTGCGCCTGGCCCACCACCTCGGCGAGGGCCTTGGGACGCAGCCGGTCGGCCAGGGGGCGCGGCGCCTCCGGCTCCAATCCGGCGGCCTGGAAAAGATCGGTCATGCCATCGAATATAGGGGAAAGACGGGGCGATGCTCGCCTTTCCGAGGGGATGCGCTTCCTAATCTGGCCCACCTGGGTGGTTAGACTCGAACTGGACTCAGAGTCCAGCCGTAAGCCGCTGTAGGCATTGATGAAACGCGAAATCCTGGACAGTCTGGACTGTCCAGGCTCGGGCGCGGCTTGTCCAGAATTGGAGAACAAGCGTCACCGCAAGGCGCTTTTTGCGCCAAAATAGCTGGGCGGTGGCGCATGGCGGCCGGTGCGGAAAAGTGGGGGAAAAGGCGCGGCTCCCTTCCCACTGTTGAAGGGGGAAGGGTCGGGGTTGGGGTGCACCGCTTCAGGATGAGGCGAGGCGGCGCCAGCTTCCGCTACCGGTGTCACCCCCATCCCAAACCCTTCCCCCCCTCAAGGGGGAAGCGCTTTAACCTACTGGCCGATATCGACCGGGATCTGCTGGCCGCCGCGTTCGACGATCAGGCGCCAGCCGCCGCCTACCGGCGTCGCCATGGCGGCGGCGAGCCCCGCGGCGCTGGTGATGGCGCGTCCGTTGACGCGGCGGATGATGTCGCCCGGGCGGAAGCCCTGCTGGGCGGCGATGCCGTCGGCGATCTTGGTGATCACCACCCCGGTCAGGTTCTGGTCGAGGTGGTACTCGTCCGCCACCGCCGGGGAAAGCGTCACCACCGTGGCGCCGGCCAGGGGTTCACGTCCCGTCAGGGTGCGGTCGTCGCGGGTGGCGGCGCCGGGCGGGGCGTCGAGCTTCACGTCCACAGTCCTCTCGCCCTTCCCGGAGCGCACGGTCAGGCTGATGTGCTCGCCCGGCTTGTGGGTGGCGACGCGGTAGTTGAGCACCCCTTCGTCCTGCACCGGCGCGCCGTCGGCGGCCACGATCAGGTCGCCCTCCTTCAGCCCCGCCCGCGCGGCCGGGCCATTCGGATAGAGGTCGGCCACCAGCGCCCCCACCGGCCGGTCGAGGCCCAGGCTCTTGGCCACGTCGGAGGTCAGGGTCTGAGTACGCGCGCCGAGCCAGGGCCGGGTGACGCTGCGCCCACCGCCGCTGGCCGTCTCCACCACTCGGCGCACCATGGCCGCCGGGATGGCGAAGCCGATGCCGGCCGAGGAGCCCGTGCGCGAATAGATCAGGGTGTTGATGCCGATCAGGTTGCCGTTCATGTCGACCAGCGGCCCGCCCGAATTGCCCGGGTTGATCGAGGCGTCGGTCTGAATGAAGAATGAGAAGTCGGAGGCCCCCACGTCCGTCCGCGCCAGGGCCGAGACGATGCCGTTGGTGACCGTCTGGCCCACGCCGAAGGGGTCGCCGATGGCCAGCACCAGGTCGCCCACCTGCACCTCGTCGCGGTCGGCGATGGGCAGCACCGGCAGCCGCTCGCCCTTGGCGTCGATCTGCAGGATGGCGAGGTCCGAGCGCGGGTCCGACAGCACCAGCTTGGCGGGGAATTCGCGCCGGTCGGCCAGCACCACGTTGAGTTGCTGGCCGCCCTCCACCACGTGGTTGTTGGTGACGATCAGTCCGTCGGCGCGGACGATCACGCCCGAGCCGAGCGAGCCCTCCACCCGGTTCTGGGGCATGCCCATGCCGCCGAACAGCGACCAGAAGGGGTCAACCTGCTGGCGCACCACCCGTTGGCTGAAGACGTTGACCACCGCCGGCGCGACCCGCTTCACGATGGGGGCGAACGACATCTTCATGGTGGTGAAGTCGGGCGGCGGGGCCCGGTTGGGCGCGGCCAGCCCCGGCGACGGCGCGCCGAGCTTCGAGGTCTGCCCCGAGACTTGGGCGTTCGAGCCCGTGGGCTGGGAACAGGCGGCGAGGAAGGCCAGGGGCAGAAGGACGAGGCGCGTCAGACGCATGGGGTCTCTTGGGTCCGTTATAGGTTCGAACCCCTGATCAGCCCCAGATTTTCGGCCCTATCAAGGCGAAGGCGTCATCAGTGCGCCGGGTCGGCGTCCGCCACCGGCTTGGCCAGGAACCAGGCGGCGATCAGGGCGGCCAGGCAGAAGCCGGCGGCGATCAGGATCGGCAGGCCCGGCACTATGGTGGGCTCGCGCTGCACCGCGAAACTCAGCGACGACAGGTAGATGACCGGCCCGATGATGGAGCACAGCCCCATGAAGGCCGAGTTCACCCCCTGCAGCCGGCCCTGCTGGTTGCCCGGCACCCGGCGCGACATCAGGCTCTGTGCGCCCGGTCCGATCAGGCCGCCCAGCGCGCCCAGCGGCGAGGCGCACAGAAAGACGATCCAGTTCGGAGCCAGGCCATAGACCGCGAAGGCCGCCGCGGCGCAGCCGAGGCCGATCAGGAGCGCGCCCCTCTCGCCCACCGCCTTCACCACCCGGCCGACCACGAAGATCTGCACGATCAGCGACAGCACGCCGGTGAGCATCATCATGTTTCCGGCGATCAGAGGCCCCCAATGCCAGCGATGGCCGACGAAGAGGATGAAGATCGAGGGAAAGGCGTTATGGGCCAGTTGAAACAGCACCATGACCAGCGACAGGCCGACCAGGGTCGGGCGCTCCAGCAACAGACCGAAGGCGGTGATGGGGTTGGCGCGCTTCCAGTTCAGCGCCGGGCTACGTCGCTCCTTCGGCAGGCTCTCCGGCAGCACGAAGAAGCCGTAGAGCCAGTTGCACAGGGCCAGGCCCGCCGAAACGAAGAACGGCAGGCGCAGGTCGATGGCGCCGAGCGTGCCGCCGATGGCGGGGCCGACGATGAAGCCGATCCCGAACGCCGAGCCCATCAGGCCGAACGCCTTGGCCCGATCTTGTGGCGCGGTGACGTCGGCCACATAGGCGTTGGCGGTGGAGAAGCTGGCTGAGGTCACCCCATTGATCACCCGGCCCACGAACAACCAGGCGAGGGTCGGCGCCAGAGCCATGAAGAGGTAGTCCACCCCGAGCCCGAAGATGGAGATCAGCAGCACCGGGCGGCGTCCGAACCGGTCGGAGATCATCCCCATGACCGGGCCGCAGAAGAACTGCATCACACCCCAGGTGACGGCGAAGAGCAGGGCGTAGTGCGCTGCCTGGGCGGTGGCGGCGGCGTCGCTCAACCCGGCGCCGACGAAGCGCTTGATCAGGTTGGGCAGCACCGGGATCATGATGCCGAGGGCGAATATATCCATCAGGGCGCTGAAATAAACGAACAGGACGGCGGCCTGTCGCCCGCCTCTACGCCCGGCCTTGGGCAGGGCGGCGTCGATCATCGGCGGCTGGGCGACGACGGGCGCTTCGGTGATGGGGGGCTGTTCGGCGGCGATCTCTGCCATGGGCTACGGGCTTTCCTGATCGGCCAGGTAGGCGGCCACGAGGGACTTGGGCGCCACGTGACGCCAGGCCGAGACGATGAGGTCGGCCAGCAGCGCGGCAGGCACGAGATCCGTGCGCACCAGGGTCGAGCCCTGGCGGCCCCACGCCCCCGCCGCCGGGCTTATAGCCTCCGGATACAGACTTGTAACGGCGGTTTGCAGGGGCTGCGGCAGCTTGACCATGGCCAGTCGCTCGTCGGTACGCGCCGTGCAGAAGATTTTTCCCCGTACCCGAAAGTCCGGTATGTCGAAATGTTGCGCCTGCACCACGTCCGGCAGGGCCAGGGCGGTGGCCGCCACCTCGTCGACGCTGCCGGTCACGTCAGGCGCTCCCCAAGCGAGGCGAGGAGGTCGCGCCACCATTCGCCGTGCCGCTGACTGAAGACCATGGGGGGAAAGCCATGGCGGGCCACATGCGCCTGCGGGACCGTGTCCCAGCCTTGGTGCTGCACGGTGACGCGGGTCTGGTCGCCTACCGGCTCGAATGTCACCTCCACCCGCGTCTGCTGGTCCGGCGCAAAGCTGGCTTGGCGCCAGCCGAAGACCAGGCGATGGCCCGGCTCCCACGCCGTGACCTCGCCGATGACGAACACCTTGCCGCCGGGCAGCCGCTCGACGAAGCGCCCGGCCCTTTCATGCTCCGGCGGCTCGAAGGCCACGACACCAGGTCCGCGTGGCGTAAACTCGAATAGCGTGTTGGGCCGCCACCAGGTCCCGACCTCCTCGGTGAAGACGCGAAAGGCGCGGTCGGGCGGTCCCGGGACGCGCAGGGCCACCAGGAGTCGCGAACTCACCCGCCCTCCCCCACCGCATCCCCGACGGCATCCTTGTCCAGCATGTGCGCGCGAAAGCCGTCGAGCTGCATCGACCACATCGCTTCCGTCGTGCTCAACCACGTCGCCAGTTCGGTCATCGGCTTTGGCCGCAGTTGGTAGACCCGAACGCGGGCATCAAAGCCGTCGTGCCGCTCCTCAACCAGGCCTGATAAGCGCAGGGTCTTAAGGTGGCGGCTCATGGCGGGGGGTGAGAGCCCGAGCTGGTCCGCCAGTTCTCCCGCGCGGTGCGGGCGCTGACCACGCAGGTCTACCACCCGCCGCCGCTGCGGATCGGCCAGGGCGGCCAGCGTCCGGTCGAGCCGCGCGGCCGCTTCGTCGCTCACGGCCACGTCTTGGTCTTCAGGCCGGAATCCTTGTCCCACTCGTCTGGCGCGATCACCTTCACCGTCTGGCCGAAGGTCCAGATGTGCCCCTCGAGGTCGCGGGCGCGGTAGGATCGGTCCCCGTAGAACTGGTCCTCCGGCTCCATGAGAATCTCGGCCCCGGCCGCGCGGGCGCGCTCGCAATGAGCGTCGATCCCCTCGTGCATTTGCAGATGTACCGTCTGGGTGCACTTGCCCCCCAGATTGGCCGGGCTTTTGTGATCCGCCGACCACTCGTTGCCGACCATGATCCAGCCGTCGCCGAACACCATCTCCGAATGCGCTAACTTACCGTCCTCATCGGTGATCAGCATGGCGGGCTCGAAGCCGAAGGCGGCCTGCAGCCACTCGAAAGCGGCCATGGAGTCTTTGTAGACGACGGCCGGAACGACTGACGGACGTTTGGCGATATCTGGCATCGATATTTCTCCGATTGCCAATATTTATATTTTTTCGCAATCATATCGTCAAGCATCTGGAGCCACCGACGCGTTAGCGTTGCGGACGCGCTGGTTCGGTAGAGCCGCGCGCAGGCGGCCGCGCGGCGCCGGCCCGTGACAGGCGCTCGGCCTCGCGAAGAGGAATCAAGATCTCGTTGATCACGCCAGGGTCGTCGCGGAGCTTCACATAGAGCCGGCCGCTGATGGGGCGAGGTACGCGAAGGCTGTCGCCGGTAAAGCCCGTGGGCGCCGGCATGGGCTTGTCGAAGCGCGCAGTGGCCGCCACCGACTCAATCAGGAACAGGGACGAACCGTTGAGCTCGCAGGTGGGCGTATGTCCCGGCGGGCATTTGAACTCGCGAAGGGCCGGAAGGCGCACCAGTGTGGTCAGCGGTAGCCACTCGCTGGCGGCGCCGTTCTGCACCAGGCGGAAGCGCAGCGGGCCGAAGACGGATGATACCGAGGCGGCGTTGGTGTCGAGGCTAGCCACCAGCACCTCGGCATCCTGTCGCTCCAGCCCGTGCTGGGCGTCGAGGGCGACGACGGGGGTGTCCTCCACGCCGGCGATCTCAAGCTTCTCCTGGCCGGTGAACTTCAGCGGAGCCTTGGCGCGCAGGGAAAAGACCAGCCTGTCGCCGCGCTGCAACTCATCGCCGCCCATGAGCTGGATCGTCCCCAGAACCCCATTCGGAGGTTGAACCGCGCCGGGCTGTACGGTCTTACTGATCAACTCGACACCGGGCCGGGTCGGCGCGACGGTCACCCGCAGCTTCAGCGTCTTACCGTTCTTCAGCGCCACGCGGGCCAGGATCGCGTCGCCGGGCGCAAGGTGGCGCGCAAGGTCAGGGTTGGCGGCGGCCATTTGCATCTCTTCCTTATCACCGGCTTTCACTGTCCCGGGCTGAAACACGGCGTCGCGCAGGGTCAGGCGCGCCACATCCTCCAGCCGTGCGCCTTGAAGAACGCCCGAGGCGTCGCCAGCATGGTAAGTGAAAGTGTCCAGCCGCCCGGTCTGGATCGCCGCCTGCAGCACTACCTCAACCGGTTCGTGCGCGCCGAACTGGCGGATGACGAGCTTGACCGGACCTGGCTCGACCTCCTTCAGCGGCACGGTGGCCGCGACTTGGTCGCCATCGGCCGCTTTCCACGTGGCCTTCTCGGTCTCGCCCGAAGCCATGCGCAGGCTGATGCTTTCGATGCAGGCGGTGCGCGGCGACTGCAGGTGCACGGTGTTGTCGTGGCCGATCAGAAGCGTGTTCTGGTCGTCGGCCAGGGTCCAGGGCTCGGTGTTGGCGAGTTGCAGCCTGAACTTCGGCCCGTCGAAGCCAGCGAAGCCCCACTGGCCCACCAGCATACCGTCGTCGGTGTCGTCCAGTTCGGCGAGGTCCACCTTCGACATGTCGGCGACAAACCCGCCCTTCTCCGCATTGGCGATCACCGGCGCCTCCACCGGATCGCCGCCGCCCTTGCGCTTCAGGCGCAGCTTCATGTCGTGGGCGTAGACGGTGGAGAAGGCCAGCGGCGCCCCCTCAACGGGCAGCACCAGATGCGGATCGGCGGCGCAATAGGTGGCCCTGGCGTCCACAGGCTTCAGCGGAGGCGGTTGGGGCGGCTCGACCGGCGGCAGGGCGGTGACGATCACCGACATGGGGTTGTGAAAAGACGGCGCGGTGTTCAGCACCAGGGACAGCTGCTCTCCAGCCGCCACGGTCAGGGCAGGGATATACTGGAACTGCGCCGTCTGGAACGAGTCCATCAGCCGGGCGAAGTCCATCACCACGCCGATATACGGGCTGTAATATCCGTATCCCGCCTTGGGCGTGACGCTAAGCTGCTGGATCAGGTCGGCAGGTACTCCGGAGGTGAGGGTCTGCACCATGGAGGCGCTGTGCCCATCGCTCAGCACCATGGAGTCGCGGTTTTCCATCAGGCAGGGCGCCTGCAGGTCGGGCGTCTTGTTGAGGCACTCAGCATTCAGCTTGATCGACAGGCTCCGCGCCAGGAGCGGGGAGATCAGCTTCAGATGCTCCTGGTCAGCCCCGTCATTGCGACGTACCGCCGCCAGGAAGGCGTCCAGGCGCGAACGATCCAACGAAGCCTGGTTGAGGTCCTGCGAGGCGCGCATGAAGGCGCCCGGCTTGCCGCGCACAGCGCTGATGATGGTGGAGAAATCTCCGCCCGTCTGTGGCGCCAGGAAGACCAGCGCCTGCTGCGCGCCCTTGGGCACGGTGATCTTCAGCCCGTCTGCGGCGCGGCGCGCCCAGGTGTCGGAGCGGAAGAACCAGTCCTCCGGTGGCGGGTTGGTGGCGCCGCGCAGGAAAGCGGCCACCATCAGATAATGAACGGATTGGCCGGACGGCAGGTCGGCCTTGATCCAAAGCTCGTCGCCCTCCGAAAGGTTAGGTGTCTGCGCGATCGGCAAGGTCTTGCCGGCGTGCGTCACCCGCACAGTCAGGCGCGGCCCGACGAGGTCGAACGGCGCGGTTTGCGCCGCAGCCGCGATGGGCAGGGCGAGCAGAGCCAGCAGGCAAATCAGGCGGACTATGCTCATCTCGCAGGTCTTGACGCAGAATGGTGACGAAAGCCCCAAGTCCGGCGCGCCCTCAAGGTCCGCCGCAAGGCCAAGCCTGCCTAGCCCGTCTTTATGTCAAGAACGCGCCACCAGCGCGGTTGGGCGACCGCGCGGTCCATCAACACAGCCCGACCAGTTATGCGCGCCGCCTGCCGCAATACTAGGCTATCCCGCGCCTGATCAGGCCCAAGCGTGCTTGCCGCTTCCAACCATCAAAAATCCGCAACATCCTCGGCGCCATGCTCGAACGCCAGCTCGACATTTCGGACACGGCCTGGGGGATCAGCCGGTCAGCCCTGATTGCGGGCGGGAGCAATCTCCAATCGGGCCTGCGCCGCGCCATCGTGGCCGCCATCACCGCGCAACGCCTGCAGTCGCGCCAGCAGATGCCGCCCTCGCGCCTGCTCGCCCAGCAACTCGGCATCGCCCGCAACACGGTGACGGCGGTCTACGAAGAGCTTGCCACGCGCGGCTATCTGGTCTCGGTGGAGCGCAAGGGCTTCTTCGTCGCCGGCGACACCAGGCACGAGCCCAAAACCGAGGAAGACGACCACGAGGAAGGCCACACCCTGGTCTGGTCCGAGCGCCTGACTACCCAGATTTCATCCCTACGCCACATCTCCAAGCCCATCGACTGGCAGAGCTACACCTATCCCTTCATCTACGGCCAGGTCGATCCGAACCTGTTTCCCTTGGCGGCGTGGCGCAGCGCCTCACGCGATGCGCTCGGTCGGGCGGCGGTGAACTGGTGGGCTGCGGATAATGCGAACGAAGACGACCCGCTGCTGATCGAGCAGATTCGCCGCCATGTATTGCCCCGGCGGGGTATCTTCGCCCGGCCCGACGAGGTGCTGATCACCCTCGGCGCACAGGAGGGTCTTTACCTGCTGTCGCGTCTGCTGGTTCGCCATGGCGACCAGATCGGGGTGGAGAACCCCGGCTATACCGACGCCCGCCACATCTTCAGCCTCAGCCCCGGCACGCTGCGCGACCTGCCCGTCGATGCCCAGGGCGTGCGTGCGGGACCTGACTTCGAAGGGCTGAGCCTCGCGGTGCTCACCCCCGGCTGTCACTGTCCTACCGGCGTCTCTCTCTCTCCAGAGCGCCGCCAATGGCTGCTCGACTGGAGCGCCAGCACCGACGCCCTTATCATCGAGGATGACTATGAAGGCGAGATGGCCGCCGACGATAGCCTGACCGCACTGAAGAGTGCGGATCGCGGCGGGCGGGTCATCTATCTGGGCACCTTCTCCAAAGTCATCGCTCCCGGTGTGCGGCTGGGCTACATGGTAGGTCCCGCCCCGTTGATCGCCGAGGCGCGCGCCCTGCGTCGGTTGATCCATCGCAGTGCGCCGCTGAATACCCAGCGGCTGGCCGCCATGTTCATGGTCGAGGGCCATTATCAGGGTCTGGTGCGTCAGCTCCGCAGCGAAATCCAGATCCGTTTGGCGGAGGCCCGCAACCAGTTCACCAAGGTGCTGCCGGGGCTCGATGCGCCCAGCGGGGACCGGGGTTCGGCGCTCTGGGCGCGGTGTCCGGCCAATATCGATCTGGCCGCTCTGGACGAGGCGGCGCGCGTGCGCGGCGTGCTGTTCGAGCGCGGAGATCCCTTCTTCTCGGAGGGGCAACCGGCGCCCTTCATGCGGCTGGGCCTTTCGGCCATCGCCCAGGACAAAATCCGGCCGGGCCTCGAACGCCTGGCCGATGCGCTCGAAGCCGTCAGCTGATCCTGGCTCCTGACATGGCGGCGGGCTGGCTCTCCACCCCGGCCACGCCGCTGCTACCTCTGGCGCATGCTGAGTTTGGACATGCAGGTCGTAGGCCCGGTGGTGATCGGCGCCTTCGCCGGAGGGCTGCTGCAGGGATTTGCCGGGTTCGGCTTCGCCATGGTGGCCGTGCCGCTCACGGGCCTGTTCCTTTCCCCGCTCGAGACCCTGCCCTACGCGATGGTGCTGCAGGCGCTCATGGGCATTGTCGGCCTGCCCGGCGCGGTTGGGGCCTGCCGATGGCGCCTACTCGGCTGGCTAAGCGTCGGGGCCGCTATCGGTAGCCCGCTCGGGTTCTGGATCATCACGCTTGTAACTCCGAAGATTGGTCACCTGCTGGTCGGTCTCACCGTGCTGGCGGCGAGCGGATTGATCGCCTCGGGTCTCAAGCTGCACGCTCAGCACGAGCGCGCCGCCGGCGTGGGCGCAGGCCTGGCTTCGGGCATCATGAACGGCCTTGCAGGTATGTCCGGACCGCCGGCGGTGGCGCTGCTCCTTGGCACACACTCCGAGCCGCGCCAGGTGCGCGCCACGCTGCTGGTTTTCGTCTTCCTCGCCGCCCTTTTCGCACTCGCGCCCTTCGCCCTGCTGGGCAAGCTGCACACGGGCATGATCCTGCCCCTACTACCGGCCGGTCTCGCGCTCGCTGGGGGCATGGCGATCGGCTCGACGCTCTTCAACCGCACGACGGCTGAGACCCACCGACGCGTGGCTCTTATCGCCCTGGCTGTGCTCGGCGTGGTGACTGTGATCGCCGCCGTCAGATAGGGGCTCGGCCTTAAAAATCTTGAATGAGCCGGAGCTCGGCCGAAGCCGGACATGGCGACATTAACTGGAACGATCACGGGTCAGGCGGCTATGGCGCCGGAAATGCGCTGCTCGGCGAGATCAAGGCCGGCGCGGAACCGGCGCACCATTTCGACGATCTCGCCTGTATCGATGATCAGGGGCGGGGTGAAGGCGATCCGGTCGCCAATGGCGCGGACGATCAGGCCATGCTCGAGACAGGCGCGCTCGACCGTTGGGCCCGCCTTAACGCTGGCGGCGAAGGGCGCCTTGGTGGCCTTGTCCTGCACCAGCTCGACCCCGGCGATCAGACCGACGCCGCGCACGTCGCCTACCAGGGGATGGGCGCGACAGGCTTCCAACTCGGCCAGAAAGGTCGGCGACATGGCGCGCACGTGGCCGACGATGTCGCGTTCCTCGTAGATCTTGAGAGTCTCCAGCGCAACGGCGCAGGGGACCGGGTGGCCGCCATAGGTGTAGCCATGGCCGAAGCTGCCGTTCTGGCGACTGCCTTCCAGCAGGGCCTGATGGATGGTCTCGGAAATGAGCAGGGCCGAGATGGGCTGGTAGGCGGCCGAGAGCTGCTTGGCGCAGGCCAGCATATCCGGCTTGATGCCGTAGGTCTGCGAGCCCCAGAAATTGCCGGTACGGCCGAAGCCGCAGACAACCTCATCGACGCTGAGCAGGATGTCGTACTTCTTCAGGATCGGCTGGATCTTGTCAAAATAGCCCTTGGGCGGGGTGATGGCGCCGCCGCCGGCCTGCACGGGCTCCACGAACATGGCGCCGATGGTGTCCGGCCCCTCCGTCAGGATCAAAGCTTCGAGGTTGGTCGCCATCCGGTCGGAGAAGGCCTCCTCGGTCTCGCCTTCTAGGCCGAAGCGGTAATAGTTCGGATTGTCGGCATGGATGAAGCCCGGCAGCGGCAGTCCGAAACCGGCATACATATGCGGCTGGCCGGACAGACTGGCGGTGGCGATGGTGTTGCCGTGGTAGCCCCGTACCCGGCCGATGATCTTGCGCTTCTCGGGCTTGCCTCGGAGCGCGTTATAGTACCAGACCAGCTTGATCGCCGCGTCATTGGCCTCCGAGCCGCTGCACTGGAGCAGCACGCGGGACATGGGGACAGGCGAGAGCGATAAGAGCTTGTCCGCCAACTCCACCGCAGGGCCGTGACCCTTGTTGAAGAAGGTATGGTAGAACGGCAGCTTCAGCATTTGCTGGTAGGCCGCATCCGCAAGGCGCGTTTCGCTGAAGCCGAGACTGGCGGACCACAGCCCCGCCATGGCCTCGATATATTCGCGCCCCTCCAGATCCCAGACCCTGACACCTTCGCCGCGCTCCATCAGTATGGCGCCGTTGCGGTCGAAATCGTCGAGATCGGATTGCTGATGGACCAGCGAACGATGATCCATCTCGTGCAGGGGGGAACGGTTCACGCCAAACTCTCCTATGTCGGGCCTTCTCCTGCCGCCCCGATAGCGCGGGGCGGCCAGGGCCATTTCAGTCCTAGTATTTGACCTTCAGGGTCAGGCCGAAGGTGCGGGGTGCGCCGTAGAGAACAGCGCGATTGACCAGCAGCGCGGTCCGGTTGGCGAACTTGATGTATTGGTCGTCGCCGAGGTTCTTGCCCCATAGCGACAGCTGCCAACGTCCGTTGATGGCGCTGAGGCCGATGCGGGCGTCGATCAGGTCGTAGCCGGGAATGAAGTAGGCGGAGCCGTAGGTCGGGTTGGAGACCTTGGGATCGAAGTTCTCGCTCGACTGAACGCTGTAGCCGACGTGCGCGAAACCATCTGCGAAGGGTAAGAGCGGCGTCTGATAGTCGGCGGCGAAATAGGCCTTGTTACGCGGGGCATAAGGCGTCTGCACGCCGGCCGCGTTGATAACCGCCGTGCCAACCGTGCCGCCACCACCGTTATAGACGTCGAATTCGCTCTGATCGTAGGTGTAGGTCGCCGAGAGGGTCAGGCCGGAGATGGGGGCCAGTTCGCCCTCGAGCTCAAGCCCCTTGGAAGTCACCTCGCCGGCATTGGTCAAGCTGGTGACCTGATAGGTCTGTGTGCCGACCGTGACCGGGACGAAGGTGAAGACCTGGAAGTCCTTGTACTTGGCGTCGAACAAGGTGGCGTTGATCCGCGCCTTGCCGTCCCAGAAGTCGGCCTTCACGCCGCCCTCATAGCTGGTCACGGTCTCGGGCCGCACGCGGATACCGGCGGCGAGGGCCGTGGGGCTGGTGGCGTCCACGTTCCAGCCGCCACTTTTGAAGCCAGTGGAGACGTCGGCGAACAGCAGGATGTGCTTCATCGGGCGGATGTTGATCCCGACCTTGGGGCTCACTCGCGAGGTGGATTGGCTGTCGGTCTTGCCACTGAAGTTGCCGCCGATCAGGCCCAGAGGATCGTGGGCATAGAAGCCGCGCAGATCCTTGGTCTCATAAGTATAGCGCAGGCCGCCGATCAACTCGGCCCAGTCTGTGAAGCGATAGGCGCCGTTTACGAAGCCGGCATAGGAGTTTGTCTCCACCTTGGCGCCGTAAGTCGTCGCCACCCCGGCATAAGCTGGATAGGGCGCCGGCAGAAAGGCCATGGCCGGCCCGAATTGCGAGCGTGTGTTCTCGTCGTTCAACTGGTTGAAATAGTAGAGCCCGGCCACATAATCGAACCTGCCGGTCTTGGGCGAGGCGATACGGAATTCCTCTGAGAACTGGTGGGTTTGCTCGTGGAACACCGGTGTGAGAAAGTTGAGCGCCCCGGTTTCGTTGTTGAAGTAAAGCCACTGGGCCCCGCCGCGCAGGGCGCTGATGGATGTCAGGGTGTAGCCGCTGCCAAGGTTGTAGTCCGCATGGACAGCGGCGCCCCAGCTATCGCGCTTGGCGTAGTCCTGATCGTATGAATTGATCAGGTAGGGGTTGCTCCCCGCCGTCGGCACGTAGGTGTAGTGCAGGGTCGTGTTGCGGTCGTGCAGATCGTCCAAGGTGACATTGACGTCGAGCTGGTCGTTGGGACGCCAGCGGATTTGACCACGCGCGGCGATGCTGTCCGTGCCCATGTTGCGGTCGTGCAGCGTCAAGTTCTTGTAGTAGCCGTCGCTGGCGGTCTTGGTGATGGCGAACTGGCCGTCCAGTTTGTCGGCGATGGGACCACCGACCAAGCCCGCAACGCGGTAGTAGCCGAAGTTGCCGACGTCGCCTTCGATAGAAGCCTGGAAGTCCTTCGGCGGCTTGAGGGTCGTAATACTGATCACGCCGGCGTCGGTGTTCTTGCCGAACAGGGTACCCTGCGGCCCGCGCAGGATGTCCACTTGCTGCACACCGAGCAGGGTCTGGTTGTTCAGGTAGGAACGACCGAGATAAACGCCGTCGATATAGACGCCCACACGGGAGTCGTAACCGGCGCTACGGGAGTAATCGACGACGCCGCGGATGCCGTAACGGCCCTGTTCGCTGCCGTCGCCGAAGCTGACTGAGGGTGCGGCGAACTCCACGTCCTGCAGCTTGGTGACGCCGAGCGTAGCCAGGGTCTTGGCGCTGACGGTCTGAATCGAGATCGGCACGTCCTGGGCGTTTTCGACCCGCTTCTGCGCTGTGACTACGACCTGCTGGATGCCGCTGTCGTCTGCCTCGGCAGCCTGGGCGCCCATCCCACTGGCCATGAGGCCCACGGCGGCCGTCGTCATCAGGAGCGCCGATCGGATAGGGCGTCGGGTAGCCGTTGCTTCAACCGCTTTCATGCTCGATCCCCTGGCGCTTTGCGCCTTGTTTTGACGAGCCCTCGAGCGTCTCTCTTCCCCATGCCGCGATCTTCGTCGCGCGCTGCCCTTGCTTGGAGCTATTGCAGACTTATTCGTCCGCCCCCGGAGGTCTTGGTCCAGCAGGGGGCAAAGTTTAGAGCCAGCCCTAGACGGGAGCGAGCGCCGCTTCTTCGAGATGGGCCGGCTCGTGCGCCGAGAAGCGCGGATAGGGGCCGAGCAGGAGAAGGACGCCAGCCGCCAGCACGGTGAGCGCGGCGATCGCCAGGATCGGGATCAGTAGCCCGCCGGTGAGCGCCATCACCGCGCCGAAGATCGGAGGGCCCGCTGCGGCTCCGACCAGGAAGGCCACATTGTGCCAACTGTAGATTTCCGCCAACGCCTTCTTGCCGAAGTAGCGACCAACCAGAAGGGTCAACAGATCGGTCTCGGCCCCTCCAGCGGCGCCCAGCATTACCGAGCGCAGGATAGCGAAGGAGCCGAAACCTGAAACCGTGAGCAGCATGATCATGCCAGCCGTGGCCAGGAGCACACCGAAGGCCCCCACCACAGGCGCGTGGAAGCGATCCATGAACCATCCGAAGATGATGCGTCCCACCAATAGCGCCAAGCCTGAAATCGACTGAAGGATCGCCACCTGTCGCAGCGACAGACCCTGGGCGTGGACCAGCACGTAAACGAGGTTGCCGGTCATGGCGTACATGGTGAAGCCGAACAGACCGAGCGCGAGCAGGATGAGCCAGAACACCGGCCGCCGCAGAGCCTCGGCCATGGTCAGGCCCGAGGTGGCGTCGTCGATGGCGACCCCCTCGCCCGGCAGGACGCCGTCGGCCACCTGTCCGTCCTGGGCGGGGTCATCCCTAACGAACAGGAACACGACCGGGGCCACGGCCAGAACCATGAAGGCGGCGATGGCCAGAAGCGCGCCGCGCCAGCCGATGCTGGCCGCAAGTTCCTGGATCACCACCGGCAGGATCGTGCCGCCGATCCCCTGCCCCGCCACAGCAAGGCCGATGGCGAGCCCCCGCTTCCGGTCGAACCACAGCGAGATGGCTCGCATATAGGCGACCGGATTGGTGAAGGCGCCGGTCAGTCCGACCGCTACATAGAAGGCATAGAGCGACAGGATCGAGTGGTTCATTAGCGCGCCCGACGCCACCGCCGCCGCCATGGAGATAAGGCCCGCCAGCGCCACCTTTCGCGAACCGAACCTGTCGGAAAGCCTACCGACGAAGGGCACGGCGACGGTGGCAGAGATTAGGAAGATGGAAAGGCCGGGCGACATTTCCGCCTGGCTCCAGTGGAATGCCGCGCCAAGATGAGCGGTCAGGAGGCCGAAGGTCGCCGCGGCGAAGGTTGTGCCTGACACGATGAGCGCGAAGGCCGTGGCGCCCACAACCGCCCAACCCGGAAATAGCTTCGGCATACGCGCTCCTCACCCCTCAACGCAGATCAATCTACATGTCCCGATGCACCCTGGACGACTGGACCATCCGTTTTCAGCAGCGTGGACCACGCAGGACTTCCGGCGTCGTCTTCAATGGCGCTAAGGAGCTGCGCCATGCCAGACACCGTCGTATTTGAAGCTCGAGAAATTCTGACCCTGGATCGACGCCGCCTCTCCGCGACCCACGTCGCGGTGCGCGATGGGAAGATTCTGGGCGTTGGCTCGTTGGACGATGTGGCCGGCTGGGGCGGCTATACCCTCGACCGCCGATTCAGGGATCACATCCTGACGCCCGGCTTCGTGGAGGGTCACGCCCACATGATGACCGGCGGCATTTGGCGCTACACCTATGTAGGGCACATGGACCGCACCGATCCGAAGGGTCGGCTGTGGAAGGCTGCGCTCTCCACCCCCGAACTTCTGGCACGGCTCAGCGAGGCGCAGGGCGGGCTGGGGGCGGACGAGCCGCTGATCGCTTGGGGTCTCGACCCTTTGTTTCTGCCAGGGGATAGGCTCAGCCGCTGGGAGCTCGACACCGTATCGAGTACGCGGCCCATCGCTATCTTCCACTCCAATGGCCATCTCCTGACCGTCAATTCCGCCACCCTCGCTGCGGTTGGGTTCGACGCCTCTGCTGAAGCCAAGGGCGTGCTCAAACGCTCGGACGGCGAGCCGAACGGCGAGTTGCAGGAGTTTGCCGCCATGATGCCGGTCTTCCGCAAGCTCCGCATCGACATCGAGGGCGCCGCGGACCGACCGCTCACGCACAGGACTTATGGTGAGGCCGCACGGCTCACCGGCGTGACCACCATCGCCGACCTCGGGCGCAGCCTCGCCGATGCCGACGTCGACGAGCTGTTGCGCTTTACCGCCGCAGACGACTGCCCGATCCGTCTCGCGACCATGCTGATGGCCCATTCGCGCCCGACGCCGGAGCTCATTGCCGACGCGCTGCGCTATCGCGCGCTCAGCACCGATCGCCTTCGCCTCGGCGGGGTGAAGATCATCGCGGACGGGTCGATCCAGGGCTATACGGCGCGCATGAGATGGCCCGGCTACTATAAGGGCGTGGACCACGGCATCTGGAACATTGCACCGGCCCAGTTGGACGAGCAGATCGACGCTCTGAACGCGGTGGGCATCCAGATTCACGTCCACACGAACGGCGATGAAGCTACCGACGCGGCGCTGGACGCCTTCGAAAAGGCGTTGGCCAAGGCCCCGCACCGCGATCACCGCCATACCTTGCAGCACTGCCAGTTGGCGGACAAGGCCCAGTTCCGCCGTATAAAGGCGCTCGGCCTGTGCGTGAACCTGTTCTCCAACCACCTCTATTATTTCGGCGACAAGCACTATGAGCTGACCGTGGGGCCGGATCGGGCGGAGCGTATGAACGCCGCCGCTACCGCGTTGGCCAACGGCGTGCCGCTGGCCATCCATTCGGACACACCGGTGACGCCGCTCGGCCCGCTGACCACCGCTTGGTGCGCGGTGAACCGCCTGAGCGAAAGCGGCCGCGTGCTCGGCGCCGCCGAACGGATCAGCGCGCAGGAGGCGCTTCACGCCATCACCCTCGGCGCCGCCTACACCCTGAAAATGGACGACAAGGTCGGCTCGATCGAGATCGGCAAGCACGCCGACTTCGCAGTGCTGGAAGAGAGCCCGCTGGCCGTCGCGCCCGAAGCCCTGAAGGACATCGTGGTCGCCGGGACGGTATCGGGTGGGCGACCCATGCTACAGTCCACCCTCTGACGGGCACATGACTGGGCCAATCCCCACCACTGTCATCGGCGGCTTTCTTGGCGCGGGCAAGACCACCCTCGTGAACCACCTACTACGCCATGCAGGTGGGCGGCGCATCACCGTGCTCGTCAACGATTTCGGCGAACTCGCCATCGACCAGGACCTGATCGAGGCGCGCGATGGGGACACCCTGTCTCTGGCCAATGGCTGCGCCTGCTGTTCCACCGGCGGCGACTTGGCCCTAGCGCTGAACCGGATGATCGAGGGCGAGAACCCACCGGATCACCTGCTGATCGAAGCCTCCGGTGTCGCCGACCCCGATGCTCTGGCCGATTTCGCCCGCGCCGATCCGGGTCTGAAGCTCTCCGGCATCGTCGTGCTGATGGATCAGGGCGACATTACAGCCTTGCTGAACGATCGCCGCATCGGCGCGCAGGTGGCCCGGCAGATCGCTTCCGCCGATCTTCTCCTGCTCAACAAATCCGACCGCGATGCGCCGCCCGGCCTTCCCGCTCGTCTGCGCTCACTCGCCCCGCGCGCGGCATTCCTCATCGTTGAGCGAGCCGTTCTTCCGACTGACCTTGTCCTCGGAGACCTCGCCCCCCGCGGACGCTGGCGCGCCGATCCAGTCCTTCCGCGTCGACACGAAGACGATTTCGTGCGCTGGGCCTATACGAGCGACACCCCGATGCCCCGCAACAAGCTCACGGCAGCGCTTACCGGATTGCCGACCGGCTTGGTCCGCCTCAAGGGGTTTGTAGCGCTTATCGATGATGACATGGTCGAGGTGCAGGCAGGCTGGGACTGGCGCGAGATCAGGCCGGCCACGTCTTACGGCACCGACGACCGGACACGCCTCGTCGCAATAGGCTTAAGCCCATCATTCGACGGCACGTCTCTCGACAGGCTCTTCTCACACGATTGCTGATATAGAGATTGGTCTGGACGTACTTCACGGTAGAGTCCGCCCATGACTGACGACAGACCCTTGGCCTCCATCCACTCTGACACGCTCTCGGCGCAGATCGATCCGCTCGGCGCGCAGCTCTACTCTCTCAAGGACGCCAACGGACGCGATCTGCTTTGGAACGGCGATCCGTCCGTGTGGAGCGGACGGGCCCCCCTCCTCTTCCCGATCGTCGGCGCGCTCGAGGATGGACGCTACCGGCTTGGCGCGAAGACCTATGCCCTGGCGAAGCACGGCTTTGCGCGCCGCAGTCTTTTTACTGAGACCGGAGCGACGGAGTCTTCGGTCGCCTTGAGGCTAGCGGCGAGCGCCGAGACGCAGGAGAGCTATCCGTTTGATTTCGAGCTTGATTTGACGTTCAGCCTATCAGGTCCGACGCTGACCATGGCGGCAAGCGTCCGCAATCTGGGTGAAAGCGTCATGCCCGCCAGTTTCGGTTTCCATCCCGCCCTGCGTTGGCCCCTGCCCTTCGACAGGCCAAGGGCGGGCCACCGCATCCGGTTCGAGAAAGATGAGCCCGCCCCGATCCGACGCATCAACGGGGACGGGGTTGTCGTCCCTGAGGGATTCCCAACCCCTGTGATGGGTGATCGCCTCGCGCTGGCGGATGATCTGTTTGTCGATGACGCCCTGATCTTCGACGCCTTGAAAAGCAACAGGCTGACCTACGGCGCGGACGACGGCCCGCAGCTCGAAATCGCCTTTCCCAACACGCCATATCTCGGCATCTGGACCAAGCCTGGCGCCGGTTTCATCTGCATCGAGCCCTGGCACGGCATAGCCGATCCGGTCGGCTTCGACGGCGACATTCGAACCAAGCCTGGGATCTTCGAGGTCGCTCCTGGGTCGAGCTACGCCATCTCCATGTCGATCACCCTTCGTCCCTGAGCGCCAGGGCGTGCGGAGGGCGCTGGTTCGCGGTTCGTGAATCAGCGCGCGACGAGCGGCGCGTAGCCGAGGTGCAGGCCGGCGTCGATCAGCAGGGTCTCGCCGGTGATGTGACCGGCGCTCGGCGAGGCGAGGAAGACCGCCGGTCCGGCAATATCCTCGGCCTTGGAGGCCACTTTAAGAGGCACGCTCGCCGCCACGCCCTGACGCATGCGCTCCAGCCGCTCGGGGTCCATGGCCTTCTCGAACCAGGGGGTATCGATGAAGCCGGGGCAGACGGCGTTGACACGGATTTTGGGAGCCAGCGCGCGGGCGAGGCTCAGGGTCATGGTGGTGAGCGCGCCCTTCGACGCCGCATAGGCCACCGATGAGCCGATCCCCATCACCCCCGCCACGGAGGAGGTGTTGACCACTGCGCCGGGCCTCGGCGCGGCTTCGAGCAGGGAGCGGGCGGCGCGCACCATCTGGTAGGCGCCGATCACATTGACCCGATAGAGCCAGATGAAATCCTCGTCGGTGAGGGCGTCGAGGTCGGCATGGTTGGGGGCGTGCTTGGTGACGCCGGCATTGTTGAACAGGGCGTCGATTCGCCCGAAGCGGGCGGCGGCCTCGGCGATCTTCCGGCACTCGGCGTCTTCCGCGACATTGGCCTTCACCAGCACGGGCTCGGCGCCCAGCGCCTTGACCTGCGCGGCGGTCTCTTCGGCCTCGGCCTCGCTGGAGGCGAAGTTGATGACGATGGCCTTGGCGCCGCGCCCCGCGACCTCTACCGCCACCGCGCGGCCAAGGCCCGTAGAGGCTCCGGTCACCACGACGACCGATCCGTCGAAATCCCTGCCGTCCGACATGCCGTTCCTCCGAAGTTTGCTGTTTTCCCCTCCTACGATTACCTCGGGCAAATGACCACAGACACTTCAGGCCTGACCCAGCTCGGCCTTCACCAGGACCAGCCCCAGTCCCCAGAGGCGGCGACGCTCGAGCGCGTTCCCAATCCGCATAGGGGGACGCTCTATCTGGCGCGCTTCACAGCGCCGGAATTCACCTCGCTGTGCCCCGTAACGGGCCAGCCCGATTTCGCCCATCTGGTCATCGACTATGCGCCGGGCGACTGGCTGATCGAATCCAAGTCGCTGAAGCTTTATCTCACCAGCTTCCGCAACCACGGCGCCTTCCACGAGGACTGCACCGTGGGCATCGGCAAGAAGATCGTCGAGGTGGCCACGCCCCTATGGCTGCGTATCGGCGGCTACTGGTACCCGCGCGGCGGCATCCCTATCGACGTCTTCTATCAGACCGGCCCGATCCCCGATGGCTTATGGGCGCCCGACACCGGCGTACCGAGCTATCGCGGGCGGGGTTAAAGCCAATTCACTTGCGTCGTCCCCAAGGTATGGCTTCAGAGGTGAGCTTATGATTGGAGCCTACCGCATGCGCCGCCTGATCCTGGTCCTCGTTGCGTCCCTGGCGGCGTCGTTCGCGTCGGCCGAGGTCAAGCCCGCGCCACCGCCGCAGATGCCGCCGCCCGTGGTGTCGGACCCAGGGCCCGAGGGCTCGCGCGTCGCCACGGGCAAGGTGTTCGCCAACTATTTTCCGGCGAAGGGTGCTGGGCTTCACCCAGCCGTTCTGGTGCTGGGCGGGTCGGAGGGCGGGCTGGGCGTGGCCGCCCTGCGCGACGCCAAGGCGCTGCAGGCGGAAGGCTTCGCCGTGCTCCAGCTTTGCTATTTCGGCTGCCCGGGCACGCCGGAGCACCTGTTCGACGTGCCGCTGGAAACCTTCAGCGAAGGCCTCGCCTGGCTACGCGCCCAACCGGGCGTCGATCCCGACCGGATCGGTATTGAGGGCGGCTCCAAGGGGTCGGAGGCCGCGCTCCTGGCCGCGACGCGGGATCGGCGGCTGAAGGCGGTTGTGGTCACCATGCCCTCCAGCGTCTCGTGGCCGGGCATCACCTATTCGGCGGAGATGAAGCCCTCTTGGACCGAGGGGGGCAAACCCCTGCCCTACCTGCCCTATGCATTCGCCCAGGCGCCGAAGAGCGTGTTCGACATCTACAATATGGCGTTGCCGACCCTGCCCCAGCACGCGGACGGCGTCATTCCTGTAGAGCGGATCGGCGGCCCGATCATGCTGGTTTGCGGCGAGGCGGATAACCTCTGGCCCTCCTGCCCCATGAGCGACCTGATCGCCGAACGACTGAAAGCCAAAGGGCGGCCCGCGCCGATCATCCTGCGCTATGCCAATGCCGGCCACGGCGTGTTCGGCGTACCGGTGGATCAGCCGAGCCCGAAGATAGCCTCGCTTGGCGGCACCGTCGGAGGCAATGTTGCGGCCCGCGCCGACAGTTGGCCCAAGTCGGTGGCCTTCTTGAAGGCTCATCTGGGGCTTTAGCAGCAGCGTCTAGACATAGCTGGTCAGCGCCTCGACATCGGGCCGGATGCGCTCGAGCGGCGCTTCGCTCGGCGTGCCGAGATAGACGAAACCGGCGACGCGCTCGTCCGGATCCAGGCCCAGGGCGGCGCGGGCTTCCGGCTCATAGGCGTACCAGTCGGTGATCCAGTTGGCGCCGAATCCCATGGCCTGCGCCGCCACCAGCATCAGGGTGCAGACCGATGCGGCGGAGAGCACCTGCTCCCACTCCGGGATCTTGCCGGTAATGACGCGACTGACCACGGCGATGGCGAGCGGCGGAGTGGACAGCTTGGCCAGGGCGGCGGGGTTCTGACCCTGGGCGGCGGCTATCGCTTCCAGTGCACGGACATAGGCCGCCTTGCCCTCGCCCCGCATAACGATGAAGCGCCAGGGGTTCAGCTTGCCATGGTCTGGCGCGCGGCTGGCGATACGCAGCAGGTCCGCGATCTGGTCCGCATTCGGGGCCGGAGCGTGCAGTGTAACCGCCGAGGCGGAGCGCCGCTCGGCCAGCAGAGTCAGGGTTTCAGCGGACGGGCGGATCGGACAGGGCTGGCCGAATGGGATCGGCGCGGGCAAGGAGGAAGACATCGACATTTCCTGAAGGTTCGGCGCTCAGCTATGACTTCTGATAACGGCTCGCAACGACCAGCCTGGCTGAAATCGCACGGACCAAAATGGCAGGCGAGCGAGCCAGAGCGTGTCCACGACAACCCCTGGTTCGCCGTGGACCGTTATGAGGCCATCGCCCCCACCGGAGCGCCGGCCACCTACTACCTGCACGACCAGAAGGCATGGGCCACCGGTATCGTGCCGTTGCATGAAGACGGAACGGTGACGCTGGTGGGCCAATGGCGCTTTCCCTTCGGAACCTACAGCTGGGAACTGCCCGAGGGCGGCGCGCCCAAGCGCGAGCACCCGCTGGATGGCGCGAAACGCGAACTGGCGGAAGAGGCCAATCTGCGGGCGTCGGACTGGCGCAAGATTCTGGTCATGCACCTATCCAACTCGGTCACCAACGAAGTCGCCTATTGCTATCTCGCAACCGGCCTGTCGCCGCGCCACGACCACGCGCCTGACGATACGGAAAATCTTGCCGTCACCCGCGTTCCCTTTCGAGAACTGCTCGACGCCATAGCCGCCGGGCACATTACCGACTCGATCACGGTGGCGGCGGTGCTGCGCGTACACCATATGGCGGTGAACGGGGAACTTGACCCATCGTTAGCCCAACTTGTGCTAGGCTAACGAGAACGTCAGCAGGAGGGCTCATGGGCCGTCAGCTTGAAATCATCGCTCAGGAAGGGCCCCTGCCCGTCTGGACTGCGCTGCGCATCGAGGCGCAGGACACCGCCAATGCCGAGCCGGGCCTGGCATCGCTGGTCAACGCCACCATCCTTGCTCACCACGATCTAGCCGGGTCGCTGTCCTATCAAGTGGCGCGCAAGCTGGGCGACCAGGAGATGCGGGCCATGTCGATCCGCGAAATGGCGGATCAGGCCTATGCGTCCGACCCGACTCTGTTGACCAAGGCCGAAGCGGACCTGCGCGCCGTGATGGAGCGCGACCCCGCCTGCAAGGGCTACCTGCAGCCCTTCCTGTTCTTCAAGGGCTTCCAGGCGCTGCAGACCCACCGCATCGCCCACTGGCTGTGGACCGAGGAGCGCTACACCCTGGCCTTCCACTTCCAGAGCCGCATGTCGGAGCTATTTCAGGTGGATATCCACCCGGCGGCCGAATTCGGCGCGGGCATCTTCATGGATCACGCCACGGGCATCGTCGTCGGCGAGACGGCCAAGGTGGGCGACGACGTCTCCATGCTGCACGGCGTGACCCTAGGTGGCACGGGCGCCGAGCGCGGCGACCGTCACCCCAAGATCATGAAGGGCGTGCTTCTGGGCGCTGGCGCCAAGGTGCTGGGCAATGTGACCATCGGGGAATACGCCAAGGTGGCTTCAGGCTCTGTGGTGCTGAAGAACGTGCCGCCGGGCTGCACCGCCGCCGGCGTGCCCGCGCGGCTGGTCAACTGCCCCACCTGCGAGGAGCCGGCGCGCACCATGGACCACACCCTGCCAAGGGAAGTCTACGAAGACTATTCGATCTGAGACGGGTGGGGGTTGGCCGGGCGGACGCGACCCGCTAGGTTTGCCCACCCTCCGAAGACCAAGGCGCTCCCGTGGACGATAACGATATCAAGAAGCTCGAGGCGCACCTGAAGCGCACCTTCGGCAACCCGCACGTGGCGGTGAAGGCGCGTCCGAAGCAAAAGGACAGCGCTGAGGTCGAGATGAAGGGCGAATTCATCGGCGTGCTCTATCAGGACGAGGACGACGACGGCTCCTTCCTGTTCGAGATGGCCATTCTGGCGGAAGACCTCGAATAGGCTTTCCGCAACAACATCAGTTGCGAATTGCGGTGGTCGTCGCCACATGGGCTTCGTGAACGGAGCCCTTCCATGACATCTCTCATGCCCGCCGTGTTCGTGGGTCATGGCAGTCCGATGAACGCCCTGCCCGGCTCGCCCTACGCGGCTGGATGGAGGGCCTTAGGCGAGAGCCTGCCCCGGCCCAGGGCGATCCTAGCCGTCTCCGCTCATTGGGAGACGGACGGGGTGGCTGTGACGGCGCAAGCGCACCCGCCGACCATCCATGACTTTCGCGGCTTCCCGCAGGCGCTGTTCGACATGCGCTATCCCGCGCCGGGCGCACCTGATCTGGTGGCGCGCATCGGGGCGCTGTTGGCCCCGACGCCGGTGGCGGGCAGCGACGGCTGGGGTTTCGACCATGGCGCCTGGTCTGTGCTGGCGCACCTCTTTCCCGATGCCGACGTGCCCGTGGTGCAATTGGGCCTCGACAGAGCCCTCGATGCGCGGGGCCATTATGAGCTAGCTCTGAAACTCAGGCCTCTGCGTGACGAGGGTGTGCTGATCCTGGGCTCGGGCGACATCGTCCACAACCTGCGCGCCATGCGCCAGGGGCCGGCGCACGACTGGGCCGCCCGCTTCGATGCGCGCATCCAGACGGCGCTGGCGGCAGGCGACATCGACACGGTCACCGCCATTGATGCGGACGAAGATGCGCGGCTATCCGTACCCGACCGAGAGCACTACTGGCCCATCCTCTACGCCGCCGCCCAGCGCGATCCGGGCGAGCCGATCCGCTTCTTCAATCACGGCGTCGACCTAGGTGCGGTGTCGATGACTTCGTTTGTGGTAGGCGGTTAAGCTTCGCTTCGGGCTAAGCTTAACTTTGCCGCAGGGGGTGGTAGCCTGGGCAAAATCACAGGAGGCGCCGATGCGCAATCCCCCCGGAATACCGATCTGGTACGAGCTCATCACGCCCGATCCGGACGGAGCCAAGCGCTTCTATGACCACGTGGTCGGCTGGACGATCCAGCCGCCTCCGCCGGGTCCGATGGACTATCGCATGATCCAGGCAAGCGAAGGCTTTGTCGGCGGCATGCTCAAGATGGACGCCGACATGCTGGCCTCGGGCATGAAGCCGACCTGGGTTCCTTATTTCGGCGTGGACGACGTGGACGCTACGGCCAAGAAGGCAGGCGAGCTCGGCGCTGCGACCTTCGTGCCGCCCAGCGACATTCCCAATGTGGGTCGGTTCAGTTTCCTGGCTGATCCGCAGGGCGCGCTCTTCTACATCATGCGCGGCGCGACCGACGATGCGTCCACGGTCTTTTCGCGCGGCCAGATCGGCCTCTGCGGCTGGAACGAGCTGTGGACCAGCGACATCAAGGCCGGGCTCGCCTTCTACGACGCCCTGTTCGGGATCGAGAACCGCGAGACCATGGATATGGGGCCTATGGGGGGCTACCATTTTCTCGACGTCGGCGAGGTCCGAATCGGCGCCGCGGTGGAGATGAAGCCGAACCCGCCGCAGTGGAACCTCTACTTCACGGCGCCTGAGATCGGAGCGGCGGTGGAGCGAGTGAAAGCCGGCGGCGGCTCCATCACCATGGGACCGCACGATGTGCCCACCGGCGAGAAGATCGTGCTGGGGATCGATCCGCAAGGCGCGAGTTTTGCCCTGGTCGCTCCGGCGGCTTGACCTACCAAGCCCGCTTATCGCGGACGAACTGGGAGAACAGCCACTTCTCGCCCGAGGTCGGCGGCAGGCCGGCATGCAGCGTGGCGCGATCCGGCGCCCCGCTCGGATCGGTGTTCATGAACAGCAGACCGTCTCCGGGCGCGCCCTTGAACCGCTGCTTCAGGGTCGGGAAGTCGGTCTCGCCGTCCTCATAGTCCTGATTGAGATAGATCAGCGCCGTGGCGATGCGCTGGCCGTTTCGCGCCAACTCCGGCGCCAAGGTCTCGACGCCGGGCTGGATGAAGTCAAAGTGGCGCACGAAGGTCTGCCCCGGTGCGTAGTGGAGCACGTTTGAGGCCTCCAGCTGCCCCTGCGCCGCGCCGAGCGCGGCGGCGATGCGGGCGCGCACCGCCATGACGACCAGATCAGCCTCGGCGAGATCGAACGCGAACAGGCTGTTGGTGCGTGCACTCTGCAGGTTCAGGCGACCCTCCTCGGGGTCGTAGACGGTAGCCTGCTCCAAACGCCCGCGCGCGCGCGCGATGAGCCAGTCGCACTCCGCCTGCGAGGCGAGGCAGCGGATCCACCATAGCCTTGGCGCAGTCGAGATGACCTCGAGCGGGGGCGGCTGGACATTCACCCCCCCGGACCCGTCGAGCGCGGCCAGTTGCGCGATAGCGGGGGCATGGCCCAGGCCGGCGGCGCGGCGAAGCTGGTCGAGAGCGGCGGGCCAGTTCACCGCCACGCCCACGCCGGCTGAAAGCAGGCTGGCGGAGAGCGCCAAGGCCTCGGGCGCACCGCGCTCCGCGGCGGCGAAGATCATGGCCGCGCCCTTGTCCGGCGCGAAAGGCGCGTCGCGGCCCACCAACAACCGACGGCCGACCTCGACCATGGCGCCGATATCGCCGCCGTTGGCGGCGCGGATCAGCGAGCGCGTAACCTCTGCGGCGGCAGTCTCCATGTGCGAGGTCTAGCGCTTCGCCCAGCGCGTGTCGCCACGGCCGGGCGTCGCATCAGGCGTCGATCAGAGAACGCTCAGCATCTCGGCCACCAGCGGGTGACGCACGATGTCCTGGTCCTTCAGGCGCACCACGGCGATGTTGGTCAAGGGTTCAAGATGCCCCGCCACGTCCGCCAGCCCCGACACGCCGGGCAGGAGATCGGATTGGTGGGGGTCGCCGTTCACCACCATGGTCGAATTCCAGCCGAGCCGCGTCAGCAGCATCTTCAACTGTGCATAGGTGCAGTTCTGCGCCTCGTCGATCACCACGAAGGCGTTGTTGAGGGTACGCCCGCGCATGAAGCCGACGGGCGCGATCTCGATCAGACCCTCCCCCATCAGGCTCTTGACCCGCTTCATAGACAGCCGGTCCGACAGGGCATCATAAAGGGGGCGCAGGTAGGGGGCCAACTTCTCCTCCATATCGCCCGGCAGATAGCCGAGGGATTCGCCGGCCTCGATAGCGGGGCGGGACAGCACGATGCGGCCGACCTTACCGGCCTCCAGCGCCTCCACCGCCTTGGCGATGGCGAGATAGGTCTTGCCCGTACCGGCCGGACCGAGCGCCAGAACCAGGTTCTTCTGATCGATGGCGTCCATCAGCGCCGCCTGGCCCGGCGACTTGGGTTTTATGGTTTTCAGATAGCCCTGTTCTCGCTCGTCATTCACGGGCGACCACCCCCGCTCCACCGGCAAACGGCGAATCTTGGCGTCGGAAAATTCCGCCGTCGAAAATTCACCTTCACGCACCATCCGCTTCAGCGCACGCTTGGTCATGGGAGCCTCCGGAAACCATTGAATGAGGGGGCAAAGAAAAAGGCGCGGACCGCGAGGTCAGCGCCTTCGAACGAATGGAGTAGGACAGTGAGGTCCGTGCCGGGGCCTGAGCCACAGGATGCGGCGACGACGGGAGGTGGAAGGCCCACCTCGATCCCAATGCGTCCGGACGAAACCTTCGCCACCGTGCACTCCATTGATGCGGGACTTGTCCCGCGGCGCGAAAGAGAGGACGAAGCGTCCGCTCGAATCGCCTAACGAGATTGACTGTAGGATGGTTTCCAAGGCGTTAAGAACAAGAATTTGCGATAGAGAGGTACACGGATGATTGACAGAGCGAATGTTTATAATTTGGGCGATGCGTGTCCAATGCTGCCTCCCGAGGGCGAATACTGGATCGCTCCGAATGCAACCGTTCTCGGAAATGTCATACTCGGGAAGAATTCGAGCATTTGGTTCAATGCTGTGCTTCGCGGCGACAACGATCCTATTATCGTTGGTGAGAATTCCAACGTGCAGGATGGATCGGTTCTTCACACCGATACGGGCTCACCTCTGACCATCGGCAAGGACGTCACAATCGGTCACATGGTCATGCTGCACGGCTGCACCATCGGCGACAATTCGCTCATCGGCATCGGTTCGATCATCCTGAACGGCGTGAAGATCGGCCGTAACTGCATCATCGGTGCGAACAGCCTGATCACCGAGGGCAAGGAGATTCCCGACAATTCAATGGTCATGGGCTCGCCGGGCAAGGTTGTTCGCACCCTCGACGACAGCGCCTCGACGATGATGAAGATCTCCGCCGCCCACTATGTGGAGAACTGGAAGCGGTACGCGCAGGGGCTGGTGGCGCGATGAGCTATCAGTTCTGCACCGTCGAGCGCGACGGTCCGCTAACCCTGGTCACCATCAACCGGCCCGAAGTGATGAACGCGGTCCACCCGCCCGCTAACCACGAACTGGCCGAGGTGTTCGACGCCTTCGCCGCCGATCCAGACCAGTGGGTGGCGATCATCACCGGGGCGGGCGACAAAGCTTTTTGCGCCGGCAACGACCTTAAAGCCACCGCGGCCGCAGGCCGGGCCGGTCAAAGTCAGCCCAAGTCTGGCTTCGGCGGCCTCACCGCCCGCTTCGATCTCGACAAACCCGTGATCGCGGCGGTGAACGGCCTGGCCATGGGTGGCGGGTTCGAGATCGCCCTGGCTTGCGACCTGATCATTGCTGACGAGCGCGCCGTTTTCGCCCTGCCCGAGCCGCGCGTCGGCCTTGCCGCCCTCGCCTCGGGCCTGCACCGCCTGCCCCGCACCATCGGCGAGAAGCAGGCCATGGGCATGATCCTCACCGGTCGCCGTGTGCCGGCGGCCGAAGGTCAAGCCCTGGGTTTCGTCAACGCCGTCGCCCCCGCTGGAACGACGGTGGACGTGGCGCGCCAATGGGCCGCCCAAATCCTGGAATGCAGCCCCATGTCGGTGCGGGCCTCAAAGGACGCGGTGCAGCGCACCATGACCGAGTCCTCCGTCGAGGCGGCCCTGGCGCACCAGATGAACTATCCCGGCATCCAGGCCCTGTTCGCTTCAGCCGATCTGATCGAAGGTCCACGCGCCTTTGCCGAAAAGCGGTCGCCGCGGTGGCAAGGAAAATAGTTCCCAGCGGCCGCCGCCGTACTTTTCGGCGCTGTGGGAGAGGGCGCGCACTGGGCGTTCGTGGCCCTGCGACGTTTTGGCCCCGGTCATTGGCTCAGCTTGGCGCGCTTTTCACAGAAGGAAGCGCTATTTCGCCCTTGCAAGACGCACGCGACCCCCTAACTCAACGACGTTCAGATTGTGAACGCTGTTTACATCGCCTGATGGCGATCGTTGATGTCGAGGGGATATATCATGTCACGCATTGGGTTCCTTGCATTGATCGCCGCGTCCGCGTGCGCGCTCCCGTCGCTCGCCGCCGAGTACCCGAAGGGCGAATCTCATGCCGTGCTGGTGAAGGCCGCCAGCCCCGGTACGGAAGCCGCTGTGGACGGACGGATCTGGCGTTGCGACGGCGCCGCGTGCGTCGCCTTCGCCTCTGATTCTGACCTGCACAACAAGCCCGTCGTGGAATGCCGGAACGCTTCGCGCGCGCTCGGCAAATTCTCCGCCTATACCACCGGCAAGATCACCCTGACGGACGCTCAGCTCGCCGAGTGCATCCCGTAGACGGCTGACGAACTGGCCCGCCCTAGCGCGACCTTCCCCGCGCGGCGACGGGCCAGAGCGCCCTGAGAGTGTCGCCCTGCACCACGTGGTAAGTGTCGTGGAGATTGACTGTGGGATCACAATGAGGCGCCGCCAGGGTCACCACTTGGCCGAGGTCCATGGTCTGTCCACCCCCAAGGATCAGCGCGCCGTGCTCATCGCCCATAAAGGCGTAACGGGCGCCATCCACGGCCCCGGCGATGACCGCTGGGGCGGCGGCATCGGTTGAGAAGGCCTTGATACCAGCGTCCAGGGTGACCATGCCCGGCGTGTTGGCGCTCACCACCCTTGCATCGACCATCAGCGCGGTCTCAAAAGGCGCCGGCGAACCATCGCCAGCAAGGTCGCAAGCCAGATACTGACTATCCATGAAGACGTAGGAGCCGACCTGCAGTTCGGTGAACAGGCCGAGGTCGACATCGATCCGGTGTGTCCCCGTACCGCCGCCGGTGACGATCTGGGGCGCCGCGTCCGCCTTTATCAAGGCCGCAACCACCGAACTGATGAACTCAGCCCGGCCGTCCATCGCGGTCCGGCGCTCCTCAAAATCCGCAATATGCTGTTGCGCGCCGCAATAGCACTGGATGCCTTTATACTGGAGCCCAGGCTCGGCCTGAACGGCGCGGACCAAGCTGATCGCGGCTTCGGCCGAGGTCACGCCCGTTCGGTGGATCCCCGGATCGAGGTCGATGATTACGCCGAGCGGCTTGCCGGTCGCCGCTGCGCCTAAGGCTTGGACGTTCTCGACACTGTCCGCCACGCACATCAGGTCCTGAGTACGTTCATTCAGCCCGATCAGCCGTCGAATGGCGGGCGGCGATACCACTGGCGAGGTGATATGTAGCCCTGTGGTGACGCCGTGGTCAGCCATAACCTCAGCCTCGCCGAGCTTGGCGCAGCAGATGCCAATGGCGCCGGCGGCAATCTGGCGTTTGGCGATCTCAGGGCTCTTGTGGGTCTTGGCGTGGGGCCTGAGCTGAACTCCTCGGCCTCGAGCGAAGGCGGCCATGGACGCGATGTTGCGGGTCAGAGCGTCGAGATCGATCACCAGGACCGGCGTGTTCAGCTCCCGGCGCGATCCCTGCTGGTCGATCAGGTGGCCATGAAGCTCTTCGTCGGTCATGGCGGCGGTGTCCTGTCGATGATCAACGATCCTGCCTGAACGAATGTGCCCAGTTCAGGCGATGATCAATCCTTCAGTGCTAGAAAGCCGGCGGCCATGAAGTCGGCGATCTGTTTCTTCACCGCCTCGAAATCGTCGGAGTGACACAGCCCGCCGGACAGTCGATCGATCCGGCCCGAGCGGGCGAGGACGTTGATCAGGGCGCCTGTGACAAAGTTGTAGCCCCAAAAGATCGCGGCTTCCGACTTCTCGGGCAGCGCCTTCTTCAACAGCGCGACCAGCTTCAGCACCACCGGATCGAAATGTTCGTCCATCAGCACCGCCCCTTCGGGCGTGTTGCTGACACGGGCGCAGAAGGTGGCCCAGTTCATCCACAGCTCTCCGCCCTGGATATAGAGGTCGAGGTCGGTATCGAGAAAGGCGTGCAGGGCGCCCGCCACCGTTGGGCTATCGCCCGCTTCAGCGGCGTAGCGGTCCAGCGCCTCGATGCGCCGCCCAGCGGTGATCGCTGCGCGGCGGGCGAAGACGGCCTCGAACAGGCTGAGCTTATCGGCGAAATAATAGTGCATAAGCGTGCGCTGCACGCCAACGGCAGCGGCCACGTCGCCCAGAGTCACCCCGTGCAGACCGTTCTTGGAAAAGAGCAGTTCGGCCGCGTCGAGAATCTGCTCGAGCGTTTCGGCGCGTTGTTCCGCCTTGGTCCGGCGAACCCGCTTGGCCGTTGAACCGTCCATCAAGCCAACCTTTCACACCCGGCGGGAGGGGTCCGGGCGAGCAGCGTCAAGGGGCTGATCGCTCCTCCACCAACGCTCCGTTGACGTAGTCCGCACGCAAGCGGTTCTTGTCAATCTTCCCGGTGGCCGCCAGGGGCATGGCGTCGATGCGAACGATGCGATCGGGCAACCACCAGTCAGCTACCTTACCGCGCAGGGCGCCCATAAGGCTTTGGGCATCGATGGACCGGCCTTGGTGCGGCGAGACGATCAGCACCGGACGCTCGCCCCACTTGGGATCGGCGCGACCGATTACCGCCACTTGGCCGACGTCAGGGTGGCGACCGACGATATCCTCGATCTCAGCCGGATTGATCCATTCGCCGCCAGACTTGATCAGGTCCTTGGAGCGGCCGCAGATGGTCATGTTGCCGTCGGCATCAATGCGCGCCAGATCGCCGGTGTCGAAATAGCCCTCTGCGTCGAGGGCGTCCGCGGCGGCCTTGAAGTAGCGATCGACCACGCTGTGGCCCTTCACTTTTAGATGGCCGATGACGCCGCGCTGCTGGGGCAGAGTCATGCCCTCGGCATCCGTGAGCTTGAGATCCAGACCCATGGGCGGACGGCCCGAGGCGCGGGCCCCTACGCCGGATGTATGTGGCGGCGCGATGGTCCCCACGGGCGACAACTCTGTCATACCCCAACTGGTCTGCACTTTGGCGCCGAAGCGTTGCTCCATGCGCTGGATAAGGGCGTCCGGGCAACTGGAGCCGCCGATGACAATCCGCTGCAGGTCAGGCAGATCGCCCCCCGTGGCGTCGAGATGGTCGAGCACGCCGAGCCACACGGTCTGCACGCCGGCGGCGATGGTTACGCCCTCGTCACGCATCAGTCTGGCCAGGCTCGCGCCATCGGTCTGGCGGCCGGGTAGGACAAGCTTGGAGCCCACGGCAGGGGCGGCGAAGGGCATGCCCCAGCCATTGGCGTGAAACATCGGCACCGCTACGAGAAGGGAGTCCGCGCCGGTCAGAGCCAAGGCGTCGCCCTGCAGCGCGCGCAGAGTGTGCAAGTAGTTTGAGCGATGGGTGTAGAGCACGCCCTTAGGCGCGCCGGTTGTACCGGATGTATAGCAAAGCCCGGCGGGCTGTTCTTCGGGGAAGGCGCCCCACGCGACGGGTGCACCATAGTCGGCCAGAAGATTCTCGTGGACCCAGACTTTCACTCCACCAGAACCGAAGCCTGTCGGCACATCGCCGCCATCCATCAAGACCACGTGCTTTATGCCGGGGCAGAGCGGAAGCAGTGCGGTCACCAGCGGTGCAAGATTAGCGGCGACCGCCAAGACCCGATCCTCGGCCTCGTTGATCATCGCCGATAGGTGGGCGGCGGTGAGGCGCGGATTGAGGGTGTGACAGACCATGCCCGCCCCCATGGCCGCGTAGTAGATTTCTACGTGGTGCTGAGTGTTCCAGGCCAGGGTGGCGATCCGGTCGCCCGTCGCAAGTCCTAGACCGGCGAGTGCGCCCGAGAGGCGGTTGCTACGAACGCGCAGGTCCGCATAGCCGGTGCGCTGCACAACATGGCCCGCATCGGCGGTGACAACCTGGCGTTCCCCGGACCACTTGGCGGCGTGATCTAGAAACTTGTCTACCGTCAGACTGTAGGATTGCATTGTCGGGGAGGACTCTGAACCGAAAAGGCTGGCCGCCGACGGATCAATACGCCGACGGCCAGTTGGGGAGGAGGTCTAGAATACCTTCATGACGCTGACGCCGAACTGACGCGGCGCCCCCGCCAGACGGATGGGCGAGGCGACGGCGGCGACGTAGTGATCGTCGAAGAGGTTATAAGCGTAAAGCGTGGTGACCACCGAGCCTCGGGTCCAGGCTACGCTGGCGCCCCAGATATTACGCGCCGCAAGATAGTCGCCCGCCGCCGCGTTTTCATACAGCGTCGCCCACTGCTCAGAAATATGCGCGTAGTTGACGCTCGGTGTCAGCACGTCGCCGCCGGCCAGCCGGAAATTGTACTGGGCGGACGCGTTGAAGGTGAAGTCCGGCGCATAGGTCTGCGAATTGCCGCCATAGTTCTTGCAAAGGGCGGACACGGGACCGGTGGCCAGGTCACAGGGGGCGGCGCTCGTTACGCCGCGCGGGTCTTCCGAATAGAAGGTGCCGATCGAGGAGTGCTGCAGGCCAAGGCCCGTCGAGGCGCTGAAGTCGCCGAAGGTCGCCTGGGCCGAAGCTTCCACACCATAGAGGGTGGTGAGCTTAGGGATGTTCTGTTCGGTGGACTCGGTGGGCTGGTTCGGGATCGGGATGATCACCTGGAAGTGGCGGAAGTCGTTATAGAAAGCGCCGAGCTGCAGCTTCACATGGTTGTCGAACAGACGGGTCTTCCAGCCGATTTCATAGTCGGTGACGTATTCCTGCTTGAACGGCGCGGGGGTCACCCCGGCGAGCGCGCCGAAGTAGAGCGTTGTATTCAGACCGCCCGGCTTCGCGCCCGAAGCGACGAAGGCGTAGAGGAAGTTGTTCGAATCCAGCGTCCAGTTCAGCGATACCTTACCGGTGACGTTGTGACCGGTATAATACTGGCTCTGACGGAAGTCGTAGCCAAACGCCACCAGCGACGGCACGTAGTATCGAACCGGGTTATTGGCCGTGTACCAGCTCGAATAGCGCACTCCCGCCTGCAGTTCGAACCCGTGCGGCAACTTGTAAGTTACCTGGCCAAAGATGGCGCTGGAATGGGTGTTGTTCACCCCCTCCAGGTTCTCGTTGAGCCCATACGGTGACGGCAGGCCGATGACAAAGCGATTAGGCGGGAAGAGATATCTATTGTTCTGATAGTAGGCGCCCGCAATCCAGGAGAAGGGACCTTTGTTGTCCGGCGAGATGATATTGAACTCTTCGGAATAAAGCCGCTCATTCACGGCCTCAGCGATGAATTCATCGACTCCCGCGCTGGGCACGCCCCCGGAGACGAAGCCGCTGCCGTCGATGTCGCCTTTCCAGGCGGTGCGGCCCTGCTGATAGCTGGACACCGAACGGAAGGTAATCCCGTTGCTGGCCACGTAGTCAGCCTTCAGGATGGTGCGTACAAACTGGTCCGTAGCGAAGGTGTGGCTGTTGTTGTTGAAGTTGAACAAGGTGCTGGTGCCCTTGGTCGTCATGGCGTCGCCGAAATAACCGCCGTTCTGCAGGTAATCGTAATCCGTCTTCCACAAAATCTTGATCTGCTGCGTCGGCGTCCACAGGACCGACAAACGCGCCGAGCCCCAGTTAACGTTCGGATCACCCGTCCACGTGCCGCCGATGTTGTAGAAGCTCGAACGATGCTCGCCGTTGAAGGCGACGCGCGCGGCCAGTGTGTCGCTGATCGGGATGTTGACCGCGCCCTGTAGCGCCGCGTCGTTGTAATTGCCGTAGTGGCCCAGCAGATAGCCGGTGTAGCCGCCGTTGATCTTGGGATCCTGGGTGTTGATGATCAGCGCGCCGCCGGTGGCGTTCTGGCCGCTGAAAGTGCCCTGCGGCCCACGCAAGACTTCGATGCCGGCGATGTCAAAGAAGGGCTCCTCCTGGAAATAGCCCGGGAAGGTGGCCGCGCCGTCGCGATAGGTGACGACGCCGGTGCCGGTCTGGCTGTTGTGCTCGCCCTTACCGATGCCGCGGATATCCACGTCATTGCCCTGGCCGAAATTGTTGACCGTGATCGAAGGGCTGACGAACTGCAGCTGATCGACCGTAAAGACACCCTTTTTGATGATGTCGGCCTGTGTCAGCACCGTCGCCGCGATCGCCGTCGTCTGCAGGTTGGTGCTGCGACGTTCAGCGGTGACGACCACCTCCTGCGAGTTCGCCGGAACGGAGGTATCAGCTGGCGCTGTCGCGGTAGTTTGCGCGTGAGCCGCGGCCCCGGAGGCGAGCGTAAGAGCCAGCGCGGATGCGCTCAGCCACAGTGTGTGGATCTTCATCGTTTCGTCCCCATGCCCAAATCGGCCAGCGCTCTTCGGCGCGTGGCGCAAAAGTGGCATGAACTGACGAACGCGTCAACGCTGACTATAATGACAGCGAATGTATGTCGGACATCCGACCGTACGCGCCGGTTGGCCGCGTCCAGGCCAGCGCGCGGAATGACCTCAGTCGTCAAAACCGACGAAGACGGCGGCGTCGTCCACCGATTTGCGCCTGGACACCACGGCATTGGCCGGGAAGGCGTCGTCGGGCCAGCCCATGGCGACGCATATCATGATCACCTGATCGTCAGGGATGCCCGCATGTTCGCGCACCACGGGCGACTGCATGATACCCTGGCTGTTGATCACGCAGCCGAGGCCGCGCGACCAGGCGGCGTTGACCAGGGCGTTGGCGACCGCGCCGCAATCGAAGGGCGCGATATCGCCGCCGTGGATCGACCGATCATAGGTCACCACCACCGAGACCGGGGCATCGAACTGGCGAAAGCCGCGCAGCACCCAGTCAGTGCGCTTTTCCTTGTTCTCGCGCTCGATTCCCATGGCGGCGAACAGCTGCTTGGCGATCTCGATCTGACGTTCGCGATGGACGCCCTCATAGGCGCCCTGGGTCCGAAACTCACGCGAATCGGGCACGCCCGCGAGGTTGCGCTCGGTGTTGCCGGCCCTGATTCGGTCTAGCGGCTCGCCCGCCACCACGTAGAAGCTCCACGGCTGGGTGTTCAGCGAGGAAGGCGCGCGCATGGCCAAGGAGAGCACCTCCCGGATCAGCGCCTTGGGCACAGGGTCGGGTTTGAAGCCGCGGATGCTGCGACGCCCCAGAACCACCTCATCAAACTGCATCATCCCCTCACCGCGCTCTTGTTATGTCGGCGGTATACACGGGTTTGCAGCGCGGTTCAGATCGGCATCGCCATGATCTCTTTATAGGCGGAGATGACCTGATCGCGTACGGCCATCACCGTCTCCAGGCTGGCTTGGGCAGAGGAGATGGAGGTGACCACGTCCACCAGATCCGCCTTGCCCTGAGCCTGGGCCATCATCTGCCCTTCGGCATGTTTGGAGGTGGTCACCACGTCGTTCACCGCCTTGGAGACCATTTGACCGAAGTCGGGGCCGCCGCCTTCGGCTTCGGGGCCGGCGGCCTTGGGCGTGGTGTTGATCGCCTGAGCCGCGACATTGGCATAGGCCTTGGCGGCGGCGAGGGCGGTCATCATGGGCTAGCCCTCCCCTACTTCTTGATGATGTCGAGGGTGCGCGACTGCATGGTGCGCGCGGTCTCGATCACATTGAGGTTGGCCTCATAGGCGCGCTGGGCCTCGCGCATGTCGATGGCTTCGGTCAGCGGATCGACATTGGGTAGCTTCACATAACCCTTGGCGTCGGCGGCCGGATTGCCTGGGCTGTATTCGGTGCGAAAGGCGCTCTCGTCAGGCTTGACGCTGGTCATGGCCACGCCCGTGGCGCCGCCATCGACGCGGGTCGGCTCGAACACCGGGGCCTGGCGACGATACGGATCCCCGCCGGGCGTCGTGGCGACGCTGTCGGCATTGGCGATGTTTTCAGCGATCACCCGCATCCGCGCCTGCTGCGCCTTCAGGGCGGAGGCGGCGATCGCCATGGCGGCGTTGGCCTGGCCTGAGCTTGCGGTGGCGTCTGTCATCTAGCCGGCTCCTATCCACCCGGCTTCTGGGCGGCCATCTTCAGCAGGCTGAGCGACTGCTGGTAGAAGCCGACCACCGCGTCGTAATCCATCCGCGCTTCCGACATCTTCACCATCTGCTCCTCCAGCACCACGTGGTTGCCGTCGAGGCGGATTTCGCTGTCGGGCGCTTTCACGCTGTCGCCCGCGGCAGACGCCGACGGCGTATCCAGATCGAGATGCGCGCCGCTGGTACGCGCCACGCCCACCGACTGGGTCGCCTGGGCGCTCTTGAGCTGCTGGTCGAAACTGAAGGCTTTCAGGTCGCGCGGGGCATAGTTGGGCACGTCCGCATTGGCGACATTCTCCGCGATCAGCCGCTGACGCTGGCTGGTGTGGCTGAGCTTGCCCTTCAGCATGGCGAACAGCGGTATGGCGTTCAGGTCCATGCCCGAACCTTCCACCAACATGGTTAACACGAGGTTGCGATCGGCTTGGCTATGGTTAACCACGACTTAAGGGGTTCGCGGCATTGAGGATTTGTAGACCGCGCACGGTGCGCGGACGAGTGGGTGCGCGATGTTCCTGGCGACCATACAGGCCCTTTTCGCCCTGGCGGTGTCGCTGGGACTGTTCGGGGTGGCGGTCTACGCCTTCCGCCGCTGGGGGCCGGCGGCGATGCTGCGCCTGAGCCCGCGTATCGATAAGCGCATGCAGCTGGTAGAGAGCCTGACCCTGGACGCCCAGCGTCGGCTGGTGCTGGTGCGGCTGGACCAGGCCGAGCATCTGATCCTGCTCGGCGAGGGCCGCGTGATCTCCCGCACGCCTGCCGCGTCGGAGGCGTCCGATGCTTGAGCGCCTACCGAAACTGTTCGCCGTCATCACGGGCCTGGAGCGGGGCGATGTCCGCCGCGCCGCCCTGATCTCGGTGCTGGCCACGGCCGCCTGCCTCGCCTTCCCCATGGCGGCGGCGGCGCAGGCGATCAATCTGGATCTCGGCACCGGCGGCGGCCTCACCGACCGGGTGGTGCAGCTGGTCGGCCTCCTCACCGTCCTGTCGCTGGCCCCGTCCATCGTCATGATGACCACGAGTTTCGTGCGCATGATCGTGGTGCTCAGCCTGCTGCGCACCGCGCTCGGCCTGCAGCAGAGTCCGCCCAACGCGGTCGTGGTTTCGCTGGCCCTGTTCCTCACCGCCATCGTCATGGGTCCTACTTTTCAGGCCTCGTACGACGCAGGCATCAAGCCGCTGCTCGCCCACCAGATGGAGCTGCCCCAGGCCTTTACCGCCGCTTCCAACCCGGTGAAGCGGTTCATGCTGAGCCAGGTCGACCGCGACGACCTTGGCCTGTTCATTCGCCTGTCCAAGACGCCGCGCCCCAAGACCGCCCTCGACACGCCGATCCAGATCGTCACCCCGGCTTTCATGATCTCGGAGCTGAAGCGCGGATTCGAGATCGGCTTCCTGTTGTTCGTGCCCTTTCTGGTTATCGACCTGGTGGTCGCCAGCGTCCTGATGAGCATGGGCATGATGATGCTGCCGCCCGTGACGGTCAGCCTGCCGTTCAAGCTCATCTTCTTCGTGCTGGTGAACGGCTGGCAGTTGGTGGCCGGCAGCCTGGTGCAGAGCTTCCAGCACGGCGGCGGGGTGCTCTAGGCCAATTTCGGAGACACCCGTCGCCATATCCTGTCCGTTTTTTGAAAAACGCCGGACACGGCGGACATCCGGTCACTTTCCGGACAAGCCTGCGGAGCGGTGCGGAGAGGGGCAGACTCCCACGAGCGGTCGGCGTCGAAGGGCAAATATCTGGGTGGGGTTCAAGTCTCATCCGACCAGCCTAACCCTTGGCTGGGCGCCGGGGATGAAAAAGCCGTCGGCGGTGGAAAAAGCCTTTGCGAACAAGGGACCGTTCAACCACCCGACGTGGAGATCCGCGCGCCTTTCCCCCCTATCCGCCGCCGTCGCTGTGACCAGCGCCGATGCTCGGCTAGCGGGGCTTCACCAGGGTGCGCAGGGCGATCACCGCCAGCGCGAGGGAGCCGGTCAGCACCAGCGCCATCGGCCGGGCGGTGCCGTCGCGTCCAAGGCCGGCCAGCGCCGCGGTCAGGGCGCCGCCGCCGAAGCCCGCCGCGCCGACCAGCGCCGAGACCGCGCCGGCCCGCGTCGCATCCTCGCCGAGGGCCCCGGCGGTGGAACTCGGCTGGGTGAAGCCGAGCGAGGCCATGATGCAGAACATAGGCGCGATAAAGCCTACCAGTCCGCCAAACCCGGTGAAAGCGTCCGCCAGCAGCACCAGGGCGCCCAGAAAGGCGCCGAGATTGGCCCACTTCAAAATCACATCAGGCCGCACCCGCCGCGCCAGCCGGGCGTTCAACTGTCCGCAGCCGATGAAGCCGAAGGCGTTCAGGCCGAACACCCATCCAAACTGGGCCGGCGGCACGTGGAAGTGGCCGATGACGACGTCGGGCGAGGTGGCCACGTAGACGAACAGGGCTGCGCCCGAGAAGGCGCCGGTCAGTACGTAGCCCACCAGGCGTGGGCTTCGGAACAGGGCGAGATAGCTCATCAGCGGGTTCTCGCCCGCCGCCTGCAATGCCGTCGCCTCGGTGCGGGACTCGGGCAGGGTCAGCAGCACGGCCACACCCACGAGGGCGGAGAAGATCGCCTGCACCCAGAAGATGGTCCGCCAGCCTGAGACCTGCAGCATGAAGCCGCCGATCAGCGGGGCCAGGATCGGCGCCAGCCCCATGACGAGCATGAGCAGGGAGAAGACGTGCATTACCTCGTGGTGCTCGAACCGGTCGCGGACCACGGCGCGGGAAATCACCATGCCCGCGCAACCGCCCAGCGCCTGAAGGATGCGCAGCCCGATCAACATGCCGATGGAGTTGGACAGGGCGCAGCCCACTGAGGCGATGAAGTACACCGCCAGCCCGAACAGCATCGGCCAGCGCCGCCCCACGCGATCCGACAGCGGGCCATAGATGAGCTGCCCTACGGCGATGCCGATGAAGAAGGCGGCGACGGTCTGCTGCACGCTGGCGGCGCCGGCATGCAGGTCGCGCCCGATCGCCGGTAGGCCCGGCAGATACATATCGATGGACAGCGGCCCGACGGTGATTAGCGCGCCGAGCACAAGGACCAGCCCGAGCGGCGCCTTCGCGGCCTTGGCCAGCCCGTCGCCCGGCGGCCTATCCGAATCGCTGCCTGCCGCCTGCCCCGCCACGTCGCGCTCCCTTGAGCGTGCGGGTCTAGACCAGTCAGACCACGTGGAACAGGTAAAGCAGGATGATCACCGGGATCGGCACGCCCAGCGCCCAAAGTGCGATGCCCTTCATCGTCTGGCCTCCAGAACCTCCGCTTGGAACACGGCATGCAGCTTTGCGGTTCCGAAGCGGTTGGCGGATGCGGGCCCGCCCGCTATACAGCCCCGCGCTATACTAAAAATGACGCTGCGCCCCTGTGGTGGAATTGGTAGACGCGCCGGACTCAAAATCCGGTTCCGCAAGGAGTGTCGGTTCGACCCCGACCGGGGGCACCAGTCATCAGGTTCGACCCTTCACAGAAGAGGCGCCTATGACTTTCGTCGTGCCAATATAAGCTAGCTTACAATGCTGAAACGCCGTGTTGCATTAACCTTATGCACTTTGTCGAGATGGATAGCATTCCGCCACAATCGTTGCTTAGTTCATCTTTTCAGACGTGATGGCGCACCGTTGACACGCTAAATTACGAAATCACCCTTGCAAGCGTGCAACCACGGACTAGCTTGGCACGTAACGGGTGTGTAGATGCTGCGGCGCAACCTTTGGAGAATGT
Organism: uncultured Caulobacterales bacterium; assembly: GCA_903862425.1. Lineage (GTDB taxonomy): Bacteria > Pseudomonadota > Alphaproteobacteria > Caulobacterales > Caulobacteraceae > CAIOYC01. The sequence goes on along the minus strand of CAIOYC010000009.1, from coordinate 161,712 downwards.
AATGGCTCACCCTGTTGATGTGCATGTCGGTGCGCGCCTGCGGCAACTTCGCAAGGCGGCGGGCATGTCCCAGCAGATGCTAGGCGAACGGCTGGGCCTCACCTTCCAGCAGGTTCAGAAGTACGAGCGCGGCACCAATCGCGTCTCCGCGTCCAAGCTTCATGAAGCGGCGCAGATTCTGGGTGTCGCCATCTCGGACTTTTTTGAAGGCCTGCCGGGCCTCGGCAACGATACGCCGTCCGATTCGCTGACCGTGAAGATGTCGGCCGAGCCGGAACTGCGCCGCCTCGTCGCCCTCTATCAGCAGATGCCGACCGGGGAGCCGCGCAAGCGCCTGCTCGATCTGGTCGAGGTCATGGCCCGCCCGGCGCGCTGAGGGTTCTGGCGGCGGCCTTCAGCCGCCGCTGGTGCTGCACTACGCCATAGAGCACCGCGCCCATCAGGCCGAAACTCAGCGCGATATCCGCCGTGACATAAGCCCAGCTGTTGATCGACGCATCGATGATGCGCGTCACGAAGGTCAGAACGACGAGAATCTGCAGGGCGCTACCCAACAGCGTCCAGCGCAGATCGGACTTGAACGCGACATAGAGCAGGCAGGCGAGCACCGCCACGTCGAGGGTCAGGGTGACATATCTCGGGTCTTCGAGTCGCCGGGCGTCCTGCATCACGGCGCTGATGGTGTTCTGCACCAGAAGGGCGCCGGAGATGAAGCGTTCCCACCGGCCGCCCTTCCACAACGCAAAGCCTCCGGCCGCGTAATAGACGGCGTTTTCGATGATGACGCGGTCGTCGATCCTGATCATTTCAGCATATTACCGCCGCAGGCGCGTGGGGCGAACAGCAACCTTCAGTGCTTCGGCGCCTGCCCCTCGAGCGGCTCGAAGGCCCGCTCCTCCACGGCCGGACCAGGCTCGCTCTCCGCCAGTTCGCTAAGCGCATCGCTCGCCCCGGCCAGGACCGCACGGGCGATCTGAAGAACGGTCTCCCGCTCCAGCCGCCGACGAAGGTCGAGCAGGCTGTCGTGGATATGGCTCCTGACATCCTCAGCGACGTCCATGCGCCCTCCATACTCGAACTGGGGCCGCGGCGGACGCCGCCGCGTGCCCGAACATCAGCCGGGTACGCCCACCGCGTCCAAAGACGCGGCGGGCGTATCGTCAGGCCGCTTTTCCCTGGGCCTTGACCACGCGAAGCGGGGGCATGGCGACCATTTCCGGCGCGATGTCGGCGTTCGGCGGACCCTTGTCGTCCCCCGGGCCCATCTGCACATAGCCCACATAGCGGGCCATGGCCTCCGCGCTGCGGTGGGTGCTGACCACACGACGGCGGGCCTGGGTCAGGTCGCTGAGCAGTTCGCTGGCCTGATCGAACATGCCTTGGCCGAACACGGCCGACAGACCGGCGTCCTTGCGCGCCTGGGGCAGAAAGGCCACCAGTTGCCCGTGCAGAGCGATCGCATTGTCCACCGCATCCTCGATGTCGCGAATCAAGCGGGTTCCTTCCCGCCCAAGGCGGGTGCGCGTAACGTCGTCCATTTTGGTTATCTCCGACGCCCTCAGGCGTGTGTTGGGTTGGTCAGTGGACCAGAAGTGGCTTCCCGGCCCCAAAGCTTTGCAGTGCGTGCACCAGGAGCAGCATGCCCGGCAGGGCGGCCCCCGCCACGAATGCGATCCCGATCGTCAGGCCCCCGATCCACAGGACCTTCTGAGCCGCCGTCAGCTGTCGAGCAGTCTGCGGTTCCGGTTGTGTGGGAAGCCTGGGCTCAATGCGCTCAGCACCACGATCATCAATTCCCGGATCTGGTCCCGGTCCGACAGGGTCGGAGCCCGATCCATCAGGTCCCCGAGCATATAGTCCACCATCGCGAACTGCGATGGAGCCAATGCCTGGAGCTCGTCCCGGATCATTTCGTAAGGCAGGATTGTCCCGCCGTCCGAGCTGGTCCGGATCAGTGTGTGGGGTAGGTCTGTATCCACTCGCGCCCTCCTCTCGAGTGGCCTGATCAAGCTCGAGAGCGGCGGCTTCGACTATGGTAGTCGTTTCATCTAGCCAATCTTTCACTACCTGACCGGTGCGCTCGTGCGAGACGAGGAGGCGGGCGGCGAGACGGCTGTCGCTGATATTGAGCTTGCGGCGGGCGGCGGCGAGGTGATTGTTGACCGTCGCGTCGGAAAGGCCGAGGCGCTCCCCCACCTCCTTGGCGCGGAGGCCGGCGAAAACGAGGCGCAGACACTCCCGCTCTCGCGCCGTGAGGGTTTCCAGACCTGATCTCAATTCGTCCTGGTTCACGCGACCAGTTAACGCATCACGCGCGGAAGCGTCCATTTAAGACTTCTGGTTGCGCCCAATTTGGGGACGATTGTTGAGGCAAACCGCACTCTTGAAAACTGTTGAGCTTCCCGCCAGCAGGCTGATCGTCGCGCCCGTCATCTTAGGCTAGATCACAAATGGCCGTACTGGCCACAGGAGAAGTTCAATGAAAGCCGTCGCTATCGCCCTCTCGCTCGCCCTCGCCGCTTCCGGCGCGGCGACCTCCGCCGGCGCCGTGGGCTGCATCTCGGGCGCCGTCGTGGGCGGAGTCGGGGCTCACTACGCCCTGCACGGCAAGCACACCGTGGCGGGCGCCGTGGTCGGTTGCGCCGCCGGTCACCACATGGCCGTGATGGCCAAGCGCAAGAAGGCCGAGCAGAAGCGCGAGGCCATGGCGGCCCACGCCCACTAACCGTTACCCGCGAGGGGTCAGACGTCGAATCTGACCCCTTGCGCCAGCGGCAGGGTCCGGCCGTAGTTCACCGCATTGGTGGCGCGGCGCATATAGGTCTTCCAGGCGTCCGAGCCCGACTCGCGACCGCCGCCGGTTTCCTTCTCACCCCCGAACGCCCCGCCGATCTCCGCGCCCGATGGACCGAGATTGACGTTGGCGATGCCGCAATCCGACCCCTCGGCCGAGGTAAAGCGTTCCGCTTCGCGCAGGTCGTTGGTGAAGATGGCCGAGGACAGCCCCTGCGGCGCGGCGTTCTGCAGGGCGATCGCTTCGTCCAGATCCGTGTAGCGAATCACGTAGAGGATCGGCGCGAAGGTCTCGCGCAGCACCACCGGACTCTGGGTCGGCATTTCCGCCAGGGCCGGCCGCACATAGACGCCGCTATCCACCGTTACCGCCTCGCCACCATGCACCGTGCCGCCATCGGCGCGAGCCTCGTCCAGCGCCTTGTCCATGGCCCGCTTGGAGGCCGGGTCGATTAGCGGGCCGACCAGGGTATCGGTTTCGCGCGGATCGCCCACGCGCACGCTGGCATAAGCGGCCTTCAGTCTTGGCAGAAAGGCGTCGTACAGGCTGTCATGAACGAACAGGCGGCGCAGCGTGGTGCAGCGCTGGCCCGCCGTGCCCATGGCGGAGAAGGCGACACCGCGCAGGGTGAGATCGAGATCCGCGGTCGGCGCGACGATGGCGGCGTTGTTGCCGCCGAGCTCCAGCAGGGACCGGGCGAACCGCGCGGCCAGCTTTGGGCCCACCTGACGGCCCATGGCGGTGGAGCCGGTGGCGGAGACCAGCGGCACGCGCGCATGATCAACCAGCGCCTCACCCACCTCGCGCCCGCCGAGCAGGAGGGTGGAAAGGCCGGCGGGAACGCCGCCGAATCGCTCGGCGGCGCGCTCGAACAGGGCCTGGGTCGCCAGGGCGGTCAGCGGCGTCTTCTCCGACGGCTTCCAAACCACGCTGTCGCCACAGACCAAGGCCAGCGCCGCGTTCCAGCTCCACACCGCGACGGGGAAGTTGAAGGCGGAGATCACGCCCACCACACCGAGTGGATGCCAGGTTTCCATCATCCGGTGTTCGGCCCGCTCGGTGGCGATGGTCAGGCCGTAGAGCTGGCGCGACAGGCCGACGGCGAAGTCGCAGATGTCGATCATCTCCTGCACCTCGCCGGCCCCTTCGGAGACGATCTTGCCCGCCTCCAGAGTGACGAGGCGAGCAAGATCGGTCTTGGCCGCGCGCAGTTCCTCGCCCAGCAACCGCACAAGCTCGCCCCGCCGGGGCGCCGGAACCTTGCGCCAGAGCAGGAAGGCCTCGTGAGCGCGGTCGATGGCGGCCTTCGCCTCATCCACCGAAACGGTCGGGACCTCCGCCACCGCTTCGCCGGTGATCGGCGAGCGGGCGGTAAGCGGCGGTCCGCTCCCCTGCCCCCGGTTCACGCCGAGCCGGCTCAGAATGGCGCTTACCTCGTCCTTCACCGAAGCAGCAGGCGTGACGTAGGCGTTCATTCGGCGGCTTCCAGGTGGACGATGGCGGCGGGACGGTCTTCGAGGCGGGCGTAGACTCGGCCGAAGCGGTTGTCGAGGAAGGCCCCGAGCGCGATCTCCTCCTGCCGCACCATGCCCCGGGCGCGCAGGGCGCCGGTGGCGAGCAGATCCAGCACGGCGCAGACCGAGCTGGCGGTGGTGGCCTGGATCGCGCTCATGGGCACGCCGCGCACCTTGCCGGCATAAACCTTGTGCGCATAGGTCTCCTGAGTCAGCCGGCCCTCGCGCCAGCCGGAGGCGGTGACGAAGATCACCACCACGTCCTGGGCGGTCTGGGGGATGTTGGTCTCCAGGATGTCCTTCAGCACGTCGCGGCGGTGGCGCAGGCCCAGATCGTTGAGCAGCAGCTTCATGATCGTGGCGTGGCCAGGATAGCGGATGGTGCGGTAGTTCAGATTGCGCACCCGCCCGGCCAGGGTCTCGCTGAGGGAGCCGAGACCGCCGGAGGTGTTGAACGCCTCATAGGTCACCCCGTCGAGAGCGAAACTCTCCAGCTCCTCCAACGCCGTCGTTTCGCGTCGTTCGCCGTGGACGATGGCTTCGCACGGTTCGCAGTACTCGTTGATCAGGCCTTCGGTGGACCAGGTGAGATTGTAGCTGAGGGCGTTTGACGGGTAGACCGGCAGTGCGCCGACGCGCAGGCGCACGTCCTGCAGGCTGTCGAATCGCGCCGCCATGTCCTGCGCGACGATGGAGATGAAGCCGGGCGCGAGGCCGCACTGGGGAATGAAGGCGGTCTCCGCCCGATCCGCAAGCGCCCGCACGGCGCGGGTGGAGGCTACATCCTCGGTCAAGTCCAGATAGTGGGCGCCGGCGGTCTTGGCCGCAAAGGCGATGCGGGTGGTAAGGTGGTAGGGCGCAGCCGAGATCACCGCGTATTGGCCAGCCAGCAACCGTTCCAGCGCCGCGCTGTCGCCGATGTCCATGGCCTCGCGGCCGATGCCCGAGCCGAGATGAGCGAGATTATCCGCATCGCGATCGGCGACCGTGACACCGTAATCGCCCGATCCGTGCAGCAGCGCGGCTACGGCGCCGCCGATCTTTCCGCCGCCGAGTACGACCACATTTTTCATCGCCGGTCTCCCAATTCCGACTCAGAATGAGCCGGGCGGTGGTCGGTTTCCATTGCCAGGCCGACGATCCGCAGGCAGGCTTTCGGCGATCTGTACGCATGAACGGGTGATCTGCCGATGGACGCCACCGATCAGGCCCTGTTGACGCGTCTTCGTGAGAACGCCCGCGCGCCGGTGGCGGAGCTGGCCCGCGCGCTGGGTTTGTCGCGCACCACCGTGCAAAGCCGCATCGCACGGCTGGAGGCCTCCGGCGTCGTGGCCGGCTATACGGTCAAGGTGTCCGAGGCCCACGCCCGCGGCGAGGTCATGGCCTATGTGATGATCACCGTGCGGCCCAAGCAGACCGGCATCGTCTCATCGGCCGTGCGCAAATTCCCCGCCGTGCGCCGGCTGGAGTCCGTGTCGGGCGCATTCGACCTGCTGGCCCTGGCGGCGGCGTCCTCCATGGCGGAACTGGATGCGGTCATCGACGCCATTGGCGAACTGGAGGGCGTGGAGCGCACCACCTCCTCCATCGTCCTGTCGACCAAGTTCGACCGGTGAGGCCTATTTGACCCGGCGCCAGACCTCGCTCTTGCAGAACGGGTAGATGACGCAGCCTTCCAGCTTGACCGTATCGGGATCGATCAGGGTCAGTGAGCCGTGATAGGTGCCGCCGTCCTCGGGGTTGTAGACCGAGCCGTTCTTCCACACCCTGGGCCCGCCGGTGACGCCGGTGATGATCTGCAGATCCTTCATCGGTCGCGAGCGCAGGGACGCATCCTTGTTCTTCTCGTCGGTGATGGCGGGATTGGCGCGGATGTTGTCGGAGTCGAGGATCTTGCCGCAGATGGCCGGGCCGCACTCATAGATGCGCACGGTGCCGTTCTTCTCCGGCGTCAGCCACACCCCATCGAGCGGCGAGGCCAGGGCCGGAGCAGCGAGGGCGAGGCCGAGAACCAGGGCCGCCGGCGCGATGATCTTGTGCATGACTATCCTCAGGAGGTTTGGCCGGCGCCGATCAGGGCCAGCCAGTCGGCTTCGCTGATCACCTCAACGCCAAGTTCGGTCGCTTGTTTCAGTTTCGAACCCGCGCCGGGTCCAGCGACCACCAGATCGGTCTTCTTTGACACGGATGAGGAGACCTTGACCCCCAGCCGCTCGGCCTGGGCCTTGGCCTCATCGCGGGTCAGCACTTCGAGCGCGCCGGTGAACACGACCGTCTTACCGGCCACCGCCGTATCGGTCTTGGGCCGCTCGGCGTCCAGGATGGTGAGTTCGGCGGCGAGGGCGTCGGCGCTGCGGCGGCTGTGATCCTCGCCATAGTAGGCGGTGAGCGCGGCGGCCGCCACCTCGCCCACCTGGCCGATGCTCGCCATCTCGCGAAAAGCGTCGTTGGGCTCCGCCTCGGCCACCGCCCTGGCCAGCGCTACGAAGCTCGGCCAATCGACGACAGCATCGCCGAGGGCGGTCGCGAGCCCGCGCGCCTTGGGCGTCGCCTGCCTGATCTTCTCCGCCAGCGGCGCATCGGGCCAGGGATCGGCGGCCTCCGCCTTTGCGCCGAACTCCGCCAAGGCCGTTATGGCGGCGGGTTTCAGGTCCATACGCTCTAGCAGATCGACAGACTGCGGTCCCCTCGCCTCGCCGACCGCTTTGCGAAAGGCGTCATAGCTTCCGTAGTGGCGCGCCAGGATGGCGGCGGTCTGATCGCCCACGTGGCGCACACCGAGTGCATAGATGAACCGGTCCAGCGCGATGGTGCGCCGCGCCTCGATGGCGGCGACGAGGTTGGCGACGGAGGTCTCGCCATACCCCTCCCGCTCGCGCAGCATCTGCAGCTTGGTCTCGTCGGTCGCCAGTCGGAAGATGTCGGCGGGTTCGCGCACCAGCCCTTCCTCGTAGAAGGCGTTGATCTGCTTCTCGCCCAGGCCCTCGATGTCGAAGGCGCGGCGGGAGACGAAGTGCATCAGGTGCTGGGTGCGCTGAAACGGACAGGCCATCTCGCCGGTGCAGCGGCGCACCACCGTCTCAGCCCCGCCGGCCGTGGTCTCGCGCACCAGCGGCGTCTTCAGGGGACAGGCGCATTGATGGGGAAACTCGTAGGGCGCCGGACCACGCGGCGCACTTTCGACCACACCGGCGATCTGCGGGATCACATCTCCGGCGCGCTGGACGATCACCGTGTCGCCTTCGCGCAGGCCCAGGCGCGCGATCTCGTCGGCATTGTGCAGGGTGACATTAGCGACGGTGGCGCCGCCCACGAAGACCGGCTTCAGCCGCGCCACCGGGGTCTGGGCGCCCGTGCGGCCAACCTGGATCTCGATCCGCTCCAGCACCGTGGTCGCCTGTTCGGGCGGGAACTTGTGGGCGATGGCCCAGCGCGGCACCCGCCCCACCGAGCCCAGCCGTTCCTGCCAGTCCAGCCGGTCGACCTTATAGACCACCCCGTCGATCTCGTAGTCGAGGGTCGCGCGCTGCTCCTTCAGCGCCGCGTAGGAAGCCGCCAGCGCCACCTCTCCCTCCACCCGCGCGGACAGGGCGTTGACGCGGAAACCCCAGGCCTTCAGCTGGCCGAGCGCTCCATGCTGGCTCTCGGCAAACGACGCGCTCGTCTCGCCCCAGGCATAGGCGAAAAAGCGTAGCGGACGGGTGGCGGTGATGGCGGGGTCGATCTGGCGCAGCGAGCCGGCGGCGGCGTTGCGCGGGTTCACATAGGTGCGCTGGCCCGCCGCTTCCGCCGCCGCGTTCATGGCGGCGAAGGCGGCCTTCTCCATATAGATCTCGCCCCGGATCTCGATCAGGTCCGGCCAGCCGTCGCCCGCCAGTCGTTCGGGGATATCTCCCAGCGTGCGCAGATTGGCGGTGATGTCCTCCCCCACCCGCCCGTCGCCGCGCGTCGCGCCCTGGACCAGCACGCCCTTTTCGTAGCGGATGTTGGCGGAGAGGCCGTCGATCTTGGGCTCGACGGTGAAGGCCAGCGCCTCTTCCGGGATGCGCAGGAAGCGGCGGATGCGGGCCGCAAACTCGACCACGTCCGCGTCCTCGAAGGCGTTGTCGAGGGACAGCATGGGCACGCCGTGCTGCACCGGCGAGAATTGCGCGGCGATGGGCGCTCCGACCCGCCCGGAAGCCGAATCGGCGCGGACCAGATGCGGAAACCGCGCCTCGATGGCCTGGTTGCGCCGCTTCAGGGCGTCATAGTCGGCATCGGAAATAGCGGGCGCGTCGTCCTGGAAGTATTCTCGCTCGGCCTGCGCCATCGCCTCGGCAAGCCGCTCCAGCTCCCGCGCGGCATCCGCCTCGCTCAGCCCCGATACATCGTCTTCCGGCGTGCTCATTCCGTGGATTCCGCCCTCGTCCTTCGACAAGCTCAGGATGACGGCTAATGTATCGGCCGTCCGACGGAAAGCCTCATCCTGAGCTTGTCGAAGGACGAGGCGTGAAGCGCGGGGATTGGATGAACAAGGAGCGCCTGGCCGCCTTCACCGACGGGGTGGTGGCCGTGATCATCACCATCATGGTGCTGGAGCTGAAGCCGCCGCACGAGACCACCCTGGCCGCGCTGCGCGGGGAAGCGGCGATCTTCCTCAGTTACGTCCTCAGCTTCATCTATGTGGGCATCTACTGGGCCAACCACCATCACTTCTTCACCCTGGTGAAGCGGGTCAACGGGGGCATCCTGTGGGCCAACATCAACCTCCTGTTCTGGATTTCGCTGGTTCCCTTCGCCACCACCTGGATGGGCGAAAACCCCACCGCGCCGTGGCCGGTGGCGGTCTATGGCGTCGCCCTGTTCATGCCCGCCCTGGCCTGGCTGGTGATGCAGACGGCGATCATCCGCGACCAGGGACCGGATTCGCCCCTCAAGGCAGCCTTGGGCGAGGACTGGAAGGGCAAGCTGTCGCCCTTCCTCTATGCCGCCGGAATCGGCTCCGCCTTCATCAACGCCTGGTTGGCCGACGCCTTCTATGTAGTGGTCGCAGCGCTATGGCTCACGCCCGACCCACGCGTGGAAAAGGTCAAAGGCGATCAAGCAGCTTAGCCTTGGAACCCGACGCACCGCTGATACGATGGGCCTGACGGAGCCGAGGGGCGGTTCACGCATTAGAGCGACACGGCCAGCCCGGCGCCGTACCGAGGGGGACCGATGCTCATCAGATTTGGCTACGAGATCGTCATCAATTGCTGGTCTTCCACGCCGGTCGTTACGGAATTGAGCTTTGAGGACAAACGACACGCGGACGTGCGCGTGCCCGAGGTTTTCCTCATCGATCCAGCGGTCGAGACATCCACCTATCGCGATGTGTTCGGCAACCTGTGCCGGCGCTTCATCGCACCGCCGGGCGACCTCATGATCCGCAGCGACTGCGTCATCGAGGACAGCGGCGAGGTCGATGTGACGGCGGCGGACGCTGAACAGCTGCCGGTGTCCCAACTTCCAGACGACGCCCTGCTCTATCTGATGGGTAGCCGCTATTGCGAGACCGATCGGCTGAGCCAGATCGCGTGGAACCAGTTCGGCGCCATCCCGCCCGGCTGGGGGCGCGTGCAGGCCATCTGCGACTTCGCCCACCAGCGGATCGTGTTCGACTATCAGGCGGCCCGCTCGACGCGAACGGCTTACGAAGCCTATGAGGAGCAGACCGGGGTCTGCCGCGACTACGCCCACCTCGCCATCGCCCTGTGCCGGTGTATGAACATTCCGGCGCGCTATGTGAACGGCTACCTCGGCGACATCGGTGTTCCGGTGCGTGACCCGATGGACTTCAGCGCCTGGATGGAAGTGTACCTGGGCGACCGGTGGTGGACGTTCGACCCGCGTAACAACGTCCCTCGCATCGGACGTATCGTGCTGGCGCGGGGTCGAGACGCCGCGGACGTGGCCATGATCACCTCCTTCGGGCCGCATATACTGAACCGTTTCCAGGTGTGGACCTTCGAGGTCGATACGCCGACTTTGGACGGTCCGATCCGCTGAACGCGTCAATCGCGACCATATCAAATCGCAAGCTGACCGAGTCGCGTGCTAGCAAAGACTTGGCCCCCGCCTGTGGATGGGCCAAGCAAGACTTCAGACCGCCCCTGTCGTAGGCATGCTCCGTCCAATCCGGCGGGTCGGCCAGGGACGGGAGCCATGGAGAGACAATGACGGTAACGGCCGGGCTCCATCATCTGACGCGCTACCGCTACGATCGGCCCGTCAGGCTCGTGCCGCAGACCGTTCGCCTGCGCCCGGCGCCGCACTGTCGGACCCTGGTGCCCAGCTACGCGCTGAAGATCACGCCCGCCAACCACTTCATCAACTGGCAGCAGGATCCGTTCGGCAACTGGCTGGCGCGGCTCGTCTTCCCCGATCCTGTGCATGAATTCAGCGTCGAGGTGGATCTGACCGCCGAGATGAAGGTGATCAACCCCTTCGACTTCTTCGTCGAACCCTACGCCGAGGGCCTACCCTTCGCCTATGCCGACGATCTCGCAGGCGAGTTGGCGCCCTATCTGGTGGTGGAGGACGATTCTGCCGCGCTGGACGCCTTCGTGGCCACGCTCGCGCCCACGGCGCCCAGCACCATCAACTTTCTGGTGGATCTCAATGCACGGATCATGCGCGAGGTGAGCTATCTCGTGCGGATGGACCCGGGCGTGCAGACGCCGGAGGAGACGCTCAGCCTCGCCTCGGGCTCCTGTCGCGACAGCGCCTGGCTTCAGGTGCAGGTGCTGCGCAAGCTCGGCCTCGCCGCCCGTTTCGTCTCCGGCTACCTGATCCAGCTAAAGGCCGATGTGGCGGCGCTGGACGGACCTTCGGGCACGACCGAGGATTTCTGCGATCTGCACGCCTGGGCCGAAGTGTTCCTGCCGGGCGCGGGCTGGATCGGCCTCGACGCCACCTCCGGTCTTCTCTGCGGCGAGGGTCACCTGCCGCTGGCCGCAACCCCGCACCACCGCTCCGCTGCGCCGATCAGCGGTCTGGTCGAGCCGGCCAATGTGGCGTTCGAGTTCGACATGTCAGTGGTCCGGCTGATCGATCCGGTCCGCATCACCAAGCCGTTCGAGGACGAGCGCTGGCAGGCGCTGAACGCCCTCGGTGCCCTGGTGGACAAGCATCTGGCCGAGGGCGACGTGCGCCTGACCATGGGCGGCGAACCGACCTTCTGCTCCATCGACGATTTCGAGTCGCCCGAGTGGAACACCGACGCCGTCGGCCCCACCAAGCGCGCCCTGGCCGACCAGCTGATCCGGCGCCTGCGCGACCGGTTCGCCTCGGGCGGGCTGCTGCACCATGGACAGGGCAAGTGGTATCCGGGCGAGCCCCTGCCCCGCTGGGCCTTCGCCCTCTACTGGCGCGGCGATGGGGAGCCGATCTGGCGCGACGCCGACAGGATCACCGACGAACCCCAGCCCGATGCCGAAAAGGCCGCGCCCATCGACGTGGCCGCCTTTGCCGACCGCTTCGCCGCGCGGCTGGGTCTCGACCCGGCCAGTATCCAGCCCGCCTTCGAGGACCCGCTCCATTGGGTTGGGACCGAGGGCAAGTTGCCCGACAACTTCGACGCCGCCGAACTGAAGGTGGATGACCCTCAGGAGCGCAAGCGTCTGCTCCTCGCCTTCGACAGCGGCGTTTCAAGGGTGCGCGCATACGTGTTGCCGCTGCGGCGGTGGAGCAAGGGCAAGCGCCGGGGCTGGATGACCGAGCCTTGGGTGCTGCGGCGCGGCCGCATGTTCCTGGTTCCGGGCGATTCTCCGGCCGGGTTTCGCCTCCCGCTCGCCAGCCTGCCCGAGCTGAAACCCGAGGACTATCCGCACGTCCGCAGCCGCGATCCCTTCGAGCCACGCGGTGCGTTGCCGCCGCACGACGCGTTGACCACGGTGGCGGCTGTTCCCCCGCCGAAGACCGAGTCGCCCTATGTGCGCACGGCGATCACCTTCGAGGCCCGCGACGGAATTCTCTATGTCTTCATGCCCCCTGTGGAGACGGCGGAGGACTATCTGGAGCTGGTGGCGCAGGTCGAGGCCCTGGCCGCCGAGACCGGCCAGTCCGTGCGCTTCGAAGGGTACTCGCCGCCCGAAGATCCGCGGCTGAACGTCATCAAGGTTACTCCGGACCCCGGCGTGCTGGAGGTGAACGTCCACCCCGCCAGGAGCTGGGAACAGGCCGTGAGCATAACCGGCGGGGTCTACGAGGACGCGACCCAGACCCGCCTCGGCGCCGACAAGTTCATGATCGACGGACGCCACACCGGCACGGGCGGCGGCAATCATGTGGTGGTGGGCGGCGCCAGCCCGCTCGACTCGCCGTTCCTGCGCCGACCGGATCTGTTGAAGAGCATGCTGCTTTACTGGCAGCGCCATCCGTCCTTGTCCTACCTGTTCTCCGGCCTGTTCGTGGGTCCGACAAGCCAGGCGCCGCGGGTGGACGAGGCGCGCCACGACAGCCTCTATGAGTTGGAGATCGCTCTAGCCGCCGTGCCGGCCCCTGGAGAAGGCGAAGCGCCGCCGCCCTGGCTGGTGGACCGGCTGTTCCGCAACCTGCTGGCCGATGCCTCGGGCAATACCCACCGCACCGAGATCTGCATCGACAAGCTCTATTCGCCCGATGGCCCGGCGGGTCGGCTGGGTCTGCTGGAATTCCGGGGTTTCGAGATGCCGCCGGATGCGCGCATGAGCCTCGCCCAGCAGCTCCTGATCCGCGCGCTCATCTCATGGTTCTGGCGCGAACCGCAGGACGGCGGCCTCGTGCGCTGGGGCGCCGGCCTGCACGACCGTTTCATGCTGCCCCATTTCGTCTGGGCGGACTTCGAGAGCGTGCTCGCCGACCTGAAGCGGGCCGGCTATGCCTTCGATCCGCTCTGGTTCGAGGCGCAGCGGCAGTTCCGTTTCCCGCAGCACGGGCGGGTGGAGTATTCGGGTGTGGCGCTGGAGCTCCGTCACGCCCTGGAGCCGTGGCACGTGATGGCCGAAGAGAACAGCGGCGGCGGCACGGTGCGGTTCGTGGACGCTTCGGTGGAGCGTCTGCAGGTGGCTGTCTCCGGCTTCGTGCCCGAGCGTCATCTGATCACCTGCAACGCTCGCCCCCTGCCCATGACCCCGACGGGCGTCACCGGGGAGGCGGTCGCGGGTGTGCGTTACAAGGCGTGGAAGCCGCACAGCGGCCTTCACCCCAACATCGAGCCGCACACGCCGCTGACCTTCGACATCGTCGATCGATGGAACCGGCGCTCATTGGGCGGCTGTGTCTATTACGCATGCCATCCGGGCGGGCGGAACTATGATACCTTCCCGGTCAACTCCTATGAGGCGCAGGCCCGGCGCTTGGCCCGTTTCCAGGCCCACGGCCATACGCCCGGGACGATCGAAATCCCTACGGAAAGCCGCAGCACCGAATTTCCCCTCACTCTCGATCTGAGAACGCCGGTTGGACGCTGACCTGTCAGCTCTGGATCAGACGTCGTCGGAAGGCGACGCCGCGGCGGCGCGGCTGCAAGGCTGGCTGCGGGACTATCGTCCGTTCGTCGATGCTCCCGACGAACTGATACCGCCCGATGGTGTGACGCCTGAACCCTGGCTGCGCTTCCTGCGGGCCGTCGCGGCCTATCCGGAGGGGGACTTCTCCGAACGCTTCGCCCTCGCCACCCGCCATATCCGCGACGCCGGGGTTTCTCATCGCATCTATGGCGAGGACAGCGAACGCATATGGCCCCTCAGTCCCATGCCGCTGATCCTGGCAGAAAAGGAGTGGGCGGAGATCGCGGCCGGGGTCGAACAACGGGCGACCCTGCTCGAAGCGGTGCTGAACGACCTCTACGGCGAGGGGCGGCTGGTCTCCGAAGGCCATCTTCCGGCGGCGGCCGTCACCGGCAGCGACGACTTCGTGCGCGCCATGCGCGGCGTGAAACTGCCCGGCGCAAAGCCTATCCACCTCTACGCCGCCGACCTCGGTCGAGGGCCGGACGGACGCTGGTGGGTCCTCGGCGATCGGACGCAGGCGCCCTCCGGAGCGGGCTACGCGCTCGAAAACCGCATGGTCCTGTCGCGGGCCTTCCCCCATCTCTACAACGCCATGAACGTGGAGCGGCTGGCGCCCTTCTTCAGCGACTTCCGCGCCAGCCTGGCGGCGTCGGCGAGCCGGGCCGATCCGCGCATCTGCCTTCTGACGCCGGGTCCGTTCAGCGAGAGCTATTTCGAGCAGGCCCATCTGGCCCGCTACCTCGGCTTCCTGCTGGTCCAGGGCGACGACCTCGTGGTGCGGGACGGCGTCGTCTATGTGCGCACGATTGCCGGGCTGAAGCGCGCCGACGTGATCTGGCGGCGCGTGGACGCGGACTTTATCGATCCCATGGAGCTGAACAGCGGCTCGCACATCGGTGTGCCGGGACTTCTGGAGGCGATCCGGGCGGGCGGGGCGGTGGTCTCCAACATGCCGGGCTCCGGCGTCCTTGAGTCCAATGCGCTGCTGAGTTTCCTGCCGGCCCTGAGCCGGCGGCTGCTGGGCGAGGCGCTGAAGCTGCCGAACGTGGCCACATGGTGGTGCGGCCAGCCGGCCGAGCGATCGCTGGTGGAGCGCAACATCGATACCCTCGCCATCGCCGGCGCCTTTGGCGGCAAGGCGCATCCCACCGTCGCGCGCGGCCCCCGCCTGTTGGCCGACCTGCAGGGCGACGAGCGCGACGCGCTTCGTGCGGCGATGCGGGCGCGCCCGATGGATTTCGTCGGGCAGGAGGTGGTTCGCCTCTCCACCACGCCGTCGATCCGCGATGGCAAACTTCAGCCCAGTCCGTTCATCCTGCGGGTCTATGCGGCGCGCACAGAAGACGGCTGGCGCATCATGCCCGGCGGCTTCTGCCGCATCTCCGATCAGAAGGACGCCCGCGCGCTTTCCATGGGCGCCGGCGCGGAAGCATCCGACGTTTGGGTTATCGCGGAGAAACCGGTCGAGAAGGTGTCCCTCCTCGCCCAGCGTGAGGGGGCGAGGGTGCGCCGGATCACCGGCAACCTGCCGAGCCGCGCCGCCGACAACCTGTTCTGGCTCGGCCGTTATCTGGAGCGCGCGGAAAGCACCCTGCGTCTGGTCCGCAGCCTGTGCACCAGCCTGATGGACCCGGACGCCGCCACCCACAGTTCCGGCGAGACCCTCGACAAGCTGAAGGCCCTGCTGGTGGACTCCGGCGCCGTCGACAAGGCGTTCCTCGACCGGCGCGTGACGGACGTGACCCGACACGCCCTCTATGACGAGGAGGCCTACGGATCGGTGGTCTCCCAGGTCCGCTCGGCCCGGCGGGCGGCGGCCAGCATGCGCGAGCGGCTCTCGGAGGACTTCTGGAAGCGCCTGCTCAGGCTCGAAGCGCGGCTGAAAGGGCGGATGGGCGCTCGGATGACGGAATCAGCCGGGCTGGAACAGGCGGAGACCGCCCTGCGCGACCTCTCGACCCTGTCCGGCCTCACTCAGGAGAACATGAACCGCGTCGCCGGCTGGCGCTTTCTGGACATGGGCCGACGGGTGGAGCGCGGGGTGAATACCAGCCGTCTGATGCGCAAACTCGCCGACGAGGACGCCACCATCGACGATCTGGACCTGCTGCTGGACCTGATCGACAGCCAGATCACCTATCGCTCGCGCTATCTGGAAGCCATCTCGCTCACCCCCGTCCGCGACCTGGTGATGCTCGATCCCTACAATCCGCGCTCCGTGGCGTTCCAGGTGAACGCCCTGAAGGCTCACATCGCCGCTCTGCCCACCTTGCAGGACGACGGTATGCCCGAGGAGCCCGCGCGGCTGCTCACCCGCCTCGCCAGTCAGGTTGAGGTTCAGGACGCGGCCACGCTGGATGGGGCGCGGGCGAGAACCTTCGAGCGCACGCTGCTCGACCTCTCCGACAGCATTACCGACCGCTATTTCCTGCAGGGCGCCAACGCCACGCCCACCAAGAAGCTCGGCGGCCTGGCATGAACTACAAGCTGCGCCATGTAACCACCTACAGCTACAGCAAGACGGTCACGTTCGCCCGCTGCGCCCTGCGCCTGATCCCCCAGCAGGGTCAGGACCAGACGGTCATCGACAACCGGATGACCATCACGCCCCGTCCGAGTCGGCTGGAGGAGCGGATCGGCCCGTTCGGCGAGCGCGTGATCGACGCCATCATCGACCGTCCTCACAAGGAATTGAGGATCGAGGCCCTGTCCGAGGTGGCGGTGCATCGCACGCCGCTGCTGCCGGGCTTCAACGGTCCCTCATGGGACTCGGTTCGCGATGAGGCCTCGGCCTCCGCCTCCCTGGATGTGGCCTCCCCCGCCCACTTCCTCTACCCGACGGCCATGACGAGGCCGGACCCGGCCATCACCGCCTATGTCGCCGAATGCTTTGCACCAGGACGCTCGGTGGTGGAGGCTGCGCATGCCCTCAGTTGCCGGATCAAGGCCGAGTTCGCCTATGACCCGGACGCGACCCTCGTCTCCACGCCGGCGATCGAGGCGTTCGAAGCGCGGCATGGCGTGTGCCAGGACTTTGCCCATATCATGATCAGCGGCCTGAGAGGCCTTGGACTGCCGGCCGCCTATGTGAGCGGCTATCTGCGCACCATCCCGCCGCCCGGTAAGCCGCGCCTGGCGGGTGCGGACGCCACCCACGCCTGGGTCGACCTGTGGTGCGGCAAGGGACTGGGCTGGGTCGGCTTCGACCCCACCAATGCCCTGATCGTCGCAGGAGATCACATCGTCCTGGCGGTCGGCCGCGACTATGCGGACGTTGCGCCCATGGGTGGTGTGGTGCTCGGTCCCGGTGAACAGACCATCGAGGTCGCCGTCGATGTCGTGCCCGACAACGAGACCCAGACCCTGGAGAACTCAGCCTGGAAGTGGGCCAGGACCATTTAAGGCCAGACGGTGATTGGGCGACCTAAGCGGCCATGTTCAATCCATCGTCACGGATCAGGTCCACATCGACCGAGACCTTCAGATCGCAGGCAGCATTCCCGTAGACCGAACCGTTCATGGGGTCGGATTCCTGCCAGGTGCGGGTTGTGGCCACGCGGATAAGGGAGGCGGATTCCACCAGGGCGTTGGTTGGATCGAACTCCATCCAGCCGAGGTCGGGCAGGAAGACCTCGCACCAGGCATGGGTGGCGCCGGCGCCGCGCACCGTGGCATGAGGAGAATACAGATAGCCGGTGGCGAATCGGGCCGCGAAACCCAGCCGGCGAACGCTCTCGATCATCAGCCAGGCGAAGTCGCGGCAGGTTCCGGAGCCTAGATCCACGGTCTCCCCCGGACCTTGCGTACCCGCTTCGTCCCGCGCGCCATAGACGAAGTCGTCGTGGATGGTGGTGTTGATGCGCTTGAGACACTCCAGCGCGGGCTCGTCGGGTGCGCGGATCTGCGCGCGCAGCCACTCCTTGTAACGCGGTCCGGCGTCGTCGGTCGTCGGCGTGATGAACGGCTCCAGGATTGCCCGGTCCGATAGACCGTAGACGATGGGCGCTGTGGAGCAGGGATTGTCGATCGTGACATTGGCCAGCGGCGCGGGAAAGCGATCCACAACGAGGTTGTTCACGACCTTCAAGTAGTCAGCGCGATCGCGCGGCTGCAGATGGCAGACACAGTTGCCGTACGCATCATAAGCCCATTTGAGTTCGCATGGCGGGGTCTCCAGCGACGCCGAAATCAGCCGCGTGGCATGCGTGTCGAGGGGGCGCATCAGCAGCCGCCATGACCCGAACCGGACCGGCTCGGAATAGCTGTAGAAACTCTCATGACGAATACGCAGGCGCGGCATTGAAAGATATCCGGATGGTCGTGAGGCAAAGGGCTTGGGCGTGGCGCAAACGACTCGGTCGGACCGGAGTTCCGGATAATCAGGCGCCGGTCAGGCCAGGGCCGCCTATCTCCGGAAGTGGCCGTCCCCCAAGAGCCCAGCCCGAGCCAGCCGAGCGCCCTTGGTGTGAAGCGCATGCTGACCCGTTGGACGTCCAGACCGGGACAACCGTTCTCCAAATTTCGGAACCCGCCTTCGCTCCAGCGCTTTCAGGAGCACAGTTCGAAGGACGCGCCGATGACCAAGAAACATAAGTTAGTCAATGAGATCGGGAACGGTGGCGAAACCCATCAGACCACGGATGAAAGCGCCGGGGCGCTCACCACCAATCAGGGCATTCGCGTCTCAGATAACCAGAACCAGTTGAAATCAGGCGATCGAGGGCCGGTCTTGCTGGAGGACTTCGTCCTTCGGGAGAAGATTTTCCATTTCGACCACGAACGCATCCCGGAGCGGATCGTGCATGCCCGTGGCACGGCTGCCCACGGCTTCTTCGAGCTCTACGAGTCGCTGAGCGACATCACCAAGGCGGACCTGTTCCAGCGCGCCGGCGAGAAGACCCCGCTGTTCACCCGTTTCTCGACGGTCGCCGGCGGCGCCGGTTCAGTGGACACGCCCCGCGACGTGCGGGGCTTCGCGGTGAAGTTCTATACCAAAGAAGGTAACTGGGATCTCGTCGGCAACAATATTCCGGTCTTCTTTATCCAGGACGCTATCAAGTTTCCCGACCTGATCCATGCCGCCAAGATGGAGGCCGACCGCGGCTATCCGCAGGCGGCGACGGCTCACGACACCTTCTGGGACTTCATCAGCCTGATGCCCGAGGCGACCCACATGATCATGTGGGCCATGTCCGACCGCACCCTCCCGCGCACCCTACGCACCATGGAGGGCTTCGGTATCCACACCTTCCGGCTGGTCAATGCCGAGGGCAAGTCGACCTTCGTCAAGTTCCACTGGAAGCCCAAGCAGGGTCTTGCCTCCAGTCTGTGGGACGAGGCGGTGAAGGTGGCCGGCGCGGATCCGGACTTCCAGCGTCGGGACCTGTTCGAAGCCATCGAGCGCGGCGACTATCCGGAGTGGGAACTGGGCATCCAGGCCTTCGACCAGGCGTTTGCCGACAGCCTGCCCTATGATGTGCTCGATCCTACCAAGATCATCCCGGAAGGGGTTCTGCCCGTGCGCCTGATCGGCCGTATGGTGCTGGACCGATATCCGGACAACTTCTTCGCCGAGACTGAACAGGTGGCTTTCTGCCCGGCCAATATCGTGCCGGGCGTGGATTTCTCCAACGACCCGCTGCTGCAGGGACGGCTGTTCAGCTATCTGGATACGCAAAAGAGCCGGCTCGGCACGGCCAACTTCCACCAGATTCCTATCAACGCGCCCAAGTGTCCGGTTATGAACTTCCAGCGCGACGGGCAGATGCAGATGCTGCAGCCCAAGGGCCGCGCCAATTACGAGCCCAATAGCCTGGCGGACAACGGCGAGAACGGCGGGCCGCGCGAATGCCCCGCCTCGGGCTTCACGACCTTCCCGTCCGCTGAGGGCCATAACGAGCAGGGCGACAAGCTGCGTATCCGCCCGGCAAGCTTCGCCGATCACTACAGCCAGGCGCGCATGTTCTTCCGATCCATCGACCCGGCCGAGCAGGCGCACCTGGCTTCAGCTCTGGTGTTCGAGCTATCAAAGGTCGCGGTGGAGGCGATCAGGTTGCGCATGCTGGGGAACCTCGTCAACGTCGACCAGGAACTGGCGCAGCGGGTGGCAGACGGCCTGGCCATGACGCTGCCAAAGGCGAACCCCGCAGCGGTGGAGGTGCAGGATTTCGACCTGTCGCCGGCGCTTCGTATCGTCAAGGGCGATCGCGAGCCGGCCACGCTGAAGGGCCGTACGGTCGGTATCCTGATCGCCGACGGATCGGAACCGTCAGCCGTGGACACCTTGCTCGAACAGATCAAGGCCGAGGGCGGCGTTGCGAAGATCATCGCGCCTAAGGTCGGGGGCGCCAAGATGAAGGGCGGCGCTATCCTGAAGGCGGACGGACAGCTGGCGGGCACGCCCTCGGTGATGGTCGACGCCATCGCGGTCGTCCTATCCGACGTCGGCTGCGATATGCTCCTCAAGGACAGCGCGGCGGTCCAGTTCGTCATGGACGCCTTCGGCCACCTGAAGGCCATCGGCCATACCGCTGAAGCCAAGCCCCTACTCGACAAGGCCGGAGTGCAGGCGGATGAAGGTGTGGTCAGCCTCGACGCGTTCGTCGCCGCGGCCGCGCAGCGCTATTGGGATCGGGAGCCTAAGGTCCGCACTTTGGCCTAGGCAGCGACGGCGGACTTCGGAAAACAGATTTTGGTCGCCGTTGGTGAGGGGCGGGAACCTCGTTTGCCAAAGGTCCGCCGATGCGCTGGGAAGGTTCAGGGCGCTCGGTATCTAGTCTTGGGCCTTGTGGATCGAGTCGACCCAGGCCACCGTCGTAGGCGCCTCCACCGGGGCGATGTCTAGATTGACGACTACCGCCTCGCCCCCGCTGCGCACCAGCACGCATTCCAGCGTCTCGTCATCCGACGCGTTGATCTCCTGGTGAGGCACGAAGGGCGGCACATAGATGAAGTCTCCCGGCCCCGCCTCGGCAGTGAACTCCAGGTTTTCGCCCCAGCGCATCCGCGCCCGGCCTTTGAGCACATAGATGACACTTTCAAGGTCGCCGTGGTGATGAGCGCCGGTCTTGGCGCCGGCGTGGATATGCACGGTGCCGGCCCACAGCTTCTCGGCGCCCACGCGGGCGAAGTTGATCGCCGCCGCCCGGTTCATCCCCGGCGTCTGCGCGGTGGCGGCGTCCAGCTGGTCGCCTGGAATGACGCGCACGCCGGCCTGCCGCCAGTCGGGATGGTCGTGATCCATGGACAAGCGCCTCGCATGTTGGAAGGACCGCGAAGGGATATCAGCGGCCGACCCGTCCCGGAAGCGGCCATATGACGTATGCTTCCACACGTTGACGCTGAGCCCGATAATCGGAAAGGTGTAGGCCGCAAGAGTTCGGGGGCGGAATGTTCAGGTGGAGTTTAGTGCTCGTGCTCGTCGGCGCTTTAGCCTGGGGCTTAAACCCGACGACAGTGCTAGCGGCGTCGGTCGACCTGAACGCCTATGGCAAGCTGCCAGGCGTCGAACAGGTCAGTCTCTCGCCCTCCGGCAAGCGACTGGCCATGATCGGCGTGGTAGGCGACCAGCGTAAGCTTCTTGTGGGTCCGGTCGGCGGCGCCATGGATGTGGCCGCCAATGTGGGCGCGGCCAAGGTCCGTTCAGTGGACTGGGCCTGCGAGGATCACCTTCTGGTCACCATCACCCGCACCACCCAACTCGGCATGGAGTTCACCACCAGCCAGACCGAAGTCGCGGGCGTGCTCGTGGTGAGCGTGCCGGGCTACAAGATATTCTCCGTCTTCGCCAAGCAGACCGTCGTCTCGCATGTGGTGTCAGGCGAATATGGCGCGGCGGAGATCGGCGGCCATTGGTACGGGTTCTTTGGCGGCGTCACCAACCGCCAAACTACGGAGAACAATCCGTACCTCGACCACACCTATCCTGATCTGTATCGTGTCGATCTTGACACGGGAGACGCGGAGCGGGTCGCAAATGGCTCGCCCGTGGGAGACGGCTGGCTGGTGGGCCCCGACGGGCAAGTGATCGCCCGCGCCGTCTATAACGAGGATAGCGGCGACTGGCAGGTCCTGGCCGGCCTACACGTGGGGAAGGTGCTGGCCTCGGGACGATCGCCCTTCGGCGGCGCAGGCCTGTCGCGCGGGCGGACCGCCGACACCCTGCTGGTCACCCACGCCACCGATAAGGGCGTGGTCGCCGAGGAAATCTCACTCGCAGACGGCAAAGCCGTCGATACGCCCGACGATGACGATATCCATTCGCGGATATTCGACCGCAAGACCGACCTATGGATCGGCTACACCGTGCGCGGCGACCAGCCCGCCATCAAGATGTTCGATCCGATGATGGAAAAGCGCACCATGGCCGCGCGCAAGGCTTTTCCCAATCAGACGGTGCGGCTTGAGTCCATGAGCGAGGATTTCAATCGCCTCCTCGTCTTCACCACCGGCGGAGACGACTCCGGCACCTACTGGATCGTGGACATCGCCACCGGGCAGGCTCAGCCGGTTGGCTACGAGTATCCCGCCGTTCACGCCGACCAGATCGGTCCTATCCGGGTGATCGAGTGGAAGGCGGCGGACGGCACGGTGATCCACGGCGTGCTCAGCCTGCCCGCCGGTCGCGCACCCACCAACCTTCCCGTCGTCTTGCTCCCGCATGGTGGGCCGCAGGCGCGGGATTATCCGGTGTTCGACTGGTGGGCCCAGGCCTTCGCCTCGCGCGGCTATGCGGTACTACAGCCGAACTTCCGGGGCTCCGCAGGGTACGGCGCGGCTTTCCGGGACGCCGGCTTCGGCGAGTGGGGCCGCAAGATGCAGACCGACGTGTCTGACGGCTTGGCCGAACTCGGCCGCGAGGGCGTCGTCGACCCCAAGCGCGCCTGCATCGTCGGCGGCAGTTATGGCGGCTACGCCGCTCTGGCGGGCGTGACCGTGCAGCACGGCCTCTATCGCTGCGCCGTTGCGGTGGCCGGCGTCTCGGATCCGGCCAACTTCCTGACATATGCGAAGGACCAAAGCGGCCGATCGAGCTCGGCCACCCGTTACTGGCAGACCTTCATGGGACCGGCGACAGGGTTCGATCAGATATCTCCGCTGCGGCAGGCAGCCCATGCGGACGCGCCGATCCTCCACGGCAAGGACGACACCGTGGTGCCGTTCGACCAGAGCACGGCCATGCAGCACGCTCTCACCGCCGCGGGCAAGCCGGTAGAGATGGTGGTGATGCCGAGCGAGGATCACTGGCTCTCACGCGAGGCCACCCGCACCCTGATGCTGACCTCGGCCCTGACCTTCGTCGAGAAGTATAATCCACCTGGAACCGCTCAATAAGGGGTGGGATTTGTCGCAAGGCGCGCTCCCAGTATCCGAATGACGGGTCCGCGAGGCTGCCCAGATAGGCGGCGCCCAAACAGGCCTCAGAGCAGACTGCCGCGACCCGACGGCATTTCCTCATAGCGGTGCACGCGCACGGCCTCGACCAGTCCGAAGCTGATCATCACCGTAACCATGACCGTACCGCCATAGCTCATCAGCGGCATGGGCACGCCCACCACCGGGGCCAGGCCCATCACCATGGCGGCATTGACCAACACGTAGAGGGCGAAGGTCACCGTCACCCCCGCCGCCGACAGCCGGCCGAAGTGACTGTGCGATATGGAGGCGATGCGCAGGGCGATGGCCACGGCGATGGCGTAAAGGGCCAAGAGACCGACGCAGCCCACCAGGCCAAACTCCTCGCCGAAGGTGGCGAAGATGAAGTCGGTCTGTTTTTCCGGCAGGAAGTTCAGCTGGCTTTGGGAACCCAGGCCGAATCCCTTGCCCAGCAGGCCGCCGGAGCCCAGCGCGATCTTCGACTGGGTGATGTGATAGCCAAGGCCGGACGGATCCTGCTCCGGATGCAGGAAGGTCAGCAGGCGGTCGCGCTGATAGCCCTTCAGCACGAACAGCAGAAAGGGCACGACCGTGGCGCCGCCAAGGATCGCCCCCGCCGTCATCAGCCGCCAGGACAACCCGCCCAGCACCATGATGGAAAAACCGGTGGCGGCCAGCAGGATGGCGGTGCCGAGGTCCGGCTGGTGCGCCACCAGAAGCACCGGCGCACCGATCAGGGCTGCCGGGATGAGGAGCTTCCATGACATGGCCGCCTCGCGCGAGGTCATGCCGTGATAGAATCGAGCCAGGGCCAGGACCAGTCCGACCTTCATGATCTCGGAAGGCTGGATCTGGAACGAATTGGTGCCGATCCAACGCTTGGCCCCGAGCGCCGAGTGACCGATCACCGGCACGGCCAAAAGCAGGATCAGCGCCAGGGCATAGACCGGATAGGCGGCGGTGAACCAGTAGCGCAGGCCGATCAGCGACAGGCCCAGCATGACGATCAGGCACAGGCCATAGCGGATCAGGTGCTTGTCCGCCCACGGCCCCCAGTGATTGCCGGCCGCCGAATAGAGGATCATCGCCCCGAGCCCGGCGATGGCGGTGAGCACCAGCGCCAGGCGCCAGTCGATCTCGGTGATCTTCTCGCTCAGCCGCTCCCGCTGGCCGGGACGGGTCAGGGCCGAGGCGGTCATGCGGGGGGTTCCGTCGGTGTCGGGGTCTGCAGCTCGGGGCCGCTCGGCCCTTGCTGGGGCACGCCGGGCAGGTCGCTCGGCGGCGGCGGAGCGACGCCGTCGATCGGCGCGTTGGGATCGATCTGGGGCGCCGGAAGCGGATGCTCGATACGCGCGCGCACCTCCGGGTCCTTCAGCAGGGCCACGCGCATGATCTCCCGCGCCTTGGGCGCCGCCGCGTCGCCGCCGAAGCCGCCGTGCTCGACGATGACGCTGATGGCGTAGCGGGGATCGTCCGCCGGTGCGAAGGCGACGAACCAGGCATGGTCGCGCAGCTCCCATGCGCCGACCGCGCCATGCGCGCCGTGACCGCCGCCATAGGTGTGGGCCTGCGCCGTGCCGGTCTTGCCGGCCATGACGATGGGGTCAAGGCCGAGCTTGGCGGTGCTGGCGGCGGTGCCGGAGACCACCACGTCGGCCATGGCCTTACGTACGAACTCGATATGGGCGGGGTCGGCCACCAGGTCGGGAACACTGGCGCCGGAGGGCTGGGCCACCCCGCCGATGGAGCGGATGAGCCGCGGCACGATCGCCTTCTTGCCGTTGGCCAGCCGCGCCACCATCGTGCAGGACTGCAGCGGATTGACGTTGGTGTAGCCCTGACCGATGCCCATGGAGGGCGTCTCGCCAGGATACCAGCGCTGGACATCCTTGCCCTTCTTGGCGAACTGCTTGGCCTTCCAGGCTGTATCGGGGACGACGCCCTTGTGCTGGCCGGGAATACCGATGTCGAAGATCTGGCCAAGGCCGAACCGGCGCGCCACCTCGGCGATCCGGTCCGGTCCGCAGAACAGGGCGGCGTTGTAGAAATAGACGTCGCACGAGGTCACGATGGCGCCGTGTAGGTCCAGCGTGCCGTGGTGCTTGTCGCAGTGGAAGACGTGGTTGCCGAAGGGGAAGACCCCGTTGCAGGTGTGGGTCGTCTTAGGATCGTAACCGTGCTCCAGCGCCGCTAGGGCCACCATGGTCTTGAAGGTGGAGCCGGGCGGATAGGTGCCGCTCAGCGCCTTGTCGAGCAGGGGTTTGTGGTCGTAGTCGGCCAGCGCCCGGTACTCCGGTCCCGGAATGCCGGAGACGAAATGGTTGGCGTCGAAGGACGGGGCGCTCAGCATGCAGAGCACCTCGCCCGTGCGCACGTCCATCATCACCGCCGCGCCGGAATCCTGGCCGAAGACCTCGAGAGCCCGGTTCTGGATGTCCGCATCGAGACTGAGCACCACGTCCTTGCCGGGAATGGCGTGGATGTCGCCGGCCGGATCCTCGCGGATCACGCGGCCGACGCTGTCGACCTCCACCTTCTGCCCCCCAGGCACACCGCGCAGCTGGTGATCCAGCGACTTCTCCACGCCCTGCTTGCCGATGCGGAAGCCGGGATCGAGCAGCAGGCGGTCGGGCTTGCCGTCTGGGCCCTTTTCCTTGTCCACATCCTCGGCCGAGACCTTGGAGACATAGCCGATCACATGGGCGAAGGCGCCGCCGAAGGGGTAGACGCGCGCATCGCTCATATCCGCCGCCACCCCTGTCAGTTCGGGCGCACGCACATTCAGGCGGGTGAATTCGTCCCAGCCCAGGTCGTTGGCGATGGCGACCGGGGTGGACTTGGGCGTGTTGGCGATCTCCTTCAGAAGGCTGGCCTTCTTCTGGTCAGTGATGGGAATCAGCGTGGCGACCTTGTCCAGAGTCTCGGCCACGTCGTCCATGTCCTTGGACTCGTTCTTGCGGAACAGGACGCGGAAGTTCGGCCGGTTGGAGGCGATCTCGATGCCGTTACGGTCGAGGATGCGTCCGCGCGGCGGCGGGCGAAGGCGGAAGTTGAACTGGTTGGAGTTGGACAGGCCCTGATAGCGCGCGCCCTCCGCCACCTGCAGGTCTACCAATCGCCCGCCGAGCGCCAGCACGCCGAGGCCGGCGAAACCGCCAAGAATGAACGTCCGGCGATGGAACACGCCCTGCCGCTCGTTCACCTCGTCGAAGAAGATGGAGGGCTCGAGACTCACAGGCAGCGGCTCACTTGGGGGCGTTCAACGGGCGGTTGGTCAACGGAAACGGATGTCGGCGTCGCGGAAACGATCACGCAGCATCAGTACGAGAGGAAACAACACCAGTGTGGCCGCAAATTGCCACATCAGCGCGATGAGGTTCGGATGCCCCTTCCCGGCTATGGCCACCAATGCATAGGCGCTGACGAAAGTCGCCAGGCTGGCCGCGCCGTAATAGATGGCCATGACCTCCGTCTCCTGCCCCACCATCAGGGTGCGGCCGATCAAAGCGACGCCGTAGCCGATCAGCAGGCTGATAGGCCACAGACCGAGCGGTGAGCCCATGAACAGGTCGAGAAATACGCCGACGAGCACCAGCAGTACGGGGCCGAGGATCGACGGGCGGATGACGGCCCAGGCGAAAGCCAGCACCATGGGGAAGATCGGCTCGGGCAGGGCCAGGGTGATGATGCGGATCGGAGCGTCGATGACCACGGTCGCCACGATGGCCAGCAGGGCCGGCACGCCCAGCCAGCGCCAGGGCTCAAGCGGACGAGACGGCGTGCGCGACGCCATGCTCAGGGCTGTCCGGTGGGATAGCGCGGATCGTATTGCGGAAAGCCGTCCGTGCCCGGCTTGACGTGGACGCGCTTGTATTCGCCGGGCGCAAGCTTCGGCTTGGGCTTTTTGGCCACCGGCTTGGCGGCAGCGGAGGCCGTTGCCGACTTTGCGGTCGGCGGAGCCGTTACCGGGGCCCTGGCTGTCTGGGGTTGAGGCGCGGCGGGACGTTGCGCGGGCGGGGACTGGGGCGCGGGACGAACCGGCGGCGGGGCAGGCTGCTGAACAGCCGGCCTGGCGACAGGCGTCGCCACGGCGGGAGGCGCCGCGTCGCCCTGCGTGGGCGCGGACGAGGCGACGGTGGGCGGCGGCGCGACTTCCGCAGCCTTGACCTTGGCTGCGTCGGCGGCGTTGAGCGGCGGCATGGTCGGTTCGGCCAGTTTGGCCTGATCGACCATCTGCGAGAAGTCGTCGAACACCAGCACGCGGACGAAATCCACATTGCCCCGGTCGGTATAGAGACGGATGCGCCACACGCCGCGAATGTCCTGCTGGGCCACGCCCACAGGCAGGCCGCGCGGATAAAGGCCCCCGTCGCCGGAGGTCAGCACCACATCGCCGTTCTTCACCGCGTCCTTGCCGCGCAGATAGTCGAGGCGCGGATTTGAGCCGCCGTCGCCGGTCAAGACTGCGCGCGAATTGGTGCGGTCGATCAGCACCGGCGTGCGCGCTTCCGGGTCGGTGAGCAGCAGCAGACGGCTGGCGTTGGGGGAGACGCCCACCACGCGACCGACCACGCCCTGCTCGGTCATGGCCGGATTGCCGATCTTCACCCCCGCGTCCGAACCCACATCGATAAGGCGGGCATTGGCGAAGGGGCCGCGCGTATCGGTCACCACCCGCCCCGTCACCATCGGAATGGGCGGCTCGGTGCGCAGCTTCAGCAGTTCCTCATAGCGGTGGTTCAGGTTTCGCAGGGCGATAGCCATCACCTCCTGCTGGCGCAGCTCCGCGACCTCCTTCTTCAGCCGCCGGTTCTCGGACACCGCGAAGAAGTAGTCGCCGATGGAGCCGGTGCCGTCATTGATCCAGCGCACCGGCGCGGCCAGCACGCCCGAGACCGGCGCCATCACACTATCGAAGCCCGCCCGCACGCTGGCATGGCCGAGCGCCTGAGCGTTGACCTTGGACTGGTCCTTGCGGTCCGACACGAACAGGAAGATCGCCGCCGCCAGGGCGAGGACCGTCGCCGCCCCGGCCGTCAGGGTCAGCGGGACTTTCAGCTCCTGAAACGGGCTGTCGCGGTACGCCACGCTTCATCTCCGTCGGAACACTTGGAATCGGGATGGAAACATCCCGATGGACGAACCCGAGTAGGATTAAGCGAGGGAGGCGTCCAGCACGCCCTTCATCCATTTCGGGTGTTCAAGCACTTTGCCGCAGCCGAGCGCCACGCAGGACAGAGGATCGTCGGCCACCGTGACCGGAAGGCCGGTATGGTCGCGGATTTCGCTGTCCAGACCGCGCAACAGGGCGCCGCCGCCAGTGAGCATGATGCCCTTGTCGGCGATATCGGCCGCCAGTTCCGGCGGGGTGGCCTCGAGGGCGACCTTCACCGCCTCGACGATCTGCGTCACCGGTTCGGCGAGGGCTTCGGCGGCCTGCTTTTCGGAAATGCGCACTTCGCGCGGCACGCCCTGCATCAGGTCGCGGCCCTTGACCTCGATGGCCAGGCCGTCGCCGTCCATGGGCGCGCGAGCGGTGCCGATCTCCTTTTTGATCCGCTCGGCGGTGGTTTCGCCGATCAGGAGGTTATGGTGGCGGCGCATGTAAGAGATGATCGCCTCGTCCATCTTGTCGCCGCCGACGCGGACCGAACGCGAATAGACGATGCCGGAGAGCGACAGCACGGCCACCTCGGTGGTGCCGCCGCCGATGTCCACCACCATGGAGCCGGTGGGCTCGTGGATGGGCAGGCCCGCGCCGATCGCCGCCGCCATCGGCTCGTCGATCAGGCCGACGCGGCGAGCCGAGGCGTTCAGGCACGAATCATTGATGGCGCGTCGCTCCACCGCCGTGGCTCCCGAGGGCACGCAGACGATGACCTTGGGGTTTACGAAGCGGTTGCCCTTGTGCACCTTACGGATGAAGTGCTTGATCATCTCTTCCGCCACTTCGAAGTCGGCGATCACGCCGTCGCGCATCGGGCGGATGGCCTCCATGTGACCGGGGGTGCGGCCCAGCATCTGCTTGGCCTCGATGCCCACCGCATGGACGATCTTGCGTCCACCCACATTCCTCAGGGCGACCACGGACGGCTCGTTCAGCACGATGCCCTTCCCCTTCATGTAGATGAGGGTGTTGGCTGTACCGAGGTCGATCGCGATGTCGTTGGAGATAACGCCGAAGAGGGAGGGAAGCATATGGGGCCTTGTCGCGGTCGAGCGGGGTGATGGTGTCTATCGCTCCGCTTACCGAGGATGAAACCTGCGCTGTCCCCTAGCGCGGCTCATTTCCGAAGTCTTCAGGGCGAGTGCGACCTCTGCACCGCGAGAGCCCGGATTTCAAGGGCTTATTCCCCGAACTGGATGCGGCGTTCGGACCATTTGCCCCACCCGCGAAGCGAGCTGGGATCAGGGCGCGATGGCGACGTCGTCCTCGGCCGCCAGCACCCGCTGCACAGCGGGTCGGCAATCGACCCGCGTCATGTGCGCCAGGCTGTGCGGGAACCGGTGCGGGTCGCCCATACCGTCGCGAAACAGCCAGCGGGTAAAGACGTAGAGGTAGGGATCCGACACCGAATAGGCGTCGCCGTTCACCCATGTGCGGCCATCTGAAAACCGGTCTTCGATCAGGCGGAAGTGATCGGCCAGCGCCGCCGGGGCCTTGGCCTTCACGTCGGCCTTGGCCTCGTCCGATTCGGCATAACGCTCGGGCCTGAACCGGTGAGCGAAGGCCGGATGCACGGTGGCGCACAGGAAGAGGTTGAAGGCCTGCATCTGCGCGAAGGCGAAGCTGTCGGCGATGGACGCGAGCTTGGCGTCTTGGAAGGTCTCGGCGATGTAGCCCAGGATCGCCGGGTTTTCGCTCAGCACGCCGCGATCGGTGACCAGCGCCGGCACACGGCCCTTGGGATTGATCTTGAGATATTCCGGCGAGCGCTGGCCGGCGGTGGCGAAATCCACGCGCTCGGTCTCATAGGCCGCCCCCGCCTCCTCCAGCGCGATGTGCGCGGCGAGCGCGCAGGTTCCCCTAGCCCAGTAAAGTTTCATCATCGCCGGATCGTCCCTCCGCTCGCGCCTCGCTACGCTTCAGCCACCAGCGGGCGACTAGGCCGATAGCCAGCCAGACCGCCACGACGCCGATCAGGCTCAGCCAGTTCACACCCTTGGCCTGGCCGCTCATGGCGCTGACCACGGTATGGCCGAAAAAAGCGGTGGCGGCGATCTTGGGCACGATGCCGATGGCCGTCCCCGCTGCGAAGGCCCACCAACGCATGGGCGTGACGCCCGCCGCCATGTTGACGACGATGAAAGGGGCGGACGGCACCAGGCGCACGATCAGACTGGCGAAGAAGCCGTTGCGGCCGACGAGATCGGTGAACTGGCGCAGGCCTTTGCCGCCATAGTCGCGCAGCAGCCGCGCCCCGAAGCGCCGACCGAGCCAGAATCCCACCATGGACGAGACCTCGGTCCCCAGCCAGCTATAGAGGAAACCGAGGGTCGGGCCGAAAGCCACCACTGCGGCGGCGATCAGTACGAACTGCGGCGCGCCCAGGAAGGCCAGGAGGGTGAAACCGCCGATCGCCATCAGCGGCGCCCAGGGACCAGCCACGCCCGCGCCCATCCAGTGCTCCACGGCGGTCGCGCCGTTCAGCCCGAGCAGCGGCGCGCCCACCACGAACACGATCCCCACCCCGCCGAACAGCAGGAAGGAGATAGCGATAGTGCGCCACGCCTTGGCGTCGAGATTGGTCAGGGCCTGAAGGAATTGGCGCATGGCGCGGGGCCTTACACCCCCCGCCCGAAACACGCTACCGGAGCGCGGTCACTTCGCCCGGTGGAGTTCGCCTGTAGCTATGGGCTGGAAGGTGGTCTGGCCGGGCGGGACCACGCCGAAGGTGACCGTCAGCACATCCGGCCCCTCGATCTCATAGCGGAGGCGGAAGGTCGGCGCGCCGGGTCGGGCGTCGCCGATGAATTCTACCGACCGCCCCGGCTCGACCCTGGCCGAAGTGTAGTGGATCAGGTGCTGGCCATCCGAATAGTCGGCGCGAACGCCGCCCGCGTCGGGATAGATCATCATCACCTGGTCGAAGCCTCCTGTGAGTTTGCCGGCCTTGTCGAACAGGGCGGTATGGTCCTTGCGCAGGAGGACGCCGCCATTGGCCTCCACGGTGATCGTGGAGAAGCCCTTGGCCGTCCCGCCCGTATCGGCCACCACCCCGCCGCCGTCCCAGCGTCCGACCAGGAAGGCCAGCGGCTTCAGCGGAGCCGCGAGCTCTGCCGCCGAGACCCCACTTGCAAGCACAAACACGAAAAAAGATACAATTACGAGCATTGAGGTTTTCACCGCATACTTCATTTTGCCCACTCTATACAGAATACTTCAAACCTTCATCGAATTGACATTATTTACTCAAAGCACATAAATAGCAATGGCGGCGCGAAATTAGATCATTATTTACCGCCTCGACGCCAAGGCTAACCCAAACCGCGGCCGGGGATAGCGCGATGCAGACCATGTGGGACCTGGTGGAAAGCGTGGAGCCGGCGCTAGCCTCCACGCCCGGCGGCGACATCTACGACCGGTTCAACAATGAGCCCGATACACTGGCCATCGCCATCGTCGATGACGCCGGGGCGCCGGTGGGTGTGGTGGAGCGCAACGCCTTCATCATGAAGATGGCCAGCCAGTACGGCCGCGCCCTTTATGCTTGTCGCCCTATCGCCAACCTGATGGACGCCAACCCGATCCTGGTGGAGGCCGACGCCGACGTCACCCACTTCACCCGCGATGCGCTGAGCGGCCGGTCATCTGATCTTCTGAAGGGCTTCCTGGTCACCAAGGACGGTCGTTTCGTCGGCGTGGGCTCTGCACTGGCGCTGTTGAAGTTCGCCAACGCAAACAACCTGCTGCATCTTCGCCAGGCGGAAAAGGCGCTCAAGGAACGGGCCGAATTCCTGTCGGTGATGAGCCACGAAATCCGTACCCCCTTGAACGGCGTGCTTTCGGTGGCGGAAATCCTCAACCACGAGTTGGAGCAGGAAAGCCTACGCCCGCACGTCAGCGCGATCCTGTCGTCGGGCGGTACGTTGCTACGACTGCTGAGCGATTCGCTCGACTTCTTCCGCGGCGAGGCGGGCAATCTGGACCTGCACGAGGACGGGTTCGAGGTTTCGGCCATCCTGGAGGAAGCCGGAGCGCTTTGGTCGGCCCGCGCGGCTCTAGCGGGCCTGACGCTGAAGCTCGACTATGACGGTCCGACCGACCTCTGGGCGCTCGGCGACGCCATCCGCATCAAGCAGGTGTTCAACAACCTGATCGGTAACGCGCTGAAGTTCGCCACGGAGGGGGTGGTGGAGGTCAGCCTCTCCGCCCGGCGCGAGGACCTTTACGTGATCCTCAAGGGCGCGGTGCGCGATCAGGGGCCGGGCATACCGGAGGACCGGTTGGCCATCATCTTCGACCCCTTCGCCCAGACGGAGAGCGGCCGGATGCAGGGCGGCGCCGGCCTCGGCCTATCCGTCTGCAAACAACTCTTGGAGAAGATGAACGGCACCATCCGGGCGAACAGCGTCCTGGGTCAGGGCGCGACCTTCGAGTTCGAGATGGTGCTCTACCACCTGCCGCCGCCGGTGGCCGAGTCCTGCCCCGACAGCACGGCGGAGACCGGCGGCTGGCGCGTGCTGATCGCCGACGATAATCCCACCAACCGCTTCGTGGCGGAAAAGCTGATGGCCATCGCCGGCTGCGAAGCGGTCTCGGTAGAGGATGGCGACGAGGCGGTTGCGGCGATGAAGGCCAATCACTTCGACCTGGTCCTGATGGACATCCGCATGCCGCGTATGGGAGGGATCGAGGCCCTGCGGCTGATCCGCGCCGATCCCACGATCGCCCAGACCCCGGTGATCGCCCTCACCGCCAATGCCGATCCGCAAGACGCGCTGGCCTATATGGCCCAGTGCATGGACGCGGTGGTGGAGAAGCCGATCAAGCCGGAACTGCTGTTCGCCGCCATGGAGCGGGTGATCGACAACCGCCGCGCCACCATCAGCGTGGCCGCCTAGGTCGCCCACGAAACGATCAGTCGAAATGCTCGACCTCATCGCCGAGCACCTCAGTCCAGGCGTGTTTGCGCGCCTCGTAGACTGAAAAGCGCGGAGCAGGGAAGTCCGGGTCGGCGAATGCGCCGAGGGGGATGGCGGTCAGGTCGGGCTGGTCCTCGATGCGATAGGCGATGGTGGAGCCGCAGGCGACACAGAAGTCGTGGAACGCCCGCTGCCCGCTATCGGCCACACGCACATAGACGCGGGTCTCGCCGGTCACCGTCACGAGATCTTTGAGAAAGCGGGCTTGGGCGGCGAAGGCGCTACCCGAGCGGCGCTGGCAGGCCAGGCAATGGCAGACCGAGACGCGCACCGGATCACCCTCGCAGAGCGCGCGCACGGCGCCGCACTGGCACTCGGCTATGCGCGCCATCGGACCGGTCGTTCAGCCTAGAACGGGATTTCGTCGTCGAGGTCGGCGGCGAAGCTCTCGCGCGGACCCGAACGTTCCTGCGAACGACCCTGATTGAAGCCGCCGCCACCACCCGATCCGTAGTCGCTGCGCCCGCCGCCATAGCCGCCGCTTTCCTCATCGCCGCCCTGGTTGCGACCGCCGAGCATGGTCAGTTCGCCGCGGAACTTCTGCAGCACGATCTCGGTGGAATACTTCTCCACGCCCTGCTGGTCGGTCCACTTGCGGGTCTGGATCGCACCTTCGACGTACACCGTGGAGCCCTTCTTCAGGTACTGTTCGGCCACCTTGACGATGTTCTCGTTGAAGATGACCACCTGGTGCCACTCGGTCTTCTCCTTGCGCTCGCCCGACGCCCGATCGCGCCAGGTCTCGGACGTGGCGATGCGCAGATTGGCCACGCGATCGCCGGAGCCGAGGGTGCGGATTTCCGGGTCCTTGCCCAGGTTGCCGATCAGGATGACCTTGTTGACGCTGCCTGCCATGACTTCGTTCCTTCGCTCCAGACCGCCGCACGGACGGTCTCACATTGAGGTTTGTTCTATTTACGTTCACGCCATGCGTACGGAGTCAACCTGAGCGCGGAGATACGCTGTGGACCGTTATTGCGCAGGCGTGCCGGGCGGGACCAGGCGTCCGTCACCTGTGCGGACCAGGGCGATGTAGCTGGCGCCGTCGAGGGTATCGCCGATGAAGATGCCTTCCCGTTGGAGGAACAGGAATTTGGTCTGGTAGGCGCCGGTGATGTCGGTCTGGGTGCCGCCGAGCATGACGAAGTGCAGCCGCATGGCCTCAAGTTGCGCAGCGCAGGACTCCAGGGTCGGTACGTTGCGCGCCAGTACGTTGAAGCGCGGCTTCTGCCCCTTGGGCGCCACATAATGGAAGCAGACGCCCGTATCGCCGGGCGGGCGCGGCGAGGTATCGCAACCGACGAGCCCCATGGGGGCCAGGAGCGCGGCGCCGAGGCCAAGCGCGAGGATGAGACGCTTCATGTATTCATCCTACACGCCTTGGAGCGACTCGCGAAAGCGCCGTCAGCCCGGCGGCAGCGCGCAATCCTGGTCCTGGGTTACCAGGGTGCGGAAGTTGCGGTTGTCGGGCGAGACCTCCACCCGGCCGGGCAGGAGGCGAATGGTCTGCGAGCCCGAACGGCCGTAAAGCGCGTCGCCCTGACGTACGCAGCGGCCGTCGAACAGTACACGTACGCATTGGCCGAGGGAAAGCCCCTGCCCCGCGCCGCGCCATTCGCCGCCGGAGTAGCGCAGGCAGTCGCCGGTATTGCCCGGCGGCGGCGTCCCCTCGGCCAGTTCGGGCGCGGCCGGCGCGGGCGCGGCGGAGGAGGTCGGCGCGGGCAGAGGCTGGAGCGGCGCGGTAGTCCCGCCTCCCGCCGCCACCTGACCGGTCGCGGGATCGAGGCCGACATCGAGGGCCTGGGCCGCCACGCCATTGCGCTTGGCGCATTCGAGCACGGCGAAATCGCCCACATACTGCCCGTTGACGAAGCAGCGCAGCGGCTTGGTCTGGCTGACCTTACCTTCGGCGAGATCGACCTGCAGCGCACCCTTGTCTGCGGCGGCGGCCTGCTCCTTGGCGGAAGGCTTGGGCTGGCGCAGCATGAATACCGCCAGCAACAGGGCGAGAAGAATGGCGACCACCGCCCCGATGGCGATCTGGACGCGGCGATCCTGCAGAGCGTTCATGGGACTGGCCTAAAACTCCCCGCCCCATGGCGCAAGGGCAGGTGCGCGTCACGGGAACCTTTGCTAGCCGCCCAGGCGGCTCAGAGCCAACTGGTAGTTGGAAAGCTGGGCCGAATAATAGTTCGACAGGGTAGACGAGAGGGCCTGCTGATTGCTGCTCGTGCTGCTTTTCGACGGGGTAGACATGTCCTGATACAGGTTCTCAACCTTGGCGATGGCCAGTTGGAGCGCCGTGAGCGCCGACTTGGCCCCCGCCGTGGTGGAGATGTCCATGCTCGTGGGTAGGACGAGACCGAGCACCGACTTGGCGTTCGAGCCCGTCCCCTCCGCCGCGCCGTAGGGGCTGACATTGCCAAGGGTGGCGTCCGGGGTGATCTCGCCAGCCGTGAGGCCGAGCGCCGTGAGGGCGTTCTTGCCGGTGGGCCCGGCGGCTATGGTGACGGGGTTGCGCGCGTTGGCGGCCACGATCTGCAGCACGCTCTTGCCGTTTACTGTCGTCGTGGTGGCGGTGGCCTGATAGCCAGTGACGCGGTTGATCTCCGCCGCCAGCGTTACATAGGTGTCGTCGGGCTGGATGGTGATAGTCTGGGCGAGGCCGTCGCCGGCCTTGATGGTGAACTGGTCGCCGGCGCGGACGCTGGAATTACCGACGATGGTGGTGGACTTGGCCCAGCTGATGGTGCCGGAGGGTAGGCCCAGGGCGTCGAGGGACGAGGTCCCGCCCTGCGCCACCGCCACGCTGGTCGGGGCGTCGATACCGTCGCGGCCCTGCAAGGTGCGCGACCAGCCGACCGCGCCGCTGGCCGGATCCACCTGTGCCACATAGGCGGCCGAGCCGGTGGTCTGGCCCGTAGCCGGGGACTGGGCCAGCTTGCCGGCGAGATAGACCTGGCCGTTGGAGACCGTCATCGAGGTGGCGCTGAAGTCAGAGGGCGCAGCGACATAGTTCACCGTATTCGGTGTCAGGTCCGCGCCGAGGGTGGCGACGAAACCCTCCTTGCCAGAGCCGTAGGCCTGACCCACCGCGCCGCTGAGTGCGCCGTTGTGGGTGGCGCCGGCGACGATCAGCGAGCCGTCGGCGGCGACGGAGATGCCCGCCACCTCCCCGCCCTGCAGGTCGCCGAGGTCCTGGGTTGCGGCCAGGGTCGGCGCGCCGGAGGTCTGAAGCGCGTACTGGCGCACCACCGCATGGCCGTTCTCCGTCCCGGCGACATAAAGCGAATTGCCGGAGACGGCGACGCCGCTCGGCGTGTCCGTGGCGGTGGTGCCGAACTGCTGGTTGAAACTGATGGAGGAGACCCAACTCTTGGTCCCGTTGCCGGCGGTCACCTGTTTGCCGGTGAAGCCCTCGATATAGCTGTCCTGCCCGCCCACCTGGCCGCCGCCGCCGATGATGGCGCCCTGGGTCGTGCCGGCGACGAACACCTGACCGTTGGCGCCGAAGGTGACGGCGGTGGGCGCATCGGTGGCGCTGGAGGCGCGGGTCTGGGTCCACTGCTCCTCCCCTGCCGAGGAGAAAACGGAGAGGAAGCCCGAGGTCGTGTCGGCGGCCTGGCTCGAATCTGAGGTGTCGAGCGGGCCGGTCGTGGTCCCGGCGATGGCCACCTGGCTCCCGTCCGGCGAGACGGCGATGGCGTAACCGTTGGCGTCGTTCGCCGCGCCGAGCGTGCGCGTATAGAGCAGGTTGCCCGCCGAATCGTACTTCATCAGCGCCACGTCGGACGTGCCGTTCAGGGCCTGCTTATCCGCCGTCGTCGCATTGATATCGGCCAGCACGTAGAGCGAGCCGTCCGGTCCGGTGGCGGTGGCGCGCACGGCGGTCGGCGTGTTGGCCACAGTGGTGTTGGACACCACCCCGTCGCTGGCGCTGGTCGCCACGGCGTCAGAGCCGCCGTCCAGCTTGGTGATGATCGACGCCACGTCCGAGGCGCCCGTCGTGGTGGTGACGGTCGAGCCGGCGCCGTTGGTGGAAGGCGTGACCGTGGTGGTGGTCTTGCCTGGCGCGCCCTGTGTCGAGGTGAGGTAGACAGCCGCGGTCGAGGTGGCGGGCGTCATGGTCAGGGTCTCGAGGGGACTGCCCTTGATCACCAGCGAATAGGTATTAGCCGTGGTGGAGACGGTCTGGGCCGTCCCGTTCACAGTCACCGTCTGCGCAGTGCCGGCGGTCATGGTGTCGCCGAAGCGGGTATAGACCCCGGCCGCGCTGAGCTTGGAGTTCAGATAGGACACCACATTGCCCATCGTGCGCGGCGTGTCGCCCATCTCGGACAGGTCGAAGTTCACTGTCTTGGAAGTGCCGTTCAGCGACTTCAGCGACATGGAAAAGGCCACAGCGCCCGACCAGGCGTCCACTGGGGTATTGGCCGAGCCGGTCACGAGCGGTTTGGAGGTATAGGTGTCCGTCTCCTGCGTCGCGCCGGTGGTGGTCTGCTGCTTGGCGGCGATGGCGCCGGAAGCCACGTCGATATTCTTGAACGCGGTGGAGTTCAGATAGTCGGTGAGCTGGGTCGTGCCCTTGGCGAAGGTCGCCTGATACGCGGCCTGCTGCGCCGAGCTGACCCCCGTGGCGGATGCGGCCGTGGCCAGGCCTTCCATCGCGTTCAGGCCCTGATAGAGGGCGAACAGCGCTTTGTAGTCCTGCGTCTTCGTGCCTGCAGGCGCGTCGAGTTGGGCGGCGGAAGGATCGAAGAAGGCCGCGCCATTGGTGACCGAAGTGACCAGCGAACTCTGGCTAGGCGCTGTGGAGGTCGAGGACCAGGGCGAGGTCGGCGCGGTGGCGTTGGCGGCGTTGCTGGCCACAGCGGATGTTGCGCTGGAGGTGGTCGTCGTGTTCGCGCTGAGGGCTGCGAGCAGGGTCGAGGAGTCGATGCTGACCGGGGTCGCGGCGTTGTACGTATATTCGACCTGTCCCGTGTAGGGGTTCTTGGTCTTGGTATAGGGCGAGGACGCGATCAGGCTGGTCTGCGAGAGCAGTGAGGCCGTTGAACTGGAAATCCCGTTGGACACGTCCACCGCCTTGCACGCTTGCGGCGGCGAGAATGCGCCGAAGGTCTTTTACGCCACCTTAACGGCTGGGCCGCCGGCGATCAGTTTCGACTTGCGCAGATCGGACATCACCGCCTCGCGCCGCTCCGCCCATTCCGAAGCCAGGATGGCCAGCAGCGCCACGTCGCGGAACTCGCCGTGCTTGTAGGCATGACAGCGCAGATAGCCCTCGCGCCGGAAACCCGCCGCCGCCTGCGCCCGAAGCGCCACCTCGTTACCCGCCAGCACCTCGGCCCAGACGCGTTGCAGGCTGTATTCGCCGAACGCGATCTCCAGACCCAAGGCCTGGGCCGCCCGTCCCGCCCCGCGCCCCCGCGCTTCCGCGTCGCCGATATACCAGTCCCACCGCGCCCGCCTTTGCGGACTGGTCAAGCCCGTAAGGGTCAGCGAACCGCAGGGGCGCCCCTCCAGCGTGATGATCCAGCCCTTGCGGTCCGGATCGCGCAGGAAAGCATCGAACCAGGTCTCGTGCGCTTCGAAGGTGGGCGGGTCGCTGTACATCCAGCGATCCACCTCCGGCTCGTTGCGCCATCGGTACAGGTGATCGAGGTCGGCTTCCTCGATGTCGCGAAGGTCGATCATGAGACGCCGGTACAAGAGGTGGGGCGGGAGACGGCGATAAAGTGTTAACCAAAAGGGCCGAGTCTTCCACCGTCCACTTCTGAATTCGGTGAAAGGATCGTGATGGTCGCGCCCTTCGCCATCGCCGGTCGCAAGATCGGCAAAGAGCATCCACCCCTGGTCATCGCCGAGCTGTCGGGGAACCATAACGCCAGCCTCGAGCGGGCGCTCGCCCTGATCGACGCCGCCGCCGAGGCGGGGGCCGAGGCGATCAAGCTTCAGACCTACACCCCGGACACGATCACAATCGACCATGACGGTCCTGGCTTCCGCCTCGAAGGCGGCCTCTGGCATGGCCGCACCCTGCATGACCTCTATGCCGAGGCGCAGACGCCGTATGAGT
Organism: uncultured Caulobacterales bacterium; assembly: GCA_903862425.1. Classification (GTDB taxonomy): domain Bacteria; phylum Pseudomonadota; class Alphaproteobacteria; order Caulobacterales; family Caulobacteraceae; genus CAIOYC01. Next base: position 122,289 of record CAIOYC010000009.1, on the reverse strand, counting down.
GGCACGGCGCCCTGTTCGCCCACGCCCGCGCGCACGGCCTGATCGTCTTCTCCTCCCCCTTCGACGACACCGCCATCGGCCTGCTGGAGAGCCTGGACGCCCCCGCCTTCAAGATCGCTTCGTTCGAGGCCATCGACCTGCCGCTGATCCGCCGCGCCGCGCGCTCGGGCAAGCCGCTGATCGTCTCCACCGGCATGACAACGGAGTCCGAGATCGAAGAGGCCCTGGACGCCGCCGGCGGTCCGAACCGCACCGCCCTGCTCCACTGCGTCTCCGCCTATCCGGCCCGTTTCGCCGACGCCAACCTGCGCGCCATCCCCATGCTGGAAGCCCGTTTCGGTTGCCCGGTGGGGCTGTCGGATCACACCCCCGGCACAGCGGCGGCCGTGGCGGCGGTGGCGCTCGGCGCCTGCATCATCGAAAAGCACTTTACCCTCGCCCGCGCCGACGGCGGCCCCGACAGCGCCTTCAGCCTGGAGCCTGCCGAACTGAAGCAACTGGTGGAGGACTGTCGAAACGCCTGGGAGTCCCTTGGCGAGCCGGTTCTGCACCGCGGCGAGGTAGAGAGCGGCAACCGCCAGTTCCGCCGCTCTCTCTATGTGGTGCGCGACGTGGCTGCAGGCGCGGTGCTCACCTCCGCCGACATACGCTCCATTCGACCCGGCTTTGGCCTGGAGCCCAAACGTTTGCCCGAAATCCTCGGCAAGACCGCCGCGAGAAACCTGAACCGCGGCGAGCCAGTGGATTGGGCGATGGTCGGCTGACCCTCCGGCTGTGAGGTTTAGGCGCCCCGTCCGGAAGCGCGAGCGCGGAGGCTTAAGCCTCCGCCTCCCAGGCCTTGAACTCCGGTGTTTCCAGCAGGGCTTCGGTGTAGGCGCCGGCCGGGCCGCGGTCGCCGAAATCGGAGAGCTTGACGCCGTAGCTGCGAAAGCGGGTGGCGACCGGCGTGTAGAAGGCGTCGGCGATGGTCCAGGCTCCGAACAGGAAGGGGCCATTTTGACCGAACCTTTCGCGCAGCCCCGACCACAGTTCGACGATGCGGCGGATGTCCACATGGGTGGCTTCCGACAGAGTCACGGTCTCATTCAGCTTGAGATCCATGGAGCATTCCCCGCGCAGGGAATGAAAACCAGCGTGCATCTCCGCCGTCGCCGACCGCGCCGCCGCCCGCGCCAGGGCGTCCGCTGGCCATAGACCGGCGTCAGGGAAGATCTCAGCCAGATACTCGCAGATCGCCAGACTGTCGTAGATCACCGCCTCGCCGTCCTTCAGCACCGGGATCTGGCCGGTGGGCGATCCGGCGGCGAGGATGTCGTCGCGCGTTTCGGGGCGACGCAGCCGGATCAGGGTTTCGGTGAAAGGTGCATCCACATGCTTCAGCACCAGCCATGGCCGCAGGGACCAGCTCGAATACCGCTTGTCGCCGATCAGAAGCTCCACTCGATCCTCCATCAGGCCTTGGCCTGCAAAATCAACCCGGCGGCCATATGGCGCCGCCCGCACATGGCCGCTACAGTCGGCCAACACACAGAACAAGCGGTATGCGGGGGGAATGGTTCAATGGCTGAGGTGACGATGGCCACCGCGGCGGCCCGGCCGCATTTCACCGACCGCTACCGGGGTTATGTGCTCAGCCTGCTGCTGCTGGCCTATACGCTCAACTTCGTCGACCGCACGATCCTGGCCACCATCGGTATCAAGATCCGCGAGGACCTGCATCTGTCGAGCGCCCAGATGGGCATTCTCGGCGGGCTCTATTTCGCCCTCACCTATACCATCCTCGGCATCCCCATCGCGCGCATCGCCGAGCGGGTGAAGCGGACGGGCATCATCGCCCTGGCCCTCATCGTCTGGTCAGGCTTCACGGCGCTCTGCGGCACGGCGAGCAATTTCGGCACGATGGCGCTCTACCGCTTCGGCGTCGGCATCGGCGAGGCGGGCTGTTCTCCCCCGTCCCACTCGCTCATCTCGGACTATTACGAGCCGAAGAAGCGGGCCAGCGCCCTGTCCATCTACTCCTTCGGTATTCCGCTCGGGACCATGTTCGGGGCCGCCATCGGCGGCTATCTGGCCGACTGGTTCGGCTGGCGCGCCGCCTTCTTCGTGGTTGGCCTGCCCGGCATCCTTCTGGCCATCGTTGTCTGGCTGACCGTGAAAGAGCCGCCCCGCGGCCACGCGGACGCCTTGGTCGCCGCCGCCGTACCCGGCGCGGTCGAACCGCCCGTGGTGGTTCGACCCAAGGTCACCTTCCTGACCGAAATCAGTGAGATCGGCGCGGTTCTGAAAGCCCTGTTCCTGCAATGGCCGGTGGCCAACATGGCGCTCGGCGTCACCATCGCCTCGTTCGGCTCCTACGGCTCGGGCGCGTTCGTGCCGCAGTACATCTACACCACCTTTCCGCTCAGCCTCGGTCTCACCGGCCTGCTTGTGGGGCTGATCGGCGGTTTCTCTTCGGGCATCGGCACGCTGGCGGGCGGCTTCCTCACCGACCGCCTCTCCAGGCGCTCGCCGGTTTGGTATTCGCTCACCCCGGCCATCGGTCTGTTGATCGCCCTGCCGATCTACCTGCTCGCCTATACGCGGCCAAGCTGGCAGCTGACCTTTCTGATCCTGCTGATCCCCGGCATCTTCCACTACACCTACCTAGCCCCGACCTTCGCCGTGGCGCAGAACGCGGTGCCGACGCATCGGCGGGCCACGGCCACGGCCCTGCTGTTCTTCTTCCTGAACTTTATCGCGCTCGGCGGCGGCCCGACCTTCACCGGGACCTTGGTCGACTATTACGCTGCCTACGGCTATGCGCATCCGGGCGCGCTCAGCGTCTGGCCGGCGCTTGGCGGCGCCCTGATGCATGCGACCGGCGAGACGCTGATGTCCTATGTGCATATCGTCACCGGACTGATCGACATGGTCGCCGGCGCCAAACCGACCCTTCTGCCCGCCCCTGCGACCGGATTCGCCCAAGCCTGCCCTGGCGGCAGGGCCCCGGCGGCAGCGGGCAAGGCGGCGGCGATGGCCTGCAAGGGCGCGCTCTCTTGGGGCAGCCAGCAGGGCGTGCTGCTCAGCCTCTGCTTCTACGCCTGGGCCTCGCTGCACTACTTCCTCGGCTGCATCGGCCTGACCAAGGCGCTGCGCAAGAACGTGGTTGTCTAGGGTTCAGGCCGCATGACGTCCGCGCCAATCGCCAAGGCGCCCGACAGCCGCGCATTGCTCGTGCTGATCCTCGGCGCCTGCACCATAGGCTGGTCGCCCATCTTCGTGCGGCTTGGCCATACAGGACCGGCGGCGACGGGCTTCTGGCGGCTGGCCTTCGCCCTGCCCTGGCTGCTGCTGGCGGTGGGACGACCCGGCGCTTCGAGCGACGCCCTCGCCGCGCTAAAGACGCCGATGATCTGGCTGTGCGCGGCCTTTTTCGCGGCCGACCTCGGCTTCTGGCACTACGGTCTGCACTTCACCTCGGTGGCCAACGCGACGGTACTGTCGAACCTGACTCCGATCATCGTCACCACCTTCGCCTGGCTGGTGCTGAAGGAGCGGCCGCTGCCCATCTTCCTCCTCGGCATGGCCATCGCCGTGCTGGGTGCGGTTGGCATGGCGGTGTTCAAGGCCGGGGTGGGAGGGCGCGCGCCTTCCTATCTCGGCGACATGCTCTCGGTGATGACCGCCGTCTGGTACGCTGGCTACTTCCTGGTTGTCCGTCAGGTGCGGGCGCGCTTCTCCACTACGGCTGTGATGCTCGGTACGACCCTGCCAGGCCTGCCGATCCTGCTCCTCGTCGCCGTGCTGCTGCACGAACCATTAACGCCCGCCTCAACCGGCGGGTGGCTGGCCCTGGCCGCGCTCGGCCTGACCCATGTAATCGGCCAAAGCTCCATCGCCTGGGCGCTTGGACGGCTGTCGACGGCGCTGGCGGCCGTGGTGGTGCTGGTCCAGCCCGTGGTGGCCGCCCTACTCGGCTGGCTGATCTTCGGCGAGGCGATGACACCGCTGCAAGCCGCCGCCGCCGCACTCGCCCTAGCCGGGGTCGCGATTGCCCAACTGGCGGCGCGAAAGCCGCGCCTGCCGACGGCGCAGGCGGCCTGACGAAAACGAGCGCCGGTGAGGTTCACCGACGCCCGCCAAATCCGGCGCTGGTCCCTGTGACTAGAGGGCCCGCAGGTTAACCGCCGCGGCCTTGCCGCGCTCGTTTTGAACCTCATAGGCCACGCGCTGGCCTTCGTTGAGGCCGCGCAGGCCCGCTTTCTCAACCGCCGAGACGTGCACGAAAACGTCCGCGCCGCCGTCTTCAGGCTGGATAAAACCAAAACCCTTGGTGGTGTTGAACCACTTAACCGTACCGTTGGACATCGTCCAAATCTCCTCGTCGCCTCTCAAAACGCGAGGGGCGAATGGGATGTGCCCGGCAGACTCTGGGCGGTCAACCGAATTTGCCGTGAGCGAAACGGCTCCGCTTCAGGTCAGGGCGGTGAAGATCAGGGCGACGACGGCGACGTCGAGAATGCGGAAGAGTGCGGACATAGCGGGCTCCGAAACGCGCCACGCCCCTGCAAAAGTCGGGCCAACGAGGGCTAGACAGCCACCGCGCGCAACGTCCCGGTGGGCAGGCGCCGGTCGTCGTGGCCACGCCACTCGGCGTCGAGATAGGCGGCGCGGGCGGCGTTCAGTACCGGCTGGCCGCCGCGCAGGCCGCGGCGCTGGACGGTCTGACCGCTCACCTGGGCATCGAAGGCCGTAGCGCGCGCTTTGGGGCTTTCGGTGCGCTGCGCCTGGCCGGGAATCAGGGCGGGAAGATTGCGGTTCGGGCTCATTTTGGATCGCTCCGGGATGGCTGAAGCCGAGGTACGCAACGGCCATGCCAGGGAGGCCGCTATGCGGTCTGCAGCCCCGCCGCTTCGGCCACCTTGACGATGTCGGCCATGATGCCGGTGAGTTGGAAGTCCTTGGGCGTATAGACCCGCTTCACGCCCATCTGCTTCAGCACGAGCGCGTCGTCCGGAGGCACGATGCCGCCGACCACAACGGGGATATGATCCAGCCCCTCGGCGCGGAGCAGGCGCACGACCTCCTGCACGAGGTCGAGGTGGGAGCCGGACAGGATCGACAGGCCGATCACATGGGCCCTGGTCTCGCGCGCCCGGGCGACGATCTCCGCCGGGGTGGAGCGGATGCCGTCATAGATGGCCTCCATACCAACGGCGCGGGCGCGGGTGGCGATCTGCTCGGCCCCGTTGGAGTGACCATCCAGCCCCGGCTTTCCGACCAGGAAGGTGAGCCGGCGGCCCAGCGCATCGGACACCTGGTCCACCGCCGCCCGCACATCGTCGAGATCGTCCGAGGCGCCGGTCAGCACCACCATGCCGACGCCGGTCGGACCACGATACTCGCCGAACACGGCGCGCAGCGTATCTGCCCACTCGCCGGTGGTGACGCCCGCCTTGGCCGCCGCGATGGAGGGCGGCATGATGTTGGCGCCGGAACGCGCCGCCTCGGCAAGCGCGGTCAGGGCGGCCTCGACCGCGCCGGCATCGCGCTCGGCCTTCCAGGTTTTCAGTCGCTGCACGGTGCCGGCTTCGAGACGCGGGTCGACGGTCTCGATCATCCCCTCCCCCGCCGAGAGCGGCGAGACCTCGGAGTCGGTCCATTTGTTGACCCCGACCACGGTCAAGTCGCCGGTCTCGATGGAGCGCACGCGGCCCGCATTGGCGCCCACCAGCGAGGTTTTCATCCACTCGATGGCGGCGGCGGCCCCGCCCATGGCGTCCACCTGACCGAGCAGATCCATGGCGCGGGCCTTCAGCTCGGCCACCTTGCCCTCCACCACCTTGGAGCCGTCGAACAGGTCCTCGTATTCCAGAAGATCGGTTTCATAGGCCAGCACCTGCTGCATGCGAAGCGACCACTGCTGGTCCCACGGACGCGGCAGGCCCAGCGCCTCGTTCCAGGCCGGCAGTTGCACGGCGCGGGCGCGGGCCGTCTTGGACAGGGTCACCGCCAGCATCTCGATCAGGATGCGATAGACGTTGTTCTCCGGCTGCGGCTCGGTGAGGCCGAGGGAGTTGACCTGCACCCCATAGCGGAAGCGGCGATGTTTGGCGTCCTTGACCCCGTAGCGGTGCTCCAGGATTTCGTCCCACAGCTCGGTGAACGCCCGCATCTTGCAAAGCTCGGTCACGAACCGCACCCCGGCGTTGACGAAGAAGGAGATGCGCGAAGCGACGGTGGCGAAATCCTCGTCCGGAACCTGCCCACCCGCCTTCACGGCGTCGAGCACGCTGATGGCCGTGGCCAGGGCATAGGCCAGCTCCTGCTCCGGCGTCGCGCCCGCTTCCTGCAGATGGTAGGAGCAGACGTTCATCGGGTTGAACTTCGGCGTCTCCCGATAGCACCAGGCCACCATGTCGGAGATCAGCCTGAGCGAGGGCGCGGGCGGATAGATATAGGTGCCGCGCGACAGATACTCCTTAATCAGGTCGTTCTGTGTGGTGCCCTGCAGCACCTTGCGATCCACCCCCTGCTCCTCCGCCAGCGCCACGTACAGGGCCAGCAACCACGCCGCCGGCGCGTTGATGGTCATGGAGGTGTTCATGCGGTCGAGCGGGATGCCGTCGAACAAGGCGCGCATGTCGCCTATGTGGCTGACGGGCACGCCCACCTTGCCCACCTCGCCTCGCGCCAGGATGTGGTCGGGGTCGTATCCGGTCTGGGTCGGCAGGTCGAAGGCGATGGAAAGGCCGGTCTGTCCCCGCGCCAGATTGGAGCGGTATAGGGCGTTGGACTTTTCGGCCGTGGAGTGACCGGCATAGGTGCGGAATATCCACGGGGCGTCCGGCGCATGCTGGAACGGCTTGTCATCGCTCATGGAAGTCTCCCGACCTGACCCTAACCACCCCGTCGCCACGCGGCAACATGAGGCTGCATCATTCATGCTGCATTGCGGAAAGTTGTTGCGGCATGGGCCCCTTTGGGCTGAGGTTGGCGCAACAGTTCGCCGGACCCGGAGCGTAAAATGGAAGCCGCCACCCTGACCCGCCCCGTCGAAAAGGATCTCTACGAGATCGGCGAGATGCCCCCGGCGTTCCACGTGCCCAAGACCATGTATGGGTGGGCCATCCGCAAGGAGCGTCACGGCCGACCCAACACCGCCATGCAGGTGGAGGTGCTTCCCACACCCACCATCGGAGACGACGAATGCCTGATCCTGGTGATGGCCGCGGGCGTGAACTACAACGGCGTCTGGGCCGCCCTCGGCACCCCGGTCTCGCCCTTCGACGGCCACAAGCAGCCCTTCCACGTGGCTGGATCCGACGCCTCGGGCATCGTCTGGGCCGTGGGCGCCAAGGTGAAGCGCTGGAAGCCCGGCGACGAGGTGGTGGTCCACTGCAATCAGGACGACGGGGACGACGAGGAGTGCAACGGCGGCGACCCGATGTTCTCAACCTCCCAGCGCATCTGGGGCTATGAGACGCCGGACGGCTCCTTCGCCCAGTTCTGCCGGGTGCAGTCGCGCCAGCTGATGAAGCGGCCCCTGCACCTGACCTGGGAAGAGGCCGCCTGCTACACCCTCACCCTCGCCACCGCCTATCGCATGCTGTTCGGCCACAAGCCGCACGAGCTGAAGCCGGGCGACAATGTGCTGGTCTGGGGCGCCTCGGGCGGTCTCGGCGTGTTCGCCGTGCAGCTGTGCGCCACGGCGGGGGCCAACGCCATCGGCGTGGTCTCCGACGAGTCCAAGCGCGACTATGTGATGAGCATGGGCGCCAAGGCGGTATTGAACCGTAAGGATTTCGACTGCTGGGGCCAGTTGCCGCCGGTGAACGGCGAGGACTTCGCCGCTTATATGAAAGAATGCCGCAAGTTCGGTAAGGCCATCTGGGACATCACCGGCAAGAAGGATGTCGACATGGTGTTCGAACATCCGGGCGAGCAGACCTTCCCGGTCTCGGTCTTCCTGGTGAAGCGCGGCGGCATGGTGGTGATATGCGCCGGCACATCGGGCTACAACCTGACCATGGACGCCCGCTTCCTGTGGATGCGCCAGAAGCGCGTGCAGGGTAGCCACTTCGCCAACCTGATGCAGGCCTCGGCCGCCAACCAGCTAGTGATCGAGCGACGCATCGATCCGTGCCTGTCGGAGGTCTTCCCCTGGGACCAGATCCCCGACGCGCACGAGAAGATGCTGAACAACCAGCATCTGCCGGGCAACATGGCCGTCCTCGTCACCGCCCAGCGCCCCGGCCTGCGCACGGTCGAGGAAGTGATGGAGATTGCAGCTGGCGAGGCCTAGAGGCGAAGCCTGAAACGTAATGGGCGCGCCTTGCAGCGCGCCCTGACGTTCGTCGCTCGATCCGCCGCTAGATGCGACGACGACCGGAAACGAAGTTCCAGATGATGGCCACGACGGCGATCAGGAGCAGAATGTGGATTAGCCCGCCCGCGATATGAAACGCGAAGAAGCCCAGCAGCCACAGGACGATGAGTACGCCAGCGATTCCCAAGAACATCAGATTTCCCTCTCTGTTGCTCAGGTAAATGCGCTCGGGCGCTAATGGCTCCGCTTTATCATTTCATCATGCGAGCCACGGGACGCCTCGTTGGCGCCCAGGGGGCCGGACGGGTCTAGCGAGGCGGCGTAACGGCGGTCGTATCGTCGGGATCGACCTGCTGGGCGATCAGGCGCGCCGCCATCAGTTGCACCGCCTGTTGGCCTGCATCGCCGCCACAGTTGGTGACGAGCAGATAGGCCACCGGCTTGGCCGGAGCGATCAGCGCCATGGTGCGCCAAAGGGTATTGGACCCCTCGTGTGCGAGAACCGGCCCATCGGCCCAGCCGCGGTTTTCGTAATACTGCCAGCCAAGCGCGTAGCCCTCCTTACCATCCCAGGGCCGGGCCAGCTTGGCCAGACTCTGCGGAGACAAGAAACCGCCGCCGCCAGTCAGAAACACCCGCGCGAACTTGGCATAGTCGGTCAGCGAAAGGTGAACCCGGCCGGCAGGACCGAAAACGGGCGGATTGTCGGCCACGTCGTGGAGAGGATCGACCGGTGTCAGCACGCCGTTCGGCCCCGGCTCATGTCCCCAGGGCTGGGGTCCGGTGGGCGGGCCGAAGGCGGCCGTTGTCATCTGCAGCGGACCGAACAACTCCGTGCCAACGGCGGTCTCCCAGTCGGTGCGGGTGATCCGCTCCATGGCCGCGCCAGCGAGGATGTAGTTGGCGTTCGCGTATTCGAACTCCCCGAACTTGCCGGTCGGCGCGTGCGTCAGCAGACGAGCGGCGAAGTCAGCCCGCTGTTCAACCACGGGGCGCGTATCGTTGTGGGCCTTGATAAGCCAGCCCTGGTCGATCAGGCCATTGTCGCTGACCCCCGAACGGTGAGCCAGCACGTCCTCGATTTTCACACTCGCCCACGGCGCTTCGGCCTTGATGTCCGGGAACAGCTCGCTGAGCGTCGCGCCCCACTTGGCCTTCCCCGCCTCCACCAGGCGGGCGTAGAGGGCGGCGGTCATGGCCTTGGTGTTGGAGCCGATGTGCCACAGATCGTCCTGGGTCACGTAGTCGTCCACGGTGATGCGGCGGCGACCTGCGACGTCCAGCGCGATCAGCCCGTTCGGCCCCACGGCGGCATAACCGAGCGCCGGCGCGCCGGTGCGCTTCAACACGCTCTCCAGCGCCTCGGACACCCGGGGTAGGGTCGGCGGCGCGCCGAGGTGGGCGAAACCGGGCGCTGCCAGCACACGCGACGACAGCGCAGCGCCCGGCGCAGCGGCGGCCATCATCATCAGGGATCGTCGGTCAAGGCGCATAGGGTCTCTCAATAGGCCTCGACCTTCAGCCAGCAAACCCTGTCCGAAGTGGGGCGAGGCTCAGCCGCTGACGAACGCCGCCAGCGCATCCACCACGGCGCGGTTGTGCGCCTCCAGGCCGATGGTCAGGCGCAGGTGGTCGGGTAGGCCATAGTTGACGAGGCCGCGCACGAGGATGCCACGACCGGCCAGGAATTCCTCCGCAGCCTTGGCCGTCCGCTCGCCCTCGTGCGGGAAGCCGACCAGCACGAAATTGCCCTGGGATGGCATGACCTCAAGTCCCAGGCCACCGATCTGCTGGGTCAGCCACGGACGCCACTGCCAGACAAGCTCCCGGCTGCGCTTCTGGAAGTCCTCGTCGCCGAGGGCCGCCACCGCCGCGAACTGGGCCGGCAGATTGACGTTGAAGGGCGCGCGGATGCGCTCCATCGCGCTGACCATCTCCGCCGGCGCATAGGCCCACCCCACCCGCAACGCGGCGAGCCCGTGAATCTTGGAGAAGGTGCGGGTGACGACGATGTTCTCCGCGCGCCGCGCCAGGTCGATGCCGTCGCTATAGGCCGGATCGTCGACGAATTCCGCATAGGCCCCGTCGAGCAGCAGGATGCAGCCCTTGGGCAGGCTGTCGTGCAGACGTTCGATTTCGTCCCGGTTCAGCCAACCGCCGGTCGGATTGCCGGGATTGTCGAGGAAGACGATACGGGTGCGATCGTCCACCAGGGCCAGGGCATGGTCCACATCGAAGCGCAGGTTGGGCATGGGCGCGAAGCGCACCTCCGCCTGGGCTCCCCGGCCGGCGATGCGGTAGGCGAGAAAGCCGTACTGGCCCTGCACGACATTGTCGCCCGGCTCGCAATAGGTCTGGGCCAGAAGAGTGAATATCTCGTCCGAGCCGCAGCCGAAGATCAGCCGGTCCGCCTCCAGTCCATACTTGGTCGCCACCGCCTCGCGCACCATGGGGGCCTTGCCGTCGGGATAAAGCTGGAGCTTGTGGGCGGTCTGCTCGAAGGCGGCGATGGCGAGCGGCGAGGAGCCGAGGATATTCTCGTTGGACGACAGCTTCAGCGGCTCGGCCACACCCTCTACTTTGGACTTGCCGCCCACATAGGGCTCGATGTCGAGGATGCCGGTCTTGGGACGCGGCTTCAGGACGGTTTCGGGCGTGATGCTGCTCATGGCCGCGCCCAATAGCCGGAAGCGCTCTCATCGTCCAATGAGCAAAGCTGGTTCCCGTCGCCGCGCCGGGGCGCTAGAGCCGAAGGTGATGATGGATCAGGACTATTGGGTCTTCGGCTACGGGTCGCTCATGTGGCGGCCGGGGTTTGCGTTCGCTGAGCGGCGGCGCGCGCGGCTGAACGGCTATCGCCGGGCCTTCTGCATCTATTCGGTCCACCACCGCGGCACCTATGAACGGCCAGGGCTGGTGCTGGGCCTGGTGTCCGGGGGCTCGGTCACCGGCGCAGCCTACCGTGTGGCGGAGGCGGATTGGGCGGCGACCTATGCCTATCTGATGGAGCGCGAACAGCCGACCGAGACCTATGTGGAACGCCATATACACGTCAAGCTTGTGGATGGCCGCAAGGTCGAGGCGCTGACCTTCCTGTCCGACCGCTCGCATCCGCAATGGGCGGGGCCGCTAACGCTGGAGGTGCAGGCGCGTCTGATCGCCGGCGCCTCCGGCCTGTCCGGTCCCAATGCGGATTACCTGCGCGACCTTATTGGACACCTCGGCGACGAAGGTATCCGTGACGACTTCATGAACCAATTACTGGCCCGAGTGGACGCGCTCGTAGCTCTCTGACAGCAGACGCGCACTGGCTGCTTCGATGTCGGCCTGCAATCGGCGCATGAACTCGGCGCGCTTCAGGCCCGGCGGGATCGGCGGCAGGATCTCGAACACGGCCCGGCCGGGATATTTCAGCAGGCCGCCCGCCGGCCAGAAGCGCCCGGAATTGGTCGCCACCGGCACGCAGGGCACGTTGAGCTCGCGATAGAGGCCCGCTACGCCGGGCTGATAGTCCGGCGCCTCACCCGGCGCCTTGCGGGTGCCCTCGGGGAAAATAATCACCTGGCGGCCTTCGCTGGTCGCCTCGCTGGCGGCGTTCAGCATGGTCCGCATGGTCTTGGCCGCACCTTCGCGGTCGATGGGGATCATGCCCGCCTTGCCGGCGAACCAGCCGAAGATCGGGATCGACATCAGCGACTGCTTCAGCACGAAGGCGGGATCGTCGAGGTAGGTGAACGGCGGCAGTATGTCGAGCATGCCCTGATGCTTGGCGGCGATGAGGCAGGCGCCTTCGGGCAGGTTCTCGCGCCCGCGCACCTCGACCTCGAGCCCGGCGGTAAAGGCGAGCCCGGCCAGGACGCCCCTCATCCACAACCTGATGGCCTCCAAAGCCGGGCGACGGGCGCCGAGCAGGAGTGGAAGGCACAGAATCCCCATCACGATGGCCAGGCCGAACATCCAGACCACGAACAGGATCGAGCCTATCCAGCGCACCGGACCGGCCTTCGGATAGACGAAGCCGCTCATCCGTCGGTTACCGGCTTGGCGACGGTGTTGGTGGGGGTCTCGACCACAAGTCCCTCGCGCTTGGCCCCGAGGCGCAGCACGGACTCGCGCGCGAGGATCACGAGGTACTTGCAGTATTCGTAGGCCATGCGCCGGGCGCTGTCGGTGGAGCGCCACCAGCGGTCGGCGTTCAGGGCGGTGGTCGCCACCGGATAGGGCTTCAGGGTGATGCCGGGCGTGGCGGCGCGCAGCTCCAGCAAGGCGCGGGGCATGTGGTAGTCGGCGGTGACGACGATCAACGTCTTGTAGTGGTGATAGGCCGCCCATGAGGCGGTTTCCTTGGCGTTGCCCTGGGTGTCCGCGGCGCGGAATCCCAGATCGACGCAGCAATCGAACGTCTTGCCGTAGTCGTGGACGAGGCTCTGCAGGTCCTTGCGGCTGACCTCCCGGTTCACGCCGGATATCAGCAGGCGCTGGCCCTTGCCGCGCTCCAGGAGCTGCACGGCCGATTCGATCCGCGCCGTACCGGCTCCCGTCAGGGCCACGATGCCGTCGGCCACGGCAGGGTCAGGCGCCGGCGTCGAACTCGCCACGCGTGCTCCGAAGGCCAGCAGACCCACGCCCCACAGCACCACCACAAGCAGGATGACCGCCAGACCCTTCATTGTTCGACCTTAACCCACCCCGCCATGTCCGTATCCTCGCAAGATTGACATAGCCGAGCTTCGCGCGGAAATCGCCCCGATTGCACTGGCCAGGATGGGACAGGGCAGGACCAGCAGCAGATCGCTCCAAGCCTGCGGTAGCAGCGGGCTGAACCCGTCGCCGGGCGCCGCCAGACGCAGCACCACCCACAGCGCGACGGCCGCCGCCAGACCCTGCAGACCGGCGAAGAAGCTCAGTCGAGCGAATCGATTCTGGAACAGGGCGGCAGTGAAGCGGTCCTCCGCCCCCGAAAGATACAGCACCTCCACCACCTCGTGGCGCGCTTGCAGACCCGCCCGCGTGGCGAAGTTGATCGCCGCGCCCGCCGCCGCCGCAAGCACCAGGGCGGCGCCGAGTGCACCCAGCCGCACCGTCGTCGCCGCGCGCTCCACATCGCCCAGCCAGCGGCCATGATCGTCGACCGACCCATCCACGTGCGCCTGGTCGAGCGCGCTCTGCAGAGCGGCGGTGTCGGCGGGATGGGCGGGATCGAGATCGACGGCGACCAGTTCGGGGATCGGCATATCCTCCGGTACGCCGCCTTTACCAAGCCAAGGCTCCAGCAGCTTCGACGCCGCCGCCCGGTCGAGCGCCCGCGCCTCGGTCACACCCTTGACACCCGCCAGCGCTTCGGCCCCGCGCGCTGCGGCCTCGGCGCTCGTCTCGCCGGACTTGGGGCGCACCTGCACGGTAGCGGAGGCCTTGAGGTCGGCGCGCCACCCCTGCGCCGCCCTGTCCGACGCCGCGCCGCCCAAAACGGCCAGGCAGGCGAGCGCGCACAGCACGGCGATCACGAACATCAGCGCGCCGTCCCGCCCGTCCTTGGTAGGGAGGAGCGGCCCCGGCCGTAAGGCTGCATCGTGATGGGGAGGGGGCGCCTGATCGCTCATGCGCCGCCGACTCCCTGTAGGCGTCCGCCGTCGAGGTGCAGTACCGGCATGCCGGAGCTTTCCACCAGCTCGCGGTCGTGGCTGGAGACCAGCACGGTGGTCCCCTGCCGATTGAGCTCCACCAGCAGGCGCAGGATACGCTCGCCCATTTCGTGATCGAGATTGCCGGTCGGCTCGTCGGCCAGCAGGATGTCCGGCCGCGCCACCACGGCGCGGGCGATGGCCAGACGCTGCTTCTCGCCTCCGGAAAGGGTCGGCGGCAAAGCGTGCATCCGCCCGCCGAGACCGACCCAGCCGAGCAGTTCGGCCACATCGTCGCGATAGGTCTCGATTTTCCGCCCAGCGATACGCAGCGGCAGGGCGGCGTTGTCGAACGCGGAGAGATGGTCGAGCAGGCGATACTCCTGAAACACCACGCCGATTCGTCGGCGGATGTGGGGCAGGTCGCCGCGTGGCACGGTGGCGATGTCCTGTCCAAACAGGCGGATCAGTCCGCGCGACGGCTCGTGCGCGAGGTAAATCAGCTTCAGCAGCGAACTCTTTCCCGCCCCCGAAGGCCCGGTAAGGAAATGGAAGGAGCCATTGGGCAAGGTAAGGTGAATGTCGCGCAGCACTTCGGGCGAGCGCCCGTAGCGCATGGCGACGCCCTGAAAGTCCAAGACTGGCCCATTGGAGGGCGTTTCCGTGGGTAAGACCTTCACACCGCGCCTGGACATCCCACCCGGCCGTTCCCGCTTACCTGTCCCACGCCCCCTCTATGGACAGCGTGTCGGGAATAGGCCACCCCGGGGTGGACGGGCCAGCAGCCTAGATTCGCATTCATGATACTGACCTGCCCAGAGTGCGCCAGCCGCTATTTCGTGGACGAGGCGCGCATCGGACCCGAGGGGCGCAAGGTTCGCTGCGCCCAGTGCGGCCATGCTTGGCGCGAGGCTGCGCCGGCCGCCGCCTTCTCCATGGACGAGCCCCTTTCCTTCGCCCCTCGCGATGACGCGCCGCCGGTCGCCATCGAAGCGCCAGTCAAGCTGAAGGGTCGGGTGAGCGCCGATGTTTCGTCCCGCCTGCGCGAGGAGGCCGCTGAGAAGCGCAAGACCCGCGAGGCCGCCGCCGTGGGCGCGGTCTGGGCGGTGATGGGGGCAGGCTTCTGCGTGCTGGCCCTGGTGGCGGTGATCTTCCGTACCGATGTGGTGCGCATCCTGCCTGCCACCGCCGGCGCCTATGCCTTCGCGCGCATGCCGGTGAACCCGGTCGGCCTGGCCATCGACGCTGATGGCGGCCCGACTCTGAAGGACGGCCACGCCGCCCTGACCATCACCGGCAACATGCGCAATATAGAGACCCATCCGCGCGACCCTGCGCCGCTCCGCGTCATGCTGCTCGATAAGGCCAACCATCGCCTGCTGAGCCAGGTAATCACGCCTGGCGGTGGGCCGATCCAGCCCGGAGAGCTTCGCGCCTTCTCCGCCAGCTTCGTCGATCCGCCGCTGCAGGCCGCAGGCTTTCAGGTCGAGGTCGACTTCGACGCCATCAAGGCTTCCACCTCCAAGCACGCGGCGCCCAAGGTGATTCATACGGTCACCCGCGCCGCGCCGGTCGCACCCACGCCGGCGGTGACCATGAAGCTCCGCGGTCCCGCTCCTGCACCACCCGCGTCACCGCTGGAGGCCAAGGAGGCCGCGCCGCTTCCGCCCGGCTCGCCCTACGCCCTCCCCGCCTCCGCGAAAGCGCCGCATGGCTGAGCCTGAACTTCTCCTGCCCGCCTCCGAGATCGCCGAGCGGGTGGACCGGCTGGCGGCGGAGATCGCGCCGCGCATCGACGACAACACCGTGGCGGTCTGCCTGCTCACCGGCGGGCTGTGGTTCGCCGCCGACCTGACCCGCGCCCTCAGCCGCCACGGCCGCAACGTGGCCTTCGACGCCCTGTGGATCGCGTCTTATGGCGACGAGACCCAGACCTCGGGTCGCGTCCTGCTCCGCGCCGGGCTGCAGCGTCCGGTGGAAGGCCGCACGGTATTGATCATGGACGACGTGATAGACTCCGGCCTGTCGCTGAAGGAGGCGGTGCGGCTGATGCAGGACGCGGGCGCAGAGACGATCCTTACGGCCTGTTTCGCCAGGAAGCCCTGGCCGGAGCCGCGCGAGGTGTCGTGCGATTTCGTCGCCTGGGACGCGCCCAGCCGTTTCCTGGCCGGCTACGGCATGGACGTGGCCGGCCGGTATCGCGGCTGGCCGGACGTTCTGGCGCTGGATTAGGCAATCCGTCCGCCGCCAGGCTTTCCCAGCCAGCCGACGCTGCCAAGCTCTGAAGACCATGCTAGCCATGCGGCTTCGGAGGGTCACATGCGCGTATCGATAGTCGGTCTGTTTGTCCTTACAGCGGCGATGGCCGGCGTGGCGTCGTCCAGACCAGCGCCCCATAAAGCGGCGGCGCCCGACAGCGTCATCATCGCCCTCGACACTCACCTCGACACACCCGAGCACTTCGGTCGCCCGGGCTGGGACATCATGCAGCGGCACACCTTCGCCACAGACCTCAGCCAAGTGGACTATCCGCGCATGGTGGAGGGGCATCTGGATGGCGGCTTCTTCGCCCTCTACACCCCGCAGGGAGCGCTGACGCCCGAGGGTTACGCCAAGGCCCGCGACTATGCCCTGGTGCGCGAGGTGCACATCCGCGAGATGGCGGCAGCGCACCCGGACAAGTTCGCACTCGCCTTCGCCGCCGACGACGCGGCCCGGATCAAGGCCAGCGGCAAGCGCATCGTCTTCCAGTCCATCGAGAACAGCTATCCGATGGGCGAGGATCTGACCCTGTTCACCACCTTCTACAAGCTCGGCGTCCGGCTGGCGGGGCCGGTCCACTTCATGAACAACCAGTTCGCCGACAGCGCCACGGACAAGCCGCGCTGGCATGGCCTGTCCCCCGCCGGACGCGACTGGGTGAAAGAGGCCAACCGGCTCGGCGTGATCATCGACGCCTCACACGCTTCGGACGACGTGTTCGACCAGATGCTGGCCCTTTCGAAGACGCCGATCATCCTGTCCCATTCGGGCGTGAAGGCGATTTTCGACCATCCACGCAACATCGACGACGAACGACTGAAGAAGCTGGCGGCCGCCGGCGGCGTAATCCAGATCAACTCGGTCTATCTCAGCGGCGGCATGAGCATGAACCCCGCCGGGGCGAAGATCGATACCATCGACACGCTCTCGCCCGCCGAGCAGAAGAAGGTGGCGCTGGACTTCAACGCCTATGCCAAGGCCCATCCGGTCGCCAACCGGGCCAGTTTCGACACCTTCATGCGGGCTCTGCTGCACGCCATCAAGGTGGTGGGCGTCGATCATGTGGGCATCGGCTGCGACTGGGACGGCGGCGGCGGGGTGACCGGCATGGAAGACGTGGCGGACCTACCCAAAGTCACCGCCGCCCTGCGCAAGGCCGGCTATTCGACTGCCGATATCGCCAAGATCTGGGGCGGCAACGTCTTGCGCGTCATGCGCGAGGTGGAGGCCTACCGTGATAGCCTGAAGACCACGAAGCCGGCGACCTGACGGCTACTTTTTCCTCGCCACCGTCGCGCTGTCTTGCGCGTCGGTATGGGGCAGGCTGTCGAGAGTCAGAAAGCCCTTCTTGTCGTCATCCAGATAGTCGAAGTTCAGGTCGGCCTGGGCTTCCACATCCTTCAAGGTGATACGGCCGCGGAAGCTGTGATCGGCAGCGCGCAGCGGCTCGGCCACATTGATCAGTTCATAGGGCGCGGCGCCGCGCTTGGCGTTCTTGTCGGTGGTGTTCATCAGTTCGGGATTGTCCACCCCGGCCAGGATTTCCGGCACGAGCTTCTTCTCGTAGAGGGCGATGATCTCGTCGTCGATGATCCCGTCCTTGCGCAGATCCATCTTGTGGAAAAAGGCCACGGCCTCTGCCTTGAACTCCTCGCGGTCGACCTTGCCGTCATGGTTGGTGTCGGCGGCGTTGAACCAGGCCACCACGGGGTAGGGCTCGCCCGCCTTGGACCGATAAGGCTGTCCAGAGGGGGCGATGAACAGGTTCTCGTCCGCCAGGGGCGTGGTCGGCTTACGCGGCGCCGCGTGCCCCACGACAGGGATCAGCGACAGGGCGAGAAGGGGGAGCAGGTACGAACGCATATGCAAACCTTGACCGTAAAATAGGGCTAAAGCCAACCCGCCATCGGCTCGCGCGACAGCATGTCGTCATAGGTGGGGCGCGGGCGCACCACCGCATAACGGTCGCCGTCCACCAGCACCTCGGGTACGAGCAGCCGCGAATTGTACTCGCTCGACATTGCGGCTCCGTAGGCGCCCGCGGTCATGAAGGCCACCAGATCGCCCGACTTCAGCAGCGGCAGGGTGCGATCGCGGGTGAAGGTGTCGCCCGTCTCGCAGATCGGCCCGACCACATCATAGACATCGCGCGGCGCGGCCTCGCCGGGTTGTTCCACAGGCCGGATGTCGTGATAGGCGTCGTACATGGCCGGGCGGATCAGGTCGTTCATGGCGGCGTCGAGCACGAGGAACTTCTTTCCCTCCGGCCGCTCATGGATGTGGATCACCCGGCTGACCAGCACCCCAGCATTGGCCACCAGCACCCGGCCGGGCTCGAAGGCGAGTTGGATATCGAGGCCATCCATCACCTTCTCGACCATCGAGCCGAACGCCCCCGGCGAAGGAGGCTCAGGGCTGTCGAAATAGGGCACACCGAGGCCGCCGCCGAGATCGAGACGCTCCACGCTCATCCCATCCCCGCGCAGTCGCTCCACCAGCGCCCGCATGGCGCGGAAGGCTTGCTCCATGGGCGCGAGGTCGGTGATCTGGCTCCCGATGTGGCAGGCGACGCCCACCGGGTTCAGCGAAGCGGTATTGGAGGCCTGGGCATAGAGCCGCTCGGCCTCCGACATGGAGACGCCGAACTTGTTGTCGGACTTGCCGGTAGAGATCTTGGCGTGGCCGCCTGCGCCGATGTCCGGATTGACGCGAATGGCCAGGGTGGCGCGCACGCTCTTATCCGCCGCAATGCGGGCGAGAAGCGCCATCTCCGGTTCGGACTCTAAGTTGATCTCGGCCACGCCCGCATCGAGGGCGAAGGCCAGTTCATGGCCGGTCTTGCCGACGCCGGAGAAGACGATCCGGTCCGCCGGCACGCCCGCCGCCAGCGCCCGGCGTATCTCGCCCTCGCTCACCGTATCCGCCCCGGCCCCGAGCTTCGCCAGGGTGCGGATCACCGACAGGTTAGAATTGGCCTTCAGCGCATAGGCGATCAGCGGCGTGTGGGTCTTGAACGCGTCGCGGAAGACCGTGAAGTGCCGTACCAGGGTGGCGGTGGAATAGACGTAGACCGGCGTACCCACGGTCTCGGCAATGGCGGCCAGGGACACCCCCTCGCACGCCATTTGGCCGTCCGCCTGATAGTCGAAGTGGTTCACGCGCCGATCCTCAGGACCCTATCACGGGCCGGTCCGCCCTTGGACAGAAATCCTCGCCCTTCGACAAGCTCAGTCTGGGATTTCCCGCTCAGTTCGGCGGGGTGGGCGAGATCGAGGGCCCCACGGGGTTAGGCAACCCATCGGTGGGCGCGCGACTCAGGGGCGTATTCTTCTGTTCGGGCGATTTGATGTCGCGCGTAGTCAGGGGCGAATCGTCGGACTGGTCGGCGACGGCCTTGGGCTGCTTGCCCTTGAGCGCCTGAGCGTCGGCGGCGTCCTGCGCAGCCTGTTGCTGCTGCGCGGCGTAGCGCGCCTGAGCCCGGTCGCCGAACAGGGGCGCGGGCTGCTCCAGATAACCGCGCTTGCCGCATGCTCCGAGCGTGAGAGTGGCGCCGGCCAGGAGGCCGAGGGCGACGACGCGCCCCATCGTGTTCCAGCGGATCATCCCAGCCGTTCCTTCCAGCGTTCAACCTGTTCGCGGACCCGCACAGGCGCGGTCCCGCCATAACTCATCCGGCTCGCCACCGACGCCTCGGGCGTCAGCACCGAAAACACCTCTGTGGTGATCCGCGGCTCGATCGCCTGCAGTTCGTGCAGCGGCATCTCTGCTAAGCCAACGCCCAACTGCTCCGCCCGTTTCACCGTCTGGCCGGTCACATGGTGGGCCTGGCGGAAAGGCAGGTCCAGCGTGCGCACCAGCCAGTCCGCCAAATCCGTGGCGGTGGAGTAGCCGGCGCCAGCGGCGGCGGCCATGCGCTCAGTGTTGGGCGTCAAGTCGGCGATCATCCCGGCCATGGCCGCCAGCGACAGGTCGAGGGCGTCGAAGGCCTCGAATACCGGCGGCTTGTCCTCCTGCATGTCCTTTGAATAGGCCAGCGGCAGGCCCTTCATCACCACGGTGAGTTGGGTCAGGGCGCCCAGGATACGCCCCACCTTGGCCCTAACCAGCTCCGCCGCGTCCGGATTTCGTTTTTGCGGCATGATCGAGGAGCCGGTGGTGAAAGCGTCTGTGAGGCTGATGAAGCCGAACTGCGGCGTGGTCCAGATCACGATCTCCTCAGCGATGCGCGACAGGTGCACAGCGCAGATCGAGGCGGCGGACAGGGCCTCCAAGGCGAAATCACGGTCGGACACGCTATCCAGCGAATTGGCGGTCGGGCTGCAGAAGCCGAGGGTCGCGGCGGTCAGACGTCGGTCGATATTGTAGGGCGAACCGGCCAGGGCGGCGGCGCCCAGCGGGCTCTCGTTCATGCGCTCGATGGCGTCGCGGAAGCGAGAGCAGTCGCGGCCGAACATCTCCACATAGGCCATCAGATGGTGGCCGAAGGTGACCGGTTGGGCCGGCTGCAAATGAGTGAAGCCCGGCATGATGGTGGCTACATGGGACTCGGCCTGACCAAGCAGCGCCCTTTGCAGCGCCTCAATCTGGCCCACCGTGTGCTCGCACGTCGCCTTGACCCACAGGCGGAAGTCCACCGCCACCTGGTCATTGCGCGATCGAGCGGTGTGCAGTCGCCCCGCCACCGGCCCGATCAGTTCGGCCAGGCGCGCCTCCACGTTCATGTGAATGTCTTCGTACTCGTCGCGGAAGGGGAAGGTCCCGGCCTTCATCTCCGCTTCGATGGTATCGAGGCCGCCCAGGATGGCCGCCGCATCCGCGCTTGTAATCACGCCCTGTTTGGACAACATCCCGGCGTGCGCGCGGGAGCCCTGAAGGTCCTGCGCCGCCAGCCTCTGGTCGAAGCCGATCGAGACGTTGATGGCCTGCATCAGTTCCGCAGGCTTGCGCTCGAACCGGCCGCCCCACAGGCTTTGACCTTTGGTTTGCTTGGAGGCGTCGTCGGACATGAAGCTTAGGGTTTCTCAACTGGCGCGCGGCGTCATCGCTGGGGCGCTGGCTCTATATGTCATCGGCGCTGCCGGCTTCAAACCCAATGCCGCGCTTGCGGCCGATAAGATTGTTGGCGCGGAGGCAAAATTGAAGCGCGCGGCGGGAGTCTATCCCGTGATCGGTTTCGTCGATGCGGCGGGCAAGGCGCACAAGCTCAGCGAATTCAAGGGTAAGGTCGTGGTGATGAACCTGTGGGCCACCTGGTGCGCGCCCTGCCAGAAGGAGATGCCGACCCTGGCCATCCTTCAGAAGGGCTTTGGCGCCAAGCCCATCGCGATCGTGCCGGTGTCGATCGATTCCAAGGCGGCGGTGGACAAGGCCAAGGCCTTCATCGCCGCCAACAAGCCCCTGCCCTTCTTTCACGACGACGAGGGCGCGCTCAGCCCTGCGCTGAAGCCGGCGGTGGAGGGCTACCCCACCAGCTTCGTCTACGACCGGAAGGGTAATCTCTACGGCGTGGTGCAGGGCGAGGCCGACTGGGCCAGCCCGGGGATTAAGGCGTTGCTCGAAAAGCTGGCCAAGGGCTGAGCGACATGATCCGCAAGCTCTTCCTCGACCACCCGGCCTCGGTCGGCGAAACCTATGGCCAGCACTTCGTCTTCGCGCTCAGCTTTGCCTGGCCGCTGCTGGTCGCCGGCCTCGGCGCGACGCTGCACGCCTTCGTTCCGGCCCTGTGTCAGAAGACCGGCAGCCGCACAATCGTCGCCCTGCACGACCGCCTGACCGGCGGTCACGGCCGCGGCGCGACGGCGGAAGCGGAGTATATGATCTAAGGCGGGAGCCGCCTCAACCCTTCTTTTCGGCCTTGGCGCGTTCGATGCCTTCGAGCACCAACCGGCGGGCCTTGGCGGCATCGCCCCAACCGCTGATCTTCACCCACTTGCCGGGCTCCAGATCCTTGTAGTGGGCGAAGAAGTGCTCGACTTGGGCCAGGGCGATGGGCGGCAGGTCGGTATAGTCCTTCACGTGGTGATAGCGCTGGGTCAGCCAGTCGGAGGGTACGGCGATCAGCTTCTCGTCCTCGCCGGCATTGTCCTCCATCATCAGCACGCCGACGATACGGCAACTCATCACCGCGCCCGGCGCGATGGCGCGGCTGTTCAGCACGATCACGTCGCACGGATCGCCATCGCCGGACAGGGTGTGGGGAATGAAGCCGTAATTCCCCGGATAGCGCATGGAGGTGTAGAGAAAGCGGTCCACCACCAGGGCGCCGGAAGCCTTGTCCATCTCGTATTTGATGGGCTCGCCGCCGATGGGCACTTCGATGATCACATTGACGTCTTCGGGCGGGTTCTTGCCGACGGAAATGGCATCGAGGTTCATAAGGGCTCCAGACAAGCAGATATACGGCCGGTCAGCCAACCGGCCGCAAAGGCCATAGACGAAAGTTTAGCGGGTGGGGACGGGTGTTTCGCCGCGATAGTCGTAAAAGCCGCGGCCCGTCTTCTTGCCGAGCCAGCCGGCCTCCACATACTTCACCAGCAGCGGGCACGGCCGGTACTTGGAGTCCGCCAGCCCCTCGTGCAGCACGTTCATTATGGCCAGAACGGTGTCGAGGCCGATGAAGTCGCCGAGCTCGAGCGGACCCATGGGATGGTTGGCGCCGAGCTTCATCGCGGTGTCGATAGCGTCCACAGTACCGACGCCCTCGTAAAGGGTGTAGATCGCCTCGTTGATCATCGGCACCAGCACGCGGTTGACGATGAAAGCAGGGAAGTCCTCGGCATTCGCCGTGGTCTTGCCGAGCGACTGGGCGAACGTGGCGGCGGTCTCGTAGGTGGCGACGTCCGTGGCGATGCCGCGAATAATCTCCACCAGCTTCATCAGCGGCACCGGGTTCATGAAGTGCAGGCCGATGAACCGCTCCGGCCGGTCAGTAGTCGAGGCCAGCCGGGTGATGGAGATGGACGAGGTATTGGAGGCGAGCAGGGTCTGCTCACCGAGGTGCGGGGCGATGCTCTTGAAGATCGCCTTTTTCAGTTCCTCGTTCTCGGTCGCGGCCTCGATCACCAGGTCGGCGTGGCCGATAAGCTCGAGCTCCGGCGTGGATTTGATACGGGGCAAGGCCGCCTGCATCTGCTCCATGGTCACCATGCCGCGCGATACTTGGCGGGCGAGGTTCTTGTCGATCAGCTTCAGACCTGCATCGATCCGGTCGCTGGAAACGTCGTTCAGCAGGACGTCATAGCCCGAGAGGGCGCAGACGTGGGCGATCCCCGATCCCATCTGCCCCGCGCCGATGATGGCGACGGTCTTGATCTCAGTCATTCAAACTCCGGTGAACGGCCGAAAGCGCTCAAAAATCGGGCGCATCCAGCGGCAGGCGCTTCTAGCATGACATTTCGGCGCCATGGATAGGCCGTTGCTGCGCCGCAAACAACGGGATTCGCGCCTTGGGGCGGACGCGAATTAAACTCCCGCCAGTGCGCTGAGCCGCGCATAGGCTCCGCCACGGGCCACAAGATCGTCATGACGCCCCTCCTCCACGACCCGCCCGTCCTGGAAAACCAGGATCCGGTCGGCGCCGCGCACGGTGGATAGGCGGTGAGCGATGACGATGGTGGTGCGCCCAGCCATTAGTGCTTCGGTAGCCTCCGCCACCTCCTTTTCGGTTTCCACGTCCAGCGAGGACGTCGCCTCGTCGAGGATCAGGATCGGAGCGTCGGCCATGAAGGCGCGGGCAATGGCCACGCGCTGGCGTTCTCCGCCCGACAGCTTCACGCCACGCTCCCCCACCAGGGTCTCGTAGCCCTTGGGCAGGCGGCGGATAAAGTCGTGCGCCCGCGCGCGCCGCGCCGCCGCCTCGATCTCCGCCTGGGCGGCGCCGGGCCGGGCATAAGCAATGTTCTCGGCAATGGAGCGGTGGAACAGGATCGGCTCCTGAGGCACCAGGGCGATGGTCTGGCGCAGCGAGGCCTGGGTCACTTCGGCGATGTCCACGCCCCCGATCAGGATGCGCCCGCCGTCGAGATCGTAGAGTCGCTGGATAAGCTTGACGAAGGTGGACTTGCCCGAGCCGGTCGGCCCAACCAGCGCCACACGCTGCCCTGCATCGATCACCAGGGAGAAGTCGCGATAGAGCGACGCGCCCTGCCCCGCATAGCCGAAACTTACGCGGTCGAACACGAGCTGGCCGGACAGCGCCGCCCCGCGCATCAAATCGCTCGCCCCCGCCCGATCAGCCACCTGCGGCGGGGTTTGCATGTAGACCGCCACGTCCAGGGTGTCGTCCATGCCCTTCTGCAGCATGCGCACGTTCTCGCCCATGTTGCGCAGGTAGCCGGCCATCAGCATGAAGGCGGAGATGGCGAAGGCAACATCGCCCGGCGTGGCGCGCCGTTGCATCCACTGCCACAGAATCAGGCCTGACAGACCGGCTTGCAGGGCGGCCAACAACAGGTTCTGCAGCAGCCAGACGGTCTGGAACCGGTTCCAGGTCTTTGTCACCGCCACGCGCCACGCCGCCAGCGTATCGGTCATCCGCCGGGTCTCGCGCTCCTCCGCGCCGAAGCTCTTGACGATGGCGTTGGCGGTGACGGCGTCGGCCAGGGACGCGCCAATCCGGCTGTCCAACGCGTTGGACTTCAGGTTGGCGGGCCGTACATAAGTGACGGTGAGGATGATGTTCTGCGCGATGTAGAGCGCGCAGATAGCGAGCGAAAACAGGCCCACCAACGGCCAGCGCAGCATCATCGACAGGCTGAGCCCGCCTAGCACCAGGATTGAGGGCAGGATGAAGATGACCAGCGAGTCTGAGGCCGAATCGTAGCCCCACATGGCGCGGCTTAGCCGGCGCACCGTGGCCCCGGCGAAGTTGTTGGCGTGCCAGTCGGAGGAGAAGGACTGCACGCGGGCGAAGGCCTCGCCGGTCATGTCCTCCATGTTGCGCGCGGCGAAGGGGTTCCAGATCCAGCCAAAGCTGTTCCGCGCCAGACAGAAGGCTAGGTAGAGCGCCACGAATACGGTCCAGGCGGTCCAGGCGCCCGCCTGCCCCGCGCCACCGTTGCTCGCGGCGGGATGCGCGACGGAGTCCACCAACCGCCCCGACGCCCAAGGGATGCAGAGGTCGAGCCCTACCGCCACCAGGGTGAGGGTAAAGGAGGCGAAAAGCGAGGCGGGGCGGCGCATCCACTGGCGCCACAAGAAGCCGAGCATGGCGAGGTTGGACAGCGGCTTCTTACCGCCGCGGCCTGCCTCCTCATCCTCGTCGTCCCAGTCACTCACCACCGAGCCTCACGGCTCAGCGGCCCTTGAACACCGGAGGGCGCTTTTCCAGCAAGGCGTCGACGCCCTCCATATGGTCTTCGGTCAGGTGGGAGATAGCTTGGGCGGCGGCGCTCATGTCCATGATGACGTCGTAGGTCGCGGTCTGGCCGTGCCGCAGGAGGTTCTTGGCCAGGCGCAATGCGTGGGGAGGCTGCTGCGCTATCCGCGTCGCTAGGGCCATGGCCTCGTCCATCAGCGTCTCGTGCGGCACGGCCTTGGAGACTAGGCCCCACTCAGCGGCAGTCTTGGCGTCGATCACGTCGCCGGTGAACAGCAGTTCGGAGGCCCGGCTCATGCCGACGATGCGAGGCAGCAGCCACGCGCCGCCGTCGCCGGGGATGATGCCGAGCTTCAGGAAGGTGACGCCGAGCTTGGCGGTGTCGGAAGCGATGCGGATGTCGCACATGCAGGCAACGTCGCAGCCGAGTCCGATGGCGGCGCCGTTGATGGCCGCGATGCTCGGCACTTCGAGCCCGTACACCGAGCGCACCACGCGGTGGATGTTGTTGCGGTAGTTGTCGCGGATGCCCACGCCGCCGCCGCCGAAAGCGCCCTCGCGGTTCTTCATCGCCTTCACATCGCCGCCTGCAGAGAAGGCGCGGCCGGCGCCGGTGAGGATCACACAGCGGATCGACTGGTCGGCATTGACCTCTTCACAGGCCGCGCGGACCTGGTCGCCGTCGCCGGGAGCGCCCAGGGCGTTCAGGCTCTCGGGCCGGTTCAAGGTCATCACCGCCACGGGGCCGTGACGTTCCAGGGTTATCAGGCTCATCGGGTTCCCTCCTCCGTTGGCGGTTTGGGTAGAGGGCGGCGGCGGGGCCCGCAACGAAAAAGGCCCTCCGGCGAACCGGAGGGCCTCGATGACCGGATCAGACGCCGGCGTTCAACGCTTGGTTCTGATCGGATTGGCGGAAACGGGGCGCGGCGGCTCGTAATCATAGGAACCGCGATGAGGCGGCATGACGCCGATCTGGAAGAACGACAGGAGGGCGCTCTTCAGCGGGGTTTGAGTGTTCATGGC
This sequence comes from uncultured Caulobacterales bacterium, assembly GCA_903862425.1. Lineage (GTDB taxonomy): Bacteria > Pseudomonadota > Alphaproteobacteria > Caulobacterales > Caulobacteraceae > CAIOYC01. The sequence goes on along the minus strand of CAIOYC010000009.1, from coordinate 95,759 downwards.
TATGTCTCCTTGACCAGCGGTCGTTGCCAGAAAGAGACACGGAGCGGCTCTCAGGGGTTCTCACCCTCCCAGTCGTCGCGTCGTAGAAACAAATGCGCTCAAGCTCGCGAAACGTCAAGCCGAATACGTCAGGGTTCGGAGCATTATACATACAAATGTCACAATGTCGCAGAGGTGCGCAAGACAAGCAAAAGCCCGCCCCGCGTATGCGGGACGGGCTGGAAAGGATCTTCAGATCAGTGGGTTGGCTAGGCGGCCTTACCGAAGGACAGGGTCTCGTAGCGCTTCAGATGGTGATCCACCGAGCCGAACAGGCCCTCGATCATGGTGGCGCGTTTGAAGTAGTGGCCGATGGCCAGCTCGTCGGTCATGCCCATGCCGCCGTGCAGCTGGATGGCGTTCTGGCCGAGGAACTTGTTGGCGCGGCCGATATGAACCTTGGCCGAAGACACAGCCTTGCCGCGCTCCTCGGCGTCTTCGCCGAGCTTCAGCGTGGCCATATAAGTCATGGAGACCGACTGCTCGAGGTTCATGAACATGTCCACCATCCGGTGCTGGAGCACCTGGAAGGAAGCGATCGGGGCGCCGAACTGCTTGCGCTGCTTGGTGTAGTCGAGGGTGCCTTCGTGCAGCTTGCGCTGCACGCCCACGGCCTCGGCGCACAGGGCGGCGATGGCTTCGTCCGTCACCTGCTCGACCAGGCCATAGGCGTCGTCGGCGATCAGGATGCCGGGGGTGTTGTCGAACTGGATTTCCGACGCGCGGCTTCCGTCCACGGTGGGATAGTCGCGGCGGGTGATGCCCGAAGCGCTCGCCTCCACCAGGAAGACGCCGACGCCCGAGGTCTCCTTCTGGCTCCCGCCTGTACGGGCAGTGACGATGTAATGGGTGGCCCAGGGCGCGCCCCACACCACCGCCTTGTGGCCGGTGAGGGTATAGCCGGCACCGTCCTTCTTGGCCGTGGTCTTCAGGTCGGCCAGATTGTAGCGGCCCTGCGGCTCGGCATAGGCGAAAGCGATGATCGTCTCACCGCCGATGATGCCGCCGATCAGGTCCGACGCGCCGGCGAAGCCCGAGTGCTTAGCGAAACCGCCGCCGATCACGACGGTCGACAGATAGGGCTCGATCACGAGCGCCTTGCCCACCTCTTCCATGACGATCATGTTCTCGATCGCGCCGCCGCCGAAGCCGCCATGCTCCTCGCTGAATGGAGCGCCCAGGATGCCGAGTTCCTCGGCGAAGGCCTTCCACACCTCAGGACGCCAGCCGCTCTCGGAGGCGACAACCTTGCGGCGGGTGTCGAAGTCGTAGCGATCCTGCAGATAGCGCGCGATCGAGTCGCGCAGCATCGTCTGGTCTTCGGTAAAATTAAAATCCACAGCGGCCCTCCCGAGGCGCGTTTCGTGTCGAAAGTTCGGTACGGTTCTTAGAGGCCCAAGCCCTAAAGCCCAAGCACCATCTTGGCGATGATGTTTCGCTGGATTTCGTTGGAGCCGCCGAAGATCGAGGTCTTGCGCATGTTGAAATAGGTCGGCGCGGCGCGGGCAGCGAAGTCGGGTCCGATGGGAAGGGCGTTGCCGCCTTCCTTCGGGAAGCCGCGGAAATAGGGCGCGCCATAGTGGCCGGCGGCCTCCAGCACCAGATCAGTGAGGCGCTGGCCGATCTCGGTGCCCTTGATCTTGAGCAGAGAGGACTCCACGCCGGGTCCCTTGCCCTGGGCTTCGCCTGCCAGGGTGCGCAGTTCGGTGTATTCCAGCGCGGTCAGGTCGATCTCGAGTTCGGCCACCTTGCGCTTGAACATGGGATCGCTGAGCAGAGGCTCGCCGTCGTCGCCCGGCTGGGTCGAGGCGATGCCGCGCAGGCGCTCTATGCCGCGCTTGGAGCGCGCTACGCCCGCGATACCCGATCGCTCGTGGGCGAGGAGGAACTTGGCTGCTGTCCAGCCCTTGTTTTCGTCGAAGATGCGGTTCTCCACCGGCACCTTCACATTCTCCAGGAACACCTCGTTGACCTCGTGCGCGCCGTCGATGGTGATCAGCGGGCGCACGGTGATGCCGGGCGTCTTCATGTCGATCAGCAGGAAGGAGATGCCCTCCTGCTTCTTGGCGGTCGGGTCGGTTCGGACGAGGAAGAAGCCCCAGTCCGCGTGCTGGGCCAGGGTGGTCCAGGTCTTCTGGCCGTTGACCAAGTAATATTCCTTGCCGTCGTCGCCGGTGATGCGCTCGGCGCGGGTGGACAGGCCGGCGAGGTCAGACCCCGCGCCCGGCTCCGAATAGCCCTGGCACCACCAGATCTCGCCATTGTAGGTCGCGGGCAGGAACTTCTTCTTCTGCTCGTCCGTGCCGAAGGTGTAGATCACCGGGCTGACCATGTTGATGCCGAAGGGCAGGATCGGGATGGTATCCGCACGGGCCTGTTCTTCGGACCAGATGTACTTCTGGGTGGGGGTCCAGCCCGTGCCGCCCAGCGCTTTTGGCCACGACGGCGCGACCCAGCCCTTCTTGGCCAGAATCTTGTGCCAGGAGAGGAAGTCTTCCTTGGACATCTCCTCGCCCTCATCCTGCTTGCCGCGCAGTTCGGCCGGATAGTTCTCGGCGATGAAGGTCCGCACCTCGTCGCGGAAAGCAACGTCTTCGGGGGCGAAATCGAGGTTCATAGCGGTTCTCCCACCCGCCGCGCTGGGGTCGTCCGCGGCGGTGGGAGAATTGTAAGGGGGCTTACCCCCTTGGCAAGAGTGACGCGTGCGTCAACGTCAACTTTAGTTTGGTCGGCCTAGTTCAGATAGGCCCTGCAGGCGCCGTCCAACTCGGCTTGGAGGTGACCCTTGGTGTCAGCGCCGGCGCGGCGCGCGTTGCTGGCGGTTTGGTCACGCACCTGCTTGGCGCGCTCCAGCACGACGCTTTGGCGGCCCACATCCTGGTCCGACAGGACCTTGTCGAAGCCGGAAGCGTCCGCGCCCAGCCCCTCGCTGACGCCGGCGCAATGGGCGATGGCGATATAAGTGCTGTCATTCATCTCGGTACGATCAGCTGCTGAGGCGGGCGACACCATGCCGGCGACACCGGCAACAGTAATGGCTGCGGCGAATGTGATAGAAGCAAAGGCAGAGCGAAGCATGATCAAGTTCCTGTTCTTGATAGAGGGGCGTCTCAAGGACAGTCATTTGATGCGCCCATCTGACGCACGATCCAAGTTAAATGCAGGTCATTTTATTACATAACACAAGCGTCATGAAGATGAACGATTAAATGAATGCTTTGTAACTTGTTTTGCGTCGAGTCTCGCGCGCCGGCGGCGCCGGTGCTAAGGAGCGCCCGTGACCAAGACTTCAGCCGCATCGCAGCCCATGCCCCCGCCTTCCGCGGATCGCTTGCGAATGGATACACGATCTCTCAACGCCTTCTTGCTGAGCGCCTTCCCTGGCGCCGATCCGACCAATTTCGGCATGGTCACCGAGCTCGAGCCGCGGCGGCTGGTTCTGACCCGCAACTGCGGCGAGGCGCATACACGTCCAGGCGGTGCGGTCTCGGGCCCGACGCTGATGGGCATCGCCGATCACGCCGTCTACGCCATGGTGCTGGCCCATATCGGCGAAGTGCCCATGGCGGTGACAACCTCTCTGACCATGCATTTCCTGCGCCCTGCCCGCCCCGGGGACCTTAAGGCTGAAGCGCGTCTGCTGCGGCTGGGCCGCAGGATCGCCACCGCGGACGTGCTTATCCACGGAGGCGACATAGGCGCGCCTTACGCCCAGTCCACCGTCGCCTACGCCATCCCCGACGGTGTGGCGTGAGCGACCTCGCCCCGCCGAGGCCGATCCGGACGCCCTGCGTCAAGACCTGCATGGTCGATGGCGAGAGCGGTCTATGCCTTGGCTGCTTTCGCACACTGCCAGAGATCGCAGGTTGGGCGCGGTACAGCGATGCGGAGCGCGACGCCCTGATGATCGCCCTTCCCGCACGACGCAGCCGGATTAGTCCCGAAAAACTCGGCTAGGCCGATTCACGGGATCGAAAGCCGCGCGGGATAGGGTGCGCCCGGTGGCCCAGAAACGGCCGCGGCCCAGGCTGAAAGCTGCATGCTGCTCAATAGAATTACGGTGCTGGCCGTCGCGACCCTTTCGGCCTTACTAGCCGGCGGCGGGGTGATCGCAGTGGCCCGCGCCCGAACCGAGATTGCGCCGGCCATCCCACGCAGCGCCGATGGTCACTATTGGGCGGAAGCCATGACCTTCACCGACATAAAGCAAGCGAAGATACGCTTCCTGATCGATACTGGCGCTTCCACCGTGGCGTTGAGCGCCAACGATGCCCGCCGCCTTGGACTACAACCCGAGAAGCTGGTCTATTCCCGCCCCGTCTTCACCGCCCAGGGCGAGGTCAGGGCGGCGCCCGTCATCCTCAGCCGCATCGATGTTGGCGGCGCGACTGTACGCGAGGTCAAGGCCCTGGTTCTGAAGGACGGCCCCAAGACGTCCTTGCTCGGTATGAGCTTCCTCGGCCGCCTCTCCCGGATCGAAGCGACACCCGAAACCCTGATCCTGCGTCGTTAGAACCGGTAACTGAGGCCGACGGAGATCGCCGGGTAGTACCGGGCGAATTTGAGGTCGTCGCGCAGTTCCGCCTCCTCCTTGATGAGGTCGGCCTGCAGTTGAGGCGTCGTGGCGAGAAGCCCTGTCGAACTCAGCCGGACCTTGGGGCTGCTGGAAAGCTGCACGCCTGCCAGGACACTGATGCCGATCGGTCCACGACGCGAGAACGTCGAGTCGTAGCCAAGGCCAAGGAAACCGGCCGCCGTATCAAGCTTGGCGCGACCGGACACGTTGCCGATCTGGGCCGGTGTGTAGGTATTGCCGAACAGGGTCACGTTGCTGGTAGGCGTTCCGCTGAGATCGACCTTGCGATCGCCGGCGACCACGCCGCCACTAATCAAAAAGCCATTGCTGAAGGGGTGCCAGTCGATGAACGCGCCGCCAGTGGCGAACTTCACCTTGCCCGAATAGTGGATGCCGCTGTCATTCTCGCTGTGGCTGAAGCCCAGCCCCGCGCCCCGTGCTCGAAGTACGAACTGGGGTGAAACCGAATACTTTATATCGCCACCAAAACCGTCGGTGCCAATGGTGGTGCCTACGGCCCACCGATCCTTGTTCATCCAGTCCTGCGCGTTCGCCGCGCCACCGACCCCCGCGAGCGCCACCGCCGCCAAGCCTACCCAAACGAGCTTCATCCCCAGCCTCCGTCGCCCGACAACCCCGCAACGTTGAAGATTCAGCCGAGTTCCGAAGGCATCGCGGCGGCGGCTTACGAAGGGGTTAAGGCAGGCTGTGACGAATGCCCCACCTCCGCCAGCGCACGGTCCAGCACCTCGAGCCCCGCGCCTGCCTTGACACCTTCCACGGTCAGGATGCGCCGCCAAGCGCGGGCGCCGGGTCGCCCCGAAAACAGCCCGAGCATATGCCGCGCTATGGCATAGAAGTTTGTCCCGCTTTCAACTGCACGAGCGATGTAAGGGCGGTAGGCATCCAGCGCCAAGCGCACATCTACCGCTTCGCCCTTGCCGAATAGCCGGCTGTCCACCTCGGCCAGCAGGCCTGGCGTGTGATAAGCCGCGCGGCCGAGCATGACCCCGTCGGCCCAGGCAAGATGCCGCTCGGCCGCGTCCAGAGTCTCGATGCCGCCGTTCAGCACGATGGTCAGATCGGGCCGGTCGGCCTTCAGGCGCTGCACCAGGCCGTAATCGAGCGGCGGTATGTCCCGGTTCTCCTTGGGACTCAGCCCCTTGAGCCATGCCTTGCGCGCGTGAACGACGAAGATAGAGACCCCGGCCGCCGCGCAGGCGTCGACCATGGCATAGAGGCTCTCCTCAGGCTCCTGCTCGTCCACGCCGATGCGGCACTTGACCGTTACAGGTACGGAAACCGCGGCGCCCATCGCCGCCATGCATTCGGCCACAAGGTCCGGCTCCTTCATCAGGCAAGCGCCGAACCGACCCGATTGTACCCGGTCCGAGGGGCAGCCCACATTCAGATTGATTTCGTCGTAACCAAGGTCCGCGCCGATCCGCGCCGCGGACGCCAACTTCACCGGGTCGGAGCCGCCGAGCTGCAGAGCCACCGGGTGCTCTGCCGGGTCGAAGCCGAGCAGCCTGCCGCGGTCGCCGTGCAGCACAGCCTCCGCCGTCACCATCTCGGTGTAGAGCAACGCTCGCCCCGAAAGCGCCCGATGGAACATGCGGCAATGCCGATCCGTCCAGTCCATCAGGGGTGCAACAGCGAATCTATGTGATTGATATTGCTGCAATTTTCGAGTATCTTCAAAAAGTTGGTACGAAATCGGTGCACGCCGTTTTACGCCAAAATACGACGCTTTTCGCCGCCCTTCGACAACTCACTGCACCGGATTTGCACCGCAAAAATGGCCTCTATCGTCAAACAAGAAAGCGGCGCCTGGCGGGTTCAGGTTCGCCGCAAGGGTCGCTCCATCAGCGAGAACTTCGTCCGCTACGAAGACGCCAAGCGTTGGGGCATCGACGCGGAGCGACAGATCGATCGCGGCGAGACCCCTACCCTATCGCGCGTCGCCAAGCTGAAGACGTTCGGAGAGCTGATCGACCTGCATATCGCGGACATGAAGGACGTCGGCAAGGCGCCAGGCCGATCCAAGGACGCAACCCTCGCCATGCTCAAGCGCGAGCTTGGCAAACTGAACATGGTCGAGATTGATCGCGAGCGTCTGATCAAGTTCGGCCGGGATCGCTCCAAACAGGGCGCCGGCCCCGTCACCATCGGCATCGATATCGGCGTGATCAAGCTGGTCATGTCACACGCCGCAGCCATTCATGGGCTTCCCGTGCGGGTCGAGCCCGTCGATCTCGCTCGGATCGCGCTCAAGCGTCTGGGGCTGGTCGGCAAGGGCAACGAGCGCGATCGCCGCCCCACTGACGAAGAGCTCGAACGGCTAGCGGCGTTCTTCGACGGCAATCCTCGCCAGATCATCCCCATGAGCCGGATTATCAAGTTCGCCGTGGCGACTGCCATGCGTCAGGAAGAGATCTTCCGAGTCACCTGGAGCGATCTGAACGAGCGCACCAAGATGCTGACCATCCGCGATCGCAAAGACCCTCGTCAGAAGAAGGGAAACGACCAGCGCATCCCGCTCCTAGCCGTATCGGGCTTCGACGCCCTGGCTCTGATCGAAGAGCAGCGGTCGGTTCGCGGGAACATGGACGACCGCATTTTTCCCTATCATCACAAGTCCGCAGGGTCGGCCTTCACGAGGGCGGTCGCCGACCTCAAGATCGAGGACCTGCACTTCCACGATCTTCGCCACGAGGGCACCAGCCGGCTGTTCGAGGCGGGCTTCGAAATCCCGCAGGTCGCACTGGTGACCGGGCACAAGGACTGGAAGATGCTCCGTCGCTATACCCACCTCAGGCCGGAGACCCTGCACGCGATCGCCGCAGCCAGAGCCGCGTGATGCGTTGCATCTCTAGCTCTAAGAGCTATATTATTGTCCGGAGTTAGGCGCGTGACCGCTTACAAGACCAAGTGGTTCGCGCGCTTCGCCAGAAAGGCTGGATTGACCGACGCGCAACTTGCCGAGGCCGCCGCTGATGTCGTCGAAGGTCGCTTCGACGCCGATCTTGGGGGCGGCGTGTACAAGCAGCGGGTGGCACGCACGGGCGAGGGCAAGTCCGGCGGCTTTCGGACTTTGCTAGCCTTCCGGACGGGCGGGTATTGCTTCTTCGTGTTCGGGTTCGCCAAGAATGCAAAGGCGAACGTCACGGCCAAAGAGTTGGAAGCGCTGCAGGCGTTGGCGGTGCTGCTTCTGAGTTACGACGAGAAGGCCCTAACGCGGGCCATCGAACGCGGCGAGTTGGTGGTTTTGGAGCTTGATGAGCATGACGAAGAACACCCGCCCGTCTAAGTCCGACATCCTGGCCGCCGTCCACGAGTCGGTGTCCGGTCTGCACAGCATCGGCCTGGTCGATCAAACGACCATGCGCAGCTTCGACGTCATGTGCCTGACCACGGTCCTACCCTTATCTCCCGAAGAAATCCGGGCCCTGCGCGAACGGGAGCAGGTCTCCCAACCGGTGTTCGCGCAGTATTTGAACGTACGGCGTGACGCGGTCAGCAAGTGGGAGCGCGGCGAGAAACGTCCGAACGGTTCGTCGCTCAAGCTGCTGAACCTTGTGAAAGCCAAGGGACTTCAGGCGATCGCCTAGTCTGAGTGGGACGTTCGTTGTCCTGGCGCCTTGGCGTGGCCATATCGGAGCCAATCACGCTGACGAGCGAGGTAACTGTGGCTCTTCCTCTGCTGTCGGCCCGTGGGCTCCGGCCGTTTGACGAACTCCAGTCGTTGCGCTGCGCTTCGCCGGACAAGCTCCGTGCCAGATGCGAGGCGAGTTATGGTCGAGACGCCAACTGATCCAGATACATTGCTCGCGTCGGTCGAAGCCCTTGAAGCCGATATTGCAACAGCGCTGCGTGCGCTCGTGGAAGCCCGTGTCCGTGCCGCACGAGAAAGGACGCCTGAGGTTCGCGCCGAGGCGGAGCGGCTTCGCGAAGCGGTAGATCAACTGCTGCAGCGCCAGTCGGCCTTGGTCGATTTGATTGAGGCCTCTGTTGAGTTGAACGGCGGGCCTTCGATGCAAGATCTAAGGCCTGCTCGCACAGACAACGACCCGTTCGATCGTCGGCCTCGCAGCAGTCTCAAGCGCCAGTTGGTCGACCAAACCGCGGATCTCGACGACTGCCTTCCAGACGCGCTCGACGCCGTTCTCAGCCTACTGCCCAAGGGTTGGCTGGACGCGGAGCCGGCTGAGCAGTTTCATCTGTCAGCGCGCCAGGATTCGGGGGCGATCTCCATCGTCAAAGGCATGCGGCCGGAAGGCGAGTTTCCAACGGGCCATCGCTTTCGTCAGGCGCTGCATGCCTGCAATGACTATCTGAAGGTCGATCCGGGCTACGACCACTTCGCTGGGGCGACCCTTGTGCCGCAAATCACGCAGTTGGGCCGCAAGCTTGAGGCGCTCGGCGAGGTCGGCGGCTCGGCTGAGCGCATCGCGTCACTGTGGAAAGACGACAAGCCCGATAGCACCCTCTTTGAACTGTTCGTCGCGGCGGGCTGCATTGACCGGGGAACGCCAGTGTCCTTCATCCCGCGCACCCACGAGAAGACGGCCGACCTTCGATCCTATCGGCCCTACCCTCTGCTCATCGAATGCAAGCGCCGCCAGGCTCTGAACCCCTATGAGCTCGCCGAAGAAGCCATAATGCGCGACATTTTCGAACGCGTCTTCGCACGCGCCGCGCCTCACGGCCTGTACGGCCGCTTCAGCCTCACCGCGACGGTGTCGGCCGACAAGCTGGACCCACAAGAGATCGCCGATAAGCTATTCGCGCAACGTCTGGCGGCGCATGCAGATCGGCCGCTTCAGTATCCGTGGGGCGAGGTGGCGTTCCAGGAGCTGCCGCGCAGAACCACCCTCCCCTCCCAAACCAAGGCCTACAGTCCAATCCTGCTCAAGCGCATGTTTGATTGGGAGAGTGATGTTCCGGAGTGGGATGGCATCGTCTGCCGGTTCGACGGCCCTCAAGCGGGCTTCACCGATGAAGCCCGCTCACCCATAGGCCTCGTCTGGAAGAATCTCTCAGAAGCCGCTCTCAGAAAGCGTGCGTGGGCGCCGGTGGATCTTTTTCAGGACGCCACCAAGCAGATCACACCAGGCGAGGTCGGCATCATCTATGTGGCTTACAACGAAGGGGCTCGCGCTGATATCGCCGATGACCGGTACAAGCGCTATGAAGCGTGGCTCCAAGATATGGAACACCGCGGCGACATTCGCCTGCCCATCAACTTCTTAGTCCGGCTCTTTCCAAGAGCGCTCGATCACGGAAATCCCGATTTGATCGAGAGCGTCGTCAAATTCTACAACGCGACCTATGGGGACGAGACCCTGTTCGACGACTTTCCGGCTGGTGTCTTCGCCACAGCGTCTTGATCGCCAGACCTTCAAAGGCGGCCAAAAGCGCTCACGCTCGAAACAGCAGGTCGGTTAGCAATCGCGCGTTGATGGAGTTGGTCTTGGGCGCGGCGCTCGGTTTGAGCGCCAGACTGTCGATCGCCAGCGCACTCACCTCGCGGCGTGTCGACATGAAGCTCGCGAAGTTTGGAGAAACAGCGAACGGCGTCCGGCTGGAGACGTCGGGGTTGAGCCAGACGGCAAAACCGCGCCGCACTTCAAAGTCAGTCATCAGCTTGATGAACAGATCCTCGCCGCAAACCAACTTTGCCGTGGCAGTGACTTGGGCCGCTACAAAGACCTTGTAGCGCCGCCGAAGCTCAAGACGCCCGATAGCAATGTCAGATTTGACCTGGGTGTAGGTCTCATTGCGCTCATGCCACGAGGACAAGCGAACCAAGAGCTCGATATCAGGCGGTACGAGGTAGCGCCGAGCGATATTGTTGGCTGTGGGGTAGCCGCCGTTCTTTGCACCGGCTTTGGCCCAGGTCGGCCTGCACCCCGACCGCGTTATCTATGTCGAAGCCGGCGACGAGAAATCGGTCCTCGCCGCCTTCGAAGACGGCCTTCGCCATGGCGGCTTCTCGGCCGTGGTCGGCGAGGTCGCCGCCCTGCCAATGACCGCCTCGCGCCGTCTTCAGCTCTGCGCCGAAGAGAGCGGCGCCCTGGGCGTCGCCGTTCGGCGCTGGCGACGCGAGGCTGAAGCCGCCGACTTCGGACAGCCCACCGCCGCCTCCACCCGCTGGCGCGTGAGCGCCCTCCCGTCTTCTCCCTTGCCAGACGCAGGCGTCGGCCGGGCGCGGTGGCTCGTCGAGCTCATCCGCTGCAAGGCCGGCGAATGCGCCGATTTTGAACTGGAAGCCTGTGATGAGACGGGTCGTCTCGCTCTACCTGCCGACCTGGCCGACCGATCGCTGGCGCCGCCGCCATGGGACGTCCGCGCCGCCGGCTGAAACACCGGTCCTGATGGTCGGCAGCCTGGGCCGCAAGCGCGTGGTGCTAGCCGCCGACGCCGCAGCCCTCAAGCTGCGGCTCTATCCCGGCATGGCCGCCGCCCAAGCCCGGGCGCTCTGCGCCGAAGCCATGGCGGTCGATGCCGATCCCGAGGCCGACCACGACGCTCTGGTCCGCCTCGCCCTCTGGGCGCTCAAGCTCTATGCGCCGATCGTCGCGCCCGATCCGCCCGACGGCCTGGTCCTCGACATCACCGGCGCCGCCCACCGGTTCGGGGGCGAGGAGGCGCTGATGACCGACATGATCGAGCGCCTGGCGAGCGTGGGCGTCGCCGCCCGCGCCGCCGTCGCCGGAACCTGGGGCGCCGCCCATGCCCTCGCCCGCTATGTCGCCAATCCCACCCTCACGGTCGCCGGCGATGAGAGCGGGCGCGCCATCGCCCATCTTCCGCTTCGCGCCCTGCGCCTGCCCGACGACATGGTCCAGGGGCTCGGCAAGATGGGCATCGATGTGATCTTGGAGGTTGAGACCAAGCCTCGCGCGCCTTTGGCGCTGCGGTTCGGGCCCGAGCTCGGCCGCCGGCTGGATCAAGCCTATGGCCGTTATGCCGAGCCGATCGAACCCGTCGACAGTCCGGACCTGATCCTTGTCCGGCGCGCCTTCGCTGAACCGATCGGCGCCCCGGAAACCTTGGCGCGCTACACCCTCAAGCTTGTCGAAGCGCTATGCATCGCGCTGGAGGCCAAGGGGCTCGGCGCCAAGGCGCTCGACCTTCGCTTTCATCGCGTCGACAACCGGATCGAGGTCATCCGGGTCGCCACCGCCAAGCCGGTGCGGGACATCAAGCGGCTCGCGCGGCTGCTCTGCGACAAGCTCGAGACCGTCGATCCGGGCTTTGGCGTCGAGACCATGGTGCTGGCCGCCCCCATCGCCGAACCCTTGGACTGGAAACCCTTCGCCAGCGACCTCACCGCCGCGCCCGAGCCCAATGTCGAGGATCTGGTCGACACCCTGATCAACCGGCTGGGCGCCGAACGGCTTTACCGCTTCACCCCCGCCCAGAGCGATGTGCCCGAACGCTCAGCGCAGAAGCTGGCCGCGACCGCGCCGCTCACCGGCGACACCTGGCCAGCGCGTTGGCCCCGCCCCACACGGCTGTTCGCACGGCCTGAGAAGATTGAGGCGGTGGCGCTCCTGCCTGACCAGCCGCCGGTCGCCTTTACCTGGCGCGGCATCCGCCATCGCGTGAAGCGCGCCGACGGACCAGAGCGTATCTTCGGCGAGTGGTGGGTGCGAGGCGGCGAACGCGAGGGCGTCAGAGACTACTTCCAGCTCGAAGACCAAGCCGGAGAGCGGTTCTGGGTCTTTCGACGCGGCGACGGGGAACACCCCGTCACCGGCGACCTCAGCTGGTACATGCACGGTCTGTTCGCATGACCGCGTGCCGTCATCGTCTCTCAGGCGCCGTCCTTGATCGTGTAGTCGGCCATGATCGACCAGTCGCGCTCGCCCTGCCCGGCATCGACCGCCTTGGCCATCTGCCCTTTGACGGCCGCCAGCATCGGCAAGTCGCGCGACGCCATCGCCGCCGCTTCGCTGGCCAGGCGCAAATCCTTCAGCCCGAGCTTGGCCTTGAAGCCCGGGTCGTAATCTTCCCTGGCGATGTTGGCGCTATAGGTCTGATAGGCGCGTGCGCCGAACAGCGTGGCCAAGATCACCTCGAAAAAGGCGTCGCGACCCACATTCTGGCTCTCGGTGATCACCACCGCCTCCGCCATCGCCTCGATGGCCATGGTGATCATCATGTTGGCGGCGATCTTGGCGGCATTGGCCTGCTTGGGCGTCTCGCCAAGCACCCAGGTCTTCTGTCCGATCGCGTCCAGCACCGGGCCCGCGGTCTTGATCGCAGCCGCAGGCCCGGCGGCCAGGACATTCAGCGCTCCCTTGGCGGCAACGTCCGGGCGTCCGAGCACTGGGGCGGCCACATATTGCACGTCGGCTTGCGCATGGCGCTTCGCCAGCTCTTCAGCGAAGGCCACCGAGATCGTTGCGCAGACCAAGTGCACCGCGCCCTTGCGCGCCTTGGATAACAGGCTTGGCTCCAGGATGACGTCGCGGATCGCGGCGTCATCCGGCAGCATGGTGACGACCACGTCCGCGTCGAAGGCCTGTTCGGCGCTATCGACCCGCGTGACCCGTTCGATGGGTTCTGCCTTGGAACGGTTCCAAGCGCGCACCGTGTGCCCCGCCTTGGCGATGTTGGCCGCCATGGCCGAGCCCATCGCGCCCAGTCCGATAAATCCAACGTCCATCACAAGCATCCTGGTTCGGTGAGGTCCCACGCTAACGCGTCCACACCGCATCGGCGCCGTCCTGAACAGATCCAATATAGGCCAAGCCATGCATGACACCCGCTATGTCGAGCTGCAGGTCACCTCGCACTTCTCGTTCCTGCGCGGCGCCTCATCTTGCGAAGAGCTGTTCCGTCAGGCTGCGGCCCACGGGATCGAGGCCTTGGCCGTCGTCGATCGCAATTCCTTAGCCGGGATCGTGCGAGCACACGTGGCCGCCAAGGAGACGGGCGTGCGCCTGATCGTCGGCTGTCGCCTCGACCTGACCGATGGATCGAGCATCCTGTTCTATCCCACAGACCGCGCGGCCTATTCGCGTCTTTGCCGACTGCTCTCGCTCGGCAAGCGGCGCGCGGGCAAGGCCCGGTGCCATCTCGAATGGTCCGATCTCGCCGACTATGCCGAAGGCCTCATCGGCATCCTGGTCCCCGACGAGGCCGATGCGCTTTGCGCCCAGCGGCTTCGACGCTTGAGGGCGACCTTCCCCGCCGGCGTCTATCTGGCGCTCAGCCTGCGGCGCCGCCCCGGCGACGCCATGCGCCTGCATCGGCTCTCTCACCTGGCCCACCAGGCCGGCGTGGCCTGTGTGGTCACCAATGACGTCCTGTTCCATTCGCCCGAGCGGCGCCTGTTGCAGGACGTGCTGAGCTGCGTGCGCCACACCTGCACCATCGACGAGCTTGGCTTTCGACGGGAACGCCATGCCGATCGCCATCTGAAGACCGCCGAGGAGATGCACCGGCTTTTCGCCAAATATCCGGGCGCGCTCGCTTCTACTCTGGAGATCGCCGATCGCTGTCGCTTCTCTCTGGATGAGCTGGCCTATCAGTATCCTGAGGAGGCCTGTCTCCCCGGCCTGACGCCTCAGCAGGCCTTGGAACAGCTGACCTGGGAAGGCGCCGAGCGCCGCTTCCCTGAAGGTGTTCCCGAGCGTGTGAAGGCACTGCTTCGCCACGAACTGAAGCTCATTCAGTCGCTCGAATACGCGCCCTACTTCCTGACCGTGAACTCCATCGTCCGCTTTGCGCGGAGCCAGGACATCCTCTGCCAGGGCCGCGGCTCCGCCGCCAACTCCGCGGTCTGCTATGTGCTCGGCATCACCTCCATCGACCCGGACCGCAACGACCTGTTGTTCGAGCGCTTCGTCTCGGAGGAGCGGCGCGAGCCGCCGGACATCGATGTCGACTTCGAGCACGAGCGGCGCGAGATCGTGCTGCAATGGGTGTTCGAAACCTATGGGCGCGACCATGCGGCGCTGTGCTCGGTGGTCAGCCGCTACCGCGCCAAGGGCGCCATCCGCGATGTGGGCAAGGCCCTAGGCCTGCCCGAAGATATGACCAAGGCGCTGTCTGGCCAGACCTGGTCATGGTCCGAGGAAGGGATCGACCCCAAGCATGCCGCCGAGCTCAACTTCGACCTCTCCGATTACCGGCTGCAGCTGACCCTGGATTTGGCGCGCCAGCTGATGGGGACGCCCCGCCACCTGTCCCAGCATCCCGGCGGCTTCGTGCTGACCCACGACCGGCTGGATGATCTCGTTCCGATCGAGCCCGCCGCCATGAAGGACCGGCAGGTGATCGAATGGGACAAGGACGACATCGACGCTCTGAAGTTCATGAAGGTCGATTGCCTCGCGCTCGGCATGCTGAGCTGCATGAAGCGCGGGCTGGATTTGCTGCGCGATGCGAAAGGGGTCGATCTCGACCTCGCCACCATCCCGGCCGAGGACCCGCGCACCTACGCCATGATCCGCAAGGCTGACACGCTTGGCGTCTTCCAGATCGAAAGCCGGGCGCAGATGGCCATGCTGCCCCGGATCAAGCCGCGCACCTTCTATGACCTGGTGATTGAGGTCGCGATCGTGCGCCCGGGCCCGATCCAGGGCGACATGGTCCATCCCTACCTTCGCCGGCGCGAAGGCAAGGAGCCGGTGGAGTACCCCAAGCCCGAGCTGGAGAAGGTGCTCGGTAAGACCTTGGGCGTGCCGCTCTTCCAGGAGCAGGCCATGCGGGTCGCGATCGAATGCGCCGGGTTCACCGCCGGCGAAGCCGATCAGCTCCGTAGGGCCATGGCCACCTTCAAGTTCACCGGCGGGGTCAGCCACTTCAAGGACAAGCTGGTCGGCGGCATGGTCGAGCGCGGCTACGAAGTCGAGTTCGCCGAGCGGACCTTCAGCCAGCTCGAGGGCTTCGGCTCCTACGGCTTCCCAGAGAGCCACGCGGCCTCCTTCGCCCTGATCGCCTACGCCTCCTCCTGGCTGAAATGCCACCACCCCGACGCCTTTTGCGCCGCGCTGCTGAACGCCCAGCCCATGGGCTTCTACGCGCCGGCCCAGATCGTGCGCGACGCGCGCGAACACGGGGTGAAGGTGCGCCACACCTGCATCAACGCCTCGCGCTGGGACAGCACCCTGGAGCGGCTGGACGACGGCGAGCGCTTCGCCGTCCGCCTGGGTCTTCGCCAGGTGAGCGGTCTTTCAAACAAGGATGCCGCCGCCATCATTGCCGCCCGCGCCGATCGGCCGTTCACCTCGGTCGACGATCTGTGGCGCCGCGCCGGCGTTCCAGCCGCCAGCCTGGTGCAGATCGCCGAGGCCGACGGGTTTCGCCCCTCGCTCGGCCTGGAACGCCGTGAGGCGCTGTGGGCGATCAAGGCGCTGCGGGACGAGCCCTTGCCCCTGTTCGCCGCCGCCTCCGCCCGCGAACACGCCGTCGTGCCGGAGGTGGACGAACCCACCGTGGCGCTAAAGCCGATGACCGGCGGGCGCGAGGTGGTGGAGGACTATGGCCACCTTGGCCTGACGCTGCGCGATCACCCCTTGGTCTTTCTCCGGCCGGACCTGGAGCGCGATCGCTACGCGCCTTGCGCTGTGGTCAACCGTGGCCGAGACGGCGCGGCCGTCCGCCCGGCGGGTCTTGTCCTGATGCGTCAGCGGCCGGGCTCGGCGAAAGGCGTAATGTTCATCACCCTGGAGGACGAGAGCGGCATAGCCAACCTGGTCATCTGGACCACCGTCTATGAGAAATACCGCCGCATCATCCTGTCCGCCTCGATGCTGGGTGTGGTCGGGCGGTTACAGCGCGATGGCGACGTGGTGCACATTGTCGCCAACAGGCTGATCGATCTCTCCGCCGATCTCGCCAGCCTCGGAGAACGCAACGCCCTCTTCCCGCTCCCGCACGGACGCGGGGACGAGTTTGCACGCGGCCCGAGCCGGCCAGACCCCCGAGATGGGCCGCCCAAGGGCGTGAAGGCCCGGGATTTCTTCATCCCCGACCTGCATATCGACACGCTGAAGCAGAAGACGCGGGACTTCCGATAGCGCTCATCGGCGCTTGGCGCCTTGAGACGAGGCTCGCGTCAGGCGTCCGCCTTCCACGGCGCATATCGGAGCAGAAGGCCCGCCCCGGACTGCAGCGGCGGATCGAATAGCGAGAAGACCGCAACCACCAGATCCAGCGCCAGCAGATAAGCCTGAAAGAGGCGCTCGACCCCGCCAGGCGTGCCTTGCAGATAGCGATAGTCGCTGATCTCAGGAAACGACGGCCAGGTGGAAAACCGCGCGGGATCGAACACCAACCCGTGCGCCGCCGCCTGCGGCAGCAGGATCGAGAACTCGTGTTTCTTCGGCTGGTCTCCCGTGGCGTTGCGAATGACCAGCTTCAACGCGGACTCGATCGCCATCTGCAGATCGAACCAGGCCGGTCCCCGATCTTCGGGCTTGGCGCCGACGATCTTACGCGCCGCCTGCTGGATGTAGCCACGAGCCCCCAACACCAGGCTTCGGATGTCGGGCTCCGCCCTGCCAAATCCGAGCCGTCGAAAGTTGATCAGCCGCAGCGCCGAGGCGACCTTCAGCGCCTGCGCCTCGACCTCGTTACGGCGCGCCGAATCCAGGCGCGAAAGGTCTGGCGCATCGACCACCCAGTCGAGCGCATCCTCCCCCTCGCCCAAACCCTCTTCGAAATACATCCAAGCCTGCTTGCCCGGGATGACCACCTCGCCGCGGTTTGTTGGGACGGAGATGGCATAGGCCACGCCGCGGATCAGGATCACGCCATCAAGCGGGGCATTGCCTTTGCCGCGGATAGCCTCAGCGCCGAACGTGTTGACGTACCAGCGCTCGACGGCGGCATAGAGCGCCTTGAACCAGACTTCTTCGGCGTAGCTCGTCAGACGATCGAGCGCGATCGGCTCTTGGCCTACATGCGGCACCACGGCGCCCACCTGCAGCAGCTCGATCAGGGCCTGGAGGGGCCGCTGCGGAAGGCTCACCTCCAGTTCGGCCAGCTCGGGATCGATCTCGTCAAGCCAGGCGCTGAAGTGCCCGGCCAGCTCTTCGGTCTGATCGCTCGTCTTGTCGGCGCTTGTCACGCCCGTCTCCTTGGATCTCCAACGCGGCGCTAATCTAGGCCACGACCGATGCTTTTCTATGCTCGCATGGCATTCTGCGCCGCACATGGGCCGATCTGCGGGCGTTCGCCCACCTCAACATTGCCCACACCTACGCAGCCACGGACCGCCTAGATGTCACTGCTCTTCGCCGCCACCACCGCCGACGAAACAGACGTTATCGACGTTCTCAGCCACTATGGATTCCGCCTCATCCATGACACCGACCGGTTCACGATGTACGCGCTTCAGCAGGAAGACCGCCAAATTCTAAAAAGTGCCGGCCGAGGAACTGAAACCTCAGTCATTATTTTGGGCACAATAAAGCAAAACGGAGCGCTAGGCGAAAACATCTCGGACGGCGCAAGCTATGCCATGGTCAGGGTGCCGTCTTCTGGATTAAGCTCCAAGCAAATCAAACAATATTCGGCCCTGGTTGAAGCCGCTGAGCGTGGTGACGACAAATTTTTCAAGCTATCGAGCAAGGCAAACGGCGCCGATAATTTCTGGTATGCATTCAAATCGAAGGCTGCCCTTGAGCGTCAGATCCGAGCGCTTGTCTTTGAGCATTTGAACCAAGTCGATCTTCTTTTTGGTGTGATCATCGACGAAGGCAAAGAGGGACCGGAGGCGCCCTCACCGATCCCCTCTCGAAGCAGGATTTGCGCTGGCTCGCCTGGATTCCTGCCACGGGCGTGTTGGCGATTGGCGGCTTCTATCAGTGCGCCTTTCTGGTGGCCGCGCCGTGGGTGATGATCGCGCTGCTGTTTTGTGGCGGAGTCGCTACCGGGGCGGCCTATCCTCCGATGTATGCGTTGCTGCATGCGGTGTGCGGTTCGGCCCGTCGTGTCTCCGCCATTGCAGTGGCGTTGTTCGTGGCAAACTTGGTTGGCTTCGGTCTGGGGCCGCTCTCAGTCGGTGTCCTCAGCGACCTGTTAGCGCACAGCTTTGGGAGCGCTGCCGGCCTGAGATATGCCTTGGCGACCGTCTCCGCCGCATTGATTCCTGCCGCCCTGCTCTTACTTCGCGCGGCCGTGCACGTACGCGCCGATCTGGAGCATTAGAGCCCGTGTCAAACACTGATTTTGAGTTTGCCATAGGTCCCCATCATTCGAAGCAAGGGTAATCGACACAGTCGCTTCGACCATCAAGACTTTCGATGATCGGATCGAGAAGACCGACGCCAAGCCCAAGAAGAGGCCCGAAGGACGATGCCTGTCCCATCTACGGCAGGTCGAAGCACTGGACGCTTAGCCCTCCTGAGAGGTTTCCCATGAGACTTAACCAACCACGTATATCGCCCCTGAGTGATGATCAGCTTAACGCCGATCAGGAGGCTGTGCTCGCGCCGCTTAGGCTAAATTCTCTGGTGAATAACCACCCCGGTTCAGTCCTCAACATTTTCCGCACCTTGGCGCATGCGCCCAAGGCACTCGTCGGATTCAATGGTTGGGGCTCCTACGTCCTCTCCAAGAGAAACGATCTCTCCCCGCGGCAGCGGGAGATCGTCGTGTTGCGCACCGGCTACCTCTGTAAGTCCGGCTATGAGTGGACCCAACACCACCGCATCGGCCTGCAGTCGGGATTAACCACTGAGGAGATTGAGCGGATCAAGCTCGGTGCGAACGCGGGCTGGAGCGCCGCCGAGGCGGTGCTAATCCGGAGCGCCGACGAACTGCATGCCGATCAGTTCATCACCACCCCTACTTGGGCGGAGCTTGAAGCGCACTTTACCCCCAAGCAATGCATGGACGTGGTCTTCACCTGCGGCCAATATACCCAGGTCTCGATGATCTTGAACACCTTTGGCGTGCAGCTCGAACGGACCGAGACGCTCGACCCCGACCTGAAGGCATACTAACGTGGCGGGCAGGTTCGAAGGTAAAAATGGGCTCTGTCGGCCTAACTGCACTAGCCACTGCGCTGCGCCGCAGCCAGGGGTCGGCATGGCCCGCCCTCAAATGCCGAAGACGCCGTTCTACCGCTTCAACTCTTCACCCGAGATCAGCCGTCTCGAGGGGATGATGGCAGCACCGACCCGCAATCCATCGATTCACAGAGCGGTCTCCTATCGAGGCTAATCGGTCAGGCGCCCTAGCCGCGATGGCGATCCATGCGCCACCGCGGCCAGCAGGCAATTGCGGCTCCGCGATGCTCCAAATCGGAGCGTTACCAGGATCGCTGGTTGCGTTGGGGGCGCAGAGTTAAGACGGTTGGCGAGGCGGGGAGACGGCGCCCATTTGGATGAAGACTTCCAGCGTGTTGAGCTCGTCCCAATGCTCGACGAAGATTCCATTCTCGACCCGCCAGATGTCGATCGAATGCATGGCGAAGGGTTTGCCCGTGCCGGAGTAGCCGAGGAGGTTTCCGGTGTGCGTGCCGTCGTAACGGTAGCGACCGACCACGCGGGAGCCATCCGCAGAAACGAATACGTCTTCCGCCGTCACCTTGAGGTCGGGTACGCCGGCGATGATGGCCCCGAGGACCTTCTTTGAACCATCCAGGCCCGGTTCGGCGAAGGCGTTATGGTTGACATAGGTAGGCGCCTTGATCTCGTCGAAGCGCGATACATCGTGGCCGGACATGATCTCCGCGAAGAGGTAGCCGAGCTTCACCAGGTCAGCATGATTGGGGGTCGTCATGGTGTAGTCCTTTCCAGTGTTGAGAAATGAGATCGGTTGTTACTGGGCGCCGATGATCAGGCAGGCGGCCGTGGCGACAATGACGAGCCCCGTAAGGCCGTGCATGCCGAAGGCGAGGGCTCGGCTTCCGCCCGAGCGAAGGACGCTCACCATGTCGCCAAAGGCGATGAGGCTGGCGATGAGCATGAATTCGCCGAGCAGGCGCGGCGACCCTTTGGTCATGAGCAGGATGACGAAAAGGCAGGCGGCGATGTCTCGCGTGCCCTTCACCGACAGCCAGGCGGTGAAGCCGGTGAACAGCGGCGGCGAGTCGACAATGCCGAAGCCGGCCGATGCCGTTCCTGGCGCCAACCAGAAGCGCGCGCCGAGGAAGAGAATGGCGGCCGCGATCAGGCCGGAGAGCACATATCCAATATGGATCAATAGGTGGGCTTGGGTCATTTGCGTTCACTCCTGTCGTCTACAGAATATCTAGCGATGCTAACGTAGGGCTGCAAGGGGGAATATATCGTTGACAGAAAAATATTCGGCGGTAGGATTTTCTATGTCCATCGTCGAACGCAAAGAGCGCCAGCGCGCGGAGCGCTATGACCTCATCCTGGCTCGGGCTCGCGAGCTGGCCGAAGCCGAAGGGTGGGACGCTGTCACCACCCGCCGTCTCGCGGGGCTGATCGATTACAGTCAGCCGGTCCTCTACAGCCATTTCAAAGGCAAGACCGAGATTATGGCGGCCGTGGCCACCCAGGGATTTGAGGAACTTGCGGCGCGCTTGGAATCGGCGATGGAAAGCGTCAGCGGCCATACGGACGCCTTACGCAACGTCTGTGCCGCCTATCTTGATTTTGCCCGGTCGCGCCCGGTCGTATACGAGGCGATGTTCGTCCTGCCGACGGGGATCAAATTCGCCAGCGAGGAGACTCCGGCGGCTCTTCGCGCGGCCTTCGCTGTCTTCGTCAAGGCGCTTGGGCCGGATCGACGGGAGTCAGTATTTTTGGCCGAAGTGCTGTGGAGCGCGCTCCATGGAATGGTCGTCCTGATGCAATCCGAACGTATCCCAGCTGCAGGAGCAGAGGATCGATTGGACATTCTCGTCCGAAAATTCGGCATCGATGGCGTTTGACAACGTGTCCCAACTTCATTGCATCCGAAGTTAACTCTACGGCTTTGTCATCTGTTGAAGGCCTTTCAGCGCAGGGGTAGTCCACAGATGACAGTACCCCCTCGCCGACCAACCATCCCTAAGAACGCTGAACCCGCGCGCCGCGAACCAGCCGTCCCGGCAGCGCGCCTGTTGGCACGCCTTCCCGATAGGTGACGGCGCCGGCGACGATCGTCGTCCTGTACCCGTCAGCCTTTTGCTGGAGCCGCCGGCCGCCGGCCGGGAGATCGCGGACGACCTCAGGCGCATGGAGTCCGAGCCCAGACAGATCGATCACGTTGAGGTCGGCTTTCGCTCCGATCGTCAATCGTCCCCGGTCGCCCAAACCCACCAGGTTCGCCGGTTCCGACGTCAATCCCCGAATGGTCGCGGCGAGCGTTTTGGCCGACCCGGCGGAAGCCTCTCGCAGAAAGCTCTGAAGGACGAAGGTCGGGAAGCTTGCGTCGCAGATCATGCCGTAGTGCGCGCCGCCGTCGCCGAGCCCGAGCACCGTGTCGGGGTGGTCTACCATCTCGCGCGCGATCTTTAGATTGCCTTCGCGGTAGTTCGCCGCCGGCATGAAGAAGATCGCCCTCCCCTCCTTCTCGAGCAGCAGGTCGTAGGCGTACTCGGCGACCGACAGGCCGCGCTTGGCGGCTTGGCGCCCCATCTGCTCATCGAGATCCGGTTCGTAGTTCGGGGGATCGCCCAGCGGCACGGCAAATCGAAACGCGCCAACCGTCGACAGGAACACCGGATTGCTGTCTTCCGGCTGTTCGCCCAGCAGGCGCTGGCGCATCGCCGGATCACGCAAGGCTTCCACCTTGTCCGCAAGCGGCAAATCCAACAGCGGCCGGAAGCTTGGGTGGAGAACAAAGGGATGGAAGGAGAGATCAAGCCCGTAGAGGTATCCGACCGGCCGCGGGAAGACTTGCGCCTTTATGGGCAGACCGTCCTTGTTGGCTTTGGCCAGAAGATCGAGCGAGGTTTTCCAGGCCGTCGGATCCCCCGTGGCCGGCTGCACGAGCGAGAACGACAGGGGCCGGCCGGCGGTCTCCGCCAAGCGGCGCATCAGTGCGAACTCCTGGGCGGCATCGCCGAACACCTCGGGAATGATCTGGAAGACGCCAGCATGGGCGTCCCGAAGACCGAGCGCCAACGCCTTAAGCTCGTCCTCTTCAGAATAGAGGCTCGGCGCTAGATCGCCGGACCGGCTCCGGTGAAGCATGTTGCGCGAGGTCGAGACGCCCAACGCGCCGGCGCGCACCGCTTCGGCGGTGAGGGCTCGCATGGCTGCAAGATCCTCCGCCGTCGGCGGTTCGCGCGCCGCGCCGCGCTCGCCCATGACATAGACGCGTAACGCGGAATGCGGGATTTGGGCCGCGATGTCGATATCGAGTTGGCGCTTGTCCAAGGCGTCGAGGTAGTCCGGGAAGGTTTCCCAATTCCACGGCAGCCCCTGGGTCATAACCACCTCGGGAACGTCCTCTACCCCCTCCATGAGGTTTATCAGCAGATCGCGCTGGTCAGGTCGGCAAGGGGCGAAGCCCACCCCGCAATTGCCCATGACCACGGTCGTGACCCCGTGGTTGGACGAAGGCGACATACGCGATTCCCAGGTCGCCTGGCCGTCATAGTGGGTGTGCACGTCCACGAACCCGGGCGTCACGATGGCGTTGTGGGCGTCCACCTCTTCGCGGCCCACTCCAGTCACCTGGCCAATGGCGACGATTTGGCCACCCAGCACGCCAATATCGCCGATCATGGGCGCCGACCCCAGTCCGTCGTGAATCTCGCCGCCGCGGACGATCAGGTCAAATTCTGGCATGTAAACTATCCTCCTCATGCCGCCCCTTGGGCAGCCCGGGTTCTTGCGAACCTCGCTATGTGTGTCAGGCCGTGCGTACCAAAAGCCGCTCCAGTCCCCTGAAGAAGGGGAGTGGGCGCCACGCGGCCGTGGCCTCGGCGAGGGCGAGATCGGGAAAACGGCTGAAAATCCCCGAAAATACCGCCTGTGCTTCCATTCGCGCCAAGGGCGCGCCTAGACAGATATGAGCCCCCCCGCCGAAGGCGACGTGCGGAGCCCGCTTGAGGCTGATGTCGAATGCGTCGGGCGCTTCGAACGCCGCCGGATCCCGATTGGCGGCCCGGATGAACGGAGTGATCGCCTCTCGGCTGCGGATGGGGCATCCGCCAATTTCCAGATCGTGCGAGGCCACGCGGGCGGTCGCATCGACCGGTGGTTCGTAGCGAAGGATCTCCTCCACCGCCGCGTTGACCAGGTTAGGATGGGCCTTGAGCTTCGCGAGTTCGGTGGGATGGGTCAGAAAGAGCCTCACCCCATTGCCGATGACGTCGGTCGTCGTCAGGTTTCCTGCGATCAACAGTGTCAGGCAATTGGTGCGAATCTCCTCGTCCGACAATTCCGCGCCGGACGTCTGCAAACCCGCCAGATCGCTGATCAAGTCCTCCTGCGGAGCCCTCCGCCGCTCCTCCAGCAAGCCGCCCAGGTAGGTGACGGCCGCCCTGAAGCCAGCTTCCATAGCGGCGGTCTGGTCGGGCGTTCGCGCCGGATTGAAGGTGTGAACAATGGCCTCAGACCAGGTTCTGAACTCGTCGAGCCGGTCTTCGTCAACGCCCAGCAGATGGGCGACGACCTCGATGGGAATCGGCGTAGCGATCTTTTCGATGACATCGAACCGGTCGAGGCCGGCCAAAGCGTTCAGATGCTTGTCCACCACCGCGCTGACCATCGCGCGCGACAAAGAGAAACGTCGATAGAGCACCGGCGTCAGAAGCCCACGGATGCGGCCGTGGTCAGGGTCGTCACTGGTCAAGATGCTCTGTTGGCGCGGCTGCCCAGAGGCCTCAAGTTCCGCCAGGATTTGGCGGCGTTCCAAGGAGGTGTCGTCAGCCCGAATTGGATCGCGCCACAGGCTGCGATCGCTTAGCGCGGCGCGCACATCGTCGTACCGCGTCAGCTGCACCGATCCGAAATAAGGATCGCGATAGACCGGGCAGGTCTCGCGCAGGTGTTTCAGCCGCGGATAAGGGTCCGCCCGATATTCCGGATCCAGCGCGGTCAGCGCCAGTCCGTGCGGCTGATCAACGTTCATAGCGCCCTCACTCCAAGCTCCGACCGAGCGACCGACGCCCCCAAGCGGCGCAACGCTATCGTATAGTTTATACTATATTATTGAGAGTGCGAACCCTTATCGGAGGATGTCGGGATGGCGGCCCGCGCGAAGCCGCGCGGCAAGTCAGGCCTGGCGGACAAACGATGAGCGACGGGCGCGGGTTAAATGCAAAGCCATGCCGATGGCGCACGACACCAGCAGGCAAAGCACCATGACGACCAGGGCTCCATGCGCGTCGGTGTTGGAAACGAAAAACGAGCAGATTAGGGGACCGGCCGCGGCCCCCAAGGCCTGTATCCCTGGCACAAGGAGCGAGGAGCGCCGCGTCGGATCGACCTCGATGACAAGCGAGACTTGGAAGGGCATGAAGAAGCCCCAAAAGAACCCGAAGACTGCGGCTGCGGTGATGAATAGGTTGGCGGCCGGCTGTCCGGCGAAGATGGCGAGGACGATTAGGTTGATAGGCAAGCAGACCACGGCGGTGGTGAAATAGCTTATCCGCTTAGCCAAAATAGCCGCCGCCCCCGACCCTAGGATGGAGAGGCCGACCGCCAAGGAGACCGCCAAGCCTGATTGCGCGAGCGATAGATGAGCTTGGCTGGCAAACTGTTCGAAATAGGCGAAAAGGCCGATGAAAAAGGCGAAGATGAAGAAGACAGCAGCCAAAGACCAAAGCGAGGCGGCTTCATAGGGCCCAGAGTGGCGCTCGTGACTCTCTTCTAACGGCGGCAGCGAATTTGGCAGTGCAAATGTCGCTGCAAGAGCCAGAGCTGCGGCGGCGGCCAGCACGACAAAACAGGCGTCGGCGCCCCCATGCTTCATCGCCGTGACCGGCAACACTGCCGCCAGCAGAAATTGTGCGGCGCCCTGCGTCACCAGGAATACACCCGCCCATTGCGTAGGCGTCGCCGTGCGTGAAATCAACGAGGCGGTCAGCCAGACCATGCCGCCCTCGGCGAGTCCGGCGACCGCGCGATCAAGCAGGATGGCGAGCCCGTTCTGGCGCGCGGCGAGCAGATTTGCGGCGATCAAGACGGTGGCGGCCACAGCGCCCTTTAAGCGTAGATGGGTCGGCGCAAAGAGCGCGCCGGCCAGCCCAACGCCCACCCCCACCATGAAAAATTCAGCGGTAGCGGCTTCACCCAGGGCGCTGGCGGTCAGCCGGTGCTCGTCTACAAGAGCGCCGAGCAGGAGCGGCTGCACGCCTGCAAACAAGAGCGCAATGGTGCCGACGAACAGAAAGGCCGAAACCTCGATCCACGTCGGCTCGACATTCGACCGCCCCACCCGTTGTACCATCGTCAGACTTACCCGCTCCGCTGTTGGGGACGATCTTGGCCCCGGACTCGAAATATAGTTATTGCTATTTTTGCTTCAATTGTCAAATCTGGGATGCCTTTGAGCGCGCCGGCGCAGCGTCGCGCAGGCCATTCACCTGGGACCGACTTCCGGCGGGTGATCGAACGCGTCTTCGCGGTCACGGGCGCGTCGCGATGGCTCTTGCAGCGCCCAGGGAATGGCTTGCGATGATCAACCCAACACTCAGAATGCCCGTCCGCGAAACCAAGGCGTTTCCCATCACCGGGTATCTAGATCGTTTCTCAGCACGCCCGGGCGGCCTTCTCAGCGCCTTTGTCAGCACATCTAGCCGAAGCTTTGACGTAAGGCTCGTTCGAGTCATTTCGGGAGATCCAAATCCGGAAAGCCTTGGCCTTCGGTTTGAAGATCTGGCGCGCATTTTTCCGCGGGAGGTCGAGGGGCGACACCAGGAGCCCCCGCTCGGGTCATCGGTCGAGATCGACGAGGCTCCGCGGCTCAATCCCACCTCGCCGCATACCTGGACTGTCCTATGCTGGACCAACTGTGACATTGAGCAGGAGGCGACGGTCCTCTTCCACCAGACGCCGGCGGGATCGGTCAAACTCTCGATTACGCCGCGTGGCGTGCGGGGCGAACTGGTAAGTAAAACCTTCGAAGCGAGCCTCGAAACGCCCTTCCTCTGGAGGCCTGGCGCCTGGACCCGCGTGTGGCTGAGTCTTGATCCGCGGAGCTCTCGGATCGCGGTCGGCGTGCAGCCGCTGGGTGGGATCGGCTATCTCAGCGACACGGTTTCGCCAGGACCAGCCGAAAGTCCAAGCGGCGGAAGCCTTTTCTTAGCGGCAAGCCCAACTCAGCCCAGCACTTGCTTCACGGGAAAGCTGGAAGCGCCGGCCATTTTGAGGGGCTATGCTGGCAAGCCCGATTGGGCCCAAGCATCCATAGGCCTCACCCCAGTCGCGACCTGGGATTTCTCGCAGTTCATCGGCTCGACGATTGTCGCCGGCATCGGACCCGAGGCCCGCGCGGGGCGAACCGTCAACGATCCGACCCGAGCGGTCGTCGGCTCAACCTGGACCGGGCGAGAGATGTGTTGGCGCCATGCGCCCGACCAGTATGCAGCCATTCACTTCCATGCCGATGATGTCGGCGACTTCGGTTGGCGCGAAAGCTTTGCGTTCGACGTTCCCGATGAGCTCAAAAGCGGCGCATACGCCCTGCACCTGACCAGCGAGTCCGGCGAAGACTACCTGCCCTTTTATGTCCTGCCTAAGCGGCGCGGGCCGAAGGCAAAGCTCGTGTTTCTTGCGCCCACCTATACTTACATGGCCTATGCCAACTGCTTCTTCAGCAATCGGAGCTCTGCGGCCAAGGCCCGCGCAGCGCGGTGGGGCGCTTCCCCGTACAACGGCCGTGACTATGGCTCCTATGGTCGCAGCACCTATAATTGGCACGCAGATGGGTCGGGCGTCGCCTTCAGCACGCGGCGGCGGCCGATCCTGACAATGCGGCCTGGCTTCGTCTTCGCCGATGATCCCAAAGGCTCCGGAGTCAGGCATTATCCGGCCGATACCCATCTTCTCGCTTGGCTGGAGGCCAAGGGCTACGCTTTCGACGTGGTGACCGACGAGGACTTGGATGACGAAGGGGTCGATCTGATCAGGGACTATGCGGCGGTGATTACGGGCACGCATCCGGAGTATCACACCGAGGGCACACTCGACGCCTTGCAGGCCTACATCGGCGGCGGCGGAAATCTCGCCTATCTCGGCGCCAACGGCTTCTACTGGCGCATCGCCAGAGATAAGGCGCGGCCAGACCTGATCGAGGTCCGGCGGGCCGAAGGCGGCATTCGTCTTTGGGCCGCGGAAACCGGAGAGTATTTCCATGCCCTGGATGGTCAACTCGGCGGCCTTTGGCGGCGCAATGGCCGTTTCCCGCAAAGCCTGACAGGCGTCGGATTTAGCGCCCAAGGCCCCTTTGACGCGGGTCACTTTCGGCGGACGCAGGCCTCTGTCACAGGCTCATGCGCCTGGATATTCGAGGGGGTCGAGGGCGACATTCTCGGCGACTACGGCCTTAACGCCGGTGGCGCGGCCGGGTTCGAGCTCGACCGGATGGATCGGGCGCTCGGCTCTCCCGCGTCCGCTGTGGTGCTGGCGGTATCCGAGGGCCTGCCGGCGACCTTTAGCGTCGCGCCAGAGGATATGCTGACGGAGTCTCTGAGCTTGGTTGGCGTTCCCGCGCAAGAGCTCGTCCGCGCCGATATGACCTACACGGCCATGCCAAGCGGCGGCGCGGTCTTCGCGGCGGGTTCGATCACGTTCTGCGGCAGCCTTTGGCGTGATCGACAGCCTCAGGGGCCCGTTTCGACCGTGCTTGAAAACGTCTTGAACAGATTTCTCGCAGGGTCACATCCGAACTAGCCAGCGCCGCCGCACCTGAACCCCATCACTTCTGGCTGGCGGCCTAAGGCAAGCGGGTTTGGAGGCTCCGCCGGAAATGCAGAACCAGCGAGATCGCAAATGCGACCACAAAGCAGGCGCCGCAAACCCAAAGGGCGCCGCGGGCTTCGTAGTCGTTGACGAAGAAAGAACAGAAGAGCGGGCCGGCAGAGCCGCCAAGGAGTTGGGCCCCAGGGACGATCACGGCGATGCGCCGTGTCGGATCGCTTTCGATCACGAAGGGGAGCTGAAAGGGTAGAAAGTAGAGCCAGAAGAACCCAAACACCCCCGCCGCGACCGTGAAGACGAAGAGGCCGGGAAGGAACGCCAGGACCGCCAAGGTCGCCGCGTTCACCACCAGGCAGACGACGAATACGGCGAAGTAAGTGACCCGATTGGCCATGACCGCCGCCAGGGCGGACCCCAGGATGGAGGTGGCCAACGAAATCGAAACGACCAGCCCAAGCCCCTGGCCACCGATGTGCGCCTGGGTCGCGAGCGGAGCGAGATAGGCGTACAGGCCGATGGAAAAGGCGGCGATCAGGAACACCGAGAGCAAACTGGCGACCGCCGCGGGGGTATAGGCGCCGGCGGCCCGTCCGGTTGAAGCTGCGGGTTTGGGCAAGTCCGCCATCCGATCAGGAATCGCCATGACCGCGACCAGAGCAAGCGCCGCAGACCCCCCCAGCGCGTAGAAACCCCCATCAGCGCCAAGGGTCTCCATGATCGTGACAGGCGCCGCGGCGGCGAACAGCAACTGGGATATGCCCTGCAGGGTCAGAAAAACGCCGGCCCAGCGCGCGGGCGCCGAAGACCGCGCGATCATGCAGGTCGTGCACCAGACCAGGATGCCTTCGGCTGCGCCGCACACGGCGCGATTGGCGATAATGGCAAGGCCGCTTTGACCATGCACCGCGACGTCGGCCACGATCGTCAGTACGGCGGCGACGGCCAGCTTCGCCTTCATATTTCGCGTTCTTAGAAGAATCCCCGCTGCCGAAATGGCGATACCCAGGGTGAGAAACTCCGCAGTCGTACCCCAGCCAAGCTCAGTCGCACTGAGCCGGTGTTCATTCAGGAGCGCGCCCAGAACCACTGGCTGGACGCCACAAATCATCATGCCCACCGTGCCGATAAGGAGCAAAGCGCCGACCTGCAGTGAGGTAGGCCGACCCCCGATCCACGGGATGACCCCATCGACGCCCGCTTCTCTCTCAAAGCCCGTGTGCATAAACCTAGCTTTCGCGAAAGGACGGGATATTCGAGCGCATAGGTGTAGCAATTACTATATGTCTGGCGGTGTCAACGTTTTTGCGTTTCCTGTCGGTCCAAGCGGGCGCGGACTGCCCGGAGCGTCGCCCAGCCAATACGGCATCACCATCCGAGTCGGTTTGGGCCACCCGCGTCCGCCAGTTCCACGCGGTCCCACGTTTGCTTGAAGCGATGGGCGCCACGGACTAGCCTGCGCCCTCTCCTCTTTCTTCAGAGTGACTCCGCCGCATGGCCGCCGCCAAAACCACTCAAAAGACAAAGTCAGCCGATGTCGCCGAGTCGATCATGCCGCCGCGGAAGGCGCCCCCGCTGGCGGGGAAGCCGCTCGAAACTTATGAAAAGCTCGTACGCGCAGCCGGCGAAATCCTGGCTGACGTCGGCTTTGAACGGCTGACCACCAACGCCATTTGCGCACGCGTGAACATGACGCCGCCAGCATTCTATCGCTACTTCAACGACAAATATGAAGTTTTGGAGGTTCTGGCGCGCCGTCTCCTCAAACGCCAAAACGACGCCTACGCAGTGTGGTTGTTCCAGGGCGGCTCGTGGGCGGAAGGATCACAGCGGACCGAGGCGTTGGCGGAGTGGTTTAAGATCGCGGCGGAAATCGTTGAAACTGAACCCGGCGCCATTTGGACCATGCGGGCGCTGAAGGCGCTGCCCAGCCTGACCCACGTCCGTCTCGAATCGCAACGGATGAATACCGACAGAGTTTTTCAATTCTACAGCAAGATGCTGCCGGACATGGATCCCGAGCTGCTCTGGCAGCGGCTGCGGATCCGCTCGGAATTCGGCTGGATGGTCGATGAGCTGGCGATGGAGGAAGACCGCCTCCCCCACGACGTCTTGTTTCGTGAAGCTGCCCGCATGATGGATCGTGCGCTGCTCAATGACGAACGATAAATAGTTATTGCTATATCTAGCAGTAGCCGGCATTTGTAGGATGTCGCGACGGGGGCTGCTCGGGCCCTCGACCTTTCGCGGCGCCAATCGATCCCGCGATGAGTTGATCCATGAGCATGACGCCCACAAACGGCGCCGATACGGTCCGTGACGGCGCGCCCTACGCAGCGCTTTCCCAGCTGGGCTTGAGCCTGCCACCGGCGCGCCCACCGGTGGCCAACTTCGTTCCGGCGGTGATTGAGGGTGACCTCGTGTATCTGTCCGGACAAGGACCGATCGGGCCTCAAGGCCTTGTTCACAGAGGCAAGGTTGGCGCCGAACTCTCTGTGGACCAGGGCTATGCTGCGGCTCGGTTGACGACCCTCAATCTCTTCCGCGCCCTCGAAGACGCCGTCGGCTCGCTCACGCGCGTGCGAAAGGTGATCAAGGTGTTGGGCATGGTCAACGCAGCGCCAGACTTCAGCGCCCACCCGATGGTCATCAATGGCTGTTCAGACCTTCTGATGGAGGTCTTCGGTCCTGAGATCGGCGCCCACGCCCGCTCTGCGGTCGGGATGGCTTCGCTTCCAGGCCAAATCGCCGTCGAGATCGAGATGATCGTCGCCGTCCGATAGGGACGAGGACCTCGAGTTAGAAAGGAAGAGACCATGGCCGACGGTTCGCTGATGAGCACCGCCTCGCTCAAGGGCAAGGTGAGCGACGAGGAATGGAAGACCCGGGTCGAGCTGGCCGCCCTCTACCGTCTGGTGGCGCTGTACGGGTGGGACGACATGATCTTCACCCACATCTCCGCCCGCATCCCGGGTACCGACCACCACTTCCTGATCAATCCCTACGGCCAGTTCTTCGGCGAGATCACCGCCTCTTCGCTGGTGAAGATCGATCTGGAGGGCAATATCCTGCAGGAGACGCCCTATTTCATCAATCCGGCGGGCTTCACTATCCACTCGGCCATCCACGAGGCCCGGGACGACGCCCACTTCGTCATGCACCTGCACTCCGACCAGGGAGTGGCGGTGGCCGCCCAGGCCGAGGGCCTCTTGCCGCTCAGCCAGCACGCCCTGATCGTCCTGCCGCGGCTGGCCTATCACGACTATGAGGGCATCGCCCTGAACCACGACGAGAAGGAGCGCCTGGTCGCCGATCTCGGGGGTGAGAACACCCTGATGCTGCTGCGCAACCACGGCACCCTGTCGGTGGGCCAGAGCGCGGCCGGGTGCTGGGTCGGCATGTTCTATCTGGAGCGCGCCTGCAAGCAGCAGGTGATGGCGCTGTCGGGTGGCCGCGATAGTGTTCTGTTCGCACCGAAAGCTTCGATTCTGGAGGTCGCGCGGCAGACTGCAAGCCGCGGCCCCAGTATGGAGCCGATCGGCAAGCTAGCTTGGAGCGGGTGCCTGCGGCGGCTCCAGCGCGAAAGTCCCGGTTTCGACGCCTGAGAACGGATGGCGTTGATTTTACCCCGCGATACGCACCGCGCTGGGTCCTTGCTCGCGGTTTCGCACTCGCCGCCACAACACGCCAAAACATATAGTATACGCTAGATTGTTGATCTGGCCCGCCTGCGGTCCTCCCGATTGGCAGCGGGCAGGCTCCGCCGCGGGTGGATGGCCAGTTCCAGGCTCACCCCATAAAAGTGAGTCATTATTCCGGCACTTATGCCGGAATAGGCCATAATTTTGTTCAGGAACGAGGCGCCTGACCCACCCGTCCGCGCCATGTCATCGAACTGTTGCCAATGATATAGTTTTTGCTATGTTGAGTTGCCACAGTGAAATGGCGATAAAGGGGGAACTCCGATGTCTTTGCGGATTCGATTGGCGCTCTCGGCGAGCGCGGTAAGTTTGACGATGGCGCTCGTATCGGCCGCGGCGGCGCAGACCGTCGCCGGGCCGTCGACGACCGCGCCGGCGGGCGTGGTTGAGGAGATCACCGTCACCGCGCAGCACCGCAGCGAAAACGTTCAGAAGGTGCCGATCACCATCAACGCCTACTCGGCGCAAGACATCCAGAAGCTTGGAATTCAGACTTCCACCGACATCGGCATGGTGACGCCCAACGTGAACATCGCCTTGTCCCAGGGCGCGGGAAATCAACCCATCATCACCATCCGCGGGATCGGCCTTAACGACGAGAATACCAATAACGCCGGTCCGATCGCGGTTTATGTGGACGACGTCTATCTAACGTCGTCGGCTTCGCAGACCTTCTCCATCTTCGACCTTGAACGTATCGAGGTGCTGAAGGGCCCTCAGGGCACCCTGTACGGCATGAATACCACCGGCGGCGCCATAAACTATGTCAGCGCCAAGCCGACCGATTACGTCACTGGCAACCTGCATGTCGAATATAGCTCGTTCAATACCTGGAATATCGAAGGCGCCGTTGGCGGCCCGATCGCCCCAGGGCTGGATGGTCGCATCGCCTTCGTGAAAAATAATTCCGAGGGCTATGAGAAGAACAGCCTCACCGGCAAGATGGAAAACGGAGCGAACGACTATGCTGTGCGGGGCCAACTCCAATGGAAGCCCAAGGACGACCTCAAAATCTTGCTGAACGTCAATGGCGGGCAGATCGACACGCGGCCAGCTGAATACGGGCACCTTGGAAACTTCAAGCCGGGAACCCTCTTCTTCAACCCCACCCTGTGCTCGGTGTCACAGGTGCGCGCCGACCAGTGCGTCGACATCTTCGGTTACAGCCAGGGTAAAGGGTTCTACGATGGAGCCTTCAACAAGCAGGCTCATCTTCGTGTCAACGAGATCAATGCCAGCCTGCGCGTCGACTGGTCGCCGGGCTATCTGAACCTAACGTCGATCTCCGCGATCGAGCACAGCGACAAGATCGAGCCTGAGGATACCGATTCCTCGCCTTATCGAGAGCTCGAAATCAATTGGGGCGTTCGCAGCACCGCCTTCACCCAAGAGTTCCGGGCAAGCCATAGCGAAGCTAAGTACAACTGGACGGCCGGCGTCTATTACCTTCACGAAAATCTGCAGCAGAACCAGCCCCTTGAGCTGCTACTGGATTTCGACCAGTTTTTTGGACCCGGATCCGGTGACGGACTTGCTCAGAAGCAAACTGATCGTAGCCGCCAGGTCACGGACGCAGAGGCCATCTTCGGCCAGGGCGAATATAATATCACCGACAAGCTCAAGCTTATCTTGGGCGGTCGCTACACCCACGAGCGGCGCACGTTCCAGTACCAAGGTACAGTCGCCTATCAGGACGGCGGCGAAGGCAATTTTGGACCGCCCTCGTCGCTTCTGCCGGCCGGCGTCACCATTCCAGCCCTTGACGATGGCGAATTCACCTGGCGCGCGGGCGTGAACTACAGTTTCAACCGCAACATCATGGCCTATGCGAGCATCGCCACCGGATTCAAAAGCGGCGATTTCAACGGCGGCTTCCTCTCAACGGACCCGGCTCAGGCTGCGGTGCAGATTCAGCCCGTACCGCCGGAAACAGACACGTCCTATGAGATTGGGATCAAATCGAGCCTGTTCGACCGTCGCCTCGTGGCGAATGCGTCGATCTTCTACACGCAATATCACGACCTGCAGGTCTTCTCCCTCGTACCGAGCCCGGATGGCCCGCTCAATTCGCTGACCAGCGCCAAGGCCGCACACAACTTCGGCGCCGATATCGAGCTTGTTGGCAGGCCAACCCACAGTCTTACGCTGACGGCCAATCTTGGCCTGCTTGACACCAAGATCGACAAGTTCAGCGTACTCGTCCCAGGCACCTCCTCGCTGCAGGGCCTGCAACTCGCATTCTCTCCGCACGTCTCGGGGTTCCTGATGGCGGACTACAAGGTGCCGATCGGACAAAACAGTCTCAGCTTCCAGCTCAATGCGAGCTACAAAGGGCACCAGTTCTACGACAGCACCAGCGATCCATACTTGGCTCAGCCAGCCTACTGGATCGAGAATCTGCGTGTGGCCTATGATTGCGGTCCCGTTGAGATCGCTGGATACATCAAGAACCTTGGCGGCAAGAAGTACTGGAACGACGCTTTCGACTCCACATCGCCCTTTGGGTTCATTCAGCCGGTAGTCGGCACGCCGCGCTGGTACGGCTTAGAGGTCAACTACAAATTCTAGAGGCGACTTTGCGCACCGGCGGCTCCCCGCCGTCGGTGCGTGGACACAGAGCTTCATGCAGCCAGATGGTAACGCCACGCCGCCCGTCCCGAGCCTCAATTGTTCCCCAACTGCGTGCCGCAGGACGGCGCTTTTTTCGTGCCCGTAAGAGGCGCTTGGCCTTACGCATTATTTCCGATGCCGGACCACGAGATGATTTAGCTGACTATAAATTCTCATAACACGTTGAAAGTACTTATAACTGAGTGGCCAAGCAGGGTCAGATACGATATAGTTATTGCTATACATTTTGCGGAGCTGCATAGTGCGCAGCATGCGTTGACGATCCCGATCCGTGAGCCTCAAACGGTTCTTACGACGCAGTGTGGTGGTCGAAATCTGTCGAGAGTTGGCATGGCGAAGAAATCTAAGGTTCTGTTTGTCACCGGTGCTGCGCAGGGGATTGGCGCAGCGATAGCACGCCTCGCGGTAGCGCGTGGCGACCAGGTGGTCCTCGCGGATATCAATGTCAGCGGGGCCGAAGCGGTGGCGCAACCACTCGGTGAGAACGCGCTTGCCGTCCGTCTCGACATCACCCAGGCCGGGGCTTGGGAACAGGCTCTTGATCAGGCCTGGCGTCGCTTTGGCCGGGTCGACGCTTTGATTAACAATGCAGCTATTGTGCATGTGGGCCACGCCGAGAACGTACCGCTCTCGCAGCACCAGCAAACCTTGAACGTCAACTTCATGGGGCCCCTGACCGGTATGTTGGCAATCCTGCCGCGCTTTCAGGGCCAGGGCTTTGGCCAGTTCGTTACGGTCTGCAGCATGACCGCGTTTCTGCCGTTTCCAGGTCTCGCAAGCTACGCCGCGGCCAAACATGCCCTTCGCGCCTTCCACCATGGATTCGCGATCGAGCAGCGGGATAGCGCTTTCGCCTTCTCCATCATTCATCCGACCTCGACTGAAACCCCGATGCTGGAGCAGGAAGCGCAGAGCGACGAGGCGCCGCTCTGCTTCTCTTCCTCATCGGTCAGCGCCGACTATGTGGCTGGCGTCGTGCTTCAGGCCATGGATCGCAAGACCGTCGAGGTATTCATGCCAGCCGATCGTGCAAGGACGGTGCGCCTGCTCGGCACCAATCCGCGACGATTGAAGAAGATGGTTGAACAAGGCGAAGCTGTCGGCGCCGAGCGGCTGAAGGCGCGCAGAGCTGCGGCCGGATAA
This sequence comes from uncultured Caulobacterales bacterium, assembly GCA_903862425.1. Classification (GTDB taxonomy): domain Bacteria; phylum Pseudomonadota; class Alphaproteobacteria; order Caulobacterales; family Caulobacteraceae; genus CAIOYC01. The sequence continues at coordinate 59,877 of CAIOYC010000009.1, read as the reverse complement.
GCCGAATGATCTGCGCTACCGGCGCGCCCTGGAGCCGACCTTAGGGGCGCGCCTTGGCAGCTTCAGGCCCGGCCCCTAGCTCAGTCGGGCCGCCAGGTCGGCAAGAACCCTAACAGGAGCAGGGAATTCTATGAGTTCGAGCTGGTGTCCGTCGGGGTCTGTAAAGAAAAAATATCGCACACCCCGGGTTACCGAAGGCTCGGGCTGTGCGACGCAGCCTCGCGCTGTCAGGCTGGCGAATGCCGTCTGCAAGTTCTTCACGGCGAAAGACAGGCACGGCGATGTCAATCGCGGTTGGCTCGATTTTTGGCTGACGATTGCGGGGCGCGCCGACTGCGCCAGCTCAAAGCCCAACCCGGCGACGATGCCCTTGATGTTGGGCTGAGAGGGGTTGGCGCGATCGTCGTGAAAGACAACCAAGCCTAACACCTCGCGGTAGAAACTGATTGATCGCTCAAGGTCGCTGACCTCCAGCGCCACGTGCGAGAACGCCTCTACCTCGGCGAGGGGTTTAAGCTGCGCCGGCTTCATGGATGGCCGGCTCCAGCGATGTCCACCTTGATGGCAAGGAGCTGTGCGCTGTGCGTCGAACGGCAAAACTCCGGATCGGTGCTTTCGGCGGTGCAAACAAACAGCGTGCGTCGGTCCGGCCCACCAAGCGTGACCGCGACCGCCATCTGTTCGGTCTTGATGCGCTCCAAGACCGCGCCGCCTTCCGCAATACGAAGCAGTTCGCGAGAGGACGGCGAAGCCACCCAGATGGCTCCCTCCTCGTCCAGACAAATGCCGTCGGGAAGGGCGCCGTCGGGCATTGTCGCCCAGGATCGGCGATCGGTCAGGAGGCCGGTCTTGGTGATCGTGAACGCGGTCAGCCGCCGCGCGGCGCTTTCGCCGATCACGAACGTACGACCGTCTGGGGTGATGACCGCGCCGTTCGGGAACCAGAGTTCTGAAGCCGCGATGCTAACGGCGCCGTCGGGCATAACACGCGCCAAATTGGCCGGCCGAGGTTCCTCGCGCACGGGGGCGATCGAAAACCCAAAGTTTCCGACATAGGCCACACCGTTGCTGTCAACCACCATGTCGTTGGCGTGCCAGCCCGCCACCTCGCTCAGATCGGCATGGGTGCGAAAAACCCCGTCCCGGTCGCGGCGCAGCAACCGGCGATCATGCATGGACACCACCAGCAGCCGGCCATCCGGGAGCCAGCCGAGCCCCGACACAGGACCATCGAACGCGGCGATCTCCTCAAGCTCGCCGTCGAGTCGCTGCAAGAGAACGCGCTGAGCATGAATGTCCGAGAAGTAGAGCCCCTCTCCGGGTCGCCACCTTGGGGCTTCACCGAAGGATAGACTTTTTTGAAGGGTTTGGACGGACCGCATGGCTCGACTTTCGCATCCTGGCGCTCGCTGAGGGTCCACAACCATGGCCGCGCCTCATCCAGATATCTAGCAAAAACTATGTCTGTTTGTAGAAATTTCCCAAAGCTTTTGCGCGTCATGCGCTTTGCCTGCTCTACCGAGGTTGCCAGCCTCCCAAAAGATATCTAGTAAAGACTATATGACAATCGCACAAATCACTGCGGTCGCGATCACGCTGCCAAGCCACCCGAGCGAGGCGCCGCTTGGTCCCCGTGAAAAGGGCATGCCTGGCCGGGCCGGCGTTGTGGAACTAGACGACGTCGCGCAGCAAAATTGGAGCCTGCTGGCAGAAGATCTGCCGCTGCCAGTGGCGGTGATTAAGCTCAGCGCGCTTCGGGGCAACAGCGCCTGGATGAAGGGATTCACCGCGCTGTCGCAAACAGACATTGCGCCACACGGCAAGACCACGCTCAGTCCGAGCCTATTCGATCTCCAGCTCGCTGACGGCGCTTGGGGCATCACCTTGTCGACCCCCCATCACCTGCAGGTCGCCCGCAGCTTTGGACACCAGCGCATTCTCCTCGCCAATCAGTTGGTCGGCCGCTCGGCGATCGAATGGCTGGTGGAGGAACTCAACGCCGATCCGCAGTTCGAATTCTATTGCTTGGTCGATTCCATCGCGAACCTCAACCAACTCGCGACGATCGCGCGCCGCCGGGGCCTGAAGCGTCCTCTTCAAGTCCTTGTGGAGATAGGATTCGCGGAGGGGCGCACCGGTTGCCGAACCGTGGCGCAAGCGCTGGAGGTCGCGCGCGCTTGCGCGGACGCCAAGGATGTCATCGCGCTCTCTGGCGTCGAGGGCTTCGAAGGGATTATCCGCGGCGCTGATTATCCCGAGACCCTTGTGAAGGTCGAAGCCTTCCTCGACACGATGGTCGACCTGATCAACGCTTGCGCACAGGAGCAGCTTTTTGCGCCCGGCGAGGTGTTGCTCACGGCGGGCGGGTCAGCCTTTTTCGACCTGGTCGCCGGCAAACTCACCGCTGTCGAGCTCGCCCAGCAGCATCGTGTCCTCCTCAGGAGCGGCTGTTACCTGACCCACGACGCGGTCATGTACACCTATCTCTTCGAGCAGATGAAGGCGCGACGCCCCGATCTTCCCGACAGCCTTGGCGAGTTGAGATCCGCTCTGGAGATTTGGGGCTATGTGCAGTCCATGCCGGAGCCCGACCGGGCGATCATCTCGTTCGGCAAGCGTGACGTCTCCTATGATCATATGCCAACACCGCTAGCCTGGTACCGGCCGGGATCGGGGCTCGAGCAAGCGATGGCGGCGCCTAGGGACCATCGCGTCGTCACGCTCAACGACCAGCATTGCATCATGGAGACCCCTGAGGACTCCCCGCTCGCGATCGGCGACATGCTCGGCTTCGGGATTTCCCATCCCTGCCTCACCTTCGACAAGTGGCGCGTGATCCACCTCGTCGATGACAACTACCGCGTGATCGGATCGATCCGCACCTATTTCTGATCCCTCCGCACCCAGGATACGTCATGCCCAACGCGCTCAAAGCCCATTTGCAGGAGGGCAAGGTCGCCCTTAACGCTTGGTCGCTTCTGCCATCGACCTATACCGCCGAATTCATGGTCCAGGCGGGCTGGGACAGCATCACCTTCGACATGCAGCACGGTCTGCACGACTATGCCTCCGCCGTCGCGTGCATACAGGCCTGTCAGGCTTATCCGACTACACCGCTCGTCCGCGTGCCCTGGGGTGAGCCGGGAATTCTCGGCAAGGTGCTCGACGCGGGCGCCTGGGGCGTCATCATTCCCATGATCAACACAGAAGAAGAGGCGAAGGCGCTCGTCAAGGCTTGCTATTATCCGCCCCTGGGCATGCGATCAAACGGACCGGTGAGGGCTGCGGCCTACGGCGTGCTTTCGCCCTACCAGTCCATCGCCAATGACGAAGTGATGATCCTGCCGCAAATCGAAACCCGTGAGGCTGTGGCCAACGCGGAAGCTATTTTGAATGTAGAAGGAATCAGCGGGATCTATGTGGGGCCGTCTGATCTCGGCTTTTCCTATGGCCTTCCCCCGATCCTAGACCGCGAAGAACCAGATATGCTTGCGATCTATGCTGAGCTGATTCGCCTGACTAAGGCCCGCGGCAAGGTCGCCGGCATCCAGAACATGTCACCCGCCTACGGCGCGAGAATGGCGGCCATGGGCTTTCAACTTATTACTGTCGCCAGCGATGGCGTATTTATTGGCAAGGGCGCGCGCGACGCCGTGGCGGCGACTCGCAAGCTGTTGGCGTGAAGCGCGCCGGGCGAAACCCAGCAGCCAATGAACCCCTAGTCGGAGTCGTAGTGTCCCTTGATCGCCGGCTCCCAGCCCCAGCATCGATAGGTGTATTCTCTCCAATAGTCGTAAGCACGCACGCCGACACCGACGTGGGCGCCGTCCTTCCATACCCCCGCTCGCCAAGGCCCAGAGGTTGCGCGAGACCACCACGGTCGTCGTCCGACAGTTCGATGCGCCGACGTCGGTTTCGGCTAATCAGGATGTTCCAGTGCGTCTTGCGCACGGTCCAGCGATCCGGATCCCGCCTGTCCAAGCCCGCCTGCAGCAGCTTGATGACGCCCACTTCGTCGTAGTTGAGAGTAGGAATCGCGTCGCGTAATCGGTCCGGACGGGGGTCATCGATTAGTTCGTCGATGAGTTGATGGAGCGCCGCTCTCTGTTCATTCCACCCAACATTCGTTTCCACGTTGCGGATAACACTCAAGGCGGATTCGATTTCGTAGTGTCCCTTGTTGCGCGCATCATACTTGAAGTCGCCAAGTAGATAGCCACCCCCAGAGACCTTTACCCACCTTGGCAACTCTTCATACGTCCAAGTCGGCGGCCGTTCGCGAAGGCTAGCGACGACCTCGCCAAGCTTGGTCAAGGTCTGTCGTGACGGCATCTGACCGAGCAGTCTGATGGCGCCGACACGCACCACCGGGTCGTCGGAGCCCAACAGATCGTAGAGCGCAATGCGGTTGGCGTAGAGGTAGCTAGAGACGATCCTGCTGATGTTGTCGGCGTGCCAAAACCCGCCGAACATGAGCGCGATAGGCGCAGACCGGTCCCAGCGGCCTCGAGGCGCGCGGTCAACTCGACCTCGTGACGCTCTGGATCGTCCGCGGCCCCCTCGCCGCCCACGCGAGCCATGTCAGTTGCGGGATCACGTAGCTCCTGGTCGCGCACGGTCGCTTCATAAGCTGCGATGAGGACCGTTCGCTCATCCTCGAGCCGTTCAATCTCGCGCGATGCTTCAGCGATGGCAGAAAGCGCCGCTTCTAGCGTGGCCGCGCTCGGCGTCCCAGCCAAACCAGCATTCCGCCAACGGGTCTCCAGCGCGACCAGAGCCGCGGCCGCCGCCTCCTGCTCGGCGGCTAGGCGGCGCAGCGCGGCATCCGCCACCTCCAGACTTGACCGTGCTGTTGCCTCAGCCTCCAGGGCCTGACGGACCACCTCCTCAGCGTCCAACCGCGCGGTTTCGGCGGTCGCCCGGACGCCGCGAACCTCGACCAGCCGGGTGTCGAGCGCAGCGGCGTTCGCATCCGCCTGGCCCGTGGCCGCAAGCCGCTCGACCGCGGATCGCTGCGTAGCCTCCCGGGCGGTGATCTGTTCATCCAACGCGGCCAGCTCCGCCTCTAGCGCAGGCAATCCCTCTCGTAGATAATCCCGGCCAGCGCTCGCAACAGCACGACGCGCTTCGTCTGCGGCCGCCGCAGCCTGAGCGGCTGCCAGCGTCGTGGCAGCGCGCCGTTCCGCCTCGATAGCAGCGGCCACCAAATCGCCAACGCTATCGGGCAGTCCGGCAGCCAAACGGCCTCGCAATTCTGTGACTGCGGCTGCGTCGGCCATCGCCATGGCGCGCGCCTGCTCGGCAGCCCGAAGAACTGCCTCAGCCGCCGCGATACCCTGCGGGCGGCTTCGCGGGGAACCGGCTGCAGGGCCCCTGCCCTGCGGTTGGATCCGATGCGTCCTGCGAGGGGACCGAAGCTGGGCGGAAGCCGCTCCGAAGCGCGCCGAGGTCGGCGCCCTAAGCCACGGCCGCGCGCCAGCGCGGCGCAAGGGAGAAGGCTGCAAGGAGCCTGCGCGACAGGCCTGACCTGTCGCTGCACGGCGGGACGCGCCGTCGAGCGGCCGGCGGCGCCTTAAGGCGCCCGAAGGGGCGGACCCGTAGGAGCCGCGGCACGCGGCGGGACCGAGCACGCCTGCCGGCCGCTCTCCGTCTTCAGGGCTGTTGCTGAGAAAGCTGCTGCGAAAGGCCGGCCTACCGACGCGCCTCGATGGGGTCGGTTGTTTTTAGGCGCCCGAGGCGCTGCTATGGCAACGGCATGAACGATCCCAACTCCCCCTTCTCGGCGCGATTCGGCTTTAGGGCGCCTGACGCGGAGATCACCATTCGCGAAGACGCGCCCGAGGGCGTTCGGGATGCGATCACAATGTTGGGCTATGCCTGCGGCTTAGGCCCGAGCGCTATGCGCGACGTGGTCTGCGAAGTGCTTCTCAAGCGGCCCGACCCGAACAATTGGTCGGCCGGCAATATTGAGCACGAGGTCTCCAGGCTCGTCGACGACGCGCCCTGGTACAAGATCTACGACCTCGCCGAGCGGCTCTATGCTGAAGTTGGCAAGGGGGATTATTCAGGCGAGCAGCAGCGCCAGTTCGCCGACAGGCTCAACCATAGTTTTCGCGAGCTGGGCGTCGGCTGGGCGTTGGAAAACGGTGTCCTTGTGGTCCGCGGGTCGGAGGCGTTCATGCTTGCCACCCGCGACGCGGTTGAGACAATGCTGCAGGCTGGCGCGCCAACGGCCGCCAACGAAATCCACGAGGCGCTGACCGATATCTCCCGGCGCCCGGCGCCCGACGTCACCGGGTCCATCCAGCACGCCATGGCCGCGCTCGAATGCGTCGCGCGTCAGGTCGATGGCAGCAGCGACACGCTTGGCAAGATCATTGGTCGGCTGACCTTGCCGCCACCATTGGACAGCGCGTTGCATAAGCTTTGGGGCTTTGCATCGGAACAGGGCCGCCACATCCAAGAAGGCGGCGAACCTCGCTTCGAAGAAGCCGAGCTGGTGGTGACCGTGGCCTGCGCAGTCAGCATCTATCTGGTGCGCTACCAGGCGCGTGGCGCGAGCTAGCGCGCCGCGCGGGGTCGCTTGGATGAATTCGCGCCCTTTGCCTTCGTTATCTTGATTTTCTTGCCGGCCTTCTTGTCCACCTTGATCGGCTTGGACTTGACGCGCGACTCTGGCGGCGAAGGGGACGCCTTTGCGACCGCGGGCCGCGGCATCGGCGCGGCCCGAACCGACTTGGCATCGAGCTCCGGCGTCGCAAGGCGTCGTTCAATCCGCACGCACATCTTGGTCATCTCAATCAGCACGGCAGCGTCCTTCGGCGACACGGTGGGCGGCTTGGTCGCGCCGTGGCCCGCCAGAGGTTCGCGGTTGCGCCGCTGATAGGTCTCCAGGATGTAGTCGAGCACAGGCTCCGGCAGTTCGGAGCGTTTGCGGTAGCCGCCGAACATCCCGCCAAGCGTCTCGTTTTCGACATTCGGATTGTCGAACACGAGCTTGGCGAGTGTTTCGAAGATGCTGGCGCTCGCATGCAGCACCGCCGCAAAATCCTTATCTGCAAACGCCGCCTCCATTCGGGCTGTCAGCAGACGGATATTCGGATGTTCGGCGTCATCCTCCTCCTCTTCGATCTCCGTGTCGGACAAAAGCCGCACCAAGATGTCGTCGTCGAAACCCTTCGCCTCGAAGCGGACCGACACATTGTCGCCGGCGAGGATGTCATTAACGGCGCCGAGATCGAGCATGCCTTCCTGCAGCATGTCGCCCAAAATCTCGATTAGCTCTGCTGAGGAAGGCCTGCGCATGGCAAGCTCGGTCTCGGCCATGTGCCAGCCGAACTCCTCGCTCTGATACATCCCCATGTCGTCCGGTTCGAGCCGATAGATCGGCAGCCCCTGCACGGTGCGGGCGATGTTGATGTAGTGGTTGCGATTGATCAGCCCGACATTGACGTCGCTGCTGTCACACCGCTTGCGGATCATGCGAGTCAGCTTCAGCCGCGCGTCATTAGAAACGACCTCAGATTCGAGCTTCGTCCGCTCGCTCTTCTTCAATCCCATGAACTGCACGAGCCAGCCACCAATCGCTCTTAGAAAGGACCTTCATACTGGCGCGTTCCGGATAGGGCCAGAACCGTAGGGAAACCCCTTCCCCTCTATTCCGAGAGAGTGCAGCGTTGTGACCTGAGGTTCGCGGCAGCGACGGCCAGTGAGGCTTCCAGGCCTGGGGTTCAGAACACTGTCCAGCGCCTAGAGGATGGGGGTGCAGTGTAACATGGCCGACAATGATGATGGCCTCGACCGCGCCCTTGAGGCGGCCCGCGAACGAGGCGAGCATCGCGCGGCGGAGATTCTGAGCGGCGAGGAGATGCTAGGCGCCGAGGCCTTCGCCGAACTCCTCGGGGTCTCCCGCGCGACCGTGAACGCCAAGAGCCAAAGGCATGAAATCCTGGCCCTGGAAGGCGCCAACGGACCTTCGCTTCCCTGCTTGGCAGGTCGATGCGAGCGGCCAGCCGTCGAGGTCCTGCCTACGCTGTTCGAGCTCCTCGGCGACAGCTCGTGGACTGTCTACCGCTTCCTGGTCCAGCACCATCCCGAGCTTGGTGGAGCCAGCGCCCGGGATGACCTGAAGCTCGGCCGAGCCGACCAAGTGATCGAGGTGGCGAAGAGCGTCGCCGAGGACGCCTTTGCATAGGAGGTGACGGAAGGCCGAAGTCGTCTTGAACCTGCTTAGGGGTCTTGGACGCGCAGGAAGGGCGGAAGATAGGGCGGCTCGATCAGCTCCTGCGGGGTCTGCCAAGCCGAGACCCGATCGAGCAGCTGTGCAATCCGATCGGGCAGGTCGCTCTCCGCTGCAAAGCTCTCGGTCCAAGGATTGGCCGCGCTGGCAAATCGGTCGGCGAGTTCGACCTTCGAGATACCCTGTACCCGGACACGACCGTCGCTTCGGACGATGTGCCGAGCCGCGGCCGGCCAGTCGGAGGGAAGGTAGGACTCAATGGTGTAGCCTTGGGTGATCCAGACTTGACCCCCGGCGCCGAGCGCGGCTGCCTCGGCCAGGAAGCGGGCCTTTTCGCCGGTCAACGCAGTGTCATCATCGGGCTGCAGGTCTCGATCGATCACGACCACGAAGTTGCGATTGATAGCGCGAAGATCGACCTTGGCTGGTTCGTCGCCGCCCAGCGCCAGGTGCTTAAGGAGCGCGCCGCCATAGGACACGAAGGCGTAGTGAACCCGCTCAATCGGAGGGATTTCACCTCGGTCAATAGCCAGGCGGTCCAACCAGGCCTTGATGTATATCCGGTCGCTCGGCCCTTCGACCCAGATCAAGCCATTCGCCTGGACGAGGTCGCCGGAGCTGACACCCAGGTCGTCCAAGACGCTGCGTGCGTCGCTCAGTTGCTCGCAGCGTCCGCGGGCGGCGACGAAGCTCTTGGCGCCAATCCGGGCGGTGAGTTCGGGATTGGTCAGGACGGAAGAGTGAGTCGCCAGGATCACCTGGGCGTCCAATCGCTGCCGCTCCGCGGCGACCAGGTCCAGCATAACCCGTTGCAGGCTGGGATGTAGGTGCCGATCGGGCTCGTCCAGGACGATCAAGTTGTTGGGCTCGCAGCGCCGAAGGAACGCTAAGACCGAGGCAAGCTGCAGCCAACCGAGCGGGAGCGCCCGGCGATGGACGAACGCATGCTGACCAGGGTCGTCCTTGAACAGCACGCCGATGCGACCTTCCCCGGCGGCTTGGCCCTTGAAGCGCTTGAACGGCGCGACCTGAGGATTGGAGAGCACGGACGGGAAATGTGGGCTGAGCGCGTTCAGGATGGCGACCAGCACCTCGTCGGTCAGGTCGGACGCCGGATAGTCCCCGAACGGCGCGAGGTAGCGGACCGGCGGCAGGCCGCAGACCTCTAGAACCGCTTGGAGGGGATCCGGCCAGACGCCGTCCAGGTCGTACTTCGGCGCCACCACGCGGGCCTGACGCTGGCCGCCTGGTCCCTCCGCCACAGCGAGGATAGTCAGCTTGTCGAACGTGTCGCTGGCTTCCGGCGTGTATTTGGAAAACCGGACCGAGAGGACGAAGTCCGCTCCAGCGACATCGAAGCCGGAAAAGTCATCTCCCGGATAGTTCTCACGGGCGAGGCCGGGCCACAGCGCGGGGTCGCCCAAAGCGCGGAAGAGGTCGATCAGGGTGCTCTTGCCGCCCGCATTCGGGCCGACGATGAGGGCCATGGGACCGGGCTCAAGCCAAACGTCCAGCCCGAGCGCCGCGAGGTGCGCCTCATAGGCCTGGCTGGCGCGTTCCGCCCAGTTCAGCTTTCTCAGGCCATGCAGGCGGAAGCGGGCAACCGCAGCTGGCACGACAGTCTCCAAGGCCCTAGCCGCCTGTCAGATCGTCGCCTCGGGCGCTGACGCATCGACCTCAGTCACGTTGGCGGGATTGATCACGACCTTCAAGCCATGCTGCTCAGCGAGTTCTTCGGCATAATCTTGGAGGTCCGCCACGGCCGGGCGAATGTCCAACGGTTGGAAGCGTGTGGAGCGATATTCATCTGGATGGGCGTCGCTGACTTCAAGCGTCACCTTGACGCCGTAGCTGATCGTGGCGCCGGCAAGGCTGGCCGTGTTGATGTAGACTCCGTCCAGACGGCCGTCGGGATCGCCAAGGTCAGCCCGATCAAAAGCGAACCAGGCCCGGCTGGGTCGATCCCCGAACAGATCCACGGCAAGGGCCGCGCCTCGTGCCGCCCAGAGGTCGTGCAGTGAGAAGGGCTCCGAGGGTGGGACACCTGCCAAGCCCAGCAGCCGGTCCCAGCCCTCTAGGACGAGCACCCACTCTGGCAACTGCTTGAGGTATGGCCCGTCCATGTCGGACGTCATCGGCAGAGTGACGCTGGCGTCCGCCATCGCCGCGGGCGTCAGCGTGATCGCGCCTCCGCCCGCCGCCAGGTAAGCCAGACCGCGAGCCAGATGGATCCATGCGAAAAGCGTTCGCAAGGTGGTGTCGAAGGCGTCGGTCGAGTTGAAGGCGGCCGCGCCGGCGCTGAACTTGAGGGTGAAGTCCCGATGACAGACGAGGAGCCATGCGCCGTCCTCCATCGCCGACGGCAGGCCGGCGAACATCTCCGCCTCAAAAACAGCTGCCGGGGACAAGCCAACACCCCGAATGGAAACCGTGCAGGACCCCGCGCTCGGTGGTTCGATTCGAAGCTCCTCCAGCCCTTCGAACACCGACCCGGTGTAGGGGAGGCGGATGCCGAAACGCGTGTCGAATGCACGGAGACGCTCGGGCCGCACGGGCAGCAGGCCGAGGACAATGTCGCTGAGGTGATCGGCGCTCTCGACCCAGAACAACGCTTCGGCCTGCAAGCCCCCTTCATCATAGCCCAACTCGTCGAGCTGCCGCTGCTTCTCGACTGCGTAGGCGGCCCGGTCCTCCCCGCAGGCGTGGCGAAGCGCGCCAGTCAGGCCGTCGGGGGTCGGATCGAACTTCACCCCCAACTTCCGGTGATCGAAGGTGATCATGATGTTGTTGGTGTCGAAGCGCTTCCGCGCGTGCGCCGCGCGCAGGCGATGCAACACACGGTGCAGCGCCGGCCCCAGCAGATGAATCAAATAGCCGGCACGCGGTTCGCCGCCTGGAGTCAGGCGCAGCATGACAATGAAGGCTGGCCGCGGATCCTTCGCCAATCGGTCCGCCGCCGAGAGGCTTAGTCTGACAGGGCCCGCGCCCGCGGTGGACTTCAGCTGGACAGCGCAGGCCGTCGGCAGGCGTTGGTCGAGCGCCAGCGCCGCACCGAGCGGCGACATGGGGAACTCGACCACGAAGTCCCAGCCCATCCGATCACGGTGGCTCTTGTTGCAGGTCAGGCCGCCTCGGACGCACAGGTTGGCGAACAGAGTCTCCCCCGCCTCGCCCAACTCATCCGATGTCAGCACCAAGGACATGGCCACAGTTTAGCGGGTTGTCTTATCGATCGACCAGCGGGGGCCCGACGTCTGAAACGTCCGTGTCACCTCTGTCCGAAATTTGCATGCATTTTTCGGACAAATCCCTTTGAAAGAGGCCGCCGCATCGGCGCCGACATCGAGGGCGTTCGCTGAGGCTTTCGCTTCCCCACCCACGACGGAGATGGTACAAAACCTCGGATGAAAACCCCGGAACGCCGAGGAAATGAACCATCCACATCGGACCAGACGCTCGCCGTCTGGGCCGCGACGCTACTCCACAACCGCGGTCTCATGCGGGCGTCCGAGCTTCGCGCCGAGGGCGTGACCCCGGCGACCCTGAGCCGCCTGGTCGCCGCCGGCGAGGTGGTGCGGCTCGGCCGCGGGCTCTACCAGCTCGCCGACGTTGCCGTCGATAGCCAGCATGATCTCGCGCAGGCGGCCAAGCGCGTGCCCAAAGGGGTCATCTGCCTGGCCTCGGCGCTTGCCTTCCACGGACTCACCGACCAGCTGCCACGGCGCGTTTGGATGGCCATCGGCCTGAAGGACTGGCGCCCCACGGCCGATCGCCCGCCGCTGCGGATTGTCAGGCTCTCACGGAACCTGCTGGAGCAGGACGTGGAACACCACGTCATCGACGGCGTGGATGTGAAGGTGTTCGGCGCCGCGCGTTCCGTGATCGACGCCTTCCGCCAGGAGCGTACGGCCGGGCGTAACCTCGCCATCGAAGCGCTGCGCGAGATCCTGCGCCAGCGGAAGGCGTCGCCTGCCGCGCTCGCCGACCTTGCCCAGCGCCTGGGCGCCTGGGCCAAGGTCCGCCCCTATCTTGAGGCCTTCACCGCCGATGCCTAAGGCGCCGCTTAACATTGCCGCCTCGGTGCGCGCGCGGCTGCTCAACCACGCACGGGCGCAGGGCCAAGCGTTTGACCTCGTGCTGACCCGCTACGCCCTGGAACGCCTGCTCTATCGGCTCAGCCGTTCGCCGGTCGCGCACCGTTTCGTGCTCAAGGGCGCCATGCTGGTGATGACCTGGTTCGAGGCGCCGCACCGGGGGACCCGCGATCTTGACCTCCTAGGCTTCGGCGATCCTGATCCCGAGGCCCTGGTCCAGGTGTTCCGGGAGATCATGGCGGCCGACGCGGACGACGGCCTGATCTTCGACACGGACGGGCTGCGCGCCGAGCCGATCCGTGAAGAGGTAGAGTACGGCGGCGTCCGGCTGCGGACGCGCGCCACGCTCGACGGCGCCCGGATCGCCATCAATATCGATATCGGCTTCGGCGACGCGCTGGAGCCCGGCGCGGAGCTGATCGACTATCCGGTGTTGCTCGACTTGCCGCCGCCGCGGCTGCGCGCCTACGCCCGCGAGACCGTCGTGGCCGAGAAGTTCCAGGCGATGGTGGCGCTCGGCCGCGCCAACAGCCGAATGAAAGACTTCTATGACGTCTGGGTACTGGCCCGAACGTACGACTTCGACCCCGAACGGCTGGCCCGCGCCATCGCCGCCACCTTCGCACGGCGCGAGACGGCGATTCCGGCCGTGCCGCCTGACGGCCTCACCCCGGCCTTTGCAGCGGACGGCGCCAAGCAGGCGCAATGGCGTGCGTTCATCGAGGACCTGGAACTTGCGCCGGCCGCGCTCGAAGAAGTGCTCGCCGACCTGCGAGCGTTCCTGATGCCGCACGCCGCGCGGGCCGGCGGTCTAAACGCCGGCCCGGTCACCTCGTGAGACGGTCGAGGCGGCCTACGCTTCGGGGCCTGTGGAAGGCGAGCCGAATGGGGTCGCCAAGTGGGCGTCGCGTTCCTAATTTGGGGGCGAAGGCGAGAAGTCGCTCAACAAGAAATTCAATCACCGAATCCTCGACATGAATGAGAGCGAAGCCTTCCACTTTCCGCCCGAACTCTTCGGCCAGCTTGTCGACACCATCCCCCTCTTGTGTCGCTCAAAGCGGGACGTCGTCCTGTTCTTTCGCGGAGCAGGCATGCCGGCGAGCATGACCGTCGACACCGACGAGCAGCTGGCGACAGATAGGAGCGCGATCAACAAGTACGACATTGCGCGAACCTTCCTCACAGCGCTCAACGAAGGAGGCGATCGGACCCTGTCGATGCGACGGGAGTTGCTACGCCGTGTCGTGGAGTTCGACGACTTCTCTGTCTGCTGGCCCGAAAAGCAGAATGAAGCTGTCGGCCGCGTCGCGCAAATCCAGAAGACGGTCAACGCGAAGGACACCATCACCCGCATCAATCTGGCCCACAAGCAGCAGACCGACGCGGCTCGCGCCGAACGTGAGCGCGAGCAGACGGCACAGCGCGCGGAACGCCAGAAACGAAAGACCGCTATCGTGGAGGCCAAGACGAAGCTTTTCGGCGTATTCGCCGAGGCTGACGCCCAGCGCCGCGGCAAGCAGCTCGAAGTCGCGCTCAACGCCCTGTTCGCCGCCTGCGGCATCCTTGTCGAGGAAGATGTCCGGCGGAAGGGTGGTGATGGCGTCGGGGTCGTCGAGCAGATTGATGGCGTCATCAAGATCGACAACGAACTTCTGCTCGTGGAGATCAAGTGGTGGTCCGAGAGCATCGGCTACGCTGAAATCTCGCCCCACATCAGCCGGCTGATGCTCAGGGCCGGCGTGAGCGGTCTCTTTATCTCCAACTCCGACTTCACGCCCAGCGCGATCAAGGTGGCCGAGGATTTCCTCAATCAGCGCACCCTGGTGCTCTGCACGCTCCAGGAGATCGTGGCGCTGCTTGAGCGAGAAGGCGACCTGGAGGACTTCATCCGCAAGAAGATCACCGCCGCGCGCGTCAACCGGTTGCCTCTCAAGAAAATCCTCTAGGCCTGCTTGGCGGGGAACGAGCATGTCCACTGAATGGAGGCAGTACCAACACGACGCGGCGGCGCTTTTTCGAAAGATGGGCTTTGACGCCACCGTTGAAGAGACCTTGGTCGGTGCGCGCGCCTCACACGACGTGGATGTGGTCGTACGCCTGACGATCGCCGGCGTGTCGGTCCTGTGGATCGTCGAGTGCAAGCTCTGGAAGTCTTCGGTTCGCAAGGAGCAGGTCATGACGCTTGTGCAAATCGCGCAAGACGTCGGGGCCGACCGAGCCATTCTTCTCTCAGAGAGCGGCTTTCAGGCTGGCGCGCTCATGGCCGTGCGCAGCACCAATGTGACCCTGACGAATCTCGAGGAGCTGGCTGAGGTCGCGGCGGATGACATCTGCCGTCACGTCTTCAATCAAACGCTGGTGGAAAAGGATCGGCTCGAACGACAGATCCGCGGACACCTCTATGACGACTCTGGCGACCCGCCCAATGTCATGGCGGCCGATATCGATGATGTCGCGACTCTGCTCGGCGCTTGCTTGGAGATGGGCCTGGCGATCAGTCACGCCTTGATCGACAGCTATCCCATACGCCTATCTGGGCTGCTCCATGACCGCGACGAGTTGTTTATTCGGCCCCGCGATCTCGCGATGGCGCTACAACGTGACGCCGCAGAGATCAGGGACCGCGCCGAGCGACTGGACGCCTTAGCAAAGGTGCGGCGGACCGAGCTTCTGGAGCAGGCGGACCAACTCACCGGTGAAATTGACACGCTCGTAAGCCTGGGTGGCGACGCCTTTGCGGTTTCAGACGATGACCCGCGTCGCGAGCCGCGGTTGGTTCGGTGCGTCGAGTCCATGCGCAGGATCGGGGCGCTGACGGAAAGCCTTCGCCCCTATCTGCGGGGCCGCCTGTTCGCCCGCGTGCGGGACCTCCGAGAACGCCTGATCGACGGCGCCTACCTGGCCCTGGCCACACCCCAAACCGATCTAGCAATCTGGCGCACACATGCTGAGACGGCCCGTCAGAGCGCACAAGACCTACGCGAAGCGCTTGCGGCTGAGCGCGACGTAACACACCGCGACTGACATCAGCAAAGGATGCATCGCGAATGCATCACGATGCATCGCGACGAGAATATGTGAGGGCCGCACCGACTAGGCGTCGGAAGGCTGGCGACATCCGGATTTCGCGCGCGACAGCCCGCACGAGCCCGTCGAGGTCTTCACCTGCCTGCTCTTCAGCGGAGAGCAGGCGCAAACCCCTTTCAACATAGCGCTTTTTGTCATTCACGAGCCCGTCCACGAGCTTCGAGTAGTGCCCTTGCGAAATCCCCAAGTCGTCAGCCAAGGCGCGCTGGCTCACCCCTGCAACACGCCGAGCCTGCTCTAGATCATCCGCCAAGGCCGTGCGGTTCGGCTTGCCATCCGTCATGCATTTACATAAAAATGCATCAAACGCTTTCGTCAAGGAGTCTCAATGCAAACGGCGTTCGCGATGGTTGATGGGCGGATGGCCAGCTGGACGCTGCCGGCGCCGGAGGAAGAGGTGATGCCGGGGGTTGCTTGGGGCTCGGTCTCAGACGTGCTCAGCCCAGCCTACTGGGCAGCCGTCGCCCGCACCGCTCCGGAGGCCGCTCACGGCTTTGTCTGCCTTGATGGGAATCTAGCGGCCGAGGTCGGCTTCTGCCTGCTGGGCGGCCATGGCATTTCAGCGGAGGTAGCGCTCGCCGCCTACGAACGCCTGGCGGACGAGGGCGTCTTCGATGGCGCTCCGCCGCCCGGCGAAGAGCAGATTTTTGAGATGCTTCGCAGGCCGCTAACGGTGGAGCGGCGCCAAATCCGCTATCGATTCCCGCGTCAGCGTTCGGCTCGAATAGTGCGGGCCCTGACCCTGCTCTGCGACCGCCCTGTGCGAACGAGCGACCCGCACCTCTTTCGAGATGATCTGATGAGGATTTCCGGCATTGGGCCCAAAACCGCGTCCTGGATCGTTCGCAACCACACCGGCAGCGACGCCGTCGCCATCCTCGACATCCACATCGTGCGGGCCTGCCAGCTGATGCAGGTGTTCGGGCGCGATATCCGCCTACCGCGGGACTACGCACGATTGGAGGAACTGTTCCTGACCTTTGCGCGTCGGATCGGGGTCGACGCCGCCGTGCTCGACGCGGTTATGTGGTCGCAGATGCGCCGACTGCCGCTGGCGATCGCACGTCCCTGTTGAGACGGCCCCGCTTCCAGTAGCCTCTAGTTGAAGGCTGGGAGCGAATCATGGCTGGCAGAACCCGGACAGGCCCCACGGGCGGCGGAAATGGCGGCGGCTCCGGCGGGGGCGGCGGCGGTGGTGAGGGCGATCCCGGTCGACCGGACACGGATCACTGCAACCTCAACTTCATCACCCCTTTGCAGGGGCCCGACCCTGCAGTTGTTGCGATCCTTACGCCCGGCGCCCAGCTCGATGTGGAGGTTCAGCCGGGAACCCCATTCAGCCGGGTCGTCTGTCGGGTGCCTGGCACAGGGCAGATCGCTGGCTCCCTCGCTGCTGCAAACGAACTCATCGACCTTATCGCCTGCTGGTCCGAAGGCCACCGATACAGGGGCGAGGTCGTCGGTACTCAGACACCGCCGATGATCCGGGTCTACCGGAGCCAGCGACCTCACTGATGATTATCACCGGCGGTCTGTATCAGGAACGCTGTCTCGTTCCGGCGTGGAACCATCTCTATGGCTCGGGCGGCCGAGCGGCCGCGGCGCTGGCGCGCCAGATTCCGGACGTCGAACTCGTCACCTACTGCGAGCCAGGCTTTAGTGGCCAGGCGGAACAGCTCATGGGGCTCAGCGGCGTCCGATTGCGTACGACTTCAAGCCGCCAGACTCCCAGCTTCCACTACTTCCATCCGTTGAGCCGACCGGACATGTACTGGAGCGGCGAGCGTGAAACGCCCCTTGAGGTCGAAGGTGAGACCATCCTGCGCTTCGGCCTTCTTGAGGGTGATGCTCAGGTGAACGCCAGCACCGCGATCTTCGATCCGCAGTCTTCTGGCGTGGGTTACCGCGCCAACGGTTCGACGGCGGGCCGCCTGGCAACGATCCTGAATGAACAGGAACTCCGCGCCATATCGCCGGCAGCCGATTTGGCCGAAGCGGCGCAACTGCTGCTCGCGGGCGCCAAGGACGACATCCTCGTCGTGAAACGCGGCGCCTACGGCGCGGAGGTCTATGCGCCAAGCGGCTGGCTCGGCCGTGCACCTGCGTACCGCAGTGCTCGTATTTTCAAGATTGGCAGCGGTGATGTGTTCTCGGCGGCGTTCGCCCTCTATTGGGCAGTCGAAGGCCGTGATCCGGTGGCGGCGGCGGATTTGGCCTCACGCGCGGTTGCCCACTATGTCGCCTCCCGCGCACTGCCATTGCCGTCTCCTGCCGATCTTCAGCATGGCGCGCCTTTGCCGGCAGCCACGACACCGGGGCGCGTCTATCTGGCGTCTCCCTTCTTCGCCCTCGGCGAACGCTGGGTCGTCGAGGAGGCCCGATCAGCGCTTATAGGCCTCGGTTGCGATGTGTTCTCGCCGCTTCATGACGTCGGCTTTGGTGATCCCGAGGTGGTTGCGCCTCGCGATCTGGCGGCGCTCGACGCCTGTACGGCGGTGCTGGCGATCTTGGACGGCGGAGATCCCGGCACGCTGTTCGAGGTCGGCCACGCCCGCCTTCGGGGCATTCCGGTCGTCGGGCTGGCCGAGAACGTGCGGCAGCATGACGTCACAATGCCGTTGGGAACGGGATGCGAGATCGTTGATGACTTCGCAACCGCGGTCTACCGTGCGGCCTGGGCGGCGATGCGATGAAGGCGCTCCTGTTTTCCGGCGGTATCGATTCGGCGGCGTTGGCGGCGTGGTTGCGGCCTGACGTACTGGTGACGGTCGACTATGGGCAGCGTGTGGCGGTTGCGGAGGTCAGGGCGGCTGCGGAGATCGCGCGACGGCTTCAGTTGCGTCACGAGGTCATTCGCCTATCGACTGCCGAACTCGGCTCTGGCCATTTGGCGGGCCGCAAGCCCTCGAGTCTCGCCGGGGCGCCGGAATGGTGGCCCTATCGCAACCAGCTGCTGGTCACCGTTGCTGCGATGCGGTTGCTTGACGAGGGGCTGTCCGAGATCCTGATCGGGTCCGTGAAAGGCGATGACGTCCATGCCGATGGACGGCAAGCATTTGTGACCGCCCTAAGCCGTTTGTTAGCGTTGCAGGAAGGTGGCGTGCGCGTTCAGGCCCCAGCGCATCGCATGACCTCAGAGCAACTGGTACAGCGCGCGCCAGATATCGAAGCGTGGTTGCCCTGGACCTTCTCCTGTCATGTCAGCGAATACCCCTGCGGCCAATGTCGGGGCTGCGTGAAGCATGCCTTGGTGCTTGGCGCCGTGGGCGGTCTACAGGCCGCGCCTTGAAGGGGCATCCACTGGGCGTTCTGGCCCCGGCTTGAGGCGCCTCGATGCGGAGGGATGCCCCTGCCCCCTCTTCCGCCTACAGTCCAGAATGACACCAATGTCCATCAGCAAGAGAACCCTCTTTGCCCTCCCTCCGACCAAATCTCGTGAAGCGGATCGCGAGGCTTCCCAAGCCCGCCAACGTCGCGGACGCCCTGCAGCCGTTGTTCGAAGCGGTCAGCAACGCGATCCACGCCACACAGGCCCGCTTTCCGACCGATGTGGCCACCAAGGGCCGAGTCGTCGTCACGGTGTCGACGGACCGAAAGAAGGAAGGTGTCTGGGCGAGTGTCGAGGACAACGGGCGCGGCCTTGATGAAGAGAACTGGGAGGCGTTCATCACCACGGACACCGACCACAAGATCGCAATCGGCGGCAAAGGCGTCGGCCGCCTGCTGTGGTTGGACTGCTTCGAACGGATCTCGGTGATCAGCGTCTTCGACGACGGCGGCGGCCTGAAGCGGCGTAGCTTCAAATTCGTTCTTGAGCTCGACGACCAGATCAAGGACGTGACCGTCGCCGAGGTGATCGACGCAACGGAACCGTCGTTTCACGTGAGGTTCGATGGCCTGAGATCGAACGGCTACCTGGAAAAGTTTCCCGGCCGGGGAAACTTCGTTTTCCAGCATCTCACCTCCCACTTCTTGCCGACCTTCATCGGGGGGCGCTGCCCGACGATCTCGGTCCACGTGGGCGATGAATCGCGGACCTACCCCGAGGCCATCAACGAGATTGTCCGACGGCGCGCCCCTGAGATCCAAATGGAAACCGAAGAATACGGGACGCTCAAGCTGACGATGATGGAGTGTGACAAGGTAGCGAGCGCCGACCTCAAGGGCTCGCACTTCATCCACTTCATCGCCCACGACCGGACGGTCCATTCGCAAAGCATCGACGCGAAGCTTGGCCTCAAATACTTCGGCGCGAACGACGACAGCGTGTTCCATGGCATCGTCAGGGGCGAGTTTCTCGACACTAACGTCAATCAAGAACGAACGAAGTTTCTGTTTGAGGACGTGATTCTCGACCGGATTATCAACGACGTTTGCTCATCGCACATCGAGCTGTTCCTTGAGGAACCTTTGGCCAAGCTGAAGGGTGAGCAGAAGAAAACGATCGAGGCGATCACCGCGACCTATCCTTCGGTGGCCTTCGGCGACACCGAAGAACTCCAAAAGCGCGTTCCATCCGGCGAATTGAAGGGCGACGCCATCTATGGGCACCTAGCCCGCGAGCGGTTCCGTCGCGACGAGCGCCAGGCGGAGAAAATCCGATCTGTATTGACGCGCCTGAAAGAGGACCAGGTGGGCGCCGACACATTCGCCGCGACCGTCAGCGAGGCCGGCAAGGCGATTGAGGAGGCCGAGCAGCGGAGCCTCACGGAGTACATCGTTCGGCGCAAGGTGGTCCTCGATTTTATCGAGATCCTGCTCCAGAAGGTTCGCGACGATGCGCGTGACGGCGCCTACCAGCGCGAGGACGTGCTTCACTCCTTCATCTGTCCGCTGCGGGTGAACACCGTCCAAGGTCAGGGCCGCAAGGTTGAGGCGGCGAGCTCGCACGATCTCTGGATCATTGATGAGCGTCTGGCATTCGCGCAATATTTCAGCTCGGACGTCGATTTTGCCACGCTGTCAGACGCCACCACGAGCGGAGATCGGCCAGATGTCCTGATCTTTGACTATGTCCACGGGCTGCGCCAAACCGACCAACCGTCAAAGGTGCTCCTCGTCGAATTCAAGAAGCCTGGCCGCACCTCCTACGGGGACGACGAACACCCGCAGTCCCAGGTCGAACGATACGTGCGGCAATTGCAGTCGGGCGCGCTGCGCGATGTACAAGGTCGGCCCATAAAGCTGGATCAAAATACGATCTTCTACTGCTTCGTTGTCGCCGACATCGTGGGGAAGCTCGACGATTGGACATACACGTGGCGGCGCACCGCAGATGGCCGCGGTCGCATTTATCGCCCGGAAAGCGGCTTCTCAGGGTCTATTGAACTTATCGGCTGGGACGATCTGCTTAAGGACGCCCGCGATCGCAACCAGGCGTTCTTTGATCGAGCCGGCATCTCGGGAAGGAGTTTCTTTAGCGCCGATTGAACACGGCGACGGCATTGATGCATCGAAACCTCGGTCGTTGAGTAGCGCTGACGCGAGCTGGCTACCTGTTCACGCCGCCTTCGCCTCAATGGCTCGGTCTGGTTCGTAGGTCTTGAGATCCCACGGCGCGGTTGTCATCCCGTCGGCGCCACGGCCGAGCTCGATCGTGATCAGCCTGTCGCCGTTGAACGCTGGGCTTAGTTCAAGCGCCAGATATTCGAACAGCTGACGATCGTGGACGGCAATGATCAATTGCCGCTTCGTCTGTTTGAGTGTGCGCAGCAACGCCGCGAACTGGGCAATGTGGACGTCGTCCATGCTCTGGACCGGATCGTCGATGATCAGCCAAGGCAGCACCGGTTTCACAGACAGGTTGAGCGCAAGAAACAGCGTCAAAGCCGCCGTGTTCAGGTTCCCAGCGCTCAGCATGGATCGTGGGTTCCCGCCCTTGCCACCCGAACGGTAATGGGTCTCAAGAATCGCCTCGACTGCCCCGCCGGCCGCCTGCGGCAGGGCGAACGCCGGGACAAAGGCCTCGTCAGGCGCAAGCCGGATGAAGAGTTCGCGCCATATCGCGTTGAGTTCGTCGTTGAACACCTGCCGGACTTTCTCCGTGCGAAGGGCACGTGCCTTCGCAGCCAAGTCCTTACCGATCTCGATGCGGGCGTCCGCTTCAGTTTTGCGAGCCGCTGTGCGGTCCCTCAGCGCTACTGCTGCGGCGTGCGTTCCCTCAGCGACCGTTAGCTGACGTCGTGTCGCGGCGATCGTTTCCAGAATTTCCCGTGCCCGGGTCCGGGCCGCCACCCGGTCGGCCTCCCGAACCTCCTGCTCCCCGACATCCTTCAGCAGATCCGCGACGACAGTGCTGAGTGATGTGTCGGAGCCCGGTGGAGGGCGATCCAGATCATCGGCGTATTGGGCGAGTTGAGCCCGCAAACCGCCAACGGCGGAGTCCTGGCTGTTGAGTTCCGCCAAGCGTTGTTGCGCCGCGGCAGCGGCCCTGTGCAGGGCACCACCAGCCTCCGCGGCGAGGGCCAGAGCTTCCAAGTCGTTTGACCACTCGGCGAGGCGCGCAAGGATCACCTTGAGCTCATCGCGCCGAACTTGGCTCAGCCGGCGTGCAGTGATTTCACTCTCCTGCCGTTGCGCGCGTGTGACCGCCGCTGAGGTGGTGCTGCGATCACCGACCAAAGTGCGAAGGCGGCCCACCGCGCCGACCAGTCTCGCGATCTCCGCGGAGATGTGAACCGCGAGTGGTTTGTCAGAGACTTCCGAGAAGTCCCGGCCGCAGACGGGACAATCCTCGCCGGCGATATGGGCGGTGATCGCGGTCAACGCGGCGGCGAGTTCTTCGTCCGCCTCCTTCGAGTCCGTCAGCTCGGTGTCAATCGCCGCAATGCGGGCGAGCCCCTGCGTCACCGAGGTTTGAACTTCGGCAAGGACCCGGCCGTCCGACTCATCGGCCGTCACCAGCCGTTGCAGACGCTCTCGCTCGTCCTTGACGGCGGCCATCGCCGCCTTGTGTGCGGTTGCAATGTCCGTCGCACTTGGGGGAACGTCAGGGAATGAGGCCTGGATCGCCGAGATCAGCGTTTCGAGCTTTGTGCCGGCCTCGTTGATCCAGGCGTCGAGCGCAACGCGCGCCGTTGCTGCGGCGCCCTCCGCCGCCCGACGCTCACCCGACGCATCTGTCGCTTCCGCCAGACGGACTTGCTCGGCCGCCCCTGCCAGATTCCGACGCAGCAGCACGAGTTTCTCGAGGCGTAACCTGTGTTCATCCGCCAACGCGAGCAGCCGTGGGTCCAACGCCTCAGGGTCGATCGCGGCGTCGCCTTGCACGAGATCACCGGCAAGCTCGCGGAAGGCCCCTTCGTTGGCGACAACCACTGCCCGCGTTTGCACCTCCTGCTCGCGGGCGCTGACTACGTCCTGCTCGAGGGTTGGCAGATCTTTGCGCGCCGCCCAGAACAGCGGCGCCACCTCGCGGAATCGCTGCACATTGCCCGTCGCACGAAGCCCTTCGACCAAAGCATCGAGCGGCGCCAGACCCAGGAGTTCCTTTACAAATCGGGTCAGCGGCGAGTCAGTCTTCCGCGTATCCTGGTGTTCGTAGATTTCCAGCAGGCGGCCGAGGGTGGCCTGGGCGAGGTAGCAGCGCTCCACGAAAAACCGGGTGTCTTCCGACGTGAGCAGCCCCTCCCCTTCAACAAGCGTCCCGTTGACCATGAACTTGGCCTCGGGCGTGGCGTCGGCATAAGCCGCCGTCAGCATCACCCGACCTTCGCCGTTCTCCGCGTCCTTGTGCGGCAGATGCTCGACATAGGCCGGGTCGAACCGTTCGAGCGCGCCGACGGCGCCCGTCAGCCCGAGTTCGATCGCGGACAGCAGGGTGGTCTTCCCGGTGCCGTTCGGGCCGTGAACAAGCACCACGGGCGCATCTAGGGAGACGGAAACCGATCCGCGGATGCTTCGGAAGTCCTCGACGGCGAGCGTCTTGAGCCACGGGGTCACAGGGCGTCCTCCCCATCGACAAGATCTTCGTCTTCGAAAGGCTCGTCGACAAGCGCATGGAAACGCTCTGCCACGGCTTCTTCGCCGGTAGCCGCAAAGGATACGAGGTCGCGGGCCAGTGGACTCTCCACGCGCGCCAGGAGTTCAAGGGTCGCCGTATCGCCGCCAGCTTCATGGGGTTCTGGCAGTTGCAAGGGAAGAAGCACCGCCAGCCAATTTCGCAGGCTCGCCTCGTCCGCCACCTCACCAACCGGAAGAACCCGGGCGTAGCGAGACATTGCGCTGAGTGCGGCCGAACCCGGTCTTGGACCAACAAGTACCAGCGTGAGCGGACGGCGGGACGACATCATGTCGAGTGCCCGGCCGACGCCCTCGATGATCTGCTGCAACCGCGGAGGGCTTTGCGCCACGGTGTCGCCGATCACCACGAGATCCGGCGAAGGCTCCGCGCCGACGAAGGCGCCTGACGCCTCGACCTGAAGCCCGCCGATCACGAACGGGACGGGCATGCGGCGGAATCCTGCGGCCTCCAGGGTTTCAGCTACCCGCTCGACTGGGGTCGTCGCCGTCACAGGGCCATCTCCGCTTTGAACCTCAGCAGGAGCTCATCGAGACTCGTCGCTGGGTCCGCCAGTGAGGATAAGCTAAATTCGCGAAGTCCGATCCTTCCCGTGCGGCCGGGGGCCACCGACGGGGTGCGCGCTGCGGCCGGCGGCACCTCATGACTGTGTACGATGACCGCATCGTCATCCTGGCTCGCGTGGCCTGCCATCGTCAGGCGCGCCGCCGCCTGGGCGCTGGCCGCGAAGAACACTTCCGCCGTTCGGCCTGCGCCAGTGACAGTCACAGCTCCTGATTTGGGTTCGGCCGGATCGGCAATGGCGCAGGTCCACAGACCTTCTGCGCCGCCGCGGCCTAGCAAGGCGATGCCCAAACCCAGCTGCGGCAGGCCAGAACTCGGCAGAGTAGGGTCGCCGAGCGACTTGGTGACCGAGAGGATCGTGAGAGGGCTGTAGAGACCCGCACCGGCCGACGGCGTGCGACCATCCCTGAAAAGGCTCATCGCGCGGCCGGCCACGGCCAGCGCCTGAAGGATGAAGGCCTCGTGTTCTTCGGGCGCCGCCGCGGCCGCACCCGTATCCCGCAGCCGCCGCAAGGCGATGCGCAGATCAGCTAACTCACCCGCGGGGAGCCCTGGCGCAGCCTGCGCCATGAACGCAGACAGCTTGGTGCAGACGACATGCAGCCAGAGCGCCGGCAACAGCGCCCGGGCGTAAGCCCGCAATAGGGCTGAGGCCTCGATCTCGCCGGACCTTGCGTTGTAGTCATTGGCGTAGAAGTTTTGGAGAAGGCTACGCTGGTCCACACCGACCTTGTCCTCAGACAGCACCACTGCGGGCGGATGAGTGGGGAATGTCGCAGGCAGCTGCTTGGCGGCCGCGACGAAGATTCCCTGGATATTGGTATCTTGGGCCGAAAGCCCGAGCATCAAAGTGGGCTTGGAGATGGCCAGGTCCAGCAGTTTGCCGGCCATCACCGGGTTCTTGTCCGGCCAACCATGGATTTGCGAAGCGCGGCCCACCAGCCGCTCGCGATAGACAGCAGCGTCTGCGCCAGCCAGGATCGCGCAGCCGTGGAACTTGTAGAGCCGAGCGCGGGCAAGGTTATTCTGCACGTCCGCCGGCACGACCCGCGCCTGTAAGACGTTCGCTGTTGCCCCTGCCAGAATCCCAACGGCCTTCTCCACAAGGCCGTCCCAGTTCGCGCTGGCCGTATCGGAGGCCACACCCTCAAGAATCAGGGCCGCGAGCCCCAGGTGCTCCGGCCCTGGATCTGTCGTGGGGTCGGCGTACTTCGCGACCACATCGAAGCCGTTCCACACTAGGTAGTCCTCGCGCTCGCCCGCCGGATTCTGGTCCAGCATCCGCGCGTATTGCACGACGAGCCGAGCTCGAATGGATTGGCGATCCGGCCAGGCGGCCATCGGGCTACCGTAGTCGATCTTCGCCCAGTCATCGGGTGTTAGCCCCATGAGACCGAGAATCCGGTCCAGGCTGTTCTTCCACCGGCAAGTCGGGTCGCCAGGGTCAATTCGCACCCGCAGGTGATCCACCACCTCTTCCGCAAGATCGGCCAGGGCCGCGAGTTTGCCAAAAGAAATGCCAGCGCCCAGCCACACGGCATAGGCGTCTTCCGCAACTCCGTCCGCAAGCTCGCTGAATGCGCCGTCAAGGAGCGCGAGGGTTTCCACAATCGAGATATCCAGGGCGGTCGGCATGAGTTTCCGCGAGCGGCTTGTCCTAAGGCCTAGCCACGACAGAAACGGTCGTCGTCCTGATCGTCATTTTGCCCCGCGCCATTTGTGGTCCGAACGCCGCTCGGTTTCAACCTGGCGATGCTGCACGCTCAAAGAACACTCAGGAATTATGCCGCGGGTCACGGTCTGCGGCTGTTTCGTGGCCCGTCCTGGCGATCAGCGAAGGTCCGGCCCTCAGGGCGAAAGTCCTGCCACCTCGACGTAGGTACGGCTTCATCTTGGCGGCCGGCGAGTGCCCTTGGCGGTCCGCTCGTGGGACCGAAAGCGAAAGAGAACGCGAACATCCGTGTGCAATCCGTGCACACGTGCCCGGCTAACTATTTGAAAAGATTCAACGCTCCGTCCAGTCCATCATGGGCGCAATAGAGAATTTATGCGATTGAATTTTCAGAATTTTTCTCTCATAACTCAGGTCGTTAAGGCGCATCGTGGTTACGCCAGTTTACGCCCTCACTACGAGGAAGCGAAGCGCTGGTCGGTTGACGCCGAGCGCCAGATTGGCCGTGGCGAGACGCCGACGGATTCTCGTGTCGGCAAGCTGAAGGCCCTTAGTCTCCATATCAGCGACATGAAGGCAGTGGGCAAGGCCCCCGGCTGAACCAACGAAGCCTCGCTCGCCATGCTGAAGCGCGAGTTCGGGTCCCTCAACATGGTGGAGGTTGTGGTCGCTGGATGATATTGCGGAGCGGATTGAAGCAGCCCAAGCTAAGCCGACGAAGCGCGGGCCTTTCTCGCGACAACCGCGGCCGGGGCGGCCTCTCGTGCAGTAGATGGTTGATGATGGCACTGGCTCAAGAGATGTAGCGAGGTCTCGGAGCCATCGAGCCATGGCCCGAACATCGGCGCCACGAGACCATAGCGACATCGCCGCCGACCCCGTCGTCTGCAACCACAAGCGATCCATGCTGATCCAGCCGAGAAGCAATCTGAAAGCCGTCACAGGAATTGACGTTAACCTACATACTAACATCGCTGGCGCTGATGGCGCCGGCAGGCGTCAGCCTGTTTGGCGCCGGGCGATATCCAAGAGTTTGTCCGCATCGCGCACGACGATCTGGCGATAGCCAAGGGCCAGGACGCCTTGGTCCGTCAGCTGTTTCAACACCCGGTTTGTGGTCTTGCGGGTCAGCCCGGTCATCTCGCCGAGCGCCTGCTGGCTAAGCCGCAGCCAATCGTCGACCGGGTGAACCCGCGACGCCTCCACTAGCCGCGCGGCGATGCGCTGCAGTGGAGGAAGCGTTAAGAGGTCGGCCTGGGCCTGCAGCGCATAACGGAGCTGCCCATAGAGCAGGGTCGCCACCGCCCGCCAGATCTGGGGCTGGTGGAGCGCGATCTGTGAAAGCGCTTGGTCGGGGACCACCAGGATCACGCTGGGCGCGCCCGCGACGGCGGTGACGAGGCGCGGGCCGCCTCCCAGACGCACGCTCTGACCGATGGCCGCGCCGGCCCCGAGTTGACCGATCCGGACCTGACGCTCGCCTATTCCGTGGCAGAAAAGATCCAGCGTTCCCTCAAGGACGACCAGCAACCCGCCGGCGAGATCCCCCTCCCCGTGGACCCAGGCGCCGGCGTCCCGATGGATCAGCCGCCCAGCTTGCAGCAGGCGCGGGGCGAGTTCGGCTCCGTCCGGCGCCAGCCACAAGGACCGTTCGAGCAGTGCGACATAGGCGGGTTGGACGCTCATGCATCAACTGTAACTCAAGTCCCAATCTGCTGTCGCGCCCGCGCCTATGATCGGACATCGACACGGAGTGATCGAATGCACCTCCCTACCTTGGCGACCCTGCTCGGCATGACCTTCGCTCTGGCGACGGCGACGGCGACAGAGGCGAGCGAGCCCCCCTCACCCGAGACCCTGACCAGCCAGGCCCGCGCCTTGGCGGCGGCGCCGATGGGCGATACGCAGGACGAGGCTTTTGCGGCTCATGGCTTTATCGCGGGTCGGAGCGATCCGCTCATCAAAACGGCCGATGGCCGCACGGTCTGGGATCTCGGCGCCTTCAACTTCCTCAAGGGGCCGGCGCCGGGCACGGTCAATCCCAGCCTCTGGCGCCATGCTGGCCTGATGGCCAGGTCGGGCCTGTTCCAGGTCAGCGATCGGATCTGGCAGGTTCGCGGGTTCGATCTGGCCAACATCACTTTTGTGAAGGGCGACACCGGCTGGATCATCATCGACACCCTAGGTTCGACCGAAACGGCGCGCGCCGCCTTAGATCTCGCCAACGAAACCCTCGGCAAGCGGCCGATCCACGCGGTGATCTACACCCATCCCCATGCCGATCATTTTGGTGGGGCGGGCGGGCTGATTACGGCCGAGGACGCCGCTTCTGGGCGCGTGCAGGTAATCGCACCCAAGGGCTTTATGGCCTCTGCGGTCGGCGAGAACATTATCGCCGGACCGGCGATGCAGCGCCGCGCGGTCTACCAGTTCGGGGTGGCGCTGCCCAAGAGCGCCCTCGGTCAGTTGAACTCCGGCATCGGGCCGGGCCTGGCCTCCGGCACCGCGTCGCTGATCGCGCCCAATCGCGAGATCGATCCGGCTGGCGAGACCCTGGTCGTGGACGGCGTACGCATGGTGTTCGAGTTCACACGCGGTACCGAAGCGCCGGTGGAGATGAACATCGACTTTCCCGACTGGCGGATCGTCGACATGGCCGAGAACGCCAACGCCACCCAGCACAATATCCTGACGCCCCGCGGCGCGCTGGTGCGCGACGCCAAGACCTGGGCCGACGATCTGACCGAGGCGCTGGACCGCTTTGGCGACAGCACTGTCCTGATCACCAGCCATGGCTGGCCGCGGTTCGGCTCGGCCTATATCCGCGAATATCTCGGCAAGCAGCGCGACTACTACGCCTATCTGCACGACCAGACCGTCCGGCTGATGAACGACGGTCTGAACGGCGATGAGATCGCCGCGGCCCTGACCCTGCCGCCGGCCCTTGCCAAGGAATGGTATGACCGACCCTATTACGGGTCCTTGAGCTTCAACAGCCGCGCCGTCTACCAGTATTATATGGGCTGGTACGACGCCAATCCCGTACATCTCGCGCCGCTTCCCCCTGCGGACGCCGGGCGCAAATATGTGGCGGCGATGGGCGGCGGCGTGAAGGTTCTAAGCCTTGCGCAGCGGGCGTTCGACGAGGGCGACTACACCTGGGCGGCCGAACTCCTCAACCGCCTCGTGTTCGCCGCGCCGGAAGACAAAGCGGCCACGGCGCTCTTGGCGCGCTGCTATGACCAGCTTGGCTATCAGACGGAAAATTCGCTCTGGCGGAACATGTACCTGTCGGCCGCCAGCGAGCTAGAAAGCGGTCCCTTCCAGGCCAAGGGCGCGTCCGCTTCGGGCCTCGCGGCGGCGCTTTCCACCGCCGAGCTGTTCGATCTGATGGCGGTCCGACTGGACGGGGTCAAGGCGGCGGACGTCGATCTAAAACTCGAGTTCGTCTTCCCCGATCGGGGCGAGCAGACCTATGTGACGATCAAGAACGGGGTACTGATCCATCGACCGATCCCGGCCCCAGGGCCGGTCGACGCCACCCTTACCGTCAATCGGGCCGACTTCATGGCCAGCCTCCTGGGCGGGGTATCGCTCGCGCCCAAGGTCGCGAGCGGCGCGGCGAAAATTAGCGGCCAGCCCGGCGCCTTCGTAAAGTTCCTAACTCTGCTGGAAAAACCCCGAGCTAACTTTCCGATCGTCACGGCACGATAAGGGCGAGCCGCGAGCGCATTGGCGCGCGCCTTTCGGGCGGGCGCTATCCGGCTACAGTGTCGGCAGGGCGCGGGGCTGCAGATCCGCGCCAATAGCGACGAAGGTGAAGGTGGCTTCGGTCACCTTCTCTGCTTCCACCGCATGGCGGTCGCATCGCCACGCTTCTACCGCGACGTCCAGTCAGTTTCACCCGCTCCGCACACCTCGTCCTAAACTGCGGTCCCGGTTATCCCGATGGGCGAGAACGGACAGCGCGCGATCCGCGACATGCGCTCTCCCGCCTGGCTGGTCAGCAAGGCTTCCAAGGAAACGTGCTGATATCGATGGCGATATTCAATTCAGATTAGCGTGCCTTGCGAGCCTCAGAGGCTGATTGCGATCAGCTTATCCGAACTCCGAGTCGCTGGACGCTCAAACGAGGGCCGAACTCCCGGCGGCTTACGTCCCTCAGCAGGTTTTGAATTGGTTCCGCGTGCGGCGCTTGGGAGACGATCAAAGCCGCAGTTCCGTGAGTCCACGGTAGAGCAGAACTGTCGGCGCTCTAACACTGGAGAAGTCAATGCCGTCCTTAAGGCGAACGGGAGGTTGCCGGACGCATCATCTGGGCCGAACGCTATGCAACCCACTTCGGCGCTCCCCTCGTCGCGGGTCCGCCAGCATGAGACAGATTATAATAAAATCTTGCCCTAAAATGTGACCCGTGCGATGAGCGCTTGCGGGCTCGCCCGCTAACGAGCGGTCAATCCGCATGGGGAGGTTTTATGAAAATGCATGGCCTTGGCCAACGTCGCGCCCTGTTGTTCTGCGGCGCCGCTATTGCGACGACTTGGGCGTCGTCCGCTGTTGCGCAGACTGAGGCCGCTTCAGTACCAGCGCCGGCCGCCGCGCAGGAAATCGTGGTGACCGGCTCGCGCATTACGCGGCGCGACTACGTGTCTGACACGCCTATTGTCACGGTCGGCGCAGCCGCCGTGGCCGCGTCCGGGTCCACCACCCTAGAGAACAGCCTGAATCAACTTCCTCAAGTCACGGCCTCGGCGGGCGCCAGCGCCAACTTCACCGCGCGCGGCGGTCAGGCCAACGTGGACCTGCGCGGCATCGGTCAGCAGCGGACGCTCGTGCTCATCGATGGGCGCCGGGTGCAGCCTTCCAATCCCGACGGCTCGGTCGATCTGAACATCATCCCCACCGCGCTCATCGACAATGTGGAGGTAATCACGGGCGGTGCGTCCTCGGTTTACGGGTCGGACGCCATCGCCGGGGTGGTGAACCTCAAGCTGAAGAAACATTTCACCGGCGCCGAAGTCGATGCCCAGTATGGCTCGACCGATGTGGGCGACGGACAGACCCAGAGCGTCACCCTGACCCTGGGCTCAGACTTCGCCGAGGGCCGAGGGAACGGCTATATCGCCCTTGACTACGCCAATCGCGACTCGGTCGCCTTCATCGATCGTTCCTATCTCACCGGTCAGGCCTTGGCCGCGACCTTGCGGTCTTCGAACCTCACAGCCAACGCCAGCAACCTGCCCAGCCAGGCGGCCATCAATTCGATCTTCGCAAAATACGGCGTGGCGGCGGGGACGGTCAAGAATACCGCGGTCCTGTCGTTCAACACCGATGGCACCCTGTTCACCCAGACCGGGGCGATCAACTACAAAGGCTCCACCGCAACGCCGTTCAAGATTTACAACGGCAGCGTCTATGAGTCCTCGTCCGATGCGTTTCTGGCTCAGACGCCGTTGCAGCGCTACAGCCTCATTGCTCACACCGACTATGCGCTGACCAATAAGATAAACGTCTATCTGGACGGCCTTTACACCAACTATCGCGTTACGACGCAGGGGCTACCAGCTGTGACGGGCACCGCCCCCAGTCGCCTGCTCAGCATCCCGGTGACCAATCCCTTTATCCCGGCTGACCTTGCGACCCTGTTGGCGTCGCGTCCTAACCCAACGGCGAATTTCGCCACTTCCCAGGTCATGGGCATGGTCGGCGATCGCGGCGAGCAGGATGACTACAATGTTTATCAGATCACCGCCGGCGCCAACGGCAAGATCGACTTCATGGATATCGGCTGGAACGCCTACGCCACCTTCGGTCGCACCCAATACGACGCCACTGAGATCAACTACGAAAGCGCCGATGCGGTGAACCGGCTGTTACAGGCTCCCGACGGCGGAGCAAGCCTGTGCACCGGTGGCTTCAACCCGTTCGGCGTGCGCGCCCTGTCGCAAAGCTGTATCAACTACATAAATCGGCGGGCCCGTAACGAAACGGTCCTCGAACAGCGCATTGTCGAGCTGGATGTACAGGGCAAGTTCCTCACCTTGCCCGCCGGCGACCTTCGCTTCGCCGCTGGCGCGGACTATCGGCGCAACAGCTATGATTTCGCACCCGACTCGCTGATTCAAACCGGAGAGCTGACCAACTACGCCTCGGTCCAAGCTTCGTCGGGAGCGGAAGACGCCTATGAACTCTATGGCGAGCTGCTTGTGCCCGTCGTGCGCGATCTGCCCTTCGCCAAGGCGATCAATCTGGACCTCGGCTATCGCTGGTCGGACTACAACACAGTAGGTGGGGTCAGCACCTACAAAGCTGATTTCGACTGGAAGGTACTCGACTTCCTTGGTTTGCGCGGCGGTTACGCCCGCGCCACTCGTGCTCCGAGCGTCGGTGAGCTCTATACCGCCTCAGGCGTAGGCCAGCTTGCCCTCGGCCCGGCCGGCCTGATCGGCTCGGGTGATCCTTGCGACATCAAGGGCGCCTATCGTGCAGCGAGCTCGTCAATCGCCAGCCAGGTTCGGGCGCTGTGTCTGGCGCAGGGCGTACCGACCAATATCGTCGACAGCTTCACCAACATCCTGGCGCGCACGCCCTTCGCCACCAAGGGCAATCCCGACCTGCAGCCGGAGTCCTCCGACACCTACTCCGTCGGCATCGTGCTGCAGTCGCGGTTCAGCAACCCGCTGTTCTCGCGCCTATCCGCCTCGATCGATTACTACAAGATCAAGCTCGACCACGCGATCGGCCTCGTTACCAACACCGTGGCGGCTTCGCAGTGCTTCAGCGCGGCGACCAACCCGACATTCAGCAATAGCAACTATTATTGCAGCCTGATCACGCGGGACACCGGCACCGGTCAGATCAACAGCATCGCCAACCCGGAATTGAACCTCGGCGGCTACAGCACATCGGGCGTGGACTTCCAGGTCGACTGGTCCATTCCCCTCGACGCCCTCGGCCTGAACAGCAAGTTCGGGCGGGTCAACCTCAGCCTCCTCACCACCTATCTCGACAGCTTCGACATCCAGACCCTGGCCGGTGGGACGACGCTCGACTACGCGGGCACCATCGGCAACACCCAGATCGACCAGTACGCCGACGCGCACCCGAAGTGGAAGGCGACGAGTTCGGCGGCCTGGCAGGTGGGGCCGTTGCAGACCAGCGTGCGTTGGCGCTACCTCGACGCCATGGCCAACGCGACCAATATCGGATCGGGAGGCACGGCGCACGGCGTTCCGTCCGTCAGCTACTTCGACCTCGACGCGGTGTGGAAGGTCAACAAGACGCTGGAGCTGAGGGGCGGTATCCTCAACCTCGCCGACAAGGCTCCGCCGCTGCTCTACGACAACGTGGTCGGCAACCAGGCGACGGACCTATACACCTATGACCTGATCGGCCGGCGCTTCTATCTCGCCGTGAAGGCCAAGTTCTGATGACGATAGGGGATACTCAGCGAAGCACGCCGGTCGCCGCCTCGACGCCCGGCGTGGTGCTGCTGCTGCTCTACCTCGGCTACCTACTCAGCTTCGCCGATCGGGTGATCTTCGGGCTCGTGCTGAAGCCCATCAAGGCGACGCTGCATCTCTCGGACACGCAGCTTGGTCTGTTGTCCGGCGTCGCCTTTGCGCTCAGCTACGCTATCTTCAGTCCGTTGGGCGGCTATTTAGTGGATCGGCGCCCGCGCAAGCTGATGATGTCGGCCGCCATCGCTTTCTGGAGTGTGGCCACCTTCGCCACCGGGCTGGCTGGCTCGTTCCTGGCCATGACCTTGGCGCGGATCGGCGTCGGGGTGGGCGAGTCGATGCTGCATCCTCTGTCGGTGTCCCTCGTCGCCGACACCGTACCGGTGAACCGTCGTCCACGCGCATTCAGCCTCTATCTCAGCGCCGGCGCGGTGGGATCGGTGGTCGCGCTGCTGTTCGGTGGATTGTTGGTCCAGCACCTGGCGAAGATCCACGGCCTGCACCTGCCCGGCATCGGTCCGATCATGCCTTGGCAGGGGCTGTTCATGGCTGCCGCGGTTCCCGGTCTCATCCTGGCGGCGGTCGTCCTAATGGTTCTGCGCGAGCCGCCACGAGCTCCAGTGGCGGAGGCCGACTCCGCCCATCCCACAGGCCTTGGTTTCGTCAGGCGTTATCCATGGCTGGCCGGGGCGGTGTTCTGCGGCGTGTCTTTGGCCCAGATGGGCGCCTACACCGTTACGACCTGGAACGTGAACTTCTTCGAGCGAGTGCACGGCTGGTCTGGCTCGCAGGCCGCCATTTGGCTGTCGCTGACGAGCGGCGTGGCCACAATTATCGGCTGCGTTCTGGCGGGGCCCATGATTGGTTACTTGCGTAGACGTGGCCATGCCGACGCGCCTTTGCGTCTGTGCCTGGTCGCAAGCGTTGCGCACGCCGTCTTTGCTGTTCTGGGCCTTTTGGCGCCGACGCCGATCCTGGCTTTGTGCTTGTTTCCGCTGGGGAGCTTCTGGGCCTATGTTCCTTCCGTCGCCGGCTTCTCGGCGCTCGGCGAAGCGCTGCCATCTCCAGTACGTGCCCGCTTGGCAGGGCTGCACACGTTCGCCAACGGCGTGATCTCCAACTCTCTCGGCCCGTTCTTGGTCGGTGTGTTCAGCGACACGTTGTTCCACCGGCCGGGAGGGCTTCGCTATGCGCTGGTCCTCACCGTCGTCATTGCCGGCGTGGGTGGCGTCGTCGCGGTGGCGGCTGGGATGAAGCAGTATCGTGAGCGATTGGCCGAGGGCTAGGACTCAGGAGGCCCGGCGCTGTGCATTGGCGCCGATGGCGTCGAGCAAGGCGATAGCGGAGTTGCGAATATGGTTGCGCATCATGCGCTCAGCCTGGGCGCCGTCGCCGTCGAGGATCGCTTCGGCGATCATCTCGTGTTCGGACGCCGATACACGAGTGTAGTCCGCCTCCATCAGGTTATGCATACGTAGCTGATAGATCGGCAGGGTGAGCTGCACCGCCGTCTCACGCACGCGCTCATTGCCGCCGATGCGATAGATTAGCTCGTGAAAGCTCTGGTTGTGGCGAATGAAGTTGCCGCGGTCGCGGACGATGCTGCGCATTTCTTCGATACTGGCCTTGAGATCCTGACGGTTATCTCCGATCGCCACCTGCTCAGCGGCGAGTCGGGCCGCCAGGCCTTCGATCACTTCGCGAACCTGGGAAATCTCCCGAAGATCCTTGCTCTTGAAGCTGCGGACTGAGGCGCCCTTGTGCGGTACGATCTCGATCAGGCCCTCGCCGGTCAGGCGACGGATGGCCTCGCGCACCGGGCCGGCGCTGACGCCCAGTTCGCGGGTGACATCGGCGACGATGAGGCGCTGGCCTTGCGCATAGCGACCGTCGCGGATCGCGGCTCGGATCGCCGCAATCGTCTGTTCGACGACGGTCTCTACCTGCTCGCTCATGCGTCAATCCGATCCTTGGCCGTATCGTAGCCTCAGATCGGATTCTCGCAAAATATTCGCTGGTGAACGGGTCAGTCGAAGGGACTGGCGACCGGCGGCGCGAGAAGTGCGATCAGAGTATCGATCGAGGCCAGCGTTTCCATGCCGAGGGTAGCGTCAATGATTCCCTGCTGGCGTTCGGCGGTGATCAGCCCGTCAGTGAGGGTACGGAACTTGGCGACCGTGCCTTCGCGTGTGAGCGGTTCGGAGATCGTCTTGGCGACGGGGATGAACACGGTTCGTACCTCGCCATCCTTCATCTTCACGGTAACGCGGGTGTTGCGCACGGCAGAGCCGCCCTTGTCGAATTCCGGATTGTGGTGCGCCTTGATCCGGGGAATGAGCGCCCAGATGTCATCGCGGTCGATCCGGTCCGGCGCGAACTGCTTGACCATGGCCTGGCCGTCCAGGATCGCCGCCGCTACCGCGTAGCCGACATTCATCTGCGCGCCGATGGTCGTCACCGGGCGTTCCAGCTCCCACCAACCGTGGTGGTAGGCGGCGTGGGACATCTCGATGTCGATATGCTCCACCTCGTCGGCGGCGATGGGCTTTTGCGCCATCAGTTCGAAGATGCCGTCGAGCGGGGCGTGCAGGGCGCCCATGGCGGCGTAGGGCTTCAGCACGATGCTGTGGGTCTCCCATCGCGTGCCGAGGTCGGCGGAAATCTCCGCGGGTAGGGGGTCGTGCCCTTCGCCGAACATGGCCAGAAAGCCACCGTACTCACGCTCAAATACCTGCTTGATGCCCGTATAGCCGCCCGCCGCCATCAGTGCGGAGAACAGGCCGTTACGCGCCGAGAAGCCGTGGTGCATGCGCTTGCACATGGCCTCGTACTGGGCCGACATCAGGCCGGCCGACTGCGTTCCGGCCAGACCGAAGGCGTCTTCAAACCGCGCGGCGTCCAGCTTGAGGAGCACCCCGGCGGCGGACGCCGCCGCGTGGGTGCCGAACACCGCGCCTGAGTGCCAGCCGCGTGACAACATCTGACCGCCGCGCAGGGCAAGACCGACACGCGGGCCGACCTCAAAGCCTGCCACCGTCGCCAGCAGGATCTCCGCGCCAGTCGCGCCGCCTCGTTCTTCAGCGCAGGCAAGCAGGGCGGGGATGACTAGCGAGGCGCTGTGCAGCGGCGCGCGGGGATGGAAATCGTCAAGCTCGAACCCTTGGATGAAGGTTCCGTTGAGCAGGGTGGCGGTTGTCGCAGGAACCTTGCGGCCCCAACCAATCAGCGTCCTCTCGCCCTTGCCCTCGAACCGGGTGGAGACCTCCACGGCCGTGCGCGACCAGGGCAGTTGCGCACCGACGATGGCGCAGCCCAGGCCGTCGAGGAAGATATCCTTGGTCCGCTCTTGAACATCCGTGGGGATGTCGGCGAGCGTCAAGGTCTCGAGCCAGGCGCACAGCTCGCCCGTCGGCGCCTTGGGGTTGGTGGCCGGTTCACGCGTGCCGGACCAGTCATAGACGGAAGTACTCATTAGGGTCGTCTCCAGGGTCGCCCGCCATTCGACGGCTTTATGGTTCAGGATCGAATCGGATCAGCGGCTGGCGCACGCTGCACAGGCGCCCAAACCCAGGGCCGCGCGACGCGATCACGCGCCTGCCAGTCGCGCACGGCGTCCATCTGCAGTAGGCTCAGGCCGACATCATCCAAGCCTTGCAGCAACCCTTCTTTGCGGAGCGGATCGATGTCGAACGCGACGACAGCGCCGGATAGCGTGACAGTCTGGGCCTTGAGGTCGACGGTCATCGGCGCGGCGTCCTTCGCCAGCGCGGCCAGCTTCACCACCTCGGGTTCTGGCAGGCGGATGGGCAGGACGCCGTTCTGAAAGCAGTTGGAATAGAAGATGTCGCCGAACCCGTCTGCGATCACGCAGCGCACACCCATGCCCTGGAGCGCCCACACCGCCCCTTCGCGTGAAGAGCCGCAGCCGAAGTTCGGCCCTGCCAGCAAGATCGGCGCGCCGCGGAAAGGCGGCTGGTTGAACACGAACCCCGGCTCGTCGGACCCGTCCGGCCGGTAGCGCAGGGCCTCGAAGGCGTGGCGGCGAAGCGCCTCGCGATCGCCGGCGGTCAAGCGCTCAATGCGAATGATGACGTCGGTATCGACATTGGGCAGCATCATCGGCGCGGCCGGCCCGGTCAGGACGGTGAAGGGCTGCATGCTAGAGCTTCCTCACGTCGAACAACTCGCCTGTTACCGCGGCCGCCACGGCCATGGCGGGGCTGGCCAGATGGGTGCGGGCGCCTGGCCCCTGACGTCCGACGAAGTTGCGGTTGGACGTCGAGACGACCCGTTCGCCCGGCGCGGCGCGTTCGCCATTGGCGGCGACGCACATGCTGCAGCCCGGCTCTCGCCACTCGAAACCCGCGTCGAGGAAGATGCGGTCCAGCCCCTCCGCCTCAGCGTCCTGCTTCACACTCTGCGATCCCGGAACCACCCAGGCAGTGACGCTCGACGCGACCTTGCGGCCCTTGGCCAGGGCGGCGGCGGCACGCAGGTCCGACAGGCGCGAGTTGGCGCAGGAGCCGATGAACACCCGGTCGATCCGTGCGCCGGCAATGGGCGTTCCCGCCGCCAGGCCCATATAGTCGAGCGCCGTCTGCAGCGCCTGACGTTCGACCGCGTCCTGCACGGCGCTGAGGTCGGGCGTGCGGCCTTCGATCGAGATGGCG
This sequence comes from uncultured Caulobacterales bacterium, assembly GCA_903862425.1. Taxonomy (GTDB): domain Bacteria; phylum Pseudomonadota; class Alphaproteobacteria; order Caulobacterales; family Caulobacteraceae; genus CAIOYC01. The sequence continues at coordinate 22,071 of CAIOYC010000009.1, read as the reverse complement.
TGTTCGGGACTGGTGCCCCAGGTGACGGTCGGAGAGATTTGGGTGGCGTCGAACCGTTCCTCGCGGTCGAAAACTGCGTCCGCATCGCTGCGCAGTGTGCGCCAGTATTCGACGGCGGCGTCGAACTGCGCGCCCTTCGGGGAGAACCTGCGCCCTTCGAGATAGGCGGCGGTCTTCTCGTCCGGCGCGATCACGCCCGAGCGCGCGCCGAGTTCGACCGACAGGTTGCACAGGGTGAGCCGCGCCTCGATCTCCAGCGCCTCGATAGTCGATCCGGCATATTCGATGGCGTGCTCGACGCCGGCTGAGGCGCCGAGATGTCCGATCACGTGCAGGATCACGTCCTTGGCCGTCACGCCCTGACCCATCGGGCCGTCGATGACGATCCGCATCTGCCTGGGCTTCTGCATCCTGAGAGTGGAGGTCGCGAGGGCGTGGCTGCTTTCGGTCGTGCCGACCCCGAAGGCGAGGGCGCCGATCGCGCCGTTGGTGCAGGTGTGGCTATCCCCGCAGATCAGAGTCACGCCCGGTTGAACGATGCCAAGCTCGGGCGCCATCACGTGCACGATGCCCTGACCACTCTGCCCAAGATCGAACAGCCTGACACCCATGGACGCGGTCAGATCCCGCAGCGCGCTCCACAGCCGCCCGCCGGTCGGGAAGGTCATGCCCGTCCGGCCCGGCGCGCTCGATACCGCATGGTCAGGAGTGGCGAAGACGAGGTCGCTGTTCGCCAGAGCCAGGCCCCGATCCGCGACGGCCTGCAGCGCTGGCGGCCCCGACAGGTCGTGCAGCAGGTGCCGGTCGATGTGCAGGAGCGCCCAGCCATCGCCGAGGTCGCGCACCACATGCGCGTCCCAGATCTTGTCGAACAGGGAAGGCATAGATCAGCGCGCGGCCGGCTCGGCGTAGGTGCGGCGAAGGGCGTCCCATTCGTCGGCGCCGAAGCGGCGGAACGTGCTCATCACGGTCGCTCCCGGCGCGGCCGCGGCGGCGATCCGGGTCTGCTTGAGGGTGGCCAGCGCGCTGTCGATGGCCGGGATCACCTCGCGCAGCAGGATGCCCGGCAGGATGGCCAGCCTGTAGCCCATGGCCTCGGCGTCCGGTAGCGAGACCAGCGGGGTCTTGCCGCCCGGGACGATGTTCAGGAGGCAATGGCCCTTCACCGCCTTGGGCACCGCCGCCATCTCCTCCAACGACTGCACCGCCTCAACGAAGGCCATGTCGGCCCCCGCATCCACGGCGATGTTGGCCCGCGCAATGGCTTCGTCGAGACCCAGCATGGCGCGAGCGTCGGTGCGGGCGATGATAATAAAATCTGGATCTCGCCGAGCCGCGACGGCCGCCCGTATCTTCGAGCCGAACTCCTCGCGGGAGATGACTTCCTTGCCATCCAGATGTCCGCATTTCTTCGGAGAGACCTGGTCCTCGATGTGGATCGCCGCCACGCCGCGGCTCTCGAATTCGCGCACGGTGCGAGTGACGTTGAGCTCGTTGCCATAGCCGGTATCGGCATCAGAGATCAGCGGCACGTTGATCGATCTGGCGATCCGGCCAGCGTTTTCCGCCATCTCCGAAAGGGTCAGCAGGCCGTAGTCGGGATAGCCGTGCGCCGCCGATGTGCCAGCCCCGGTCATGTAGACCGCAGAGAACCCGGCCTGTTCGATCAGCCGTCCGGTGATGGCGTCGTAAGCGCCGGGCGCCGCGACCAGGGCCTTGGCCGACAGAAGTTCGCGCAGGCGGCGTGCAGGAGAAAGCTCGGTCATCTTTGATTCCAGATTTTATTAAAATCTGCATCGCACTAACCGACATGCGCCGTCAACAGCGACAAGCGTTCAGCCCTTGCACGCGGCGGTAATTATCTGGAAAAACGGGCTCAACGCGCTGGAATTCGAAGCCGGCCACCGCCCTGCGGAATCGTGCGCTCTTGTAGGACAGTCCGAAGATTGTGCGCCGCACTGGCCGCTGATCACCCGCCACTGCAATTACTGCACGGCCGTCTCCGCCTGCTGGGATCGGAAACGGAAAGGACAAGAAGCCACAAGGCTAGGCTAAAAGGCGTGGATTAGGGCAAATCGTCAGGCGGCGCGAAGAGCGCCTTACTCTTCCAAGCTCCAAACATAGGCTCATCGTCTGCCAAAACTGAAGATGGCGCCAATTAGGCGGCGTGACGGCGAGCCAATATCTAAGACGCGGACCAGGCATCTATACACGTCCAGTCGGCCGGCGAGAGCCATGAATAGCCAAGCTTAGCATTTTATCGCCAAGCTAAGGGGGAATGTCATGGGCATTGCTGCGGCAGTTGTGCCGAAAAACCTTGGCGTACTTGGCGCGGACGGTTATCGCTGGGTCTGAACAGCAAAGAGGGCCCGATGGAGCTCACCGGCGCCGCCGCGATAGGGATACGGCCGGACCCAACCTTCGCACACCACGCTGGGTTATTTGACCGGTTGAGGGCCTCGACCGGCGACGCGCATAGGACGCTTGAGAATGCACTGGGCCTGCTCGACCCACCCCTCTCGCGGACGCGTTTCGCCGCGATCCTGAAGCGTTTCCTGGGCTTCCATAGGGTTTGGGAATCGGCCCTCGACGAAATTGAGGAACTGACGCCGCTCCGTTTGGATCGCAGCCGGATCGCCATGCTCGAAGCTGATCTTGCCGCGCTCGGCCAAGGATCGGCGGAAATCGCTGCCGCGCGGAACTGCCGTGCCGCTGGGCAGCTTGGCGACAGCGCCGAAATCGCTCTGGGCTCGCTGTATGTGATGGAGGGCTCGACCCTGGGGGGGCAGATTATCAGCCGCACTCTAGCTGGCGTGGATTGGGCGCCCGAGGGCGGCCTGACCTATTTCAACCCTTATGGCCGAGAGACAGGGTCGATGTGGCGGCGCTTCAAGACCGAAGCCGAGGCCCTGGTATCGCCCGAGCAGCATGAAGGCGTGATCCGAGGGGCGCGGGCCTGCTTCGCCCTCCTCACCGATTGGCTACCGGCAAGGGTGACGCCTTGACCATCCCGATGGAGACTGACGTCGATCTCGACGCCTGCGCGCGCGAGCCGATCCGGATCCCGGGCGGTATCCAGCCCCACGGCGCCTTGATGGTGGTCGATCCCGATCGCCTTGACATGCTGCAGGCTAGCGAGAACCTGCAAGACTTCACGGGCCTTGCCAATACCCCCGGCGCGCGGTTGGCGGATACGGCGCTGGCGCCGCTCGCTGCCGATCTGGCGGCGTGGACGGGCGGGGACGAGCCGTCTTTCCTGCGTACCTTGCAGATCGGCGACCTCACCTTCCAGGTCACCGCCCATCGCGCTCGCCAAGGCCTGATCGTCGAATTCGAAGACCCGCCCGCCAGCGAGGACGAGACGCTGGAAGTGCTCTACCCGCGCCTGCGCCGCTTCGTCGATAGGCTGGAGAGTGCGGGCGATGTGAAGACCGTGGCCGAACTCACCGTGCGCCAGATGCGGGCGCTGACGGGCTTCAACCGGGTGATGCTCTATTCGTTCGATGCAGAGGGCGCCGGCACGGTTCTGGCTGAGGACCGGGACGAAGCGCTGCCCTCTTACCTCGACCTGCGTTTCCCCGCGTCCGATATCCCCCCTCAAGCGCGTGAACTGTATCGACTTAACCGGCTGAGGTTGATCCCCAACGCCAGTTACGTCCCATCGCCTATGGTCCCGCCCATGAGCCCGGTGGACGGCCAGCCGCTGGACATGTCCTTTGCCGCCCTGCGCAGCGTTTCGCCGATCCATCTCGAATACATGCGTAACATGGGCACCCTGAGTTCCATGTCTGTGTCGATCCTGGTCGATGGCGCGCTTTGGGGTCTGATCTCGCTGCATCACGCGCAGCCCAAGCGGCTGAACGCGCAGGTGCGCACCGCCTGCGACTTCCTCGGCCAGATCGTCTCGTTGCAGATCGGGGCTCGCGAGCGCGCCGCCCGGGGCGCGCGCCGCATCGCCCTGAAACAGAAGGAAAGTGAGCTCCTCGCCAGCCTGAGCCAGGAGGCCGCCTTTCAGGAGGGACTGGTAGCCAATGGCGAGACCTGGCTCGGCCTTGTCGACGCGGATGGCGCCGCCCTGGTATCGGAAGAACACCTGATCACCTTCGGGTCCACGCCCTCCCATCCGGAACTTACCGAACTGGCTCTGTGGCTGGGCAGGCGCGAGGTAGGCGAGGTCTTCGCAACGGATAGCCTGGCAGAACACTGGCCACAGAGCGAGGCCTTCGCCGCCGACGCCAGCGGTCTGCTGGCCATCTCCATCTCCCAGATTCATCCCAGCTATATCATGTGGTTTCGCCAGGAGGTGGTGCGGACCGTGAACTGGGCCGGCGCGCCCACCAAGCCCATGACCAACCAAGAGCGGCTGACACCGCGGCAGTCCTTCGCCCTTTGGAAGGAACGGGTGCGGCAACGGTCCCTGCCCTGGACCGACGTGGAGATCGACAGCGCGCGCGACTTCCGCAACGCCGTAGTCAACTTCGTGCTGCGCCGGGCCGAGGAGCGCGCCGCCCTGACCGAGCAATTACGCAGGACCAATCAGGAGCTGGAATCTTTCTCCTATTCGATCTCGCACGACTTGCGCGCGCCGTTCCGCCACGTTGTCGGTTATTCTGAACTGCTGCGCGACCGTCTCGAAGATATAGACGACAAGTCTAAGCACTATCTGGACTCGATTTCCGAAGCGGCGCTCTCGGCCGGCCGACTGGTGGACGATCTGCTGAACTTTTCTCAGCTTGGCCGCACCAGCCTCAGCCCGGCGCGCATCGACATGAAGAAGCTGGTGGCCGAGGTGCGTCGATCCACCGAACAGGACACGCTCGAACGTCAGATGGAATGGAAGGTCGGCGACCTACCCCCAGCCTACGGCGATCCGGCCATGATCCGGCAGGTGATGTTCAACCTGCTTGATAATGCGGTGAAATACACCAAGGGCCGCACTCCAGCGCTGATCGAGGTGGAGGGCCGCGAAGACGCGGACAGGACCACCTACACCATCCGCGACAACGGCGTGGGCTTTGACATGAAATATGCCGGAAAACTGTTCGGGGTGTTTCAGCGCCTGCACCGGGCAGAGGATTTCGAGGGCACCGGCATCGGCCTGGCCTTGGTCAAACGGATCGTTGACCGGCACAACGGCGTTGTGTCCCTTGACTCGGAGCTTAACAAGGGAACCGTAGTGACGTTCAGCTTGCCGAAATCCGTACCGCAGAGCCAAGGCCATGGCTAATCTGGCCCCTATCCTGCTGGTCGAGGATAATCCCCGCGACCTTGAACTGACCCTTGCCGCACTCTCGAAATGCCAACTGGCCAATGAGATCGTCATCGCGCGCGATGGGGCGGAAGCCCTCGACTATCTGTACCAGCGCGGGCCCCACGCAGATCGCGCCGAAGGCGATCCGGCCGTTGTACTGCTCGACCTCAAACTGCCGAAGGTAGATGGCCTCGAAGTCCTTGAGACCGTCAAGACTGATGCGGCGCGCCGGCAAATTCCTGTGGTCATGCTGACCTCATCACGCGAAGAGCGAGACCTGGTGAAAAGCTACGAGCTCGGGGTCAACGCCTTCGTTATAAAGCCGGTGGATTTCAATGCCTTCTTCGAGGCAATCCAGGACCTCGGCATGTTCTGGGCGATCCTGAACGAGCCGCCGCCACGGGGCGCCAACCGTGCTTGATAGCTACGGCCCGCCGGTTCGCATCCTTCTGGTTGAAGATAGCGACATCGATGTCGAGTTGCTCGAGGGGCACCTCGCCAAGACCGACATGCGGGTCGAGATGCATCGGGTTTGGCGTCACGCTGACTTCGTTCAGGCCCTGGCGACGCAGACCTTCGACATCATCCTGGCCGACTATTCCCTCCCCGATTTCGACGGCCTGTCCGCCCTGGCCCTCGCTCGTGAGCAGGCCGGCGACCTGCCGTTCATTTTCGTCTCGGGTATTGTCGGCGAGGAGTTTGCTACCAATGCCCTGAAGCGAGGGGCCACCGACTATGTGGTCAAGCGCAACTTCTCTCGCCTGCCTGCCGCGATCGAACGGGCCCTGGCCGAAGCGCGCCAGAAGGCCGAACGCCAGCGCGCGGAAGCGGCGCTCCAGGCCTTGAACGTCACCCTTGAGGCCCAGGTCGAAGCGCGCACCAAGGAGCGCGACCGCATCTGGCAGCTCAGCCCTGACCTGTTCGCTGTGATCGATGGCGGCGGACACATCTATGCCGCCAACCCGGCTTGGCGCACGATGCTGGGCTATTCGGCGGATCAGGTACTGGCCGGGGGCTTTACCGCCCTTGCCCACCCCGACGATGTGCCACAGATCATGGCCGCCATTGGCGAACTGGTGGCCGGCAGCCTGAACGAGCGGTTCGAGGGCCGTCTGCGCGCCGCCGCCGGCGACTGGCGCTGGATGTCCTGGACCGCCGCGGCGGAGGGGGATGTCTTCTACGCCGTCGGACGTGACATCACCGCCGAGAAGCAGGCGGTCGACACCCTGGCCTCGGTCAACCGCAGCCTCGTGGAGGAGATCGAGGAGCGCAAGAAGGTCGAGGCGACGTTGCACCAACTGCAGCGGCTGGAGGCTGTGGGCCAGCTGACCTCAGGTGTAGCGCACGACTTCAACAACCTGCTCACCGTCATTCTCGGCAATATCGGCTTCGTCGAGCGGGACCTGAAAGTAGACGCCAAGTTCGCCAGGCGCATCGCTAATATGCGATCGGCGGCGGAGCGGGGCGCTACCCTCACAGCCCAACTCCTTGCCTTCTCGCGCCGCCAGCGCCTTGAACCCAAGGCCGTTGATTTGAACGCCACCGTCGAAGGCATGCGCGGCCTGCTGCAGAGCACCATGGGCGGCTCGATCCGGCTGGAGACCGTGTTGAAAGCCAAGCTGTGGCCCGCCCTGGTCGATCCGACCCAGATCGAGATGATCATCCTTAACCTCGCCATCAATGCGCGCGACGCGATGGAGGTGGGCGGTGGCCTGACTGTGGAGACCGCCAACATCACCCTCGGCGCGCCGAAGCGCCCCGAAGAGCCGCCGGCGGGCGACTATGTTGCGCTGATCGTTTCCGACACGGGCCACGGCATGCCCGAAGAGGTTCTGGCAAAGGCCTTCGAGCCCTTCTTCACCACCAAGGGCGTCGGCAAGGGCTCCGGGCTCGGCCTCGCCCAGGTTTTCGGCTTCGCCAAGCAGTCCGGCGGCGGCGTCTCGATCGATACGCGGGTAGGCGAAGGCACCTCAGTGAAGGTGTTTCTCCCCCGCGCCGCCGCCCTGTCCTCGGTGCTGGAAGCGGATGAACAGGACGCCCCGCCCGTGGCCCGGCCTGGCCTGACCATCCTGCTCGTGGACGATGACAGCTCGGTGCGCGAGGTCACCGCATCGATGTTGAGCGACCTCGGTTATCAGGTGGTGGAGGCCGGCAGCGGCCATGCGGCCCTCGACATCCTGCGCAGCCGCCCCTTCGATCTGCTGCTGGCCGATTACGCCATGCCGGGCATGAACGGGATGGAGACGGCGCGGGAGGCCCGGCGCATCCAGCCTGGCATCCCGCTCCTCATCATCACCGGCTATGCCGACCTCGCCGCGCTCACTGAGGTGGGCGAAGAGCGGATCGTCTCCAAGCCTTATCGCGACAACGAACTGGCGAGAAAGCTCGACTTCGTCCTGCGCGATCACGGCGCGGCCGATGACCGCAATGTGGTGTCTCTGCGCCGGACCTAAGGTCCCTTCGACAAGGCGAAAGCCACGAGGGCGTCGCCCTGTTTCTCCTGTCCGAGCTTGGCCGAGCCGCCGGCGGCGATGACCACGTACTGTGTGCCGCCCGCCGAATAGGTCATGGGCATGGCGTGAGCGCTGGCGGGCAGTTCGGCGGTCCACAGCTCCTTGCCGGTGTCGATGTCCAGGGCGTGAAAGCGTCGATCGATGCTGGCGCCGACAAAGACCAGCCCGCCCGCCGTCGTGATCGCCCCGCCGAGATTGACCGACCCCCCTGGCTTGAACCCAGCGAAGCTGGCGTTGATTTCGCTCATCCCGCCGAAGGGTGTGCGCCAGCGCAGCGTTCCCTTGTTGAGGTCGATCGCCGTCATCATTCCCCACGGCGGCGGCGCACACGGCACGCCCGACGGCGACAGGAACGGCGCGCGCGACATGGCGTAGGGAGCGCCCTTCTGCGTGCCGGATTCCGCGCCGAGATCACCGCCCGGAGACCATTTGAAGTCCGCCCGCGGGATAAGCTTCACCACGTAGGGAAAATTGTTTGTGTTGGCGATCAGGAGCCCGCGCGTCGGGTCGAAGGCGAAGCCGGACCAGTTAGGGCCTCCCACATTGCCAGGCACAGCCAGCACACCCTGCACCGAGGGCGGGGAGAAGATCGACAGACCCGACAGCTTGGCTAGCGTCGCCTTGCAGGCCGCCTTGTCCGCCGCGCTGGTGGCGAACACCTGGCCGGCATCCAGGGACTGCGGCGCGAGGGTTGGCAGGCCGACGGAGAACGGCTGGGTCGGCGACGTCACCTCGCCGTCCACAGTGCTCTGCGGCACGGAGCGCTCCTCAACCGGAAAGACCGGCTTTCCCGTGTCGCGGTCGAGCACATAGAGGAAGCCGGACTTGTTGGCGGCGATCACTACCTCGACCTTGCGCCCAGCGTGCTCGATGGTGGTCAGCATCGGCGGCGAGGCCACGTCATAGTCCCACAGGTCGTGATGGACCAGTTGGAAGCCCCAGGCGAGCCGGCCGGTCCGCGCGTCGATGGCCACCACCGAATTGGCCCAATGATTGTCGCCGGGTCGCAGGCCGCCATAATAGTCCGGGCTGGCGCTGCCGGTGGGGATGAAGACCAAATGACGCTTGGGATCGACCGTCATGACCGACCAGGCGTTGGCCGCGCCGCTCTTCACGCCAGGGTGCGGCTCCAGCGGCTGCCAGCTCCATTTCAGCCTGCCGCTCCGGGCGTCGAAGGCGCGCACCACGCCGCTGGCCATGTCCACGCGGGTGTTGTCGTTGATGGCCGAGCCGACGATCACCGTGTCGTCCACCACCGCGGGCGGGGATGTCATGTGATAGGGTCCGGCCTCGAAGTTGGGCACATCGCGCAGACTCACCTCACCCGCGGCGCCGAACCCGGCGCAGGGCTTGCCGGTGGCGGCGTCCACCGCGACGAGACGTGCATCTAGCGTGGCCTCATAGAGGGTGAGGGTGCATGCCCCACCCTTCCCCCCGCGCGGATCGCGCCACGCGGCGACACCGCGACTGATCATCCCGTCGCCATACTCTCCCGCAAGGTCGATCTTCGGGTCGTAGGCCCAGAGCTGATGGCCGGTGGTCGGTTCCAGCGCGATCACGCGGTTGAACGGCGTGGTGAGGTAGAGCCTGCCGTCGATATAGAGCGGCGTGGTCTCGAACCCGCTGCGCTGGCCCCGCTTACCATCGTTGATATCGCCGGTGTGGAAGGTCCAGGCCACCTGCAGCTTACCCACATTGGCGCGGTTCACCTCGGTGAGCGGCGAAAAGCGCTGCCCGCCCGCGTCGTGCCCGTAATAGGCCCAATCGTCCGCGGCTTTTGCGCCTGTCGCCGTCGCCAAAGCCAGGGCCGCCAGCGCGCAGCCTATCCAGCGATTGCCTATCCCGTCGGTGCGCTTCATCCTTGCCATTGTATTGTCCTCCTCGCGGCGTAATGGAGCCTGAATGAACGAGCCCGCCGCGAGCGGTCGAGATGAGGGTGATCGCCGGGTCAGCCGCGGGGATGAGCGGCAGGCGGGCGGGACGAGCGGCGCGTTCTGGGGGACGAGCAGCATCCTTCGCACCTATGTCTGCATCGTCGGCATCACCGCCGCCGTGATCACGGTCAACGTGTTCAGTTGGCTGCACGACCATCCCAGGGACCCGCTGGTCTATCCGGCCGTCTATGAGGGCAGCAGCGGCGTGGCCATCATCGCGTTGGCTGGCATCGTCCTGTTCGCCGCCCGTATAGCTCCGCCCGAACCCAGGCGCTGGCCGCGCTTCGCCCTTGTCCATGCAGTTGGAAGTCTGGCGTTTTCGGCAGGCCATATCGTGGTGATGGCGGCGGTGCGCTTCGCCGTCTTCGCCGCGCTACGCGTGGGCTACCGCATGCCGTGGTCGGACCTGATCTACGAGTATCGCAAGGACGTGCTGACCTATGCCGCCATCGCCGTGGTGTTCTGGCTGGTGGAGGGGTTTTGGCGCAAGCCTGCCGAAGTGACGCTGACGGCCGAAGCTCCCGCCACTTTCGACATCCTCGACGGCGGTCGGACCCTGCGTACGCCGGTGGCCGAGATCGTCGCGGTGGAGGCGGCGGGCAACTATGTTGAATTTCGCCTCGCCGATGGCTCCGCGCGAATGATGCGGGCGACCTTGGCGCAAATTGAGCGCGCGCTCGGCGCCCACGGTTTTGTGCGCATCCACCGCTCCTGGCTCGCCAACGCCCACCGCCTGCGCCTGCTGGAGCCCGCCGGATCGGGTGACTATCGGCTGGTGCTCGACGGCGGGGTCGAGGCGCCGGTCTCGCGCCGCTATCCGGCAGCGCTGGAGCGGTTGCGCACCAAGACCTGACGCCGGTCAGACATGGCTACCAGCACGTTACCGGCCAGCGCGGCGACCATAACGCGGGTCGATCCATCGATCATCATGCTGGTGCGCCCAAGGCTGGAGCTGATCTGACCGTCAGGCCTGTGCATGAATGCATCCGGCGGCAACTACGAGGTCTCGACAGGGCTGATCTTCTCGATCCCGACCGCCCGCAGAGCTGCTTCGAGCTCGACCAGGGTAGCGTCCACCTCGTCTTGGTCGCGTCCGCGCACGACCAGGCTGGAGCCGTATCCGTCCGGACCGAAGAAGGGGTAGGAGCCGAGCGACAGGGCTGGGTGGGCGTTCGCCACGGCTTCCAGCGGCGCGGCGATCACGCCCTCGCCAGAGCCATCAACGCGAATGGTCTTGGAGATGACCACGGTCCCGCCCACCAGCCGGTGGCCCACATCCTCCAGCATGCCGCGCATGATCTGCGGCACTCCGGCGAGGGTGAAGACGTTGCCGATCTGGAAGCCGGGCGGGCCGTTGACGGGGTTTTTCACCAGCGTTCCGCCCTCGGGCACGCGGGCCATGCGGCGGCGGGCGGGGGTGATCTCGCCGCCCCAGCGCGTCTGCATCATGCCGATGATCTCGGGGTGCTCGTACAGCTTCACACCAAAGGCCTCGGCCACACAGTCGGCGGTGATATCGTCATGGGTCGGGCCGATGCCGCCGGTCGTGACCACATAGGCGTAGCGTTCGCGCAGGTGGTTGAGGGTGGAAACGATCTCTTCCTTGATGTCGCCGACCACCCGCGCCTCGGCGATATCCACGCCGTGGGCGCCGAAGTACTTGGCGATGTCGCGCAGATTGGTGTCCTGGGTGCGCCCGGACAGGATCTCGTCGCCGATGATCAGGACCGCCGCCTGAACTCCGCCCTCGCCTACCGCCATGAGCCGCTCCTTGAACACATCAAGCCGAAGGCGCTAGCACAGGCCATGCTCTTTCCCCAGCCCATGCGACGCGGCGTGCTGATACGGCGCTACAAGCGGTTCCTGGCTGACGTTCGGTTCGAGGACGGATCGGAGACGACGGTCCATGTGGCCAATCCCGGCGCCATGCTGGGGCTGAACATGCCGGGCATGCCGGTCTGGTGTTCCGACAGCCGCTCCACTACGCGCAAGCTGCCCCTGACATGGGAACTGGCCGAGGTCGATAACGGGCTTGTGGGGATCAACACTCACAACCCCAACAAGATCGTCGCCGAGGCATTGAAGGCCGGCGCCATCCCGGAACTGACGGGCTATGCCTCGGTGAGGCCCGAGGTGAAGTACGGCGAGGCCAGTCGGATCGATTTCCTGCTGGAGGACGAGACCCGTCCGCCCTGCTGGCTCGAGGTGAAGAACTGCCACCTCATGCGCACGCCGGGCCTGGCGGAGTTCCCGGATTGCGTCGCGGCGCGCTCGGCCAGGCATCTGCGCGAACTTGAGACCATGGCGGCGCAGGGCCATCGCGCGGTGCAGTTGTTCGTCATCCAGCGCGCCGACTGCGACCGCTTCGACACGGCGGGCGATATCGACAAGGTCTATCATGCCGCCTTGCGTCACGCCTTCCGCGCGGGCGTCGAGGTTCTATGTTATGAGTGCGTCATCGACCCAGCGGGCGTGACGCTTTCCAAGCGCATCCCCTGGATCGGCGCTGATGGTTCGGAGTGAAGTCGAATGAACATGGGTGAGCCTACCGATACACTGGTCCGTACCGGCGCGATCAGGCTTCATGGCCCAGACGGCTTTGAGGGCATGCGCCGCGCGGGCCGCCTCGCCGCCGAGTGCCTGGACATGCTGACTCCCTATGTGCAGCCCGGCGTGACCACCGAATATCTCGACGATCTGGCCCGCGAGTTCACCCTGGACCACGGGGCCCTGCCCGCCTGCCTGTTCTATAAGGGCTATACGAAGACGGTCTGCATCAGCGCCAATCATGTGGTCTGCCATGGTATCCCGAGCCCCAAGGCCCTGCGCGAGGGCGACATCATCAACATCGACATCACCGTCATCGTCGACGGCTGGCACGGCGATCACAGCCGGATGTACGGCGTCGGCGCGGTGCCCTTCCGCGCTCGGCGTCTTGTGGACGTGACCTATGAAGGCCTCGCCCGTGGCCTTGCCGTGATCAAGCCCGGCGCGCGTCTCGGCGACATCGGTCACGCGATCCAGGCCTATGTGGAAGCCCAACGCTGCTCGGTCGTGCGCGACTTCTGCGGACATGGCGTCGGCCAGATCTTCCACGACGCGCCCAACATCCTGCACTACGGCCGCAAGGGCGAGGGTATGGAGCTGAAGGCCGGTATGTTCTTCACTGTCGAGCCGATGGTGAACCTGGGCAAACCGGGCGTGAAGGTGCTCAACGACGGCTGGACCGCTGTGACGCGCGACAAGTCGCTGTCCGCCCAGTGCGAGCATTCGGTCGGCGTGACCGAGACCGGCGTGGAGATCTTTACCGCCTCGCCGAAAGATCTGTTCAAACCGCCGATCCTGGCCGGCGCGAATTGATTTTCGCCGTCGCGATCAACCTTTGATCTATGCGAAGCGTGCGCCTTGGACCATCCTTGGACGGTGCGCGACCAGAGCCTGCCCTTCCTGCCGCCAGCGACCGCAGCCTCGGCCAATAGCGGCCATCGTGAGCGGCTGAGAGATCGCGCCCGGCAGTCGGCCTTTCAGGGTTTGCCGGACTACGAGTTGCTGGAGCTGTTCCTGTTCCGCTCCATACCGCAGCGCGACGTCAAACCGCTAGCCAAGGCGCTTCTCGCCAAATTTGGCTCCATGGGGGCGCTGCTCGCCGCGAAGGAGGAAGATCTGCGCACGGTCGTCGCCACCGACCAACGTGGCAGGCTTATGCGGGTAGGTCCGGAGGTCGCGCTCGACCTGATGGCGCTGCGGGAGATCGGCCTGCGGGTCAGCGGCGAGGCTGTGATGGGACGCACGGTGATTTCGTCCTGGACCGCACTTCTCGCCTATGTGCGTCAGCGTCTGGCGCACGAGGCCCGCGAGCAGTTTCGCGTGCTTTATCTGGATACCAAAAATCAGTTGATCGCCGACGAGTTGTCAAACCAGGGCACGGTTGACCAGGCCCCGGTCTATCCGCGCGAAGTGATCCGCCGGGCGCTTGAGCTATCGGCCAAGGCCGTGATCCTCGTGCATAACCATCCTTCCGGTGACCCCTCCCCGTCACGCGCCGACATCGACATGACGAAGCAGGTGGTGGAGGCCGGCAAGCCGCTTCAGATCGCCGTGCATGACCATCTGATCGTCGGCCGCGAAGGCGTGGTCAGTCTGAGGGCCAAAGGCCTTTTCTAGTTCCGGCCACCCGCCCGTCGCATCTGGTTGGTTCGCGAGGCGGCCAGCCGCCGGATGCGCTCCATCAGCAGGGCATGGTCATAGGGCGTGGTCGGCGCGGGGCCGTCGTGGCAAAGATCGCCGGCCTTTTCGGCCGCACGGGTCGGCGTTCCGGTCAGCATCACCTCCACCTCGGGGTGGTTGGCGCGAATCCAGCCGGCAAGGGCGAACCCGCCCTCGCCAGTGGCTTGGACATCCGCCAGCACGAAACTGACCGCCTTCCCGCGCGAGGCCAGCAACTGGCGCGCTTCCGCCGCGTCGATGGCCTGGATGACGTCGTACCCGCATCCGCGCAGATAATCCGCCAGGGAGTTACGAAGGACGATGTCGTCCTCCACAAGCAGGATGCAAGACTCGCTCATAGATAGCCCTTTGGAGGCTCCCGACCGAGGACTTCGAACACGGCGGCTACGGCTCGCTCGATGCGATAGGGCTTCGGCAAGAACAGACGCAGACCGCCGATGTCTTCCAGCCTCAGATGTCCGGAGGTGAGGATGACCGGTAGAGACGGTCTTAAATGGCCAAGCTGCCGGGCGAGTTCCACCCCGTCGAGCGAGCCGGGCATGCGCACGTCGGAAAACACCACATCGACCGCCCCTCCGGCGTCGATATAGGCCAGGGCCTCATCAGCACGCGCGGCCTCGACGACCTGACAGCTCGCATCCCTCAACGCCTCGGCGAAGAGCGAGCGGATCAGCACCTCGTCCTCCACGAGAAGGACGCTGGGGCCATTCTCGCGAGCGGCTGGACTGGGAACCATGGTCATGCCCCCTCGGCCCTCCAGGCTTCGATTGAAACCACTCGGCCAAGACAAACTCTGGAAGCCGACACCGTCGCCTTACCGTGAATCGCTTAAGGCGATGAATGGCCTCTGGTTCCTGAGCCCCGGGGCGAGCGTCAACATGTGTGTCCGGCGCACCACATTGGCACGCTCATACCAGTTCGACCGCCATAGCCGTGGCTTCGCCGCCGCCGATGCACAACGAGGCGAGCCCCTTGGTCTTGCCGCGCGCCTCAAGGGCCGAAAGGAGGGTGGCCAGCACGCGTGCGCCGGACGCGCCGATGGGATGGCCGAGGGCGCAGGCGCCGCCGTTCACGTTCAGCCTTTCGTGCGGGATGCCCATCTCCTGCATGGCGATCATGGGCACCACCGCGAAGGCCTCATTGACCTCGAACAGATCCACGTCGGCCACGCTCCACCCCGCCTTCTTCAGCGCCTTTTGCATCGCAGGCACAGGAGCGGTGGTGAACAGGCCAGGTTCATGCGCATGCGCCGCGTGGGAGACGACGCGGGCGATGATCTTCAGGCCCTTGGCTCTGGCCACCGACTCGCGGGTCATCACCAGGGCGGCCGCGCCGTCGCTGATCGACGAGGCGTTGGCGGCCGTTATCGTGCCGTCCTTGGCGAAGGCGGGCTTCAGGGTCGGGATCTTCGCCGGATCGGCCTTCAAGGGTTGCTCATCCTGACTGACGGTCTCGGTTCCCTTTCGGGTCTTCACCTCGACGGCGACGATCTCGCGCTCAAAGGATCCATCCTCGGTCGCCCGCTTGGCTCGGCTCAGGCTCTCGACGGCATAGGCGTCCTGCTGTTCGCGGGTGAACTGGTAGGTCTTGGCAGTTTCCTCGGCGAAGGCGCCCATCAGCTTACCGGGATCATAGGCGTCCTCCAGGCCGTCCAGATACATGCTGTCGGAGATCACGTCGTGGCCGATGCGGGCGCCGCCGCGGTGCTTGGCCATGATGTAGGGCGCGCCGGTCATGCTCTCCATGCCGCCCGCCACGACGATGTCGACGCTACCCGCCGCCAGCATGTCGTGCGCCATGATCGCCGCCTGCATTCCTGAGCCGCACATCTTGTTGACCGTCACCGCCTCGACGCCGAGCGGCAGACCGGCGCCAAGGGCCGCCTGGCGCGCCGGCGCCTGGCCGAGGCCGGCGGGTAGGACGCAGCCCATGACGATCTGTTCCACATCGGCCGGAGACACGCCGGAGCGTTCGACCGCCGCTTTCACCGCCGCCGAACCCAGCGCTGTGGCCTTCACCCCGGACAGAGCGCCCTGGAAACCGCCCATGGGCGTGCGGGCATAGGCGCAGATGACGACGGGATCGGAAGCCGTGGCGGCCATGGCGGGGTCTCCATGAAATGTGGTTCGTCATATAGGGCTGCGCGGGTCCCTTGGCGAGCGGGCGCGAGCGCGTGAACCTTGGATGACTGCGTCTGGCCGCACGGCGTTCATGTCCGCGATGACATAAAGCTGCCCGTTGCTGGGAACAGCTTCGCCGCAGGAGGATTTCTTCGCCATGCAAAATCTAAAGCGCACCCAGATTCTCAAGCGTTCCGGGTCGGTTTTCGCCCTGACCGCTGCCGTCGCCGCGCTTACGCTCGCCGGCTGCAATCAGAATTCTCCGCAGAAGACCGCCGTGCTCGATCAGCCGCCGCCGTTGCCGCTGACCACCGCCGACGTGCCCACGGCCAACGCCGCGCCGATCGCCACGGCCCTGCCCGCCGCGCCAGCCGCGTCCATCGCCTCCGTCGCCGCCAACCAGCGCTACGCCTACGCCGACCGCGCCTATCAGGTGGCGCGCGTCCTGGGCGACGCCCCACCGGACTACGCCTTCGACTATGAAGGCACCCGCCCGTGGGTGTGGCGCTCCAACCGCGCCTTCCGCGTGGTCGAGCGGACCGACGCCGGACAGCGTTACTACTATTTCGACCCTGGCCAGTCCTCACCCTACCTCGTGCAGGACCCGGACTACAGCTACGGCTATTCGAACGGCCAGCTGGTGGTGGTCTACGACGCTCAGGGCCGCACGCTCGATCCGAGTCTGATCCGCCAGCGCGCCGACCTTGCCGGGCGTTATCTCTACCGCGCCCGTGCACTTTACAACGCGTCACTGAATAGCCAGCGTCAGGCCGTGGCCGCCGCCCGATGGCAGCAGCGTCGCGCCGCCATCGACGCGGACCGCGCGCGCTGGGAAGCCCAGCAGAACCAGTACGCCGACTGGCGCGCCTATCACGACGAGCACCAAGCCGAGCAACAGGCCTATTGGCAAGGCGAGCAAGACAGGCGCGCCGCCGAGGCCGCCCGCTACAACGAGGCCCTGAGCGGCGCCTATACTGATGGCCGCTACGACCAGCGGGCGCAGGACAATGGCGGCAATGGCGCGGCTTTGGCCGCCGCCCTCGCCGCAGCGGCCGCCGCCTACACGGTCGGTCGTCACCACGACGACGGTGGACGAGATCGCGGCCTGCCGCCTCCCCCGCCGCAACAGGGCGGCCAATTCGACCGCGGCGGCCCCGGCCCTGACAATCGGCCGGACAATCGGCCTGATACCCGCCCCAATGTCGGCCCCAATGGCGGCCCCGGCCCGACGGCTGGTCCCCAAGGTCCCGGCCGCGATTTCGGTGGCCGTGGCCCCGGGGGGCCCGACCCGCGCGCCCAGCAGCAGCAGGCCGAGCAACAGCGTTTGAACGATCAGCAGCGCCAGCAGGCCGATCAACAACGCCAGCAGCAGGACGCCGCGCGGCAAGCCGACCAGCAACGTCAGGCGGCTGAAACCGGTCGTCGGCAGCAGGACCAGCAGCGCGCTCAACAACAGGCGGCTCAACAGCAGGCCGCGCAGCAACAGCAGCAGCGCCAGCAACAGGACGCCGCGCGGCAGGCCGGTGAACAGCAGCGCCGCGCCCAGGCCGACCAGCAGCGGCAGGCCGGCGAGCAGCAACGCGCCGCCCAACAGCAGGCGCAGCAGCAACAGCGTCAGGCCGCCGAGCAGCAACGGGCGCAGCAGCAGGCGGCGCAACAGGCGCAGCATGCTCAGCAGCAAGCCGCCGAGCAGGCCCAACACGCAGCACCGCATGGCCCACCGCCCGCGGCTCATCCGGGTCCGGCGCCCCAGGCCGCCAAGCCGCCCGCGCCGCAAGGTGGCGGAAAGCCCGGCGACACGCGCACACCGGAAGAGCGCAAGGCCGACCGGCAGAATAACCACTAGGGCGGCAGGCTAGACCTCTGCCCGCTCGGTGGCAGCGATGAAGCCGCCGCCGAGGACACGGGTGGGGACGTCCGGGTCGTAGAGAACGCAGGCCTGGCCGGGGGAGACGCCCTCCTCCGGCCGGTCGAACGCCACGCCGACGCCGCCGTCCACCAGCGCCAGCCGCGCCGGGGCCGGGTCGCGCGTGGAGCGCACGCGGGCGAGCACCGGCCTGGCCACCGCCGCCGCATCCTCGATCGCCGCCTCGTCGCCGAGCCAGTTGATCTCCTTCAGCACAAGTGAAGCGGTCAGTAATGCTTCGCGCGGCCCGACGATCACCTGCTTCTGCTCGGGCACGATCTTGACCACGAACAGAGGATCGCCCACCGCCACGTTCAGCCCCCGCCGCTGGCCGACGGTGTAACGGGTGACGCCTTCGTGGCGGCCCAACACCCGGCCGTTGAGGTGGACAATATCGCCCGCCCCCGCCGCATCCGGACGCAGCTTGTCGATGAGGGTGGAATATTTGCCCTCGGGTACGAAGCAGATGTCCTGGCTGTCCGGCTTGTGGGCCACCGCGAGGCCAAAGGCCTCAGCCTCGGCCCGCACCACCGGCTTTTCCAGGCCCCCGAGCGGAAAGCGCAGGTATTCCAGCTGCTCACGCGTCGTGGCGAACAGGAAGTAGCTCTGGTCGCGGGCCGGATCGACGGCGCGGTGCAACTCGGGGCCGTGCGCGCCCTCGAGCCGGCGCACATAGTGGCCGGTGGCCAGCGCCTCCGCGCCGAGATCCTTCGCCACGTCGAGCAGGTCGCGGAACTTGACCGTCTGGTTGCAGCGGATGCACGGCACCGGGGTTTCGCCGCGCACATAGGCGTCGGCGAATTCGTCGATCACCGACTGGCGAAAGCGACTCTCATAGTCGAGCACATAGTGGGGCATGCCGAGCTTCTCGGCCGCCATGCGCGCGTCGCGGATATCCTGCCCGGCGCAGCAGGCCCCGGCCCGCTTGATCGCCGAACCGTGGTCGTAGAGCTGCAGCGTCACGCCCACCACGTCATAACCCGCGCGGCTCAGCAGGGCGGCGGTGACGGTGCTATCCACCCCGCCGGACATGGCCGCGACCACGCGGGCGCCGACGGTCAGGCCGGTGGCGGCGACGGCGGCGTCCAGCGCCGGGCTGCGATCGAGAACGGAAGCGTCCATCGCCGCTATCTAGGCGTTGCAGCGACGGATGGCGAGGGGCCGGCCTCACCCCATCGGATAGAGGATATCCTTGGTGACGGCGTTGCAGGCCTTCATCACTTCGGGCGACAAGGTCAGGTCGGCGGCGGCGAAGATGTCCGGCAACTGGTCTTCATGGGTCGCGCCGACGATGGTGGAGGCGACGAAGTCGTGCTGCTTGGACCAGGCTGTGGCCAGGGTGACGACGCCGATCCCCGCCTCCGCCGCGATCGCCATGAACCGCTCGGTGGAGGCCAGGGTCTTGTCATTGACGAAGCGCTTGGCCATCGCCTCCTGCCGGCCGCCCATCTGCAGGTAGCGCGAAAAACGCGCGCCCTGCGGCCGCGCGCCGTTCTGGTATTTGCCGGACAGCATGCCGCCGCCAAGGGGCGAATAGGGGATAAGGCTGACCCCTTCCTGGCGGCACACCTGGGCCAGTTCGTCCTCGAAGCGGCGATTGTTCAGGCTGAAATTGTTCTGGATGGTGTCGTAGCGCGCCCAACCGCCGGCATCCGAGGCCGCCAGCGATTTCATCAAGCCCCACGACGTCTCGTTCGAGCAGCCGATCACGCGCACCTTGCCGGCCTGGACCAGGTCGTCGAGCGCCCGCATCGCCTCCTCGTAGCGCGCGCCATGATCGGGCCAGTGGGTCTGATAAAGGTCCACATAGTCGGTGCCGAGGCGCCTCAGGGACCCTTCAAGGGCGCGCACGATGTTGTGGCGATCCAGCGCGGTCATGCCGGCGCGCATCGACCCTTTGATCCAGCCGTGGCTCGGCCCGCACACCTTGGTGGCCAGGATGATGGAGTCGCGGTCCTTGGTCTTCAGCCAGCGACCGACGATCTCCTCGGTCACGCCCGCATATTTGGCGTCGGGCGGAACGGGATAGTTCTCGGCCGTATCGAAGAAGTTGATGCCCGCATCGAAAGACTTGTCGAGGATGCGAATGGAAGCCGCCTCGTCCGCGCCCGTGCCGAAGGTCATGGTGCCCATGCAGATGTCGGACACATGGATGGCGCTCTTGCCCAGGCGTCTGGTCTTCATGCGGCGTTCCCCTTGCGCCGGTGAAACCCGGCTTGGCCAGCAGATAGGTCGGCGTGCGCCATGGTGCAATCAGGTCGCCGCCAGCGAAGATGGCGACAGCCAGCTCGCCACCTCGGCCGAGGCGCTGGCCGTCACGCGGGACGCCGCTGTCCGCGACGCCAAAGCGCCGACGACGAACCTTCAGCCCGACGCCGCCCGAAAGCGACAGGCGGCCACGCAGGTCACCCGCGCCGTTTGCGACCTGGCGGGCCGACCCAACCGGCGCCTTCAAGCCCTCAGCGCCGGTCGATCAGGCGGTTAGCGCGTTCCGGCCTTGGCCGGGGCATCGCCCTTCTTCTCCTGGGCGCGGGCGCCGGCGAGGATGTTGCGCAGGGCGTAGTTGCCCTCGTGGCAGGCGTATTCGTAGATTTCGCCCTGCAGCGGGTGGAACTCGTACTCTCCGCCCCAGTCCGTATCCCACATGGTCGGATCGTGGATGGTGAACTGATAGAGCAGCCGGTTCGGCCCCTTGCGCGTGAAGCGCTCGCTCACCGTCAGATTCCGCCAGGAGCCGTGATAGGCCATCTTCTCGGGGATATTGGTGGTTTCGACCACCAGGGTGTCGCCGTCCCAGTGGCCCACCGAATCGCCCATCCACGGACGCACGCCGTCGGTGCGGTGCGACGAATTCAGGCGGATGATCCGAACGTCGTGAACCATCTCCACCCGGATCGCCACGGCGTCCGGGGTCTGCACGATCTGGTAGTCGTTATTGTAGAAGCCGTTGGCCAGCATGGGCGGACCGGCGTTGCGGCCGAAACCCATGATGCAGCGCTCGCCGAGCGAACGGTTCTCGGGGTTGTCGTAGACGTCGCGGAACAGGGCCTTCATGTCCGGCGCGGGGACGCCGGCCTTGTACTTGGGGGCCTTGCCGCCCGGAGAGGTGATGATGGAGGTGCGCGGCTCGCCGTTCACCCGCATGATGGCGTTGCCCGGATCGAGCCAGCCGCGGTCATAGCCGCCCACCGCACCGCCGGCGGCGACGAATTCGGGCCGCGTGCCCGCCGCCGGCTTGTCGCCGCCCACGGCCGGGGCGGGCTTGTTGGGATCGACCGCCTTGTCGCCCTCCACCGCTTCCTTGGCCGCGGCGCCCTCGATCTTGGCGACCTCTTCGGGGGTATAGACCAGCCGGTCGCCGAACGAGGCGGGACGGGTCTCCGGCGTCATGCTCACATTGCTCCAGCTGCCCTGCAGGTCGGGCTGACCGAAGGGGGTGCGGGGGGCCTTGTAGGCCGTTGCGGGAGCCTTGGACGGAGCCGCCGCCTGCGCGACGTGGCCGCCGGCGCATAGGGCCGTGGCCGCCAAGCCGATCAAAAGCGCGCGTTTCATACTGTCCTCCCGAGACCGTTGTCAGCGCGTCTTGAGCCAGCGCGCCTGTTCCTGCCGATAAGATAGCACAACCACGGCTCGCGCAACCATACCCATTGTTCAAAATTTCCATGTTTTGGCTAAGCGTCCGCGTCCGACCTTTCGCCATAGTCAGCTTGAACCGGCATGAAGGGAGATACAGGCGACGGGATGAGCGGATCATCGCGGGCGCACGTCCGCATTCTACGGCGGTGAACCGGTGTGGGGAGGGTGCGGAGCATCCCGGCCCCGTCCGGGACCGTGGGGTAGAGCGCTGTGTGTTTCGACGAAGCTGGGATGCTCCGCGTGATCCGTTGCGCTTCCGGGGCGCCTGGCGCGACCCAGGTCCCTTCGGCTTCGTGGGCGTGATCGCGGGCCATTTTCCGACCCCGTCTCTACCATCCCACGGACGGGCCGGACGCATCCACGCGCTCCCGGATAGGCGGGTTGTCTTACCCCGCCCTCGACGCCCCAGCCGCTCCGCCGTGCATGACGCGCGTCGCAGGCGCAGCGTATTATCCCGCTCGATCACCCCCCGCCGCCTCAACTC
>CAIOYC010000008.1 GCA_903862425.1 uncultured Caulobacterales bacterium | reverse complement strand
GCGCCTCCTGGATCTCGTGGCCCCGGACATCATCGTGCGCAATGAAACGCGCATGTTGCAGGAGGCGGTCGACGCCCTGCTGGACAACGGTCGTCGCGGCCGTGCCATCACCGGCACCAACAAGCGCCCGCTCAAGTCGCTCGCCGACATGATCAAGGGCAAGCAGGGCCGCTTCCGCCAGAACCTGCTCGGCAAGCGCGTCGACGAGTCGGGGCGTTCGGTGATCGTGGTCGGTCCCGAGCTGAAGCTGCACGAGTGCGGCCTGCCCAAGAAGATGGCGCTCGAACTGTTCAAGCCGTTCATCTATGCGCGCCTGGACGCCAAGGGCCTGTCGGGCACCGTCAAGCAATCCAAGCGCATGGTCGAGCGCGAGCAGCCCCAGGTATGGGACATCCTCGAAGAGGTGATCCGCGAGCACCCGGTCCTGCTCAACCGCGCCCCGACCCTGCACCGTCTCGGCATCCAGGCCTTCGAGCCCAAGTTGATCGAGGGCAAGGCGATCCAGCTACACCCGCTGGTCTGCACCGCCTTCAACGCGGACTTCGACGGCGACCAGATGGCCGTGCACGTCCCGCTCTCGCTGGAAGCCCAGCTCGAAGCGCGCGTGCTGATGATGTCCACCAACAACATCCTGTCGCCCGCCAATGGTCGTCCGATCATCGAGCCGTCGCAGGATATCGTGCTCGGCCTCTACTACATGTCCACCGCGCGGGACGGCGAGCCGGGCGAAGGCAAGGCCTTCTTCGACGCCAACGAAGTCGAGTCCGCTCTCGCGGCCGGCGTTGTGACCCTGCACTCCAAGATCAAGGCGCGTTTCACCGAAATGACCCCCGAAGGGGTGGTGATGACCAAGCTGATCGAGACCACGCCGGGCCGGATGAAGGTGGCGGCGCTGTTGCCGCATCACCAGCAGTTGGGCCACCGCCTGATCGAGAAGCCGCTGACCAAGAAGGAAATCGGCAACCTGATCGAGCAGGTCTATCGTCACTGCGGTCAGAAGGCGACGGTGATCTTCGCCGACCAGATGATGGCGCTGGGCTTCCGCGAAGCCGTGCGCGCCGGCATCTCCTTCGGCAAGGACGACGTCGTCATCCCGGCCGAGAAGATCAAGCTGGTTGGCGAAACCACCAAGCTGGTGGAGGAGTACGAGCAGCAATATGCCGACGGCCTGATCACCAAGGGCGAGAAGTATAACAAGGTGGTCGATGCCTGGGCCAAGGCCACGGACCGCGTGTCTGACGCCATGATGGGCGAAATCTCCCAGCGCAAGAAGGGGCCGGACGGTCGCGAACTGGAGATCAACTCCATCTATATGATGGCCCACTCCGGCGCCCGCGGTTCGCAGGCGCAGATGAAGCAGCTCGGCGGGATGCGCGGGCTTATGGCGAAACCTTCGGGCGAGATCATCGAAACGCCGATCATCTCGAACTTCAAGGAAGGCCTGACCGTGCTGGAGTACTTCAACTCCACCCACGGCGCCCGTAAGGGTCTGGCCGACACCGCGCTGAAGACCGCCAACTCGGGTTACCTGACCCGCCGTCTGGTGGACGTGGCGCAGGACTGCATCATCACCGAGGAAGACTGCGGCACCACCCGCGGCATCACCCTGCGCGCCGTGGTCGAGGGCGGTGATGTGCTGGTCTCGCTCGGCCAGCGTATCCTCGGCCGCACCACGGCCGAGGACGTGAAGGATCCGGACGGCGAACTCGTCGTGCCCGCCGACACCTATATGACCGAAGACATGATCGACCTCGTCGAGCATGCCGGCGTGCAGTCGGTGAAGGTGCGCTCCTCGCTCACCTGCGAAGCCAAGGTCGGCATCTGCGGCGCCTGCTACGGCCGTGACCTGGCCCGCGGTACGCGGGTGAACATCGGCGAAGCCGTGGGCGTCATCGCCGCCCAGTCCATCGGTGAGCCGGGCACCCAGCTGACCATGCGGACCTTCCGGATCGGCGGCATCGCCCAGGTGGCCGAGCAGTCCTTCTCCGAAGCCACCAATAACGGCACGGTGAAGTTCGTCGGCGGCGCCACGGTGAAGACGGCGATCGGCGACCTGATCGTCATGGCTCGCAACATGCAGGTTGTGGTGCAGGTCGATGGCAAGGACCGCGAGTCCTACAAGCTGCCCTATGGCTCTCGCCTGAAGGTGACGGACGGCCAGGAGGTCAAGCGCGGCGAGCGCATCGCCGAGTGGGACCCCTATACCAGCCCGATCATCACCGAAGTGGGCGGCATCATCCGCTTCGAGGATTTGGTCGACGGCATGTCCATCCGCGAGGACGTGGACGAAGCCACCGGCATCACCAACCGCGTGGTCGCCGACTGGCGCGCCTCGCCGCGCGGCTCGGACCTACGTCCGGCCATGGGTGTGACCCAGGACGGCGCCTACAAGAAGTTGTCGTCGGGCGGCGACGCCAAGTACCTGCTGCCTGCGGCCGCCATTCTTTCGGTGGGCGACGGCGACGAGGTAAAGCCGGGCGACGTTCTGGCGCGTATCCCCACCGAAAGCGCCAAGACGCGCGATATCACCGGTGGTCTGCCGCGGGTGGCGGAACTGTTCGAAGCGCGCCGGCCTAAGGATTGCGCGGTCATCGCCGAGATGTCCGGGAAGGTCGAGTTCGGTAAGGATTACAAGAACAAGCGTCGTATCAAGATCACGCCGGAAGGCGACGATGGCGAAGCGGTCGAGTTCCTGATCCCCAAGGGCAAACACCTCACCGTCCATGACGGCGACTTCGTGCAGAAGGGCGAATACATCATCGACGGTTCGCCCGATCCGCACGATCTGCTGCGTATTCAGGGCGTGGAAGCGCTGGCCGAATACCTCGTCAACGAAATCCAGGAGGTCTATCGCCTTCAGGGCGTGCCGATCAACGACAAGCACATCGAGACCATCGTCCGTCAGATGCTTCAGAAGGTCGAAATCTTGGAGCCCGGCGACACCGGCCTGATCAAGGGCGACGCCCTCGACAAGCCGGAGGTCGAGGAAGAGAACCTGAAGGCGGAATCCCGTGGCGGTCGACGGGCGCTGACCCAGGCGGTGCTGCTCGGCATCACCAAGGCCTCGCTGCAGACCCGTTCGTTCATCTCCGCCGCCTCCTTCCAGGAGACGACGCGGGTGCTGACCGACGCCTCGGTGCACGGCAAGTCCGACACCTTGGAGGGCCTGAAGGAGAACGTGATCGTCGGACGCCTGATCCCGGCGGGCACCGGCTCGTATCTGCGCACCATGCAGCGCATCGCCGCCAAGCGCGACGAGGCCCTGACCGCCAGCCGCGAAGCCGCCGCCGAACTGGAAGCCTTCCCGGCGGGTCTCGCCGAGCCTGTGGCGGAGCCCGAAACAGCCGAGTAGGCCTCAGCCAACGGTTGGAATGCAGCGGCCCGGGAGCGATCCCGGGCCGTTTTGCTATCTAGAGCGATCCATAGGCGGGTTCTAGCCGTCTAAGAACCGGCCATTAACCTTTGCGGCCCCATGTCGGGGCATGCAGAGCGAGTTGTTTTCCGAGTCTCTACGTTCCGAGCCGCCCCGCATGCGCGTGCTTCCGGCGCTGGATCATGTCCGCGCCGGGTTGGAAGCGTCGACGCGGCGTAGGGCCCCGATATGGATGTTGGTGCTCGCCGCCGCCTTCGCCGCCGCCATGGGTGTCTCCGCCGCCGCAGCGATGATCTTCGGTCCGGGCGGCCCGCCCAGCGACACCAAGACGGCGGTCTTCGCCCCTCGCTAGCTGGGCGCTAGCTATTCGAAGCGCCAGGCCTCCGCGGCGGCGCGGCGAAGGGCGCGGGACTTGTGCAGGGTCTCGTCGTATTCGGCGTCCGGGTCGCTGTCTGCCACCACCCCGCCGCCCGCCTGCACATACATGACCCCGTCCTTCACCAGCGCAGTGCGAAGGACGATGCAGGTATCCACCGAACCATTGGCCGAGATATAGCCGGCCGCGCCCGCATAGACGAGGCCGCGCTTTTCCGTCTCCAGTTCGTCGATGATCTGCATGGCCCGCACCTTGGGCGCGCCCGAGAGCGTACCGGCGGGCAGGGCGGTGAGGATCACGTCCACCGGGTCCAAGCCCTCCGGCGCATCGCCCTCCACATTGGACACGATGTGCATAACGTGGCTATAGCGCTCCACCTTATACTGCTCTGTGACGCGCACCCGGGGCCGGGTGGAGACCGGGGCGTTAGCGCCCTCGTCGCGCAGCATCACCGCGCGGCCCACATCGTTGCGGCCGAGGTCGAGCAGCATCAGGTGCTCGGCGATCTCCTTGGGATCGGCCAGAAGCTCCCGCTCCAGGCGCTGGTCCTCTTCCAACGTCGCGCCGCGGGGGCGGGTGCCGGCTATGGGGCGGATGGTGACCTTGCCGTCGCGCAGACGCACCAGGATTTCGGGGCTCGAGCCCACCAGCTGGAAACCGTCGAAGTTCAGATAATAGAGGAAGGGCGAAGGATTGGTGCGTCGAAGCGACCGGTAGAGGGCGAAGGGATCGCCCGGCAGCTTCGCGGAGAAGCGATGGCTGGGGACGACCTGGAAGATGTCGCCCGCCTCGATATAGGCCTTGGCCCGCCCGACGACGCGATGATAATCCTCGCGCGAAGTCTTCGATTCCATGGGGTTTTCCGGCTTCGGATCGCCTTGCGGCGGAAGCGGCAGCGGTCGGCGCAGATCGTCGCGCACAGCCTGAATCCGCGCTTGGGCGGCGGCATAGGCGGTCTTCGCATCGGCGCCGTCAGGACGCACCGGCGTGATCAGCACAATCTCCTGGGCGATAGCGTCGAACACCGCCACCACCGAAGGGCGGATCATCACTGCGTCGGGCAGGCCGAGGACATCGGGTTTAGCGGGGCCGACGGGCTCCGCGAGCCGGATCATGTCATAGCCGATCGTCCCGAACAGACCCGCTGCCATGGGGGGCAGGCTATCTGGCAGGGTGATGGAAGAGGCGGCGATCAGGGCGCGCAGGGAGTCGAGCGCCGGCAGGGGCTCGGGGGTGAACTCGCGTCGGCCGATCGCCGCGCCGGTGGCGATCTCCGCCTTGTCGCCGTGCGCCTGCCAGACAAGGTCGGGATGCAGGGCGATGATGGAATAACGACCGCGCCAGGCCCCGCCCTCCACAGACTCGAACAGGAAGCCATAGGGTCCGCGCCGACCAATCTTCAGATAGGCGGAAACGGGTGTCCCCAGGTCGTCGATCAGCCGCGTCCACACCACCTGCGGCTGGCCGGCGGCATAGGTCGCAGCGAAGCCGTCAAATTCGGGCTCGACGGTCATTGAGCCCATGCTCAGGACTTGGGCTTGGCCGGCGCGGCGCCCGCGTCGCTCTCGACACCGAGGGCGTCGCGCCCCTTTTTATAATCTACCGTCGGCTTCATCTTACTGACGGCGGCCAGGCGGGTGGCCGCGCCGATGTCCTCGAACAGGGCGCGGGTGGTGGGCATGCGGGCTTGCTCGGCCAGACCGGCCAGGATCGGCGCTGGCGCCTCCTCCACCTTGTCGAGCTTGGCGACGATCAGCCCGGGCTTGGTGTCCTCGCCCACCACGACATCGCCGATCTTGCCGGCGAAGACACGCCCGAGCAGGTCCTGAGAATAGGCTGGCGGGGCGCCCTGCGCCTTGGGATTGCTGGCCGTGCGATCCACGTTGTCGGCGTGCTGAAGCGTGGCCCCGACCTCGGCCGCGGCGGCCTCCATGGTCTTGCCTTTCTTGATCTCGGCAGTCAGGGCGTCGGACTTGGCGCGCAGCTTGGTGAACAGGTCACGCAGCACGAACTGCTTGGTAATCAGATCGCGCACCTTGCCCTGCGGCACGCTCTCGTCGAGGGTCAAGAGGGCGGGTGGGATCACCTTGTCCACATGCACAACCCAGTATTCGCCCTGGCCGATGTCGAGCACTTCGCTGTCGCCGCCCTGAGGCAGGGTGAAGGCGGCCTGCAGCACCTTGGGCGGCAGGTTGGCCTTCTGACCCATCAGGGTCTGGCCGGTCGAAATCAGGGGCACGGGGATTGGCTCCACCGCCACGCCCGCCGCCTTGGCCGCGTCCGCCATGCCCGCGCCGCCGCTATGGGCGTCGTCGTACTTCTGCACGACGTCGTAGATCTTCTCTTTCGCCTGCTGCTGCTTGACCTCCGCTTCGATCTTCGGACGGGCCTCGGCGAGGGTGACCGGCTTCGCCGGCGTGATATCAAGGAGTTTGATCACCGCCAAGCCGAGCGTGCCCTGGATCGGGCCAGCCACCTCGCCGGGCTTTAGCCCGAAGGCGGCATCGGCGATCTTTGGGTCGGCGATGGCGGCCTTGGGCGTGGCCGGATATGTGGTGGCTTGGCCGCCTGCCGCCTTGGCGATGGTCTGGGGATCGCCGCCCGCCTTGAGCTTGGCCGCGGCCTGCGCGCCTGCTGCGGCATCCTTCACGCTGATCAGAATCATGGCCCGCTTCTCGGGGACGTTCAGGGTGTCCTTCTCGAAGGCGAAACGCTTCTGCACGAGGTCGTCCGGCGCGGCGATAGTGGTGGCCAGCTTGGCGGCGGAGAAGCGCACGATACTGAGCTGGCGCTGCTCGGGCTTGGTCAACTGAGCAGCGTTTTGCTTCAGGAAGCCGTTGAGCTGGTCGTCCGTAGGCCGGGTCGGCGCAGGCACGGCGCTGGGCCCCAGGGCGAACCAGGTGAAGTCGCGGCCCTCCTTGGCGAAGGCGGCCTGCACCAGGCCATAGATGCGCGGCGCCTTCAGCCCGGCGGCGAGACCGGCGATGTAGTGACGCTGGGCCACGGTATCGCGAAACTCGTTATCGGCCTGAGCCTCGGTCAGGTGCTTTTCCGCGAGCGCGCGGACATAGGTGTCCTTGTCGAACTGGCCCGTGATCGGGCTGAAGAAGGCGGTGATCTTGCGGATTTCGCCCGCGATCAGGTCGTCCGAGGGTTTGATGCCTTCGGACGCCATCAGCGCACCACTGGCTTCGGTCGCGGCGAGGCCGTCGGCGATCATCCGGTCGAGGCCAAGCTTCACCGCCTGCTCGTTGGAGACCTGCTGACCGGCCTGTTGCTCGCGCTGAGCCTTTTCCGCGGCGAAGATGTCCTTGAACTGGGCGCTGGTGATCGGCGGGCGCGATCCGGCCTTGACCACGGCGTCGGTGAATCCGCCGCTGCGGAACACGTCCTTTATCCCCCACACGCCGAAGCTGACGACGAGCAGGCCGAGCAAGCCGGTGGCGAAGGGGGATTTCGCGAAAGCGCGGATAGCGGAGAGCATGAAGGGGTCGAGTCCGAAAGGCTTGGCCGCGCGTGCAGCCGATATCGCCCTATAGTCTGTCCCTTGCGGCGCGAGCAAGGCGCGCCTGCGTTTGCGGGAGGTGACAAAGCCGTGCGGATCGCCTAGCCGGGGCAGGTTATTCGGGGAAGCTGATCGCGATGCCAAAATCTGTCCGCCCGCTGATCGCGGGAAACTGGAAGATGAACGGGCTGGGCGCGAGCCTTGCGGAGGCTCTAACCCTTGCCGAAGCGTTGACCGAGATACCCGCGAACGCGCGCGTGGCCCTGTGCCCGCCCTTCACCCTTATCGGACGCATGGCGACGGCGCTGAAGGGCTCAACGGTGGAAATCGGCGCGCAGGACGTGCATCCGCAGGCCTCCGGCGCCTATACCGGCGATATCGCCGCCGCGATGTTGGCCGATGCGGGGGCCACCCTGGTGATCGTCGGCCATTCCGAGCGCCGCACCATGCACGGCGAGACAGACGCCGATGTGGCGAAGAAGGTGGAGGCGGCGCTGGCCAGCGGGCTGGAGCCCATCGTCTGCGTCGGCGAGACCCTTGAAGAGCGCAAGTCCGGTAAGGCCGAGGCCATCGTCTGCGGACAGATCGAAGGATCCCTGCCCAAGGTGCTGGAAGGCAGGGCGTTTTCCGTCGCCTATGAGCCGGTCTGGGCCATCGGTACGGGCCTGACGCCGTCGAATGAGGAAATCGTCGCCATGCACGCCGCGATACGCGCTGCGATCGTCGATCGGGTCGGTGAGACAGGTCGAAAGGCGGCGATCCTCTATGGCGGCTCGGTAAAGCCCGCCAACGCTATGGAAATCCTGGCCCTGCCCGAGGTCGGCGGGGCCCTGGTCGGCGGCGCTTCGCTGAAGGCGGCAGACTTCCTGCCTATCGTGCGGGCGATCTAGCTCTCGACCCAGACCGTCCGACCGAGGATGATGCTTCCCAAGTATAAGGAGGAAGCCGCATGACCAGCCGGATCGCTCAGGACCCCAGGATCGACCCGCGTATCAAGGCGGTGCTGGGCGCCATTCCCGATGCGCCGCCGGCCAAGGATGCCGCCAACCGCGAACAGCTTCTGGCGGCGGAAGCGACACCAGAGGCCGCAGCCCGCGTCGCTGCGCAGGACGCCCTGTTCGCCATGATGGACAACGAGGCGATCGCGCCTTCGGCGGGGCTGACCATAACCACTCACACCTTCACCTCGGCGCCGGCCGGTAACGAGATCAAGGTGCAGTTCATCCGGCCCGACGGCGACGCACCGGCGCCCTGCATCTACTACATCCACGGCGGCGGCATGCAGACCATGTCCTGCTTCAACGGCATGTATACGGCCTGGGGCCGGATCATCGCCGCGCAGGGTGTAGCCGTGGCCATGGTGGATTTCCGCAACTGTCTGCGCGCCTCAAGCGCAACTGAAGTGCTGCCGTTTCCCGCCGGCCTGAACGACTGCGTTTCAGGGCTGAAGTGGCTGCACGCCAACGCCGCCACGCTGAATATCGACCCGGCCCGGATTGTCGTGGCCGGCGAGAGCGGCGGTGGCAACCTGTCCATCGCGACGGTGCTGAAACTCAAGCGCGATGGCGATCTTGGCCTTGTGAAGGGCCTTTACGCCCTATGCCCATATATCGCCGGCCAGTGGCCACAGGCGCAATATTCCTCCTCGACCGAGAATAACGGGCTGTTGCTCGATCTGCATTCGAACGCCGGGGCCATGGCCTATGGTATTGAAGCGTTCGAGGCCAAGAACCCGCTGGCCTGGCCCGCCTTCGCCAACGACGATGATGTGAAGGGCCTGCCGCCCACGGTGATCAGCGTCAATGAATGCGACCCCCTGCGCGACGAAGGGATCGCCTTTTATCGCCTGCTTCTGCGCAACGGTGTGCCGGCGCGCTGCCGCCAGGTCATGGGTACGATCCACGGCACGGAAATCTTCGCCATCTGCTGTCCCGACATCAGCCGCGACGCGGCCCGCGACATGGCCGCTTTCTGCCGTGACTAGGAGCGCGCTGGCCGGTCAGACGGGTTCGCCGGTCCATTCCCAGTGCCAGGGCTCGTAGGGGTAGGGGGTGAACCCGAACTCGCCCGCGTGCTGGACCAGCCATCTATAGGCCGGTGTGCGAGACTGCTGCAGCCGGTCGTCATAGGCGGTAGAGAAGGGCTCTCGGCCCGGCGCGGAGCCGAGATAGAGGTCGAACGCCAGGCCGGTACGGTGCGCCGAGCAGTGCGCCTTGGCGGGATTGCCGCAACTGCCGTCGGCGCATCGCGCGGTTTCTTCCATCGGTCCCCGATAGGCCGAGGCTATGGTCAGGACCTGGGGCGGCAGCTTCAGGTCCTGACGGGCCGAGGCGACCATGCGACGGTAGGCGTCGAGTGCGGCGGCCCGCGCCTGAACCGTCTTGCCGCCGTAGGCTTCGGAAGGCGCCGCCGTGGCGAGAGACCCCTCGAGCGGTGATGCGGGACAGCCCGCCTTCATCGCCAGGACGAAGGGACGCCTGAGCAACCAGGTCATCGTGAGAAGCGACAGCGCCGGTGGATCGACCTCGCCGGTAGGTATGAAGGCGTGGGCCGACTGCCATCGTGAATAGGCTTCAGCAAAGGCTGGCGACGAGGGTCCACACGACGTGCCGATCTCGTGGGCGATGAGGGGCGCATAGACGGCCCAGCCCCGCTCGGGCACGCCGAACGGCGTCACTGGTGTGGAGTTCAGATTCGCTTCGTTATGGGCCGCCGCCGGGACAAACCGCAACGGGCCGAGGCAGGCTAGAGGCGCCATGCTCACGAGGGGATTAGGTCGTCTGGCGACGGCGGGCGCTACGTGCGCCGTCACCGTCGGTGGCGGGGCAATGCGCGGGCTTACGAACGCCACCACGGCCAGAAGGACGAAGCCGGCAAGCACGAGCGCGCCGATGATGGCCCGCGCAATTGCGAAAACTCGACCCATGAAGACTGCTCCCCCAACAGCCAACATCGCTGAACCTCGGCGGGTTCCGTCGGCGACCTGCGCCTGCCCCTGTGGCTACGCTGGTAGCTGTTTCCTTATATCCGCCGCTCCGCCGCGCGCAGGGCGGCGAACAGGCTCTCAAGCTTTTTGAGGTCGAGCTTACCGAGGGTGCGCACGCCCGAGCACAGGTCGAGGCCGAAGGGGCGCACCACCTCGATAGCTTCAGCAAGGTTGGCTTCGGTGATGCCGCCCGCCAGCCAGACCGGTTTGTCCACAAGCGACACGATCTGGCGACTGAGGCGCCAGTCATGGGCTCGGGCGGTGCCGCCGATTTCGTCAGCCTGCGGACTGCCGCTGTCGAGCAACAAGGCGTCGGCCGTCAAGGCGTAGCCACGGGCCAGCTCGATGGCCGTCTCGTCCTCCACATGGATCACCTGCACGATCTTCAGATACGGCAACGCCTCGCGTAGTTCGAAGTGGAGGCGAGGGTCCACGTGCCGGACCAGTTGCACCACGGGCGCGCGCGTCGCCTTCACATGGCGGACGACTTCTTCCGGCGTGTGTTCCTGGGTCAGCAGGAAGGGGGTCACACCGGGCGGCGTGGCGGCGATCACTGCGCGAGCGGCTTCGTCATCGACCGGGCCTGGTCCGGTGGGCATGGGGCCGACCGCGCCGATGGCGTCGGCGCCCGCAATGGCGGCGGCCCGCACCTCGGAAGGCGAGGCCATGCAGCAAATCTTCACCCGGGTGCGCATGCCGATTCTCCGTCGCGACGGGTCAGCCTACGCTTGCCGACACGGCATGGAAAATCCCCCGAGGCGGACCTCGGGGGATGATCGTCAGTCCAGCCTCAGCTTAGTGCTCGTGGAGCGCTTCGCCGTGCAGCGACATATCCAGACCTTCCAGCTCCGCCTCTTCAGAGACGCGTAGCCCGGTCGTGAACTTGCACACCATCAGGATTAGGAAGGTCATCACGCCCGACCACACGATGGTGGCGAGACAGCCCTCGGCCTGGATGATCACCTGGCCGATGCCCGCCTTGGAGAGCGTGTTGATCGAGGCGTCGGCGAACACGCCCGTCAGGAGGGCGCCGATCAGGCCGCCGACGCCGTGCACGCCGAAGGCGTCCAGGCTGTCGTCGTACTTGAAGGCGCGCTTCAGCCACACCGAGGCGAAGTAGCAGCCCACGCCTGCGGCGAGGCCGATGATCAGGCCGCCGGTCGGGTTCACAAAGCCCGAAGCCGGGGTGATGGCCACGAGGCCGGCTACCGCTCCGGAGGCCATTCCCAGCATGGTCGGCTTCTTGGAGATGGCCCATTCCACCGCCATCCAGGCGAGGGCGGCGGCGCCGGTGGCGATCTGGGTCGCCGCCATGGCCGCGCCGGCTTGAGCGCCGGAGGTGAGGGCGGAGCCGGCGTTGAAGCCGAACCAGCCCACCCACAACAGGCTGGCGCCGATCATGGTGTAGACGAGGTTGTTCGGCGCCATGTTCTCCGTGCCGTAACCGACACGCTTGCCGAGGACGAGGGCGCAGACCAGACCGGCCACACCGGCGTTGATGTGCACCACGGTGCCGCCGGCGAAGTCGAGCACACCCATCCCGCCGAGGAAGCCGCCGCCCCACACCCAGTGCGCGATGGGGCCGTAGACGAACACCGACCAGAGCACGTTGAACAGCACGAGCGCCGAGAACTTGAACCGCTCGGCAAAGGCGCCGCAGATCAGGCCGGGGGTGATGATGGCGAAGGTCATCTGGAACATCATGAAGACGTACTCAGGGATCGTGTTCGCCGCGCCCGCGATCGTATAGGGCTTGTTGGTCACCACCGGGCTGATGCCTTTCAGCAGGACCTGCCCAAACCCACCGAAGAACTTGTTCATGTTCGGATCAGGGTTGGTGCCGAAGGCGATGGAGTACTCCACCACGTACCAGACCACCGTAACGATGGCGGTGATGGCGAAGGACTGGGCCACGGTGGCGATCACATTCTTCTTGCGGACCATGCCGCCATAGAACAGGGCCAGACCCGGAATGGTCATCAGCAGGACCAGCGCGGTGGAGGTGAGCATCCAAGCGGTGTCGCCGCTGTTCGGCGCCCAGTCGGCCGCCTTGGCGATCCGGTCCATGGACGCCTTGATCTTGACGTCGTCGCTGCTGAGTCCGGTGGAGGGCGCGGCCGCTGGCGTGGTGGGCGCCGCCGCTGCGGCTGCCGCCGCGGCCGGCGCCGCAGTCGGCGTCGTGGTGTTCTGGGCTACAGCGGCGCCGGCGGCGAGCAGGGTCAGGGCCGCTAGCCCCCCTGCCAACCAGCGCCCGGACAGGATATTTCGCATGAGACAAGACCCCTAGAGAGCGGACAAGGTTTTGATGGACAACCGGCTGCGCCATCGGGCGCAGCCGCTGTGGTGCGGGACTAGAACGTGACCTTCAGCGCGCCGACGACGCGGGAGGTGTAAGGATTGCCGAGGCCATGGCTGTCGGTGTCGTAGTAGCGGACGTCGATGCCGATATGGTCGGTCAGAGCGTAAGTGACGCCCGCGTTCCAGGTGGTGTAGTCCGACGCGAGCTCGATATCCTGGTGGCCGACGGCGCCGGAGACGGACCATTTCGGCGTTATCGTGTAGGCGGCGTTGATCTCGGTATAGGTCGCGTCGCCGGTCTCGCCCGTGAAGCCCCACGAATAATAGACGCTGGCGCCGAGGGTGAGGGGCCCGAAGGCGTGGGTCACCTTGGCGTAGATTTCCGTGTAATCGACATTCGGCGCGCCCTTGGCCTGGCCGGTATAGCCGTAATACTGCATGCCGAAGTCGAAGTTGAAATCGCCCAGGGTAGGCCGAATGCCGCCATACAGATCGACTTCCTCGCGCGTATGCGTGTCGCCGAACGGCTTGAAGTTGAGGTTCGACGTCCACACGCCGGCATAGGCGATGGACTTGTAGGTGAGGTCGATGCCGCCGAAGGCCGAGGGCTCGGAATTGGTCTGGCTGACGCCACGGAACACGTAGTCGGACTGGACCCCTACATTGTAGGCGATGACGAGATCCGGTGTCGGCGCTGCAGGCGCGGCCGGCGCCGCGGTGGGCGGGCTGGGCGCCGGAGCGGTCTCGGGCTGCGTGGTGGTCTGAGCATAGACAGATCCCGCGCAAAGCACGGCGCCGACGAACAAGAACGTTGGTACGCTCTTCATAGTTATTTTCCCCGATTTATGAGCGGAGCCCGATCCCATGGCTAAGGCGGGCAAGAGGCAACGCGCGTTAGCGATCCGGAGAGGGCTTAAACGGCAAAGCTTCAAAATGGGGCGTGTTTGAGGTGGCGGCGCCTTTGTTTTGGGCGCCGAGGGCGGAAGTTGATCGCGCTTATCGCGGCATGAAAAAGGGGCCGGAATCACTCCCGGCCCCCTTGACTGTCGAATTCAGAATTTCAGCTTAGCATTTGTAATACATGTCGAATTCGACCGGGTGCGGGTGCAGCTGGAGGCGCGCCACCTCTTCCATCTTCAGCTCGATATAGCTGTCGATGAAGTCGTCATCCATGACACCGCCCTTCTTCAGGAAGGCGCGGTCCTTGTCGAGATTTTCAAGGGCTTCGCGGAGCGAACCACACACTTCCGGCACGCGCTTCTGTTCGCGCGGCGGCAGGTCGTAGAGGTTCTTGTCCATGGCCGGGCCCGGATCGATCTTGTTCTCGATGCCGTCAAGGCCGGCCATGAGCAGGGCCACGAAGGTGAGATAGGGGTTGCCCATGGGATCGGGGAAGCGGCACTCGATCCGCTTGCCCTTCGGCGACGACACCCACGGAATACGGATC
This sequence comes from uncultured Caulobacterales bacterium, assembly GCA_903862425.1. GTDB lineage: Bacteria > Pseudomonadota > Alphaproteobacteria > Caulobacterales > Caulobacteraceae > CAIOYC01. The sequence continues at coordinate 330,852 of CAIOYC010000008.1, read as the reverse complement.
GAGGCGGAGCGGTTGCGGCTGGAATAGGCCAGCTTCACCGGCGCTTCGTAGCCGGGCACGAGGCGCTTGTAGGAGTTGGTGGTCGAGTTGGAGAAGGCGTTGATCGCCTTGGCGTGCTTGATCACGCCGCCGATGTACCAGAGGCACATGTCCGACAGGCCTGCATATTTGTCGCCCGCGAACAGAGGCTTGCCGTCCTTCCAGATCGACTGGTGGACGTGCATGCCCGACCCGTTGTCGCCGAACATGGGCTTGGCCATGAAGGTGGCGGACTTGCCGTAAGCGGCGGCGACGTTGTGGATCACGTACTTATAGAGCTGTAACCGGTCCGCCATGGTGATCAGATCGGAGAACTTCAGCCCGAGTTCGTGCTGGGCGGGCGCCACTTCGTGGTGGTGCTTTTCCGGCTCCATGCCAAGTTCGCCCATCACCGCCAGCATCTCGCCGCGCAGGTCCTGGGCGCTATCGATGGGATTGACGGGGAAATAGCCGCCCTTGGGGCCGGGACGGTGGCCGAGATTGCCTTCGGGATATTCCTTGCCCGTGTTCACCGGCAGTTCGATGGAGTCGAAGGAATAGCCGGTGTCGTGCGAAGCGGTGCTCCAGCGCACGTCGTCGAACACGAAGAACTCGGCTTCCGGGCCGAAAAACACCGTGTCGCCCACACCGGCCGACTGCACATAGGTCAGGGCCTTCTTGGCGATGGAGCGGGGGTCGCGGTTGTAGGGCTCGAGCGTGTCGGGGTTCAGCACGTCGCAGAACAGGCACAGCGTAGTCTGCTGGTAAAAGGGGTCGATATAGGCGGTGTCGAGGTCCGGCTTGAGCAGCATGTCGGACTCGTTGATGGCCTTCCATCCGGAGATGGAGGAGCCGTCGAACATGGTGCCTTCGGTCAGGAAATCGTCATCGACCAACGCGAGGTCGAAGGTGACGTGCTGCATCTTTCCGCGCACGTCGGTGAAGCGGACGTCCACATACTTGACGTCCTTCTCCTTGATTTCCTTATAGATATCAGCGGGTGTCATTGGGGGTTCCCCTTATTGTCGCGTCAGACGCGGGTTGTCGTTGTGGGCCAATTTGCCCGCGGGTCAGATCGCTTCCGCGCCGGTTTCGCCGGTACGGATGCGCAGGACATCGAGAATTTCGGAGACGAAGATCTTGCCGTCGCCAATACGGCCGGTCCGGGCGGCGGTGGTGATGGCTTCGAGCGCGGCGGGGAGCTGATCGTCGGCGACGACGACTTCGATTTTGATCTTGGGCAGGAAGTCCACCACGTACTCGGCCCCGCGGTAAAGTTCGGTATGGCCCTTCTGGCGGCCATACCCTTTGGCCTCCAGCACGGTCATGCCTTGCACGCCTAGTTCCTGCAACGCCTCCTTCACCTCATCGAGTTTGAACGGCTTGATGATCGCTTCGATCTTCTTCATCGCACACACGGCTAAAGGGGCCGCGCCCCCGAAGAGCCGGCTCGGCGCTACCGAGCATTTCTGCCAAACCGCCTCAAGCGACAGGAGAATTACGGCAGGCCGTCGATGGGGTTTGGCGGCGGTCGCCCGAATATTGTGCGCACGGCGCCTGGAAATTAGCCAGCGATGATTGTCCTGCTCAGCTGGGAATTCCAGCCATTCCCTTGGGTAAGCCCGTTGAGCGCTTCGTCGACCTTGGCCTACGGTGGCGCACCAATGCGGAGACGAGGCGGATGGACTCCAGGACCCCGGTTCTGATCGGCGCCGGTCAGTGGACCTGGCGCGGTGATGCGGCGCAGTCGCCGAGCCCGCTGGCCATGATAGAGGAGGCTTCAAACCGTGCCGCGGCCGACGCCGGACTGTCCGGCGCGGCGTTGTCGGCTGTGGACGCTCTGGCTGTGGTTGGTTTCACGGTCGATGCGGGGGGAGCGTTGTCCAAGCTGCCGTTTCCACGCCTGACCAACCCGCCGGCCAGCCTGGCGCGGCGGCTGGGCGCCGATCCCCGCTACGCCGTCTATAGCCACATGGGCGGCAACTCGCCCCAGCAGGCGATCAACACCCTGGCCGAACGGATCGCGCGCGGTGAGAGCGCGTTCGGCCTCGCCGTCGGCGCCGAGTTCCTGGGCGCCTTGATGAAGCGCCTGCGTATTGGCGCGACCTTCGACGGGTATGGAGACCCGCCCAGCGATGACTTCGGCCCACCCGAGCGTATCGGCGATGGCCGTCCGGGCGTCACGCCGCAGGAGGCGGCGCACGGGCTGGGCTTTCCAGTCAACACCTACCCCCTGTTCGAAAACGCCCTGCGCGCCCGCGATGGCCGCACCATCGACGCGCATCAGCGTCGCCTCGGCAAGCTCTTCGCGCCTTTCACCGAGGTCGCAGCGCTCAATCCGCACGCCTGGTTCCCCACCGCCCGCAGCGCGGAGGATATTGTGTCGGTCACGGAGACCAATCGGATGATCGGCTTTCCCTATACCAAATACCTCAACGCCATCATGGAGGTGGACCAAGCGGCGGGGGTGCTGATCGCCAGTGTGGAGAAGGCGCGTGAACTGGGAGTCCCGGAGGACCGCTGGGTCTACCTGCACGGCTGCGCCGATGGCCACGACCTCTGGTATGTGAGCGAGCGGCAGGACTATCACTCATCCCCCGCCATGCGGCTGACCGGGGAGCGCGCTCTGGCGATGGCCGGCAAGGCCATCGGCGAGATCGACCTGTTCGACCTCTATTCATGCTTCCCAGTCGCGGTCGAGATCGGGGCTGAGAGCCTGGGCCTGGCGCTGGACGATCCACGCGGCTTCACCGTCACCGGTGGGCTGCCCTATGCGGGCGGGCCGGGCAATAACTACGCCATGCATTCGCTCGCCGTCATGATACAGCGTTTGCGCGCCCGGCCGGGCGCGTTCGGCATGGTCACCGCCAACGGCTGGTTCCTCACCAAGCAGTCCGTCGGCATCTATTCGACCACGCCGCCCGATGCGCCGTTTGAGCGACAGCCGCCGTCGATAATCCAGGCGCAGATCGATGCCCTGCCGCATCCGCAGCTCATCGAACGGCCGGAGGGGAGGGCGGTGATCGAGACCTATACCGTCGCCCACGACCGCACCGGCTATCGCCTCGGCATCGTCATCGGGCGCGACGCGGCCGGCCGCCGCTTTGTCGCCAATACGCCGAGCGACGTGGAGACCCTGGCCGACCTCGAAAGCCGCGAAGGGGTGGGGCGTACGGGTTCCGTCGCACGATCCGCGGATGATAGGCTGAACCTGTTCACTCCAGACCCCTGAGGACGTCCCATGGCCAAAGTCTATATGATCCGTCACGGACGCGCCGCCGCCGGCTGGGGACACGAGGGCGCTGATCCCGATCCTGGCCTCGACGATGTGGGCCATGACCAAGCCCGAGCGGCGTGCGCGGCCTTGCTGGCCCTGCCTGAACGCCCAACCCTGATCCTCACCTCGCCGCTCCGGCGCTGTCGCGAGACAGCCGCGCCCTTCGCCGCGGCGCTCGGGCTGGAGCCGATCGTTGAGCCACGCGTGACGGAAATCCCTACGCCAAAAGCCCTCGCCGACACGGCGCGGCCCGACTGGCTTCGCGCCGCCTTCAAGGGAACCTGGGCTGGGATCGAGGGGGATCTCGACTATCTGGCCTGGCGGGACGCTGTGGCGGCGGCCGTGGCCGAGCATCCGAACGCAGCGATCTTCAGCCATTTCGTGGCGATCAACGCCGCCCTTTCCGCCGCCTTGGGCAAGGCGGAGGTGAATATCATGCAGCCAGACAACGCCTCCATCACCACCTTCGAAACCGATGGGTCCCGGCTGACGTTGGTGACAGAAGGACGCGAGGCGGAAACGCAGGTGCTGTGAACCATCCCGAACTGAACGATCCGGACCTGTGGCTCGGCCGCTTTCCCTGGCCGGCGGAGGACGGTCACAAGCATGATCGTGGCCGGCTCTATGTGGTGTCCGGCGGCGCCAGTCATACCGGTGCGGCGCGCATGGCGGCGCGGGCGGGACTGAGGATCGGGGCGGGGCTCGTCACGGTGCTTTCGCCACCCTCGGCCCTGATGGTAAACGCCACCCATCTCGAAGCCATTATGCTGAAGTCCTTCGCCGGGCCGGACGGACTTGTTGAGCAGGCCGACAAGGCTTCTGTGGTGGTGATCGGTCCGGCGGCGGGGGTGGGCGAGGCGACACGTCAGAACGTGCTGGCCCTGGCCCGCATCGACGCCGCCCTGGTGCTCGACGCCGACGCCCTGACCAGTTTCAAAGACGATCCGGCCGAATTGTTCGCTGTGCTCTCGGACCGAGACATCCTCACACCCCATGAGGGCGAGTTTGACCGCCTGTTCCCCGACCTGCTCAAGGCCAAGGGGCGAATCGAGGCGGCGAAGATGGCGGCGAGTCGCTCAAACGCCGTGGTCCTGCTGAAAGGCTCGGAAACGTTGATCGCTCACCCGGACGGGCGCACGGTGCTGAACCGACATGCCTCGCCCTTCCTGGCGACCGCCGGCGCCGGCGACGTCCTGGCCGGCCTGATCGGTGGGTTGATCGCCCAGGGGCTGGCGACGCAGGACGCCGCCAGCGCCGCCGCCTGGATCCACGGCGAGGCCGCCCGCCGTTTCGGCCCCGGTCTGATCGCCGAAGACCTGCCGGACATCATCCCTGCCGTGCTGGCCGACCTTTACGCCCGTTCGAGCGCGCGATAGCGCGCGCCGGGCTGACTGTTGCCAAAGCCCGGCAGCATGGCCCGGCGGGCATTGTCGTAACTTTCGAACGCCGCGTGGTCGGGCAGGGGCGGGATGGTCACCGCCTCGCGCCGGTCGAAGCCCACCAGCGCCGCGTCCACCAGGTCGTCGACCTCCATCAGGCCGGGGATCTGATCCGCGTCGCGGCCGGACTTTTTCCAGATGTCGGTTCGCGTCGCGGCCGGCAGCACCGCCTGGATGTATACGCCTTTGGGACCGAGTTCGCCCTGCAAGGCCTGCGAGAGATAGAGTACGAAGGCCTTGGTGGCGCCGTAGACGCTCATGCCGAACTCCGGGGCGAGGCCTACTACCGACCCGATGTTGATGATCGAGCCCGAGCCCTGCCTGACGAAGCGCGGGGCGATCGCGCTGGTCAGTCGCGCCAGTGAGGTGACGTTGAGAGCGATAAGTTCGCCTGTCTGCTCAGGGGTCTGATCCGTGAATCCGCCCTCTGACGCGGCGCCGGCATTGTTGATGAGGATACCGATCGCGGCGTCCTCGGCCACGCGCGCCTCGATCCGCGCCAGGTCCGTGTTCTCGGTGAGGTCAGCCTTCACCACCTCGATCTTCACATCGGCCTCGGCGCGCAGGCGATCAGCCAGGGCGTTCATCTTTGCAGCGTCGCGGGCCACGAGCACGAGGTCGTGACCCCGCCTGGCGAAACGGTCGGCATAGGTGGCGCCGATGCCCGATGAGGCGCCGGTGATCAGGACGGTTGGCAGGTTCGACATCGGGGCACGCCTCATTGAATGATATGCATCATATATAGGGCCCCCGGCGACGCTGCCAAGGCTTGCTCGACTCTGATGTTCACCAAACCGGCGGGAACCGGCTCAGCTTGTCGCCGTTAGCCTGACTGGGACGCGGAAATAAGAGGGCTGAACATGCTGGGCACCATCCTGATCGTCATCCTGATCCTGCTGCTGATCGGCGCGCTCCCCCGTTGGGGCCACAGCAGGTCCTGGGGGTATTTCCCGTCCGGCGGCCTCGGACTGATCCTCGTAATCATCATCATCCTGGTTCTGCTCGGTCGAATTTAGCGCTCCATCCGCAAGCGTAACTTTGACGGGAGCGCGGTAGGGCGTAGAATTCCTGGACGCCCTCAATCACTGAGGGCGCGCCAGGGCGCCGTCGCGCCCACGGACGCCATTCATGGCTTTCATATTGCCGCTGGTCCTCGTGGTGCTGGCGATCGCGGTGGTGATGTCCACCATCAAGATCGTCCCTCAGGGCTATGAATATACGGTGGAGCGGTTTGGCCGTTACACCCGCACCCTGCATCCCGGGATCACCATTCTAACTCCGTTCGTCGAGCGAGTAGGCCGGCGCGTGAACATGATGGAGCAGGTGCTCGACGTGCCGCGCCAGGAGGTTATCACCAAGGACAATGTGACTGTCCAGGTGGACGCCATCGTCTTCATTCAGGTGATCGACGCCGCCGCCTCGGTCTACAAGGTGGCGACGCTGCAACTCGCCGTGCTGCAACTGACCATGACCAGCCTGCGGACGGTGGTTGGCGCGCTCGACCTCGACGAGGTGTTGTCCAAACGCGAGTTGATCAACACCCAGCTGCTTACCGCGCTCGACGCCGCCACCGAGCCCTGGGGCGTGAAAGCCGCGCGGGTGGAGATCAAGGATCTTCAGCCGCCGCCCGACATCACCAACGCCATGACGCGCCAGATGAAGGCCGAACGCGAGCGTCGGGCGGTCATAACTGAGGCGGACGGCGAGCGTCAGGCCAATATCACCCGCGCCGAGGGCTCCAAGCAGGCCGCCATCCTTGAGGCCGAAGGTCGCCGCGAGGCTGCTTTCCGCGACGCAGAGGCGCGTGAACGCCAGGCCGCCGCCGAAGCGGCCGCCACCACCTCGGTGTCCGAGGCCATCGAAAAGGGCAGCGTCCAGGCGCTCAACTATTTCGTCGCCACCCGCTACGTGGACGCCTTCGCCAAGCTGGCCTCCTCGCCACAACAGCGCACGGTGATCGTGCCCGCCGATTTCGCCGCTCTGGCGGGAACGCTGGGCGGGGTGGCGGAACTGGCCAAGACGCTCGGCGTCAACCCGCCGGGCGGTTCGGCCCCGCCGCCGCCTGCACCGCCGCCGCCCCGGTCGCGCGAGCGTTCGGCCACCGTGCCTTTGACCTCCGACTCGGTCCCGCCCGCGCGCAACGTGGAGGGCTGACCGATGGAACGCTTCTACCACCTCTGGCTCGCTCATCCCTCCGCCGCCTGGATCGCGATCGGTGTCGCGCTACTGGCCTTGGAGACCGTAACGGGCTCAGGCTGGCTGCTCTGGCCCGCGGCGGCGGCCTTGGTTCCCGCAGCCGTCTCGGCTTTATGGCTGCGCGATAATGTCGGCGCCCAATGGGCGCTCTACGCTGTTACGGCTATCGCCCTCACCTGGATCGGGCGGCGCTATCTGCGCCAATGGCCGCAGACGCCGACCGACATCAACGATGCCCGTCAGGCCATGATAGGGCAGGTGGGACAGGTGACGTCCGTTGCGCCCCATGGCCAGTGCCGGGTCATGGTCGGGGGCAAGGAATGGGCGGCGGAGGCGGCGGACGGCTCGCAGCCCGAAACCGGCGCCCGCGTTGAGGTGCTGGCCGTGATCGGCGGCGCCAAACTTCAGGTCAGACAGGCATTTTGATGCGGATATCGAGGACGACTTCGGCGCGGTGGGCTCCTGCGCTGGCCCTGCTTGTGATGCTGACCGGCTGCGGCAAGGACAAGGATGATGCGGCGGGAGCGCCGGAGGTGGCGGTAAAGAGCACCGCCGCCTTGCCGGATTTGCCGGACTGGGCCAAGCCGCTGATGGGCAAGACCCTGCAGGATTTCCCCACAAGCAAGGCCTGCAAGGGCGCCTTCGATGTGGTGAAGGTCCGGCATGCCGGTGAAAAGCCGGGTGTTGAGGCTGCCGGCTGGGCCTGGTTGACCGAACACAAGGCAGCGCCGGTGCAACTTCTGTTCGCTGACATCGGCGGCGACATCGTCGGCGCGGGCGAAACAAGCATAGACCGCCCCGACGTGCCCAAGGCCTTGTCCGACGTCACCACAACCAAGGTCGGGTGGCGGGGCGTGATCCGGGCCACGTCCGGCAAGATCACGGCCTTGGCGGCCCTGCCGGATCGCTCGCTCTGCGCGGTCGGAACCAAGGATATCGGCGGCTAGCAACGCCGATGGTGCGGATGAGAGGGCTCGAACCTCCACGCCTTGCGGCGCTGGAACCTAAATCCAGTGCGTCTACCAGTTCCGCCACATCCGCGCGGGAGTGGGCGATTAGCAGAGCGCGGGCTTGGGGGGAAGGCGCCGCCGCCCGATGGGCGGATCAGCGGGATTGTCGCAGCACCGCTTCCAGCCTGGCGAACCAGCGCCGGCCGACGAGAACAGCGGCGTCCGGGCCCTGGCTGTCGCGACGGGCGGCATCTGTGGGAGCGTAGAGTTCGAATTCGAAGTCCGGATCGTGCGGATCGTCAAACACGAAGCGCAGCACGACGCGACTTACCTGCGGCGCCACCTGGTCCAGCGGACGGCGGCCCTCGCTTCGGGTGGCGCGCGCCGCAACGGCGCCGTCGAAGATCAATTCGGCCCCGACCAACTCGTCGAGATCGTAGACCAGGCCCGTATCGCCTGGGCCGCGCACCACCGCCAGCTTGCGCTCGTCGATGGCCAGGGCCGCACCCTGGCCACGCGCCGGGGCAATGGACATCACCTCTGGCGGACCGGCCAGACCCTGTTGCAACAGGCGCGCCACGCGATGGCTGGGCTCCAGCCACCACGCGCCCATCGCCGCCAGAGCCACCACGACGGCGCCGGCGAACGCGAAGAGCAGCAAGAAGGCCAACCCTCTGTCCATAGCGCGACGCTAACGGGATTCCGTCACGGCGTCAGCGGCAGGTCGTCAGTCGGTGAACGTGGCGACCACCGGCACGTGGTCGGAGGGTTTCTCCATGGCGCGTGCGTCGCGGTGGACCACGCACGCTGTGAGGCGCTCGGCGGCCAGAGGCGAGCAGAAAAGGTGGTCGATGCGGATGCCGTGGTCGCGCTGCCAGGCGCCGGCCTGATAATCCCAGAAGGTATAGGCGTGGGGGTTCTCGCCCACCTCGCCTTGGGCTTCGGTGAGGCCAAGATATTTGAGCGCCCGCCACGCCGCGCGGCTTTCCGGTTGGAACAGGGCGTCGCCGAGCCAGCCGGTGGGATTGTCTGCATCCTCGGGCTCGGGGATGACGTTGTAGTCGCCCGCGAGCACGAACGCCTCGTCCAGCTTCAGCAGGTCGGCGGCGTGACGGCGCAGGCGCTCCATCCAGGCAAGCTTGTAGGCGAACTTGTCCGTGCCGATGGGATTGCCGTTGGGCAGATAGAGCCCGCCGACCCGGATCGGTCGCGAACTGGCGATCACGCCTTCAATATAGCGGGCCTGTTCGTCGCTCTCATCGCCAGGCAAGCCCCGCCTGACATCTTCGATGGGAAACTTGGAGAGCAGGGCGACCCCGTTATAGGTCTTCTGGCCGTGGACGGCGACGTTATAGCCAAGGCATTCAAAGGCTTCGGCGGGGAACTTCTCGTCGATGCACTTGATCTCCTGCAGGCAGACCACGTCCGGCTCGGCGAGACGAAGCCAGGCCAGCACGGTCTCAAGACGGGCGTTGACCGAGTTCACATTCCAGGTGGCGATCTGCATCCCGCTTCAATGCCGCGCGCCGACGCCTTTGACAAACCGGATGATGGCCTCGGGAACCTGCGGGGCGAGGGGCAGGGCGGGGTCCGCATAGGTGGCGACATTGCCGGCGCGATCGATGGGCGCCGGCTTCAGCACGTGATTCATGCCCGGCACGATCACAAGGGTCGCATCCGGCCGCGCCGCCTTGAGCGCCTGCGCCTCCGGGACGCCGACCTGGATGTCGTTGTCGCCCTGCAGGATCAGCACCGGCGCCTTGATTTTCGTGACCTCCACCGCCGGGTCGAGAGACAGCCACGAGATCAGGTAGGGCTGAACGGAGGGGCGGAACATGGCGGGGACCGGCGGGTTGGGCACGGTCTGGCCGGCCTTCAGTTTTGCCAGAGTGTCCGCCACGGCGCCCAACTGATCGGCCGGCAAGGCGGCTTTCATCTGCATCATCAGCGTCTGGTCGGCGCTGTGGCCAAGGCCGGATATGGAGATGTAGCCGCAGGCGGGCAGCTTCACCGCCGCCAGCATGCCGACCAGCGATCCTTCCGAGTGGCCGAGCACGATCACGCACCGCACGCCCGGCTGGCCGGCCAGCAGCCTGCCGAAGGCGGCCGCATCATTGGCATAGTCGGTAAATCTGAGACCCAGCTCCGCCGCATGAACGTTTTCATTCGTCGGCACGTCTCTTCCGATCAAGGCGCTGAAATCCTTGCCGGAACCGCGCTTATCATAACGCAGAGTCGGAATGCCCGCCGCCTCCAGCGCGTCGGCCAAAAGGCGGAAACTCCCGGGCTTGACGCTCGGAAGGCTGGAATCGCCGTTGCGGTCGGTCGGGCCCGAGCCGGCGATCATCAGCACCGCCGGACCTTTGGTAAAGCTAGCGGGCATCCGTAGCGAACCGTGAAGTTCGCCCTTGCCGGCGGGTATCGATACCTCTTGGTCCGCCGCCTGCGCGCCGCTCGCCAGGCCCAGCGCCAGAACCGCTCCCATCAGCCAAATACGCATACCAAGCTCCACATGATGGCAGAATGCTAACGGCGCACGCCTTGCGAACAAGCCTGCAGTCGGGGGGCTAGATCGAGAAGCTGACGCCGCAGCCGCAGCTGGACTTGGCGTTGGGGTTGTGGACCTTGAACTCCGCGCCGGCGAGGGCGTCGACGAAGTCGATCTCCGAGCCCTTGAGCAGGGCGACCGAGATGTCGTCCACAAGGGCCGCGGCGCCATCGCGCTCGATGCGGTGGTCGTCCGGTTCACCGGCCTCCACCAGGTCAAAGCGGTACTGGAAGCCCGAGCACCCCCCGCCATCGACCGCCAGACGCAGCATGAGCGGTTTGCCCTCAGCCGCGGCGATGGCCTTTATCCGCTGGGCGGCGGCGGGCGAGAGGGTGAGCGGTTCGGTCATGGGACCCGTCTACCTCGAAAGGTGTGGAAAACTCGACAGGCCCTTATATGAGAGTTTGAGCGGCCGAACGAAAGGCCGCGTGCAGGAGAGTCCGGTTGAACGCGTCGCCCGCAACCCCTTCCAGCCAGTGGGTCACGCCGCGTCTGTCCTGGGCGGAGAACCCGGCGAACTCGCGCGGTCGTCTCTATCCGGAAGGCGAAAGCCGCACCCGCAATCCCTTCGCCCGCGACCGCGACCGTATTATCCACTCCACCGCCTTTCGTCGCCTGAAGGAGAAGACGCAGGTCTTCGTGGCCCATGAGGGGGACTATTACCGCACCCGCCTGACCCACTCGCTGGAGGTGGCGCAGATCGCCCGCTCCATCGCCCGGGCGCTGGGCCTCGATGATGATCTGGCGGAAACGGTGGCCATCGCCCACGATCTCGGCCACCCGCCCTTCGGTCATGCCGGCGAGGATGCGCTCAACGCCTGCATGGAGCCCTTCGGCGGCTTCGATCACAATGTGCAGACCTTTCGGGTCGTGACGGAGCTCGAGGTTCGCTACCCGCAATTTCCCGGCCTGAACCTCACCTGGGAGACCCTGGAGGGCGTGATCAAGCACAATGGGCCGGTGCTGCAGAAGCTGAAGGAGCCCGCCTGGGCGGCGATCGCCGCCTATGACGAGAAACAGGACCTGATGCTGGCCACCTATGCCTCCGCCGAGGCCCAGGTCGCGGCGCTGGCGGACGACATCGCGTACAATAACCACGACATCGACGATGGTCTGCAGGCGGAGGTCTTCGCCATTTCGGACCTGCTCGACGTGCCTCTGATCGGCCCCGCCATCCACAGCGTGCGCCAGGACTGGCCGGGAATCGATGCGCGTCTGCTTCGACTGGAATCGATCCGCCGCATGATCGGCGCCATGGTTGACGATGTGATAGGCGAGACCCTGCGCAACGCGGCCGAGCTCGGTTTGAAGACCGCCGAGGACGTGCGTCACCAGAAGCGGGCCACCGTCGCCTTTTCGCGCGACATGATGGAGGACCTCGGGGCGTTGCGCGCCTTCCTCTACAACCGGATGTATCGGCACTTCCGCGTAAACCGCTCGCGCAGCGCCACCAAGCGCAAGCTGCTGCAGTTGTTCGAGCTGTTCATGGCCGAGCCCGATGTGCTGCCGCCGGAATGGGGTGCGCCCGCCATGGCCGCGCCTGACGATCACGCCCGCGCCCGCCTGGTCTGTGACTATATCGCGGGCATGACGGACCGGTTCGCCATCGAGGAGCATCACAAGCTCTTCAACGGCGACAGCACGCGCTGATCGCGCTCTTGTCGCGCCTCGCGATAAGCTCTCGTTAACTATACCGCAGCCTAATCCACAGCTGCCTGACGCGATGGACTCACGCTCGCCCGATTTTGGTGGCTGGTCCTCGGCAAGGCGCGAAGATGGGCCCGACGCCGCTTAGGTCTGTGGCTCGCCTTCGCTAGACTGAGGGATCGTAAGACCGTGATTCGCCGGGGCGGCGGGCGCGGAACAGGCTGAGGTTCGCCATGACCGACCACGACCGCGGGGTCTACACCCCCCAACCGGACGCACCGCTGCAGTTCGACGCGCGCGGACCTCGGGGGCGCAAACCTATGCCCATGACGCTGATTGGGTCCGGCGCCGTGCTCGTGGTGCTGCTCGGCGCGCTGGCGCTGCATTACCGCCACGACAGCAAGGGCGGCGGCGAGGCTGCACGGCCGGTGGGGACGCCGGTGGCGCAGATGAAGACCGCTGCGCCCGCCACGGCTCAGCCCAAGCCCGACGCCTCCGGATCGGTCGATGTGTTCAACGGCGGCGTGGCCAGCAACGGGGTCAAGGCCCCTACCTTCGCGCCTGCCCCCGAAGCTCCCAAGCCCCGCGCCCAGTTGCACGTGCAGGCCGACGACGGGGTTGTGGTCAAGTCGAGCCCCATGAGCACGACCAACACGACTGCAGTCGCCGCCGCGCCGGTCAAGGTCGCGTCCGCCAAGCCGGCCCCTGCGCCGACCACAGTCACAGTCGCTGTCGCCAAGCCCGCGCCGGTCTATCACGCGCCGACACCGGCTTCGGTCGCCGCCGCCAAGCCCGACGCGACGTCCGTCGTGGATAAGATCGCCGCGGGCTCCGCCGCCAAGCCGGCGGCTACTGCGGTGAAGCCCGTCGCGACCACGCTCGCATCCACCAAGTCACCCGCCGCTCCGGCAGGCGCCAAGGTCGCCGCAGCTTCGAGCACCGCTAAAGCTGCCGCGGGCGGCTCAGTGGTGCAGATCGGCGCCTTCTCTTCGTCTGAACTGTCCACCAAGGGCTACAGCGACGTGTCCACCACCATGAGCGGCCAGATGGCCGGCAAGGCCAAGCGCGTCGAGGCGGTGGAGAAGGACGGCAAGACCTTCTACCGCACCTCGGTCACCGGCTTTGCCAGCCGCGCCGCCGCCGAGGCCTTCTGCAAGGCGCTGGCGGCCAAGGGCCATGTCTGCTTCGCCAAGGGTTGAGGTGCGGCGGGTTCTGATCCCGGCTTTCCATGACTAAGGCCGTCATCTTCGGCTGTTCCGGGCCGGTCCTGACGCCCGAGGAGCGCGCCTTTTTCGCGGCCGAGCGACCTTGGGGCTTCATCCTGTTCCGTCGCAATGTGGAGACACCGGATCAGGTCCGCGCCCTGGTCCAGGCCCTGCGCGAGAGCATCGACGATACTACAGCCCCGGTCCTGATCGACCAGGAGGGCGGACGGGTGCAGCGTCTTGGCCCACCCCACTGGCCCAAATACCCCACCGGCCGCGCCTATGCCGACCATGCCGCCAACGATCCGGTGGTCGGCCAGGCGCTGGCCCGGCTCGGCGGACGGTTGATGGCGGCGGACCTCGCCCGCCTCGGGATCAATGTCGACTGCGTGCCCGTGCTCGACGTGCCCCAGCCCGGCGCCCACGACGTGATCGGCGATCGGGCCTATGGCGCCACGGTGGAGAGCGTGATCCGCCTGGGCCGCGCCATGGCCGAGGGCATGATCGCCGGCGGCGTCCTGCCCATCATCAAGCATATCCCCGGCCACGGCCGCTCCACCGCCGATAGCCACCACGACCTGCCGGTGGTGGACGCCACGCTGGAGGCGTTGGAGGCGGTGGACTTTCCGCCCTTCGAGGCGCTCTCAGACATGCCGATGGCCATGACCGCCCACGTGGTCTATCGCGCCATCGACAGAAAGCATCCGGCCACCACGTCGAAGAAAGCCATCAGGCTGATCCGCGAGCGGCTGGGCTTCGGCGGCCTGATCATGTCCGACGACCTGTCGATGAAGGCCCTGTCCGGCTCGCTGGCGGATCGTACCAGAACGTCGCTGCGCGCCGGCTGCGACGTGGTTCTCCACTGCAATGGCGTCATGGCGGAGATGGTGGAGATCGCCACCGCCACCGGCCGGCTGAAGGGGAAGGCTGCATCGCGAGCCGAAGCGGCCCTTGCTCGCATCGTCCGCCGCCCCGAACCCCTTGACGAAGGGGAGGCTCGCGCCCGCTTTTCGGAAGCTTTCAGTGGGCAAGGCGCCATCGGGGTCGATCCCACGGAACGACTCACCACATCCTAGGGCGATGGCTGCCCCACAACCCTTTCAGCAGAGCCTCGACTTCGACGCCGCCCAGGGCGCGGCCGAAGACGGGGAGGCCCTGATCCTCGACCTCGACGGGTTCGAGGGACCACTGCACGTGCTTCTGGCCCTGGCCCGCGCGCAGAAGGTCGACCTCCTCAAGCTGTCGATCTCCAAACTGGCCGAGCAGTACCTGGCCTTCGTGCGCGACGCGCGCCAACGCCGCTTCGCCCTGGCTGCCGACTATCTCGTCATGGCCGCCTGGCTCACCTACCTGAAGTCGCGCCTGTTGCTGCCCAAGGCGGAGAAGCGCGGCAAGGATGAGCCGGATGCGGGCGACATGGCCGCGGGGCTTGCCTTTCGCCTGGCCAAGCTCGACGCCATGCGCCGGATGAGCGAGGCCCTGATGGCGCTCCCCCGCACCGGGCGCGACGTTTTCGGTCGTGGCGATCCGGAGGCGGCGACCATCCGCTCCGAGCATCGCTACGACGCTGATCTCTACGCCCTCGTCCGGGCCTATGCCGATCAGAGAAAGCGGGTGGCGGGCCGCCGCTATGATCCCACCCGCCGTATCGAGGCCTATCCGCTGGAGGACGCCCGCGACCGCCTGCGCCACGTGATGGCCGAGGTGCGCGGCTGGGCTACGCTCGGCGGCGTTGCGCCCACGCCCGGCAGTCTGGGGGAGCTGGAGGGCGGCCCGACCCGCGCCTCCTACCTCGCCTCCACCCTTTCCGCCGGGCTGGAGCTGGTGAAAGAGGGCGAACTGGAAGCCCAGCAGCGCGAGGCCTTCGCGGAAATCTACCTCCGCCGCCGGCCGGGCGAGCTGTTTGAAGCCGCCTGAGCTATAAGGGGCCATGGACGCGTCATTCGTCGAACGCCAGGTGGAGGCGCTGCTGTTCGCGGCGGCCGAACCTTTGAGCCTGGCCGACCTCGCGCGCCGCTTGCCGGAGGGCGCCGAGGTGGAGACCGCCATCGCGGCCCTGCAGGTGCGCTATGCGGGTCGCGGGGTCGAGCTCGACTGCGTGGCTGGGCGCTGGCGTTTTCGCACGGCGGAGGATCTGTCGGCCCTGATGGTGGAGGAGCGGGAGGTGGAGCGGCGTTTGTCGCGCGCCGCCATGGAGACCCTGGCCATCATCGCCTACCACCAGCCGGTGACCCGCGCCGACATCGAGGCGATCAGGGGAGTGGGTCTGTCCAAGGGCACCCTCGACCTCTTGCTGGAGATCGGCTGGGTGCGCATGCGCGGACGCCGCCGTACGCCAGGCCGTCCCATCACCTATGGCACCTCCGACGCCTTCCTCGAGCATTTCGGCCTGGCGGGCCTGAACGACCTGCCAGGCGCCCAGGAGCTCAAGGCCTCCGGCCTGCTCGGTATGGACCTGCCCGCCGACCTCATCGCTCCGCCCAGCCTTGGCGAAGTCGATGACGAGGATCCGCTGGAGCCGGGCGACACTCCGGAATTCTACCAGGACCAGATCGGCGAGGGATAGGCGAGCATGCGCAGACTATTGGCGATCACAACGAGTCTCCTGACCCTGGCGGGCGCCGCCGTGGCAGGGCCGCTGGAGCCGATCCTGCTGCCACCGCCCGCCGCGCCCGGTCCGGCGGTTCTGCCCTATGTGAAGGTTCCCGCCGGAAAGGTGGCGCTGACCCACGCGCGGGTGATCGACGGCACGGGCGGCCCCGCGAGCGAGGACCAGACCATCGTGCTCGACGGCGGCAAGATCGTCTCGGTGGGGCAGGGGAGCGTTCCTGTGGGCGCGCAGGTGCTGGACCTGAAGGGCTATACGGTCATGCCCGGCCTCGTCGGCATGCACGACCATCAGTACTATATCGCCCGGCCCAATCTCGACGCCGCCATGCATTCGGAGCCGCCGCTGGTGGTGCCGCAGATGCCGTTCTCCTCGCCCCGGCTCTATCTGGCCAACGGGGTCACCACCCTTCGCACCACCGGCTCGGTGGAGCCCTATACCGACCTCAACGTGAAGCGTCAGATCGACCTCGGCGCCCTGCCGGGGCCCCATATGGACGTCACCGGTCCGTATCTGGAAGGGCCGAACTCGCCCTTTATCCAGATGCACCAGCTGAAGGATGCGGACGATGCGCGCCGCACGGTCGCCTACTGGGCCGAACAGGGCGTGACCTCGTTCAAGGCCTACATGAACATCACCCGCGCGGAGCTCGGCGCGGCCATCGTCGAGGCGCACAAGCGGGGGCTGAAGGTCACCGGGCACCTGTGCGCCGTCACCTATCCCGAAGCCGCCGCCCTCGGCATCGACAATCTGGAGCATGGGTTCTGGGTCAATACCCAGCTCGATCCCGGCAAGCAGCCCGACCTTTGCCCCTCCACGACCGGCGGTCCGACCCTGCTCGCCATGGATCCGGCCAGCCCCGCCGCCGAGGCGCTGATCAAGGATCTCGTCGCCCGGCACGTAGCCATCACCTCGACCCTGCCGGTGTTCGAACAGAGCGTGCCCGGCCATGCGCCGTTGTGGCCTAAGGCCATGGCGGTACTCTCGCCGGAGGCCCGGACCGACTACCTCTATGCCCGCAATCGCACCAACACCGTGCCGCGCGAGCGCATGGCGGGCGCCTTTACCAGCCTGAAGAACGACATGGGGCTGGAGCGCAAGTTCGTGGCGGCGGGCGGCCTGCTGATGGCCGGCCCCGACCCGACCGGCAATGGCGGGGTGATCCCCGGCTTCGGCGACCTGCGTGAGGTGGAGCTTCTGGTCGAAGCCGGGTTCACGCCGACGGAAGCGGTGAAGATCGCCACCCTGAACGGGGCCGTCTATCTCGGCCTCGACAGCCGCATCGGTACGGTGGCCGCTGGCAAGGACGCCGACCTCGTGATCGTCAAGGGCGATCCGACCAGGGCGATCACCGACATCGAGAATGTGGAGATCGTGTTCAAGGACGGCGTCGGCTATGACTCCGCCGCGCTGCTTCGCTCGGTGGCGGGGCGGTACGGCCAGTACTGAAAATTTTTCGGGTGAACTTCTCCCCGGCCTTATCCACGGGGTTAGAATGGAGTCTAGGCGGCCTTTCGGACGCGCCTCGGGGTCTTTGACAATTGCACGATAGCGCGACCCGGCGCGTCGCCTGGCCTGCGCCATATGGGGATAGCGGGCTTTGCTATGCGGACGGATGGGGTCGGCGGCAGGTGGACAGTCTGGACGGTATTTCGCTACCGTCCAGCGCCTTAAGCCTTTGAGTCGACCATGAAGTTTCGGCGGTCTGGACAGTCTGGACTGTCCAGGCGCACCGGAGTCTTACAGGCGCGCACGTACCCGCTCGGCGCTTTTTGCGCCAAAAAAGATGGGGCGCGGCTCGGTCGCTCTTCATGGCGATCCTGAGGACAGGTTCAGGGTCGAATAGGTCAGGCGGTCGGCAGATCGACCGCTTCCAAAGGTCCGCGCGGCGGCCCGAGCTCACCCTCCCAGGCCCCCACCGCCGCGGCGGCGACCGAGTTGCCGATCACATTGGTCGCGCTTCTGCCCATGTCGAGGAAGTGGTCGACGCCGAGCACCAGGGCGATCCCCGCCTCGGGGATGTGGAAGGCGGGCAGGGTGGCGGCGATCACCACCAGCGAGGCGCGCGGCACCCCGGCGATGCCCTTGGAGGTTACCATCAGCATCAGCACCATGGTGGCGATCTGGCCCACGGTGAGGTGGATGCCATAGGCCTGGGCGATGAACAGGCTGGCGAAGGTGCAGTACATCATCGAGCCGTCGAGGTTGAACGAATAGCCCAGCGGCAGCACGAAGCTGGCTACGCGCTTGGAGACCCCGAAGGCCTCCAGCTCCTCCAGGGTACGCGGATAGGCGGCCTCGGAGGTGGCGGTGGAGAAGGCCAGGAGGGCCGGCTGGCGGATCGCCTGCATCAGTCCGCCGATCCGTCCGCGCACCACCAGGAAGCCGGCGAACAGCAGGAGGCACCACAGCAGCACCAGCGAGCCGTAGAAGCCGCCCACGAAGGCCGCATAGGTGGCGATGATGCCGAGCCCTTGTGTCGCCACCGTGGCGGCGATGGCGGCGAAGACCGCGATGGGGGCCAGGCGCATGACGTAGTTGGTGATCTTCAGCATCACCTGCGCCAGCTGTTCGATCAGGCTGAGCAGGCCCGCCGCCTTCTCGCCCAGCGCCGCCATGGCGCTGCCGGCGAAGACCGAGAAGACCACGATCTGCAGGATCTCGTTCTTGGCCATGGCGTCGGCCAGGGAGGTCGGGAAGACGTGGGCCATGAACTCCTTCAGCGACAGGTTCGACTGCACGCCCGCCACCGCCGCGCTCGCGGCGGGCGGGGTCAGGTGAAGCCCCGCCCCCGGCTGCAGCAGGCTGACCATGCCGACGCCGAGCAGCAAAGACACCACCGAAGCGGTGAGGAACCAGCCGAGGGTCTTAAGCCCCACCCGCCCCACCGCCGCGCCCTGGCCCATATGGGCGATGCCCGAGACCAGGGTCGAGAACACCAGGGGCGCGATGATCATCTTGATCAGGCGCAGGAAGATGTCGGTGATCAGGGTGAAATAGCCTGCCGCATCCTTCAGCGCCTGGGGATCGTGGATGTTGGCGTTGACGAGGGCCCCGGCGATCAGGCCGAGCACCATGCCGGCGACGATGAACAGGGTGAAGTTGCGCGACATGGAAGCTCCCGGCCCGAGGGTGGTCGATCCTTCGCTGTTTGCAGGGGCGTGCGCAAGCTCACGGTTAGGCTTACAGGGTTTCAAGGCCAGGGCCTGCACGCCGCCGCATTCCGTGCCTAGCGGTAAGGCAATCGGTTGGAGACAATACGAATGAGCGGTCGGGTTCTGCTGGTCGAGGACGATGCCGACACGGCCGACTATGTGGCCAAGGGCCTGCGCGAGGCGGGCTTCACGGTCGAGCACGTGGGCGACGGGCGCGATGGGCTCTACCTCGCCTCGTCCTCGGCCTTCGACGCGGTCATCATGGACCGGATGCTGCCGGGCATGGATGGCCTATCGGTGGTCAAGGCCCTGCGCGCCGGGGGGGTGGAAACGCCGATCCTGATCCTCTCCGCCCTGGCGCACATGGACGAGCGGGTCTCGGGCCTGCGCGCCGGAGGCGACGACTACCTCACCAAGCCGTTCGGCTTTTCCGAGCTGCACGCCCGGCTGGAGAACCTGATCCGGCGGCGCGGCGGCAAGGCGGTGGAGACGGTGCTGCGCTGCGCCGACGTGGTGATGGATCTGCTGAGCCGGAAGGTCACCCGTTCGGGCAAGGCGCTCGACCTATTGCCCCGCGAATTCAAGCTGCTCGAATACTTCCTGCGCAACAAGGACCGGGTGGTGACCCGCACCATGCTCTTGGAGCAGGTGTGGGACTACCGCTTCGACCCGCACACCTCGATCATCGACACCCACATCTCGCGCCTGCGCAAGAAGCTCGACGACGGCTATCCGACGCCGTTGCTGCATACGCTGCGAGGGGTAGGTTACCGCCTTTCCGAGGCGCCCTGACGGTGGCTTCGCCGCTCGGACATCTGCGCAGACTGGCTCCCACCACCTTCGTGACCCTGGCGGTGCTGCTGGTGCTGGCGGCGAGCGCGGCGGCCCTAGTGGTGGTCTATCGAACAGGCGGCAGCATCATCACCCAGCGCGAGCGAGCCGAGGCCCTGGCCGAGCGCGATCTGTTGGCCGAGGTGGATCAGGAGCAGGGCTTGGCAACCCTGGTCTCCTCCGTGGCGCGTCGGGCGCGCTTTTCGGCAGGGGGAGAGCGCTATGGCCTGTTCAGCGAGAGCGGCGCCCCCCTTGCCGGCGACCTGATGCGCTACGAGCCGGGCTTCACCGATGCAGACTGGCGGCTGGTGCGCGTTCACGGGACTGATCCTGCCAGCATCCATGTGGTGACCACGGTCATGCCGGATGGTTCGCGCTTGGTGGTGGGGCGCGACCGCTCCAACATCCGCCGCTTCGAACGCTCGATCCTGGAAGGTTTCGCCGCCGCCTTCCTGATCGTCGCGGTGGCGGGGTTCGTGGCCGGTTATATCGTCAATGCGCGCATCCTGCAGCGGGTGGACGCCATCGCCCTCACCGCCGAACGCATCGCGGCCGGCGACCTTTCAGCCCGTACACCCGTCGCCAACCCGAACGACCCCTTCGGCCGTGTCGCCGCCTCGCTCAACGCCATGCTGGAGCGCATCGAGGAACTGATGACCGGTATGCGCACCGTGACCGACAGCCTCGCCCACGACCTGCGCTCGCCCCTGACGCGGATGAAAGGTGCACTGGCCCGCGCCCTCTATGATGGCGCCACCGAGGCCGAGCGTCTCGACGCCATCGAGGACGCCCATAGTCAGGTGGACCATGTGCTCGCGACCTTCTCCGCCATGCTCGACATCGCCCGCGCGGAGACCGGCCTTTCGCGCGAAATGATGCAGCCGGTCGACGTGGCCGCCCTGGTGGAAGAGGTCGCGGACTTCTTCACCCCGATCATTGAGGACGCGGGCCAGTCCCTGTCCGAGGACCTGGGCGCGCCGGCGATCGCCCTGGTGCATGAGGCCCTGCTGCGTCAGGCGATCGGCAACCTATTACATAACGCAGCCATATATGCGGGGGAGGGGGCGGCGGTGACCGTGAAGGTCGAGACGCTAGGTCCCAGCATCCAGATCACAGTCGCCGATACCGGTCACGGTGTGCCGCGCGAGCATCGCGGACGCATGCATGAGAGGTTCGTGCGGCTGGACCCCGCGCGCGGAACGGGCGGCTCGGGCCTGGGCCTCGCTATCGTCACCGCCTGCGCCAAGCTTCACGATGGAACACTCAGCCTCGAAGACAATGGCCCTGGTCTACGGGCGGTGCTGCAGATTTCACGATCGCACGCGCGCGTTTAGCTCAAATCTTCGGCGCCCAACGGCTACAGCTGCGCTTGGACCGTTTTTTGCATCAAGATTCGGCGCCCTCCAGAATAGGGACGGTTGCGTTCGGACCCGGGGCCGTCATAGAGATGGGGAAGCGAAGCTTTTCAGAAGAGTCCATGGACACTTCCAACTCGCCCGCGTTCGCGCCGGTTTGTAACGAATTGAAAAACAGGTTCGCACCTCCTGCTGCGGAATCGATGCCGACTGATCTGGATCGCCTATTGGAAGCGCTCGACGACGCCTACACTCGGGGCGATCTGTTCAATCCCGCCAAAGCAGTCGTGGTTCGCGGCAAACCCATTCTCACTCGCCGCGCGTAGCCCACCCACTACGCGTTCGGCTATCCGCCAGGTCAGTTATCGGGCTTCTTACGCGCGCCTTGCGACGCTTCACCACCCTTGCGGCCCGCTGCTGCTGCTAGGCTGCGATCCTGGGAAAAGCTTCGTTTTTCGTTGGGTACACTTTCGCCGCCCTTGCGGGCGATAGCGCGTTGTTTCTCTGGATCCATCGAGGCGAAACCTCTGTTGGATTTTCCGCTGGCGGAGGTAGGCGGGGTCATCGCGGTCTTGCTCCTCTTACCCGGGCTGTGGCGCCGTTGCCGTTAAGAACCAACCTTCGCACGAGCGGTTCCCGCCAAGGCTCGATCATGGTTCAGCTTTTTCAATGAGCGCCAACGGACGAAGGTCCGGTGCGCCAAGACATGTAAACCGGAACGAGGATGAGCTGTGCATGTGCACGGTATGAAGCATACGCATGCCCTGCGTCGGAACGCGCAGGCGCTTGCTCACCGTGACTGTATTAAACCTATCCACCTCACCCGCTCCCTGCGGGTTGCAGGGGACAGGGCTGGAACCTTGAACAGACTACCTCGTTTTGGTTCGACGGCGCGTTCCAGGCGCGCCGAGTCGGGGGTGGCCCAAACCGCAGGCGCGGTTCGGCACGACGGGGGAACGGGTATGCCAAAACAGATCGTTCGACAGGCGCCATACCTGCGTCGTTACGCCCGCGCACTCACCGGGTCGCAGGCTCGGGGCGACGCGTTGGTCTCCAACGCTATCGAAGGCCTGCTCGGCGGCGTGCTCAATCTAGATTCCGAGCTTCCACTACGTGTAGGCCTCTACAGGGTGCTGCATCAGGTGTGGAATTGGGATGGCAAGAGCGGCTCGGACGATTCCCCTGCCGATAGCCGCTTGCAGGGTCTTTCGCCGGAACGCCGCGCGGCGCTTTTGCTGGCGGGCATGGAAGGCTTCCCGCCCGAAGAAGGCGCTAAGGTGCTGCAGATTGATAAGGCCGAGTTTGAGGCGATTCTCGCCGCCGCTCAGAGCGATCTCGAGCAACAACTGGCGTCCCGCGTGTTGATCATCGAGGACGAACCCATCATTGCCCTTGACCTCACGCGCCTGGTGCGCGAGCTCGGCCACGATGTGGTCGGCGCCGCCTCGACCCATAGCGAGGCGGTGAGTTTAGCCAAGGCCAAGCTGCCCGGCCTGGTGCTCGCCGACATTCGCCTCGCCGACGGCTCCAACGGCATCGATGCCGCCAACGACATTTTGGCGGAGATGGACGTGCCGGTCATCTTCATCACCGCCTTCCCGGAGCACCTGCTCACCGGAGAACGTCCTGAGCCGGCCTTCCTGATCACCAAGCCATTCCGCGAGGAGGCGGTGAAGGCGCTGGTGGCTCAGGCTCTGTTTTTCCATTCTCCACGCGAGGCGGCTGGGGTCGCGCAAGTGGCTCTATAGCCTTGCGTGTTCCCCGTCTGGGCTGAATAGCTCAGGTTAGGAACCGGCGTACGGCTCAGGTATTATCGAGCCAGGATCTGAACTGGAGCCAGCCCTATGGACGCCTTCGACAACGCCGGTCCCGCCGCGCAGCAAGCCTTCGAGGACGCCGCCGCTCGCACCGCTGAAATTCGCCGTCAGGTGGAGGAACGCGCCGCCGCTGCCCGCGACTGGGCCGTGGATCAGACCGATGTGATCCGCGACACGGTGCAGACCCGGCCTTTCCTCTCGGTCAGCGTTTCTGCCGCATCAGCCTTCGTCGCCGGCTTGGTCCTGGGGGCGATCCTAGTCCGCCAGTTCGACCGTTAGCGCGGCGAGGTTTTGGCCGCTCCCTTGGCCCGCCGTGCAGCCTCGCGTTCTGCAGCTTCTTGGGCAGGGGTCTTGGGTAAGTCCGCCAAGGTGAGATAACCGAGCCTCTTGGTGTCGAGGATGGCGAAGCGGCGATCCGCTGCCGCCTCGAATTCCTGCAGCGTGATCTTGCCGTTGAAGCTGGTGTCGGTCGCCGCTACGGGCTCAGGCTCGTTGAGAAGGCCGAATACACCCGCGCCTTGTGGACGTCGGTCGCTGGCCACAACCCGGCCATTGCGGTTGGCGCGATTGCCGCCGATCTCGGGGCCATTCTGCCGGTCGCCCCTGTGGCCGAGGGTCAGGTCCATGCCTTCGCCAGCGGCAAGACCCTCGATATTAGGCAGTATTTCCGGGGCGACCTTCTGCTCGTAGTCCTGCACCTCGAACCCGTCGATGACGCCGTCGTGGTTGGTGTCCAGTTCGTGGAAGAACTCCTCCGCGTCTTTGCGGAACTCTTCCGGCGTCAGCCTACCGTCATGGTCGATATCGGCGGCGGCGAACCAGATCGCCACCGGATAAGGCTGGCCGGGCTGGCTGCGGTAAGGCTTGCCCGCAGGACTGATGAAGGTGTTGAGCACATCATGACGCGGTCCGTGTTCGTCGCCGCCGCCGCCTCGTCCGAAACCGCCTCGACCGATTTCGCGATAACGGGTGGGATCCTGGTCGCCGCTGGCGCAGGCAGCCACGACGGCCAGCAGACCCGTCATGGACAGGGTGATCAGGCGATGCATCCCGTCCTCCTCTACATCGGCAAGGTGGCGCGGGCGCGAAGGCCGCCGCCGACACGGTTCTCCAGGCTGGCGTCGCCGCCGTGGCCACGCGCCACGGAGCGTACAACGGCGAGGCCGAGGCCGGTGCCGCCTGTCGCCCGGGAACGTGAGGGCTCGCCGCGCTGGAACGGTTCGAATAACTTTTCGCGCTCGCCTTCCGGCACGCCCGGTCCGTCGTCGTCCACCTCGACAATGGCCGAGCCGTCCTCGGCATAGACGCGGGCATGGGCGCTGCCGGCGAACTTGACCGCGTTGTCGATAAGGTTGGTGACCAGTCGGCGCAGGCCGATCGGGTCTCCGTGGATCACCACCGGACCGTCGCCCTCGGACGTGACGCTGAGACCTGTCTCCGCCATTTCGTCCGCGACGCTCTCGACCAGCGAGACGAGCTCCAGCTTACGCCGTTCGACAGGGTCGGAGGCGTCGCGCACGAAGGCCATGGCGGAGGAGATCATGGCGTCCATCTGGTCGATGTCGGCGATGATTTTCGAGCGCAGGGGTTCGGGAGCCGCCTCGATACGAAAGCGCACGCGAGTGAGGGGCGTGCGCATGTCGTGTGCAACGGCGCCGACCATGGCGGTTCGGTCCTGCACATAGCGGCGGATTCGCTCCTGCATTTCGTTGAACGCTGTTGCGGCGGTTTCGACCTCCGCCGGCCCCTGAAGATCCAATGGCGGTGCGCCTGGGTCGCGTCCCAGTCGTTCGGCGGCCTGGGCGAAAGCGGCGATGGGACGAGCCAGGCGGCGCGCGAACAGATAGACGATGGGGATCAGGATCAAGGCGCTCAGCGCAAAGCACAGCAGGACCCGCGTCTGCCACGACTTCACCAGGCCGGACTCTTCGACCCGCAAGGTCATCCACTGGCCATCGGGCTGCTGGATCGAAGCCTCGAACGGCGCGAAGATGAAGTTTTCCTGCATGGCAGGGAGCGAGCCGCGCGGAGGCAGGCGCCCATCGAACGGCGGCGCGCGCGATGCACCAGCCCGACGTATGTTATCGTCCCGTGTCAATCGTCGAGCATTGGGGGCCGGGATACGGTCGAGCAGAACCACGCGGACCTTTGCGACGGGTTCGTTCAGGCTTCCTGCGAGGCTGCGCGCCAGGACGGCTTCGCGGAACCGGGGGCGTCCGCGTGTGAAGGGGGCCGGGGCGCCTTTCACGTGCGCCGCAAAGCTGTGCTGGTTTGACGAATGAACCGGCGCGCCGCCAGCCTTTAGCGCGGCGGCGACTTCCGTAACCGGGTACATTTCTGGCGCCGGCGGCGGCAATAGAAAGACGATGGCCACATTGATCGCCAGCGCCGCCACGAGGCTGACCAGGACCAGGGCCATCAGTTGAGCGAAGACTGGCGCGCGAAGGACCGCGCTGGGGCGAAAAAACCTCATGCCCCCTCGTATGTCACCGGCGCAGGACCTTGGCCATGAACATGTAGCCTTCGTTCCGCACGGTGCGGATCAGGTCACCGCCCCCGGCCGATCCATCGCCGAGCTTCTTGCGCAGGCGACTGATCTGCACGTCGATGGCGCGATCATAAGCGTCGCTGTCCGGGCCCCGCGCAAGGTCGAGCAGCTGGTCGCGGGTCAAGACCCGCTCAGGCCGGTCGACGAGCGCGCGCAGCAAGGAAAACTCTCCGCCCGACAGGTTGACCACGACCCCATCAGGGCTCTTCAACTCGCGCCGGACGAGGTCGAGGCGCCAGCCGGCGAACTCGCACTGGGCGCCGAGGTCGCCCTCCTGCGGACGCGGTTCGCCCCGGCGACGCAGCACGGCGCGCACGCGGGCCAGGAGCTCACGCGGATTGCAGGGCTTGGGCAGATAATCGTCGGCGCCGAGCTCAAGCCCGATGATGCGGTCCGTTTCCTCACCCATGGCGGACAGCATGATGACGGCGGGACCGTCCGAGCCGGTCAGGCGGCGGCAGATGTGCAGCCCGTCCTCGCCGGGTAGCATGACATCGAGGATGACCAGGTCCGTCGGCGCGGCCGCCAGCGCCCGGTTCAAGCCTGCGGCGTCGCCGGCGGCCTCCACGTCGAAGCCGTGCCGGATCAGGAACTCGGAGACGAGTTCGCGGATGTCCGGATCGTCGTCGATGACCACGATGCGGGCCGTAGCCTGGGCTACAGGCGAGATGGTTTCAGCAAGCGTTCCCATGCGTCGGCTCATGGCAGAGGACAATGGCGCAGCAATGTCTGGATTGAAATAGAATGTCGCTGCGCGTTTACGTCTCAGCCTTGGCCTTACGCGTCCGCGCTCAATACTTCATCCGCCACGAAAGGATTGGTCTTTCGCTCGGCGCCGAAGGTGGACATGGGTCCGTGACCGGGCACGAAGGCGATATCGTCGCCGAAGGGCCAGAGTTTGCCGGTGATGGCGGCGATGAGGTCGGCGTGATTGCCGCGTGGGAAGTCAGTCCGGCCGATTGAGCCCTTGAACAGTACATCCCCCACCTGGGCGAAGCGCGCGCCCTCGTGGATAAACACCACATGGCCCGGCGTGTGGCCCGGACAATGGCGGACGGAAAAGCTTGTCTCGCCGAGGGTCACGACATCGCCGTCCTCCAGCCAGCGGTCGGGGGTGAAGACCTTAGCGTCCGGGATGCCGTACTGGCGTCCCGATTCCTCGATACGGTCGATCCAGAACTGGTCGTCCCTGTGCGGCCCCTCGATGACGGCGCCGGTCGCCGCCTTCATCGCCGCGACGCCGCCGGCATGGTCCATATGGCCGTGAGTGACCCAGATCTTCTCCAAGGTCAGGCCCTGGTCGGCGATGGCCTTCAGCAGTCGCGGCGCCTCGCCGCCGGGGTCGATGATCGCCGCCTTGTTGGTCGCCGTGCACCAGACGATGGTGCAGTTCTGCTGGAGCGGCGTCACGGGCGCGACCATGGCGCGAATGGGTGCGGTGGCAGGGTTGGCTTCGGTCATGGACCTGATCTGATAAGCCCCCGCTTAAAAGGCAAGGGCGGCGACGCAAGGGCTGCATCGCCGCCGCTCTGGAGTGATTGTCCGGTCGACTAGCTCGGCGGCAGGCCGCCGGCGCCGTCGTCGAGATCCACGTCATCGACGATGCCGTGGCGGACGTTCGACTTCCAGAAGCCGTAGGCGAAGTAGAGAACGAGCCCAATCGCGGTCCAGCCGACAAAGACCAATTTGGACTCCATGCCCAGACTGAAGAACAACAGCAGGCAGCCGATGATGGAGACGGGGGCTACCACGAACAGCAACGGCGTCTTGAAGGGGCGCACGCGGTTCTTGTCGGTGAAGCGCAGGATCATCACCCCTACCGAAACTGCCGCGAAGGCGAACAACGTGCCGGCATTGGAATAGTCAGCCAGAGATCCCACGGGAAGGAAGGCGGCGGCGATGGCCACGATCACGCCCGTGACGAGGGTGATAATCCAGGGGGTGTGGAACTTGGGGTGCACCGCGCTGAGACCCTTCGGCAGAAGTCCGTCACGCGCCATGACGAAGAAGATCCGGGTCTGGCCATACATCATCAGCAGAACCACGGAAGGCAGTGCGATGGTGGCGGCAAGACCGAGCAGGTTGCCGAAAAAGGGTTGGCCCACCTCGCGCAACACGTGGGCAAGGGCCTCCTTGGAGCAGACCAGCGGCGCGTGGGCCCCGGTGCAGGCGGCGCTGGCATAGAGCTCCGGCGAACCGTCAGCGAAAAACTTGCCGGTGACCGCGTCGATCAGCGGCTGGGCGCCGAAGGCTCCGATCGCGCCGCCTGCCACCAGAAGGTAAAAGACGGTGCAGATGGCCAGGCTGGCGATCAACCCGATGGGCACATTGCGCTGCGGGTTCTTCGTTTCCTCAGCGGCGGTCGAAACCGCGTCGAAGCCTACATAGGCGAAGAAGATCGAGGCTGCTGCGCCCAGTACGCCAGTCCCGGTCGAATCGAGCGGGTTGCCCCAGCCTCGCGGGGTGAAGGGGTGGAAGTTGCTCATATGGCCGGAAACCAGCGGCAAAGTGATGATTACGAACAGCGTAAGGGCCGTAATCTTGATGCCGACCAGCACGGCGTTCACCGTAGCGCTCTCCTTGGTCCCAAGGATTAGCAGGGCCGTCACGGCGGCGGTGATCAATACGGCCGGAAGGTTCAGTACGCCGCCAATCTCGCCGCCGTGGACGAAGCCGATGGAGATCGGCGGTCCTACTGTCAGTGCGTGGGGAAGGTGCAGCCCGACCGCGTCGAGGAAGCCGGTTATGTGACCGGACCAACCCACGGCGACCGCGCTGGCGCCCAGGGCGTATTCCAGGATCAGGGCCCAGCCGACCAGCCAGGCCACCAGTTCGCCCATCACGGCATAGGAGTAGGTGTAGGCCGAGCCTGCGACCGGTACCATCGAGGCCAGCTCGGAGTAGCACAGCGCCGCAACGGCGCAGACCAGTCCGGCGATCATGAAGGAGACCATCATGCCCGGCCCGGCCTTCTGGGCAGCGGTGGCGGTGAGCACGAAGATGCCGGTGCCGATAACGGCACCGATGCCCAGCAGGGTCAGTTGAATGGGACCCAGCGAGCGGTGCAGGGATTTCTTTTCGGCCGTGGCCAGGATTTGATCGAGTGGCTTAACACGCCACATGCTTCCCCCTATGCCCATACGCGGGCGATCCCAATGGATTGGGGGCAGGAAGCCCGTCCCGTCGCGCCCGGTCAAGGGCGAAGGTTCACACAGTCGTCACCATGGACGCATCGCCGCAACTGCCCGTTCATGAGGCGCTTCCCGCGCTGAGGGAGGCGTTGCGCGTGCGGGAGGCGGCGGTGTTGGTGGCTCCGCCGGGGGCCGGCAAGACTACAGTCATACCGCTGGCGCTGTTGGATGAGCCTTGGGCGACGGAAAGGATCATCGTGCTCGAACCGCGGCGGTTGGCCGCTCGGGCGGCGGCCAACCGCATGGCCTCCACGCTCGGTGAGCCGGTGGGCGAGACGGTCGGGTTTCGCGTGCGCATGGAGAGCCGCGTCTCCGTCCGAACCCGTATCGAGGTGGTGACCGAGGGTGTCTTCACCCGCATGATCCTCGACGACCCGGGATTGGAGGGCGTCTCGGCCGTTCTGTTCGACGAGTTCCACGAGCGCAGCCTCGACGCCGACCTCGGTCTGGCCCTGGCCCGCGACGCCCAGGGCGTGCTGCGTCCGGACCTCAAGCTTCTGGTCATGTCGGCTACCCTTGATGGTGCGCGTGTCTCCGCCCTGTTGGGCGATGCGCCCGTGATCGAGAGCCTTGGCCGAGCCTGGCCGGTGGAGACCCGCTACCTCGGTCGCGACCCCGCCGAGCGGCTGGAGGCGCAGGTGGCCAAGGCGGTGCGCAAGGCGCTCGCGGTGGAGACAGGCGGAGTGCTGGTCTTTCTGCCTGGCCAAGGTGAGATTCGACGCACCGCCGACCTGCTGGCGGATCGTTTGCCCCTCGATGTGGATATCGCGCCTCTGTATGGCGCGCTCACGCCGGCCGAGCAGGATCGCGCCATCGCGCCCGCACAGTCCGGTCGGCGCAAGGTGGTGCTGGCCACCTCCATCGCCGAGACCAGCTTGACGATTGGGGGCGTGCGCGTGGTGATCGATTCGGGTCTCTCCCGCGCGCCGCGCTATGATCCCGCCAGCGGCCTGACCCGGTTGGAGACGATACGGGTCAGCCGGGCGGCGGCCGACCAGCGCCGAGGGCGTGCGGGCCGTACCCAGTCAGGCGTCGCCTTTCGCCTGTGGGATGAAGCGGAAACCCGCGCCCTGACGCCCTTCGACCGGCCTGAGATTCTCGAGGCGGACCTTTCCGGTTTGGCGCTCGACCTCGCCGTCTGGGGCGCTGTGTCGCCGGACGACCTTGCCTTCCTCGATGCGCCGCCGGCCACCGGGTGGCGTGAGGCGCGTGCGCTGCTGGTCGGGCTGAAGGCGCTGGACGAGGCGGGAAGGCTCACCGGACATGGCCGGGCCATAGCCCGCCTGCCACTGCCGCCGCGCCTGGCGCATATGGTTTTGCGGGGCGCTGAACAGGGCGCAGCGCAGACGGCGGCCCGTATCGCGGTGCTGCTCGGCGAACGCGGTCTCGGCGGCACTTCGACCGATATGGAGGACCGCCTCGCCAACTTCGGACGTGATCGCGGCGAGCGGGCGCGTCAGGCGCAGAGCCTCGCCACGCGCTGGGCAAGGTCGGCGGGACGGGAAGGGGAGGGCGAGGCCTCGGTCGGCGCTCTGCTGCTGGCCGCCTATCCGGAACGGGCGGCCCGGCGGCGCGGAAAGCCCGGCGAATTTCGCCTGACCACAGGCCGCGCGGTATTCGTGGAGCCGACCGACGCCCTGGCTACGGCCGACTGGATCGTCGTGGCGGACCTTGGCGGCGGCGCCGCGCGCGACCGCGTGCTGCTGGCGGCGCCGATCGACGAGTCCGAGGTGCTGGCCATCCTCGCTCCGCGGCTACGCACCGAGGCGGTGGTGGAGACTGCCGCCGACGGAAAGGCGACCGCCTATGAGCGCACGTTCCTCGACCGGCTCATGGTGCTGGAGCGGCGCATCGACAAGCCGTCTCCAGGCCTGCTGGCGAAGGCCCAGCTCGACCGGTTGCGGCGCGAGGGACTCGGTGCGCTGCCCTGGACGGAGGCAGCGCGATCTTTGCGCGACCGTATGGCTTTCCTCCGGTCCATGAAGGGAGAGGATTGGCCGGACCTGTCCGACGCGGCCCTCACCGATGAACTGGAGGCGTGGCTCGAGCCGCTGATCGTGGCGGCGGGCGGGCTCGACAAGCTGTCGGGTGCGGTGCTGTACGAAGCCCTCAAGGTGCGACTATCCTACGAGCAGCAGCGACGGTTCGACCTTCTCGCACCCGCGCGCTTCACTGGCCCCACTGGGGACAGCTTCGCTATTGACTATGCCGCTGAGGGTGGGCCGCGCGCGGAGGTGCGGGTGCAGGCGCTCTACGGTTTGACCGAGCACCCTATGCTCGGCGGGCGCGTACCGCTTACCCTCTCGCTCACCTCGCCGGCGCACCGCCCTGTGCAGGTTACCAAAGACCTGCCGGGTTTCTGGCGTGGCTCCTGGAAGGCCGTGCGCACAGACATGAAAGGACGCTACCCCAAACATCTGTGGCCCGAAGATCCGACAACCGCCCTACCCACTTTGAGAGCCAAACCGCGCGGAACCTGAACCAGTAGTTGCAACCTTGAATATACATAACCATGGGTCGCTTCCTCCCCTCGTATTGCTCGCTATGGCTGATTCTCTGGAGTTGGCATGGCGGCTATCGAGGCGGGGTGCGAAGGGGATAGCGCCGCCCGTTTCGGGGCGGTCGCTGGCGTGACTCCCGGCCAAAAGCTGACGTTGCTCCTGCTATTGGCGATCCTGCTCCTCGGCTGGTGGTGCGACACCCGACTGATCCTGGATACCATGCATGGGCTGGTGGTGATGGGCTTCGTCGTCAGCGCCTGCTCCAAACTGGTTCTGGCCGGTCTGGGTCGTGAACCGACCGCGCCTCCACCGCTTCGTCGAGATTTACTTCCAACCTATACGGTGCTCGTCCCTCTTTATC
Organism: uncultured Caulobacterales bacterium; assembly: GCA_903862425.1. Lineage (GTDB taxonomy): Bacteria > Pseudomonadota > Alphaproteobacteria > Caulobacterales > Caulobacteraceae > CAIOYC01. The sequence goes on along the minus strand of CAIOYC010000008.1, from coordinate 299,205 downwards.
GCGAGGCGGCAGTGGTGGAGCAGTTGGTCGCCGCCCTGTCGGCGCTGGATTATCCGCGTAGCCGCTTGCAGGCGATCCTGATCCTCGAAGCGGACGACGACGATACGCTGGGAGCGCTCGCCTGGCTTCGCCTGCCGCCCTTCATCGAGGTCCTGGTCAAGCCGCCGGGCGGGCCGCGCACCAAGCCCAACGCCTTGAACGCGGCGCTGCGGATCGCCCGCGGCGAGTTCATCGTGGTCTATGACGCGGAGGACATCCCTTGTCCTAGGCAGCTACGGGAGGCCGCCGCCCGCTTCGCCACCACCCCGGAATTGGCCTGCGTCCAGGCGCCGCTACGTATCGGCAATGCCGATGCGGGCTTCCTCGCTCGCCAGTTCGCGCTCGAATATGCGGGCCAGTTCGACGCGATCCTGCCGGGACTGGAGAGGCTCGGCTGCACCTTCCCCCTCGGCGGCACCAGCAACCACCTGCGCGCTTCAGTTCTGCGCGATTTGGGAGGCTGGGATGCGTTCAACGTCACGGAGGACGCCGATCTTGGGCTGAGGCTCGGCGGACCAGCCCGGCGTGTGGCCATGATCGCCGCGCCGACGCGGGAGGATGCGCCGGTCACCTTCACCGACTGGCTCCCTCAGCGCGCCCGTTGGGTGAAGGGGTTCATGCAGACCTGGGGCGTGCAGATGCGCCGCCCCCTGGCCGGCGGGCTGTGCAAGTTCCTCACCCTTCAGGCCACGCTTGGCGTGTCGATCATGGGGGCGGCGTTGCACGCCGTGCTGATGGCGACCCTGCTGGGCTGGCTGGCGGTGGACGGGCTCGTCGGCACGTTTCCGCCATCGGTCTATGCGGATCTTTCGGTGCTCGCCCTCGGCTGGGGCATGGCGGTGCTGGCCAACGCCATCGGCGCGCGCAAGGCGGGCCTGCGCATGAGCCTGGGCGACGCCCTCGCCAGCCTGGCCTTCTGGCCATTGCAGAGCCTGGCCTTCGCCGTTGCGGTCCGCCAGCTGATCGTGTCGCCCTATCATTGGGATAAGACCCCGCATGCGCCCAGCGTTTCTGCTCCACTTGACGCCGAAGCTCTGGACGAGCGTGGACGGTGGAGCGTAAGCCCGGCCGCGTGAGCCTGCCGTCCCTCTCCGCCGAACCCGAGGTCCTTCGCACCCGCGCCTGGGCCGACTATGCCCTGATCGACAGCGGCGAGGGTCGCAAGCTCGAACGCTACGGACCTGTGACGGTGATACGTCCCGAGCCGCAATGTTGGTGGCGGCCGCGGCTTGCTCCAGAGGTTTGGGCCAAAGCCGACGCGGTTTTCGATCCTACGGATGAGGAAGACGCTGGCCGGTGGAAAACCTCGCGTGTCATCCCAGAAACCTGGTCGCTCGGTTGGGGCGAGGCGAAACTTCTTGCGCGTCTGACCCCATTTCGACATCTGGCCTTCTTCCCGGAGCAGGCCGCTAACTGGGCGGTGCTGGATCAGCGTTTGCGCGCCCTGCAGGGACCGAAGCGCGTGCTGAACCTGTTCGGCTATACCGGCGTGGCCAGCCTGGCCGCCGCCGCCGCTGGCGCCCAGGTGACCCATGTGGACGCTTCCAAGAAGTCGGTCGGATGGGCGCGCGAAAATGCGACCTTGGCCGGGCTGGACGACAGGCCGATCCGCTGGATCGTCGAGGACGCCCGCCGCTACGTGCAACGCGAGGTGCGCCGCGGCTCCAAGTATGAGGTCGTGATCCTCGATCCACCCAAATATGGGCGCGGCCCTACGGGTGAGGTCTGGCGCCTGTTCGAAGACTTGCCGGGCCTGTTGGCGGATTGCGCCGCTTTGCTGTCGGACGAGGCGGACATGCTCCTGCTCAACGCCTATGCGGCGCGCATCTCCGGCCTGTCTCTGGCGCATCTTATGGCCGAGACCCTGCCGGGCCGGGGTGGACGGATCGACTGGGGCGAACTGGCCCTGGTGGAGGAGGGGGCGGGAGCCCGCGAGATCGGGCTGTCTTTCTTCGCGCGCTGGACCCGGGGGGCCGGCGTATGAGCGAAGCCAAGCAGATCACCTCCCTGACCAACCCGCTGGTGAAGGCCGTGCGCGCCCTGCACCTGCGCAAGGAGCGCGAGGAGAGCAGGCAGTTCCTGGCCGAGGGGTTGAAGATCGTTACCGAGGCGGTGGAGCTCGGCCGTCCGCCCCGCGTCCTGCTCTATGGCCCGGAAGCGCGCGAGCATCCCGTGCTGAAGAAAGCCGCCGACGCCACGCTGGCCGCGGGGGGCGAGGTGGTGGAGGTGACCCGCGATATCCTCGAAAAGATATCCCGCCGCGATAACCCCCAGACCGTGGTGGCGGTATTCGACCAAACGTTCGCGCCGCTCGAAAACCTCGATCCCTCCAACCACAAGGTTTGGGTCGCACTGCACGCGGTTCGCGACCCCGGCAATCTCGGCACGATCTTGCGCACCGCCGATGCGGCAGGCTGCGGAGGCGTGATGCTGGTGGGCGATTGCTGCGACCCTTATTCGGTGGAAGCGGTTCGGGCGACGATGGGCTCGATCTTCGCCGTGCCGATCTACAGGGTGTCGATCCCGCACTTTCTGGCGTGGCGTGAGAAATGGCCAGGCCCGGTGGTGGGCACCCTGCTCACCGCCAGCGTCGATCACCGCACCGCAGACTACCGTGCGCCGACCTTGATCCTGATGGGGAATGAGCAGCAGGGCCTGACCCCCGAACTTGCCGTCGCCTGCGATGTGAACGTGAAGATCCCCATGCGCGGCCGCGCCGACAGCCTGAACCTCTCCGTCGCTACAGGGATCATGATCTACGCCGCCATGGGATAGGAGACCGCCCAAGGCGGTGGCAAACCATTGGCTGGCGGGATACCCATGAGTCATGGCGCAGAAGAAGCGAAACCTCGAGCTTGAGATCGAAGTCGACGGGGACGTCTACTTGTGGCGCGTTCAACGCCAGCCGCAGTGGTCTACCGACGTGGCCGGCTGGCGCGGCATCGCCATCGCCGTCCGGCACATTGAGGGGCAACGTGAAGCCGTGGTGGAGTTTCCGCCAGCGCCCGCGCCCAGACGTGGGACGCCTTTGATCCAGCCCGGGCAGATTCCGGCGCACGTCGTGGCGAAAGCCATCGCCTCCGCCATCGAGGCGGGATGGGAGCCTCTGTCACGTGGCAAGACGGTCGCCATATCCGTCGATGAGACCGGCGGCTGATGTCGCCGGCCCGATCGCTGGCCCGTCGATGATGTCTTGGATCGGGCCGGATGGTTCCGAAGATCAGGCCAGAACGCGCAAGGCCTCTGCGGTCCAATCCTTGAGGTCGTCGTTGCGGCCCTGATGGACCTTGGTGACCCATTCGGGATCTTGCAGGAGGGCGCGGCCGATGGCGACGAGATCAAAGTCGCCGCGATCCAGGCGCTTCAGCAGTTCGTCAAGAGAGGCAGGCTGGGAGCCCTCGCCGCCGAAGGCGCCGATAAAGTCGCCCGACAGGCCGACCGAGCCGACGGTGATCGTAGGCACGCCGGTGAGCTTCTTGGCCCAGCCGGCGAAGTTGAGGTCCGAGCCCTCGAATTCCGGCTCCCAGAAGCGGCGCTGCGAGCAGTGCAGGATATCCGCGCCGGCATCGACCAGCGTCCCCAGCCAGGTCTGCAGGTCCGCTTCAGTCTCGGCCAGGCGCGCGGTGAAGTCCTGCTGCTTCCACTGCGAGATGCGGATGATGACCGGATAGTCGGCGCCAACCTCCTTGCGTACCGCCTTCAAGATCTCGGCGGCGAACCTTGAGCGCTCCGCGATGGTGGGGCCGCCGAAGACGTCGTCGCGCTTGTTGACGCCTTCCCAGAAGAACTGGTCGATCAGGTAGCCATGCGCGCCGTGCAGTTCGATGGCGTCGAAGCCGAGCGCTTTTGCGTCCTTCGCAGCGCGGGCGAAGGCGGAGATGGCGTCGGCCACCTCGGCGTCGGTCATGCCCACGCCGAAAGTCTTGCCGGGCGAGGAGAGGCCCGACGGGCTGTCATAGGGGCCGGGCGGCGTCCATTCCGGGTCGCGCGTGCGCACCGCGCCCACGTGCCAGAGTTGGGGAGCGATCAAGCCGCCCTCGGCGTGGACCGCGTCCACCACGCGCTTCCAGGCCTTCAGCTCGTCTTCGCCGTGAAAGCGGGGGATATTCGGATCGTTGAGCGAGGCGGGCCGAGCGACGCCGGTGCCCTCGGTGATGATCAGCCCCACCTCGTTCTTCGCCCGGCGCGCATAATAGGCGGCCACGTCCTCGGTGGCGACGCCGCCGGGCGAGAACGAGCGCGTCATCGGCGCCATCACCGTACGGTTCGGCAGATGAAGCGCCTTGAAATCGAAGGGCTTGAAGAGGGCGTCGATGGACATGGGGACCGTATCTGTAGGCGTTGCTATTGGCCTCAACCTAGCGTCCCGCGCGCGGGACGCCAGACAGAAAAACTCTCGCCGGCCCCACCTTGACCCGCCGCTCTGCGCCCGCTCGAATGAGCGGTACGGAGGAGACGCGCATGGCCCTGGTTCGCTCGGAGATTTCCGGCTCGGTCTGGAAGATCGAGGTCGCGGTCGGGGCGAAGGTGGCCGTCGGCGATACTCTGCTCATCCTCGAATCCATGAAGATGGAGATTCCCGTCGAAGCCGAGATCGCGGGCGTCGTCGAAGCTATCCATGTGGCCGACGGCGACCCGGTCAAGGAAGGCCAGACTCTGATGGTGCTGGCCTAATCTATTGGCCCGCGGGCGCGCTGGCGGTCGGTGCGTCGAAGCGTAACGGCACGATGACGTGGGTCCCGACGGTCGGTCCGCCCTCGCGCGTCCACAGGTTGGCGCGCATCTCCGGCGCCACGGTCAGGGCGGCCTGGCCGAAGCCGAGGCCAATGGGTTGCTCTTCCACGAGGGCGCAGGCGCCCAGAGCACCAGTCTCGCCGATCCGGCAGTCCACCTTGCCCATCCCCGTCGTCACGCCCGCGGAGCGGGCCGCAACAGGATAGAGAGCGGCGGTGCGATCGGGATCGGGCAGGCGGACCCAGTCCGGATCCGGCAGCGGGCGGCCTGCGGGCGCCGCGTCAGCGCCGTCAAAATGCACGGCGATGTCCACCCACAGGTCCGGTGTGGACTTCTGCATGTCCGGTGCAAGGTGGACCGCGAACTTAGGCGTCAGGGATAGGGCGGCCTTGCCGAAACCCTTGCCGGCCGGCGCCTCATCAGACAGCGAGCAGTGTTCGAGACGGCCCTTGCCGTTCACCTGGCAATAGATACGCGCGTCGCCGGGCGTCGCGTCTCCACGGTGGCGTGGATAGGCGGCGGCAAGGTCAGCGGCGGTGGGCGCGGTAGTCCACGGCAACCAGGCGGAGGCGGTCATGGTGTGCGCGGCGTGCTTGCCGTCATATTCACACACCTCCTTCAGGGCGGCGGGAATCTCGTAATCGGCCGTGGCGACGGTGTCGGGACGGATGCCGATCAGGTCGCTCATCTGATCCATGACGATCCGCTCGCGCTCCTTGGCCATCCGCTGGTGGTTACAGAAGCCTTCGATCTGCTCGGGGAACCGGGTCCAGACCTCCTTGGCCACCGTGGCGATGCAGGCGTGGTCCCGTTCGCCGCAAGATTTCAACTTCTTGCCGGTGACCACCACGTCTCGCGCGGCGGGCGGATCGGTGTGAGTGGGTTGCGCCGATACTGCGCCGGCCACCAGTATCAGGGCGGCGAAGCCCAATTTGATCGACCCTGTGCGCACGCTCGCTCCTTTGCCCGTTCACGACGCAGTCAAGCTTTGTACCGCGTCAGCCACGGCGCGAATGTGACACCGAATATGACTGGCGCGCAAAACAGGCTAGGCCTTGTCGCAACCTTTGCCTTGGATGCGCTTTCCACGGCGGGGCAGGAGCGTCCATCCGCGTATGAGTCAGGCAGCGGCCTTTGAAATCCGGCGATCGCGCGACGGCGAGGTCGTGGCGTTGACCGGCGACTGGACGGCGCAAACCCTGGGGCGCGCCGCCGACCGGCTGATCAAGGACGCGCCCCAGGGCGCCGCTGTGGACCTTTCAGACCTTGGCCGGTTCGATACGGCCGGCGCCTACGCGGTCACGCGGGCCGGCCTGTCCGTGCCCGATAATGCCGAGCGTCAGGATGTGGGGCGGCTGATCCAGCTGGTCGGCAAGCCCATCGACCAGAAGGATCGCGGCAGGGCCAAGCCGAAATCGGCCTACGCGATGCTGGTCCGCATGGGCGGATCGGTGGAGGCCGTGGGCTCGGACGCCTATCACACCTTCGCTTTCATCGGCCGGCTGATCTCCACCATCGCACGGCTGGCGGCCAATCCAAGGCGGCTACGGCTAGCGCCCACCGTAGCGCTGATGGAGCGGGCGGGTCTCGACGCCCTGCCCATCGTCGCCGTCACCAATTTCTTCATCGGCGCCACGGTGGGCTTCCTCGGCGCCAGCCTGTTGGCCCAGTTCGGCGCCTCGGTGTTCAGTGTGGAGCTGATCGGCGTGGCGAGCCTGCGCGAGTTCGGCGTCCTGATCACCGCCGTCCTGCTGGCCGGCCGCTCCGCCTCGTCCTTCGCCGCTGAACTCGGGGCGATGAAGATGAACCAGGAGATCGACGCCATGCAGGTGATGGGGGTCGATCCGTTCGAGGCCCTCGTCCTGCCACGCTTCATCGCCATGCTGACGATGACGCCGCTTTTGACCTTCGTGGCCATGATCGCCAGCCTGACCGGCGGGATGCTAGTCACCTGGATCGCGCTCGATCTGTCTCCGGCCTTCTTTCTGCAACGCTTGCTGGCCAATGTGGAGCCGGTGCAATTCTATCTCGGCATGGTCAAGGCGCCCTTTTTGGCCATCGTCATCGCCGCCATCGGCTGCCGCCAGGGGCTGGAGGTAGGCGGGGATGTGGAGCAGCTCGGCCGCCGCGTGACCATCGCGGTGGTTCAGGCCATCTTCTCCATCATCGTCATCGACGCCGTGTTCGCGCTGATCTTCATGGAGCTGGGCGTATGAGCATGCCCCAGCCCGACGAGACGGCCGGCCCTGGGACCGAGCCGAAGCCACGCGCCTACGATGCCGACGCAGAACCGGTGATCCGTATCGACAATCTGGTTTCCGCCTTCGACGAGAACGTGGTCCATGAGGGCCTGAGCCTTGAGGTACGCCGGGGGGAGATCATCGGCCTGGTAGGCGGTTCCGGCGCCGGCAAGTCTGTATTGCTCAACACCCTGATCGGCCTGCGCGATCCGCAGGGCGGGACAGTAGAGGTGCTGGGTGTCGATGTGCAGAAGGCGACAGGCCCCGAGCGCGACGAACTTGAGCGTCGATGGGGTGTGCTGTTCCAGAGCGGCGCGCTATTTTCCTCTCTGACGGTGCGCGAGAATGTTTCAGCGCCCATGTCCGAACACACGGGCCTGTCCAACCACATGACGGCGGAACTGGCCGACACCAAACTCGCCATGGTCGGGCTTCCGCCGCGCGCGGGTAATCTGCACCCGGCGGAGTTGTCCGGCGGCATGCGCAAGCGCGCCGGCCTGGCTCGGGCCATCGCGCTGGACCCGGAACTGCTATTCCTCGACGAGCCGACCGCCGGTCTGGATCCGATCTCGGCCGAGGCCTTCGACACCCTGATCAGCAACCTTTCCGAAGCTCTAGGCTTAACCGTGTTCATGATCACCCACGACCTCGACAGCCTCTACGCGCTCTGCGACCGCGTGGCCGTGATCGCCGACAAGAAGATCGTAGCCGTCGGGCCGATTTCCGACCTAGAAAAGTCCGACCACCCGTGGATCAAGCAATACTTCCTGGGACCGCGGGGCAGGGCGGCGGCGACGGCCGCCGATAAGCCCGTCAGAGACACCGCGGTTCAGGGACCGAACACTGACATGCCGAAAGAGGGGGCCTGAACTTGGAGCGTAACGCACATTACGCGCTGGTGGGGGCGATTTCGCTGCTCATCATGGTGGCGACGGTCGTCTTCGTCTTCTGGCTGGCCCGGTTCCAGTTCACCAAGCAGTACGACATCTATGACGTGGAGTTCCGCGGGCAGGTGCGGGGGTTGTCTTCCGGCGGCCAGGTGTTCTTCAACGGTATCCGGGTGGGCGAGGTGACCAAGCTGTCTCTCGACAAGGCGGATCCTAACCGAGTCGTGGCGCGCATCCGCACCTCGTCCGACACGCCCGTGCGCGTGGACTCCACCGCCACGCTCGAGCCCCTCGGCATCACCGGGGTCAATTATATCGAGGTCAATGCCGGCACCGTGTCCAAGCCGCTGCTGAAGGACGCAACGCCGCCGCAGTACGTGCCGGTCATTCACACCAAGGTCGGAGCGCTGGAAAGCCTGCTCAGCGGCGGCGGCGACATCGTCACCCGCGCTGTCGAGACCCTCGACCGCGTCAACAAGGTGCTGAGCGACAAGAACATCGCCGCCGTCTCCACCACGCTGAACAACGTCCGCGATGTCTCCGACGAGATCAAGGGCCAGAAGCAGATGCTGGCCGACCTCGACGCCACCATCAAATCGGTGAACGTGACATCCGAGAAGATCGGCAAATTGACGACCGACGTAAACGGCCTGACCAATGGCGACGTGAAGAAGACCATCGCCAACCTCAACGGGGCCGCTGAGGAAATTAAGGTGACCGCGACTGACGTGCGCGCCACCGTGGCCAAGCTCCAGGGTCCGACCACGGACTTCGCCACTTCGGGCCTGCCGCGCATCTCGCAGGCGATCATCAGCCTGCAACAGGCGGCCGAATCCCTGAATCGTGTGGTGCAGGACATAGAAAGCAATCCGCAGGGGGTGCTGTCCAAGGCGCCCGCCAAGGCGAGGGAGGTGCAGCCGTGATCAAGACCTATGCCCGGCTCGCCGCCGCCCTCGTCGTCGCGACGTCCCTCGGCGGCTGTGTCTCTCTGCTGCCCAAGGCCAAGCCGGTTCAACTCTACCGCTTCGGCGTCACCGGCGCCTCCACCGCGCCGCCGATCCATGCGGACGAGCGCGGCGTGCTGCTCGAACCGGTCACTTTCCCAAGAGAGGCGATGAGCGACGGCATCCTGACGGTAGAGGGAACCCAGACCTCCTATATAACCGGCGGGCGCTGGGTCGCCCCCGCCACCATTCTGTTCCGCCAGGCGCTGGACCAGGCCTTCGACGCCTCCGGTCCGCACACCCGCCTTCTCAGCCGTGGCGAGACGGGGCGAGCGGCCAGCCTGCTCCAGGTCGAGGTTGTGCGTTTCGAGGCCGACTACACCGACCCCAAGCTTGCGCCGACTATCCATGTGGGCATTCAGGGCCGTCTCTCCGGTCCCGACGGTCGGCCGATCGACGCCCAGGTATTCGACGTGCAGAAGCCGGCTTCCGAGAACCGCATCACCGCGATCGTCGCCGCCTACGACACGGCCACGTCCGAGGCCCTGACCAATCTGGTTCGGTGGGTCGATGCGAAGACGCCGCCCCTGCCGCCGATCGACTCCGCTCCCGCCTCGACCTCCACCAGCACTTACACTAAGAGCACCACGACGCGGCGGCCGTGACCCTCCCGGGGTCGCCCAGCGAGGAGCGCTCCATGGGTAAGGTCTGCAAGGATGCCGCGGAGGCGGTCGCGGGCGTTCTGCGCGACGGTATGACCGTTATGGCCGGCGGCTTCGGCCTGTGCGGTATTCCCGAGCACCTGATCGCCGCGATCCGCGAAAGCGGGGTCAAGGACCTGACGGTCGTTTCCAACAACTGCGGCGTGGACGGATTCGGCCTCGGCTTGCTGCTGGAGAACGGCCAGATCCGGAAGATGATCTCGTCCTATGTGGGCGAGAACAAGCTGTTCGAGAAGCTGTACCTCTCCGGCGAGCTGGAGCTGGAGTTCAATCCCCAGGGAACGCTGGCGGAGCGGATCAGGGCGGGGGGCGCGGGCATCCCCGCCTTCTTCACCAAGACCGGCTACGGCACGGTGATCGCAGAGGGGAAGGAGACCCGCCAGTTCGACGGCGAGTGGTACGTTATGGAGATGGCGCTGAGGGCCGATCTCGCCATCGTCAAAGCCTGGAAGGGCGATGATGCAGGAAACCTCGTCTATCGGGAGACGGCGCGAAACTTCAACCCGATGATGGCCACGGCCGCCGCCGTCACGCTGGTTGAGGTCGAGGAATTGGTCGAGGCCGGCCAGATCGACGCCGACACGATCCACACGCCCGGCATCTATGTAGACCGCATCTTCCAGGGCGATCATTTCGAAAAACGTATCGAGCGGGTGACCACGCGGCCTAAGATGCTGGCGGCGGCGGGGAGCGAAATCTGATGGCCTGGACCCGCGATGAAATGGCGGCCCGCGCGGCGAAGGAGCTGAAGAACGACTTCTACGTCAATCTCGGCATCGGCATTCCCACCCTGGTCTCGAACTACATTCCAGAGGGCATGACCGTCACGCTGCAAAGCGAGAACGGCATGCTCGGCATGGGCCCTTTCCCCTATGAGGGCGAGGCGGATGCGGATCTGATCAACGCCGGCAAACAGACCATTACAGCCCTGCCGAGTTCGTCCTACTTCAGTTCGGCGGACAGCTTCGCCATGATCCGCGGCGGACACATCAACCTGTCGATCCTGGGCGCCATGCAGGTTTCGCAAGGCGGCGACCTCGCCAACTGGATGGTGCCCGGCAAGATGGTCAAGGGCATGGGTGGGGCCATGGATCTTGTCGCCGGGGTCAAGCGCGTGGTTGTGGTGATGGAGCATTCCGAGAAGTCCGGTGCGCCCAAGCTGCTCAAGGCCTGCACCCTGCCGCTTACCGGCGTGAAGGTGGTGGACATGGTGATCACCGACCTCGCCGTATTCGAAATCGACAAGGTGGCGGGCGGGCTTAAACTGCTGGAGACGGCGCCCGGTGTGACGCTTGACGAATTGAAGTCAAAGACCGAGGCGGGCTTCGTCAACTAATCGGCGTTGGCTTTGTCGCCGGTGCGACGGGGCGCCAGTCAGCCCGGCGACTTCAACCCCTTGTCCACCTTGCATTGACGCAGGGTGCGCTGCTTCACCGACTTGATGTCGAGTACGCGCATCGTCTTGTGGTCGTAGCTGGCGGTAAGGCAGGCGCAGCCGTAGCCATGATCGCCGGCATTGGTGACGACCCAGTCATGGGTCGAGAAATCCGGCAGGTCAGCGCCCGTGGCCTGATAACCGCCCTGTTCCGAAATGGTCCACTCACCCGCCTTGTCGTTCAGCCACCAGTTGGCGGGCGTGGGGTTGGCGATCCAGCCGCAGCGCGTCTCCGGTTTGGCGCCTGTCATTTGCGGTGCGGTATGAGCGACAGGCGCGACGAGCGACCCAGCCAGGATAAGCGAGACAACTTTCATCCCCCCGATCCTGGACCGGCGGGCCATGATCAACAAGCTTGACCTTGCGACCTTCTGGCACGGCGACATGCTACACGGTTCGCTTGATACACAACCGCAACAAAGTTGCGGGGGTGAAATCTATGTCCGTTGCTCATGCCCACGTTGAACGATGTGCACATTCACGCGATCTGCCCATCTTTGTCATCAGTCTAAAGCGCCGCACCGACCGATTCCTTCACATGCAGGGCGTACTCAAAAGCCGGGGCCTGACGGCACAATTCATCGAAGCCGTGGACGGCTATGCGCTAAGCGATGCGGAGCGCGCCTCCTATGACCGCGACAAGGCGCTGAATGTCTACGGCGCGGAAATGAACGCCGCCGAGATCGGCTGCCATCTCAGCCATCTGAAATGCTACCAGGCCATGCTGGATCAGGGTCACGATACGGCGCTGGTGCTGGAAGACGACATTGAATGCGATGCCGACTTCGCCGACCTGCTCGATTCGATCCTGGCCGCTCCCCGCCGCGACTGGCTGGTCCTGCGCCTGCAGAGCACAAAGGGAGAGATCATCAATGGCGACCGGCCGGCCACCAGGGGCGACCGCGTTCAGATGTTCCGGGGCCGGACGCTCAGCCGTGTGCGCGCCGGGGTGCTCGGTGGATGCGCCTATCTGATCCGCCGCGAGGGCGCTCGACGCATGCTGCGCTATGCCAGCCGCCCGTTCATGCCTATCGACCAGACGATGGACCGCTATTGGGAGAACGGGATCGAGCCCTACGTGCTGCGACCCTTCCCCGTGCGCCAGAGCTCGCGGATCAGTTCGGAAATCTCCACCCGCAAGGTCAAGCCACCCATGAGCCGGCGTCAGACGGCCCTGCGTCGCGCCCGCCGCGCTGCCGATGGTGTCAAAAAGCGCGCCTACGCCTTGACCCGGTTGGGCGGTTGGCGCCGGTTCGCCTCGCCTCGACCGCTGTTGGCCGCCCTAGCGGTCAGCCCCTTGTGGCAGGCGATCGCCGCCTTTGCCGAGCAGCCAAATGGCTGAGCCGCCGGCTTCGGGCTGGCGGCGCATTGCGGCCCTTAAGGTCGAGAGCGAACTGACGCACTGGCGGCGGCTGGGCCTGCGTCCACGCCTATGGTGGCGCGACGACGATGCACGCGAACCAACCGACGCATTGGATCGCCTGCTGGTCATCGCCGGCGGACGGCCGCTGGCTCTCGCCGTCGTGCCCGCTGGCGACCTTCACCCGCTGGCAGTGCGCCTGACGGGCGAGCGCAGCGTCTCCATCGGCCAGCATGGCGTCGATCACGTCAACCGGCGCCCCGCAGGCGAGGTGAAGTCCGAATATGGTCACCCCCCGCCGATCGACCTGCTGACCGACAGCCTGAATGCAGGCAAGGCGAGACTGGAGGCGGCGGGGCTGGCGCCTTCATTCTATACGCCGCCCTGGAACGCGATCGATTCGGGTCTGCCGCGCGCCGTGCGGCGTGTCGGCTACCCCATGTTGTCAGCCGGTGCGGATCGGGTGCTCTATTCCGGACTCCACTACACCTCCGCCGAGATCGATGTGCTCGCCTGGAAAGGGGGCGCGCGCTCCAAGGGGGCCATGCGGATCATGACGATGATCGGCCAGGCCTTGGCGGAACGACGTCGGAGTGCGGAATATGAACGGCCAGTCGGGCTACTCACACACCACCTCGACCACGATGAGGCGACCTGGCGCTTCCTGGCCTGGTCAATGGAATGGTTCGACACACGTTTCGACTGGATCTCGACGGACCAGTTGCTCCGCCATCAGCCCGCGCCGACCGCCGCCGCCAGGCTGTCCGGCGGGATCGAGCCTATGGCGCAACCGGTAGGGGTCTGATAGAGGCTCCCGCTTCATCGCGGGCTGTCCGTTCGTTGCGGATTGTCACGCGCATCCCATCTCACGGCCTGATCCCAGGCCCCGGACATCGACCGTGCTGCAAGCTGTTCTGCTCGTCATCCTGATCTTCGTCTGTATCGCGCTCGTCGCCGTGATCCTCATGCAGCAGTCCGAAGGCGGCGCGCTCGGCATGGGTGGCGGACCGCAAGGCTTCATGTCGACCCGGGGCGTGGGCGATCTTCTCACGCGCACCACCGGCGTTCTGGCCGGCGCCTTCTTCGTCCTGTGCCTGGCGCTGACCCTGCTCATCGGTCGTGCGCACAAGGGCGACGCGGTGGTCGATCGGCTGAAAATCCAGGGCCTCGATCCCGCAGCTCTGGCGCGACAACCCGCGGCGCCGGCCCCGGCGGCCGGCAATACTACCGCGCCGGCGAGCAATCCCGACGCGCCGCTGCTGGAAGCGCCGAAGCCGGAAGTCCACACCGCGCCGTCGGCCCCGCCGCTGCTGGGGCCCGCGCCTGTGGCGGTCAAGCCGGCCGCCAAGACCGCCGCGCCGGCCGCAGCTACGCCGGCCGCTCCCGCGCCTGCGGCCCCCGCCCCGTCGCCCACCAAGCCGTAAAGCTGTGGGCGGCGCCCAATCTGGGCTTAACCGGGCCTGATTCGCGCGATAGGTTGGACTCCCATGGCCCGGTACATCTTCATAACCGGCGGCGTGGTCTCTTCCCTGGGAAAAGGTCTGGCGTCCGCCGCTCTCGGCGCGCTTTTGCAGGCGCGCGGCTATCGCGTGCGTCTGCGCAAGCTCGATCCCTATCTGAATGTCGATCCTGGCACGATGAGCCCCTACCAGCACGGTGAGGTGTTCGTGACGGACGACGGGGCGGAGACGGACCTCGATCTCGGTCACTATGAGCGCTTCACCGGGGTCAACGCCACGCGCGGCGACAACATCACCACCGGCCAGATCTACAAGACCATCATCGAGAAGGAACGGCGCGGCGACTACCTCGGCGCCACCGTGCAGGTGATCCCGCACGTGACCGACGAGATCAAGCAATTCGTCCTCTCTCCCGGCCATGACGAGCAGGGCCACGAGGTTGATTTCGTGCTGGTGGAGATCGGCGGCACGGTGGGCGACATCGAGGGCCTGCCCTTCTTCGAGGCCATCCGCCAATTGGGCCAGGAACTGCCGCGTCACCACGCCGTGTTCGTTCATCTGACCCTGCTGCCGTTCATCAAGACGGCCGGCGAGATGAAGACCAAGCCGACCCAGCACTCGGTGCGGGAACTGCGCGCCATCGGCATCCAGCCCGACATCCTGTTGTGCCGATGCGAGCAGGACATCCCCGAGGGCGACAAGCGCAAGATCGCCCAGTTCTGCAACGTGCGCTCGAGCGCGGTGATCCAGGCGCTGGACAGCGCCTCAATCTATGCCGTGCCGCTCGACTATCACCGCGAGGGGCTCGACCGGGAGGTGCTCGACGCCTTCGGCATCGTGGATGCCCCGGCGCCGGACCTGTCGCGCTGGCAGGGCGTGGCCGACACCATCGCCCACCCCGACGGCGAGGTGACCATCGCGGTGGTGGGCAAATATACCGGGTTCAAAGACGCCTATAAGTCGCTGGTCGAGGCGCTCGTTCATGGCGGCCTTGCCAACAAGGTAAAGGTCAATCTCGACTGGATCGAGGGCGAGGTGTTCGAAGGCGACCGCGCCAGCGTCACCGCCCGGCTCGACGGGGTGGATGGCGTGCTCGTGCCCGGCGCCTTCGGGGAGCGGGGCGCGGAGGGAATGATTCGTGCCGTGCAGTTCGCCCGCGAACATGCCGTGCCCTATTTCGGTATCTGCTTCGGCATGCAGATGGCCATGATCGAGGCGGCGCGGAACCTGGCGGGGGTTAAGCAGGCATCCTCCACCGAGTTCGGCCCCACCGAGGCGCCCGTGGTCGGTCTGATGACCGAATGGGTGCGCGGCAATCAGGTGGAGACCCGGAAGGTCGGCGACGATCTCGGCGGCTCTATGCGCCTCGGATCTTATGAGGCGGCTCTGGCGCCGGGCTCCAGGATCGCGGAGATCTACGGCTCGACGGTGATCCACGAGCGTCACCGACACCGCTACGAGGTGAATACGGGCTATCGCGAGCCGTTGGAAAAGGTGGGTCTGCAATTCGCCGGCATGTCGCCGAGCGGCCTCCTGCCCGAGACCTGCGAGCGGGTGGACCACCCCTGGTTTGTGGGCGTGCAGTACCATCCGGAGCTGAAAAGCCGCCCCTTCGCGCCACACCCCCTGTTCAAGAGCTTCATCGCCGCAGCGGTGGAGCAGAGTCGCCTGGTCTGACGACACTGTTTCAAAGGCCCGGCGAACCGAACCCGCTGATTGCGTCCTTCGATAGCGCCCCTTCGACCCCGCAGGACAAGGCCGAATTACCAATGTCGCGGAGGACTATTCGTCGCCTTGAGCGCCGGCGGTGCGCAGGGCGCGGCCGGTCATCACCGTCGCCTTGCCGAAACGGGCGCGCAGGCTGTCCATGGCGGTTTCGGTCGACAGCGCGCGGGCTTCGTCCTGGGCGTCGAATAGAGCCACATCCGCCGGGCCGTCGCTGAAGCCGGAGAGTCCGACGCCGATCAGGCGAAAACGCCGCCCGTCCACCTCGGCCTTGAGCAGCTCGCGGGCGGTGGCGAACAGCACCCGAGCCGTCTGAGTCGGCGAGGGCAGGGTGCGCCGTCGCGTCAGGATACGGAAGTCCGCCGTGCGCAGTTTTAGCGTCACCACCCGCCCGTTGGTCTCGCTGCGCCGTGTACGCTCGGCCACCTTCTCGCAAAGCGGCCAGAGTTGATCCTCAAGATCCGAAATCTGGTTCAGGTCGTCGTTGAAGGTGGTTTCTGCGGAGATGGATTTGCGCTCGCCGTCCGGATCGACCTCGCGCGCGTCCTGACCCTGTGACAGTCGATGCAGGCGCAGGCCGCCGGAGCCGAACTTCTCCACCAGCCGCTTGGGATCGGCCTTGGCGAGGTCGCCGACGGTGGTGAAGCCCGCCGCGTTCAGCGACTTGACGAATACCGGCCCGACCCCCGGCAGGATGCCGACCGGCTTTCCGGCCAGCAGCGCTTGAGCGTCCGAGCCCAGCACCGCGAACCCGCGGGGCTTGTCGAGATCGGACGCGATCTTGGCCAGAAACTTGTTGGATGCCAGACCGACTGAGATGGTCAGTCCCGTCATGCGTTCGATTTCAAGCTGCGCGCGCGCCATCTGTAGAGCGGGCGCCCCTCCGTTCAGCCGCTCGGTGCCGGACAGATCGACCCACGCCTCGTCCAGTGACAGGGGCTGCACCAGGGGCGTCAGGTTGCGCAGCAACTCGATGATGCGTTTGGATTCGTAGGTGTATTTGGAGAAGTCAGGCTTGATCACCACCGCGTCGGGGCAGAGTTTCAGCGCCTTGAACATGGGCATGGCCGAGCGCGCGCCATAGGTG
Source organism: uncultured Caulobacterales bacterium (assembly GCA_903862425.1). Taxonomy (GTDB): domain Bacteria; phylum Pseudomonadota; class Alphaproteobacteria; order Caulobacterales; family Caulobacteraceae; genus CAIOYC01. The sequence goes on along the minus strand of CAIOYC010000008.1, from coordinate 282,572 downwards.
CGAGCGATATAGCAGGCGGTGGTGACCACGCCCCGCTTGCCCCCGCCAACGATCACCGGCACGTCACGCAACTCGGGTCGGTCGCGCTTCTCGACCGAGGCGTAGAAGGCGTCGCAGTCCAGGTGGGCGATGGTAAGTAGGCCGAGTTCCGCGTGGCGCACGATGCGCCGCGATCCACAGGATGGGCAGCGAGCTGGCTGGGCCTCGCCGCTCCATAGGCAATCGCGGCACAGTCCCGTGATCAATCCCACGGCCATAGCCAGGCGGCGCCGCGCACCCCGGACGAATCGCCATGCACCGGCTTTCGGATGGGCGTGATGAACTGATCTGAGAATAGAGGCGTCTCCACCGCCAGGCGCAGGCGTTCGCCATAAAGTTCGTCGGTGTTGGACATGCCCCCGCCGAGCACGATTACATCCGGGTCGAGGATGTCGCAGATCATGGCAAGGCCCCGGCCAAGGCGATTGATGTAGCGCTCGAGTTCGGCCTCCGCCAATGGTTCGCCCGCCCGCGCCTTGGTGACGATCTCGGCGCCGTTCTGCGCCTCGCCACCCGCCGCCTTGTAATGGTTCACGAAGGCGGATCCGGCTACATAGCGTTCGAGGCAGTCCCAACGCCCGCACCAGCACTTCTGCGAGCGGTATTCGTCAGACTCCATCCAGGGGAGCGGCGTGTGGCCCCATTCACCGGCGATAAAGTTGCAGCCGTCCAGCGCGTGCCTGTCCATCACCACGCCGCCGCCGCAGCCGGTGCCGATGATGACGCCGAACACGACCTTGGCGTCCTTGCCCGCGCCATCGGTGGCTTCGGACAGGGCGAAGCAGTTGGCGTCGTTGGCGACCCGGACCTCCTTACCCATGGCCTTGGCGAGATCTTTGTCGAAGGGCTTGCCGTTGAGCCAGGTGGAGTTGGCGCCGCGCACCTCGTGCGTCACCGGCGAAATGGAGCCGGGCATGCCGACGCCCACCCGCTGCGCTGTCGCCCCTGCCTGGGCCTCCGCCTCCTCGACCACCTTCTTCACGGACGCGACCGCGGCGTCGTAATTGCCGGGATTGGGTTCTCGCACGCGGGCCAGAAAATCGCCGGCCTGGTTCAGGGCCGCCGCCTCGATCTTGGTGCCGCCGAAATCGACGCCGATACGGATCACGCAAATACCTCTTGTTCAGCCAGCCGCACGAGGCTCGGCCAGTCATCGATGCGGCGATGGCGGCGGCTGGCCGGAGCCATGGTCCGCAGCTTGGGGTCGGCGACCATCTGCACCCGCGTCACCCGCGGCGCGTCCTGGGCCACAGAGTCGAGATTGGAGATCAGGTCGTCCACGAACAGGACCGGCCCTTCGACCCGCCCGGCAAGGGTCTTAACCGCCGGCCCCTTGGGTCCCTGGTTGATGATCATGGGATAGTCCATACCGTGCCGCTTCAGCCAATCGCCGCGCAGTTCTCGCGCGGTCTCTGGAGCGTTGGTGAGAATCACCACCTGCGCCATGTCCGCCAGACTGGCGAGACCCGCAACAGCGCCCGGCGCCGGATCGATCTCGCCGCAGCCGTGCGAGAAGAAGCGGTCGAATAAGGCGCGCGACTTGTCCTTTTCCGCCGGCGTCTCTGCGCCGTGGGCGAAGACGTTGTCGAACAGGCCGAAGGACAAAAGACGAAACTCGTAGCCGTGCGGTTGCAGGAACCGGTCAAAACCCTGGATGAACAGGGCGATGACCTCGTCCACATCGATGATCGCAAGGCCACGCGCCGGATCGACGATGGCCGTCTCCGGTTCGATGATCGTCATGGGTCCGCCCGACATGGGGTCTGCATCAGCCTCAACTCCGATTTAAGGATATCCGTGCGACAAGCCTTCGAGAAGAAGGGACGCGACATGTTCGCGCCCCACGTTCTTTTGGCCTTTGGCGCGGTTGAATGATGACCAAGAAAGTCCTCATCGTTGAGGATAACGAGCTGAACATGAAGCTTTTTCATGATCTGCTCGATGCCCAGGGGTACGAGACCTTGCAGACCCGCGAAGGTCTATCCGCCCTGGCCCTCGCACGCCAGCATCAGCCCGACCTGATTCTCATGGATATCCAGCTGCCGGAGATCTCTGGGTTGGAAGTGACCAAGTGGCTGAAGGAAGACGACGAGCTCAGCCACATCCCGGTGATCGCGGTTACCGCCTTCGCCATGAAGGGCGATGAGGAGCGCATCCGCGACGGGGGTTGCGAGGCCTATATCTCAAAGCCCATCTCGGTGACCTACTTCCTTGAAACCGTCCGGCGTTTTCTGGGGTAAAGGTAAATGTCCGCGCGTATCCTCGTCGTCGATGACATCGAAGCCAATGTCCGCCTGTTGAAGGCGAAACTTGAGGCCGAGTATTACGAGGTGCTCACCGCCTGTGACGGGCCCTCGGGTATCGCCGTGGCGCAGACCGAACGACCGGACATGATCCTGCTCGACGTCATGATGCCGGGCATGGACGGGTTCGAGGTCTGCAAGCGCCTCAAAGCCGATCCGATCACCGAGCACATTCCGGTGGTGATGGTTACCGCGCTCGACGGGCGCCGTGATCGTCTGACAGGGCTCGAAGCGGGGGCGGACGACTTCCTCAACAAGCCGATCGACGATGTCACTCTGTTCGCCCGCGTGCGCAGCCTCGCCCGGCTGAAGCAGATGATCGACGAATTGCGCGAGCGCGAGGCCTCGGGCCGGCGGCTGGGCGTGATCGAGGGCGGCGGCAAGCTGAATCGCGCCGGCGCCCGCATCGTCATCGCCGACGACAACGAGCGCCAGGCCAAGCGGATCGCTGACGAACTGGCGGTGGAGCATCGTCCGGTCATCGAATCGGAGCCTGACAAGGCGCTGATGGCGGTGAAGGCGCGCGCCGATCTGCTCATCGTCAACGCCGCTTCGCGCGGGTTCGACGGCCTGCGTCTCGCCGCCCAGGCGCGGTCGGAGGAGGGGCTGCGGCACATGCCTATCCTCGCCATTGTCGATCCGGATGAGAAGGCCCGCGCCATCAAGGCGCTGGAGCTAGGCGTCAACGACATCCTCGCCAGACCGGTGGACCCAGAAGAGCTCGCCGCGCGGGTCAAGACCCTGGTGCGCCAGAAGCGCTACACCGACTATCTGCGCAACAACCTCGACCTCTCAATGGAGGCGGCGGTCACCGATACGCTCACGGGTCTGCATAACCGTCGCTACATGACCAGCCAGGCGGGGCAGCTTGTTAAGCGCGCGGCGCTTGGCGGCGAGCCAGTCTCGGCCCTGCTGGTCGACATCGATTTCTTCAAACGTATCAACGACACCTTCGGGCACGATGTGGGGGATGAGGTGCTGCGCGAGTTCGCGGTGCGCCTTGCTACCAATGTGCGCGCCATCGACCTGGCCTGCCGTTATGGCGGGGAGGAGTTCGTGGTGATCATGCCCGATACCCAGCTTAAGGACGCGTTGAGGATCGCCGAGCGCCTGCGCCTGCACGTCTCCTCCACCCCGTTCAAGGCGGCGGGTCTCAGCGAGCCTCTGACGGTTACCATCTCCGTCGGCGTAGCCTGCACCTTGGGCGCGGACGATACCACCGACGCCCTGCTCAAACGCGCTGACGCCGCCGTCTACGAGGCCAAGGCCCACGGTCGCAATCAGGTGGTCAGCCGCGCCGCCTAACGGCGCCTAAGCGTGCGAAAGGTGATCGAATAGCGGTGCGCCCCCACGGGGGAAATGGAATGCTTCCATTCCCAGCGCGCCGGACCCGAGATCAGATAGGCGGAGCGCGGTTCTACGACCATCGAGCGCCGGAGCCAGCGATCGCCCTGCTTCAGCCTGAATCGGAAAGGGCAGGGGGAGAGCAGGGAGACGCCCACCACATCACCAAACTGCGGGCGGTCGCGATGCCAGCCGACACCGGCGCCGATGCGGTATTGGTTGATCAGCACCTGCACAAAATCGTCAGTGGACTGGCTGCAGAAGGCGGCGACACGGGATCGAAGGGGTTGAAGCCAGGCCGGGATCGGCTCGGTCTCCAGCACCTTGCGCACGCCGTAGTCGTAGCGGAGACCGAAGCTCAGCACCTGCCGACTGCCCAGATAGCCGTTGAAGTCGAACGGGGCGAAGGGCTGCTTCGCCAGGATGCCCAGGAGTTCGGTCTCCTCCTCGGGGCCGATCAGGTCGGGCTGGTAGCGAAACCCCTCCGGCATGGCCGGCTCGGGGGCGTCGAACAGGCTCGGCTGAGCGGCGGCGCGAATCACCGGCCGCCCGACTTGGCGTAGGCGCGGCATTCTCGGTCGACCGTTTTTCGAGCTTCAGCCTGCTCTTCGTCCCAGCGCGATTCGGCGGTTGTACGCGCGGCCCTCAATTCGTCCATACGCCGGTCGAGGTCGGCGGCTTCGTCCTTCTGCCGGTCGCGAAGCTCTTCCAGCGCGGCGTCGGCCTTGTCGAGCTTGCGTCGGTCGGCGTTCGCCTTCGCCCGGGTCTTGCCGCCCTTCGGCGCGGCTGGCGCGTCGGGATCGAGCTTGAAGGCCTCGTTCGATCCGATGGGGCGGCGAAGCGGCTGGCCGGGATGGGCGCCGGCCGCCTTGACGACATCCGGATCGTCCTCGATCCGCGCTGCGTGCTCAGCGAACAGGTTCTGGCGCACGCCCCATGCCTCCAGCGCCTCCGACTGATTCGCAGCGGCGACCACGGTTTCGTAGAAGCCGGCGGTGGTGCGATAGACCTTGAGCCGCTTCGCCATCAGGACTCGCGTGTGAAACGGAAATGGTCGCGGATGTGGGCGTTGAAGAACTCACCCTTGGACAGGGCCTGTTTCATCGCCGAGGCCAGCCGGGCCGGAACTGAATGATAGGCGTAGCGCCGGCCGCCGACGAACACGACATTGAGCCGCCGCTGGTCAGGTTCGTAGTGGAAGGTGCGGATCACGCTCGACGGCATGGGCCCGAAGCGCGCGAATCAGCCATTCGGATCAGACCCGATCCCACAAACGAAAACGCCCGGGCGAACCCGGGCGTCTCAGGGCATCGCGATTAAGCAATCCTACTTGATCTTGCCTTCGCGGAACTCGACGTGCTTGCGCACGACCGGGTCGTACTTCTTCATCACCAGCTTGTCGGTCTTGGTGCGGGCGTTCTTCTTGGTGACGTAGAAGAAGCCGGTATCCGCCGAGGAGTTCAGACGGATCTTGATGGAAGCTGGCTTGGCCATGGCGTACCTGCGGGCGTGTGTAAGGCCGGCGGGAAGCCGGGAAATCGAGAGCGGCGGACAATACTCACGAAGTGCGCGAAGTCAACCGGCCAGGGAAGCCTAGTCCGAAACCGGCGGCGCGGCCTTCGCCTGGCGCTGGTTGGCGGTGTGGGCAAGAGCAGCTACGGACTGGATCGAGGCGGCGAGCTCCGGCTGGTCATTAGCTTCGGACAAGAGGGCCAGCTCGGTCAGCATGTCTTCTACATAGGCGCCCACCGATTGGGGCGGCATGCCGCGGTCGTTCAGCTTCAGTCCCGCCACCATTTTACCTCCACGCGTATATATGGCGAGGATAGTAAATACGCGGAATGCGCGCAATCAATTCCGCCTTTCGAGAGCGGACGTTGACAGAGGCGGGGGGGCACCCCCACTTTCCCAGCCTTCACCATGGCGCTGTAGCGTCCCGGTTCCCTTCCGCGAGATCCCCCCGCCGCATGAACGTCGTCGTCGTCGAAAGCCCGGCCAAGGCCAAGACCATCAATAAGTACTTGGGTGCGGACTACACGGTCCTGGCGTCCTATGGTCACGTCCGGGATCTGCCTTCCAAGGACGGCAGCGTGCGCCCCGACGACGATTTCGCCATGAGCTGGGAGGTGGATTTCAAGGCCTCCAAGCGGCTGTCGGACATCGCCGCGGCGATGAAGGGCGCCGATCGGCTTATCCTCGCCACCGACCCCGACCGTGAAGGGGAGGCCATCTCCTGGCACGTGCTCGAAGTGCTGAAGGCCAAGAAGGTGCTCAAGGGCGCCACGGTCCAGCGCGTGGTGTTCAACGCCATCACCAAGGCCGCCGTGACCGAGGCGATGAAAAACCCGCGCGACGTGGATATGGAGCTGGTGGACGCCTATCTGGCCCGCCGCGCCCTCGATTACCTGGTCGGTTTTACATTATCGCCTGTCCTGTGGCGCAAGCTTCCAGGGTCGCGCTCCGCCGGACGCGTTCAGTCCGTATCTCTTCGACTGGTGGTGGACCGCGAGGCGGAGATCGAGGCCTTCAAGGCGCGAGAATACTGGACCGTAGACGCCGATGTGTCCGCAGGCTCCGACCCCTTCCTCGCTCGCCTCGCCAAGCTCGACGGCAAGCGGCTGGACAAGTTTGGCCTGACCCATGCGGACGAGGCTGAAGACGCCCGCCGCGCGGTGGAGACCGGCCAGTTCACCGTCCATAGCGTCGAGAAGAAGCCGGCGCGGCGTAATCCGTCCCCGCCCTTCACCACCTCGACCCTGCAGCAGGAGGCCTCGCGCAAGCTCGGCTTCAACGCCCAGCGCACCATGCAGGCGGCGCAGAAGCTGTATGAGGGCGTGGACGAGCAGGGCGGCCTGATCACCTATATGCGGACCGACGGCGTCGCTTCCGCCCCCGAGGCGATCGAGGAAGCCCGCAAGGTGATCGGCGACCGCTATGGCGCCGCCTATGTTCCCGAGAAGGCCCGTCACTACAGCGTCAAGGCCAAGAACGCCCAGGAGGCGCACGAGGCGATCCGCCCGACTTCCATGGCCCGCCGGCCTGAACAGCTTCATCTCGATGGCGATCTCGCGCGCCTCTACGAGCTGATCTGGAAACGCATGATGGCCAGCCAGATGGAGGCGGCGCGGATCGAGCGCACCACCATCGACCTGGAGACTCCCGACGGGAAGACCGGTCTGCGCGCCACCGGCCAGGTCGTGCAGTTCGACGGCTATCTTGCGGTGTACGAAGAAGGCCGCGACGAAGTCGCCAAGGGATCAGCGGGGGACGAGGAGGATGACAGCCGCCGTTTGCCCGCCGTAGCCGAGGGCGCCGCCGCCAAGGTGCTGAAGGCTCGCGCCGACCAGCATTTCACCGAACCGCCGCCGCGCTATTCGGAAGCCACCTTGGTCAAGAAGATGGAGGAACTCGGCATCGGGCGCCCCTCCACCTACGCCTCGATCCTCACCGTGCTACGCGACCGCGAGTACGTGCGCATGGACAAGAACCGCTTCGTGCCTGAGGACAAGGGTCGCCTCGTCACCGCCTTCCTCGAACAGTTCTTCCGCCGCTATGTGGAGTACGACTTCACCGCCGCGCTGGAAGAGAAGCTCGACAAGGTCTCCGCCGGGGAGATGGAGTACAAGGCGCTGCTGCGGGAGTTCTGGAAGGACTTCCACGCTGCGGTAGGCGAACTCGGCGGGGTGCGCACCACCCAGGTGCTTGACGCGCTGAACGACGCTCTCGGTCCGCAGATATTCCCGGACAAGGGGGACGGGAGCAACCCGCGCACCTGTCATGTCTGCGGCACGGGTCTCCTCAGCCTGAAGACCGGCAAGTACGGCGCCTTCATCGGCTGCTCCAACTATCCGGAGTGCCGTTATACCCGCCCTATGGCCGGCCCCGAGGCGGAAGGCGAGGCGGCGGAGAACGGCGACCGCGAACTCGGTCACAACCCGGAAACCAACCAGCCGGTCTCGCTCAAGATCGGTCGCTTCGGTCCCTATATCGAGGAGCCGGGCGGGGAGGGGGAGAAGCCCCGACGCTCGTCCCTGCCCAAGGGCTGGTCTCCGGCGGAGCTGACCTTATCTCAGGCCCTGCGCCTTTTGGCCCTGCCGCGCACCGTGGGCCTGCACCCGGAGGACGGCGAACCCATCCTGGCGGGGCTCGGCCGCTACGGCCCCTACGTCCAGCACGGCAAGACCTATGCCAACGTCGCGGATATCGACGAGGTGTTCGAGGTCGGGCTGAACCGGGCGGTTACCCTCTTGGCCGAGAAGCGCGCCGGCGGAGGGCGGCCCCAGCGCGGCCAGGCGACGGCCCTGAAGGAGCTCGGCGCCCACCCGGAGACGGGCTCGCCGGTGCGGGTGCTATCGGGCCGCTTTGGTCCCTACATCGCCGCGGACGGGATAAACGCCAATGTTCCAAAGGGAACGGATCCGGCGGCGGTGACTATGGAGCAGGCCGTGGCTCTCCTGGCCGAACGCGCAGCCAAGGGCGGCGGCAAGAAGCCGGCGAAGCGAGCGGCCACGAAACCGGCGGCGAAGGCCGCCGCCAAGCCTGCCACGAAGGCGACGGCGAAGAAGCCCTCTGCCAAGAAGGCGCCGGCGAAGAAGGCGGCTGCAAAGAAGGCTTCTTGAGGCCCAATCCCGGTTTGAAGCCACCGAACCGTTGGTCTAGAAGGGGCGCGTTGCGTCGCACACGCGCGGTGCGCGGCGCGTGAGGAGTCCGGATGGCCGCCTTCCTGCTTCAGTACCTGCCGATCGTGATCATGCTGGCGATCGCGGGCGTCATCGCCCTCGCTTTGATGGGCGCGGCCTGGTTGTTCGCCCCCTCGCGGCCCGACCCGGAGAAGATCTCCGCCTATGAGTGCGGCTTCAACGCCTTCGACGACGCACGGATGAAGTTCGATGTGCGCTTCTATCTGGTCTCGATCCTGTTCATCATCTTTGACCTGGAAGTGGCCTTTCTGTTTCCGTGGGCGGTTTCGCTGATGCATCTGCCGCATCCGGCCCAGGTCTTCGCGTTTTGGTCGATGATGGGCTTCCTCGGCGTGCTCACCGTCGGCTTCATTTACGAGTGGAAGAAGGGCGCCCTGGAATGGGAATAGTCGCGGCACCCAACACCGGCGGCCTGATCAGCGATTCGGGAAACCAGACGCTGCTTCCCGCCCTGGCCGGCGGGCGAGCGGGCGTGGAGGGATATGACCCCAAGATCCACGACCCCTTCTTCGACAAGATGTCCGGCGTGCTGGCCGACAAGGGCTTCATCACCGCCTCGCTGGACGATGTGATCACCTGGGCGCGCACCGGCTCGCTCATGTGGATGACCTTCGGTCTCGCGTGCTGCGCCGTGGAGATGATCCAGGCCTCGATGCCGCGCTATGATCTCGAACGCTTCGGCGCCGCGCCGCGCGCCTCGCCGCGCCAGTCGGACCTGATGATCGTCGCCGGCACCCTGACCAACAAGATGGCCCCGGCCCTGCGCAAGGTCTACGACCAGATGCCGGACCCGCGTTACGTGATCTCCATGGGGTCATGCGCCAACGGCGGCGGCTACTATCACTATAGCTACAGCGTCGTGCGCGGTTGCGATCGGATCGTGCCGGTGGACGTCTATGTGCCGGGCTGCCCGCCGACGGCGGAGGCCCTGGTCTATGGCCTGCTGCAACTGCAGAAGAAGATCCGCCGCACGGGGAACATCGATCGATGAATCCCCTCGTGAACCCAAACGCCAATCCCGTCGTCATCTCCAACCCCGGCGCCAGCGTCGAGGCGCTCACCAGCTTCGGCGAGGCGATCAAGGCCGACAGCGCGGGGGCCGTGGGCGGCGTCCACGTGGAGTTCGGCGAGCTGACCCTGACCTGCCCGGCCACGCGCATCGTCGACCTGCTGGCCCTGCTGCGCGACAACAAGAACTACCGTTTTGCCCAGCTCATGGACGTGACGGCGGTGGACTATCCGGAGCGAGCGCAGCGGTTCGAGGTGGTCTATCACCTGCTGTCGATGACCCAGAACAAGCGCTTGCGGGTCAAGGTGGCAACGGATGAGGATACGCCCGTTCCCTCGGTCACGCCGGTCTATCCCTGCGCCGACTGGTACGAGCGCGAGACCTTCGACATGTACGGCGTCTTCTTCTCCGGCCACCCGGACCTGCGCCGCATCCTCACCGACTACGGCTTCCACGGCCACCCGCTGCGCAAGGACTTCCCCATGACGGGATATGTCGAAGTGCGCTGGGACGAGGCCCTGAAGCGGGTGATCTACGAGCCGGTCAAGCTGCCGCAGGAATACCGTCAGTTCGACTTCCTGTCCCCGTGGGAAGGGGCGAAATATGCCCTGCCGGGCGACGAGCGTGCGGATACGCAGGCACCCGGTACGCCGCCGGCGCCCCCCCCAAATCGCCCTGCGGGGTGAGCGCCGTGGCGGATATAGTTAATCCAGTGCAGACTGTCGCCCAGGTTCCCACTGCGGGAACCGGTGGGGGACGATCCATGGCCAAGACCAACCGTAAGACCAGCCAGGCGTTACGCTCGGCCGTCGCCTTTTTCCTGGTGACCTTCTCCACTGCGTTCCTGATGACCATCGGCATCCGGCTGACCGGCTGGTTCACCCACGCGCCCAATGTGACGGCGCAAGCGCAGGAGGGGCTGGGCATCGCCATCATGATCGGTGTGGTGATCCTGGCCGTAGGTGCGGCCCTGCGTCGGCTCGAAGCGCTCGAGATCCGCTCGGCCCTGCTCGGCGCGGCCAGCGTGCTGCTTTCCATTCCCTTGTCGCAGGCCGCGATCCTGGGGACGTTCGATACCTCCACCTGGGTGATCTCCGGCTTCGGCCTGGTGCTCCTGGGCGGTGGACTGCTTGTGGCTTACGGCCTGCGTGAACGGCTGGGGTTTGAGGATAGAGACGATGGCTGAGACCCTGGATCGCGCGCCCACGATCACGCCTGAGCCGGGCGTGACCGAAGAGACCAAGGTCCGCAAGTTCAACATCAACTTCGGGCCCCAGCACCCGGCCGCGCACGGCGTGCTGCGCCTGGTGCTCGAACTCGACGGCGAAGTGGTGGAGCGCGTCGACCCGCACATCGGCCTGCTGCATCGCGGCACCGAGAAGCTGATGGAGGCGCGCACCTATCTGCAGAACATCCCGTACTTTGACCGCCTCGATTATGTGGCGCCGATGAACCAGGAACACGCCTTCTGCCTGGCCATCGAGAAACTGGCCAATATCGAGGTGCCGGTGCGCGGCAGCCTGATCCGCGTCCTGTTCTGCGAGATCGGCCGCATCCTCAACCACCTGCTCAACGTCACCACCCAGGCTATGGACGTGGGGGCGCTCACCCCGCCGTTGTGGGGCTTCGAAGAGCGCGAGAAGCTGATGGTGTTCTATGAGCGCGCCTGCGGAGCGCGTCTGCACGCCAACTACTTCCGCCCCGGCGGCGTGCATCAGGACCTGCCTCCCGAGTTGATCGAGGACATGAAGACCTGGTGCGCGGAATTCCCCAAGCGCCTCAACGACGTGGAGCGTCTGGTCACCGGCAACCGAATCTTCAAGCAGCGCAATGCGGATATCGGCGTGGTCTCCAAGGAGGAGGCCTATGCCTGGGGCTTCACCGGGGTGATGTTGCGTGGCTCCGGCGTGGCCTGGGACCTACGCAAGAGCCAACCCTACGAGCTCTACCCCGAAATGGATTTCGATATCCCCGTGGGCGTGCACGGCGACTGCTACGACCGCTACCTGTGTCGGGTGGAGGAGATGAAGCAGTCGCTGAAGATCATGCTTCAGTGCCTGGATCGCCTCGACAAGACGCCCGGCCCGGTGCTGACCGAGGACAACAAGGTGGCCCCGCCGCGTCGCGCCGAGATGAAACGCTCGATGGAGGCGCTGATCCATCACTTCAAGCTCTACACCGAGGGCCTGCACGTCCCGGCGGGCGAGGTCTATGCCCACGTGGAGGCGCCTAAGGGCGAGTTCGGCGTCTATCTGGTCAGCGACGGCGGCAACAAGCCCTATCGCTGCAAGATCCGCGCGCCGGGCTTCGCCCACCTGCAGGCCATGGACTGGATGAACCGAGGCCACATGGTCGCCGACGTCGCCGCCGTGCTGGGTTCGCTCGACATCGTGTTCGGCGAAGTGGACCGGTAGGGAGCCACCGTCGCCGCTTCCGTGTCCGGACGATTGTGCTAAGCCTTGGGCTCGCCGGTGATATCCGGCGTGGGGAACGGCGGGCGCCAGTGGACGATGCGGGTTTGAGTACGAAGGTCAGGTCGGCGCGCAAGGCCAAGGGCCTTGGCCACCTGCGCCGAGCCGAAATCCTCGAGGCGGCCGAGCGCGTATTTCTGAACTACGGCTATGAGGGCGCCACCATCCGGCGGATCGCCGAGGCGGTAGGCGTCTCCTCCACCGCCCTCTACATGCACTTCCCCGACAAGAGCGCCATCCTGGTGGAGATTTGCGAAGTGGCCTTCGCCAAGCTCCTGGCGTTGAACACGGAGATCGCGGCCCTCAACGTCGATCCGGTGGAGCGCGTGCGCCGCATGCTCGACGCCTATATGCGTTTCGCCTTCGATAATCCGAACGCGTACCAGGTGGTCTACTGCTCCACCCATCCCGCCGTGACGGAGGCCGGAATGGGCGAGAGCGTGCGGGCCATGAGCGAGCGGTGCTATGAGCTCTTCCGCGCGGCGGTGCAGGCGATTTCCGACGCCGGGCGACTCAAGTGCGCTGTTGAGGATGCGGCGCAGGTAAGCTGGGCGGCCTGCCACGGCATGGTCTCCCTTATGATCGTCCGGCCGGGCTTCGCCTGGTCCGAGCGCGAGGGTCTGCTGGCGCTCACACTCGACGGCCTGTTGGGCGGTCTCGTCCGGGTGTGAGGACGCTCATTCTCGCAGGTCTTCTGCTGAGCCTGGCCGCGCCGGTTCTGGCGGGGCCGCGCGTGGTGTCCCTCGACCAGTGTTCCGACCAGTATGTGCTGGCTCTGGCGGATCGCGCGGACATCGTCGGGCTTTCGCCCCGGGTCCGCGCCGCCGACTCCTACCTGCGCCAACAGGCGCGGGGACTGCCTGTTCATCGTCCTTCGCTCGAGGCGGTGATCGCCGCCCGACCACAGATCGTCGTCCGGCAATGGGAGGGCGGGCCGCGGCTGGAGGCCGCTCTGGGACGCCTGCACGTTCCGCTCGCCACCGTCGGCCATGCCTCCGATTTCGATGCCGTGCGCCGCAATGTAGGCACTATCGCCCGCGCCCTGGGTCATCCGGAACGAGGCGAAGCTTTGATCGCCCGCATGGACGGCCAACTCGCCACCGCGCACGGAGCCTGGGCCGGTCGCGCCGCTCTCTATCTCACCGACGGGGCGTTCACGGCCGGCAAGGGCACGCTGGTCGATGCGATTCTGCGCGCCGCTGGGCTGACCAATCTTGCCCGTCCCGGCTATTCGGCCGCGCCGCTCGAACGGGTGATGCTCAATCCGCCGGCTGTGCTGGTGTTGGGCCGCTTCGACACCGCCGGTCACGGGCGCTGGTCCCCGGTCAAAAGTCCCCGCTTGGCGCGGGCTTTTGGCGGTGTGAAGCAGGTGGAGTTGCCGGGCGCGCTGCTCGGCTGTCCCGCCTGGTTCGCGGGCGAGGCGGTGGCCCAACTGGCGGCGGCCCGGTGAAACGGCTCTATGCCCTTCTGATTGTGGGCCTCGTCGTCGTTGCGGCGGCGTCGCTTCTGGTAGGCGAGGCGACCTTGACCCCGGCCCAGTACCTGGCCGCCCTGCGCGATCCGCATTCGATACCGGCGGAGGTGGTCTGGGGCCTGCGGACGCCGCGGTTCTTCGCCGCCGCCCTGGTGGGCGCCGCTCTCGGACTCGCCGGCGCCGTGATGCAGGGTCTCCTTCGAAACCCTCTGGCCGATCCCGGTGTCCTGGGAGTCTCCGCCTTCGCCGGGCTCGGCGCGGCGCTGATGATCGTGCTTGGCGGCGCAGTCATCCCTGGGGGGGTTGAGGCGGCCGCCCTGGCGGGAGCGCTCCTTGCGGGCGGATTGCTCACCATCATGGCGGCGCGGTTTCCAGAGGCTGAGGTGCTGATTCTGTTCGGCATTGGTCTGTCGAGCTTTGGCGGCGCGTTGACGGCCTTGGTGTTCAATCTCTCGCCCAATCCATTCACCACCGCCGAAGTCCTGAGCTGGCTGATGGGCTCGGTGGACAATCGCAGTTGGACCGACCTGGCCAAGGCGATCGGGCCTATGCTTGTGGGCGCAGGCCTGTGCGCCTATGCCGGTCGTGGCCTTCTCATGCTGACCTTGGGAGAGGAGACGGCGCAGACCTCCGGCCTGCCCATGCGGCGCCTGCGCATCGCCGCCGTGGCGGGCGCAGCGCTGCTCACCGGCGCTTCGGTGGCGCTGGCGGGCGTGATCGGCTTCATCGGCATCGCTGCGCCTCACATGGTGCGCCGGGCCGCGGGCGAGGATGCCGAGCGTATCCTTCTGCCCTCCGCCCTCGCGGGCGCAACGCTGCTGGCCCTTGCGGATCTGATCGCCCGGCTGATCCCCACCGACCAACCGCTGCGGCTTGGCGTGATGTCGGCGCTGCTTGGCGCGCCGTTGTTCGTGCTCGCCGCCTGGCGTGCAGCGCGGAGCTGGCGCGAGTGACGCCGCTGCTCGAACTCATCGACGCAAGCGTCCAGCTCGGCGGTCGGGCCGTTGCGCAGTCCGCCTCGCTCCGGGTGCATTCGGGTGAGGTCGTAGGCGTGATCGGGCCGAACGGGGCCGGAAAGACCAGCCTGATCCGCGCCGCCCTCGGCCTTTTGCCCCTGGCCCAGGGTGCGGCCTTGTTGGGCGGCGATCCCGTGGCGGGATTGTCGCCTCAGGCGCGCGCCGCGCGAAGCGGTTATCTGCCCCAAGGGGGGCGCATCGCTTGGGGCATCGAGGCCTGGCGTCTGGCCAGTCTCGGTGCGCCGGACCTACCGGCCGCGCAGGCGCGCCAGGTAGCCCTTGTGGCCCTCGAAGAGGTCGGGGCGGCGCATCTCGCCGGGCGTAGCGTGTTCGGCCTGTCAGGCGGGGAGCAGTCGCGGGTGCTCCTGGCCCGTCTCTTGGCCACCCGAGCGCCACTGCTGGTCTGCGATGAGCCGGTGGCCAATCTCGACCCTGCTGCGCAGCTTGAAACCCTGGCCTGCCTCCGGGGCCGGGCCGCGGCAGGCGCGGGTGTTCTGGTGACACTGCATGACCTGAACCTCGCCTTCGCTGCGTGCGACCGGCTGGTGGTGATGCAAGGCGCGCGGATCGTGGCCGATGCGCCGCCGCATCAGGCGCTGACGCCGCAGCGGATTAGGGACGCATTCGGCCTTGCGGCCACGGTGGTTGAGGGACCATACGGGCCGCTTCTGGCGCTGGAGGGGCCTCGTCGTGCGCACGCCGACCTTTGACGATATCGAGGACGCCGCCCGGCAGATCGATGGGTTGGCGGTCCAGACGCCCCTGCTGCGCAGCGACGCGCTGGACGAAGCCACAGGTGCGCGGGTGTTCGTCAAGGCCGAGCCGCTGCAACGCACCGGCTCGTTCAAGTTTCGCGGCGCCTCCAACCGCATCTTGCGCCTGACGGCCGAGGAGAAGGCGAGGGGAGTGGTGGCCTACTCCTCTGGTAATCACGCCCAGGCCGCCGCCAAGGCTGCCACCCTGATGGGCGTCAAATCCGTCATCGTCATGCCCGCCGACGCGCCGAAGCTGAAGATTGAAGCGACACGCGGCTATGGTGCGGAAGTCGTGCTCTATGACCGGACCCACGAAGTCCGCGAGGAGGTCGCCGCGCGGGTGCTGGCCGAGCATCCCGGCGCCACCCTCGTCCCGCCGTTCGAGGACCCCTTCATCATCGCCGGCCAGGGTACGGCCGCGCTGGAAACGATCCGCACGCTGGCGCAACAGGGAATCACACCGGATGCCGTATTCAGCCCGGCCTCGGGCGGCGGCCTGATGGCGGGCACGGTGCTGACCTTCGAGGCATTGGCGCCCAGGGCTAAGCGCTACGCTGTCGAGCCGGCCGAGTTCGACGACATGGCCCGCTCCATGGTGTCCGGCCGGCGCGAGACCAACACCCGCACCGCCGGGGGGCTGTGCGACGCCCTGCTGACGCCGACGCCGGGCGAGCTGACCTTCTCCATCAACCAGTCGCGCGTAACCGGTATGCTTACCGTCACTGACGAAGAGGTGCTGCGGGCCATGGCCTTCGCCTTCCGCTGGCTGAAGCTGGTGGTCGAGCCTGGCGGCTGTGTCGCATTGGCGGCTGTGCTGGCGGGCAAGGTTGATCTCAAAGGCCAGGCGGTGGCGGTCATCGCGTCCGGCGGCAATGTGGACCCGGACGTGTTCGCCCGGGCCCTGGCCTATACCGCCTAGAGAGGCGGCAGCAGGCGGATGACCACGCGGCGATTGCGGCGTTCCTTGACCTGATTGGGGGTCGGCACGGCAAGGTGAGTTTCGCCGTAGC
This sequence comes from uncultured Caulobacterales bacterium, assembly GCA_903862425.1. Taxonomy (GTDB): domain Bacteria; phylum Pseudomonadota; class Alphaproteobacteria; order Caulobacterales; family Caulobacteraceae; genus CAIOYC01. Next base: position 266,451 of record CAIOYC010000008.1, on the reverse strand, counting down.
CGTGGATGGTGATCCGGCCGCGCGGAACGCCCTCATGGACCAGCACGTCGGCCACCGTCAGGGCGCGGGCGCGGCTGAGCTCCAGGTTATGCTCGGGCGTGCCCACCGTGTCCGTATAACCGTCCACCACGATGGCCGCGCCGGGATGATGACGTGCCTCGGCGGCGATCTCGCCGATGGCGCGAAGGGCCCGGTCGGATAGGGCGGTGGAGTCGGTGGGGAACATCACCTCATCCAAAAGCTCGTAGTCGATCTCCTCACCCACCCGCGTCATGGAATAGGGGCGGACCTCGGAATAGCGGTCGCGATCGTACATGGTCGAGCAGCCGGCAAGCAAAAGTACGGTCGCAGAGGCGAGCAGGGCGCGATGCATCGGATGGTCCTGTTAAGGTGGTCGATGCTCGCACAACGCAGCAGTACGGGTTTGGTGGCGAAGCTTCTATCGGCTCGAGGGACTCGCGACCCCGCTGCCTGTCGAGGCCGCGCCTCCCTGGAAGTAGGGAGAGGGCGACGCCTGATAGGGCTGCGGCCCGGGCCCGGTGGGCGACGAGCCCGGCGTCCACTGGCCCCGACGCAGGTCGGAGGTCAGCATCAGCGGCGCAGAGCCGCCGGCCAGGCGGGCGCGGTACACCTGGGTCGTTTCCAGGATGCGCATCACATAGTTGCGGGTTTCCGAGATGGAGATGCACTCGATGAAATCCGCCGGGTCGGTGGCCGCGCCGCGCGGATCGCCACAGCTGGCCACCCACTGGGAGGCGCGGCCGGGACCTGCATTGTAGGCGGCGGCGGTCAGCACGTAGGAGCCGCCCTGGTCCGACAGCAGTTCGCCAAGATAGGCTGCGCCAAGCTGCATGTTGTAATCCGGCTCGTTCAGCCGCGCCGCCGAATAGCCGACACCGAGATGGCGAGCCACCGCCGCCGCGGTGGTGGGCATCAGCTGCATCATGCCGCGCGCGCCGGGGCCGGAGCGCTGGGCGGGGTCGAAATTGCTCTCCTGGCGGATGATGGCCAGGCTGAACGCGGGTTCGGGCAGGCTACCCCCCGACGGCGGCAGGCGCACCGGATAGGCGCGCACCGGCAGAATGAAGCCGCGCTGGGCGCCCGCTCGCGCCACACGCATCGACAGATCCTGATCGCCGAACGACTTCGCCAGATCCACCAGCAGGGCGTATTCCTCGGCGGACGGCAGAGCGTCGTCAGCGCCGAGCACGAAGACGCGCATCATGTCGTGTTCACCGGCTTCGTTCAGCATCTTGGCCGCCCGGACCAGGTCGCGGCCCTCGAACCGTTCGCGATCGGCGGCGGTAGGTTCCGGATCAGCGCCGAGGCTGAGGGTAGTTCGCCCCGCCTTTTCCGCTGAAAGCTGGCCGTAGAAGGCGGTCAGATACTGCGCGCCTTGGCCATAGAAGTTCTGGGCTGCGGCGCTGTCACCCCGAGCCTCCGCCGCCCGGCCCTGCCAGTAAAGAGCGCGCGACAGGGTGATGGGTGAGGAGCCGGCTTGCTGGATGCGGGCGAAGTGGTCGCCCGCCTCGGTGGGGTTGTGCAGCTTGGTCAGATCGATCCAGCCGGCGAAGAACTCCGCTTCCGCATAGTCGGGTCCGCTGGTCATTCCGTGCTGGGAGGCGGCGGCATGGGCGCCGGCAAGGTCGCCGGAGCGCAGGGCCGCCATCATCAGAGCGCGCCGCTCGGACCAGATCTGATTGCAGATTTCCGGCGGCAGATCGCTCGGCAGTTGGCGCAGGTGCTGGCTCGCCACCGTGTCGAGGTTACGCTTGCGATAATATCTGGCCTGCTCGAAGGCGAGGCCGGGATTGTTCTGCAGGTTCGCCGGTACGCGCTGAACATAGGTGGCGGCGTCATTGCGGTCGCCCCGAAGCGCGATGCGGGCCTCGGCCTCGGCGCGCACGTCGGCGGGGACGATCTCCATCATGGCGCGCGCGGCGGGACCCTGCTGGCCATAAAGAAGAACGTCGAGTCGACGCACATTGTCGTCGGGCGTCAGAGTCGAGCCCCACCGGGCCAGCATCCGCGCCTGGGTGTCGGCCTCGAACACCTTGTCGCGCCAGAAATGCTTGATCAGGGCGGCGGCTTCGGCCTGTCGACCCTGTTGTTGGAGCGCGGAGGCGAGCGCCATGGCGCCGTCCGCCGTCTCCGGCTCCTTGCCGTCGAAGAAGGCGATCACGGCGCTTGGGGCCACGCCCGAACTGTCGAGCGACTTCTCGGTTGCCTGCTGGCGACGGTTGGCCCGTGGCCAGCCCCACAGATCGCGACGGGCGGCGTCGAGGTCGAAATAACCAAGGCGCGAGGCGGCGTTGTCCACCATGGCCCAAGTGACGATGCGGCGGGCGAGGGGATCGGCGAGGCTGGCCTGGATGCCGCGCGCCCGGTCGGTATCGCCGGTCTTGGCGGCCTCCACCGCATCGTGGAGCTTGGACGATTCGGACCCGTAGACCGCGCCGGAAGCGAGCGCCGCGGTCTCGCCGGGCGGCGTCGGGCGCGCATCGGGCAGGCTGGAATAGGGCACCGGATCAGCCGCCGCCGCCATGGCCAGCGCCGACAACGCGCCGGTCAAGACCAAAGCGCGTTTCAAATCCGTCCTAAAGCGCCTAAGCCCCATCGAAAGCCTCATTCAGTCCGCCGTATCCTGTTGCGATCGGGCATTGCGGCCCGATAGTCTCAACCACACATCCTGCGCCCTGCAAACGCCGGGCCTTGTCAAAGTCGACATAGAGCCATCCATGCCTAACCCGATATTCCGCGGCGCATTCACCGCACTGGTAACGCCATTCCGTGACGGCCGGATCGACGAGGCCGCGTTCGCCAAACTCGTTGAGGGCCAGATCGCGGGCGGCATCCACGGCCTCGTGCCCGTGGGCACCACCGGCGAAACCGCCACCCTCTCTACCGAAGAACACAAGCGTGTGGTTGAGCTTTGTGTCGAGATCACAAACGGTCGCGTCAAAGTGATCGCCGGGGCCGGGGCCAACGCCACGCCCGAGGCCATCGACCTGGTGAGGCACGCCAAGGCGGTGGGTGCGGACGCGGCGCTGGTGGTGACGCCCTATTACAATCGCCCGAGCCAGGAAGGCATGTTTCAGCACTACAAGGCGATCAATGACGCGGTCGATCTGCCGGTGCTGGTCTACAATGTCCCATCGCGCACGGGCTCGGACATTTCGAACGAGACGCTGGCTCGCCTCGCGGTCCTCCCCAACATCGTGGGCGTCAAGGATGCGACCAGCGACATGACGCGCGCCAGCCTGATGCGGCTGATGTGCGGCGAGGATTTCGTCATGCTGTCAGGCGATGATCCGTCCGCACTGGGTTATGTGGCGCATGGCGGACATGGGGTGATCTCGGTTACATCCAACGTCGCGCCGGCTGCCGTGGCCCGGAAGATGGACGCGGCGCTGGCGGGCGATTTCGCCGCCGCCCTGACCTGGCAGGACAAGCTGGTGCGGCTGGACAAGGCCTTGTTCAGCGACGCCTCGCCTTCGCCGACCAAGTTCGCCCTGGCGCAGCTCGGCGTCTGTACCGAGGAGTTGCGCCTGCCGATCACGCCTTGCGCCGAGGCCGTGCGTCCTGTGGTGCTGGACGCCATGCGCGCGGCGGGGCTGGTGTAGCTTGGCCAAGGAGGAGCCCACCCGCAAGCTGATCGCGGAGAATCGACGCGCGCGCTTCGACTACTTTCTTGAAGATACCGTGGAGGCCGGCCTCGTGCTGACAGGCACCGAGGTCAAGGCCCTGCGTGAAGGACGCGCCAATATCGCCGAGAGCTACGCGTCCGCTGAGGGGCGCGACCTCGTGCTCATCAACGCCTACATCCCCGAATACGGCCCGGCCAACCGCTTCAATCACGAGCCCAGGCGGCATCGGAAAATCCTGCTGCACCGGCGGCAGATCGACAAGATGATCGTCGCTGTCCAGCGCGAGGGGCGCACCATCGTGCCCACCCGGCTTTATTGGGACGCCAAGGGCCGGGCCAAGCTCGAACTGGCCGTCGCCAAGGGCAAGAGCGCCCCGGACAAGCGCCAGGCCACCGCCGAACGCGACTGGGCCCGCGACAAGGCCCGCCTGATGAAGGACCACGGCTAGAGCAGCTGAGCGTCCTCGTCGCCCTCGTCGTCCGTTTCACCGCGCGTGGCGAAATAGGCGAAGGCGGCGGTGGCGGTGAGTAGGGCTCCGGCGAGAACGAACGGCGCGCCCGAGGCTGCGGGCGAGTGTCCCGGCGTGACGAAATAGGCGAAGGTGAACCCGAAGATCGCCGGTCCTACCAACTCGGCTATGCCAGTGAGACTGGCGTTGGCGCCCTGCAGCAGGCCCTGCTCATGAGCGCTTACATGGTGAGTCATCATGCTCTGGACCGACGGACCGGCCAGACCCCAGAAGGCAATCACTGGCGCCGTGAGCCAAAACCAGTTCCCGTTCGGCGCCAATCCTACGACATAGAGGCCGATAGCGCCAAAGGCCAAGCCAGTGGTCAGAGCGATCCGATTACCGAACCTCTTCACGAAACGGCCAACCACGCCAACCTGGACCGCCGCTAGGGCGATCCCCACCACAGTCAAGGCCACGCCGATGGTGAAGGATGTCCAATGGTAGCGGTACATGGCGTAGAGCACCACGGTAGAGGGTAGGGAGACCTGCGCCAGCGTCGATAAGAACTGGGTCGACGCCAAAGCCGTCAGGTCTGGATGTCGCCTTAGCAGCACCAAGGCCCCAAAGGGGTTTGCGCGTCGCAGATGAAAGCGCGATCGCATTGTCTTCGGCAGCGACTCCGGCAGAACGAAGAACCCATATGTTGCGTTGAGCAGGCTGAACGCTGCGGCAACGATGAATGGAGCCCTGGGCCCGAAAAAGTCGCTCAGGCCGCCTCCAACTGCGGGGCCGATCATGAAGCCGACGCCAAAGGCCGCGCCGAGAATGCCGAAGGCTCCGGCGCGTTTGTCGATGGAGGTAGTGTCCGCGATATAGGCTGAGGCAGTGCTATAGCTCGCTCCCGTTACACCTGAAATCGCCCGCCCAAGGAACAGCCAGCCGAGGTTCGGAGCCCAGGCCATAAGCGCGTAGTTGAGACCGAGCCCCAGGTTCGAGGCCAGGATCATGGGCCGCCGTCCGAACCGGTCCGACAGCGAGCCCATCAGGGGCGAGAACAGGAACTGCAGCAGGGCGAAGGTGGTGTTGAACAGGGTGTAGATGAGGGCGGCCGAGGTGGCGTCCTGCTTCACGAACTCCGACACCAGCTTGGGCAGCACCGGCGCCACCATGCCGAACGCCATCATGTCGAGCAGCACGGTAACGAAGATGAAGGCGACAGCGGCGCGGCCCGCTGGCGGTGTGCGCTCGCTATCGAGTTCGGTTCCCGGTTCGCTCACTCGGCGCCGTCCAGACGTCGGCGTACACGATCGAAAACGGCTTCGAACATGGGCGTCGTTAGGCGGCCAGTGTTCGTATTCAGCCGCGAGCAGTGATAGCTGGAATAGATACGGTATCGGCCGATATCGGTCTCCACCCCATGCCCCGCCTCGGCGGCGTTGGCCTTGGCGCCCAGCGCCTTCAGCACGTTCTTGCGCGCCACATCGCCCAGGACGACTATAGCGGACAAGTTGGGCAGTTGCCCAAGCCGGGCGATCAGGAAGGGCCGGCAGGTCGCCTCCTCTACCGGCAGAGTCTTGTTCTGCGGTGGGGCGCACCGCACGGCGTTGGTGACCATGCAGTCCTTGAGCGTGAAACCATCGTCGGGCCGGGCTTTGTAGACGCCCTGTGCAAAGCCGAACTTGAGCAAGGTGGTGTAGAGCAGCTCGCCCGCATAGTCGCCGGTGAAGGGGCGGCCCGTGCGGTTGGCGCCCTTGCGGCCGGGGGCGAGCCCGACAACCAGCAGCCGCGCCGCCGGATCGCCGAACGAGGGGGCGGGGCCATTGAACCAGGCGGGCTCCGCCGCGCGGTTGGCCTCGCGATAGGCCACCAGCCTTGGACAAAGCGGACAGTCGCGCGGCGGCTCGGCGATAGCGCGGGCAGGGGGCAAGGACACGGAAGCCAAGGGTTCAGACCGCGTCCGGCTCGCGCTCATCTGCATGGCGCCGCTCGCTCACCGGGCGTGTCGGGCGGCCGATCAGGTTGGCGAGGTCGTGAAGGTCTACGAAAGTGTCCGCCTGGCGACGCAGATCGTCCGAGGCCATGGGGGGCTGGGATCGAACGGTAGAGACCACGGTCACGCGCACGCCCCTACGCTGCACCGCCTCCACCAACCGGCGGAAATCACCATCGCCGGAAAACAGCACGATGTGATCCACGTGGCCGGCGATCTCCATCATATCGACCGCGATCTCGATATCCATATTGCCCTTGGTACGGGTGACGCCAGTGGCGTAGTCCGTGTGCCGCTTGGCGGCCTTGGTCACCATGGTGAAGCCGTTGTAGTCCAGCCAGTCCACGAGGGGGCGCAGGGGCGAATACTCCTGATCCTCGATGATGGCGGTATAGTAATAGGCTCGCACCAGGACGCCGCGCTTGCGGAACTCCTCCAGCAGCTTCTTGTAGTCGATGTCGAAATTCAGCCCCTTGGCGGCGGAGTAGAGATTGGCGCCATCGATGAACAGGGCGATCCGATCATTGGGGTAAAAGGTCATACGGTTGAAAATCCTTGATGAAAATCAGCGCGACGGAGCGGTAGTGATCGCGCTGGGCAGCAATATGGGAGGCAAATGGGGCACGCCGGATGCTGTTCTGGAACGGGCTCTCCTTGCGCTGGACAAGAACGGTATCACGGTTGTCGCGCGCTCTCGCCTCTGGCGGTCGAAGGCTTGGCCCGACCCGGGAGAGGCTGAGTATCGCAACGCGGTCGCCATTGTCGAGACCATGCTCGATCCCCCGTCCTTGCTGGCCGAGCTTCACGCCATGGAAGGACGGTTCGGGCGCGAACGCTCTATCCCCAATGCGCCGCGCACGCTGGACCTCGACCTGATCGCCTACGGACGGGTGATTCGGGACACGGATCCGGTCCTCCCGCATCCGCGCGCGACCGACCGGCGTTTTGTCATGGGACCGCTGGCCGAACTGCTTCCCGATTGGATCGATCCGGCGACCGGCGCGACCGCGGGAGCCCTTGCGATCCTGGCGCGGGTGGGGCTAGACGCCGCGCCGATCTCCTAAATAGGTTTCGGCGTTGCACAATGACGCCAGTTCCCCTATTTTACCGTGTTCTAGCTCCCCCGAGGATTGAATGGCCCGCGTCACCGTCGAAGATTGCGTCGAGAAGGTTCCGAACCGTTTCAGCCTGGTTCTGCTGGCTGCACACCGTGCGCGCGCCATCTCCACCGGCTCGCCCCTGACCATCGACCGCGACAATGACAAGAACCCCGTTGTCGCCCTTCGCGAAATCGCCGAGGACGCCGTGGAGTCCGAAGGCCTGCGTGAATCGATGATCGTCTCGCTGCAGCGCGTGGATGAACGCACCGAGGCCGAGGAGGAAGCCGATACCCTGGCCCTGCTGGCCGATCCGCAGCACATGCACATGAGCGAGCAGGAACTGGTCCGCGCCCTTCAGAGCGACCGGGACGGTGGTCAAGAGGAGCGGTACTGACGCCCCCGGGCGCAGAATCGCTCATCTTCGTGGCGGCCCCGACTGAAGCAGCCGGGACCGCCCCGCCAATCGACACGACCGGAACTTCCAGCAGCGCGACGGCCCACAAGCCGCCGCGCTATTTGCGTCAGTACGAACTGATCGACCGCGTCAAGGCCTATGACCCGAGCGCGGATGAGGCCTTGCTGAACCGTGCCTATGTCTACGCCATGCGCATGCACGGTTCGCAGCTGCGCGCCTCCGGCGATCCCTATTTCGCCCATCCGATCGAGGTCGCCGGCATCCTGACCGAGTATCGGATGGATACGGCCACCATCTGTACCGCCCTGCTGCACGACGTGATCGAGGATACCAACGCCACCCGCGCCGACATCGCCGCCATGTTCGGCGAAGAGATCGCGGATCTGGTGGAGGGGGTGACCAAGCTCTCCAAGCTCGAACTCGCCGCCGAGCATGCCCGCCAGGCGGAAAACCTGCGGCGTTTCATCCTGGCCATCTCCCGCGATGTGCGCGTGCTGATCGTCAAGCTGGCCGACCGGCTGCACAACATGCGCACGCTGCATTTCCTGAAACCGGAGAAGCGTGAACGCATCGCCCGCGAGACCCTGGACATCTATGCCCGCCTCGCCCGCACCATCGGCATGCACCGCATTACCTCCGAACTCGAGGAGCTGGCGTTCGAGAACCTGAACCCGGTGGCGCGCGATGCGGTGGTGCGCCGACTGGCCACGCTGCGCGCCAGCCAGGGTCCGGCGGTGGCCATGGTGTCGGGTGAAGTGACCGAGGCCCTGTCCGAAGCGGCGGTCTCGGCCCGCGTGGTCGGCCGGGAGAAGACGCCCTATTCGATCTGGCGCAAGCTGCAGCGCAAGTCCGTGGGCTTCTCCCAGCTGTCGGACATCTACGCCTTCCGGGTGATCGTGGAGAGCGAGGACGACTGCTATCGCGCGCTCGGCGTCATCCACCGGGTCTGGTCGATGGTGCCTGAGAGGTTCAAGGATTACATCTCCACACCCAAGCGCAACAACTACCGTTCCTTGCACACCACCGTGGTCGGGCCGCGCGGGCTGCGCATCGAACTTCAGATTCGCACCGAAGAGATGGACCGCGTCGCCGAACAGGGCGTCGCCGCCCACTGGCGCTACAAGGACAAGTCCTACGGCTTTGACGCCGAAGCCGCGGAGCTGTCGGGCGGTCGTGATCCGCTTTTGAGCCTCGGCACGCTGGCGCAGGTGTTGAACAACGGCGGCGATCCGGACGAGGCGGTCGAGCACGCCAAGCTCGAAATGTTCCTCGACCACACCTTCGTCTTCACGCCGAAAGGGCAGTTGATCAACCTGCCCAAGGGCGCGATGCCGCTCGACTTCGCCTACGCCGTCCACACCGACATCGGCGACACCACCGTAGGGGTGAAGATCAACGGCGAGCTGAAGCCCCTGCGCACGCCGCTGCAGAACGGCGACGTGGTCGAGGTGATCCGCGGGCCGAAGCGTGTAACGCCGCCGGACTGGCGCTCGCTCACCATCACCGGGCGCGCCCGCTCCGCCATCCGCCGCCACATCCGCGCCAATGAGCGGGAGGAGTTCGTGCGGCTGGGTCGCGCCGGGATCGAGCATGCCTTTGTCCGCGCCGGCAAGAACCTTGCCGAGGTGTCGCTGCGCCCGGCCATGGACCGGTTCGCCGCAGCCACCGAGGAAGACCTTTACGAAGCCGCCGGGCGCGCCCGTATCCCGCCCGAGCAGGTGCTGGAGGCCCTCTATCCGGGTTTGAAGCTGGAAGAGAAGGCCGCGGCCGGCGCGCGCCGTCGGATCGAGGACGGCAAGTCGGCGCGCCTGTTCGTGCGCGGCGGGGGGCTGACCCCCGGCGTCTCGCTGCACTTCGCTTCTTGCTGTTCGCCGGTGCCGGGCGACCGCATCGTCGGCATCGTACAGCCCGATGAAGGCCTCGCCGTCCACGTCATCGACTGCCCGCGACTGGCCGAATACGAGGACCGTGAGGAATTGTGGCGCGACCTGCACTGGACGCCCGAAGCCGAGACCGCCACCATCTCCCGCGCGCGCCTTACCGCCACCATCCGCAATGCGCCGGGCGTGCTGGGTCAGGCCTGTACCCTCATCGGCGAGGCGGGCGGCAACATCGTCAACCTGCGCATGCATCACCGTCAGGCCGATTTCTTCGACGCCGACTTCGACATCGACGTGAAAGACGCCAAGCACCTCACCCACATCGCCGCCGCCCTGCGCGCCTGCCCCTCGGTGGAAGAGGTCGAGCGCGGCGGAGGTTGAGCCCGTGGCGTGTCCGGCCTAGTTAAGGCGCATGACCTCAGAAGACGTCCTGAACGAGTTTCGCGCCGCCGGAGCCCTGCGGGAGGGGCATTTCGTGCTGTCCTCCGGCCTGCATAGTCCGGTCTTCCTGCAGAAGAACCTGGTGTTCATGAATGCGGAGCGCTCCGCGCGCCTCTGCAAAGCGCTCGCCGCCAAGATCACCGCCAAGGCGGCGGAACTGGGCAAGCCCGTCGAGCTGGTGGTCTCGCCTGCCGTCGGCGCCATCATCCCCGGCTACGAGACGGGCCGCCAACTCGGCCTGCCATCCATTTTCGTCGAGCGGGCGGATGGTACCTTCAAACTCCGCCGTGGCTTCCATTTCGAGCCGGGGACCAAGGTCGTGATGGTGGAGGACATCGTCACCACCGGGCTGTCCTCGCGCGAGTGCATCGAATCGATCCGCGCCGCCGGGGGCGAGGTGGTGTGCGCCGCCTGTATCGTCGATCGCTCGGGTGGGCGGGCCGATGTGGGCGTGCCGCTGGTGGCGCTGGCGACGCTGGATGTGCCGGCTTATCCCGCCGATGCCCTGCCGGCCGATCTCGCCGCCATCCCGGTGGAGGATCCGGGCAGTCGCAGGCTGAAGGGGTGAGCGCTCCGGTCGCACGTCGCCGCCTGCGCCTGGGGGTCAATATCGACCACGTGGCGACGGTACGAAACGCGCGAGGCGGCGCGGCGCCGGATCTGGTGCGCGCGGCGGAACTGGCCATCGCCGCCGGCGCGGACGGCATTACCGCCCACCTGCGCGAAGATCGCCGTCATGTGCGCGACGCCGACCTCGACGGCCTGACCGAACTCACCAGACGCATCGATCGGCCGTTGAACCTGGAGATGGCGGTCACCGACGAGATGGTCGCCATCGCGATCGCCCATCGCCCCCACGCCGTCTGCCTCGTGCCTGAGCGGCGCGAGGAACGCACGACCGAGGGCGGGCTCGATGTCGCCGGTCAGCACAACTGGATCACCCCGGCCGTGCGCCGACTGCGCGAGGAAGGCGGCTCGCGCGTATCCCTGTTCATCGCCGCCGATCCGACGCAGGTGCAGGCGTCGGCCGACGCCGGCGCCCAGGTGGTGGAACTGCACACCGGCGCCTATTGCGACGCTCTGCGTCAAGGTTCGGCGGATGCGCAGTCCTATCTCGACCACCTCCAAGCCGCCGCCGCCCAGGCGACCGCGCTGGGGCTCGAAGTCCATGCCGGCCACGGCATCGACTATGATAGCGTCGACCCCGTCGCTCTGATCCCCGAAGTGGTGGAGCTCAATATTGGCCACTTCCTGATTGGCGAGGCCATTTTCGTTGGATTGGAGAACGCCATCGGCCGCATGCGCGTGCTGATGGACGTCGCGCGAGGCGTCGCGCTGTGATCATCGGCATCGGCTCGGACCTCAGCGATATCCGCCGCATCCAGAACTCTCTCGACCGGTTTGGGACGCGCTTCACGGAGCGGCTGTTCACCGAGATCGAGAAGTCTCGTTCCGAACGCAAGAACGACCGCGCCGCCAGTTACGCCAAGCGTTTCGCCGCCAAGGAGGCCTGCGCCAAGGCGCTGGGCACCGGTATGCGACGAGGCGTGTTCTGGCGCGACATGGGGGTGGTCAACCTGCGCTCGGGCGCCCCGACCATGGCCCTGACCGGCGGTGCGGCCGAACGCCTGCGCGAGATCACGCCGGCGGGCATGAAGGCGGTGATCCATCTCAGCCTCACGGACGATGTGCCTTACGCCCAGGCCTTCGTCATCATCGAAGCGCTCCCCGACGATAGCCCGGCTGGAAGATAGTTTGTCGCCCGTGCGTTGAGGGCGTACCCAAAATCGCCACACGAGGCTAAGAAGAGCGCTTCGAGACCTTCAGGATAAGCATGTCGACTTCCGAGACCGCCCCCGAAACCGTGCACGCGACCACGCCCACGGAGCCGGAGGCCAAGCCCGTTCATCCGATGGCCGAGTATTTCGAGCTCGGCAAGACGGTCTTCTACGCCCTGCTGATCGCGCTCGTCCTGCGGGTGGTGCTGTTCCAGCCCTACACCATCCCTTCCGCCTCGATGGAGCCGACCCTGCGCGAGGGCGATTACATCATCGTGTCCAAATACGCCTATGGCTGGAGCCGGAACTCGATCCCGTTCGAGCCGCCGATCTTCAAGGGGCGCATCTTCCAGCACGAGCCCAGGCGTGGCGACATCGTCGTCTTCAAACTGCCTGCCGGGAACCATCCGGATTTCATCAAGCGCCTGATTGGCCTGCCTGGCGATACGCTGCAAGTGAAACACGGCCTCGTCTATATCAATGGCAAGGCGACGTCCGAGACCGCCTTGACGCCCGAAGTCTCCGACACCGCCTTCGATGCACCGCGTCAACTCGACCGGTTCCAAGAAGACCTCGGCTACAAGAAGTTCACCACATATTCGCTCAGCCGCGACAGCGAGGTGGAGAATACCGGGATCTTCACCGTGCCCAAGGGTTGCTACTTCATGATGGGCGACAACCGCGACAACTCGCTGGACAGCCGCTTCTTCTCCGGCGCGCCGGGCTGCACCGCCGATACGCCTCAGCCCTTCCTGAACGCTGACCAGCCGGGCGTGGGTTTCGTGCCGGCCGAGAACCTGGTGGGCAAGGCGGAGATCATCCTGTTCTCCTGGCGGCACGGCGCTTCGCTGTTCAAGCCTTGGACCTGGTTTTTGAACGCGGACCTGCACCGCTTCTTCCATCCTCTGACGTGAGCGGGACCAACGCGCGGGCCGAGGCGGTCGAGGCGCTGCAGACGCGTCTTGGCCACAGGTTCGCCGATCCGGCGCTGCTCGAACGCGCCCTGACCCACTCCAGCGTCGGCGTCACCCTGGACAAGGTGCGCCACAATGAGCGGCTGGAATTCCTGGGCGACCGGGTGCTGGGCCTGTGTATCGCCGAGGCCCTGCTCGAACATGCTCCGACCGCCACCGAGGGCGATCTTTCGAAACGGCTGAACGCGCTGGTCTCCGGCGCGCGCTGCGCGGAGGTGGCGCGGGGGCTCGGCGTCGGTCCGGCCCTGCGCATGGCGGGTGGCGAGACCAAGAACGGCCTGCGCGACAACGATACGGTGCTGGGCGACGCCTGCGAGGCGATCATCGCCGCCGTCTATACCGAAGCCGGCCTCGCCAAGGCTGCCGAGATCGTCCGTACCCTCTGGGGCGAGGCCATGACCAGGGTCGAAACCTTGGGCGTGCTGAACCCGAAGTCTACCCTGCAGGAATGGGCGGCGGCGCAGAAGCGCGGCGCGCCGGCCTATACCGTGGTGGGGCGGACCGGACCGGACCACGCCCCGGAATTCACGGTCGAGGTGGCGATCGCCGGCCTCGATCCCCAACGCGCGCAGGGCGGTTCGCGCCAGGCGGCGGAAACGGCGGCCGCGCTCGCCCTGATCAAGCGCGAAGGTATCGCCGGATGACGACCGAAGAGCCCACCCGCGCCGGCTTCGCCGCCGTCATCGGCGCGCCCAATGCCGGTAAGTCCACCCTCGTGAACCGGCTCGTCGGGGCCAAGGTCTCCATCGTCACGCGCAAGGTTCAGACCACGCGCTTCCCCGTGCGCGGCGTCGCCATGGAGGGCCAGGCGCAGATCGTGTTGGTGGACACCCCCGGCGTCTTCACGCCCCGCCGCCGCCTGGATCGGGCCATGGTCAAGGCCGCCTGGGCCGGCGCCCACGATGCCGAAGCTGTTGTTCACCTGGTGGACTCGCAGGCCGAGATCGCCGCCCTCACCAACGAGGCGCTGCCCGGCCAGCACCGGGGCGTGGAGGACACCCGCACCATTACCGAGGCGCTGAAGGCCGGCGGGAAGCAGGTGATCCTGGCTCTCAACAAGATCGACGGAGTGAAGCGCGAACAACTGCTCGGCATCGCCGACGCCCTCTACAAGTCGGAAATCTATTCGGAAGTGTTCATGATCTCCGCCGAGACCGGCTCGGGCGTCGCCGATCTGAAGACCCGGCTCGCCGCCCTGATGCCGGAAGGGCCTTGGCTCTATCCGGAAGATCAGACGGCCGACCTGCCCGCGCGCCTGCTCGCCGCCGAGATTACCCGGGAGAAGGTCTACCTACGCGTCCATGAGGAATTGCCCTACGCGGCGGCCGTGGAGACCACCGCCTTCGAGGAGAAGAAGGACGGATCGGCCCGCATCGAGCAGACCATCTATGTGGAGCGTGAAAGTCAGCGCCCCATCGTGCTCGGCAAGAGCGGTCAGACCCTGAAGTGGATCGGCCAGAAGTCCCGCGAGGATCTGGCCCAAATCCTCGATCGCCCGATCCACCTCTTCCTCACGGTCAAGGTGGTCGAGGACTGGCAGAACAAGCGCGACTTCTACCGCGACACCGGCCTGGAGTTCGACGTCTGAGTACGGAATGGGATGATGACGCCTTTGTGCTGTCGGCGCGCGCCCATGGCGAGACCGGGGCCATCGTCGAGCTTCTGACCGCGCGCCACGGCCGCCATGCGGGGCACTTGCCCGGCGGCGGCTCGCGCAAGATGAAGCCCTTCCTGCAGCCGGGGGCGCAGGTGATGGTCAGCTATCACGCGCGCACCGCCGAACATCTCGGTTCGCTGCGGTTGGAGCCGGTGGGGGAGGGCCCCGCCGCCCTGTTCGACGACCCGCTCGCCCTGGCCGGTCTCAGCGCCGCCGCCGCCGTGGCCGCCGGCGCCCTGCCGGAGCGCGAGCCGCATCCCGGCGCCTATCTGGCGTTCGAAGCCCTGGTCGCCGCTTTCGCCCATGATGCGGTCTGGCCGGCCATTTTCGTGCGGTTCGAGGCGGGGCTGCTCGATGAGCTCGGCTTTGGCCTCGACCTGTCCCGCTGCGCCGCCACGGGCGCCACCGACGACCTCGTCTATGTGAGCCCCAAGACCGGCCGCGCCGTCAGCCGCGAGGCCGGCGCGCCCTATGCGGCGCGGATGCTGGCCCTGCCGCCCTTCCTGCTCGGCGGCCAGGCGGGCCTGCGCGAGGGCGATGTGGCGGCAGGCTTCGATCTCACCGGCCACTTCTTAGACCAGTTCGTCTTCGGCCCCCTCAACCGCCCCCTGCCGCCCGCTCGGGTATGGCTACTCGACAAACTGGGGCAGGCGAGGCGGCTATGAAACCGAGACAGCGGCTTCACCCACGCTGTTCCATTGACCTTGCGCCGAGAGGACCGGAATAGCTGCTCGTGAAAACCAGAGCCTGATCGCCTGCGGCATTCAAAACAGGAAGCGACACATCCACCAAGACCGCCCGGTAAATTCTTTCAGGATCACGCCCGGATGTCGCCCACTTCGCTGCTGCAGGTCCGACCTTGACTCCCGTTTTGATAAGAGCGGCCTGGGCATTTGGGCAAGTCTTGAGACCATTTGGCATTGCCCGAGGTATCAAAGCGACAAACGAAGCGGATGGTCGCTCGCCTCTCCAGTTGAGCCCTTCATTGCCAGGTCTCAGCGGCTCATGGATTAGCTGAAGCATGCCGGGTGGAGGTCCGCGCATGGAAACAACAACTGGGCGGGATTTCCACTCGGCAGCTAGCGCTTGCGCAATACTAACACTTGCCGCGCATGTCCGCGCATCAACCGTCGAACCGGCCCCAACAACCGAAGCGAGCAATAGACCGATCATTTCTCAACCCCGAAGCATTGCCGAGCGTGTCATTGATCTGCGAAAACTCCAAGGTCCGCCCCGACTCTGCTAAACCTCGCCTATGACCACCCGTGTTCCCCCGCCGCCCGAGAGCCCTGACGAGGGCGGACGCATCGTCGACGAGTTGCTGAACGAGGCGCTGTCCAAGCGCTATCTGGCCTATGCGCTCTCCACCATCACCAACCGGGCGCTGCCCGACGTGCGCGACGGGTTGAAGCCGGTGCAGCGGCGCATCCTGTACGCCATGAACGAGATGCGGCTGAACCCGGAAGGGGCCGCGCGCAAGTGCGCCGCCGTGGCCGGGGCGGTGATGGGCGCCTATCACCCACACGGCGACCAATCAATCTATGACGCCATGGTCCGCCTCGCCCAGGACTTCGCCCAGCGCTATCCGCTGGTGAACGGGCAGGGCAATTTCGGCAATATCGACGGCGATAACGCCGCGGCCATGCGCTACACCGAGTGCAAGCTCACCGTGGCCGCGCGCCTGCTGCTCGACGGCATCGACGAGGACGCGGTCGACTTCCGCCCCACCTATGACGGCCAGACCGAGGAGCCGGTGGTGCTCCCCGCCGCCTTCCCGAACCTGCTCGCCAACGGATCGGCGGGGATCGCCGTGGGTATGGCGACCTCTATCGCCCCTCACAATGTGGGCGAGCTGATCGACGCCTGCCTGCTCCTGCTGCAGCGCCCCGAGGCCACCACCGCCGACCTGATGGAGCGCGTGCCGGGGCCGGACTTCCCGACCGGTGGGGTGATCGTCGAGCCTAAGGCTGCCCTGCTCGAAGCCTATGAGACGGGCCGCGGCGGCGTGCGCCATCGCGCCCGCTGGGAGGTGGAGAAGCTGGAGCGCGGCGGCTGGCGCGTGGTGGTGCTGGAAATGCCCTACCAGGTGCAGAAATCGCGGCTGGTGGAGCAGCTCGCCTCGCTGATCGAGCTGAAGAAGGCCCCGCTGCTCGGCGACGTGCGCGACGAGAGCGACGAGAACATCCGCCTGGTGATCGAGCCCAAGGTGCGCACGATCGAGCCCGAGGTGATGATGGAAAGCCTGTTCCGGCTTTGCGACCTCGAAACCCGCTTCCCCGTCAACATGAACGTGCTGGACCGTACCGGCACGCCGCGGGTGATGGGGCTGAAGGCCATGCTGCTGGCCTTCCTCGATCACCGCCGCGAGGTGGATGGCCGCCGCGCCCGCTGGCGCCTGGAAAAGATCGCCGCCCGGCTGCACATCCTGGATGGTCTGCTGATCGTCTATCTGAACCTGGACGAGGTGATCCGCATCGTCCGCTTCGAGGACGAGCCCAAGGCCAGGCTGATGGCGACCTTCGGCATCGACGACATCCAGGCCGACGCCATTCTCAACACCCGCCTGCGCCAGCTGGCCAAGCTGGAGGAGATGGAGCTGCGCCGCGAGCATGCGACGCTCAGCGAGGAAAAGGCGGGGCTCGAAGCGCGGCTCGGCTCCGACAAGGCGCAGTGGAACAAGGTGGGAGACGATCTGCGCACCGTGCGCGAGACCCTCGGCAAGGACCCGACCCTCGCCCGCCGCCGCTCCACCTTCGCCGACGCGCCCGCCGCCGACCTGGCTCCGCCGCCGGAGGCCTACATCACCCGCGAGCCGATTACGGTGATCATTTCCGAAAAGGGCTGGATCCGCGCCGCCAAGGGCGCCGTGGCCGATCCCTCGGAGCTGAAGTTCAAGGAGGGCGACCGGCTGGCCTTCCTCGTCCCGGCGGAGACCACCGACAAGATCCTGATCCTGGCCTCCGACGGCCGCGTCTTCACCCTCGCCGGCGACAAACTGCCTTCGGCGCGGGGGCAGGGCGAGCCGCTCCGCCTTATGATCGACCTGGAGGACAAGACAGGCCTCGTCGCCGTCTTCCCGCTGAAGCCTGGCGCCAGGCGCGTGCTCGCCTCTTCGGCCGGCTATGGCTTCATCGCGCCCGAGGACGATTTGGTGGCGAATCGCAAGGCCGGCAAGCAGGTGCTGAACGTCGGCGACGATGAGGCCCTGATCTGCCTGCCCGTCACGGGCGACCACCTCGCGGTGGTGGGCGACAACGGCAAGGCGCTGATCTTTCCGCTCGCCGAACTGCCGGAGATGCCGCGCGGCAAGGGCGTGAAGCTGCAGAACTACCGCGAAGGCGGGCTGCGCGACGCCGTCGCCTTTACGGAGGCGCAGGGCGCCAGCTGGATCGACGGCGCCGGGCGCACGCGCGAATGGCCGAACTGGAAGGACTGGCTCGGCAAACGAGCAGCCTCCGGCAAGGTCGTTCCCAAGGGCTTTCCAGCCTCCAAGCGCTTCAAGCCCAAGGCTTAACGTCCGTAGCAAATCCGGCGGAAAATCAACGGACTGTTAAGCCTGTTTGGCGACAAACGGGTGGGGCATATGTTCAGGATTTCGCCGTGTTCGCACGTTTCAGGCCGTATTTGCCGACCGCACTCCTGGCGTTGCTGATCTTCTATTTCGGGGTCAACGGGCTCACGGGCGAGCGCGGCCTGCTGCACGGTCAGCGCCGCGAAGCGACCCTGGCCGAGCGTGTGCGCACCTTGAAGGCCCTGCGCGCCGAGCGCGAGGATCTCGAGATCAAGGTCCGGCTTTTGTCCGACGACAACCTGTCCAAGGATCTTCTGGAGGAAGAAGCACGAACCATGCTTGGGTTCGCGCAGCCAACGGACTATGTGATCCGGAACCAGCGATAGCGCGGCCGTTTTTCACCGTCGCGTTCTGGACTGCGACGGGAGATTTGACCCATGGCCCGCACACCCGCCAAGCCGGCGGCGAACGCCACGGCTGCGAAGGCCGCGTCGGCGAAGAAGCCTGCCGCCAAGGCGCCCGCCACCGCTAAGAAGGCTGCCGCCGGGAAGTCCGAGGGCAATGGCTGGCCGGACAAGGGCCAGTTGCTCGACTGGTACCGGCACATGCTGCTCATCCGCCGCTTCGAGGAGCGGGCGGGCCAGCTCTACGGCATGGGGCTGATCGGCGGCTTCTGCCACCTCTACATCGGCCAGGAAGCCATCGCTGTCGGCATGCAGTCGGTGAAGAAGACGGGCGACCAGGTCATCACCGGCTATCGCGACCACGGCCACATGCTGGCGGCCGGGATGGATCCCAAGGAGGTCATGGCCGAGCTTACCGGTCGTGCGGCGGGCAGCGCCCATGGCAAGGGCGGCTCCATGCACATGTTCGACGTGCAGGCCGGCTTCTATGGCGGGCACGGCATCGTCGGCGGCCAGGTGCCGCTGGGCGCGGGCCTGGCCTTCGCCAACCGCTATCGCGACAACAAGGCGGTCAGCTTCACCTATTTCGGCGACGGCGCCGCCAACCAGGGCCAGGTCTACGAGGCCTTCAACATGGCCGAGCTATGGAAGCTGCCGGTGGTGTTCATCATCGAGAACAACCAGTACGCCATGGGCACGTCCGTCGAGCGCGCCTCGGCCGAGACCCACCTGCACAAGCGCGGCATCTCCTTCGGCATTCCGGGCGAAGAGGTGGACGGCATGGATGTGCAGGCGGTGGCCGAGGCCGGCGCCAAGGCCGCCGAATACGCCCGCTCTGGCAAGGGCCCCTATATCCTCGAGATGAAGACCTACCGCTACCGCGGCCATTCCATGTCCGATCCGGCCAAGTACCGGACCCGCGAGGAGGTGGACGAGGTGCGCAAGACCCGCGACCCCATCGACCATCTGCGCGAGAAGATGGAGGCCATGGGCGCCACCGACGAAGAGGCCATGAAGGCCATCGACGCGGAGGTGAAGAAGATCGTCGCCGATGCCGCCGAATTCGCCCGTACCGCGCCCGAGCCCGATCCGTCGGAACTCTACACCGACGTCTACGCGGAGGCGTGACCGGGTGAGGTCGCTCGTGTCAGGGCTGGCTATCGGTGCGCTGGCGAGCCTCGGCGGTTGCACGCCGCCAAGCTATGTCAAGGTCGGCGTCGCTCGCGACGGCGGCTATCTGCTGGACGGAAAGCCGGCGCCGCAGTGGCGGATCGACTGGGAAATGTGGCGGGGAGCCCCCGGCAAGACCGTCGTTCTTCTGACCTGCATGGACTGCACCAAGACTCAACCGCCTGACCCAATCATGCTGCCGAGGATGCAGCACCTTGTAGCGGGAATAGAGAACAAGCATCTTCCCATGGTGATGCTGGCCGACACCGACTACGAGCGCGCCATGCAGATGTTCCCCGCGGCTGGCTTCGAGACCGCCCCATGAGCGAGCGTGCGATTTCCAAGTGGGTCTGGGTCACAAGCTGTGGGCTGTTCCTGGTCGCTGCGGTGGCGTTTCAGCGGATCGCGGCCCTGGCCGACGTCTGGTTTGCGGGCCTGGGGGCCTTCGCCTTCACCGGCATCCTGCTCGACCTATTCATGATCTTCATGGCCGCCTGGCTGTCGGCGACCCTGTTTCTGCGCAAGTTCGGATACGAGGCGCAGGTGCGCCGCCGCCTCGGCTTCGCCTATGTGCTCACCTTTCTGATCTGGACGGCGGTGTCGTTCCTGCTGGTAGCCAACCTGCTGAAGTTCGCCCCGGTTCTGTTGGGGCTCAGCCTGTTCACCCTGGCGGAGGCGGTCATCGGCTCCATCGCCATCTATGCGGCCGTGCTGCTGCGCGGACGCCTGTTTCAACGCAATGTCTCACGGCGCGCCGTCGCCGCCGGAGTGAGCTGATATGACCGACGTATTGATGCCCGCCCTGTCGCCGACCATGGAGGAGGGCACGCTCTCCAAGTGGAACGTCAAGGAGGGCGATACGGTGAAATCCGGCGACGTGATCGCCGAGATCGAGACCGACAAGGCCACCATGGAGGTGGAGGCGGTGGACGAGGGCGTGGTGGACGCCATCCTGGTTCCCGCCGGCACGGAGAACGTCAAGGTCAACGCTCCTATCGCCCGCCTGAAGGGTGAAGGCGAACCGGCCCCCAAAGCCGAGCCCGCCGCCGCCCCGGCCCCGGTCGCCAAGGCGGGCGCCGACGAGGAAAAGTCGGGCGACCCGGAGAAGGCGCCGCCCGAAACCGCCAAACCCACGGAAGAAGGGCAGGGGACTGCCCCTATCGCCTCAGATTCTGGGAAGGGCGCCTCACCCCTCGCCGATCCCGAACTCCCCACTGATGTGAAGATGGTCAGGACCACCGTGCGCGACGCCCTGCGCGACGCCATCGCCGAGGAGATGCGCCGCGACGGCGACGTGTTCCTGATCGGCGAGGAAGTCGCCCAGTACCAGGGCGCCTACAAGGTGAGCCGAGAGCTGCTGCAGGAGTTCGGCGAGCGCCGCGTAATCGATACCCCCATCACCGAATATGGCTTCGCCCAACTGGGTGTCGGCGCGGCCATGACGGGGCTGAAGCCCATCGTCGAGTTCATGACCTTCAACTTCGCCATGCAGGCCATTGACGCTATTATCAATTCCGCCGCCAAGACGAGGTACATGTCCGGCGGCCAGGTGGGCGCGCCCATCGTCTTCCGCGGTCCCAATGGCGCGGCGGCCCGCGTGGGCGCCCAGCACAGCCAGGACTATTCGGCCTGGTACGGCGCGGTGCCGGGGCTGAAGGTGATCGCCCCCTATGACGCCGCAGACGCCAAGGGGCTGCTCAAGGCCGCCATTCGCGATCCGAACCCGGTCGTCTTCCTCGAAAACGAGATGCTCTACGGGCTGGAGTTCGATGTGCCGGAGGGCGACTACGTCCTGCCCATCGGCAAGGCGCGCATTCGCCGCGCGGGCGAGCACGTGACTATCACCGCCCACTCGCGCATGGTCGGCCTCGCCCTGCAGGCCGCGGAGGAACTGGCCAAGGAGGGCGTCGAGGCGGAGGTGATCGACCTCAGAACCCTGCGTCCCCTGGATCACGAGACCATCGTCGAGAGCGTGAAGAAGACCAATCGCATCGTCTCGGTAGAGGAGGGTTGGGGCGCTTACGGCGTCGGCGCCGAGGTCTGCCAGCGGGTGGTGGAGCATGCCTTCGACTGGCTCGATGCCCCGCCCACCCGCGTCCATGGCGAGGACGTGCCCATGCCCTACGCCGCCAACCTCGAAGCCCTCGCCCTGCCCACGGTCGACAAGATCGTCGCCGCGGTGAAGGCGGTGACGTACAAGTGACGGATCCGCTGATCTGGCATGCTGGCGGTTGCCATTGCGGCGCGGTGCGGTTCGAGACGGCTTTGCCCAAGAGGGTAGAGGCGCAGGCCTGTAACTGCTCCATGTGCGAGAAGCTCGGCTTCATCCACATCATCGTGCCGGAGAGTCGGTTTCGCATCATGTCTGGCACGGACCGCCTGAGCGACTACAGCTTCAACACCGGCGTGGCCCACCACCTGTTCTGCTCCACCTGCGGGGTGAAGAGCTTTTACCGGCCGCGCTCCAATCCGGACGGGTGGTCGGTGAACGCCCGCTGCCTCGACGATCCATCCGCACTGGAGATCGTCATCGACCCCTTCGACGGACGAAACTGGGAGGCCAACGCCGCCTCGCTCGCCCACCTCAGCCTTGAGGACGCCATTCAATGACCGACATCCTCATGCCCGCCCTGTCGCCGACCATGGAGGAGGGGACCCTCTCCAAGTGGAATGTGAAGGCGGGCGATACGGTGAAGTCCGGCGACGTGATCGCCGAGATCGAGACCGACAAGGCCACCATGGAGGTGGAGGCCGTGGACGAGGGCGTGGTGGAAGCCATCCTGGTTCCCGCCGGCACGGAGAACGTCAGGGTCAACGCTCCTATCGCCCGCCTGAAGGGTGAAGGTGAGGAAATCGCACCGCCGCCCAAGGCCGATACTTCTAAGCCTGAGGCCCCGAAGCAGGAGGCAAAGGCTGAGTCCGCGAAGACGCCGGAACCAAAGCCCCAACCCGCCAAGGCGGAGGCTCCGAAAGCCGAGGGCCCCAAGCCCGTAGAAACGCCCAAGGGCGAGCGCGTGTTCGCCACGCCGCTGGCCCGCCGCATCGCCGACCAGAAGGGCGTCGATCTGAGGGCGTTGAAGGGCTCGGGCCCTCACGGCCGGATCGTCAAGGCCGACGTGGAGGGCGCGAAGCCCGGCGCCGCTCCTGTCGCCGGGGCTTCCGCCGCATCCGCCGAGCCCCGCAAGGTGCAGTCGCTGGAGCAGATGGGCATTCCCGCCGGTTCCTACGACCTCGTCCCGCTCGACGGCATGAGCAAGACCATCGCCCGGCGGATGACGGACAGCTTCCGCGACATCCCGCACTTCCCGCTGACCATCGACCTGGAGATCGACCGCCTGCTCGACGCCCGCGCCCGCATCAATGCGGCGCTGGAGAAGCGCGGGGTGAAGGTCAGCGTCAACGATCTCGTCATCAAGGCCGCCGCCCTGGCCCTGAAGGCCGTGCCGGAGGCCAACGCCTCCTACACGCCTGAAGGCTTCGCTCTGCACCACCACGCCGATATCGCGGTGGCTGTGGCGCTGGACCACGGCCTGATCACCCCCATCGTCCGCAGCGCCGAGACCAAGACGCTGGCGCAGATCGCCACGGAGATGAAGGACCTCGCCGGACGCGCTCGCGAGAAGAAGCTGAAGCCCGAGGAGTTCCAGGGTGGCACCTTCTCGATCTCCAACCTCGGCATGTTCGGCATCAAGACCTTCGCCTCGATCATCAACGAGCCGCAGGGCGCGATCATGAGCGTTGGCGTCGGCGAGAAGCGTCCCGTGGCGCATGCAGACAAGCTCGAGATCGCCACGGTGATGAGCGTCACCCTCACCTGCGACCACCGCGTCGTGGACGGCGCCATCGGCGCGCGTTTTCTCCAGGCCTTCAAGGGCTTCGTGGAAGATCCTGTGACCATGCTGGCCTAGCGGAGAAGCCCATATGCCGATTACCGATTTCGACGCCAAGGCGCTGGATGGCCGTGATGCGCCGCTGTCTGAGCATAAGGGCGAGGTGCTGCTGGTGGTGAATGTCGCCTCCAAGTGCGGCCTCACCCCGCAGTATGAGGGGCTGGAGGCGCTGCAGAAGCAGTTCGCCGGTCGCGGCTTCAATGTGCTCGGCTTTCCCTGCAACCAATTCGGCGGGCAGGAGCCGGGCACGGCGGATGAGATCGGCGCCTTCTGCACCACCAATTTCGGCGTCGACTTTCCCATGTACGCCAAGATCGACGTGAACGGGTCGGATGCGGATCCGCTCTATAAGTGGCTGAAGGGCGAGAAGAAAGGCCTCCTGGGTTCGGAGGCGATCAAGTGGAACTTCACCAAGTTCCTGATCGGCCGCGACGGGGAGGTGATCGAACGTTTCGCCCCCACCACCGAGCCCAAGGACATAGCCCCAAAAATCGAAAAGGCTCTCATCGAGAAGGCGCTTTAGGGGATGGACTTCGATCTCGTCATCATCGGCTCCGGCCCCGGCGGCTATGTCGCAGCGATCCGCGCCAGCCAGCTGGGCCTGAAGGTCGCCATCGTTGAGCGCGAACTGCTGGGCGGCATCTGCCTGAACTGGGGCTGCATTCCCACCAAGGCGCTGCTCAAGTCCGGCGAGGTGTTCGAACAGCTGTCGCATCTGGACGATTACGGCCTTGGCGCCGCCAAGCCGACCTTCGACTTCGACAAGATCGTGCAGCGCTCGCGTGGGGTGGCCAAGCAGCTGAACCAGGGCGTCGCCTTCCTGATGAAGAAGCACAAGATCGAAGTGATCGAGGGCGAGGCGCGGCTGGAGAAAGCCACCCCCATCAGCAAAGGAGGGGCGCCCAAGGTGATCGTCAAGCTGAAGGCTGGCGGCGAACGCGCCGTGACCGCTAAGAGTGTGATCCTGGCCACCGGCGCCCGCGCCAAGGAAATCCCCGCCATCGGCCTGAAGGCGGACGGCGCCAATATCTGGACCTATCGCCAGGCCATGACCCCGACGGCCTGCCCCGAGTCCCTGGTCGTGGTGGGATCGGGCGCCATCGGCATCGAGTTCGCTAGCTTTTATAGGGCCTTGGGCGCGGATGTGACGGTGGTGGAGGCGCTCGACCGCATCCTGCACGTCGAGGACGAGGAGGTCTCCAAAGCGGCCCAGAAGGCGTTCGAAAAACGCGGCCTGAAGTTCCGCGTCGGAGCGAAGGTCACGAAGCTCGTCGCCACGAAGTCCGGCGTCGAACTCTCAATGGAATCAGGCGGCAAGACCGAGACCCTGAGCGCGGATGTGGCCATCGTCGCCGTGGGTATCGACGGCAATGTGGAGAACCTGGGTCTGGAGGCTTTGGGAGTTAAGGTGGAGCGCGGCCATGTGCTCATCGATGGCCACTGCGCCACCAATGTGCCGGGCCTTTACGCTATCGGCGACGTGGCCGGCGCGCCGTGGCTGGCGCACAAGGCCAGCCATGAGGGCATCCACTGCGTCGAATTCATCGCGGGCAAGGCGGGTCCGAACATCCCGGCGCCTATCCCCGGCTGCACCTATTCCACGCCGCAGATCGCCTCGGTGGGCTTGACGGAGGCGGCGGCCAAGGCGGCGGGACGAGAGATCAAGGTCGGCCGTTTCCCCTTCCGTGTAAATGGCAAGGCCATCGCCTCGGGCGAGACGGAGGGTTTCGTCAAAACCGTGTTCGACGCCAGGACCGGCGCCCTCATCGGCGCCCACATGATCGGTGGCGAAGTCACGGAAATGATCCAAGGTTTCGCCCTCGCCATGACCCTGGAGGCCACCGAGGCCGAGCTCATGGCCACCGTCTTCCCCCATCCGACCATGAGCGAAGCGATGCACGAGGCCTCGCTTGATGCCTACGGCATGGTGCTGCACCTCTAGGCGTCTAGCCGCCTGTCGTTCCGAACTCATGTGTCCGGCGCGGCGTTATCGAGTCCGGGCAGACCGGATTGTTATTGCAGATGAAAACTCGACGGCCGGACTCTTCGGACTCTTTTCCGGGAGTCCGGCAAGTGCGCTGTAGAGGGATCGCTTGTTGCCGGTAGCCAGCCCGCGCTGGCGGGTGTCCAGGGCCAGCAGTTTGTCCAGCCAGGCCTTGCGCATTTCATCGCGGGCGAGGTGCGGGGCGCTGGTCGGCACGGCCCACAGGGTGCAAGTGGGCGCCTGAGCGCAGGCGCGGGTGGAAAGATCGTCGCCTACAGTGGCGGCCATCACCATTGGCGGTCCGCCGGTCGCGGCGCGCGGCGTCCGCGCGCCCCTGATGACCTGGTCATAGCCCCAGACCCATCCGAGGGTGATGCGGTGCGGCTTCAGGGCGGGGTCGCTTCTGCGCCAGGTGGCGGCGAGGCCGGCGCGCCGGGGGTCGAGTCCGATGCTCGCCACGTGGGTCAGGCGCGGCTGTCCGTCGCCCGGCAGGGCGATCCAGCCCGAGCGCAGGCGCGCGGCCCACTCGGCCGCCATCGCGAGCTGTTCGGGCTGCACGCCGCCGAACGGTCCTGTCGGATCGACGCCCGCAAGGTCCAAGGTGGGAGAAGCCAGCATTGCACCGGTCACCCCCGCGGAGCGCCCTTCGCTGAGCGTGTGCAGGGCGATAGTCGCCCCGAGCCCTTGCGCCGCCAGCAATAGCGGCTGGTCATGTGGGCGGATCACATCGGTGATCATGTGGGCGAGGGCGCCTCTGGCCGGGTCGAGGGCGCCGATGCCCTTGCCCGTCGCGGCCTCCAGTACCCAGACGGTGTAACCTCGCGCCAGCAGGTCGTTGGCGGTCTCGAACCAGACCTCGGCGGGCTCGTTGCGATCGGGCAGAATCAACACATGCCCATGGGGCACGACGGTTGGGCTGGCGACGCCGTAGCGAAGCGCCGTCCCGTCGCTGAGCCTGAGCGTGCTCGTTGTCCAGCCGGGCGGGGCGTAGAAGCGCGGCGTCAGGGCGGCGGGGGCGTGCGGCAGGTCCGGCGCGCCGGCGTTTCGGCTGCAGGCGGCGACGGCCGTGAGGCTTATGAGCACGCAGGCGGCCGCGACGGCTTGATCCCGCCGCCGTAACATCCGATCTAAGCGCCCAAGGAGAGCTTTGCCCCGCATGGCGACGATCATAGACACAACCTTGGCCGGCGCCTTGCGACATCCCGAAAAGCGCGAGCGCCCGGAGACGCCCGTTCTCAGAAAGCCGGACTGGCTGCGGGTTCGTGCGCCTGGGTCGCCCGGATATCAGGCGACTCGGGCGATCGTGAAGGCTGGCGGCCTGACGACGGTGTGCGAGGAGGCGGCCTGCCCGAACATCGGCGAGTGCTGGAGCCAGTCACACGCCACCATGATGATCATGGGCGAAATCTGCACGCGCGCCTGCGCCTTCTGCAATGTCGCCACCGGCATTCCGACGGCGCTCGACCCCACCGAGCCTGCCCGCGTGGCGGATGCAGTGCGCCAGATGGGGCTCAAGCACGTGGTCATCACCTCGGTGGACCGCGACGATCTGGACGATGGCGGCGCGGCCCACTTCGCGGCTGTCGTGCGGGCGATCCGTGCCGAGACACCCTCGACCACCATCGAAATCCTCACGCCGGATTTCCTGCGCAAGCCCAGCAGCGCGGCCGAGACCATCATCGACGCCCGCCCGGACGTGTTCAACCACAACCTTGAGACCACGCCTCGACTCTATCTGAAGATCCGCCCCGGCGCGCGCTATTACCACTCGCTCCGCCTGCTCGAACGGGTGAAGGAACGCGACCCCGGCCAGTTCACCAAGTCCGGCCTCATGGTCGGGCTCGGCGAGACCAAGGAGGAGGTGATGCAGGTGATGGACGATATGCGATCCGCCGGCGTCGATTTTCTCACCATCGGCCAGTACCTGCAGCCCACGCGCCGCCATGCCGCCATCGATCGTTATGTGACGCCGGATGAGTTCAAGGCCTATGAGGCCATCGCCCGCGCCAAAGGTTTCCTGATGGTCTCGGCGAGCCCGCTCACCCGCTCCAGCCACCATGCGGGCGAGGACTTCGCCCGACTGCGCGCGGCGCGGGAGGCGCAGGTCGCCGCCACCATCGCCGCCGAATAAGCCTCGCTTGCGCCACCGCGTCACCCGCATCCTGCCCTACACGCCTGACCAGCTGTTCGACTTGGTCGGCGACGTCGAGCGCTATCCGGACTTCGTGCGCTGGATCACCGATATGTCCGTGGGCGAGACGCGTATGACCGAACCTGGGGTCAGCGTGCTCGACGCAGAAGCCTCGGTCGGATTCTCCCTCCTGAAAGAGCGGTTCTCTACCCGGGTGAAGCGCGATGCGGGCAAGCGGCAAATCGATGTCAGCCTGCTCTCGGGCCCCTTCAAGCACCTCTATAATCGCTGGAAATTCCTACCACATGGCGCTGAAACCGAAGTGGTTTTTGATATCGACTTCGAATTCAGGTCGCGCCTGCTCGACGCGATGCTGAAGGCCAATTTCTCGACAGCGGTGGACAAACTGATGGCCAGCTTCGAGGCGCGCGCCAAGGCGCTGTACGGCTAAAGCCCGCTGAGGCTAGACCCGATCGCGCATCATCTGCAGAGCGACCTTCACCGCCTCCAGGCGAATGCGCGAGCGGCCGAGGTCGCCGAACAGCTCCATGCGGTGATGGATCGGCCCATTGGCGCGCGCGGTGGCGAAATGGACCAACCCGACGGGCTTCATGGCCGTGCCGCCGCCAGGTCCCGCCACGCCGGTGATGGAGACGGCGATGTGGGCGTCGGAATTCTCCAGCGCCCCCTCGGCCATGAAGCGCGCGACCGGCTCGGACACGGCGCCGACGTCGGCGATCAAATCGCCCGGCACGCCGAGCAGGGACTGCTTGGCCCGGTTGGAATAGGTGACGAAGCCGCGCTCGACCACGTCGGACGAGCCGGCGATCTCGGTCAGGGCGGCGGCGACCAGCCCGCCCGTGCAGCTCTCAGCCGTAACGATGCGTAGCCGGCGCTCGCGACACTCCTCCAGCAGCAGCTGGGCAAGGGAGGTGATCTCGAACGGAAAGAGGCTGTCCATAGCGAGACTCTAGGCCGGCATGTCCACCGTGGCCACGGCCTGGGCCACGAGGCCCTCGCCCCGACCGGTGAAGCCCATACCCTCCATAGTGGTCGCCTTCACGCTGATGCGATCCACCGGCAGGGCGAGCAGGTCGGCGAGGCGCGCGCGCATGGCCTCGCGGTGCGGCTTGATCTTGGGCTGCTCGCACACCAGCGTGACGTCCACCCCTGTCACATGGCCGCCGCGCGCCTTCACCAAGTCCACGGCGTGAAGCAGGAACTGGTCGGAGGCCGCGCCGCGCCACTTCGGGTCGGTGGGCGGGAAGTGGTCGCCGATGTCGCCCGCCCCGATAGCTCCCAGTATGGCGTCGGTCAGGGCATGCAGACCCGCATCGGCATCGGAATGGCCGATGAGCTCCAGCGAGGAAGGGATCTTGATCCCGCACAGCCACACGCCATCGCCGGGACCGAACCGGTGCGCGTCCAGCCCCTGGCCCACCCGGGTCAGACGGCTTGCGCCGGCGAGCTGTTCGATCATGGCGAAATCCTCCGGGTGAGTGACCTTCATCAGCATAGGGTCGCCCGCGACCAGCGTTACACGTCCGCCCGCGGCCTCAACCACAGCGGCGTCATCGGTGGCGGGCGCTTCGGCGGGCCACTGGGCATAGGCGTCCCGCAGCGGCTGGAGCCTGAAGGCCTGCGGCGTCTGGGCCCGCCACAGCCCCTCACGATCCACCGTGGCGGCGCCGAAGTGTGTCTCGCGCTTGAGCGTGTCGGATACGGGCAGGGCGGGCAGGGCGCCGTCGGCAGATCCCAGAGCGTCGAGCAGGGCGTCGATATGGGCGGTGGTCAGCAAGGGGCGGGCGGCGTCGTGGATCATCGCCAGCTCCACGGCGCCGACGGCGGCGAGGCCTGACATTACCGATTCGGTGCGGGTGGCCCCGCCGTCAGCGAAGATCACGCCGGCGCCGCCGAGCGCTGTTTCAGCCTCAGCGCGCTGGTCGGCGGCGATGACCACGACGATAGGATCAGCGCCGGCGGCGCGGAAGGCGTCTACCGACCAGCGGGCGATCGGTCGCCCATGAAGCGGGCGCCACTGCTTCGGGGAGCCACCAGCGCGGCTGCCCGATCCTGCGGCGACGATAATGGCGGCGAATGGCCCTGTGCGCTTCGACATAGAGCCGCTTCTGACCCGGCGATACGCCCGCTGTCCAGTAGGGCCGATGGCTTGCCTACATTTTGGGCGTTGCCGCTGGCGCATTTATATGCACAGCATGAGGTGGAGTTCACGATGCCGCTTTCGCCCATCATATCTCGCGCCGCGCCCGAACCGCTCAGGGCCGCCGCCTTCGACCTCAGCCCTAATCCGGCCCTGGTGTTCACGGCGGACGGCATGCTGCAGCTCGCCAATGAGGCGGCGGAACGGTTCTTTGGCCAGTCCCTCGGCGTGCTGCGTCGCCATACCCTGGCCAGCGCTCTGCCGACCGACAGCGTCCTCCCGGAAATGATCAGCCGCGTGGCCCGCGAAGGCGCCATCGTGCGCGAGCGGGACCTGGAGGTCGTCGTTCCCGAACATCCGCCGTTCGAGGCTGAGGTCGCCGCAGCGCCTCTCCCGGATGGCCTGGTCCAGGTCACCTTCACCCTGCGCAGCACCGCGCCCGCCGCCGGACGCACCGCGGACACTCTACGGTCGGTGGCCGGAATGGGCCGCACCCTGGCGCACGAGATTAAAAATCCGCTCGCGGGCATTCGCGGGGCCGCCCAGCTCCTATCGTCCGGCGCCAGCGCCGAGGACGCCACGCTCGCCCAGCTGATCGTCGATGAGACCGATCGCATCCGCCGCCTGATTGATCGTGTGGAGGCCTTCTCTGACGAGCGGCCGCCCGCCCGTCAGGCCGTCAATATCCACCGCATCCTCGACCGCGTCCGCGTGCTGATGGCGGCGGGGGCCGGCGACAGGCTGGCCTTCCACGAGGCTTTCGACCCCTCTCTGCCGCACGCCTGGGGGGACGAGGACCAGCTGATCCAGGTTTTCCTCAACCTGGTGAAGAACGCCGCAGAGGCCGCCAACAGTCGCGGCGACGGGCGCGGCGAGGTGACCATCGCTACGGGCTATCGCCACAACTCGCCGAGTGCGCCGCTGGAAGTGCGGGTGCAGGATAATGGACCCGGCGTGCCCCCGCACCTGCGCGAGCGCCTGTTCGACCCCTTCGTCACTACCAAGGTCACGGGGGCCGGTCTCGGCCTCACCCTCGTGGCGAAGCTGGTGGCGGACCATCAGGGCGTGATCGATTTCGACAGCGAACCTGGCCGCACCGTCTTTCGCGTATTGCTGCCGCGCCGCGCCCTCAATTCTACGGCCGCTGTTGGCCGCCCATCTTCCCGCCTGGAGGCCAGGCCATGACCACACCCCGCAAAGTCCTCATCGCTGACGACGACGCGTCGATCCGCCTGGTGCTGAGCCAGGCCTTCGCCCGCGCCGGATACCAGGTGCGCGCCACCGGCGCCGCCTCGACCCTGCTCAAATGGGTGTCGGAGGGGGAGGGCGACCTTGTCGTCTCCGATGTGATCATGCCCGACGAGAACGTATTCGAAGTACTGCCCAAGATGCGCAAGCTTCGGCCGAAGCTGCCGATCATCATCATGAGCGCGCAGAATACCCTGCTCACCGCCGTCAGCGCGGCGGAGACGGGCGCGTTCGAATACATGCCCAAGCCTTTCGACCTGGAGGATATGCTGTCCGCCGCCCGACGCGCCTTAGCGCGTCCGGCCTCGGCCGAACCGGCCCAGACCAAGGCGAGGGCGGCGCGCGACGAGCGCCTGCCCCTGATCGGCCGCTCTCCGCCCATGCAGGAGGTCTACCGCACCCTGGCCCGCCTCGTCGGGGCGGAGCTCACGGTGCTGATCCTCGGCGAAAGCGGTTCGGGCAAGGAACTCGCCGCGCGGGCCCTGCACGACCTCGGCAAGCGGCGCGATGGGCGGTTCGTGGTGGTGCATCTGGCCGCGACGCCGCGCGAGCGTGTGGAGTCGGAACTCTTCGGCAAGGATGGCGAGACCGGCAAGCTGGTCGAGGCGGATGGCGGCACGCTCTTTCTGGACGAGATCGGCGACCTGCCGCTCGACGCCCAGACCCGGCTGCTGCGGGTGATCGACGGCTCGGAAAAGGCCATCAATCCCAAAACCGGCCGTCCCGCCGACGCCCGCCTGATCGCCGCCACCAACCGAGACCTGCGCGCCCTGATCAGGCAGGGCCTATTCCGCGAGGATCTGTTCTTCCGCCTCAACGTGGCGCCCTTGCGCCTGCCGCCTCTGCGCGATCGGCTGGAGGACATTCCCGACCTCGCCCGCGCCTTCCTGCTCCGCGCCCACCGCGAGGGACTTTCCGCCAAGAGCCTGGACGAGGGGGCGGTCGAACGGCTGAAACGTCACGCCTGGCCCGGCAATGTGCGTGAGCTGGAAAATCTGATGCGCCGCGTGGCGGCCCTCTATGCAGAGGACGTGATCACCTCGCGGGTCATCGAGCGCGAATTCCAGGAGCACTCACAGGCCACGCCGACGGAACCGACGGCCACGCTGGAGGACCTGATCGAGCGCAAGCTGGCGCTGGAATTCCTCGACGCGCCGGGCGGCATGCCGCCGGCTGGGCTGTACGACCGGATCGTTGAGGAGGTCAGCCGTCCGCTGATTCGCCTCACTCTGGACGCCACACGCGGCAACCAGGTTCGCGCCGCCGAGGTCTTGGGGCTGAACCGCAACACCCTGCGCAAGAAGATCAGCGACCTCGGGCTTGAGGCCGTGCGCGGGGGACGCAGAGGCTAGAGGGCTCGCTTCTTCGCCAGAGCATCGAAGGCCAGCAGGTCCGCCAACAGGGCCTCGAACTGGCTGAGCGGCACCATGTTGGGGCCATCGGAGGGGGCGTGATCCGGGTCCGGATGTGTTTCCATGAAGACGCAGGCCACGCCCACCGCCACCGCCGCGCGCGCCAGAACGGGCACGAATTCGCGCTGGCCGCCAGAGGACGTGCCCTGGCCGCCGGGCTGCTGCACCGAGTGGGTGGCGTCGAACACCACGGGACAGCCGATCTCGCCCATGATGGGCAGGGCGCGCATGTCGCTCACGAGGGTATTGTAGCCAAAGGAGACGCCGCGTTCACAGGCCATTACGTTGGGATTGCCGGCGGCGGTGACCTTGGCCACCACATTCTTCATGTCCCACGGTGCGAGGAACTGGCCCTTCTTGATATTGATCGCCCGGCCCGTATTGGCGGCGGCGATAAGAAGGTCGGTCTGGCGGCAAAGAAAGGCGGGAATCTGCAGTACATCCACCGCCTCGGCCACCGGCGCGCAGTGATCGATCTCGTGTACGTCGGTGAGGGTGGGCAGGCCGACGCTCTCGCGGATTTCGGCGAAGACGGGCAGGGCGGCTTTCAGGCCCATGCCGCGCTGGGCGCTGGACGAGGTGCGGTTGGCCTTGTCGAAAGAGGTCTTGTAGACGAG
Organism: uncultured Caulobacterales bacterium; assembly: GCA_903862425.1. Lineage (GTDB taxonomy): Bacteria > Pseudomonadota > Alphaproteobacteria > Caulobacterales > Caulobacteraceae > CAIOYC01. The sequence continues at coordinate 233,590 of CAIOYC010000008.1, read as the reverse complement.
ACCGATGCCCAATCGGTCGGCGATTTCCTTCAGGGCATGGGCGGTTTCCAGCGCGTGCTGGCGACTTTCCATCTGGCACGGTCCGGCAAGCACCGACAGCTTCAGAGCGTTGCCGATGCGCACCGGCGGCTGGCCGGGAGCGGAAACTTCCACCACCGCGTTCGGTTGGACCGCTTGGGAAATCTGGGCGTTCACGACATCTGTCCCGTGACGCAGGCCGAACCTGCCGTTATCCGCCCCATGTGGACCCGCAGCCCGCGTCCCGCAACCGGAGAGCCCGATGCCCCACGCCACAGCATCCCGCGATGGACCGGTGATCCTGTGGTTTCGCCGCGACCTGCGCCTGCACGACAACCCGGCGCTGTACGAAGCTGTGAAGAGCGGGCGCCCGATCATTCCTCTCTATGTGCTGGAGGAGGCGGACGGCGTGCGCGGCCCCGGCGCGGCGGCTCGGTGGTGGCTGGACGGGTCGCTGAGGGCGCTGGCGGCGGACCTGAAAGAGGCGGGATCCAAACTCGTCCTGCGTCGTGGCGACGCCGCGAGGATCGTTGCCGAAGTAGTTGAAAAAACAGGCGCTTCTGGGGTCTATTGGAACCGTCTGTACGATGATGGGGCGGTCGCGCGCGACAAAAGGCTGAAGGCCGATCTGGAGACGGCGGATCTCAAGGTCTGCACCTGCAATGGTGCGCTCCTCGTCGAGCCGTGGGTGCTGAAGACCAAGACCGGCACGCCGTTCAAGGTATTCACGCCCTTCTGGAACGCCATGCGCAAGGTGGCGGGCGACTTTGTGATCCACGCGGCCCCCGCGCGTCTTGAGGCGCCGACGCAATGGCCGGAGTCTGAATCGCTGGACAGCTGGGGCCTGCATCCCACCGCGCCGGACTGGTCCAAAGGGTTTGACGTCTGGACGCCCGGCGAGCAAGGGGCGAGGCACCGGCTGGCGGATTTCATCGAGGACGATCTGAAATCCTATCCCAGGGCGCGCGACGAACCGGCGTCGGAGGGCTCATCCCGCCTGTCGCCCCATCTGCATTGGGGTGAGATCAGTCCGCGCCAGATCTGGCGCGCGGTCGAAGGAACGGCGCACCGTCATCCGCACGTCGGGTCCGCCGCCGACAAGTTCCTGGCCGAGCTGGCATGGCGTGACTTCAATCATGGGATCCTGTTCCACCATCCCGACTTGCCGACCAAGAACTATAAGGACGCTTTCGACGCCTTGCCCTGGTCGACAAACTCCAAGGGACTGGCGGCGTGGAAAGCGGGTAAGACCGGCTATCCCATGGTCGATGCGGGCATGCGCCAGCTTTGGGCCACCGGCTTCATGCACAACCGGGTGCGGATGATCGCCGCCTCGTTCCTGATCAAGCACCTGCTGATCGACTGGCGCATCGGTGAACAGTGGTTCTGGGACACTTTGGTCGACGCCGACGAGGCCAACAACCCCGCCAACTGGCAGTGGGTGGCGGGCTCCGGCGCTGACGCCTCGCCCTTCTTCCGCATCTTCAGCCCGATGGGGCAGGGCGACCGGTTCGATCCCCAAGGCGACTATGTGCGAAAGTGGGTTTCCGAGCTCTCCAAGCTCGATGCCAAATATATACACGCCCCCTGGAGCGCGCCGGATCACGTCCTCGCCAAGGCAGGCGTCAAGCTTGGCCAGACCTATCCTAAGCCCATCGTGGATCACGACACCGCTAGAAAGCGAGCCCTCGACGCGTTCAAGGGACTGAAGGATGGCTAGCCTTGCATTGCGCCGCGGGGCGGGCGCCCCTAGCTAGAGCCTCGCATGAGCGCCACTCCGTCCCTCCGTACCGCCCGGTCCGTGATCGATCTGATCGGCGACACGCCGCTCGTCCGCCTCAATCGCGCCAGCGACGCCACGAAGTGCGAAATCTGGGGCAAGGCGGAGTTCCTCAATCCGGGCCAGTCGGTGAAAGACCGCGCGGCCTTGTGGATCATCCGCGACGCCGAGCGCCGAGGCTTGCTCAGGCCCGGCGGGCTCATTGTCGAAGGCACGGCGGGCAATACCGGCATCGGCCTGGCCATGGTGGGGCAGGCGCTGGGCTATCGCACCCTGATCGTCATCCCGCGCACCCAAAGCCAGGAAAAGAAGGACGCCATCCGCCTCGCCGGCGCCGAACTCGTGGAAGTGGACGCCGTCCCCTATTCCAACCCCTATAACTACGTGCGCTATTCCGGTCGCCTGGCCGAAGAGAAGGCGAAAACCGAACCCAACGGCGCCATCTGGGCCAATCAGTTCGACAATGTCGCCAACCGTCAGGCGCATGTGGAATCCACCGGCCCCGAAATCTGGGCGCAGACCGACGGAAGAGTGGACGGCTTCATCTGCGCCGTCGGGTCGGGCGGCACGCTTGCCGGTGTCGCCGAGGCGTTGCGGGCAAAGAACCCTGAAGTGTCAATCGGGCTCGCCGATCCGTACGGCGCGGCGCTTTACAGCTATTACGCCGAGGGCGAGCTGAAGTCCGAGGGCTCGTCCGTTACCGAGGGCATCGGCCAGGGGCGGATCACCGCCAATCTCGAGGGGCTGAAGATCGATCACCCCTACCGTATCCCCGATGACGAAGCGCTGCGGGTAGTGTTCGATCTGGCGGAACATGAGGGTCTAAACCTCGGCGGCTCCTCCGGGATCAACATCGCCGGCGCCATGCGATTCGCCCGCGACCTCGGCCCGGGGAAAACCGTCGTGACCATTCTGTGCGATTACGGTGCGCGCTATCAGTCCAAGCTCTATAATCCCGCCTTCCTGGCCGAGAAGGGCCTGCCCGTTCCGGCCTGGCTCTAGGGCCGGCCCGGCTCTGAACGCGAACAAGAGGCCCGATGCCCGACGATCCGCTCGTAACCACCGCCTGGCTCGCCGAACGCCTCGATGCGCCGGACATCAAGCTCGTGGACGCCAGCTGGTATCTGCCCGCCGAGGACCGTGACCCTAAGGCGGAATATGCCGCCGCCCATATACCAGGCGCGGTCTTCTTTGACATCGACGAGATTTCCACCGAGGGTACGGACCTGCCGCACATGCTGCCCCTGCCGGCCAAGTTCGGCTCGCGGGTGCAGAAGCTCGGCATCGGCGATGGAGCGCGGATCGTGATCTACGACGGTTGGGGCGTGCGATCCGCCGCCCGCGCCTGGTGGACGTTCCGCGTCATGGGCCATGAGGACGTGGTGGTGCTCGACGGCGGCCTGCCCAAGTGGATCGCCGAGGGCCGACCCGTCACCGATCGCGCGACGCCTGTGCGCGACCGCCACTTCACCGTCCGCGTCGCCAACGACCTGGTGCGCGACCGTGGTCAGGTAGCCCGCAGCCTCGACACCAAGCGCGAGCAGGTCGTGGACGCCCGCCCCGCCGCCCGTTTCCGTGGCGAGACACCCGAACCACGTCCGGGCCTTAAGGCCGGCCACATGCCGGGCGCCTTCAGTCTGCCCATGAGCGAGTTGATCGCGCCGGACGGAACGATGAAGCCGAAGGCCTCGCTGGAAAAGCTGTTCTCCGACGCCGGCGTGGACATCAGAAAGCCGGTGGTGACCAGCTGCGGCTCAGGCATTACGGCCTGTGTCCTGGCGCTCGGCCTGGCTCGGCTCGGGCGCTGGCGCACGGCGGTCTATGATGGCTCCTGGGCGGAGTGGGGTCAGGCGGAGGGCTGTCCGGTCGTCACCGGATGAGGATACGCCTCGCCACCAATGACGACTGCCGTCTGCTGCCGGCTATAGAACGCTCCGCCGCCCAGGCCTTCGCGGCCATCGGCATGGACGACGTTTCAGGCGAGGACGTGCCGCCGGCCGCCGCATGGGAGCCCTATTGCGAGAGCGAGACCCTGTGGGTGGCGGTGGACGAGGCGAACGCTCCGTTCGGCTTCCTCGCCTCGGGCGCGCACGGCAAGCTGCTGTTCATCTACGAACTGGCGGTGGCGGTCGAGCACCAGCGGCAAGGCGCGGGCAGGGCGCTGATGGCGGCCGCAGAGGCCGGCGCCCGCAAGCTCGGCCTGCCGCGGGTCTATCTGACCACCTTCTGCGACGTGCCGTTCAACGGTCCCTATTACCGAAAACTCGGCTATCGCATCGTCGCCGACGTCGCCCTCCCGCCGCCGCTGCAGCCCGTCATGCTGGCCGAGCGCCGCCGCTGGAGCGAGCCCGACCGCCTGCGCTGCGCCATGGTCAAGGAGGTCTGAGCCCCGATCCGCTCGTTCCAGCGAATGCCCGTGAACCAGATCGTCTGGCTCGACGCGCAGGTTTTTTGGCGCGATAGACCCACCCGAATTTTCTATGATCCGGGTCCAGGCTTGGGCGGGACAAGCGGGGGCGGGACGAGCGGGAATGAGTACTAGAGCGTGAGCGACCAAGCCAAGGGCATAGCCACCACCCTGATCCAGGTCGGCGCCGGTGACAGGCTACTGCGGACCCGCACCGTGGCGCCGCCCCTGCAGCGCGGCTCGACCCTGCTGATGCCCGACGCCGCCAGCCTCTATGCCTCGCAAAACCCGACCTATGGGATGAATGCCCTGGGCGTCCATGAGGCATTGGTCGAGGGGCTGAAGGCGCTGGAGCGGGCGGCGCATGTGGAGCTGTTCACCTCCGGGCTGTCGGCGGTGACCGGCGCCATCATGGCCGTGGTCAAGACGGGCGACGATCTCTTGGCGGTGGACAGCGTCTACGGCCCCACCCGCCGATTCTGCGATGGCTATCTGGCGCGCATGGGCGTCAGGACGCGCTACTTCCCCGCTCACGCCACCGCCGAAGAGATCATGTCCCTGGCCGGCGAACGCACGCGGCTGATCTTTCTGGAAAGCCCAGGCTCCCTGACCTTCGAGATGCAGGACATCCCGGCCATCGCTGCAGCGGCGAACGCGCGCGGCATCCTCACCGCGGTCGATAACACCTGGGCATCGGGCCTGTATTTCCGCCCGGTGGAGCATGGGGTCAGCCTGTCGATCCAGGCCCTCACCAAATATGTCTGCGGCCATTCCGACGTTTTCCTCGGCTCGGTCGCCACCTCCGATCCGGCAGTGGGCAGGGCCCTGGCGGATTTCGTCAAGGACACCGGCGCGTCGGTTTCGCCCGACGACGCGTTCCAGGGTTTGCGCGGCCTGCGCACGCTGGAGGTCCGTCTCAACCACCATGGCGCAAGCGGCCTCAAGGTCGCCGAATGGCTGACCACCCAGCCGGAGGTCTCGCGTGTAATGCACCCCGCCTTGCCGGATGATCCGGGTCACGCCCTATGGAGACGCGACTTCACTGGCGCGGCGGGGCTTTTCGGCGTGGTGCTCAAGTCCGCCGCTGTCGCCGCCGTCCATGCCTTCCTGGATCGGCTACGGCTGTTCGGCCTCGGCTTCTCCTGGGGCGGTTATGAAAGTCTGGCCATCCATTGTGATCCCCAGATCAAGCGGACCGCCGTGCCCTGGCGCGCCGAAGGGCCGCTGATTCGGCTGAACATCGGGCTGGAGGATCCAGACGACCTGATCGCCGATCTCAGGGCGGGGTTGGACGCCCTGAACGTCGGCGCCTAGCCGGCGGCAGACCAGCCGCCGTCGGGCTTCCAGTCGAAGAGGGCCTGCAGCACACGCAGGGCCTGGCCGCGCGGGGTCTCCAGCTTCGGGTCCCGGTGGAGGATAAGGCGGGCGTCGTCGGCGGCGGCGATCATCAGGTCGCGGTGGGCGACCGGATCGACGAAGCGGTAGTCGGGCAGGCCGGACTGACGCAGGCCAAGTGCATCGCCCCCGCCCCGTAGCTCAAGATCCTTCTCGGCGATGAGAAAGCCGTCCTCCGTCTCGCGCAGAACGTTCAGTCGCGCCTGCCCGGTGGCCGAGAGGGGTGGGTCGTAAAGTAGGAGGCACGAACTCTGCGCCGCCCCCCGCCCGACCCGTCCGCGCAGTTGGTGAAGCTGGGCGAGGCCGAAGCGGTCGGCGTGCTCGATGACCATGATGGTGGCGTTGGGTACATTGACCCCGACCTCGACCACGGTGGTGGCCACCAGCACGCTGATGTCTCCAGCGGCGAAGGCGGCCATGACCGCATCCTTTTCCGCCGGCGGCAGCTTGCCGTGGATGAGGCCGACCGTGCGCTCGCCCAAGGCCTGACGCAGGGTCGCCGCCCGCGACTCGGCGGCCGTGACGTCCACCAGAACTTCAGACTCCGAAACGAGCGGGCAGATCCAGAACGCCTGGGCGCCGCCTGCTATCGCCTGGCGAAGCCGCCCGACGATTTCCGGTAGGCGTGCGGTGGGAGCGGCGGTGGTGGTTACCGGCTTGCGCCCCGCCGGCTTCTCGTCCAGCCGCGAGACGTCGAGATCGCCGTAAAGGGTCAGTTCCAGGGTGCGCGGGATGGGCGTGGCGGAAAGGGCGAGCAGATGAACCCCCTCGCCCTTGGCCTGCAGTCGCCGGCGCTCTGAGACGCCGAAGCGATGCTGCTCGTCAATCACCGCCAGGCTAAGCGCATCGAACAGCACGTCGTCCTGAAACAGGGCATGGGTGCCAACCGCCACCTGGACCTGGCCGGAGGTCAAAGCGCGCAGCTTGGCCGCCCGCTCGACGCCCTTGTCTCTGCCTGTAAGCAAGACAGCATGAATGCCGGCCTTTTCAAGGGGTTCAGCGATGGTCTCGAAGTGCTGGCGCGCGAGGATTTCCGTTGGCGCCATCAGGGCTGACTGGCGTCCCCCGGCGGCGACGTCGGCCATGGCGAGCATGGCGACGACCGTCTTGCCCGAGCCCACATCGCCCTGCACCAGCCGGGACATCCGTTCGCCCGAGGCGAGGTCCCCGCCGATCTCGGCGACGGTGCGGATCTGGGCGCCGGTGAGCTTGAAAGGCAGCGCGCTGGCGATCTCGTCCGTCCGCGCGTCGTGGAAGATCGGAGGAGCCGGATGCGCGCGGCGCTCCGCCTTGCGCTGGGCCATCGCGAGATGGTGGGCGAGCAGTTCGTCATACGCCAACCGACGGCGAACCGGTGCGATGGCGTCGAGGTCCGCCGCGCTGATCGGCGCATGCAGGGCCGCCACCGCGTCGCGCCAGCTTGGCCAGCCGTGTCGCGCCAGCCAGGCAGGGTCCTGCCATTCGGGCAGGTCCGGCGCCCGCTCAAGAGCCGACAGGGCAATGCGGCGCAGGGTGCGCGAGGGTAGGCCCGCCGTGGTGGGATAGACTGGTTCGTGCCGCGGAATGTCGTCCGCCCGCTCGATGGGCAACAGGTAGTCCGGATGGGCGATGGAAAGCTGGGCGCCATAACGCTCCGCCTTGCCGCTCACGGCCCGCATGGCCCCAGGCGGATGGCTTTGTGCAAGATGCTGGCCGTAGCCCTTGAACCAGCTCAGGAATATGAAGCCGGTCTCGTCTGCACAGCGGATGGCGTAGGGCAGGGATTTGCGCGCGGGCGGAATGTGGGCGTCAATCCGCACGCGAAAGGTCTGCACCTCGCCCTCGCGCGCTTCGGCTATGGTCGTCACCGGCCGATCCACCAGAGTCTGCGGGCTGAGGAACAGAACGTCGCGCACCAGGGGTCCCGCCGCCCGCTCCACCAGGGGCGCGATCTTCGGCCCCACCCCCTTCAGCGAGGCGGCGGGCGCAAACAGGGGGAATAGAATCTCCGGCCGCATACGGGGAACATAGCGCCGCCCTTACGCGCTGGCATGTTCCGTCTTCGTCCCCTATATCGCGCGCCTCCATGACAGATGCCCCCACCTCCGACGAGCACCGGCTGAAGAAGCTGCGGTTCCGCGCCTGGCGTCGGGGCTTCCGCGAGATCGACCTGATCCTCGGTCGCTTCGCCGACCAGTATGGCGAGGACTTCACCGAGACCGACTTTCAGGCCTTCGAGGTCCTGCTCGATGAGAACGACCAGGACGTCTATGCCTGGATTATCGGCCAGAGCGCGACGCCGGCCCGGTTCGAAACCCCGCTGATGGCGCGGCTGCGCGCCTTCATTCCGGGCGCCGCCACACCGGGTGACAAGTGAGCGCCGACCTCGCCAAGCTGGCGAAAGGGAAGGGCCGGATCGACCTTGTCGGGGCGCCCGAGGGGTTCGACGCCATGGCGGTGGCGGACCTCGCCCACGCTCACAAGGGGCTGGTGGTGTTCGTCGCCCGCGACGCACCGCGCGCCACCGACTTCGGCGAGGCCCTGCGCTTCTTCGCGCCCAAGCTGGAGCAGTTCAGCTTCCCGTCCTGGGACTGTCTGCCCTACGACCGCATCGGACCGTCGGCGGGCGTAGAGGCGTCGCGGATGGCGACCTTGTCGCGCCTCGCCGCGCACAAACCCGCCGATCCCCTGGTGCTGATCCTCACCGCGCCGGCCCTGATGCAGCGGGTGCCCAGCCGCGCGGCGGTGAAGGCGGCGCATTATCCGGCCAGGGTCGGCCAGAGCGTGGACGTGGCGGACCTTGAGCGTCACTTCGCCATGAATGGCTATGTGCGCGCCTCCACCGTGTCGGAGCGGGGCGAGTTCGCCGTGCGCGGCGGGGTGATCGACGTGTTCGCGCCAGGGGCGGAGGAGCCCGTGCGGCTCGACCTGTTCGGCGACACACTGGAATCTATCCGCGCCTTCGACCCCGAGACCCAGCGCTCGACCAAGCAGCTGCAGGCCATCGACCTGCTGCCATCATCCGAAGCCCTGATGGACAAGGACAGCATCTCCCGCTTCCGCGCGGGTTATGTGAAGGCGTTCGGGGCGGTGAGCGACGATCCGCTCTACGACGCAGTGTCCGAAGGCGGCCGGCGCGCGGGCATGGAGCACTTCCTGCCGCTGTTCTATGATCGGCTGGAGACCCTGTTCGACTATGTGGGCGATAGCGCCCTGTTCGCCCTCGACCACCTGACGCCGGAGTCCCGCGACGAACGCTGGGCCATGGCCACGGACGCCTATGACGCGCGCAAGGAGGCCGCCGCCGACAAGAGCCGCAAGGGCGGCTCGGTCTATCGGCCGCTGAAGCCCGACAGCCTCTATCTGCCGCCCGAGGAATGGGAAGAGCGGATGGCGGACCATGCCGAGCGCCGCTTCTCACCCTTCGTGCGTGAGACGAGCGCCACGGTGGTGGACATGGGCGCGCGCCAGGGCCGCAGCTTCGCCCCCGAGCGCCAGCAGGACAGCGTCAACCTGTTCGAATCCGTCGCCGCCCATGCCGCCAACCTCTCCAAGGCCGGCAAGCGGGTGCTGTTCGCCTCGTGGTCCGATGGGTCGTCAGACCGACTGGGCTCCATGCTGGCCGACCATGGGCTCGGCAAGGTGCGCCTCGCCAAGGACTGGGCGGATGCGCAGAGTTTCGGTGTAGCTGGGACCAGGCAGAAGCCGCCCCAACGCGCGGTGCTGCCGGTGGAGGGCGGGTTCGAGACGGACAACCTCGCCGTCATCTCCGAGACCGATATCCTCGGCGACCGGCTGGCCCGGCCCAAGCGCCGTCGCCGCGCCGCCAATTTCCTGGCCGAGGCCACCTCGCTCACCCCCGGCGATCTGGTGGTCCATATCGACCACGGCATCGGTCGCTATGAGGGGCTGAAGACGCTCGACGTGGGCGGGGCGGCGCACGATTGCCTCGACATCCAGTACGGCGGCGAGGCTCGCCTCTATCTGCCCGTCGAGAATATCGACCTGCTCACCCGCTACGGCTCCGAAAGCGAGGGCGTGCAGCTCGACCGGCTCGGCGGCGCGGCGTGGCAGGCGCGCAAGGCCAAGGCCAAACAGCGTCTGCGCGAAATGGCGGAGGGTTTGATCCAGCTCGCCGCCGCGCGCGCGCTCAAGCACACCGACGAGATCGACCCACCCCAGGGTCTGTTCGACGAGTTCTGCGCCCGCTTCCCTTACGAGGAGACGGAGGATCAGCTCAACGCCATTTCAGACGTAATTTCAGATCTTTCCGCCGGAAAGCCGATGGACCGCCTGATCTGCGGCGACGTGGGTTTCGGCAAGACCGAGGTGGCGCTGCGCGCCGCCTTCGTGGTGGCCATGACGGGTCAGCAGGTGGCCATCGTCTGTCCTACGACCCTGCTCGCCCGCCAGCACTTCAAGACCTTCTCCGAGCGTTTTGCCGGCTGGCCGATCAAAGTACGCCAACTGTCGCGCATGGTGCCCGGCAAGGAGGCTAACGAAACCCGCGCCGCGCTCGCCTCGGGCGAGGTCGAGGTGGTGGTCGGCACCCATGCGGTGCTGTCCAAACAGGTCGCGTTCAAGGACCTCGGCCTCGTGATTGTGGACGAGGAGCAGCACTTCGGCGTCAAGCACAAGGAGGCGCTGAAGACCCTGCGAGCCGATGTGCACATGCTTACCCTGACCGCGACGCCGATCCCGCGCACCCTGCAGATGTCCCTGTCGGGTATCCGCGACATGTCGATCATCGCCACCCCGCCGGTCGATCGGTTGGCCGTGCGCACCTATGTGACGCCCAACGATCCGGTGGTGATGCGCGAGGCCCTGCTGCGCGAGAAATATCGCGGCGGGCAGGCCTATGTGGTCGTGCCGCGCATCTCAGACCTGCCGGGACTGGAGCGATTCCTGCGTGAGCAGGTGCCGGAGATCAAGTTCGTGGTCGGTCACGGCCAGATGGCGCCGACCCAGCTAGAAGCGGTGATGACCGCCTTTTACGACGGCCAGTACGACGTGCTGCTCGCCACCACCATCGTCGAGTCCGGCCTCGACATCCCCACCGCCAACACCCTGATCGTGCACCGGGCCGACATGTTCGGCCTGTCGCAGCTCTATCAGATCCGTGGCCGCATCGGCCGGGCCAAGGCGCGCGCCTACGCTTACCTGACCATCCCCGTCGAAAAGCCCATCACCGCCTCGGCGGAGAAGCGGCTGAAGGTGCTGCAATCCCTCGACAGTTTGGGCGCCGGTTTCCAGCTCGCCAGCCACGACCTGGATATCCGCGGCGGCGGCAACCTTCTGGGCGACGAGCAGTCGGGCCATATCAAGGAGATCGGCGTCGAACTTTACCAGCAGATGCTGGAGGACGCGGTCGCCGAGCTCCGGGCCAAGGGTGGGGCGGATGCGGCGGTGATCGACGATCGGGGCTGGTCGCCGCAGATCAATACCGGTGCTGCGGTGCTGATCCCGGAAGATTATGTACCAGACCTGAACGTACGCCTGTCGCTCTACCGGCGTCTGTCCGACGCCGAACGGGCGGAGGATCGCGAAGCCCTAGCCGCTGAACTGATCGACCGGTTCGGACCCTTGCCAGAGGAGGCGGGGCAACTGCTAAAGGTCGTGGCCATCAAGGGCCTGTGCCGCCAGGCCAACGCTTCCAAGATCGACGTGGGGCCGAAGGGCGCCGTAGTCACCTTCCGCAATGACGCCTTCCCCAACCCCACGGCCCTGATCAAGCTGGTTCAATCGCGCCCGCAGGACTGGAAGGTGCGTCCGGACAACAAGGTGGTGGTCAAGGGCGAATGGGATAAACCCGACGCCCGCCTCAACGCCGCCGAACGCATCCTGACGGCCCTGGCCAAGGCCGCGGCGGCTTGACGACGGCTTGAGGAGGCGGAGCCTTCCCGTGCGAGCCTTCGCCGGATAGGCGTATAGCAGGGCGTATTTCAGCGCCATGCGCAATTGGCGCCTTTGTTTCATATGGGTTTTTCAGGCCGAGAAAATAAATCTCTCCTCGGCGCCACGTACGGCCCGATCATGCCGGGATGAGCTGCGCCTACCGACGTCTTATATGACCAGAGCGCCAACGCCTTTCGGCGCGGCTCTCTAGTTTGCGATCTGCTCGCAAGATGGCCGAATGTCCGCGATGTCCGGTGTTTTTCGCGGAATCGGACGGCTTATGATGACGGGCGCTCTCGAATGCGGCTGACCTATACGGTTTCCGGGGCGCTGGGCGTCATTCCACGGCTGGCGACCAGCAGCTTGTGGCCCCGCAGGCCCATCTCGATGCTGCGGGCGACGAACAGCCCGGCGCCAAGGACCGAGGAGATGGCGTCCACTTCCGCCGGACGGATGCCACTGACGTCATGGGTATGCAAGTAGATGTTCGCCGCGGTGCGGACGATGATCAGGCCGACGATGAAGAGCATGGCCATGGCTCCGCCCTGGGCGAATATCTGTCCGCTGGCGGGGTTGTAGGTCATGCTGATCGACTTGCCGCGCAGCCAGCCGACGCCGGCGCCGACCACGGCGGCGAGGGCCATCCACAGCAACACCATCGAGCCGATCGGCCAGGCATGATAGATCGACAGCGCTGTGAAGGCGATGAAGACTAGGGGGATCATCCACGCGCGATAGGGGTTAAACGGCGTCGCCGTCATCATCCGGCGCAGGCGCCAGCTCATCAGGCCGATGAACACCACGGCGATAACGGCGAATATGACCAGTTGCTGGGTATGCACGCGAGGGCTCCTGAAGCGTGTTTCGCCTGTTAGTCGCCGCCGGAGGCGAGGTTGGATGCAACCGAACTCGCGCGCCGCGCCGTCGCTCGGGCGCCCGCGCGCTCAAGCGCATGGGCCGCGGTTTCGCCCGGCTCCAGCTCCGCCGCGCCGAGGTCGAAGGTGACGGTGAACGGCGTACGCCCCGGTCCCGCGTCAAAGGCGGTGCAGGCGATCACCGCCGCGATCCTCTCCGCCGCCACGCGCGCCGCCTCCTGGCTGGCGGCGGGGAAGGCGAGGGCGAACACGTCGGGGGCTAGGCGCGCCACCGTATCCTCCGCGCGCACCAGCCGCCCAATCATGGAGCCGATCTGCGGAATGGCTCGGTCGAGCCAACCTTCGGCGCGCATCAGCCCCACCTCGGCGTTGTCGGCGATGCGCAGCACCGACACGGAGAGTGGCCGATGACGGGCGTGCATGGCGGCGGACAGGCGCGCCAGATGGGAGGCGAACAGGTCGCGGGTGAAAAGCCCCGTGGCGGCGTCCATCAGCCCCGAGCCCCGCGCCTTCTCAAGCGCCGTTCGGATCGCGGCTTCACGGCGGTAGGTTCGGGCCAGCGCCACGACCCGTCGGGCCGTCTCCTCCTCCGGCGTGTCGCCTGTGGCGAGGTCGGTGACGCCCCGATCGAAGGCTTCGCCCGGCCCCACCTCGGCGTCGGAACGCAGATAGAGCATGGTGGGGATGTGATAGAGGCGGGTGTTCCGCCGCATGCCCGCGGCGATGGACAGGGCTTCGGCCTGGGCCTCGCCGCCCCACAGCACCACCGCGTCGAAGGCGCGTTCGTGCAAATAATTGAAGGCGGTATAGGCGGTAAAGGCTCCCGTCACCTCAGCTCCACAACCGCGCAGAGCGTGGGACAGGGCGAGGAACTTGGGGGCCGGCTCGCCCACGGTGAGCACCAGAAGCGGCGCGGGACTGATCAGCGGCGGATCGAGCCGTTTGCCTCGCTCGCCGAGGGTCTGGGCGCGAAGTTCGAACTCCTCCTCCGTCACCGCTCCGCGGGACAGGCTTTCGAGGCGCAGGGCGATCTGGGCCGGATGCACCGGCGGACGCATGATCAGGTCGAAGGGGCCGCCCTCGCCGGAGGTGTCGGGCTCGCCAAGCCCGAGCACGGGAAGGCGGCGCGGGGCATAGGCGGCTTTCAGGCGGGCGGCCGTGGCGAAGGCCTCGGCGGGATCGGCGGTCATGTCGATGATCGCCGCTTCGATGCCAAGGTCCTGCATCGCCGTCAGCGCCGCGCCCAGCCCACGCGCCGTGACGGTGCGCCAGCCGAGCCGGTCGAGCCCGTCGCACAGCGGCCCGGCCCAGCGGTCATCCCGCGCATAGACCAGCGTGCGCGCTGTGGGCCTGGTCAAACGGATCTTCCGGCTTGTGGCACGCGCACTCCCTACTGGCCCGGAAGGCCAAGAACCTGTCGATGGCGCCCCAACGTCACCCTTGAGGGCTGCAGAGGTCCAAGCTACGCCCAGTCGCAAGCGGGCCGGAATCGACCCGGTGACGATAGGCCCATGGGGCGCACAAGCAAACAGGAGCGGTGACGAGCCATGAGCGAAAAGCCCCTATCCACTCCCTTAGCGGGCCGCACCGCTATCGTGACGGGCGCTACATCGGGCCTGGGGCGCCGCTTCGCCCACCTGCTCAGCGCTGCGGGCGCGAGCGTCGCCCTGATGGGACGCCGGGTGGATCGGCTTGAAAACGAGGTCGCCGCCATCGCTGCCAAGGGCGGAAAGGCCGTCGCTATCGCTCTCGACGTGGCGCACGCCGGGGCCATCGCGCCCGCTTTCGACGAGGCTCAGGCGGCGCTTGGTCCGCTCGACATCCTCATCAACAATGCCGGCGTGGGTGGTGAGGGCATGGCGCTCGACCTCGCCATCGAGAGCTTCGATCAGACCTTCGACGTGAACGTGCGTGGGGTCTATTTCGCCGCACAGGCGGCCGCTCAACGTATGATCGAAGGCGGCGCTGCGGGGAGGGATACGGCGCGGATAGTCAATATCGCCTCCATCGTCGGCTTCACGCCGATCCAGGGGCTCTCGGCCTATGCCGGATCCAAGGCCGCAGTCCTGATGATCACCCAGACCATGGCCCGCGAGTGGGCGCGTCATGGCATCGCCGTGAACGCTATCTGCCCTGGCTATATCGAGACCGAGATCAATGCCGACTGGTTCAAGACCGAGGGTGGGCAGAAGCAGGTCAAGGGTTTCCCGCGACGGCGATTGATGGACGAGGGGGCGCTGGACGAGACGCTGATGCTGCTGTGCGGTCCTGCCGCGCGCTTCATCACCGGAACGGCGATCACCGTCGACGACGGCCAATCCCTCTGATGGGTTGATCCCAGGCCACGACAAACCGCGACAAGCACCACGACAAAATCAGGACGGGAGCGACGACCATGGCGCAAGGACCTCTAGACGGCGTAAGAGTGGTGGAGTTCGCCGGCATCGGGCCGGGGCCGTTCTGCGGCATGCTGTTGAGCGACCTCGGCGCCGACGTCATACGCATCGATCGCAAGACAGGCCCGGTGGGCGGCTCTCGTCCCACCACGGACCGCTTCTCCATCACCGCCCGTGGGCGGCGCTCGGTGGCGCTCGACCTCAAACACCCCGATGCCATCGAGACCTGCCTTAAGCTGATGGATGGCGCCGATATCGTTTTTGAAGGTTTTAGGCCCGGGGTAATGGAGCGGCTCGGCCTCGGCCCCGATGTCGCGCTGAAGCGTAACCCAAGGCTGGTCTTTGGCCGTATGACGGGCTGGGGTCAGTTCGGTCCCCTCGCTCAGGCGGCTGGGCATGACATGAACTATATCGCCCTTACCGGAGCTCTGCACGCTATCGGCGGCAAGGACAAACCCATCCCGCCCTTGAATCTGGTGGGAGATTTCGGCGGCGGCGCCCTTTATCTGGCCTTCGGCATGCTGGCGGCGCTTACCCATGCGCGTACGACCGGGCAGGGGCAGGTCGTGGATGCGGCCATGACCGACGGCGCGGCCTCCTTGATGGCCATGTTCTACGGTTTCAAGGCTCTCGGCATGTGGAGCGGCGAACGGGCCGACAACATGCTGGATGGGGGCGCGCACTTCTACGACACCTACCAATGCGCCGATGGCGGCTGGATCTCGATCGGCTCCATCGAGCCACAATTCTACGCACTTCTCCTTGAAAAGACAGGTATTACCGATCCGCAGTTCCAGCGCCAGATGAGCCGAGAGGACTGGCCTGCCCTGACAGAGAAGCTGGCGGCGGTGATCGCCACCAAGACCCGGGACGAGTGGACCGCCATCATGGAGGGCACCGACATCTGCTTCGCGCCCGTGCTCTCCCTCGACGAGGCGCCGCGCCACCCCCACAACGTGGCGCGCCAGACCTTCATCGAGGTGGAGGGCGTGCCCCAGCCCGCGCCGGCGCCGAGATTCTCACAGACTCCTGGCGCAGTGCAGTTCGCCCCCGCCGGCGTAGGAGCCCACACCGAAAGCGCCCTGGTCGAGTGGGGGTTTAGTCCTGATGCAGTGGCGGCGCTGAAGGCGTCTGGGGCGGCGGCTTAACCATGCCTTTGCGCACCCGGAAACGCAGGACGCCGGCCTGATCGGCGATCTCCATCAACTCGTTACCACTCTCGCGGGCGAAATGCGGCACGTCGATCCGCGCCATGGGATCGTCGGCGATCAGTTCAACCACCTCGCCCTCCGTGGCGCACTCGAGAGCCCGGCGGAGGCGCAACGTAGGGGTCGGGCAGCGATGGCCGCGGGCGTCAACAAGGGTCGTCAAGGGCTGAGATCCGGATAGGCTTTGAGCATCTTCTTCGGCGCCGAGGCGCGCCATTGACGAACGACGAGCGTACGCAAGGTCTGATGGTCGAGTTGGTCCAGCCGGGCGAGCACGGCGGGCCAGCCCCTATAATGGTCCGTCTCGTAAAAGGTAGTAGGGTCGGCCTCCATCAGGAACGCCTTCTCTTCGAGGCTCATCCGCAGCACCACTTCGGCTCCCCCGTCGTTAAGCCGCACCAGGAGGGCCTTAGAGACGAAGAGGGCGGGTGTGCCGTAGCTGGTGCGTTCTTCCGTTCCGGGCAGGGCCAGCACCACACGGCGGATATCGTCGAAGGTCATGCCCACAAAGAAGCATCAGATCAGGACGGCGCTCAACGAAAAACGGCCGATCCAGATGGATCGGCCGCCTTCATTTCTAATGCTCGCTAGGCGATTAGGCCTGGGGCGAGGGCGCCGTCGGCTGCGGCGCGGGTTGCGCACCCGCAGCCTGGGGCGTGGCCGAGGTATCCGGCGTCGGAGCCGGGGTAGCTTGGGCAGGAGCCGGCGTGGCTGCTGCGGGCGGAGTCACCGCCTGGACCGGGGCAGGTGTCACCGTATCAGGCGTGACCGTCACGGTCTGAGCCGGCGCTGGCGAAGCGGCTTGAACCGGCGCGGAGGGGGCGGCCGACTTCGCGCCGTCATAGGCTGACGGCGCTGGCCCCGTGGAGGTGGAAACCGAACGGGGCGCGACCATACGGTCGATGTTGGTCTTGGCGCGGTTGCTCACTGTCCGTTGGGCTACGACCGGTTTAGCTTCGACCTTTGCGGCGTGCGCCTCCGCCTTTACCGGCTTGGCTACGGGAGAAGCCTCTATTGCGGCTGGAGCGGAAGTCGCGACGGGCGAGGCGGACGTCCTGCTGACGGTGGGAGCTGATTTGGCTTTCACCGGAGCGGCCTGATGTGAGCCGGTGGATGCCAGTATCGCGCCGCCGACCAAGACAACCACGGCCACCGGGGCGACGATCATCCACGGCGACGTACCCTTCCTCTTGTTAATACGGCTGTAGAGAGCCGAGCTCTGGCTAAACATATCTGAGCGGGGTTCAGCAGATGTATTATTCGTCGCGGGTTGCGACATATCGAAGGTCTTGGCGACCATGTTAGCCTCCCATGCGGGTGTTATCGAATAGGTTGAAAACGACCATCCCTTTACATGGGTTCCATCAAGTGATGACTAAGGCTCATTGAGGCGAAGTTCGATGCAATTGCGGCGATAACTTGGCGAGCGCGCTGACAATGCTGTCGACCTCTTCGTGCTTGATTCTTTTACTCTTCGGCCGCCAGAATGTGGCGAGCGCGCATCAATGCGTTTTGAGCGCTACGAAAAGGCGATCCTCGAGCACACCGCGACTTCGGCAAGCCAGGGTAAAGGGTTTTTCCGAAACGAGCCCGTTTAATAGGACTTTGAACTCGCCCCGCGACACCACGCGTGTGCCCCCTGTACCCGGCTCGAGTGTAACTACGAGCGTCTCGATCCAGAGCTTTGGGCTGCCCACACCCAAGCCCGTGCAGTCGGCGGCATCGTGAAAAGCCGTGGCACCCACCAGACGGGCGTAGCCGACTTCGTTCGGCGCAGATTTGGCCGGCTCGGTCTGTTGAAAATCTTGCGCCACCATATAGGCGTCGATCCTTCGGCGGACCTCATCTGGCGGGCTGGGTACGAGAAGGCTGGTCGGTGGCGCTATCTTCGACGCGCGGATTGGGCGGTCACCGCCGAGCGCCGCGAAGGGGCCTGCCCGCGCCGGGACGATCGCCAGCAAGCTGAGTACCCCCGCCGTCACCAACACGCTGCGCATCCGCTTCGACCCTTCGCCTCTGCTTATGGACCGTGCTCACTGCTGGCGGACGGGGTGGGATTCGAACCCACGGTAGGCTTTCACCTACGGCGGTTTTCAAGACCGCTGCCTTAAACCACTCGGCCACCCGTCCAACTCGATCGTTTCCGTCAAGCGTCGCTCCCACGGCTTTGGCGCGCCAAAGGCGGTGGCGACGCGGCGCGCGGGAGGCGTGATGGGTCCGATGCCACATCGAGAAGCCCTCAATCAAGGCGCTGGATCAATCTTCCGCAGTCTGGGCCCAGCGACCGACGGTTCATCCGGAAAAAGGCGAAGGATTCCAGCCAAGCATAGGAGGCCGGTAGTTCCGCCAGTTAAAGCCTGCGCGGGCATGAAGGCGTTGCGGCGAGCTTTCTGACCTCATCAACGCGTGGCTAAGGCGTCAGCCAGACGAAGATGGCCACGAGGAGCGTGAGACTGGCTCCGGTCAGAATCAGGCTTGTCCTTAGGCGGAAGCGCAGGCTGAAGAACAATGCATAGCCTATCAGCGACATGGCGAGCACCAGGACGGCCGTGAGGTCGATAACCACGCGCCAGGGGAGCGAAGCGTTCTTGCCCCGATGCAGGTCGCCAATCACGGTCAAGGCCGTCGGATACTCCGTCGTCACCTCGGCCTGGCCGGTGGCAAGATCGACCATCACGGTTGACGCTCCCTTCACGCCCTCGAAACGCATGTTGACCAGCCCGTCGTCCACCTCGCCGCTTTTGTAACGACCGAGCAGGGAGGTGCGCTTCACCGTCTCCTCGCCGAGGAAGGCGGAGGGATCCTTCATGCCGCGCGCCCTTATCATCACAGGGGCGGGTAAGCTAAGCCTCGAGGATCTCTCGCGGCCGCGATTTTGCATCCATTCCGGATGATCCAGCAGCAGGCCGCTAGTTGAGAAGAAGATCAGCGCCAGGAAGGCAAAGGCCGAAAGATAGGCGTGCAGCAGTCGGCATAGACGGTAGAAGGCTCCGCGGTCGAAACCTGCACGCCTAGCGGACTGTGGGGTCCGCTTCTTTGCGACCGGCGATCCGGCTTCGGACTGAGTCAAACGCCGGGTCCGAACTTGATCGCGACCGCGCCCATCTCGTCCTTGGCCGGCAGGGCCGTTGTCCCAGCGCGTGAAAGGTCGAGTTCGACGGTCTGGTAAGTGTGCCCGCCCTTCTCGCGAGAGGCTTCGATATGGACGATGTACTTACCTGTGGGCGCTGCGGCTCCGCTTTCGTCCTTACCGTCCCAACTGACCGAATAGCGGCCGGGCAGGCGAGTGGCGCGGCCGACGCTATCGATCACCTGCGGGTTCAAGCGTCCGTAACGACGCCACCAGATGAAGTTTTCTGGCGCCCACTTCGGCTTCACGCCGAGCACCAGGAGGGTCCGGATGAGTTTGCGGCTCTCGTCGGTGATCCACATGACCACGTAGGGCGCGTGGTAGGGCTCCGCGTCGATCTTCGGGACGGTGTAGGTCAGGTCGAGGCCCAGCGACCTAGCGACCAAAGCGGCGCCCGGCGCATCGTTCCGGGCGCGGGTCAGCTTCGGTTCGGGCGATATCATTGTGTCCCACCCTTCGGACACGTAGCGCACGCCGTCCGAGCCGGTGATGTAGGCTTCAACTCCGTCGAGGCGGTGGGCCAGGGCTAAGGCCCGGTCCGGAGCCATGACCATAAAGGCGGTAGACAGCGCGTCAGCCTCGGCGGCCGTAGGCGCCACCACGGCGGCCGAGCGCACGCCGGAGACCGGCTGGCCGGTGACGGGCTGGAGTGTGTGCGAAACCATGCAGCCATCGACCTTCAAGTCGCGTGCGCCGCGCCCGCTCATGGCAAGCGCGCGGTCAGCCACGCGCAGTACCTGGGCGGGGCGAGTGTTGTCGGCGTCTCCGGCGTCGGCCACACCGACGGACCAGCCGCCTTGCACGGGGGAGCGGCCCCAGCAGCGCAGGTCGCCGCCGATATCGATCATGAGGCCTGCGAGGTTTGGACTGGCGCGGCGGGCGGCGGCGAGGGCCGCGTCGATTACGTAGCCCTTGGCCATACCGTCCACGGTGACGTGGCCGCTCGCGAGGCCCTGCTCCAGCCGCGCGGATTGGAGCGTCGCGCCGGAGCTATCCGCCTCACGCAGCACCTGCAGGGCGCCGCCCACGCGGCAATCGAAAGCGCCGCCGGTGACGGCGCGCCAGTGTTCGCACTGGTTCAGCACCGCGGTGACTTCGGGCGCCTGCGCCGCCAACTCGCCGCGGTTGAACGCGCTGAGCTGACTGTCCGCGCGCCATTCGCTGAGGATGGCGTCGAGGCGGGTGATCTCATGCCTAGCGGCGGTGGTCGCCATCATGGCGGTGGTCTCGTCCGGCGCCAGGGCCACGATATCGAGCGAAGTGCCGAGTACATGATCGAAGTGGAAGCGGAAGGGCTCCGCATGGAGCACAGCGGGCGCCGCGAGCGGTAGGATGGCGGCGCCGGCCAGAAGCCAGGAGGTAAATGCTTTCACGGTGTTGATCTTCCGGCCTAACGGGTCACTTCGAAGGTGAGGCTGTAGGTGTAGTTGCGCGGCATGGGCTCGGCGCTCGGCGCCTGAGCAGCGCTGTGGGTGGTCAGCAGGTAGACGCCCGGCCGGTCGAACCTGACCTTGGCCATCCCCTTGGCGTCAGTCTTGGTCTCCGCCGCCACGCGCCGGTCGTCATAGATGTTGCCGGCGCGGTAGACGCTGACCAGGGCGCCTGCCACCGGCTGGCCGTCCACGAGTACCTGGAAGGCGAAGCCTTGGTCTACATAGACCGCGTTGGGATGCGTGACGGGCTTGAGCTCGAAGCCACGGCCGGTGGTCGATAACGCGGTATCGGTGGGGGCGCTCTTGGTCACATAGGTCTCGACCACCGAGATGCTCTCCACAGACTTGCTGGGAGCCCCGGCGGGCACATCGGCCTGAGCGATTGAGTTGGGCGGGCTGTCGCCGCCAGCCGCAGTTCCGCCGCCTGGTCTCCCACCAGCACCGTGCGACATTCCGGCCATGCCGCCGGGCTTGCCGCTTTCAGGCGGCCTACCGCCCCTGTCGCCAAGCCGGGGACCGCGTGGCTGGCGCACGAACAACCACTTACCGTCTACGTTCACGAATGTGGTGGTACGCATTACGTACTGGCCGGTGGAGAAGCGATAGGTGCCCGGCGCCGTTATCCCCGCCTCGATCACGGTCAGATCCTTGAGCGTGGTTGTCGCTTTGACATCCACCGCTTGGCCAGCCGGCGTCGTTTCCACCAGCGCCGGTACGGCCAAGCCGCCATCTGGGGTGAAATAGTCGTCCTCGGTGGTCGCCCCGACCAAGGTGACGCCTCCGCCGCGCACATCGAAGGCGGTCGGCAGGAGGTAGGGCGTGCGCGCGAGGGCCATACCGGTCGGGCATAGGGCAAGGAGCAGCGCGCGCCAGGCAACGGCAGGGATGTGCATGACAGCGTTCCACACGGCAAGGCTCACTGGATATTGCATGTCATTCGCAAGTTCAAGGGTGATCGTTGGATGGCTTTCAACAGGTCGGCCCTGAAAGATGGTGACCATCACTTTAACCGTGTCGCTTAGCCAACCCGAAATGGGCGGTGGGTAATATCGTCCAGGTTCGGGGGCAAAAGCTGCCGATCGGGTCGCCGCGCATGCGGTATGGCTGGGACAGTGACCAGAATGGTTTCATCGACGCGAACCGCGCCGGGCATGGCCCGCGTGCGAACGGGAGCACTTGTGTTGACGCTGGCGGGACTGCTCGGCGCTTGCGCCAGCCTGTCCCCAGAGGCGCCTGCACTGACACGTTTCACCTATCAGCAGACGGCGCAAGCGCCCCGTGTACCCAGGTCCGTCAACACGCTGACACCGCAACCCCGCGCCAACAATACCGCCGGCGGCCGCTACAAGGTCGGAGCCCCCTACCAGCAGGGCGGCGTATGGTACGTTCCCGCCGAGCAACCGACCTATGACGAGGTCGGCCTAGCCTCCTGGTACGGCGACGCGTTCAACGGCAAGAAGACCGCCAATGGCGAAATCTTCGATATGCACGCCGTCTCCGCCGCCCACGCCACCCTGCCCATGCCGTGCATCGTCGAGGTGACGAATCTCGACAACGGCCGCAGCATGCAGGTGCGCTTGAACGACCGTGGCCCCTACCATCCGGGTCGTATTATCGATCTCTCCCATGCAGGAGCCGAACAACTCGGCTATGCGGTGAAGGGCACGACGCGGGTCCGGGTGCGCTATATCGGCCCCGCGCCGCTGACGGGATTTTCCGCGCCGGTGACGATGGCCGCCGGGCCGCTGGTATCGGATTTCACCAAGCCCCCCAGGTCGATGCCGACCTATCAGATCGTCTCACCCGCTCAACTGGCGAGGCGCAGCCCGCCTGTACGGACAGGGCAGGGCGTCTATGTCGTTCAGGCCGGTGCATTCTCCTCCCGCGACGCCGCTGACCGGGTGGCCGCGCAACTCGCCTCGGCCGGATCGGCGACCGTGAAGCCTTTGGATCGCCGCGGCGCCACGCTTTACCGCGTCGTGGTTGGGCCCTGGGATGACAGCGGTAGCGCCGACAGCGCCCGCAGCCGCGTCGTCGCCCTCGGCTTCAACGACGCCAAGGTTTCTGCCGGGTTCTGACCTCGCCTGCGCTTGCGTCGAACGCCGAAGCGGCCAATGTGAGCGGTGTGCGTCGAGGAATTTTCATCACCTTCGAAGGCGGGGAGGGGGCCGGCAAGTCCACCCAGGTCCGCCGCCTTGCCGAACGTCTAGCCGCCTCGGGTCGTGAGGTCGTCACCACGCGTGAGCCCGGTGGCTCCGAAGGGGCAGAGGCCATCCGCGCACTTCTGGTGCAAGGTGAGGCCGACCGCTGGTCGCCCATCGCCGAGACCCTGTTGCTCTACGCGGCTCGTGCGGACCATCTGGAACGCTTGATCCGGCCCGCGCTGGCGCGCGGAGCGATCGTCATCTCCGATCGTTTCGCCGACTCTACCCGCGCCTACCAGGGGGCGGCCGGCGGTATCGATCCGACCCTCATCAACCGCATCGAGCACGCGGTGCTGGGCGCGACACGACCAGACCTGACCCTGATCCTCGACCTGCCGGCGGAGGCGGGCCTGGCGCGCGCCGCTGAACGAGGCGGTGCGGAGGCCCGGTTCGAGAGCAAGGGCCTGGCCTTTCATCAGCGCCTGCGCGAGGGCTTTCTGGCGGTCGCGGCTGCCGAACCAGATCGTTGCGCCGTGATCGACGCCAACCAGTCCATCGACGGCGTGAGCGCCGCTATCGCCGAGGCTGTCGCCAACTTTTTGCGGCGCGACAGGGAGGCGGAGCGATGACTCCCCTCCTGCACACGCAGGAGCCGATCGCAGCCTTCGAGGACGCCTTGTCGCGCGGCCGCTTACACCATGCCTGGCTCCTTACAGGCCCTGAAGGTGTCGGCAAGGCCGCCTTCGCTTGGCGCGCCGCAGCGCGATTACTTGGCGCAGCGAGCTTCGATCCGCCGGATGACGATCCGGCGCTGCGGCTGATGACCGCGGGCTCTCATCCTGATTTCCTCATGCTTCAGCGAGAGGAAGAGCGCGGGGTGGTTCGCAAGGTGATTTCAGTGGATCAGGCGCGCCGATTGCCCGAGTTCTTTTCCAAGGCTCCGGCCGTGGCGCGTTATCGGGTCGCCATTATCGACGCCGCCGACGATCTCAATCCCAACGCCGCCAATGCGGTGCTGAAGACGCTGGAGGAGCCGTCGGGTCGCGGTGTCATCCTCCTGATCTCCCATGCGCCGGGGAAGCTTCTGCCGACCATCCGCTCGCGGTGTCGCCGGCTGGCGTTCGCACCTTGGCCGACTGCGGCGCTGCAGTCTTTCCTGAGCGAGCGCGGCCTGGACGCCAGCCTAGCTGATATGGCCGAAGGTTCGCCGGGCCGGGCCAGCGCCTTGGCCGAGCAAGGGGCGATAGAGATCGACCGGCAAGTCGAAGCTCTGCTCACCTCCATCGGCCCCAATCGCCTGCAGGCGGTCCAGACCATGGCTGACAGCCTGCGCGGCGAGGCCGGTAAGGTTCGCTTTGCGCTGATCATTGAGCGTTTGGTCGCCGCGTCACGTCAAAGAGCTCTGGCGGGCGGCGCCGCGGGAGACGGCTGGGCGCGCGCCTGGGAGCGTCTGGCGGGTCTGACGGCCATGGTGGAGGGATTGAACCTCGACCGCGCCGATGCCCTTTCCACAGCGATGGAAACGCTCAATGCCGCCGTCCGCACCAGCCACGCCGCCTGATGCTGATCGACAGTCACGTCAACCTGCATGCCCTCCAGTTCGCCGACGACCAGCCGGAGGTGATCGCCCGCGCTCGGGCCGCCGGCCTCGGCCTAATGATCACCATCTGTGACAAGGTGGCGAACTTTCCCACGGTATCCGCCATTGCCCATGCCCACGACGACATCTGGTGCACTGTGGGAACGCATCCGCACGAAGCCAAGGAAAATCCGGATCTTACCGCCGCCACTTTAATTGAATTCGCTGACGATCCGCGCGTCGTCGGCATCGGAGAGTGCGGGCTCGACTATCACTATGATTTCAGCCCCCGCGATGTTCAGCGTCGGGTTTTCGCCGCCCATATCGACGCGGCGCGGGCGACGGGCCTTCCGCTGGTAGTTCATACACGCGAGGCGGACGAGGACATGATCGGCCTGCTCGAGGCCGCCCATGCTGTCGGGCCATTTAGCTTCCTGATGCACTGCTACACTTCCGGCCCAGAACTGGCGGTGCGCGCGGCGGCGATCGGCGCCTGGTTCTCGGTTTCCGGGATCGCCACGTTCAGGGCGGCTGAGGAGGTGAGGGCGGTCATCCGCGATATGCCGGAGGATCGCATCATCGTCGAGACGGACTGCCCCTACCTGGCGCCCGTTCCGTATCGTGGTCGCCGCAATGAGCCCGCCTACCTGCCGCACGTCCTTGCAAAACTCGCGGATATCCGTGGGTGGTCGCTGGACGACGCGGAGGCGCGAACGGAGAAGGCTTTCTTCGACCTGTTCCGTCGCATCCCGCGTCCTGGAGGTGGGTGATGGCGACGCTGGAATTTACTATTCTCGGATGCGGCTCGTCTGGCGGCGTCCCTCGCGCCGATGGCGATTGGGGCGCGTGCGATCCACTCGAGCCGCGCAACCGCCGCTCACGCTGCAGCATGATGGTGCGACGGAAAAGTACGTCGGATCAGCCTGATGAGACAACAATCCTCATAGATACCTCGCCCGACCTGCGCACCCAGACCGCGGCCGCGGGTGCACGCCGTCTGGATGGGGTTCTGCTGACCCACGACCACGCCGATCAGGTCCATGGGATCGACGATATTCGCGCCTTTTTTATTCGCCAACGTAAGCGCATCCCGATCTGGATGGATACGGCGACGCGACAGACAATAGACGCCCGTTTCGGCTATATTTTCAGGGACGAAGGCGGATATCCCGCGATTGCCGAGCGTCGTGATTTACCCCTCCACTGTGAGGTGTGGAGCATAGAAGGTCCATCCGGCTCCATTCCGATTCTGAATTTCGATCAGGACCACGGCGGTGTGCGGTCCGTGGGCTATCGCATCGGCTCCGTGGGCTATTGCAGCGACGTGGTCCGCCTGCCGCCTGATGCCATGGCGGCCTTGGAGGGCGTAGAGGTCTTCATCATCGACGCACTGCGCTACAAGCCGCATCCGACGCACGCCACTGTGGCCCAGGCGCTGGAATGGATCGCCGAACTCAAGCCAAAACACGGCATACTGACCAATCTGCATGTGGATCTAGACTATGAGACCTTGGCAGCCGAACTGCCGCCAAACGTCGAACCAGCATATGACGGCCTACGCTTCGAAGCGCCCCTCTAATTTGTGATAATCTTCCTTAGGCGCAAACTCCCTGTGGTTCCTATTTGGTTCGGCTGGAGATTCTTCGCGATTTGGCGCAAACTCCCTGTGGTTCCTATTTGGTTCGGCTGGAGATTCTTCGCGATTTTACGAGTGGGTGCCTCGCCACCCCAACGGCGGCAGAGCTGCTCGGTCTGGAGCGCCGGCAGGTCCAGCGCTTGGCTAAGGCATACTAAGAACAATGCGCAACGGCGCTGATCTCCAAGAAGCGCGGCCGGTCGAGCGACCGGCAAGGGCCGCGTCGAGCGCGCCAACAAGACGTTGCAGGACCGTCTGGTGAAGGAGTTGAGGCTCGCCGGCGTCAGCTTCATGGAGGACGGCAACGCCTTCCTGCCGGCCTTCATAGCCGACTACAACGCCCGCTTCGCCAAGGCGCCGTTCAACGACAAGGACTTGCACCGGCCCATGCAGCCGCGAGATCGGCTGGACGAAGCCTTCACCTGGCGCGCGGAGCGGACGCTGTCACAGTCGCTGACGCTCCAGTACGACAATATCCTTTTCATGATCGACCCCTCCGAGTTCGCCCAGGCGGCCATCGGCCAGAGGGTCGAGGTCGTAGACTTCCCCGACGGGCGATTGGAGGTTCGCTACAAGGGCCGGAAAATGCCTTACCGGACCTTCGACAGGCTCCGGCGCGTCACCGAGACGGCGGTCTTGGAGAACAAGCGGCTGGGCGGCCTCCTCGCCCTGATCCGTCAGAGCCAGCAGACCGAACCTCCGGGCATGCGGACCAGCAAGGGTCCGAAGCGGCGCGATCAGACCAAGCACATGTTCAGTGTCGGCTGACAACGCGGTTTGAGATTACCGCCCACTACTCACCTTGGGTCAGCGAATCCGACCGGTTTCAAACCCCTTTCACGCGGTGATCAGCTCGCCCATTCCTCCAATTGACGAAGAACAGCTAAGCCTGGGTAAGCAGCCCTATCCGGATATTCGTTTCGATAATAAGCGTCCCAAAAGCTTAAAGCTCTTGAGCGGATCGTTCGCATGATGGCTCGGTTCTCGCGAACAAAATTTGAATAGATCACCTCGTCCAACACCGGCAACGATGCCTGAATGTCCTGGATGATCTCGACAACATATTCGCCGACCAGCAGAACGACGAATGGCGGAACCCAGGCTTCACGCAGACCGACAATGGCCTCGAGCGCCTTCTGCCTTAGATGTCCATCCGTGCTCCGTGTGAGAACGCACAAAGCTGCCGGAGACGCCGTATCGACCAGATCGGCCTTTTTTTCCGGGATCAAGAAATGAAAGCGGCTTGGGACGTAGATGGGTTTTCCCGATACCTCCATCGTGGTCGAAGATTTACGGTATTCATCGTCAACATATGTTTTCAATTCGCGCGCGGCCGCTTCGGCCATTGCGCGGCACCCATAAGGAAAAGCCGCCACGGCTGCGTCAGAGAACGGCTTTGGAGATGACAAGGATTTCACGCCTAATCTTATCCGTCGGGCGCGAATCCCACAAACCGTGCATCGGAGGCGTCTACGTGCCTCGCGCGCCTGACGGCGCACTCGGAAAACAAAGGACGAAGCTGAACCGACGGTGCGGAGGACAGCGGTCGGGCTCTGCGCGGTTGGAGGGCTCCGCGCCCGCCCGCTCCCCTCACCTGCCCGGCAGTGACATTTCTATCTGGCGCCCAGCGCGACATCTCTAACCGGCGTAGACAGGCGGCCTTATCCGTCCTTCTTCGAGCCTATCGTCCGCCCGTCAAGCTTGCCGAACAGGCGAAAGGCGCGCTCAATACGCTTGAGTGCGTCCGCAGAGGCGCCCGGGAGGACGTCATGACTGCGATACCCAGCGCCGATTTCGGCGAACCCGTTGTTGCGGTCGATGAGCGCCGGATACCGAGCGCCGGACGGCTATCCGGCGCGACGCTCGGCATGTTCTCGGGACCCGCCTTTCCCCTGGCGGCGCTGGCCCTGCCCCTGGTGGTCTACCTGCCGCATTTCTACGCCGCCCATGTGGGGCTGAGCCTGGCGGCGATCGGAGCCATCTTCTCCATCGTGCGGTTGATCGACATCGGCTTCGACCCGATCCTCGGCGCAATCATGGACCGCACCCGCACCCGCTTCGGTCGGTTCAAGCCGTGGATGGCCATGAGCGTTCCGGTGCTGGTGGTCGGCGCGTTCATGGTGTTCATGCCCCCGGAAGGCGCATCCTCCGTCTACGTGGTCGGCGCCCTGCTGGTGCTTTACGCTGGGTACTCGATGGCCGTCCTGAGCCATCTGGCTTGGGGCAGCGTGCTCGCTTCGGATTACCACCAGCGCTCGCGCATCTATGGCTGGGTACAGGCCGGCACCGTCGGCGGCATGATTCTGGTGCTGGTGCTGCCAGTGATCCTGGCCCGACTGGCCCCGGCGGACGAAGCGTCGAGCGTGGCTTCCATGGGCTGGTTCGTGATCGTTCTGACCCCCATCACAATCGCTCTCGCCCTCTGGAAGGTGCGCGAGCCGATCGCCGCAGTTGGTGCGCGGCCCGAAACCCGGATCGGCGACTATCTACGGGTCGTGCGCCGCCCCGCGGTGATGCGGATCCTGGCCTGCACGGTGCTGCTGGCCACCGCGCCGGGCATCACCGGAGCCATCTTCCTGTTCTTCTTCCGCCAGGCGCGAGGGTTCAGCCCGGGCGACGCCAACCTGCTCCTCCTGGTCTATTTCGTCGGCGGGTTCGCCGGGGCGCCGCTGTGGAGCAAGCTCGCCAAGGCGGTGGGCAAGCACCGGGCCATGATCCTCTCCTGCGGCTACTATATCGCCGTGCAGAGCACGAGCCTGCTGGTCCCCAGGGGCTCCATGCCCTTCGGCATCCTCAGCATGTTCCTCGCTGGCATCGCCTTCTCCGCCTACCTCATCCTGCTGCGAGCCATGACGGCGGACGCCTGCGACGAGGCGCGGCTGGACCTGCACAGCGACTGCACCGGCATGATCTACGCCCTGCACAATGCCGGCACCAAGGTGGGCAGCGCGCTCGGTGTCGCCATCACCTTCCCGCTCCTGCAGATGTTCGGCTTCCGGGCCAGCGAGGCGGTGCGCAACACCCCGGCCGCCCTGCATGGGCTGGAGCTGACCTTCGCCTTCCTGCCTATCGCCTTCGTGGTGCTGGGCGCGCTCAGCCTTGTCGGCTACCGCCTGAACGAAGCACGGCACGACGCGGTGCGCGCGGCGCTGGCGGTGCGCGACGCGGCCTGAGTCGCGCGGTATGGAGGGGCATGAGCGCCTCTCCCGCCCCTGCCCCCACCTCGCCGCCCATCGACCGGCTGATCGAGATCATGGCCCGCCTGCGCGCCCCCGTAGAAGGGTGCCCGTGGGATAGAGAACAGACCTTCGCCAGCATCGCCACCTATACGGTGGAAGAGGCCTATGAGGTAGCCGACGCCATCGAGCGGCGCGACCTCGCCGACCTGAAGGACGAGCTCGGCGACCTGTTGCTGCAGGTGGTGTTCCACAGCCGCATGGCCGAGGAGCAAGGCGCCTTCGCCTTCCCCGACGTGGTGGCCGCCATCTGCGACAAGATGATCCGCCGTCACCCCCACGTCTTCGCGGGCGGCGCCTATGCCGACGCCGCCGAGCAGACCGCCGCCTGGGAAACGCTGAAGGCCGCCGAACGCGCCGCCAAGGCCGCGAGGATGGGGGGGCGAAACCAGAGCGTGCTCGACGACGTGCCGCCGGGCCTGCCCGCCCTCACCCGCGCGGTGAAGCTGACCAAACGGGCGGGCCGGGTCGGTTTCGACTGGCCCGATGCACCCGCCGTGCTTGAGAAGCTGCACGAGGAGGTGGCGGAGCTGGAGGCGGAGATCGCCGCGGGAGATCACGCCAAGGCCCGCGAGGAGCTGGGAGACCTGCTCTTCGTCTGCGCCAACCTGGCCCGCAAGCTCGACCTCGACCCGGAGGACGCCCTGCGCTCATCCAACGCGAAGTTCATCCGCCGCTTCGGCCATATCGAGGCCCGCCTCGCCGCGCAGGGCCGCAGCCCCGAGCAATCCAACCTGGAAGAAATGGAAAACCTGTGGATAGAGGCCAAGACGGCCGAAAAGGCCGCCAAGGACTAGGCGCTCGGACCGCCCCACTTTCGTGGCGCAATGTGCGCCTTACGGATACATGCGATCCTTTTCACGGTCCGGCGCTCCCTTCATGCTGGACAGTCCAGATTGTCCAGCCACGCCATCTATCCCTTTACCTTCAGCGTCTTAGCTCTAGACTCTCATCTGGACACGCTGTCCTAGTCTGGACTCGCGCCGAATTCAGGCCGCGCATCCATGGACCTAGTCTAACCTGGTTTTCGCCGGTGTGGATAAGCCGTGGAGACATCGGGGATAAGCCGCCCTATCGCCGCCGCTGGCTGCTCCATTCATAGGGCGCCGGACGGTAGGGCGGGCTCTGCTTGATCACCCGGCGACGGGGCTGGGCCGCCGGTTCAGGCAGGGTCGTGGACGTGTGCAGGACGCGCGAGGAGCCATCCTCGATCCGCACGGTCAGGGCGCAGGCATAGACCTCCTCGTCGCCCAGACGCTGCAGGCCCTCATGGCTGGGCGGGCGCACATCATAGCTGAGCTCACCTTCGAACATCTGACCATCGACGGCGTAGATCTGGCGGATGCCCTGGACCAGGCCGAGCCCCTCGCCGTCCGCCTCGCGCACCTCGAAGGTCAGAATCTCGCCGTCGGCCACGGTCTGGTCCGGCGGCACGGGATAGATCGACGAGACCAGCGGCCCCATCTCCAACGGATCGCCCGACAGTATCGAAAGGGTCATCACCATGGCATCCTGCGTAGGCCGTCCATACGCCCATATGCGCGTTGTGTCCGCTGGTTCATGGCGTCAGAGCCGGACGGAGCCGACCCGCATGTCCTATGACCGGAGCATGATCAAAGTCAGCTCGCGACCCGTTGCGGACATTGGAGCTTTGGCGCAGTCTCTTAGTGGGATGGCTCTTTCCACTTGCGCGAGGATCGCTGTAGCGTGGGCACTGATTTGCGGAATTCGTTGCTCCTGTGGGTTGGCGCGATTGCATATTTCGCCCTATTCTGGGCCGTCACCCAACTGAACATTTTTCACGGCATAGCAAGAACTTGGGGCGCATCTATCCTTGGCTTTGTAGGCTTGATCAACCTAGCCAGATTTGCATTCGGCATCTGGAGGCGGCGCAGCTTGAGTTCAAACAACCCAAATCTGTCCTGAACTTGCAGTACGCCACGCGGTTGAAATGTCGCCGCTCGACATGACCGCTCGCCACCCTTCTCGGAAGTCGGGAGCGTCAGCTTTCGGGAATGGTGCTGAAACGATCAGGCGGCGGAGCCAGTGCACACCTCCCGAACCTGCTTTCCCCGTTCAGGCAAAGTTCATGGGCGAACGGCGATGGTCAGATTGTCGCACCGGATGCGGCCTTGAACTCAAGGAGGCTCAAATGCTGAAGACAGTCATGATCGCGGCCCTGGCCGCCAGTGCAACCCTGGCCGGCGTGTCGTCGGCGAATGCGGCGCAGGGCTGCGGCCCCGGCGGCCATCGCGGCCCTTATGGCCACTGCCGGCCCAACCGCGGCCCCGTCGCCGTGGTTCCGGGCATCCCCGCCCTCGGCGTCTTCTATCCGGGCCGCGGTTACTGGGATGGTCACCGCTACTGGCACAATCGCCGGGCCTATCACGGCGGCTGGCGCTATTACTGAGGTTGAGGGCGGCGGGCGTTACGACGTCTGCCCGGCCTGACTTGAAACCCGGCGCACCTCCGAATGAGGGGCGTCGGGTTTTGCTTATGGGGCGGGGTATTCGGCGGCGCGCAGGGCGGTCTGTGGAAACAGCCGCTCGAACCGGCCCTGGGCCTGGGGATCGAGGCGCACGGTAAGGTGCAGGGCCCCTTCCTCGTCCTCTTCGCGCGCTGTGACCCGGCCGTGGCGGTAGAGCCAGGCGGCGGCTTCTCCCGCCTCGGGGGCGAGCGACACCTCCAGCGGCGGGGCCTGATCCACGCGCTCCGCCAGGCGGGCGAGCAGGGCCGTGCACCCCTCCCCGGTTATGGCGGAGACGGCCCAGGCCTCCACCCCGCCGGTTTCGGCCGAGCGGATGGCGCGGGCGCGAATCACGGCGTGGTCGTCCTCGGGCAGCTGGTCGATCTTGTTCCACACCTCGACAAGGCGGCTGTCGTCGGGCTCGAGGCCGAGATCAGCGAGCACGGCGCGCACATCGGCGGCCTCGGCGGCGGAGGCTTCGCCGGCGATGTCGCGCACGTGCAGCACGATGTCGGCCTCCTCCACCTCTTCCAGGGTGGCGCGGAACGCTTCCACCAGCTCGTGCGGCAGATCGGAGATGAAGCCCACGGTGTCGGACAGGATGGCGGGGCGGCCGTCGGGTAGTTTCAATTCGCGCAGGGTGGGATCGAGGGTGGCGAACAGCATGTCCTTGGCCTCCACCGTGGCGTCGGTCAGGCGGTTGAACAGGGTGGACTTGCCGGCATTGGTGTAGCCGACGAGGGCGATGGTGGGGTACGGCGTGCGCTTGCGGGCATCCCGGTGCAGGGTGCGCGTGCGGCGGACCTCCAGAAGCTCCTTTTTGAGCTTGTCCATCTTCTCGGCCAGCAGGCGCCGGTCGGTTTCGATCTGGGTTTCGCCCGGGCCGCCCATGACGCCGAAGCCGCCGCGCTGGCGCTCCAGGTGGGTCCAGGTGCGCACGAGGCGCGAGCGCTCATAGGTAAGGCGGGCCAGCTCCACCTGCAGCTTGCCCTCGCGGGTGCGGGCGCGGCGGGCGAAGATCTCCAGGATCAGGCCAGTGCGGTCGATCACCTTGACCTGCCAGGCCTTCTCCAGATTGCGCTGCTGGACCGGGGTGAGCTGGTCGTCGACCACCACCACGTCGATTTCTTCGGCCTCGATGATCGTCTTCAGCTCGATCACCTTGCCGCCGCCGAGCAGGGTGGCGGGGGTGACCTGGCGGATTGGCGCGATCTCGGCGGAGACGATGTGGAGATCGAGCGCGCGGGCCAGCCCTTCCGCCTCTTCGAGACGGGAGGCGGGCGCACGCAAGCCCCCCCGCTCGCGGGTGCGGGCGGGATGGAGCACAAGCGCGCGCTGGATGGGGGCGCGGCGGTCGATCAGGCCCCGCGACTCAGAGGGGCGGTGATCGGATTGGTCTGAAACGCTCAAGCGTCCTCGTCTTCAGCCGGCTCGTAAAGCTGCACGGGCTGGGCGGGCATGATGGTGGAGATGGCGTGCTTGTAGACCAGTTGGCTTTGGCCATCGCGACGCAGCAGCACGCAGAAATTGTCGAACCAGGTGACCACCCCCTGCAGCTTCACCCCATTGACCAGGAAGATGGTGAGCGGCGTCTTGGCCCGGCGCACGCTGTTGAGGAAGGTATCCTGCAGGTTCTGTTTCTTGTCGTTGGACATCTGTTTTCCGTCGGGGGCAGAGCCCCACACACAAAGGGTTTAGACACGCACGCCGTCGAAGGGGTTTAGATCGCCCTCTCCCGCGCACGCCGCACATATAGGTCACGCAGGCGCAGTGTCACAGGCCCCGGCAGGCCATCGCCCACCTGTTCTCCATCGATCGCTGTCACAGGTGTCAAAAATGCGGACGCGGCGGTGAAAAACGCCTCTTTTGCAGCCTTCGCCTCGGCCAGGGTGAAGGGCGCCTCGACCACCTCGACCTGGCATTCGCGGGCGAGGTCCAGCAGGGTGAGGCGGGTAATGCCGCGCAGGATGTTGGCGCCGGTGTCGCGCGTACGCAGCCGTCCCTCTGCATCCACGATCCAGGCATTGGTAGAGGAGCCTTCGGTGACATAGCCGTCGGCGTCCACCAGCCAGGCCTCGCCGGCGCCGGCCTCCTTGGCCGCCTGCTTGGCCAGGGCATTGGGGAGCAGGCCCACAGTCTTGACGTCGCAACGGCCCCAGCGATTGTCGGGCCGGGTGATCACCCTCGTCCCTGCCCTCGCCTTCTTGTCCAGCGCGGCGAAATCCTGCGGCTTGGCGGTGATCACAACGGTGGGGGCGACGGCGGGGTTGGGGAAGGCGTGGTCCCGGCGCGCGACGCCACGGGTGATCTGGAGGTAGACGATGCCGTCCTTGATCCGATTGCGCCGGATCGTCTCGCGCAACACGCGGTCGAGGGCGGCCTCGCTCATCGGCGGGTCGATCTGCAATTCGCCAAGGCTGCGCCACAGTCGAGAGAAGTGGCCGGCATGGTCGGCCAGCCGTCCATCCATCACTGCCCAGACCTCATAGACCCCGTCGGCGAACTGGAAGCCGCGATCCTCGATATGAACCGAGGCTTCGGACAGCGGCGCATAGCGGCCGTTCACATAGGCGATGCGACCCATCAGTCCTCGCCCTCGTCGACCCCGCGCAGCGCCGCCACGCCGAGGGACTTCAGCTTGCGGTGGAGGGCCGAGCGCTCCATGCCGATGAAGGCGGCGGTGCGCGAGATGTTGCCGCCGAATCTCATGATCTGGCTGGTTAGATATTCCCGTTCAAACACTTCGCGCGCATCCCTCAGCGGCAGGGCGATGATCCGTTCGGGACCGATGGAGCCGGCCGAGCCAGTGGCCGCGACCTCGGCGGGCAGCATTTCGGCGCTGATCAGCTCGCCCGGCTCGCCGGTCGCCAGGATCATCAACCGCTCGATATTGTTGCGCAGCTGGCGGACATTGCCGGGCCAGTCGTGCACCTGCAGGGTGGCGATGGCGTCCTCGCCGAGGATACGCTTGGGCAGGCCCGTCGCCTCGGAAATACGGTCGATGAAATAGGCTACCAGTTCGGCGATGTCCTCCCGGCGCTCGGCAAGGCCGGGCACGCGCAGGGGCACCACGTTCAGGCGGTGGTAGAGGTCCTCACGGAAACGCCCCTCGATGATCTCGTCGCGCAGGTTGCGCCCGGTGGAGGAGACCACGCGCACGTCCACCTGCACATCCTGAGCCCCGCCGATGCGACGGAACCGCTGCTCGACCAGTACGCGCAGGATCCGCCCCTGCGTTTCGCGGGGCATGTCGCCCACCTCGTCGAGGAATAGGGTGCCGTTGTGGGCGCGCTCGAACACTCCGATCTTTTTCGGACGACCGCCCTCCCCCTCCTCGCCGAACAGCTCCAGGTCCATGCGCTCGGGCGTCATGCCGGCGGCGCCGACGGCCACGAATTCGCCTCGCGCCCTGGGGCTGCACTGGTGGATCATGCGCGCCGCAAGCTCCTTGCCCGAGCCCGAAGGACCGGTGATCAGGATGCGGCTGTTGGCCGGGCCGATCTTGGCGATGGTGTTACGCAGCTGCTGCACGGCTGCCGAACGGCCGACGATGCCGTCCGGGGCCATGGCCTGGGTGCGTAGCCGCTTGTTCTCGCGGCGGAGGGACGCCGCCTCCATGGCGCGCTCGACGCACAGGATCAATCGGTCGGACTTGAACGGCTTTTCCAGGAAGTCATAGGCGCCGCGCTTGATGGCGCTGACGGCGGTCTCGATATTGCCGTGGCCGGAGATCATCACCACCGGCATGTCGGGGTCCATCTCCTTGACCACGTCGAGCAGCTCCAGCCCGTCCAGGCCCCCGCCCTGCATCCAGATGTCCTGCACCAGAAGGGCTGGACGGCGGGCGCGGATCGCCGCCAGGGCGGAGGTGGAATCGGCGGCGGTGCGGACCGAATAGCCCTCGTCCTCCAGGATACCGGAGACGAGTTCGCGAATATCGGCTTCGTCGTCGACGACGAGAATGTCTGCCATGGGTTACTCCTAGACCGCCACGGCGTCGGCGGATGCGACGGGACGGGGAAAAATGAAGATGGCACGGGCGCCGGGAAGCTTGTGGGCGTCGGTCAGCTGCAGTTCGCCGCCGTGCTCCTCGAGGATGCGCTTGACGATGGCGAGGCCGAGGCCAGTGCCCTTCTCGCGCGTGGTGACATAGGGTTCGGTCAGCCGCTCGCGGTCGCGTTCGGGCAGGCCGACACCCTGATCCTCTACCGCGATGACGATGTGCTGGTCGTCGAGGGTGAGGCTGGCCTTCAGCCCGCCGCGATGGTCGGGATCCGCGGCGCGGTGGGCGGCCTCGGACTCGCCGGCGTTCTTCAGTACATTGGCCAAGGCCTGGCCCACCATGCGCGCATCGCAGACCAGAGGCACGACGCCCGCCGGCTCCTCCAGCTCCACCGGGATGTCCGGATAGGCCACGCGCTGGGCGAAGACGGCGGCGCGGAGCAGTTCGGCGGCGTCCTCCGTGGCGAACTTGGGGGCGGGCATGCGGGCGAAGGAGGAGAACTCGTCCACCATCCGACCTATATCCCCCACCTGACGAATGATCGTGTCGGTGCAGCGATCGAAGGTCTCCACGTCATGGGTGATCTCGCGGCGGTATTTGCGCTTCAGTCGCTCGGCGGAGAGCTGGATCGGGGTCAGCGGGTTTTTGATCTCATGGGCGATGCGCCGGGCGACGTCGCGCCATGCGGCATTGCGCTGAGCCGCCATCAGCCGGGTGATGTCGTCGAAGGTCAGGACAAGGCCGTCACTGCGGCCCGAGGCGCGCACCCGCAGGCGCCGGGTCTCCGTCCCACGGACAACATCCACCTCGCCTTCCGCATCGCTGGCGTTATCCAGCGCCCGGTGGGCGGTGGCGGCCAGTTCCGGCGCTGCTTCGGCGATCACGCGACCGTGGACATCCTCATCGAGGCCGAGCAGCGCCAGGGCGCGGTCGTTTATCGCAGAGACCCGTCCGGCATTGTCGAGGCCGATCACGCCAGCGCTGACGCCGGAGAGCACGGTCTCGATGAAGCGGCTACGGGCCAGGGCCTCCACACTGGCGCTGCGCAGGGCTTCCTGCTGCGCCTGAAGATCGCTGGTCATCCGATTGAAGGCGCGAGACAAGACGGCGATCTCTTCAGGATCCTTGTCCGCCGGCACCCGCGCGGTCAGGTCTCCGCCCGCGACACGGCCCGCGGCCCGCACCAGGCGACCTACCGGCGTGGCGATCTGGGTCGCGGCGCTCATCCCCACCCACACGGCGCCGATCAGAACCAGCAGCACGGTGGAGACATAGCTCATGGCGAACACGAGCTGCACGCGGCCGCGACTGACCTCCGCATCGCGATAGGTTATGACGGCCTGCTCCGACTGGCGCAGCTGGGTCAGAGTCTTGGGGTCCATCGAGCGGGTTACATAGAGGAAGGCGTCCGGATAGCCCTTGAGGTGGTAGATGGCGCGAAACAGGTCCGAATCCGTGGGCTCGCTGGTGCGCAGATCGCCGAACCGGGCAGCGCGATCGAGAATGCCGAGCGGGGGCGCGGCATAGGCCGGCGCTCCGGGACTCTCCGCCCGCGCCAGGACCCGCCCGTCGGAATCGAGAATGTAGACGGCGGTGAAGTCGTGCTCCACCGCCTGGGCCAGGAGCGCGCTATAGGTCAGTCGGTGGGTTTGCAGCAGGGCCGCCACGGTGGGCTGGTTCAGGTCGATGGCGATGCGGCCCACATTGCCGCGCACCACGTCCTCGCGGAACGACAGATCGGCGCGCGCGACCTCGGCAGCGTTCTTCACCAGGGTGGACAGGCGACTGGAGAACCAGTTCTCGATCCCCTGGGTCACCAGGAGCCCGAAGAACAGCGCCACGACGACGGCCGGCAGCATGGCGGCCAGGGCGAACAGCACCACGAAGCGCCGGTGCAGACGGACCCCGGCGTCGGCGGCGCTGGGCCCGAACAGGCGCAGGGCCCGCCAACCCGCACCCGCCGCCAGGACCAGGATGAGCACGAGGTTCAGCGAAAGCACGGTCAGGATGACGCTCGACGGCGCGGCGGCCGTGCGCGATCCCGGCGCGGTGGCGGTCAGGAAGATGGTGATCGCGGTAATGGCGGCGGCGAGCACGAAACCCGTCCCGAAGGCATAACGCGCCGGGCCGCGCAGCACGCGCCCGAGCGGCGCGCCGGCCTCGGCGGGATCCAGAAAATCCTCGGCGGTCGCCGTCATGACGCGTGTGTGCCCTGACTGTGATGAAAATTCAACGCCTATGTGGCGGAATCGCTACGCTTCGGGCCGAGAAGCCACCGAAGCCGAGGGGCATATGAAATGGCGCGCCCGGCAGGACTCGAACCTGCAACCGCCCGCTTAGAAGGCGGGTGCTCTATCCGGTTGAGCTACGGGCGCCTGATCGCCACGGCTAATGGGTCCAGGGAAAACGACGGACGATGGCGAAGTTGTCCGCATAGGCCTTGAGCATCTTCTTGGCCGGTTTAGGCTCCATCAGACGGAAGGGAATGCCGTTCTTCTGGGCGTAGGCGATGGCGTCCTCCTCGGTGTCGAAGCTCAGGCGCACCTGGCCGCGCATGTCGTCCGACGAGGTCCAGCCTGTCAGGGGGTCGGGCGATCGGGCCGTGGCCGGCTCGAATTCCAGCACCCAGTCTCGCGTCTTGGCCAAGCCCGATTGCATGGCCGACTTGGCGGGGCGGAAGATGCGGGCCAGCATGGCGATCCCTCGGTCCTCGATTAGTCCAGTGGTCGGAGCGGCAGGATTCGAACCTGCGACCCTCTGCTCCCAAAGCAGATGCGCTACCAGGCTGCGCTACGCTCCGTACTGGCAGGGGCTAATGCCATCCCCAGCGCTGCGCCGCAATGAGGCTAAACCGTCTTGCGGCCCATGAGCTTGAAAAGCGCGGTGGCGCGGATGAGATCGGTCGAGCCGGCATAGGCGCGGGCCTCGGCGAACGCCACGTCGCGGGTAAGTCGCGTAACCTTGGCTTCGCCCTCGATCCAGTCGCCCGCCCGAGCCATGGACAGATAGTCGAGTGACAGGTGGATCGTCACGGCCGGCCGCTTGGCGGCAGCGCCCACCGCATGACCGAGCAACCCGTCGAGGAAGCTGGCCAGCATGCCGCCGTGCACGATGCCATAGCCGTTGCAGTGTCGCTTCAGGGCCTGGAAGCCGTGGACGGTCGAATCGGTATCGGCCTTATGGAACAGCGGGCCGTTATGCTCGGTGAAAGGCCCGCGCCGCTCGGAACGGACGAATCCATGCGGCGGCGTGATCGCCGTTTCGTCTTCAGCCACGGTGACCGCGCGCGGACTTGGCGGTCTTGGGCACAAGTTTGATCTCGTAGAGCCTGGGCCACAGCTTGCCCGTCACGAACAGCCGGTCGGTCTTGGCGTCATAGGCGATGCCGTTCAGCACCGCCTCCTGGGTGGGCGGGCGCTCATTGGCGGGAAGCAGGCCTGTGAGGTCGATCCAACCCACCACCTTGCCAGTCGCCGGATTGATGCGCGCGATGCGATTGGTCTTCCAGATATTGGCGTAGACCTCGCCCTTCACATATTCGAGCTCGTTGATGTCAGAGACCGGGCGTCCCTCGTCCGTGACCTTGATCCGGCCGATCTCCTTCAGAGTGTCGGGATCGAGAAAGCGCAGTTCTGGCGTCCCGTCGCTCATGATGATCCGCTTGTCGTCGCGGGTCAGGGCCCAGCCCTCGCCAGGGTAGCTGAAGCGGGCGAAGGGGGTCAGGGTGGCGCGGTCATAGATGAAGCCCACCTGCGACTGCCAAGTCAGCTCGTAGAGCCTGTCCTTCCAGGCGACGATACCCTCACCGAACAGGGTCGGGGGTATGGCGCGCGCGAGCAGGACCTTGCCGGTCTCCAGCTCTTCCTTGCGCACCGCCGAATGGCCCTCCTCACCCGTGCTCTCGTAGAGAAAGCCGTCGAGATACAAGAGCCCCTCGGTAAAGGCGTTCGGATCGTGCGGAAAGGTGCGGACGACGCGATATCCGTATTCCGGAACCGCGGCGGACAAGCCGCCGGCCCACGATGCGCTGACTAGCATCGTCACGGTCAGGGCGACCCATCCAAACCTACGCACCGATACGCCTTTCGCGGGAGACCGGCTCAGTTTGACGATTGAATCTCGGCCACCACAAGGCCTTTGGGACCATCGGCGAAGCGCACCATCACCGTCTCGCCCGGTTGCAGGTCGTCGAGACCGCAGCGGCGCAGGGTCTCGATATGGATGAAGATGTCGCCCTGCTCGCCCTCGCGCATGACAAAGCCATAGCCTTTGGTGCGGTTGAACCACTTGACGGTGGCGGTTTCGAGCGCGCCTTGCGCCTGCAGCGGACGACGGGGCGGGCGCGCGTCGTAGCGGCTGTCGTCCTCATGCCGAACCGGCGCGCGGTCAAAACCATCCCGACGGGCGTGCTGCTCGTCGCGGCGGAAGCCGTCCCGCTGTGGGCGATCCATTGAAGGGGTGGCGCTCGACTCGTCGAGCTCGACCACCGTGGAGACCTGCCAGCCCTTGGCCCGACGTACCGCGTCGCAGACGATGGCGGAGCCTTCCAGAGCGTTTTCGTGTCCGTGCTGGCGCAGGCTGGTGACGTGCAGCAGCACGTCCTTCAAACCGGTCTGGCCCGGATCGTCAGGGACAATGAAACCATAGCCCTTGCCAGGATCGAACCACTTGACCTTACCGCTGATCCGGACGGACTCGTCCTGAGGATCAGCCCCCTCGAAATCTAAACCAGACATACTGCCCCTCTCGCCCGCACACCTCCCTGCGAACGGTCAAGCTCATATCACGAATTGTGGCGAAGCTGCATCGAAAACATCAAAGCGCGAGTCACCGCGACCGGCGACTGCGTTGTTGACTTGAGTTTACATGAATTGGAGCTTCCACCATGTGGCGCAGATAGGTGGAGACGCTTAAACGGCGCACCGTGTGCCTGTTTGGCCTCTATTTGGCTTGGCGATTAGTGCATCCCGGTTGGCGGCCTATGAGACCGCCGCCCTCTCCCACAATTGGCGCATGCGCCGGGACCATTATGCTCGGTCCGTCTCGCGCGGCGAGCAACACCGACGCCCAGAGGCGACCATACCGTGGCCAGGTCTTGGCTGGCGGTAGGCGCGGTAGAGATCTGAAAGGTGTAAGCGCGCGGCTAGAGTCCACTCATCACACGATGGGCGCCGCCGTGACGTATCGAGCATCACCTTGCGTAGGAAATGGCGCGCGGCCCAGCCGATTCGCTAGCGCACGCCCATGCGGCGGTTCAGGGCATGAAGCCAACCAGCCAGTGGATCACCATCGCCAGTCCGCATAGGCCAAGCGGCACGGCGCAGAAGAAGGCGGTGGAATGGATGATCTTTGGGGATTCCTCACCCCGGTGACGTAGGACGTCGGCCATGGTCTTTCCTCCTGTGATGGCGCTCTGCGGCGCCTGACAGGAAGGAGAACACCAAAATCGAGCTTTGGCCAGCGCAAGACGGCCCACGATGACAATATCGTGAACGGCCGATCAATGATGGGAAGACGCCGCGTGGCAGTCCCTAGGGGAGTCGAACCCCTCTTCCCAGAATGAAAATCTGGTGTCCTAACCGATAGACGAAGGGACCGCGTCGCGGAGGCGGGCTTATATCCCGCGTTCGCTTCGGATCGCAAGAGGGGTCTTCACCAGAAAATCCTCCGCAGGCCGCGGATCAGCGCCGACGCGGATCCGCAAGGTCTTCGATCTCGATCTGCACCCCTTGGCGACCGTTCCAGTCATCGGGTTTCAGCTTACCCACTACATGAATCCCGCCGCCGCCTTCCAGCAGGCGTCGGCCCAGCGGCGTATCCTCGGCCCGCCAGGCGATGGCCTTGATGCGCCCGCCCTGCCCCGTCAGTTGACAGGCCACGTGGCCGCCGCGGAGCAGGCGCGGCGCCTCAATGGCCACATCGGCCATGGCGAACAGGGGTTCCGGCGCGCCCGGGCCGAAGGGCGCTAACCGCTGGAACTCGGTCCACAGCGCGCGGTCGGCGCCGCCGGGCGTCGTCAGGGCGTCGATCTCCAGCGCATCCACCGCCAGCGCCTCGGCGGTTTCGTGCGCGAGATAGTCGACCAGGAAGGCGCGCAGTTCAGGCACGCCGTCCCTGGCCACGGTCATTCCCGCCGCCATGGCGTGGCCGCCGCCGGCGAGCAGGAGCCCAGCCTCGTAGGCCGCCTGGATCGCTCGGCCGAGGTTCACGCCGGGCTGGGACCGGCCCGAGCCCTTGCCGACGCCGGTCACGGGGTCGAGGCCGATGACCACGGCGGGTCGGCGATAACGCTCGCGCAGGCGCCCGGCGACGATGCCGACCACGCCGGGATGCCAGTCCTCGCCCGCCACCACGATCACCGGCGTAGCCGGGTCGTTGTTCTCGCGCTCGAAGCGGTGGACGGCGGCTTCCAGCGCCTCGCGCTCCACCTCCTTGCGGGTGGCGTTCAGGGCGTCGAGTTCGTGGGCCAGGGCCAGGGCCTCGTCGGCATTGTCGGTGGAAAGCAGGCGCGCGCCGAGGTCGGATCGGCCGATCCGCCCACCGGCATTGATGCGCGGGCCGAGGATGAAGCCCGCGTGGAAGGTGGTGGCGGGCCCCTCGGACTTGGCTACCTGCATCAGCGCCTTCAGGCCCGGATTGGCGAAGGCGGACATCACCTTCAGCCCCTGGGTCGTCAGGGCGCGATTGAAGCCGGTGAGCTGGGTCACGTCGCAGACAGCGCCGAGGGCGGCTAGGTCGAGCCAGCCCATGATGTCGGGCGCCGCTCGCTCGTTGAAAAGACCGCGCTGCCGCACCTCGCGGTTCATGGCGGCGAGCAGAACGAAGGTGACCCCGGCGGCGGCAAGGTTGCCTTGTCCTGAGGCGCAGTCGGGTCGGTTGGGATTGACCAGGGCGGCGGCGGGCGGGGCCTCGCCGGGCCGCATCATGTGGTGATCGACCACCACCACGGGCAGGCCGATATCGGCCGCATATTCTAGCGCCTCATGCGCCGCCGCGCCGCAATCCACGGTGATGACCAGCTCCGCCCCTTCGTCCTTCAGGTGCTGGAAGGCGGCGGGGCTGGGGCCATAGCCCTCCTTCACCCGGTCGGGGACATAGATGGACAGTTCCCGACCCATGGCGCGGAACCAGCGCACCAGCTGGGCGGCGGAGGTGGCGCCGTCCACATCATAGTCGGCGAACACCGCGACCTTACGGCCATCCTGCGCCGCATCGACCAGCAGGGCCGCCGCCTTGTCCATGTCGGCAAAGCAGGAGGGATCGGGAAACTGGGCCTTCAGGGTGGGATTCAGATAGGCGTCGGCGTCCTCTACGCCCCGTCCGGCCAGGGCGCGCGCAAAGGGCTCGGACACACCGAGCCGTTGGCGATGACCACGCACCGCGGCATCGTCGGCTTCGCGCATCCGCCACATCCGGCCGCTGACCGACTCGGTCACGCCGAGAAAGGCCTCGCTGGGAAACGCCGCTATGCCCGAACCATCCGCCATCGGCCGAGTCTAGCACACCCGCTGAGTCGCACGCCGTGAGTCGCCTTGTCCCGGCGGACTGATCTCAAAGCCTAGCCAGATGTCGTGATCCGTAGCGGGCGGAGAGGGACAGCACAGGCCGCGTCGGGTCTTCCAGCCGCGCTTCCAGTTCCTTGACCACGAACTTGGTCACGTTGGGCAGATCGAACGACCCCACCTCGGGGATCGGGATCCAGGCGATCTCGTCGAGCTCGCCCGAGCCGGGCGAGCGTTCCTGGCTCAGCAAGGCGTCGGCCTCGGCCATGAAGAAGCGGGCGTCGAAACGCTTGCCGATCATAGGCGGGGTGATGGCGCGGGCGATGAAGTGCAGGGCCGACAGGTCCGGCAGGGCGCCCGCCTCCACGAAGCCTCGCCAGGGCCCGGCGACAGGGCGGACCGGCGCGGATCGCGCCAGCATTAGCCCGACCTCCTCCCAGGTTTCGCGCACCGCCGCCATGGCCAAAGCGCGCGGCAGGGTCGGGCGGCGCGGCGCGGTGAGCTGGAGCTTCGCCTCAACCTCCGCATCGAGTTCGACAGCGGCGGGGGCGGTGAAGTCGCCGCGATCCACCCGCCCACCAGGAAACACCCACTTGCCGGGCATGAAGTCGTGACCCCTTGCGCGGCGACCCATCAGGATTTCGGGAGCCTCGGCCGTTCGGCGCACGAGGATAAGGGTGGCGGCGTTGCGCGGACGCACGGCCCCCTGCCCCTCCCGGCGCGGCGGCCCTTCCGGCTTGAAGGGCATGCGTTCGTCGGCGGGAGCGGTCATTCGAACACCCCGGC
Organism: uncultured Caulobacterales bacterium; assembly: GCA_903862425.1. Classification (GTDB taxonomy): domain Bacteria; phylum Pseudomonadota; class Alphaproteobacteria; order Caulobacterales; family Caulobacteraceae; genus CAIOYC01. The sequence goes on along the minus strand of CAIOYC010000008.1, from coordinate 189,721 downwards.
ATAGACGTTCGGCTTGAAGCCGACGATACGCCGCTCGCCCAGATCCAGCACCGGGCGCTTGATCATGGACGGCTGCGCCAGCATCAATGTGATGGCCTTCGCCGGGTCGAGGCCCGACTTATCCGTCTCAGGCAAACCGCGAAAGGTCGTGCCCGCCCGGTTCAACACCACCTCCCAGCCGTGCTCGTCCACCCAGGTCTGAAGCGTGGCGCGGTCGATGCCGGCCTTCTTGTAGTCGTGGAAATCGAACGCCACCCCGTGCTGGCCCAGCCAGTCGCGGGCCTTTTTGACGGTGTCGCAGTTGGGGATGCCGAAGAGCGTGTAGGTCATGATCCAATGCCTCGACTAGCGCCGCTTACCCAGCCGCACGCCCTTCAGCCCACCGCGCGGTGGGGGACGTCCACCGGGCTTGCCACCGGGACCTGGTCCACGGCCGCCGAGGTTGCGCACACCGAGGCGCGGGCGCGGCGCGTCCGGATCGGCGGGCTCGGGCTCGCTGATCATTTCGAACAAGAGGCCGCCGGTGAGCGGGGTCGCCTCCTTTAGCCGCACATCAACGGTGCGTCCCAGCCGCCAGCGAGACCCGCTGCGCTCGCCCACCAAAGCGTGCTGACGCTCGTCGTGGATAAAGAACTCGCCGCCGAGGGTCGATACCGGCACCAGTCCGTCGGCGCCGGTATCGGACAACCGGATGAACAGGCCGAAGCGGGTCACACCGGTGATGCGGCCCGTGAACTCCGCCCCCACCCGGTCGGCCAGGAAGGCGGCCACGTAGCGGTCGGTGGCGTCGCGCTCGGCGGCCATGGCGGCCCGCTCGGTAGCGGTAATGTGCTCGGCCGTCTCGTTCAACCGCGCCACCTCTACGTCCTTCAGCCCATCGTCCCCCAGCTTCAGGGCGCGGATCAAGGCCCGGTGGACGATGAGGTCGGCATAGCGGCGGATCGGCGAGGTGAAGTGGGCGTATTTCTGCAGGTTCAGCCCGAAATGGCCGATATTGTCGGTGGAATAGACCGCCTGCATCTGGGTGCGAAGAACAACCTCGTTGACGATCTCGGCATGCGGGCCGCCGCGGGTCTGCTCAAGCAGGCGGTTGAAGCGCGCGGTGCCTACCGGCTCGCCCTTGGTCCAGGGGATGGCGATGGTGCCGAGGAAGTCGGCCAGGTTGAACAACTTCTCCTGGCTGGGCGTGTCGTGGATGCGGTAGATCAGCGGCGAGCGCTTCTTCTCCAGCTCCTCGGCAGCGGCCACATTGGCTTGGATCATCATCTCCTCGATCAGCTTGTGAGCCTCGAGCTGTTCGCGCGAACGGATCGACGCGACCTCGCCCTCTTCGTTGAGCACGATGCTGCGCTCGCCGCTGGTGATCTCGAGCGGCGAACGGGCCGATCGGCCACGCCCCAGACAGGCATAGGCGGCCCATAGCGGGCGCAGGATCGGCTCAAGCAACGGGCCGGTCTTGTCGTCGGGCGCGCCGTCGATGGCGGCCTGGGCCTGCTGGTAGCTGAGCTTGGCAGCCGAGCGCATGAGGCCGCGCACGAACCGGTGCGATAACTTCCTGCCCGTCTGGTCGAACACCATGCGCACGGCGAGGGTGGCGCGCTCCTCGTTCTCACGCAGCGAACACAGGCCGGCGGACAGCACCTCCGGCAGCATGGGCTCAACCCGGTCGGGGAAGTAGACGGAGTTGCCCTTGGCCCAGGCCTCTCGGTCGAGCGCCGAGCCCTGCCGCACGTAAACCGCCACGTCGGCGATGGCGACCCAGACGATCCAGCCCTCGGGGTTCTTGGGGTCCTCGTCGGGCTGGGCATAGACAGCATCGTCGTGGTCGCGGGCATCCTGCGGGTCGATGGTGATCAGCGGCAGATCGCGCAGGTCCTCGCGCCCGGCCTGGGTCGGCTTCTTCGCGGCATTGGCTTCGGCTTCCGCCTGTTCGGAGAAGCCGGTCTTGATGCCGTGCGTGTGCATGGCGATGAGGGAGGCGGCGCGGGGATGATCCTCGCGGCCGATGATCTCCAGCACCTTGGCGGTCTTCGGCCCATAGCGGCGGCCGGACTCCATGGCCTGGGCCACTACCAGGTCGCCGTCGCGCAGGGGCGCGCCTTCGGCCTCCGGGACGATGAAGCTTTCCTTGGCCTTGCGATCCACCGGCTCGATGCGCACTTCGCGGCCATTCCTGGGGCCTTTGCCCTTGCGCACTACGCCGAGCACGCGCGGGGCGGCCTCGCCCAGGCGGCGGATCAGGCGGGCTTCGACCTCGCCGCTCTCCAGCCGCTCGAAGCGGACCAGCACCCGGTCGCCGAGGCCTGGCGCGCCGATCCGCGCCTCGTCCTTGTCGGGCGCCAGCCGCACCGGTTCGGCATCGTCGGCCTTGGCCAATTTCACATAGAGTTCGCCGTCGGCGTCGCGGTCGACCACGTCGGCCACGCCCACGGGGGGAAGCGCGCCGCGCTGCGCCACACCCTTGCGGCCGCGCTTGGCCAGGCCGCCCTCGCCCTGCATAGATTTCAGCACATGGCGGAGCGCCGCCCGGTCCTTGCCCTTCAGGCCGAAATGCGCAGCGATGGCGGCGACATCGGTCTCGCCCGCCGTGCGGATGAAATCTTCCAGCGCCTCACGTGCTGGCAATCCGGCGGGCAGCCGGTCGAGCTTCGCGGGGCTGCGCGGTGTTGCAGGGGCGGAGGGCTTGCGGCGTCGGGGCGGTCTGGACACACTGCCTGCATAGGCTTCCCCAGCGCGCGCCGCCAGCGGTTGGGCCTCATCGGGAGCGGAATACCGAAAGCCGCGCCATGTCCGCTTGACACCTCAAGAGGGCGGACCTATTCAGCGCCCTCCCCGCGCGGCCCCGGCTGCTTCGGGGTCCCGGAATGCGCGGGCGTAGCTCAGTTGGTTAGAGTACCGGCCTGTCACGCCGGGGGTCGCGGGTTCAAGTCCCGTCGCTCGCGCCATTCCCCCTCCCTTCCAATTGTTCGTGATCAGGCCTTTTTGGGCCGGTCGAACAGGACGCGCAATTCGTCCTTCGCCCGCTCCAGCGTGTCCTTGCGTTCCTGCGAAAGGCCCTTGCCCGCGCGGTTGATGTAAAAGGTCAGCATCGACATCGCTGACTGAAACGGCGTGCCCTTCTTGCGATGCGAGTGCTCGGCCGAACGTTTCAGCGATTGGGCGATGGCCTTGGGATCGTCCTTCTCGAATAGGTTCTTTTCAAGATCGAGCGCATCCGAATGCTCGGTCACGTCCTGAGACCATTTCTTCTTCGCCGCCATGGCGATCTCCTTCACGAACAGTATTCCGCCAGAGAGAGAGCGGCGTCGCTTAACCTTTGATATGGTTGAATTTCGCTCTGCCGTCGCCGGAACGGATGGCGGGCGGACCGGTTTCCCCACCGGCAACATGGAGGAGGCAAGCCATGCCCCGTGGAGACAAGTCGAAGTACACCGACAAGCAGGAGCGCAAGGCCGACCACATCGCCGAGGGCTATGAGGATCGCGGCGCGAGCGAAGAGGAAGCCGAGCGGCGCGCCTGGGCGACCGTCAACAAGGACGACGGCGGCGGCAAGAAAGAAGGCGGGTCCGGTCGCGGGAAGCACACCCGCCACTAGGCCGCGACCTCGGCCATCTAAAAGTAGTGGTGGGCGGCGAGGGGATCGAACCCCCGACCCGCTCCGTGTAAAGGAGCCGCTCTACCGCTGAGCTAGCCGCCCGCGCCCTAGGGTCGCGTTGAAGGGCGCGGCCTATAGCACGCTGAATCGGTGCGGACGAGCCCTGCCGAAAATCTGGCCGCTCTTAATTGAGGGCGGTCTTCAGGCCTTCGCCCGGCCGAAACCGCACAGTCTTGGAGGCGGGGCGCGCCACCTGGGCGCCGGTACGTGGATTGCGAGCCATGCCGGCGGCGCGGTCGACTGGGACGAAACTCCCGAACCCCACGATACGCACTTCCGACCCGGCCTTCACCGACGTCGTCACCGTGTCGAGGAACGCCTCAAGTGCATCCTTCGACTGGTTCTTGTTGAGCCCGGACTTTTCCGAGATGGCCGTGATCAGCTCAGCCTTGGTCATGTGATGTCTCCCAACCCTTGGAGCGCCCGCCGTCCTAACCCTGCGGCAGTTCGCTTATACGGAGTATTGGCCCGCCTTTCCATTGAGGTCAAAACGAAAGGCGGCGCGGAGAACCGCGCCGCCTCAAGCAGGGTCGATTTTGAAAGCTTCTGCGCTCTAGTGAGTCATAAAAGCGTTCGGATCGATGTCGTCGGGCACGACCGCCGGTGTGGGCGCCTCGTCCTCGCTCCATTCGATTGGCGTCAGCGGACCGGTGAGGGCGTGCGCCAGCACCTCGTCCGCATGGCCGACCGGGATGATCTCGAGGGCCGACTTCACGTTATCCGGGATGTCGGCAAGATCCTTCTCGTTCTCCTTGGGGATCAGCACGGTCTTGACGCCCGAGCGGAGCGCGGCGAGGAGCTTTTCCTTCAGGCCGCCGATGGCGGTGACCCGGCCGCGCAGGGTGATCTCGCCGGTCATCGCGAGTTCCTTGCGGATCGGGATGCCGGTCAGCACCGAGACGATCGCGGTGACCATGGCCGCGCCGGCGGACGGACCGTCCTTGGGCGTGGCGCCATCGGGCACGTGCACGTGCACATCCACCTTGTCGAAGGTCGAGGGATGGATGCCGAAGGCCGGGGCCCGCGAACGGACATAGGAGTTCGCTGCCGAGATCGACTCCTTCATCACGTCCTTCAGGTTGCCGGTTACGGTCATGCGACCCTTGCCCGGCATCTTGACGGCTTCGATGGTCAGGATGTCGCCGCCGAACTCGGTCCAGGCCAGTCCGGTGACGATGCCCTTCTGGTCCACCTCGTCGGTCTCGCCGTAGCGATACTTCTGCACGCCCGCATATTTGGCGAGGCGCTCGGCGTCGACGGTGATCGACGTATCCTTGCCGCGCATCAGGTCGCGAACGGCCTTGCGCGCCAGGTTGCCCACTTCCCGTTCCAGCGTCCGCACCCCGGCTTCGCGGGTATAGTAGCGGATAAGGTCGCGGATGCTGTCGTCCGGCACAACGAACTCGCCGTCCTTCAGTCCGTGGTTCCCGATGATCTTCGGCAGCACATGGCGCTTCACGATCTCGACCTTCTCATCCTCGGTATAGCCGGGGATGCGGATGATCTCCATCCGGTCCATCAGCGGCTGCGGCATGTTCAGGCTGTTCGCCGTGGTGACGAACATGACCTGCGACAGGTCGTAGTCCACTTCCAGATAGTGGTCGGCGAAGGTGTTGTTCTGTTCCGGATCCAGCACTTCGAGCAGGGCCGAGGACGGATCGCCCCGCCAGTCGGCCCCAAGCTTGTCGATCTCGTCCAGCAGGAAGAAGGGGTTGGTGGTTTTGGCCTTCTTCATCGACTGGATGATCTTGCCGGGCATGGAGCCGATATAGGTGCGGCGGTGACCACGCACCTCGGCCTCGTCACGCACGCCGCCGAGGGACAGACGCACGAACTCGCGGCCGGTCGCCTTGGCGATGGACTTGCCGAGCGAGGTCTTGCCGACGCCCGGAGGTCCGACGAGGCAAAGGATCGGCCCCTTCAGATTGCCCACCCGCGACTGCACGGCGAGGTATTCGAGAATCCGTTCCTTGACCTTGTCGAGGCCGAAGTGGTCGGTATCCAGGATGTCTTCGGCGAGGCCCAGGTCGATGGGCTTGGTCTTCGCCTTGCCCCACGGGATGGACAGCAGCCAGTCGAGATAGTTGCGCACCACGGTGCTCTCGGCCGACATGGGGCTCATGTTGCGGAGCTTCTTCATCTCCGCATCGGCCTTGGTGCGGGCCTCCTTCGACAGCTTGGTCTTCTTGATGCGCTTTTCGAGCTCCAGCAGTTCGTCGCGCTGGTCGTCCTGCTCGCCCAGCTCGCGCTGGATCGCCTTCATCTGTTCGTTGAGATAGTATTCCCGCTGGGTCTTCTCCATCTGCCGCTTCACGCGGCTGCGGATCTTCTTCTCTACCTGCAGGACGCTGATCTCGCCTTCCATGAGGGCGTAGACGCGCTCCAGTCGCTTGGCGACATTGAATATCTCCAGCAGCTGCTGCTTGTCGGCGATCTTCACCGCAAGGTGCGCGGCGATGGAGTCGGCGAGCTTGCCTGGCTCGGTGATGTGGGGAATCGAAGCCAGGGCCTCAGGCGGCACTTTCTTGTTCAGCTTGACGTAGTTCTCGAACTGCTCGGCCACGGCGCGGCTGAGGGCTTCGGCTTCCGATGCGTCAGCGCCGTCCTCGTCGAGGTCGGCGGCCTCGGCTTCGTAATAGTCCGCATGGTCCGTGAACTTCAGCAGGGCCGCGCGGCTCTTGCCCTCGACCAGCACCTTTACGGTGCCGTCGGGCAGCTTCAGCAGCTGCAGCACGGTGGCGATGACGCCCACGTCATAGATGCCGGACGGCTGGGGATCGTCGTCCGACGAGTTCTTCTGGGTGGCCAGAAGGATCTGCTTGTCGCCGCGCATTACCTCTTCGAGCGCCCGGACCGATTTTTCGCGTCCGACAAAGAGAGGCACGACCATGTGCGGGAACACCACGATGTCCCGCAGCGGAAGAACAGGGAGAGTCCTGATATCCGACATTTTCTTACGCTCCTTGGCCGACGCACGACTGCGTCCGGCCGGCTACGGTCCGGGATGGAAAGAGCCCATCCCCGGGCCGGGAGTTGAGGCGGCGTCCCTATCAGGCGGCGCTGCCGACTCCGTCGTGACGATTATGTGGCGGTGCAATGCGACAGGTTCAAGCGCCACTGGGCCGCAGGGCGATGCGCCGCACACTTATGCACAGCTGAGGTCAGGGGAGATGCATTTTGTCAACGTCGCCTCAACCGGGTGCGGAGCTGGCGCACGATGCACGCCCTGGCCTTGATACGGGCGCGGCGACGCTTCACAAGCTGGCCATGGACACACCCGATTTCAGGACGAGGATCCAGACGCGTTGGCGCGAGCGGCTCGGCCCTCTGTGGAAGAGCCGATTGGCGGCTGCGGCCGGCGCCCTCGCCTTAGGGCTCGTGGCGCTGGCCTTCGCCTGGGTCGCCGATCAGGCGATGAAGGACTTCCACTTGGTGGTTGGCCGTTGGCCCTATGCGCCGCTGGTGATCACGCCTGTCGCCTTCGGCCTGCTGGCCTGGACGACGCGCCGCTTTGCGCCCGCTGCCCGCGGCTCGGGCATTCCCCAGGTGCTGGCGGCCACAAACGACATGCAGGGCGGGATCGACCGGGGCCTGATCACGCTGAAGACCGCGGCCTTCAAGGTCGTCGCCACGGTTGTCGCTCTCGGCGTGGGCGGATCGGTGGGGCGCGAGGGGCCGACGGTGCAGGTGGGCGCGGCGATCATGGCGGCCGCGCACCGCTTCATCAAGGTTCCGCTGACGCCCGCCGTCGCCATTGCCGGCGGCGCGGCCGGGGTGTCCGCGGCCTTCAACACGCCGCTTGCCGGGGTGGCCTTCGCCATCGAAGAACTGGCCGCCGCCTATGAACAGCGCCTGGCCATGCTGGTGATGGCGGCGGTGATGATCTCCGGCTTCGTCTCGCTCTCCATCGCCGGCGACTATGTCTATTTCGGCACGGTAACTCAGACCCTGCCGGTGCTACGGGCGCTTCTCGTCGCCGTGGTCGCCGGCTTGGTGGGTGGGGCCATGGGCGGGGTCTTCTCGCGTCTGCTTTTAGACGGGGCCAAGTGGATCGCGCCGCTCCGGACCCGCCCTGTGCTCGCTGCGGTCGCCTGCGGTCTGATCGTGGCGGTGATCGGTGTGGCGTCCGGCGGCCTCACCTGGGGCACGGGCTACGATGCCGCGCGCACCCTGGTGGAAGGCGGTCGTCAGCCGCTGTATTTCGCCCCCGCCAAGTTTCTGGCGACCATCGCCACCAGCCTGTCGGGTATCCCCGGCGGCATCTTCGCGCCGTCCCTCGCGGTGGGAGCGGGCGTGGGCGGCTGGGTGTCAACCCTGTTTCCGCACGATTCGCCGGGCGCCGTGGCGACCCTGTGCATGATCGCCTACTTCACCGGCGTGGTCCGCGCGCCCCTGACGGCCGTGGTGATCGTGTCCGAGATGACCGCCGACCGGGCCATGCTGATGCCGCTGTTCGCCGCCGCCATCGTCGCCGACGCCGTGGCCAAGCTGATCTCGCCCGAGCGCCTTTATCACGGCCTCGCCAAGGCGTTCGCCCCGCCGCAGACAGCTCACCCCGAAACGGAAAAGGCCGAAGCTTCCGCCCCGGCCCTCCCGAATTCGAGCGTGTAGAAAGGTTAGGCGGCGCCGCCCTTGTCGCGCTTCTCGGCGTAGATCAGCAGGGGCTGTGTACGGCCCTCTACCACGTCGCCGTTGACCACCACCTCCTCGACGCCCTGATAGGTGGGCAGCTCGTACATGGTGTCGAGCAGGATGGCCTCGAGGATGGAGCGCAGCCCGCGTGCGCCGGTCTTGCGCAGGATGGCCTTCTTGGCGATGGCGCGCAGGGCGTCGTCGGTGAAGGTCAGCGCCGTGTTCTCCATGTCGAACAGGCGCTGGTATTGCTTGACGAAGGCGTTCTTCGGCTCGGTGAGGATCTTCACCAGTGCGACCTCGTCGAGATCCTCCAAAGTGGCGATCACCGGCAGGCGGCCGATGAATTCAGGGATCAGGCCGAAGCGCAGCAGATCGTCCGGCTCCACGCTGCGCAGGATGTCGCCCGTGCGCCGCTCATCGGGATCCGACACCTTGGCGCCGAAGCCGTTGGACGCGCCCTGGCCGCGGGCCGAGATCACCTTTTCCAGGCCGGCGAAGGCGCCGCCGCAGATGAAGAGGATGTTGGTGGTGTCGACCTGCAGGAATTCCTGCTGGGGATGCTTGCGCCCGCCCTGCGGCGGCACGGAGGCGACGGTGCCTTCCATGATCTTCAGCAGAGCCTGCTGAACCCCTTCGCCCGACACATCGCGGGTGATGGAAGGGTTATCGGACTTGCGGCTTATCTTGTCGATTTCGTCAATGTAAACAATACCGCGCTGGGCCCGCTCCACATTGTAGTCGGCGGCCTGGAGCAGTTTCAGGACGATGTTCTCCACGTCCTCACCCACATAACCCGCCTCGGTGAGCGTGGTCGCGTCGGCCATGGTGAAGGGCACGTCGATGATGCGGGCTAGGGTCTGGGCCAGCAGGGTCTTGCCCGAACCGGTGGGGCCGAGCAGCAGGATGTTGGACTTGGCCAGCTCGACGTCGTTGTTCTTCGCCGCGTGGTTCAGCCGCTTGTAGTGGTTGTGAACGGCGACGGAGAGCACCTTCTTGGCGTGGTGCTGGCCGATCACATAGTCGTCGAGAACCTCGCGGATCTCCTTCGGCGTGGGAACCCCGTCCTTGGCCTTGGTGAAGGTGATCTTGTGCTCTTCACGGATGATATCCATGCAGAGTTCGACGCACTCGTCGCAGATGAACACCGTCGGACCGGCGATCAGCTTGCGCACCTCGTGCTGGCTCTTCCCGCAGAAGGAGCAGTAGAGGGTCGATTTGGAATCGCCGCTGGCGGCCTTGGTCATCGTCGTTCTCACTCTTCATCCGCCCCGACTGGCTCGGGCGACGAATGGCGCAGTTCGGACGAATCCGTCCTGCAAAGCGGCCTCACCATAAAGGCTCGGAGAGGCCATACTACAGATAATCACGTGCAAGGCTTACGGAAACCCTGACGCAGCTTGAACTGTCATACGATCACAATGGCGAGAATGCGATCAAGAGGCGCAGCGATGTTTCGGCGCCGCTTTTGCTATAAGTCCTCGCTATGGTCGGAGTTGTATCAAGATGGTGACGCCTCCCGAGGATCGCCAGGGTCAGATGAAGGTGGTCTCCGCCCAGACGGGCGTGACGAACCTTGGCCTCTCGCGCCAGGGGCCGCTGGTGGCGTTCGACTTCGACGGGACCTTGACCACCCACGACAGCTTCACCGCCTTCCTGAAGTGGCGCATCGGGGCGCTCGCCTATTATGGCGAGATGTTCCGCATGATCCCCGCGGCGTTCCGCTACCTGCTGAACCGCGACAAGGGGAAGATCAAGGCGGCGGCGATCCGTGTCTATCTGAAGGGCCTGCCCCGGGACATGCTGGAGCAGGAGGCCGCCGAGTTCGCCACCGTGATGGCGCCGGTGATGCTGCGGCCCGACGCCCTGAAGGTCTGGCGGCGTCATCGCAACGACGGCGCGCGCATGGTGATCGTTTCCGCCTCGCCCGAATCCATCGTGGCCCCCTTTGCGCGAGGCCTCGGCGCTGATTTGCTGATTGCCTCGCAGATCGCCTTCGATAAGGAGGATCGGGTGGGCAACGGGCTTTATGGGCGCAATTGTCGCGGGGCCGAGAAGGTGTACCGGCTGAAGGAGGCCTTCGGCGAGGACGTTCTCCTCACCGCCGCCTATGGCGACACCGATGGCGACAAGGAGATGCTCGACCTTTCCGAACAGAAATTCATGCGCCTGTTCGTGGGCGATCCGTCCAAGCGCCGGGGCTGACGCCCGCGCCTAGACCGGGTGCAGGAACAGGCCGATCGTCAGCCCCACGCCGATCAGCACCACGAGGCCACGCAGGATCCTCTCGTTCACTCGCTTGAGCGCCCAGGCGCCGAGCAACCCGCCCGCGATCGCCCCCACCGCTAGAGCCCCCGCCTGTCGCCAGTGCATGTCCGGGGAAAAGATGAAGATCAGCACGGCGGACGCGTTCATGACCGCCGCCAGCACGTTCTTGGTGGCGTAGGCCGCCTTCTGCGTCTGCCCGAAGATGGTTAGGGCAGCCAGCATCAGAAAGCCGATGCCGCCGCCGAAATAGCCGCCGTAGATGGCGATGAGGAACTGGGCGATGCCCGCCGGGATGGGCTTGTGCACCACCAGATGCGGCTCTGGCCGCTTGCGGAAACTGCCCCAGGCGAAAACCGCCGTGGCGAACAGAACGAGCCAGGGCACCAGCCGCGCAAAGAAGGACGACGGTGTCAGCAACAGGAGCACCGCTCCGATCACCCCGCCCACCAGGCTGAGGCCGAGCAGCCAGGGAAAGGAGAGGGCGCCGATCCCCGCCCTGCCTTCGCGGCCCGCCCAGCCCGTCGCGATCTGCCCCGGGAACAGGGCCACGCAGGAGGTGATATTCGCCGCCCGCGCGTCCATGCCCGAAAGGATCAGGGTCGGTAGGGTGATGAACGATCCGCCGCCCGCCAGGGCGTTCTGCGCCCCGGCCCAGACGCCCGCCGCCAGCACCAACAGAAGAATAAGCATGACGGCGAGCGAGCAGGTTTAGGCGGCCGGAGCGACTTCCGGGCCTTCGCGCTTTTCGATCACGTGGTCGATCAGGCCCCACTCCTTGGCGCGCTCGGCGCTCATGAAGTGGTCGCGGTCCAGGGTCTTCTCGACCTCTTCATAGGGCTGGCCCGTGTGCTTGACGTAGATCTCGTTCAGCCGGCGTTTGGTGGCGATGATGTCCTCGGCGTGGCGCTCGATGTCCGAGACCTTGCCCTGGAAGCCGCCCGAGGGCTGGTGGACCATGATGCGCGAGTTCGGCAGGGCGATGCGGCTGCCCTTCTCACCAGCGGTGAGAATCAGCGAGCCGGCCGAGGCGGCCATGCCCATGCAGAGCGTGGAGACCGGGCACTTGATGTATTGCATCGTGTCGTAGATGGCGAGCGCGGAGGTCACCACCCCGCCCGGCGAGTTGATGTACATGCCGATCTCCTTCTTCGGGTTCTCGGATTCGAGAAACAGAAGCTGGGCGCAGATCAGGCTCGACATGCCGTCCTCGAAGGGACCGGTGAGGAAGATGATCCGCTCTTTCAGCAGGCGCGAGAAGATGTCGTAGGCGCGTTCGCCCCGGCTGGTCTGTTCGACCACCATGGGGACGAGATTCATGGTCTTTTCGATCATATCGGCCATAGGCCTACCCTTTTTCGTATGCAGAGCGCGGGAGACGCCCGCCCGCGCGAAGATGCCTCGATATCAGAGCGTTCGCTGCGACTTGCAAGGCGTCGGGGCGAATGGCGACACGCTCATCCGACGCCGGGCGTTTCGATGGCCGTGGAGAAGCAGACAGGAAAAAGGCGGCGGGACCTGCCCGCCGCCCATCTATTCCAGCCTTACGGGTGGCGGCGTGAGCCGCGCCTATTCCTCAGCGGCAGGCTCCTCAGTCGCCTTGGCCTTCTTGGGAGCCGCCTTCTTGACCGGCTTCTTTTCGGCCTTGGCTTCGGTGGGGGTGTCGCCGTAGCCTTCGGGCAGTTCGTCCTCGGCTTCGAGCTCGGCCTTGGTCACGACCTTGTCGGTCACCTTGGCCTTCTCGAGGATCAGATCGACGACCTTTTCCTCATAGATCGGCGCGCGGAGCTGGGCGGCGGCCTGCGGGTTCTGGCGATAGAACTCCACCACCTGCTGCTCCTGGCCCGGATAGCGGCGGGCTTCGGCGATGAGAGCCTGGTTCAGCTCCTGGTCCTCGACGGTGACGTTGTTCACCCGGCCGATCTCGGCCAGCACCAGGCCGAGGCGCACGCGGCGTTCGGCGATCTTGCGATACTCGACCTTCAGCTGGTCGTCGGTCTTTTCCTTGTCCTCGTCGGATAGCTGGCCCGAGGCTTTCTCGCCTTCCACCTGTTGCCAGATGGTGGCGAACTCGCCTTCGACCATCTTCGGCGGCAGGTCTAAGCTGTGGCCGCTGTCGAGGATGTCGAGCAGGGCGCGCTTGGCCTTGAAGCGGCTGGCCTGGGTATTGCCCTGCTGGATCTGGGTCTTCACCGCTTCCTTGAGCGCGTCGAGGCTATCGAGGCCGAACTGCTTGGCCAATTCGTCGTCGATCTCCGCGGTCTTCGGCTTTTTGACTTCCTTCACCTGGAACTCGAACTCGGCATCCTTGCCGGCCAGGTTCGCCGCGCCGTAATCGGCGGGGAAGGTCACGCCGATGGTCACAGTGGTGTCGGGCTTGGCGCCGGTCAGCTGCTCCTCGAAGCCGGGGATGAAGCGGTTCGAGCCGATGACGACCTCGGCATTCTCCATGGAGCCGCCTTCGAACAGCTCCCCGTCCATGCGGCCGACGAAGTCGCCCACCACCATATCGCCCTCGGCGGCCTTAACGGCCTTGCCGGTCTTGGGCTCATAGGTCTGGCTCTGCTCGGCCAGCTCCTTGATCTGCTCGTCCACTTCCGCGTCGGTGGGCTCGTGTATCGGGCGCTCGAGTTCGATCTTGGCCAGGTCCATGGTCTGGAACTCGGGCATCAGTTCGACGGAAAGGTCGAAGGCCAGGTCGGCGCCGCCTTCGAGCACCTTGTCGAGGTCCGAGGAGACGCTGATCTCCGGCGAGGCGGCGGCGCGCAGGTTGCCGGACAGGGCCTGCTGCTGGCTTTCGTTCACCGCCGCGTCGACGATCTCGCTCATCAGCGACTTGCCGTACATGCGCTTGACGTGAGCGGCGGGCACCTTGCCGGGGCGGAAGCCCTTGATGTTCATCTGCGGGCGGATCTCGGCGATCTTCTGGTCCAGCCGCTCGGACAGGGTGGCGGCGGGTACCGTCACACCAAACACGCGGCTCAGGCCCTCGCCCGACTTTTCAACGATCTGCATGGACATCTTGAATCTTCCGTCTTGCCCCGGAGATCCGGGACTTACCCGGTCGCGGTCTTCGCGAGCGGGCGGCGCTTGAAATGGAACGAGCCGCCGGAGGGACCCCCGGCGGCGATTGGGCGGGTCTTATGTCACGAGCCGTCGGGCGGGTGAAGAGGGTAAGGCGAGCGGTTCCTTTTGCACCGGTCGCGCGCCGAAGGGAACGCCGCGCGGCGCTAGGGCTCCCACGGATTGCCGCCGTGACAGTCCAGCTTGCCGGTCGCCAGGACAAGCTTGCAGCGCACGCCGACCGTGATGTCGAACTTCGTGCCCTTATGTTCGAAAGCCGGCCGCGCATCCTGCAGCGCCTTCAGCGCGGCTTGGGCCTGGGTCCCGTCACGCCGCTCCGCGTCCTTCGCCTGCTGCGCCGCCCAGGCGGAGGATTTAGCCGGGTCGATGCCGGAGAACGGCGTTGCGTCCACGGGATAGCGGCCCCGCCCCTCGGCGGCGATTCGCGCCCGACACCGCGCCCGCTCCTCGTCGGTCATCAGGGCTATGTCCTCTCGCCCGCAGCCCGCCAAGTCGCCGGCGTAGAAGCGCATCGGGTTCGCGGGGGCCGATGGCCCATCCCCGGCCCCGGCGGACCCGGCGACCGACCCGCCGCTCGGCTCCGCCGCCTTGCTTGTCAGCGGGATGTGCAATCGAAGCGGGGCGGAGGGCGGCCGGCTCGCCACGCCCAACGTGCGGCCGCCACCCGTTGTCCGCGCGGCATGCACGGAGGCTTCCGCATGGGAGCGCATGAGTTTGAAGGTCAGGCTCGGCGGGGTGGGAATGAAGGTGTAGCGGGTCTTGGGCGCGATCAGCCCGAGGGCGAGCAGGACGGCCAGATGCACGGCGAGCGATACGGCCGCCGCCGGCCAAGCCCGGCGCACCCGCCCTGCCCTCACTGAATCTCCAACCACAGCCACAACTCAGGATAAGTCAGCAAATGTGTCGGCCCTGCGACGCAAGCGCGGCCGAGCCTGTGCGATGCGTCCCGGCGGCCCCTGCAATCCCATGCCTTGACCCCAGGGGGGTTTACGCGTATCAGCCGCCGCTCTCGACACGGGTCCGCCTGTGACCGCGAAACAATCTGACTCCAGGGCTGTGCCCGCCGGAACGCCCAAAGCGCGCGTCCCGGCCAAAACTGTTATCTGGTGTTCGACCAAGAACCAACCCGACCGGCCCATCCACCAGGGAGCCGCCAGTCAAAAGAAGGACGCGGAGTCGACCGGCCCAACGGCGCAGGCTCCCCACACACGAAGGACGACTTTCAGGCCCATGCCGACGATCAACCAGCTTATCCGCAAACCCCGCCAGGCGAAGCCGAACCGCAACAAGGTGCCGGCGCTGAAGGGCTCGCCGCAGCGTCGCGGCGTGTGCACCCGCGTCTATACGACGACCCCGAAGAAGCCGAACTCCGCTCTGCGTAAGGTCGCCAAGGTGCGCCTGACCTCGGGCATCGAAGCGGTGTGCTACATCCCCGGCGAAGGCCATAACCTGCAGGAGCACTCGGTGGTGCTGATCCGCGGCGGCCGCGTGAAGGACCTTCCCGGCGTGCGCTACCACATCCTGCGCGGCGTGCTCGACACGCAGGGCGTGAAGAACCGCAAGCAACGCCGCTCGCACTACGGCGCCAAGCGTCCGAAGTAATCTGGCGCTTCTAAGCGACAGATCGTCCCCGCGTCGGCGGGGATCCCGAAACGATTGAGAGAAAGACTAACCTATGTCCCGTCGTCACCGCGCAGAGAAGCGCGAAGTCCTGCCCGATCCCAAGTTCGGCGACCTGATCCTCACCAAGTTCATGAACTACGTCATGTACGAAGGTAAGAAGGCCGTGGCCGAGAACATCGTCTATGGCGCCTTCGATATCATCGAAACCAAGCGCCGCGACATGGACGTGATCACCGTGTTCCACACCGCGCTCGACAACGTCGCCCCCGCCATCGAAGTGCGCTCGCGCCGGGTCGGCGGCGCCACCTATCAGGTGCCGGTGGAAGTGCGTCCGGACCGCCGCCGCGCCCTCGCCATCCGTTGGCTCGTCAACGCCGCGCGCAAGCGGGGCGAGAACACCATGACCGAGAAACTGGCCGGCGAATTGCTCGACGCGTCAAACAACCGCGGCACCGCGGTGAAGAAGCGCGAAGACACCCACAAGATGGCCGAAGCCAACCGCGCCTTCTCGCATTATCGCTGGTAATCCCTATATGGGGGCGGTCGTTGCGGATTCGTCTGCGGCTTCCTTATGCGGAGGGTTTGCGATAAACCCCCCGCGCCTCCCGAACCGCCCCCATCGCTACGCTTAAACGCCCGACCGCAGAGCCCGTCCCCATGCCCCGTGCACACAAGATCGAAGACTACCGCAACTTCGGCATCATGGCCCACATCGATGCCGGCAAGACCACGACCACGGAGCGGATTCTCTACTACACCGGCAAGAGCCATAAGATCGGCGAAGTGCACGACGGCGCCGCGACCATGGACTGGATGGAGCAGGAGCAGGAACGCGGCATCACCATCACGTCCGCCGCGACGACCGCCATCTGGAACGGTCACCGCCTGAACATCATCGACACCCCCGGCCACGTGGACTTCACCATCGAAGTCGAGCGCAGCCTGCGCGTGCTCGACGGCGCCGTGGCCGTGCTGGACGGCAACCAGGGCGTGGAGCCCCAGACCGAAACAGTCTGGCGTCAGGCCGACCGCTACAACGTTCCGCGCATCGTGTTCGTCAACAAGATGGACAAGATCGGCGCTGACTTCGACATGTGCCTCGCCACCATCCGCGACCGTCTGGCCGTGAAGGCGGTGCCGATCCAGTTCCCCATCGGCTCGGAAGCCGACCTGAAGGGCCTGGTCGATCTCGTGCGCATGCGCGCCGTGGTGTGGGACAATGACGGCCTCGGCGCCAACTATCGCGACGAGGAAATCCCGGCCGAGCTGATGCCGCGCGCCCTGGAGCTGCGCAACTATCTCATCGAAAACGCCGTCGAGATGGACGACGAGGCCATGGAAGCCTTCTTCGAGGGTAACGAGCCTTCCGTGGAAGTGTTGAAGAAGTGCCTGCGCAAGGCTGTGCTCACCGGCGCCTTCTATCCGATCCTGTGCGGCTCGGCGTTCAAGAACAAGGGCGTCCAGCCCCTTCTCGACGCCGTGGTCGACTACCTGCCCTCTCCAGTGGACATCCCCCCGACCCAGGGCATCGACTACAAGACTGAAGAGCCGATCACCCGCAAGGCGTCGGACGAGGAGCCCCTGTCGATCCTCGCCTTCAAGATCATGGACGACCCCTTCGTGGGCTCGCTCACCTTCTGCCGCATCTATTCGGGCAAGCTGGAGACGGGCATGGGCCTGCTCAACTCGACGCGCGACAAGCGCGAGCGGGTGGGCCGGATGCTGCTCATGCACTCCAACAACCGCGAAGACATCAAGGAAGCCTATGCCGGCGACATCATCGCCCTGGCCGGACTGAAGGATACCCGCACCGGGGACACCCTGTGCGATCCGTTGAAGTCCCCGGTGATCCTGGAAAAAATGAACTTCCCGGCTCCCGTGATCGAGATCGCCATCGAGCCCAAGTCCAAGGCCGACCAGGAAAAGCTGGGCGTCGCGCTCGGCAAGATGGTCGCCGAGGACCCTTCCTTCACCGTGTTCACCGACCAGGAGTCGGGCCAGACGATCATGAAGGGCATGGGCGAGCTTCACCTCGACATCAAGGTCGACATCCTGCGCCGGACCTACAAGGTGGACGCCAATATCGGCGCGCCGCAGGTGGCCTATCGCGAGAGCCTCGGCAAGCGCGCCGACATCGACTACACCCATAAGAAGCAGACCGGCGGCACCGGCCAGTTCGCACGGGTGATGATCACGTTCGAACCCGGCGAGCCGGGCACGGGCTTCGTGTTCGAGAGCAAGATTGTCGGCGGCGCCGTGCCCAAGGAATTCATACCGGGCGTGGAAAAGGGTCTGGAATCCATCAAGGAAAGCGGCCTGCTCGCCGGCTTCCCCCTGATCGATTTCAAGGCCACTTTGACGGACGGCAAGTACCACGACGTCGACTCCAGCGTGCTGGCGTTCGAAATCGCGGCCCGCGCCGCCTTCCGCGAGTTGCGTGAAAAGGGTGCGCCCAAGCTGCTCGAGCCGGTGATGAAGGTCGAAGTGCTGACCCCCGACGAATATCTCGGGGACGTGATCGGCGACCTGAACAGCCGCCGCGGCCAGATCCAGGGCAGCGACCAGCGGGGTAACGCCCAGGTGGTCACCGCCTTCGTGCCGCTGGCCAACATGTTCGGCTACATCGGCAACCTGCGCGGCATGAGCCAGGGTCGAGCCCAGTTCACCATGCAGTACGACCACTACGAGGAAGTGCCGCAGGTCGTCGCCTCCGAGATCATCAAGAAGTACGCCTAAGGCTCTTCCGTCCGGAAAAGCCTGTTGAAATGCCCGGCGGTTTCATAGAAACCGTCGGCCCTTACATTACCCCCAGAAGAGGACCCCGATCTGGGGCCGGAGCTAGAGAAAAATGGCCAAGGAAAAGTTCGAACGTAACAAGCCGCACTGCAACATCGGCACCATCGGTCACGTGGACCATGGCAAGACCACCCTCACCGCCGCGATCACCATGACGCTGGCGAAGAAGGGCGGCGCCAAGGCGATGTCGTATGCGGATATCGACGCTGCGCCGGAAGAAAAGGCCCGCGGCATCACCATCAACACCGCTCACGTGGAATATGAGACGGCCAACCGTCACTACGCCCACGTCGACTGCCCCGGCCACGCCGACTATGTGAAGAACATGATCACCGGCGCGGCGCAGATGGACGGCGCCATCCTGGTCTGCTCGGCCGCCGACGGCCCGATGCCCCAGACCCGCGAACACATCCTGCTCGCCCGTCAGGTCGGCGTGCCGGCCCTGGTCGTGTTCCTGAACAAGGTGGACATGGTCGATGACGCCGAGCTGCTCGAACTCGTGGAAATGGAGCTGCGCGAGCTGCTCTCCTCCTACGACTTCCCCGGCGACGACATTCCGATCACCGCC
Organism: uncultured Caulobacterales bacterium; assembly: GCA_903862425.1. Classification (GTDB taxonomy): domain Bacteria; phylum Pseudomonadota; class Alphaproteobacteria; order Caulobacterales; family Caulobacteraceae; genus CAIOYC01. The sequence continues at coordinate 171,098 of CAIOYC010000008.1, read as the reverse complement.
GGCTCGGCCCTGGCCGCTGTCGAAGGCAAGACCCCGGAAATCGGCGAAGAAGCCGTTCTGAAGCTCATGCAGACCGTCGACGACTACATCCCGCAACCGGCCCGTCCGCTCGACCTGCCGTTCCTGATGCCGGTTGAAGACGTGTTCTCCATCTCGGGTCGCGGCACCGTGGTGACCGGTCGCGTTGAGCGCGGCATCGTCAAGGTGGGTGAAGAAGTCGAGATCGTGGGTATCCGCCCCGTTCAGAAGACGACCTGCACCGGCGTGGAAATGTTCCGCAAGCTGCTCGACCAAGGTCAGGCCGGCGACAACGTGGGCGTGCTGCTGCGCGGCACCAAGCGCGAAGACGTGGAACGCGGCCAAGTGCTGTGCAAGCCGGGCTCCATCACCCCGCACACCAAGTTCATCGCCGAAGCCTACATCCTGACCAAGGAAGAAGGCGGCCGCCACACCCCGTTCTTCACCAACTACCGTCCCCAGTTCTACTTCCGCACCACGGACGTGACCGGGATCGTGAAGCTGAAGGAAGGCGTGGAGATGATCATGCCCGGCGACAACGCCGAGCTGGAAGTCGAACTGATCACCCCGATCGCCATGGAAGAGAAGCTCCGCTTCGCCATCCGTGAAGGCGGCCGCACCGTCGGCGCCGGCGTCGTGGCCAAGATCATCGCCTAAGCGATAACGACCTAGACGTCGATCCACCCCTTAGTCGGGGCGAACTCGACGATCCTTTTGCGCCGCCGGAGCTTCGGTTCCGGCGGCGCTTTTGTTTTTGGCATGGCTTGCGCGCTGGGTATCGCCGCTAGCGGGATCGGTCTTCGTCTTGGCGCTGTTGGAGCCCTCTGCTCCCGTCGCGGCCTCAGGCAGCCCATTCTTCATATTCTCGTTTTCAGGATCTCGATCCGTCGCAGGCATGGCTTATCTCCTGTGTCAGGAGCCAAACGGGCGAGCCGGCTTCCCGATCCGATAGGGCCTCGCCGCAGGATCGCCGTGACAGCGCCCCAATCGACCGTTCTGATATGAGCATGAGCTGGGCCGCGGCGACGCACACTCCGCGCGAGCAGCGCCGTCGCTGGACCGTGGTCGGGCTATCGGCCCTCGCCCATCTGGTGATCCTCGGCCTGATCGGGCTGAACGCTCCGAAGTCGAGCTTTCATCTACCGGACCGGCAGCAACCGATCGAAGTATCGCTGCTACGCCTGCGCTCGACCCAGGCCGTGCATCGCGCGGCGATCGCCGCCTTCACGCCTGGAAGGGCGCCGGTTATGGGCAAGGCGCCCGTCACGCCCACCTTGCCGAACCTGCATGTGCCTGAACGCCCCGCGCCCAGCGCCCCACCCTCCCCGTTGGCCGCGCCCGGCGCATCCGGCGCCGGCCAGACGCCGGGTGCGGGAAAGCCGGGAACAAGCTATGCGCCAGGGCCTGAGCCCTATGCGGACGCGGAGCGCGGCGTGGGCGCCTTCTTGCGCGGTACGGTGGGCTGCGACTACGGCTCTGCGGCCCAACTCACCAAGGCGGAGCAGGAACGCTGCGCCCAGCGGTTCGGCGACGCCGCGAGGAAGGCCACCCCGTTCAGCGGCCTCGATCCCCTGAAGCGGGGCCGTTTCGACGATCAGGCGGCGGCGGACGAGAAGAAGCGTCAACGACGTGACGGCACGATGCCCGACCTTGTCGTTCCGTGCACCGGCGCGGGCTCGAACTTTGGAACCGGCTGCCTGCCCGACGCGTCGCTGATGCACATGAAACCACACTGATAGACGCTTTGACTCAAGGGGTGCGCCAGGCTATCTGAACATCGTAAAGTTGCGAGGCTGGGCGATGGCGAACGAAACCGTGCTGGTGACCGGGGGCTCCGGCTATATCGGCGGCTGGTGCATCATTCCCCTATTGCAACAGGGCTATACGGTGCGCACCACGGTGCGAAACCTGTCGCGCGAGGCGGAGGTGCGGGCGCGACTGGCGACGCAGACGTCCACCGACAAGCTCACCTTCCATACCGCCGACCTGATGGCCGACGCCGGCTGGGACGCAGCGACAGAGGGCTGCGACTACGTGCTGCACGTGGCGTCGCCGCTGGGCGTCGGCGGCGCAACCGTGGCGGACCTGGTGCCCCCGGCCCGCGAAGGCGCGAAGCGCGCCGTGGCCGCCGCCATCAGGGCCGGCGTCAAGCGCGTGGTGCTCACCTCCTCCGTGGCCGCGACCAGTCCGCCCAACGATAGCCCCCAAGGGACCACCGACGAGACGGTCTGGACCAACCCCGCTGGCAAGGGCGTCAGCGCCTATCAGCAGTCCAAAACCCTGGCCGAGAAGGCCGCATGGGACCTGATCGCGTCGGCGGGCGGCACGACCACCATGGCCACTGTCCACCCGGCCCTCGTGCTCGGCCCGGTTCTGGGCCCCGACTATTCGGAGTCGGTGCAGGTCGTGGAGCGGCTGATGCGCGGTCGCATACCGGGTATCCCGCGTCTCGGCTTCAACGTGGTGGACGTGCGCGACGTGGCGGATATGCACCTGAAAGCCATGCTCGCCCCCGAAGCCGCCGGCGAGCGCTTCATCGCGGCCCACGATTTTCGCTGGATGACGCAGATCGCCGACACCTTGCGCGCTAAGTACGGCGACCGGATCACCAGGCGCCAGATCCCTGACCTCGTGCTCCGTCTCGTCGCCCTGTTCGACAAGGATCTGCAAGAGGTCGTCCCCGGCCTCGGTCGCCGCCGCGAGTTCAGTTCGGCCAAGGCCGAGCGCATCCTCGGCTGGGCGCCCCGCCCTGTGGATCAGACGGTGCTCGACTGCGCCGAAAGCCTGATCGCCCACAAGCTGGCCTGACTGCTCCGCCTTGATCCGGCAGGGCCGCGTGCTACACCGCGCGCGCCCGAATATCGCCTGTTTGCCTGCCGGAGAGTCACGCCATGCCCGCCACCCGTACCGAGACCGACACCTTCGGCCCGATCGAGGTGGACGCGTCCCGCTATTGGGGCGCCCAGAGCCAGCGCAGCATCGGCAATTTCAAGATCGGGTGGGAGAAGCAGCCGGCATCGGTGATCCGCGCATTGGGCATCATCAAGCGCGCCGCCGCCGAGACCAATATGGCGCTCGGAAAGCTCGACCCATCGATCGGCGAGACCATCGTCAAGGCCGCCAACGAGGTGATCGAAGGTAAGCTCAACGATCACTTTCCCCTGTCCGTCTGGCAGACCGGCTCGGGCACACAGTCGAACATGAACGCCAACGAGGTGATCAGTAACCGCGCCATCGAGATGCTGGGCGGGGAGATGGGCTCCAAGAAGCCGGTTCACCCCAACGACCACGTCAATATGAGCCAGTCGTCCAACGACACCTATCCCACGGCCATGCACGTGGCGGCGAGCGAGCAGATCGTCCGCCATCTGATCCCGGCCCTGACCACCCTGCGCGACGCTCTCGCGGCCAAGGCCGAAGCCTGGCAGGGCATCATCAAGATCGGCCGCACCCACACTCAGGACGCCACGCCGCTGACGCTGGGCCAGGAATTCTCCGGCTATACCCAGCAGATCACCAACGGCATCGCCCGCATCGAGAGCACCCTGCCGATGCTGATGCAGCTGGCGCAGGGCGGAACGGCGGTGGGCACGGGCCTCAACGCCCCTGTCGGCTTCGCCGAGCAGGTGGCGGCCAAGATCGCCGAGATCACCGGCCTTGCCTTCACCACGGCCCCCAACAAGTTTGAGGCCCTGGCCGCGCACGACGCCATGGTCTTCACCCACGGCGCGCTCAACACCGTGGCTTCCAGCCTGTTCAAGATCGCCAACGACATCCGCTTCCTCGGCTCAGGTCCTCGTTCGGGCCTGGGAGAGCTCAGCCTGCCGGAGAACGAGCCCGGCTCCTCGATTATGCCCGGCAAGGTCAATCCCACCCAGTGCGAGGCCATGACCATGGTCTGCACCCGCGTGTTCGGTAACGAGGCGACCATGAGCTTCGCCGGCGCCTCGGGCCATTTCGAGCTGAACGTGTTCAACCCGGTCATGGCCTATACCTTCCTGCAGTCGGTGCAGTTGCTCGCCGATGCGGCGACAAGCTTCACCGAGCACTGCGTGGTCGGCATCGAGCCGCGCCTCGACAACATCAAGCGCGGCCTCGACAACTCGCTGATGCTGGTCACAGCCCTGAACGGCAAGCTGGGCTATGACCTCTGCGCCAAGATCGCCAAGACCGCGCACAAGAACGGGACGACCCTGCGCCAGGAAGCGGTGGGCGGCGGCTATCTCACCGACGCCGAGTTCGACGAATACGTCCGTCCCGAAAAGATGATCTCGCCGGGCTGATCCGCATGATCGCCACCCGCCGCGTCGCCGCCAACGGCCTGAACTTCGCGGTGGACGAGGCGGGGGACGGCGACACCGTCGCCCTCTGCCTGCATGGCTTTCCCGAAGCGCGGCAGGCCTGGAGCGAACAGCTTCCAGCCATGGCGTCGCTGGGCTGGCGCGCCGCGGCCCCGGATCTGCGCGGCTATGGCGACAGCGACCGGCCCAGGGCGCGCGAGCACTACCGCCTCGAACATCTGGTCGCCGATGTGGAGGCCCTGTTCGAGGCGCTGGGCGCGCGGCGGAGGATACTTATCGCCCATGACTGGGGCGGGGTCATCGCGTGGCAGGTGGCGATCCGCCGGCCGGATCTGCTGGACGGCCTGATCATCCTCAACGCGCCCCACCCGGCGGTCTATCGCCACCTGCTGGACCGAGGGCTGAAACAGCGTCTGCGCTCCTGGTACGTCGCCTTCTTTCAGATTCCCGGCCTGCCGGAATACGGCTTCACCCGAAGCGGGGGGCGCCTTGTGGAACGGAGCCTGACCGCCACGACCCCTAACTTCCCGCCCGAGCGCCTCGCCCTGTATCGCCGTAATATCTGCCGCCCCGGCGCGGCCACGGCGATGATCGACTACTACCGCGCCAACGCCGCAGAGCTCGGTTTTGGCCCGATCCAGACCACCCAGATCAAGACCCCTACCCTGCTGGTCTGGGGCGAGAACGACACCTATCTCGACCTCGCCCTCACCGATGGAAACGAGGCCTATGTGCAGGATTTCACCCTGCATCGCCTGCCCGGCATATCCCACTGGGTGCAGGAGGACGCCTCGCCCGAGCTGAACCGCGTCATCGTGGACTGGGCGGGGCGCAAGGCGCTGCTGGGCTAGACCCTACTGTTTGACGGCCGCCTTTTTCTTGGCGCTGCGTTTCTCGCTGCGATCCGGGTGCGGCGGCTTGCTGACATCCACCTGGGCTATGGCCTCCATATCCGGGTCGATAGCGAAGTCCGACGGCGCGATGAAGCCGAGGCCGTCCCACGGGATCTTCACCTTGGCGGCGTCGAAGGCTGCGGCCACGAACTCCGAGCAGATGAACTCGTCGTCGGGCAACAGCATGTGCGGCGTGTGGCGCGCGCCCATCAGCCGGGCGGCGGCGATGCGCAGGCCGATCTTGGTGATCTCCTGCGGAGCGAACTTATTGCCAAGGTGGTTGAAGGCGAAGCGCGCCATTTTGCGCACCTTGGGGTCCTCCGGCCCGCCGCCATAGGCGTTATGCCGCGCCAACAGAATCTTGCCGGGATAGGGCGACGCGCCGGTGGAGTCCTTGGAGCAGAATTCCGAAAGGGCCACGGCCCGCACGCCTATGTTCTGCACGCTCTCGATCACGATCACCTCGTCCAGACTGTCGATCCGGAAGGCGATGGCGATATGGCTCCACGGGCTCTTGGTCGACCAGCGGATCAGCCTGGAGAACGGGTCATGGCCCTGGCACAGGAACAGGTCTCCATCCTGCACCAGCTTGCGAACCTCGTCATAGGGCTGAGGCTTGAACCGCTCCAGGGCGTCGGCGGGAATGGTCATCACCCATCCATGGCTAAGCTTTCCGACGCCCAACGCCAAGCTTGCACAAGACGTTCCACAGGTGACCAATTGACTGGGGGTAACCTGTCGGATCGGTGGATGTACGGATGCCCCAATCTGGGTGTTTAAGCTATCAGTAACCCAATGACCTCCGCCGCCTTCGACTTCACCCCGCACGCCCCCGCCGCGCCCCCGATCGAGCACATGCCCTGCAATGTGGAGGCCGAACAGGCCCTCCTCGGCATCCTGCTGTATGACAACGGCGTCTATGAGCGGTTGTCCGACGCCCTGGGCGCGCGCCACTTCTACGAGCCCTTCCACGGCCGGCTTTTCGCCGCCGTCGAGGAGAATGTGCGCCGCGGTCAGCTGGCCGAGCCGATCCTGCTGGCCGACCGCTTCAAGCGCGACCCTGCGTTCGAGGAGCTGGGCGGGGTGCGCTACCTCGCCAACCTGATCGACAACGCCCCGCCCTCCGCCAACGTGCAGGACTATGCCCGCACGGTCTATGATCTGGCCCTGCGCCGCGACCTGATCCGCATCGGCGGCGAGATCGCCCATGTGGCCACCATGGACGCGGAGAAGGCCGCTCGCGACCAGATCGAGAGCGCCGAGCAGCAGCTTTTTACCCTGGCCGAGACCGGTAGCGCCTCCACCGGCTTCGTTCCCTTCGCCCAGGCGCTCCATGGCGCCGTGGAGATGGCGGCGGAGGCCTATTCGCGCGATGGGGGCCTCGCGGGCATATCCACCGGCCTGATCGACCTGGATCAGAAGCTCGGCGGCCTGCACCCGTCCGACCTTCTGATCCTCGCCGGGCGCCCCTCCATGGGCAAGACCGCCCTGGCCACAAACGTCGCCTTCCATGTGGCGCGCAACTACGCCTACGAGCTGGAGCCGGACGGGGCCAAGAAGACCACCAACGGCGGCGTCGTCGCCTTCTTCTCCCTCGAAATGTCCGCCGAGCAGCTGGCCATGCGCCTGCTGGCCGAGGTGTCGGGCGTGTCTTCCGACCGCCTGCGCAAGGGGGAGATCGACCAGAGCGAGTTCGCCCGCGTGCGCGACGCGGCGCTGGAGATCGAGAACAGCCCCCTGCACATCGACGCTACGGGCGGCTTGTCCATCGCCAAGCTTACCGCCCGCGCCCGGCGGCTGAAGCGTACTTCGGGCCTGGATCTCATCGTGGTTGACTACCTGCAGCTGGTCACCGGCTCGGACCTCGGCGCCAACGCCAACCGCGTGCAAGAGGTCAGCCAGATCACCCAGGGGCTGAAGGCCCTGGCCAAGGAGCTCTCGGTGCCGGTGATCGCCCTCTCCCAGCTCTCCCGCCAAGTGGAGAACCGCGAGGACAAGCGTCCGCAACTATCGGACCTGCGTGAATCCGGCTCCATCGAGCAGGACGCCGATGCCGTCATGTTCGTGTACCGCGAGAGCTACTATCTCGGCCGCGCCGAGCCCGACGTGAAGGATCAGGCCAAGCATTTCGAGTGGCAGGAGAAGATGGACGATGTGCGCGGCAAGGCCGAGGTGATTATCGGCAAGCAGCGCCACGGCCCCATCGGCACCGTCCGCCTCGCCTTCAATGACGACCTGACCAAGTTCGGCAATCTGGCCCGCCAGGACCGCTACGAAAGCCGCGATTAGCGCCTCCCCTTCTCCGGCGCGGGGGATCGGGTTAGGGAGCTTTGTGTCCTCGCCCTCCCCTTCCCTTAGCCCATCGGGCGCTGTCCTGACCGTCGATCTCGACGCCCTGGCCGCCAACTTCGCGACCCTGGATCGACTGGCCTCCGGCGCAGAGGTGGCGCCCGTGGTGAAGGCCAACGGCTATGGCCTGGGCGCTGCCGAGGTTGCTTATCGATTGATGGCCGAAGGCGCGCGCAGCTTCTTCGTCGCCCGGCTGAGCGAAGGCGTCTCGTTGCGCGCCGCGCTCGGCGTAAAACCCGCGATCTACGTTCTGGACGGTTGCCCGGATGGCGCGGCTGGCCTGCTGATTGCCGAACGGCTGACGCCGGTGCTCAACACGATCGAGCAGACGGCCGCCTGGGATGCGGCAGGCGGCGGGGAAGCGGCGCTGATGCTGGATACGGGTCTGAACCGGCTCGGCCTCACGGACACCGAGGCGTGCACCCTGCCGCCAGATCGGTTCGCCGTGGTGATGAGTCATCTGGCCTGCGCCGACCAGCCGGCTCACCCGATGAACCGCAGCCAGCGTGAGCGCTTCACCGCCATTGCCGCGCGGTTTCCCGGAGCGCGGCGCAGCCTGGCGGCGTCGGACGGGCTGTTCCTGGGTGCGGACTTCACCTTCCACATGGTGCGTACCGGCATCTGCCTTTACGGCGGCGGACCAGAGGGGCGACCCGATCCGCGCATCCGCCCCGTGGCGACCTTCGAAGCGCCGATCCTGCAGGTCCGTGACCTCCATCCCGGCGATACGGTGGGCTATGGCGCGGCCTTCACCGCCACCCGGCCAATGCGAGCCGCCGTGGTCGCCGCCGGCTATGCCGATGGCGTCTTGCGGGCAGGCGCGCCAAAAGCCTATGGAAGCCTGGCCGGGCGGCGCTGCGCCATGCTCGGCCGAATCTCCATGGACCTCACCGTGTTCGACGTCACTGACATCGCCGAGGCTGCGGCCGGCCGGATGATCGAGCTGGTCGGTCCCAACGTGCCGGTTGACGAGGCCGCCGCCGCGGCCGGCACCATCGCCTACGAACTGCTTACGCGCCTCGGCGCCCGCGCCGTACGCCGCTATGTGGGCGCCCGATGAACCCCGTCCGCGCGGTCGGCCGCTCCAGCCTCGGCATGCTGCAGACGGCGGGCGCGCTGACCTTGTTCGCCGGACGCGGAGTAGCCGCCGCCCTGTCGCCGCCGGTATTCCTCGGCCAGTTCCTGCGCCAGCTCGGGCAGATCGGCTACTTCTCCCTGCCGGTCGTGGGGCTGACGGCGGTGTTCACCGGCGCCGCCCTGGCGCTCAACATCTATACCGGCGGCGGGCGCTTCAACGCCGAGCAGATCATGCCGCAGATCGTGGCGCTGGGGATTACCCGCGAGCTCGGGCCGGTGCTGGCCGCGCTGATGCTGGCGGGCCGGGTCTCCGCCGCCATCGCCGCCGAGATCGGCGCCATGCGCGCGACCGAGCATATCGACGCCCTGCAGACCCTGTCCACCGACCCGTTCCGCTATCTGGTGGCGCCGCGCCTCCTGGCCGCCGTGTTGGTCCTGCCCCTGCTGACCCTCGTGGCCGACATCATCGGCATCGCCGGTGGGTGGAGCGTGGCGGTGGCCAGCCTCGGCTTCAACGGCTCCATCTATGTCAAGAACACCTGGGACTTCCTGCAGGCCTGGGATGTGGGCTCCGGCCTGATCAAGGCGTCGGTGTTCGGCTTCATCGTCGCGCTGATGGGTTGCTATCACGGCTATAACGCCAGCGGCGGCGCGCGCGGCGTGGGCCGGGCGACGACCCACGCGGTGGTCTCCGCCGCCATCCTGATCTTCGCCGCCGACTACCTGCTCACCAGCCTGTTCTCGCACAAATGAGCGCCGTTCCCAGCATTGAGAGCCCCAAGCTGGAGCTGAAGGGCGTGAAGAAGCGCTTTGGCTCCAAGGTCGTGCTGGCCGGGGTGGATATCCCCGTGGCGCGCGGCCGATCGCTGGTGATCATCGGCGGCTCGGGGCAGGGCAAGTCCGTCACCCTCAAGATCGCCATCGGCCTGATGCGCCCGGACGCCGGTAAGGTGTTCGTGGACGGCCAGGACGTGACACGGCTCGGCGGCGCGGGACGGCGCCGATTGTCCTCTCAGTTCGGCATGCTGTTTCAGGGCGCCGCCCTGTTCGACAGTCTGAGCGTCTGGGAGAATGTCGCCTTCCGCCTGACCAATGCCGATGGGGTCAAGCGCCCAGAGGCCCGCGAGCGCGCCGTGGCGGCCCTCGCCCGCGTGGGGCTGAAGTCGGACGTGGCGGCCCTCTATCCTGGCGAACTGTCGGGCGGCATGCAGAAGCGCGTCGGCCTGGCCCGCGCGGTGGTGGCCGAACCGGCCATCATCTTCTTCGACGAGCCGACCACGGGCCTCGACCCCATCAATGCCGACGTGATTAACGACCTGATCGTCGAGCAGGTGAAGCGGCTCGGTTGCACCGCGGTCTCCATCACCCACGACATGGCCTCGGCCCGCAAGATCGGCGACGAGATCGCCATGCTGAACGACGGCCATATCGTCTGGCGCGGCCCGACGAGCCAGATCGACAATTCCGGCAATCCTTACGTGGACCAGTTCATCCACGGTCGCGCCACAGGCCCCATTACCGGCGGCGTCTAGGCGACTTACAGCCCGATATGGCTGCTCGGACCGGTGAGCAGGCTGACGGCGATGCTGCCCACCAGACCGCCGATCACCGCCTCGACCAGGATGGCGGCGATGATGACCACGGTGGTGTAGACCAGCGCCTTGTCCGCGGGCACGCGCATGAGCTTGGGCAGGCCGAGATAGAGCAGGTAGAGGCTATAGAGGCCGACGACGGTCAGGATGCCCAGCGCCGGGATCAAGCCGAAGACCCCCGCCAGCCAGAAGGCCGTCGGGAAATAGGCGGCGACCTTCATCGCCGCGATCCGGTCCTTGGTCCCGCCGAAGGAGGGCGCCAGAGCCTCGATGATCAGGCCCATCAGATAGACGCCCGCGAGACCGAGGCCGTATTGAATGAGCCCGGAGATCACGAGAGACAGGGGCGAGGGCCGGAACGACCACCACAGGCTTCCGTAGCCGAAAATGATTGCGCCAATGGTGGCGCAGACCGGCGGTATCGCGGCCAGGATCAGCACGTAGCGGCTGAACAGTTCGCGCACCGTCGCCGGCTCAAGAGCGATCACGTCCCACTCGGCGGCCGGCTTCAGGATCAGCGCCTTTGCGCGAGCGATGACGCCGCGCAGTTCAGGATTGTCGGTGAGGCTCATCCGTATCCCCCAGATGTGATTCCGCCGCATGAACGCACGAAAACGGCAAAGGTTGAAGCGCCGCGACTCTTCCGGTACAAAAGAAGAACATTTGATCGGAACACCATGGCCCGCGACGGCGCATTCTATACCTGTCAGGGCTGCGGCGCGGTGCACACCAAGTGGGCCGGCCAGTGCAACGCCTGCCAGGGCTGGAATACGCTCGTGGAGGAGGTTTCGGGCTCGCGACCTCCCGGCTCCCTGGCGCCTTCGCGCTCGGCCAAGGCGCGGTCGGGCCTGGTATTCGAGACACTCGACGTAGATACCCCACCCCCGCCCCGCCTTGTCACCGGGATCAAGGAGTTCGACCGGGTGTGCGGCGGCGGCGTGGTGCCGGCCAGCGCCGTGCTCGTCACCGGCGACCCAGGCGTCGGCAAGTCCACCTTATTGCTTCAGGTCGTGGCGGCAGCCTCGCTGCGCGGCCTGTCCTGCGCCTATATCTCCGGTGAAGAGGCCATCGATCAGGTGCGAGGTCGCGCTCAGCGCATGGGTCTCGGCCACGCCCCGGTAAAGCTGGCGGCGGAAACCGGCCTGCGCGAGATCATGGAGGGGCTGAAGCGCGACCGGTTCGACCTTGTCATCATCGACTCCATCCAGACGATGTGGAGCGACCAGGTGGAGTCCGGCCCCGGCTCGGTGAGCCAGGTACGGGCTGCGGCGGGCGAACTGGTGCGCTTCGCCAAAAAGCGGGGCACGGCCGTGGTGCTGGTGGGCCACGTGACCAAGGACGGCCAGGTGGCGGGACCGCGGGTGGTGGAGCACATGGTCGATGCGGTGCTCTCCTTCGAGGGTGAGCGCGGCTATCCGTTCCGCATTCTCAGGGCCGCCAAGAACCGCTTCGGCGCCACCGACGAGATCGGCGTGTTCGAGATGGGCGATGCGGGCCTGCGCGAGGTGAAGAACCCCTCTGCCCTGGTCCTCAACGAGGGCGGCGAGCGGGCGGCGGGCGCGGCGGTGTTCGCCGGCATCGAGGGTTCGCGCCCGGTGCTGGTGGAGGTGCAGGCCCTTGTCGCGCCCTCCGCCTACGGCACGCCGCGGCGGGCGGTGGTGGGATGGGACGGCGGGCGGCTGGCCATGGTGCTGGCGGTTCTGGAGGCGCGATGCGGGCTCGGCTTCGGCGATCGCGACATCTATCTCAACGTGGCCGGGGGCCTGCGCATCTCCGAGCCGGCGGCGGACCTGGCGGCGGCGGCGGCGCTCATCTCCTCCCATGTGGGCGAGGCCCTGCCGCAGGACTGCGTGGTGTTCGGCGAAATTTCCCTGGCCGGCGATGTGCGCCCGGTGAGCCGCATGGAGGGACGCATGCGCGAGGCCGCCAAGCTCGGCTTCGGTCGTGCTTTGGCGCCCACCGCCGCCGCCGGGCTCGGTTTTCCCGTGCTCAGTGCAGGGCGCCTCTCCGACGCCCTGCAGCGGATCAAGGACCTGGACTTCGAGGTGGGGTGATCGCAGAGGTTCGGAGCGCGCGCCCCTCCACGAGCAGGGCCAGACTCAGACCGAGCATAAGCCCACAAATTTTCAGCGCCCCTTCCAGCAATCGGCCCTCATGCGCCGGCAAGAACGTCTGAGCTATTTCAGAAGCCGCCGCATAGCCGGTCAGAAGAGCGCCGATCATTCGCCAGTGCCTCGGATAGGCGACGCCGAAGCAGGAGCCGAGCGCGAAGAATGAGGCTAGCTGGAGCAGGTGAGGATGAGAAGGCGGCGTCGACGACGCGGGGCCGAACGACTTGACCGTCACCACGCAAAGGACGGCCCATGCCGTAAACCGGAAGAAACGCCGTACCATCGCCCGTTAAACATTTGCACAAAGTCAAAAAGGTTTGCGCGGCGGCGCGAACCTTTTGCGAAATCGCCTTGGAAGCATTCTACCCAACGTTCGACGAAGGCCATAACGACTTATCAGAACCGCCGCCACGCCTGCGACGACCACGACCGCCACGATCAGAACGAGTTGGATCGGATCGTCCACGCGCCCCCCTGCCAGCCTGCCCGACGCCTCTATAGCTAAGCTTGAGATAATTTGCGACACTTGAGGCCGGGGACGCGGCGGTCAGGCTATCGAACCGGAAGCGCGTTGGTGGCAGACACCCCGCACCAAGGCGCGCAGCCAGCGGTGGGCGGGATCGGCGTCCATGCGCGGGTGCCACATCTGGCAGATCGGGAATTGCGGCGCGGTGACGGGCAAGGCGAAGCCCTCCACCAGCGATCGAGAGGGCCCGGCAACGAGGCAGGAGCGGGTGATCAAGGCCACAAGGTCGGAGGCTGCGGCCACGGCGAGGGCCGCCGGAAAGCTGGGTACCGTGACGGTCACGTCGCGCGCCAGACCCAGGGCGGCGAGCGCCGCGTCCACCGGATGTCTGCCTGGCTCGGGTTTTGATACCGCCACGTGGCCGCACGCAGCGAAACGCTCGGGCGTGATCTCGCCGGCCAGCAACGGGTGGCCCGCGCGCACCACCCCGATATAACGGTCTGCGAACAGGGCCTGTACGCGCAGGTCCGGACCGTTCTGGCCGAGAATGCCTATCTCCAGGTCTGCCAGTCCTTCGCGCAGCGGACGCGTGTCCCGGTCCGGCTTGGGCGCAAAATTCAGGCGCACGCGCGGCGCCGTACGGGTGACGGCCGCCACGAGGTCGGCGGCGAACACCTGGGCGAAGGCCTCGTTAGCGCGCAGGGTGAAGGTGCGCTCCAGAACAGCGAGATCGAGATCCCGGGCGACGGGCTGCAGCAAGGCCCGAACTTCCCGCGCCAGAGTCGGCACGCGTTCGCGCAGGGCGGCGGCGTGTGGTGTGGGCGCCAGGCTGCGGCCCGCCCTCACCAGCAGCGGGTCGCCGGTGGCGGCGCGAAGGCGCGCCAGGGTTCGGCTCATGGCCGAGGCGCTGAGACCCAGCCGGCGGGCGGCACCTGCCACGCTTCCCTCGGCCAGAAGTGCATCCAAGGCGACGAGCAGGTTCAGATCGGCGTCAGCCATGTGCCGACCCTAGCACGATCGCGCGCCGCGTTCCGCATGACATGGCGTTCCGCGCAGGTATCGATTGCATGAATTGCGCCTTCCGCCACGGAGCCGCCCGCGCCATCCTGCCGCCATGACAACATCATCCCCGACCAAGACGGCCCTCATCATCGGCGCCTCGCGCGGCCTCGGCTACGCCATGGCCGAAGAATACCTCAAGCGCGGCTGGCGCGTCATCGGCACGGCGCGCGGAACGGACACCCCCCTTCACCACCTCGCCTCGCGGTCCCAAGGCGACGTGGAGATCGAGATGCTCGACATCAATCTGCCGGATCAGGTCGCCGCCCTGCGCGCGCGTCTGGCCGACAAGACGCTTGACCTGCTGTTCGTGAACGCGGGCACGGCCAACGCCCATCCGAACCAGACCCTTGCCGAGGTCTCCACGGACGAGTTCGTGCGGGTGATGACCACCAACGCCCTCAGCCCGATGCGCGCGGTCGAGGCGCTGCAGGACCTCGTCCCCTCCACGGGTGTGATCGGGGTGATGTCCTCTGGCCAGGGCAGCGTCGCCAACAACACCCAGGGCCTGCGCGAACTCTATCGCGGTAGCAAGGCCGCGCTGAACACCTTCATGCGCAGTTTCGCCGCCCGCCATGCCGACGGACCTAGAGCGATGGTGCTCATCGCCCCCGGTTGGGTCCGCACCGACCTCGGCGGTCCGGATGCGCCGCTGACCATCGAGGACAGCATTCCGGGCGTTGTGGACGTCCTGCTGGGAGTCGCCGGAGCGGCCGGGCTTCAATATCTCGATTACCGCGGGCGCACCGTGCCGTGGTGAGTCCCGGCGACCGGACCCGACCGGGCGATGGCGCGACCTGCGTCACCTCTCCCGTTGGCCTCGGCCGCCAAAGCGGTTTAGACGGAGCCGGACGATCCGGCCCTCCGCTCGCCGTTGCTGGATCTCAGCTTGGAAAGTCTGGGAGCCGCATTCGGCGTGACGCTGTTCGACCTCATCGCGCTCCTGGTGATCGCCGTCTCCGCCCTGTTCGGGTTCCAGCGCGGGGCGGTGCGCGAGCTGGTCGGTCTGTTCGCCTTCGCCGTCTCGGCGCTGACCACCCTGGTCATGCTGCCTTTCACCACCAAACTGTTCGGATCACTGCTCCACGCCCATTGGATGGCGGTGGCGGCGGGAGTGATCGCCGGCTTCGCGGTGGTTTATCTGAGCCTGAAAATCCTCGGCCATTGGGTCGCAACCCAGCTGCATCAGCAGTCCATCCTCGGCGGGGCTGACCGGGCCCTCGGGCTCGGCATCGGGGCGGTGCGGGCCCTGATCCTGCTCGGCCTGTTCGCCCTGGTGTTCGACCGCGCCACGCCGGCCTTCCTGAAACCCGACTGGATCACCGGCGCCTTCCTCTACCCCCTGTCCAGCGCCTCGGGCCGGATGATCGCAAAGGTCGCGCCCACCAGCCTGCGCGCCTTCGGTCATCCTTCGACCTTGTTGAACGGCGAAGAGAGCCCAGATACGACGCCTGACGCCAGCGCGGACACAAGCGCCGGCCCGACTCAAGATACGACGACCACCGATCAAAAGCAGACCGCTCCCGCGCCTGCTGCTACACCGCCCCGGCCGACGCCCCGCAAGGGCAAAGGCTATGACCGACGCAGCCGAGACCAGCTCGATAGCCTGGTGGAGCGCACGCGATGACCGACCATTCCCGCCGCATCAACGGCCCCTTTTTTCCAGAGCGGGATCCAGACGACGACACCCTGCGCCTGGAGTGCGGGGTGTTCGGCGTATGGGACCACGCGGCGGCCTCGGCCATGACTGCGCTCGGCCTGCACGCCCTTCAGCACCGGGGCCAGGAGGCCTGCGGCATCGCCGCCTTCGACGGACGCCGCTTCCATACCGAACGACATATGGGCCACGTGGGCGAGGCCTTCGACCAGCCCGACCTCACCGAGCGGCTGCCCGGCCGCAGCGCCATCGGCCACACCCGCTACGCCACCGCCGGCGCTAGTGTGCTGCGCAATGTCCAGCCCATGTTCGCGGACCTGGAGAGCGGCGGCATCGCCATCGCCCACAATGGCAACCTCACCAACTTCCTCACCCTGCGCCATCAACTGGTCGCGGATGGGGCCATCTTCCAGTCGACCTCGGACTCGGAAGTCATCCTTCACCTCATCGCCCGCTCGCGCAAAGCCAGGATGATGGATCGGTTCATCGACGCCCTGCGCCAGATCGAGGGCGGCTATGCGCTTGTGGCTTTGACCAACAAGAAGTTGATCGGCGCGCGCGACCCCCTCGGCATCCGCCCGCTCGTCCTCGGCGAAATCGACGGCCGATATGTGCTGGCCTCCGAGACCTGTGCGCTGGACATGATCGGCGCGCGGTTCGTTCGCGATGTGGAACATGGCGAAGTCGTAGTGATCGATCAGAACGGGGTGGAGAGCCTGCGCCCCTTCCCCGCCGCCCGCGCCCGACCGTGCCTGTTCGAATACGTCTATTTCGCCCGCCCGGATTCGGTGGTGAACGGCCGCTCGGTCTACGACGTGCGCAAGCGTATGGGAATGCGCCTAGCTGAGGAGACCGCCGCCGCCGCCGATGTTGTGGTGCCGGTGCCGGACTCAGGCGTCCCCGCGGCGCTCGGCTTCGCCCAGGCCTCGGGACTGCCCTATGAGCTCGGCATCATTCGCGGCCACTATGTGGGCCGCACCTTTATCCAGCCGACCCAGGGCATTCGCGAGCTCGGAGTTCGCCGCAAGCACAGCCCCAACCGCGCGGTGCTGGAGGGCAAGCGGGTGGTTCTGATCGACGACAGCATCGTGCGCGGCACCACCTCCGTGCAGATCGTGCGCATGGTGCGCGATGCGGGCGCCAAGGAGGTGCACCTGCGCTCGGCCTCCCCGCCGATCAAGTGGCCAGACTTCTACGGCATCGACATGCCCGACCGCGACAAGCTGATCGCGGCGCAAAAGACGCTGAAGGAAATGGAGGAAATGCTGGAGGTCGACAGCCTGGGCTTCCTGTCCGTCGAGGGCCTCTACTGGGCCATGGGCGCAGGCGAGCGCGATCCGGTGCATCCCCAGTTCACCGACCACTATTTCACCGGCGACTATCCCACCCGCCTGCTCGACCGCGAGATCGCCGAGGGCCGGAACACAACGGGTGTGGAGGTCCAGCTGAGTTTGCTGAGCGCGTGATCCAGGGCGCGTGAACTCTGCGGGGCGACAAGCGGCGGCGATGCCGCTATGTCCCCCCGCCATGACGACTGACAAGACGACTCCTGCGCAAGTCCTGGCCGGCAAGATCGCGCTCGTGACCGGCGCCTCACGAGGCATCGGCCGGGCGGCCGCGCTGGGCCTGGCCGAGGCCGGAGCGCATGTGATCGCCACGGCGCGGACGCAGGGCGGCCTGGAGGCCCTGGACGACGCCATCTTCAAAGCGACGGGTGAGCACTCCACCCTCGTGCCCATGGATATCCGTAATGGCGATGGCATAGATCAGCTCGGCGGACGGATCTTCCAACGCTGGGGCAGGCTCGACATCCTGGTTTCCGCCGCCGGCGACCTCGGCTCGCTGATGCCGACCGGGCATCTGGAGCCGCGCGCCTTCGAGCGTGTGCTGGGGGTCAACCTCACCGCCAATTTCCGCCTGATGCGGTCTATGGAGCCTCTGCTGCGCCAGGCCGAGGCGGGACGCGCCATCTTCCTGACCAGCGGCATTGCGCGCGAACCCCGCGCCTTCTGGAGCGCCTATGCGGCTTCCAAAGCGGGCCTCGAGGCGCTGGTGCGCACCTGGGCGGACGAGCTGGAGCACACCGCGGTGCGCACCACCCTGCTCAGCCCCGGCCCCATGCGCACCCGCATGCGCGCCACCGCCTTCCCCGGCGAGGATGTGGAGACCCTGCCCCCGCCCGAAGCGATCGTCCCGACGGTGGTGGAGCTCGCCCGCGGCGACAAGCAGCCGCCGGCCTATTTCCGCTTCCAGGTCGAAACCGTGCCGGCCTAATACCTGGGCCTGAGGTCAGAGAAAGTCCCGCAGATAGGCCACCAGCGGCGCGTCGGCAGGGGGCATGGGATAGTCGGCCAGCCTCATCGGCTCGACCCAGGCCAAAGCGGTGTGTTCGCGCCGCTGCACCATACCATCCCAGCGCCTGCATAGGTAAAGCGGCATGAGCAGGTGGAAGTCCGGATAGGTGTGGCTGGCGAAGACGAACGGGGCCAAGCAGGCGGTTTTGACCTCGATGCCCAGCTCCTCCTCCAGTTCACGGATCAGGCAGGCTTCGGGCGTCTCGCCGGGCTCCAGCTTGCCGCCGGGAAACTCCCAAAGGCCCGCCAACTGTTTGCCCGGCGGCCGCTGACAGAGCAGCACCCGCCCATCCACGTCCACCAGCGCCGCCGCCGCGACCAGCAGCATCTTCACAGTCCACACCCGGGACCGGTGCACCCGGTGGTGACATAGAGCTCTGACTGCAGCCGCCACGTTCCGCCACGCTTGACCCAACCAGCGAGGTAGTCGCCGGATAAGGCCGCCTCGCCCATCGGCGTCTTAACCGTCCAGCGCCATCGGCCAGGTTCGGCGGCGCGATCGCCCGGCCGGTTCACCGCAATCCGGCCCGGCGTGCGCAGGCCAGAGATGAAGTCGCCGTGCGGCGCCAGCTGATCGACATAGACCTTGGTCACCGCCGCGCGCCCTTCGATCAGTTCGCCGCCGCCGCCGATGGAATGGATGTCCTCGGCGAAGGCGGCGGTGACTCTCGCCGCATCACGAGCCGCGAGGCCGGCATTGGACTCGGCGCGCAGGGCCCGGATCGCGGCCACATCGTCGGGCGTAGGCGCTCCCACGGCCATAGATCAGCTCCGATAGTCGCCGTTGATTGAGATGTAGCCATGGGTGAGGTCGCAGGTCCACATGACCGCCGAGGCAGAACCCGCGCCGACGTCCACCGAGATCGCCAGTTCGGCGTTCTTCATGTAGGCGCTCATCGCCGCCTCGTCGTACTCGGCCGAGACCGCGCCGTCGCGGGCGGCCACGAGGTCGCCGAAGCGGATCGCGATTTTCTCGCGCACCACCGGTTCGTCGGCGCGGCCCACGGCCATGACGATGCGGCCCCAGTTGGCGTCCTCGCCGGCGATGGCGGTCTTGACCAGCGGGCTCTCGCAGATGGTGCGGGCGATCTTGCGGGCGGAGGCCTCGGACACCGCGCCGTTCACCTCGACCCGAACGAACTTCTGCGCACCCTCCCCGTCCTTCACCAGCTGGTGACCGAGATCGAGCAGCACAGCCTCCAGCGCCGCCTTGAAGGCGTCCAGTTCGGGCGCACTGGCGTCGGTGATCTCCGGCCCGCCGGCGCGGCCGGTGGCGAACAGAAGGCAGGTGTCGTTGGTGGAGCGGTCGCCGTCCACCGTCACGCTGTTGAGGGTGCGCACCACGGCGGGCGACAGGATGGCCTGCAGCGCGGCGGGCGCAATGGCGGCGTCGGTGGCGAGGAAGGACAGCATGGTGGCCATGTCCGGCGCGATCATGCCCGAGCCCTTGCAGATGCCGACGATCCGCACGGTGCGATCCCCGATCACGGCCTCCGCCACCGCGCCCTTTGGGAAGGTATCAGTGGTCATGATGCCCTTGGCCGAATCGGTCCACCCGTTGGGCGTCAGGCGCACCAGGGCGTCCTGCAGCACGTTGAGGATCTTGCCGTATTGCAGCACCACACCGATCACGCCGGTGGAAGCCATCAGCACCTCGGCCCGCCGACAGCCAAGTTCGGTGGAGACCGCGTCCATGACGCGCTCCACCGCCGTGGCGCCTGCCTGGCCGGTGAAGCTGTTGGCGCAGCCGGCATTGACCACCAGCGCCCGCGCCCGCCCGCCCGAGGCCTGGATGGCGCCCTTGCACCAGTCCACCGGAGCTGAGCCCACGGCGTGGCGGGTAAATGTCCCGGCCACGGCTGTGCCCGGATGGAAGCGCATCAGCACCACGTCCGGCCGCTCGTGCTTGTAGAAACCGGCTCGGCTGGTGGAGAGCTCCACCCCCGCCACCGGCTCCATCTTCGGAAACGGTACGGCGAGGGGCGAGACGGCGAGGCCCGGCTTTCCGGGAGCGGCGGTATCGGTCATTTGGCCTTCGCTGGGGTCGGAGGAACGGGCGCGGCGGAAGGCGGTGCAGCGGGAAGCGTCGAAGCCGCGCCCTTCGGGGCAGAGGCCGGCTCCTTCGCCGTGCCGGGCGCTGCACCGGGCGTCATCATCTGCACGCGGGTCGCGCTGCGCAGGCGCGCCAGAAGGGTGCGGATTTCGTCATAGGTGAGAAAGCGCACGATCTGCGGGCGCGCCTCCTCCAGGCTGATCGGCTGCTCGGGGCGGCGATCCTCCACTCGCACGATAGCGAAGCCGCCGTCGGTCTGGATCGGCCCCACGGTCTCGCCCGGCTTGGCGGTCTTCAGCGCGGTCCCATAGCTCGCTGGCATGGCGTCGAGGGTGAAGTAGCCCAGGTCGCCGCCGCTGAACCGCGTATTGCTGTCAGTGGAGCGCTGCAGAACCAGGGCGTCAAACGAGGCGCCGGCGGAGAGCAGCTTCTTGATCGCTTCCGCCTCCGGCTGGGTCGCGACGAGGATCTGGCGTGCCTTGATCTCCTCGGAGCGCGAGGAAAGGCGCTGCTGCTCCTGATAGAGCGAGCGGATGGCGTCGTCGTTTACTGCCTTGCCGACCATGTCCTCCACCAGGACGTCGCCGAGCAGCTTGTCATGAGCAGCCTGCAGGCGACGGCGGATGGCGGGCTGTTTATCCAGTCCTTGGCGAATGGCCTCGTTGGCAAGGAGCTTCTGGTCGACCAGTTCGTCGAGGGTGCGGCGGAACAGATCCGACGAGGTGTCGAGCGGCTCGCCCTCGGTGATCGCGCCCTGCGCCACAGCCTCGCGCCGGACATCCGAAGCCCAGAGCGGGTCATTCCCCACCTTGGCCACCACCTTGTCGCCGGCCTCGGGCTTGGGGCCGCCGATGATCGGCGTCTGGCCACAGGCGGCGAGGGAAAGTGCGGCAACGGCGGCCATGCCGAGCATCACTCCCTTCGAGGTTCTTCTCATCGCGCTATCGTCCTGGTCTCCCTCGGGCGTGATCCGAGGGCAGAGCGTGGTGTGCCTCGCCGCTTGCCCGGCTGCAAGCCGCCAGCGCGCTCAAGGCTCGCCGCTAGGGTCTAGCCTCAGGAGAGGGTGTTATGAAAGACCTGCCCACCATCGGTCGCGTTGACTTGAACCGGCGCCGCCCCTAAGTCTCGCGCGCGCCAGAATCCATCCGGAATCCGGCTAATTCCCAGTGGGCGAAGCGGTTTTGGCCGGGCCATCCAGCCGCCCTTACCTCCTTCGCTCTTTCGTTGTTCGGACCGTCCATGCTCGCGCTCGCCAAGAAACTCTTCGGCTCTTCCAACGAACGCAAGGTCAAGGGCATGCGCTCGCGCGTGGACAAGATCACGGCGCTCGAGCCCAGGATCTCGGCTCTTTCGGATGCGGAGCTGAAGGCCAAGACCGAGGAGTTCAAGGATCGTCTGGCGAAGGGCTCGACCCTCGACGACCTGCTGGAGGAAGCCTTCGCCGTAGTGCGCGAGGCGGCCAAGCGCGTTCTCGGCCAGCGCCACTACGACACCCAGTTGGTCGGCGGCATGGTGCTGCATAACGGCGGCATCGCCGAAATGCGCACCGGTGAGGGCAAGACCCTGGTGGGCACCCTGCCCGTCTATCTGAACGCGCTCGCGGGCAAGGGCGTGCACGTCATCACCGTCAACGACTACCTGGCTCAGCGCGATGCGGAGTGGATGGGCCAGGTCTACGGTTTCCTCGGCCTCACCGTGGGCGTGATCGTCAACGGCCTCAGCCAGGGCGAGCGCAAGCGGGCCTATAATTCGGACATCACCTACGGCACCAATAACGAGTTCGGCTTCGACTATCTGCGCGACAACCTGGAGTACGACATCGGCTCGATGGTGCAGCGCGGCCACCACTTCGTCATCGTCGATGAGGTGGACTCCATCCTGATCGACGAGGCGCGCACGCCGCTGATCATCTCCGGTCCCACCGAGGACCGCTCGGACTTCTATCGCACCATCGACACGGTGGTGAAGGAGCTGATCAAGGACCCCGCCACCTTCGACCACGACGAAAAGCAGAAGCAGATCCTGCTCACCGAACACGGCAATGACGTGGTCGAAGAAATGCTGATGGCCGGGGGCTATCTCGCCGAGGACTCCGCAGGCCTGTACGACCCCGCCAACATCTCCGTAGTTCACCATGTGAACCAGGCGATGCGCGCCAACGTGCTGTATACGTTGAACAAGGACTACATCGTCAAGGACGGCGAGGTGATCCTGATCGATGAGTTCACGGGGCGGATGATGACCGGGCGGCGCCTGTCCGAGGGTCTGCACCAGGCTATCGAGGCCAAGGAGAACGCCGACATCCAGCCCGAGAACCAGACCCTGGCCTCGGTGACGATCCAGAACTACTTCCGCCTCTACGGCAAGCTCAGCGGCATGACCGGCACCGCAGCCACCGAGGCGGCGGAATTCGGCGACATCTACAAGATGGAAGTCTCCGAAATCCCGACCAACAAGCCGATCCAGCGGATCGACGACGATGACGAGGTCTATCGCACCGAGCGCGAGAAGAACGAATCCATCCTCAAGCAGATCGCCGACTGCTATGTGCGCGGCCAGCCCATCCTGGTCGGCACCGTCTCCATCGAGAAGTCCGAACACCTGTCCGAACTGCTCAACGCCTACGAGTTCGAACACGAGGGCAAGACCCGCAAGGGCATCCCCCACAATGTGCTGAACGCCCGCTTCCACGAGCAGGAAGCCGCCATCGTCGCCGATGCGGGCACGCCCGGCGCCGTCACCATCGCCACGAACATGGCTGGGCGGGGCACGGATATCCAACTCGGCGGCAATGTGGAGATGCGCGTCGCCAAGTGGCGCCAGGACCAGAAGGCCATGGGCCTGGAGCCCACCCCGGAGGAGGCGCTGGCCTTCCACCGCGAGGTCGAGGCGGACATTTCGGGCCTCAAGCAGGCGGCCCTCGCCGCCGGCGGCCTCTACGTGCTCGGCACCGAGCGTCACGAAAGCCGGCGCATCGACAACCAGCTGCGCGGCCGCACCGGCCGTCAGGGCGACCCCGGCCACTCCAAGTTCTTCCTCTCCTGCGAGGACGACCTCCTGCGCATCTTCGCCGGCGACCGCCTCGACAACATCATGCGCACCTTCGGCGTGCAGGAGGGCGAGGCCATCACCCACAAGTGGCTGAACGGGGCCATCGCCACCGCCCAGCGCCGGGTGGAGCAGCGCAATTACGAGATCCGCAAGAACCTGCTCAAATACGACGACGTGGTGAACGACCAGCGCAAGGCCGTGTTCGAGCAGCGCCAGGAGTTCATGGAGGCCGAGGACCTGTCGGAGATCGTGGCCGAGATGCGCCGCGACACCATCATCGACCTCGTCTCCCGTCACCTGCCGCCCAAACAGTATGCGGAACAGTGGGATGCGGAAGGCCTGAAGGAACGCGTCCAGTTCAATCTCGGCATGGACCTGCCCATCGACCAGTGGGTCCAAGAAGAAGGCGTCACCCAGGAGGACATCCAGGAACGCATCACCCAGGCCGCCGAGGAACGCGCCCAGTCCCGCGAGGGCCAGATCGGCGCCGAGCAGTCCCGCAGCCTGGAAAAGAACTTCCTGCTGCAGATGATCGACATGGTGTGGCGCGAACACCTTCAGCATCTGGATCACCTGCGCCAGGTGATCGGCCTGCGCGGCTATGGTCAGCGCGACCCGCTCAACGAGTACAAGACCGAGGCCTTCTCCCTGTTCGAGAAGCTGTTGGTGGACCTGCGCCAGCACGTCACCCGCTGGGTCATGACCGTGGAGTTCCAGTTCCAGGAGCCGGAGGCCTTCCAGCCCACGCCGCCGTCCATGTTCGAGGTCCACCTCGACCCGACCACCGGCGAGAACGAGCGAGACGGCGCGGCCCTGGGCACGGAAGGCGGCTTCATGACCCCCGAACAGGCCGAGCGCCTGCCCCCCTCGGCCCTGCCCGAAGGCTGGGAGCGCACCGCCCGCAACGCCATGTGCCCCTGCGGTTCAGGCAAGAAGTTCAAGCACTGCCACGGCGCCCTGGTCTGAGATCAGGCGCCCCCGTTCGGCGCCCGATACCAACAGCGACAAACCCACGACAAGCGTGACGACAGGCACGATAGTGGTCGTGGTAATTCGCACGTGTTGGAGATGGCGATTCTAATCGGCCACACCGTGGAGTGAGCCAATGCTTAGCGCGCCGCGAACTTCCCTGCCGTCTAGCTTGCGCTCGCTATATCGATCGACAAGGTAATCTGAGTTTCCCCTCGTCAGTAGGGTGAACTTGAAAAGTTCCTCCATCACATCGACTAGGCGGTCGTAGTAAGGCGAAGGCTTCATCCGCCCGGACGCGTCGAACTCTTCATAGGCCTTCGCTACGCTCGATTGGTTCGGGATGGTGATCATCCGCATCCACCGGCCCAGAACGCGCAGCGCATTCACTGTATTGAATGACTGTGATCCAGCGTTCACCTGCATGACCGCCAGCGTCCGCCCCTGCGTCGGGCGCACGCCGCCACTTTCCAGAGGGAGCCAGTCGATCTGCGACTTGAAGATGCCGGTGATCGTTCCATGCCGTTCCGGTGAGCACCACACATGCCCTTCTGACCATAGAGAGAGGTCTCGAAGCTCCTTCACCTTCGGATGGTCGGGTGATGCATCGTCGGGCTGCGGCAGACCGCGCGGATTGTAGATGCGCGTTTCAGCCCCCATGCCTCGCAACAGGCGGTCGGCTTCTTCGGTCATAAAGCGGCTAAACGAGCGTTCTCGCAGCGAACCGTAGAGCAACAGGAACCGAGGCGGGTGCGCTGGTGTGGACGCTGGAACGAAGCGATCCGGCGTGGGGCGATCAACGAAGGAAGTATCGAGCGCTGGCAGGTCCATCATGGATTGCTCATTCGCATATTCGCTGTATTATTGAAATATGGAAACGATGCACGCGGTCAATTCCCTTTCAGCCCTGGCGCATCAGGGGCGCCTGACAATCTTTCGGGAGCTGGTCAGAGCGGGACCAGAAGGCATGTCCGCGGGCGAGGTGTCCCGCCAGGTCGGGATCGCACCGAACACGCTGTCCGCCAGCTTCACAATTCTCAGTCATGCCGGTCTCGTGACGAGCGCCCGGCAAGGGCGATCGATCATCTACACGGCGGCTTACGACAACATGGCCGCCTTGCTAGGCTTTCTGGTTAAGGATTGCTGCAACGGACGCGCGGAGGTTTGCGCACCTCTTGCCGGGATCGTCGAGCAAGCCGCGTGCTGCTGATGGCGGTGCAAGACGCCGCTCTGGAGCCTCCGCTTCTCCGGTTTAGCGCGGCAAAGCGGATCGCCGCCGAGGCTCTGGGCACCGCTCTACTCGTGGCCGTGGTGGTAGGCAGCGGGACCATGGCCGAACACCTGTCGTTGGGGAACGCGGGGCTGGCTCTCCTGGCCAACGCCATCGCCACCGGCGCCGCCTTGATTGTGCTCATCGTCATTCTGGGGCCAATCTCCGGCGCCCATTTCAACCCTGTGGTATCCGCGGCCTTCGCCCTGCGCGGAGAGTTGGCTTGGCCAACCTTCGGTGCGTTCACCATCGCCCAGGTGATCGGCGCGTGCTGCGGCTCGATCCTCGCCAACGGAATGTTCGGTCTTCCCCTTTTCCAGGTCTCCACCCATGTCCGAGCGGGCCTGCCGCAAGGTGTCTCCGAGGCCGTGGCGACCTTCGGCCTCATCTTGGCAATCCTTGGTTCGCTGCGCTTCCGACCTGCTTTCACGCCTGTCTGCGTCGGCCTCTACATCACGGCGGCCTACTGGTTTACCGCATCCACCTCGTTCGCCAATCCAGCGGTGACGCTGGCCCGCACCTTGACCGACACCTTTGCCGGAATCGCGCCTGCTTCAGCGCCTTTGTTCATTATCGCTCAGATCATCGGCATGGGCGCCGCCCTTGGGACGGCAACATGGCTGCTGAAAGAGGAGACCCCCGCTGCCTGATGTTTTTCCGGTGGTGATCCACCACAACCCCGACTGCGGAACCTCCCGCAACGCGCTGGCGATGATCGAAGCTGCGGGCTACTCGCCGACGGTGATCGAATACCTCAAGATGGGTTGGACCAGACCGCAACTTCTCGGTCTCCTGGCGGTCATGGGCGCTGGCCCACGCGACATCCTCCGCGAGAAAGGCACGCCTGCCGCCGACCTGGGCTTGCTGGGCGACGATGTGGACGATGCCACCATCCTCGCAGCGATGGTGACGCACCCTGTCCTAGTCAACCGCCCCATCGT
Source organism: uncultured Caulobacterales bacterium (assembly GCA_903862425.1). Lineage (GTDB taxonomy): Bacteria > Pseudomonadota > Alphaproteobacteria > Caulobacterales > Caulobacteraceae > CAIOYC01. Next base: position 144,937 of record CAIOYC010000008.1, on the reverse strand, counting down.
CGCGACGCCAAAAGGCGTAGCTCTGTGCCGGCCCTCCGAACGCGTGCTCAGCCTGCTTGAGCAAACACTTCCGCACTTCACGAAGGAGGACGGCGAGGTCGTTCAGACGAACGGCGGCTAACAGACTCATTATTTCATGCCGGCGCGCGAATGCGGGGATAGCGCACCTCAAATCCGCAGGCGGATGCGCTTCGCGCGGATTTCCTTTTGGCGCAATGACTTAAGTCCCTTCGCGCGATTTTTGAGGGGTTTGTTTCCTCGGGAGGGGATGGTGGGGTGAGACTGTCGGCTTCTTCGGACGGAGGCCGGTGTGATCAGCAAACGAACCCTTCATGGGCCGCATATCTGGGCGCTGGCGCGCGAGGGGTATCTGGCGGGAGAGACGGCGCGCAGCCTGTCCCAGCGGCTCGGCCCCTCCGTGGACGCCATCCGCGGCCGCATCTATCGCGAAGATTGGAGCAAGGCGACCCAGGCGCGGGCGCTCGAGGTGCTGCGCTACGGTCGGGCGACGGTGGAGGCATCCGCAGCGCACACGCCCCGCGCCGCCGTGGCCGCGAGCCTCGCGGGACGCGCGCCCGAGCCCGAGCCCGAGGCCCCATTCTCCCAACCCGCCCCCTACCCGCCCATCAATCCCCGGCGTGCAGTGCAGGCGGCGACGCGGCGTGCGGCGGCGGCCCTGGCGGCGGGGCGTCCGGACGAAGCGGCCTCGCTGATCAAGGCGGCGGAGGGGATGACGCGCCTGTCCCGGCAGATTGGCCCGCTGGTCCATCCCGAGCCGCCCGCCTCGCCCGAGGACGCGGCGCTGTTTCGCGCCGCCGGCATGCCGGTGGGGACCGAAGCGTGGGACTCCTATATGGACGCGGTCTACGCCACGGCGGCGGACTTGTTCATGGAGATGATGTCGCCAGACCCTGAGGCCGCCATGCTGACCGCGCGCCTGGTGTTCGCCTGGCGTCAGGATCACCGGGCGCCCCACCTCAACGACCGCGACTTCGTGCGCGCCCAACGCGACGGCTGGTGGGCGCGGGTGTTCGACTCCACCGGCGCCGTACTGCCCCTGCCCACCGGCGTGAAGCTGCGCCGCGCCATCATGGAGACCCTGGGGTTGGACGAGAACGGAGCGGCCCATCCTTGCAGGTCGGCCTCATCCTGAGCTTGTCGAAGGACGAGGCCGCCTTGCCGCGTTGCGTTCGCCTCACCCTCCGGCAAGCTCAGATGAGGCGGAGCCAAACGCCGTGCGGCCACATGAGCGCGACTTGGCAGCGCAAGGTCATGGCCAAGCTTTGTGGAGGTTTTGCGTCGCGCGGTGGATCCGGCCGTGGGGGCGGGTATCAGGCGGCGACGCGGGCGTGACGGCGGCAGTATTCCAGATAGGCGGCCTCGTGGCTGGCCATCAGTTCCACCACGCTGCTCCATAGCCAGGAGGGGGCGTCCAGGCTCTTGGAGCGGTGGCGGCCCAGTTCCTCGGCCCAGCGGCTGCGGTCATCGTCGCTCATCTGCCGTCCGTGGGCGCGGCCCACCACCCCGGCGAGGAAACGGGCGACGGTGACCGCCTCTTCTCCCTCCAAGCTCTCGATTTCCAGCTTCAGGTCCTGAGGCAGGAGTTCGCGCACGAAGATGGAGCGGTCCAGCACATGGCCTGCCCGCATGCGGTCGCCGAGGAAGGGGGCGAGGTGTCGTGCGCCTTCCACTACCCGCTCGCCATTGTCCTTGGGCATGCCCGATTTGGCGGCATGGGGCGCGCTGGCCTTCACCGCCTCCTTGACGTCGATCAAACTGAGTTCGCGCTTCTTCTTGTCGCCGATCTCCACCAGGAGGGCGTAGCGCAGCAGGCCCAGCGAGCTACAGCCCTTCACCCAGTAGGCCGCGTCCACCATGGTCACCGGGGCGTCGGTCGATCGGGCGTGCAGGCTGGTGACCAGGCTGCGGATCCGGTCGTCGGCCACCAGGTGCTCGAGCGCAGCGCGCTCGGTCTTGGCTAGCGGCCAGAAGCGCTTGCCGAGGGGGATTTCGGGCTCCAGGTCCGCGATACGCTCGCGGGCTAGGTGACGCCAGCTCCGCTGCTTCGAGCTTCGGAGCAGGCCCTTGATTACCGGCGGCTTGTCGGCGTTGTCGTTATGGCCGGCGGTCAGGGCGGTCTGGTAGCCGTCCACCGCCTGCTCGATCAGCCGGGCGGTGGTGACGCCGGGCAGATCGAAACCGCGCGCGGCGCTGGCCAGGGAGAAGGCCAAGCGTATCAGGTCATGGGCCGGATTGCCGATCACGGTCTGGTCGAGGTCGCGGATCTGGATCGCCACATCGCCCTTGGCATTGGCCACGGGGCCAAGATTGCCATAGTGGCAGTCGCCGCAAATCCATACCGGCGGTCCCTCGGGCAGAACGCGGCCGTCCTGGTTCAGCCACTCGTAGAACTTGACCGTGGAGCCGCGCACATAGGTCTGGGCCGAGCGCGACATCTTGGTCCGCTGGCGCGCCAGCAAGGGTGCGGCGCGATCGTCCGGCGACGGCAGCTTCATCCGTATACCTCAGTATGGAGCGCCATAACGACCGTCGGGGCGATGGGATGCAATGCCATGCGTTAAGCCGACGCACCTGATCCACCGCCGCGACAATCGTTCACACTATGTTCTTGCTGCAACGGCGAGTCGGTTTACTACATGATGTAGCTGTCCGGCCGCGGCGGTCGGCGTCCAGAGCCATTCATGACCCACCCCCTCTCCCCCTATGGGGCCATCAAGGTGCGCGGCGCGCGCGAGCACAATCTGAAGGGGGTCGATGTCGATATACCCCGCGGTCAGCTCGTGGTGCTCACCGGCCTGTCCGGCTCCGGCAAGTCGTCCCTCGCCTTCGACACCATCTATGCGGAGGGGCAGCGGCGCTATGTGGAGAGCCTGTCGGCCTATGCGCGCCAGTTCCTGGAGCTTATGGGCAAGCCGGACGTGGACCTGATCGAGGGCCTGTCCCCGGCCATCTCCATCGAGCAGAAGACCACGTCCAAGAACCCGCGCTCTACCGTGGGCACGGTCACCGAGATCCACGACTATATGCGCCTGCTATGGGCGCGGGTGGGTGTGCCCTATTCGCCCGCCACCGGCCTGCCGATCGAAAGCCAGACCGTCAGCCAGATGGTGGACAAGATCGCCGCCCTACCCGACGGCGAGCGCATCCTGCTCCTCGCCCCCGTGGTGCGCGACCGTAAGGGCGAATACCGCAAGGAAATCGCCGACTGGCAGCGCCAGGGCTATCAGCGCCTCAAGATCGACGGGATCTTCTATCCCATCGAGGATGCGCCGACCCTCGACAAGAAGTTCAAGCACGACATCGACATCGTGGTCGACCGGATCATCACCAAGCCTGGCCAGGAGCAGCGGCTGGCGGACTCGATCTCCACCGCCCTGTCGCTCGCCGACGGGATCGCCACCGCCGAATGGGCCGACATAAAGGACGGTGAGAAAGAGCCGCGCCGCATCCTGTTCTCGGAAAAATTCGCCTGCCCGGTTTCCGGCTTCACCATCACCGAGATCGAGCCGCGCCTGTTCTCGTTCAACGCGCCGGCCGGCGCCTGCCCCGCCTGCGACGGCCTCGGCCAGAAGCTGACCTTCGACGCGGATCTGGTGGTGCCGGACAAGGACAAGACCCTGCACAAAGGGGCGGTAGCGCCCTGGGCGCGCGGCCCCTCCCCGCTCTACACCCAGACCTTGCAGGCCCTGGCCCGCCACTACGGCTTCTCCATGGACAAGCCGTGGTTCGAGCTCGACGAGGCGGCGCGCAAGGTCATCCTCTACGGCACCGGGTCGGAGAAGGTGAAGTTCACCTATGACGATCAGGCGCGGAAGTACGAGGTCAGCAAGCCCTTCGAAGGCGTGCTGCCCAACCTGCAACGGCGCTGGAAGGAGACCGACAGCGCCTGGGTGCGCGAGGAGCTCGGCCGCTATCAGTCAGAAACCCCTTGCGAGGCCTGCAAGGGCCTGCGCCTGAAGCCCGAGGCCTTGGCCGTGCGCGTCGGCGGGATGAATATCGGCGAGGCCTCCACCCTGGCCATTCGCCGCGCCATGGAGTTCTTCGGCGGGCTGGAGCCCAGCTTCACGCCCCAGCAGGCCGAGATCGCCCGCCGCATCCTGAAGGAGATCAACGACCGCCTCCGCTTCCTCGTGGAGGTCGGCCTCGATTACCTCACCCTGTCGCGGGCGTCCGGCACCCTGTCGGGCGGCGAGAGTCAGCGCATCCGCCTGGCCTCGCAGATCGGCTCGGGCCTTACCGGTGTGCTGTATGTGCTCGACGAGCCCTCAATCGGCCTGCACCAGCGCGACAATACCCGCCTGCTCACCTCGCTGAAGGGCCTGCGAGACCTCGGCAACTCGGTCTTGGTGGTGGAGCACGACGAGGAGGCCATCCTCACCGCTGACTACGTGATCGATATGGGTCCGCGCGCCGGGGTCCACGGCGGCCATGTGGTGGCCGAGGGTACGCCCGACGACATCATGGCCGAGCCCAAGAGCCTGACCGGCCAGTACCTCACCGGCGCGCGCGAGATCGCCGTGCCGCGCCATCGCCGCGCCATCGGCAAGAAGTCGATCAAGGTGATCGGGGCACGGGGCAACAACCTGAAGAACGTAACCGGCGAAATCCCGGTCGGCGTGTTCACCTGCATCACCGGCGTCTCTGGCGGCGGCAAGTCCACCTTCACCATCGAGACCCTCTACAAGGCGGCGGCGCGGCGGCTGAACACCGCCTCCGACGCCCCGGCCCACCACGACCGGGTGGAGGGGCTGGAGAATTTCGACAAGGTGATCGATATCGACCAGTCGCCCATCGGGCGCACACCGCGCTCGAACCCGGCCACCTATACCGGCGCCTTCGGGCCGATCCGCGACTGGTTCGCCGGGCTGCCGGAGTCCAAGGCGCGCGGCTATGGCCCGGGCCGGTTCAGCTTCAACGTCAAGGGCGGGCGCTGCGAGGCCTGTCAGGGCGACGGGCTGATCAAGATCGAGATGCACTTCCTGCCCGACGTCTACGTCACCTGCGACGTCTGCCACGGCAAGCGCTACAACCGCGAGACCTTGGAGATCCTGTATCGCGGCAAGTCTATCTCCGACGTTCTGGAGATGACGGTCGACGAGGGCGGCGATTTCTTCAAGGCCGTGCCACCGATCCGCGACAAGATGGAGACGCTGAAGCGGGTCGGCCTCGGCTATGTCAAGGTCGGCCAGTCGGCCACGACCCTGTCGGGCGGCGAAGCGCAGCGGGTGAAGTTGTCGAAGGAACTGTCGCGCCGGGCCACGGGGCGCACCCTCTACATTCTGGATGAACCCACCACGGGCCTGCACTTCGAGGACACCCGCAAGCTGCTTGAGGTGCTGCACGAGCTGGTGGACCAGGGCAATACGGTGGTGGTGATCGAGCACAATCTCGATGTGGTGAAGACCGCCGACTGGCTGCTCGACTTCGGCCCCGAGGGCGGGGACGGTGGCGGCCTGATCGTGGCCGTGGGAACGCCCGAACAGGTGGCGGCCAGCCAGGAGAGCTGGACCGGCCGCTATCTGAAGGAAGTGCTGGACCGACACACCGCCCGCGCTTTGGCCCACGGTCACGCCCCGCCGGCGAGGATCGAAGCGCCCAAGCCGACCAAGGCAAAGGGGCCGGTCGCCAAGGCTGAAACGGCCAAAGCGGCCCCCGCCAAAGCGGCAAAAGCCAAGAAGACGGCCTGAATGCCCTGAATGTCGGTACGGCTTGCGCCTTGACGGCGATCGCCTAAGCTTCCCCGAAACTTGGGGGAATGCCAATGAAGACCGCCGTTCCGGCTTGCGCCATACTATTTGGGCTCGCCGCCGCCAGCGCCGCCCTGGCCCAGGCCATCGAGATGCCGCCGCCCGCCGCCTCGGTGGTCGGCAAGCCCTCCGACGGCGACAAGGTGGTCTGTCGCGACGAGGAAAAGACCGGCCAGCGCTTCAAGTCGCGCGTCTGCCACACCAAGACCCAGTGGGCAGCCATGGGTGAGTTTGGCCGTTCGCAGCTCGAGGCCAGCCAGATGGGCTCCAAGGCCAACACCTGCTCCGCCGGCGGGTGCTGACCCGATGAAGCTTTACAGCGCGCCCGATCCCGCCCCCAATCCACGCCGCGTGCGCATCTTCATGGTCGAGAAGGGCATCGCCATGCCCGAAGTGATGGTGTCCCTACGCGACCGCGAGCATAAGGCGCCCGAGTTTCGCGCCAAGAACCCCTGGGGCCAGGTCCCGACCCTGGAGCTCGATGACGGCAGAACGATCTCCGAGACCGTCGCCATCTGCCGATACCTTGAGGCGCTCCACCCTACTCCACCGCTGTTCGGTCGCGACGCCTTCGAACAGGCGGAAGTGGAGATGTGGACGCGACGCGTCGAGCTGACCCTGATGACGCCGGTGGGCATGTTCTGGCGCCACGCGCACCCGTACACCGCACACCTGCTGACCCAGTATAAGGATTTCGGCGAATCCAACCGCGACCTCTATATGGCCGCCTGCACCCTGATCGACCGGGCGCTGGCGGACGGGCGCCCGTTCCTGGTCGGCGAGGCCTATACCATGGCCGACATCTGCGCCCAGAGTACGGTCGACTTCGCGAGTTTCACGGGTCTGGAGCCCCCCGAAAGCGCCGCGCATCTCGCTGCCTGGCGCGCCCGCGTCTCGGCCCGCCCGAGCGCCCAGCCCAACGCCCGGATTGCCGACGCCGCCTGAGCTAGAGCACCAGCCCTGAATTGCGGATCGGCGGCGCCTCTGCGAACGGGTCGCCGCCGATGGAGCCGGCCGGCGTTGCGGGGGCCAGGTCGCGATAGGCCGCGGCCAGGGGCGCGTACATCACGATCCGGCTGATCGCGCCCATCAGGCTCGACAGGACAAGCTGGACGATGGCTCCGGCCGTGAACAGGTGGGTGAGCAGGCCCAGATTGCTCTTCATCATCGCCATCTGTGGGTTGGCGCCCGCAGTGGAGAGCGCGGTCCAGTCGCCGCTGATCACCGCCCCGGCGCAGACCGACACCACCCAGCCCAACACCCCGATCATCAGAGCGAATATGCAAGCCAGGATGTAGCAGCCGAACAGCGACCAGAATTTACCCCGTGTCACGCGCCAGGAGCCGAAAACGCTGACCCGCTTTTCCGCGAAGGTCATCGGCGCGGCGAGGGACAGGCGGACGAACAGCCAGATACCGACGCAGAACAGGGCCAGCATCAGCCCGACGACGATCAGGACGGAACGCCCATCTGTCGTCGCCCCCGGATGAAGTCCCGCCATCGCAGCACCGGTCCCAAGGCCGATGACGATCAGCAGGATGACAAACGCGATCTCCGCCGCGATGCCGAGCCCCATCCAGCACAGCATCAGCAGGACGAGCCGCCCCTCGTCGCCGCCGAGCTTGAGATAGAACAGGCCCCTGTCCTCCGGGCGCAGAATCGGTCGGAACAGGGCGTTGATGAAGACCGCGGCCATGAACAACACGATCGGGACCGCGATCAGGAAAACCAGGCCCATGGAGCCGATGAACCGCAGCGCCACGTCCGGCGGCATGGCGGTCTGGCCTGAATAGGCCTGCATCGTCGCGATCTGAGGTCCGAACAGGGCAAGGGCGAGCCCGCCGACCACCAGCATGATCAGTAGATAGGCCCCGACCCAGGCCAGCACGGCGCCGGGGTGATTTCGGATAACGCGAAAGCCCTCGAAGGCGGCTTCCGACGGTGAAAAGCGCTGCATCCCGTTGCCCCCGGACGGTCCGATCAGATCGCGGCCAGCGCGAAGGCTAGCCTAAGGTTGTCCCCATGGCGAGCCTGCGGTCGCGCGCGATTGCAGCTGCGCGCCGACCCGGCCGGTGATCTGGCGGAAGGCCGAGGCCATGGGCGCGGTGACGATCACGCTGATCAGGGCGCCGAGCAGGCCATTGGCCAGGAGCAGGGCGACGAACACCGGCGAAAAGCGCATCGCCGCCCCGCTCTCGGCCGCCGCCTTGGCGTCCACACCGCTGACGAGCAGCAGGATGGCCACAAGGGTATAGATCGCCGCCCACAGGGCGAAGGCGATGATGAAGGCGACAATGTAGGCGCCGAACAGGGGCCAGAAGCGTCCCTGGGTCAGTGCCCACGATCTCATAAAGCTGATCCGACCGTCCGCCAAAGTCATGGCGGGGGCGAGCGAAAGGCGCACCACCGGATAGATGAAGGCGACGGTGACCAAGGCGAAGGCCAGCCCACCGAGGATGGGCAGCGCCTTGCCAAGGAACATGCCCAGCACGCCGACAACGACTCCCGAGGCCAGGGAGACGACGAAGGCATAGGCGACGAACGCGGCGAACATGAGGAGGGCGAGGCCGAGCTGGCGCACCTCGTCCAGCGACAGGCGCAGATAGCCGGCGGCCCGCTCCGCCGGTCGCAGGACTGCCCGCAGCACGGCGGTGGAGAGGATCATCTGGATCAGCAGCACCAGCGCGGCGAAGGCCACGAAGGCCGGGGCGGAGCGACCGATCAGGCCCATGAAGTGCTGGCTGGCCGCGGCGTCGGTGGGGTTCTGCTGCACGGCGATGGAGGCGGCCTGCAGATCGGGCAGAACGGCGGCGAGGTGGTTGAAGGGCGGGAGGGCGGAGACGCCGATCTGGACCAGGGCGGCGATCACATAGGCCGCCCACCACCACAGCACGGCGATCGGACGCTCACGCGTGATGCGCAGCCCCTCTAGCGCCGCCTCGGTCGGTGAAAACTCGCTCATCGCCCTACTCCGCTATCTCCGGCGAGGCGTGCGCGGGTTCGGCGGCGGAGGCAAGGGGTGTGGCGGCGGGATTCCGTGCAGTGGTGGCGGCGACCGGCTTGGGCCATGGCGGCAGGATCGAGTGCGGCCAGATGGAGAGCGGACCGTCGAGGTGATCCGGCGTCGCATGCCGCGCGTCAGCCGGCGCGTCATAGGACTCCATGCCCATTTCGTGCGCCGCGGCGCCGGCGGACGGCTCAGTCTGCGGAACTTCGCGCAGCGGCGCATGCGCATCGGCGATCACCGGCGGCTCGACGTCCGGCTCAGGCGCGGGAGGTTCATGCTCGTCGACCTGACGATCCACCTGGGAAGGATGTAGGCCGAGTTCGGCTGCTTCTTTCACGGCCAGGGCCGCGGCCGCAGCCATCGCCGCCTTGGCGGCCGGACCGAGGCTGTCGAGGAAGCCTTGATGGCGGGCGGGCGCCTCGGGCTCCGTCGGTTCGATCTCGGCGTCGGGATGGGATGGCGCCGCGTCGGTCACATGGCGATCTGTGTCGTGATGACCGAACACCCCCGCCTCCCGTGCAGCGAGCGCGGCGGCGGCGGCCTTGGCGGCGTCGCCCAGGCTGTCGAGCAGTCCGTGATGCTCGGCAGTCGGATGCGCCGCCTCTTCGGCCAGGCGATGCTCCTCAAGCAGCCAGTAGGCGCCGGACAGAATGCCGACGAGGAGGGGGGCGGTGACGGCGGCCTTCAAGGCGCCGAGCAACAGGCCCGCCCCGACCGCTTCGGGAAGCGGCCAGTAATTGCCCACCAGCGTATCGCCCTCGATCAGGGTCATGGCGAACACGCCGAGATAGCCGAGCGCAAGCGGGATGCAGGCCCCGACGAGCGCCCAGGCGATGCTCCAGCCCGACCGCTCGGCCGGGCTCCAGCCGGCGAAGGGCTCGGTCTTCTCCCGCCCGGTGGAATAGGGCCAGCCGAGCATCAGCCGGGCCAGGCGCGGCGCCATGATCCAGAAGAAGAAGGCCCAGATGATCGCTGCGCCCGGCGCCCAGCGCGCCCAGGTCCCCAGATAGCTGATCGTGAACGGCGGGCCGCGCACGATCAGGGCGGCGATGCCCGTGACCGCCAGGAAGGGCGTCATGGCGAGGCCAGCCAGGAAGACGATGATCACGCCGACGGTGATCAGCCGCCATTCCACCCCGTTCCACTGCAGGCCTGCCGGACCGTGGCTCTCCATCGCCCGCCCGCCCAGCGCGGCCCGATAAAGCGCGCCGTAGAGCGGTACGTAGAAAATCAGCAGCGCCGGGCCGACGAAGGTCCAGATCCCCGCATGCCAATCGCTCGCGGCCACATGCTGGTTCATGAACATCAGGGTGTGGCCGGCGATGACCAGCAGCATGGGCGCCCAGGCGTCGCGCCACGCCTCGCGCGACAGGTCCGAACCCTCGGCGATAAGGTCGCCGGTGCTTAGGCGGACGTGAGCGGGTTTGCTCAAAGCGGACTTCCCCTGGGACAACGCAGTATGATCACGATTCAAGCGTCGCGTTAACTTCTCGTCCGTCGCGGGATGCAAGGCAACCCAGCGCGCCTGTCAGTTGTGCGGCGTGTCCGCCGCGCCGCGCCCGCCAAAAACCTCATAGAAGTGACTGTAAAGGCCCGCGGCCATGGGGAACTGGTAGCCGCCGGCCACAAGGGCTGTGACAAGGCGCAATCCTGTGGCCAGACCGTACATGCCGCTCTGTTTGGCGAAGCTGGCCGCCATGCCCAGCACAAGCACCGGCAGGCCGACGATGATGGCTGAGATCAGGATCGCCACCACGTGGCCCTTGGTCAGGTCCCACGTGGCGAACACCTGCACCCGGCCTCGGTCCACCGTCGCCGGCATGGCCAGGGACAGGCGCACGAGCGCCCACACCAATGGAATTGCGCCCAGCACCAGGATGCCGATCAGGGTGATCCCTCCGCTGCTGGTGAAGAAGCCAGCGGGCGTGGTCGGCTTTGCCCCCTCCATGGCGTAGACGACGATGGCCGCCAGGAAGGCCGCGAACACCAGGAAGATCAGCACCAGGAAAGCGAAGAAGACGGTGAGGGCCAGGGCGCCGAGCAGCCGCCACTCGACCATGGTCCATTGCAGGCCCGCCGGACCGATGGCGAAGGTCTTGTCGCCGGGATGAGAGGACGCCAGCGCCAGGCGGAACAGGGCGCCATAGGCCACGACCGAAAGCAGCACCTGCACCAGACCTGACAGGCTGAGCCATAGAGGCGGCCAGCCGAGCCTGGGCTCGACGGCGGCGGCGAGGCCGGCCAGCACCACCAGGATGATGGCGCCCGGAACGCGCTGGGTCTGCGTTCGCCAAAAGGCGAAGGCGGCCTTCAAGGCTGCGCCGATATCTGCCGTCACGATGTCGTCTCCGTCCCATAGTCAGCCGAACGCCGGTTCGCCGGCGCCCGCAAGCCATTTTTTCAACGCGGCGAGCCGGGTATGGTGGCGCCCATGACGACTTCTGCAAACAACAAGGCGGCGGTGCACGTGATCGGCGGAGGGCTCGCCGGCTCCGAATGCGCCTGGCAGATCGCCGAGGCGGGCGTGCCGGTGGTGCTGCACGAAATGCGCCCGGTGGTGAAGACACCAGCACACCAGACCGAGGGGCTGGCTGAGCTGGTCTGCTCCAACTCCTTCCGCTCGGACGACGCGGAGTACAATGCCGTCGGCCTGCTGCATGCGGAGATGCGCCGGTGCAACTCCATCATCATGCGCTGCGGCGACTTGAGCCAGGTGCCGGCCGGCGGCGCGCTCGCCGTAGACCGGGACGGCTTCTCCGACCGCGTCACCGAAGCCCTGACCAACCATCCGCTGATCACCCTCGAACGCGGTGAGGTGGCCGGCCTACCGCCGGCGGATTGGGACAGCGTGGTGATCGCCACCGGCCCCCTCACCTCCCCCGCCCTATCCGCCGCCATCCTGGAGCGGACCGGTGAGGACGCCCTCGCCTTCTTCGACGCCATCGCCCCCATCGTGTTGACCGACAGCATCGACATGTCCATCGCCTGGCGCCAGTCGCGCTACGACAAGGAAGGCCCCGGTGGAGACGCCGCCGCCTATATCAACTGTCCCATGGACAAGGCGCAGTACGACGCTTTCGTCCGGGCCCTGCTCGACGGACCCAAGGCCGAATTCAAGGACTGGGAGAGCGTGCCCTATTTCGACGGCTGCCTGCCCATCGAGGTGATGGCCGAGCGGGGACCGGAAACCCTGCGGTTCGGGCCGATGAAGCCGGTCGGTCTGACCAATCCGCATAATCCGATGGAGAAGGCCCATGCCATCGTCCAACTGCGACAGGACAATGCCCTGGGCACCCTGTTCAACATGGTCGGCTTCCAGACCAAGCTGAAGCACGGGGCGCAGACGGAGGTGTTCCGCACCATTCCAGGGCTTCAGAACGCGGTTTTCGCCCGGCTGGGCGGACTGCACCGCAACACCTTTATCAACGCACCGCGTCTGCTCGACGGCCGGCTGCGGCTGAAGTTGGAGCCGCGCATCCGCTTCGCCGGACAGGTGACCGGGGTCGAGGGTTATGTGGAGAGCGCCGCCATCGGCCTGATCGCCGGCCGGCTCGCCGCCGCCGAGCGACTTGGCCACGACCTAGCCCCGCCGCCGCCGACAACGGCGCTGGGCGCCCTCATCGCCCACATCACCGGTGGCCATATCGGCCACGGTTCAGGTTCGTTCCAGCCCATGAACATCAATTACGGACTGCTCCCGCCCCTGCCCGAAACACCCAAACGCAATTCGGACGGCAAGAAGATGAACCCCGCCGAGCGCGGCCGGGCTAAGAAGAAGATCATGGGTCAGCGCGCCCTGGCCGACCTCGACGCCTGGCTGAACGGGCGGGCGGCCGAGGAGGTCGCGGCGTGAAGCGGGCGCTCCTGCTCGTCACGCTCCTGGCGCTCCCCAGCCTTCTGATAGCCGGCTGCGCGTCGGAATGGACGCCAGAGACCTCGCTACACGTGGCGATCGAGCGCGACGCCCGGCGCGAGGGCTTTCGCCGCGTGGCGGTGATTACAGACGACTTCTACTGGTGCTATCCGCTGACCCACGAGGTGATCCGCGTGCCCAAGGGGTTCGAGACCGACTTTGCCTCCATCCCCTATGCCGCGGCCGGCATCATCGATCCCATGGGCGACAACATGGAGGGCGCGGTGATCCACGACTACCTCTACGCCATCGGCGAACCGGGCCAGCGGGAGAAGGCAGACACCATCCTGCTCGACGCTCTGGCCCAGCATCACGTAGACCCGATCCGCCGCAAGATTATGTACGAGACGGTGCGGTTCGGTGGGTCCAAGAACTATGGAGCCATGACTGAGTGGCGCTTCGCCGATCCGGAGACGCAGAAGCCGGTCAAGGCTCCGCCCCGCCCCCGGACCGCCATTATCGCCCAGCTGAAGCGCTGCGAGGATATGAAGGGCGCCACCTATCTGAAGATGCGTGCCGAACAGGTCCTGCCGCACTTCTAGAGGCGGCCGCGCAATACCGCCCAGGTGATCCGCAGGCGCTTTCCGAACTCGCCCGGTTGACGACCCAAGGCATAGGCCGGGGCCAGAGCCACGTGGGCCACAGCGGGGAAGGCTGCGACCGGCAAGGCCCGCACGCTCACGCTCGCTGTCGCAAGGCTGCGTTTCGCCTCCTCCGCCATGCCGCCGCGGGCAGCAAACCAGGCGCGGGCGGCGTGGTGGGTGGCGGCTTCCGGCGCGGCGGGGTCGAGCAGGCGCGCGGCGGCGGCCATCAGTGCGACATCGGACGCGGCGCCCTGTTCGCCTTCGAGTTCGTCCATGCGGGCGTCTATCACCTGTTGCAGCAGGAGCTGAAGGTCTTGGGCGGCGCGGGCGCCGAGCGCGCCGATGGCCGGATGGTCGGCGGGTCCGCCAGCGGCGAATCGCTCCAGCGCCTCGCGCCACCAGGCGAAGCGGATTTCCCCCGCCAACGGCGTCTTGGCTGCTGCCTTCACCCGCGACCACTCTCCATCAAGCGTGTAGAGCGCCACGAGGCGCGCGCGCTGGGCAGGGTCGGTCACGAACCGGCTGGACAACCAGCGATCCGGATCGCGCCGGTGCAGGTCGGCATCGAGGGTGAGATCGGTCGGGTCGCTCATGGTCCTGAAACGCAAAAGGCCCGCCGTGGGCGGGCCTTCGCATCGATATCACAGGATGTCAGCCAAAGATCGTCTGGCTCATGGTCATGGTGACCAGCATCGGGATGGAAAGCAGCATATTGGTGCGTGAGCCGAGCATGGCGATGCGCGCGGCCTTGGCCTTGGTGTCGGCGTCCGCCTCGACGATGCCGAGGGCGCGCTTCTGGTTCGGCCAGATGATGCCCCAGACGTTGAGGAACATGACCGTGGCGATCCACATGCCGAAGCCGATCAAGGTGTGCTGGGGCGAATGGAAACCCTCGGTGGCGCCGAGCGTGGCGGCGGCGAGCAGATAGCCCCGGTTCCAGGCCAGCAGCACGCCGAAGACCCAGGTGGCGAGCGCCGCCCAACGGAACCAGAAAAGGGCTTCGGGCGCGATGTACTTGGAGACCGCCGGTTTCAATTCGGCCGGGACCGCGGGCATCACTCGTATCTGGACGAAGTTGAAATAGTAAAGCAGGCCGATCCACAGGATGCCCGAGAAGACGTGGAACAGGCGCAGCACCGCCTGCCAGAAGATGGCGTCGGCGGAGCCATAATGATGGAAGTAGGCGAACACCACCAGCAGCGCGAGCACCACGCTTATCAGTACGGTCGTTCGGAAGTTTGAAAGTATAGCCGCCATGGCGCGCCCCTGAGAATCCAGCCCTTGGCGTAACCTAAGCCGTTTGCAGCGCGATGCCAACGGTCTCGCTAGACGGCGATGAGGGCGGCTGCGACTCGGCGACCGTCCTGGGCGAGCATGTTGTAGACGCGCACAGCCGCGACCGTGTCCATGACCTCAAGGCCGATCCCCACGTCCTGAAGCGCGACGCGGACCGCCTTGGGCGCTGGGAGCATGGTTTGACCGGCGCCGAGCAGCACGAACTCCACCAAACCCGGTCCGGCCGCGATGGCGGCGTCCAGGTCGGGCGGCGTCAGATCGGCCAGAGCGGCTACGGGCCAGTGCCGCGCCACATCGTCCAAAATCAGAACCGAGCCCTGAAACCGTGCACCCTCCACCAGAAAGCCGCCGCCGCCATAGGCCTCGACGGCGGGCGGCTGGCGAAGGCCTGGGGTGGACATGGGTCAGCGCTTGTTGCGCTGCGCGTAGCCCGTCGGCGCAATCGGCTTGGCGTCTTCCTCGCCGCGCTTCACACCCCACAACAGCAGGACTGGCAGCGCCACATAGATGGACGAATAGGTGCCGATGACGATGCCGAACACCATGGTGAAGGCCAGCGGGAACAGGTTGGCGCCGGACAGGAACAGCATGCCGCCGAGGGCCAGCATGGCGGTCGTGCCGGTGATCAGGGTTCGCGACCACCGCTCGTTCTCCGACAGGTCGATCACCTCGCGCAGCGGCGTGCGGCGGTACTTGTGCAGGTTCTCTTTCAGTCGGTCGAAGGTGATCACCTTCTCATTCATCGAATAGCCGATGACGGTGAGCAGGGCCGCGATCGAGGTCATGGAGAACTCGATCTGCAGCAGGCTGAGCAGGCCGACGGTCAGCACCAGATCGTGGAACACGGCGAGCACGGCGCCGAGGCCCTGCTGCAGACCGAAGCGGAACCAAAGGTAGGCCAGCATCATCACGATGGCGATGCCGAGCGCCGTGAAGCCGGAACGGAACAGCTCGCCCGACACCTTGGGGCCGACCACTTCGGTGGCGCGGAACTGCACGCCCGGATACTGCTGCGAGAGCTTGGCCTTCACCGCATTGACCTGGTCGGTCGGATTGGCCCCCTCGTTGGGCTGGAACTTGATCATCACGTCGTTCGGCGTACCGAAGGGTACGGCCGTGGCGTCGCGCAGGCCCATGGCGCGCAGATCGTGGGTCTGGGGCGTGGGCTGGCCGACGGGAGTCACAGCCTCGATGGTGGTGCCGCCCTTGAAATCGATGCCGAGGTTCAGGCCCTTCAGCCCGAAGGAGCCCACCGACCCGACCACCAGGATGATGGACAGGATGGCGGCGTAGGGCGCCAGGCGGGTGAACCTGAACTTGGTGTCGTGCGGCAAGAGGCGGCTGACCGGCCACCAGCCGCGATCCTTGCCAATGGGCAGCGCCTTCGGCTTGGCGAGCTTGAACCACCAGCCGATCAGCAGCTGGGTGATCAGGATGGCGGTGAAGACCGAGGTGATCACACCGACCATCAGGGTCAGAGCAAAGCCTTTCACCGGACCCGAACCCAGGAAGTACATGATCAGGGCGGAGATCATGGTGGTGACGTTGGCGTCGAGGATCGACGGCATGGCCAGCTTGTAGCCGCCGTCCAGCGACATGATCAGCGAACGGCCGTGACGGAATTCGTCGCGCATCCGCTCATAGATCAGCACGTTGGCGTCCACCGCCACGGCCAGAGTCAGGATCACGCCGGCGATGCCCGGCAGGGTCAGGGTGCCCTGGGTGATGGACATGAAGGCCAACAGCAGCAGCAGGTTCACCACCAGCGCCACAGCCGCGAACACGCCGAACAGGCCGTAGGCGAGGATGATGAAGACAAAGATGGCAAGCGCGCCGATAGCTAGGGCGATGGCGCCCGCCCGCACCGCGTCGGCGCCGAGCTCAGCCCCGATCTGGCGCTGTTCAACGACGTTCAGCTTCGCCGGCAGGGCGCCGGAGCGCAACAGGAGGGCCAGGTTGGACGCCTCTTCCGCGGTAAAGCTGCCGGTGATCTGACCCGAGCCGCCGGTAATGGCGCCCTGGATGGTGGGGGCGGAGACGATCCGTCCGTCGAGCACGATGGCGAAGCGCTTGCCGAGGTTCTGGCTGGTGGCGTCGCCGAACTTGCTGGCGCCCTGTCCGTTGAAACGGAAGGAGATCGAGGGCTTGCCATATTCGTCGAAGGCCTGCTGGGCGCCGGTCAGCATCTCGCCGGACACCACGGCGCGCTTCTTCAGCACAAGACCGTTGGGATCGAACTTCTCGTCACTGGGCAGCCAGATATCGCCTGGCGGAACAGCCAGCGGGTTGGACTTGGCCTCCAGCGGATTGGCGCTGTCATCCACCATCTGGAAGGTCAGCTTGGCGGTCTTGCCGATGACGGCCTTAAGCTTTTCCGGGTCGCTCTCGCCGGCGGCCTCGACTACGATGCGGCTCGCTCCCTGCTTGGTGATGGCCGGTTCGCGGGTGCCGAGGGCGTCGATCCGGCGGTGCAGGATTTCGATCGACTGGTCCACCGCACGGATGCCCGCGGTGCGCTGGGCCTCGGCGCTCTGGGCCAGGGAGATGGTCTGGTCTGGATTGCGCGTGATGTTGAGGTCGCGACCGCCGCCCTGGGTCGGCTGGGCGAGCTTGCCGAGCGCATCATAGGCATCGTTGACCCTGGCCGGATCGGAGATGTGGACGCTCACATGATCGCCCGCTACGGCAAGCCCCGTGAACAGGATCTGCTTGTCCTGCAGAGTCCGGCGCGCGTCCTCCACCAGGTTGGTCAGCTGTTCCTTCTTCAGCGAATCCAGGTCCACCTCGAGCAGGAGGTAGGAGCCGCCCTGCAGGTCCAGGCCTAGGTTCAGGCGTTGCTGCGGCAGGAAGCCGGGCAGCGCGCCGGGCTTGACCGCATTGGGCAGCGAGAACAGCAGGCCGAACACCACCGCGAGCGCGACGAGGACGATCTTCCAGGGACGAAGCTGAATCATGGTGGGTCAGGCGGTCTTTATGGGTAGGCGCAGATCAGATCTTGGCGGTCTTGCCGTCATTGGCGGGCACCGGGGTTCCCTTGGTGCGCACATCCGAGACCATGGCCTTGACCACGCGCACCTCGACGCCCTTGGCGATCTCCACGCTGACCTCGGTGTCGTCTACACGGGTGATCTGGCCGGTGACGCCCGAGTTCAGCACCACGGTATCGCCGCGCTTCATGCCGCCGAGCTTGGCCGCCTGTTGCTTGGCGCGCTGCTGCTGCGGGCGGATCATCAGGAAATAGAACAGCACCAGGAGCACGGCCGGCAGGGCCAGCTGCATGATAAGCGCCTGGGGGCCGTCGCCGGCGCCGCCGAGTTGCGCGAAGGCGGGGGTCGGAACCATGAGAACTCCCGATGGGGAAATGGGTAAGGCGCGGACAGCCCAAGGCCTCCGCGCGAAGGGCCGGAAGCTATGCGCAGCGCCCTCGATTTGCAATCCACTGGTTTGACGCTGGTTTGCCGGCCGAACTTGCGCCATTGAGCGGGCGATGACCGAGCCTGCAGACCTCGCCGCCACCCTCCTGCGCATCGCCGAAGCGCTGGAGCGGATCGCCCCGCCCAAGCCGGCGCTGACGGATTTCTCCATAGCGACCTTCTATCGCTATGACGACGCCACGGGCGGGTTCCACCCGGCTGCAACCCGAGCCGTACCGCTCGACCTCCTGATCGGCGTGGATAGCCAGAAAGCGCAGGTCACCGGCGCGATGCACCGCTTCGCCCGCGGCCTGCCCGTCAACCACGTGCTGATGTGGGGTGCGCGCGGCACGGGGAAGAGCTCGCTGGCCAAGGCGGCCGCGGCGGCGGAGGCGGCGACGAGCCCCTCGATCAAGCTGGTGGAGCTGGACCGGGATCACCTCCCCGCCTTGCCCGCCCTGTTCGACCGGCTGCGCAATCTGCCCGAACGGTTCGTGGTGTTCTGCGACGACCTGTCGTTCGAGGCCGGCGCGGACCAGGCCAAGTCGCTGAAATCGGCGCTGGAGGGTGGGGTCGGCGGACCGCCCGACAACGTGCTGTTCATCGCCACCTCCAACCGGCGCCACCTAGCGCCCGAACGCCATGACGAGGGCGGCGGCATGCTGGCGGCGGCGGAACAGGCGGAAGAGACCGTCTCGGTGTCCGACCGCTTCGGCCTGTGGATCGGCTTCCCGCCCATGGACCAGTCTACCTATCTCGCCGCCGTGCAGGGCTATGCCGCGCGTTATGGCCTGAAGGCTGACAATCTTGATCGCCGCGCCCTGCAATGGGCCCAGCGCCGGGGCGGTCGATCGGGCCGGGTCGCCTGGCAGTTCATCAAGGACCTCGCGGGCGAAGGCGGGGCGGTTCTGCCGCCTTAGGGCAGCAGGGCTTGCGGATCGACCGGGCGGGCCTTCTCCTGCGGCGTGGCGGCATAGCGGACCTCGAAATGGACCTGCGGACGATCCACCGAACCTGACGTTCCAGCGACGCCGACCTGGTCGCCCTGCCCCACCTGGCTACCGATCTTGACGCTCATCTTGCCGAGATTGCCATAGAGGCTGGTCCAACCGCCGGGATGCTTGACCACCACTAGGTTGCCGAAGCCCGGCACCGAATTGCCGGCATAGACCACAGCGCCCGCCGCCGCCGCGCGCACGGTCTCTCCGTCCTTGGCGGCGATGTTTACCCCGTCATTGCGCTGGCCCGGTCCTTTTGGGCCGTAGGCGGAAAGAATGTCGCCCTTGATCGGCCAGGCGAACCTGCCCTTGCCGGCCGCCACCGCGTTGACCGGCGGCGGCTCGGGCTCCGGTTGGGCCAGGGCGGTCGAGGCCGGCGCCGCGGAGACCGGCTTGGCGGGCCTGGGCGGTAGGACGCCAGGTGTGGCGGGGTGGGCAGGCGCGCTCGCTATCGTCGTCGATGGCGCAATGGCGGCCTTGTCCTTCACCAGCGAAGGCAGGGCCAGGCGTTGGCCGGGCTTGAGCGGCGATTCCAGGGTCAGGTCGTTGAGGTTGGCCAGCGAGCGCGGATCTATGGAGAAGCGCCGCGACAGGGACAGGAAGGTGTCGCCCGCCTTCACCGTATAGACCACCGGCGGCGGGATCTTCAGGGTCGAGCCTGGCGTCACGTCATAGGGCGGTTGCAGACCGTTGAGGTCGATGATGGCGCGGATCGGAGTGCGCACCCGCTCGGCCACCTCGAATATGCTCTCGCCCGGCCGCACCACCACCTCGCGCGGCGTCTCCAGCGCCGGCGGCGGGGCGGAACGCACCGGCATGGCGGGACCGGGCGACTGGTGGCCGCGCAGGGCCGGACCCGCTTCGTCGGGCGGAGGCGGCGCACCGGTGATCGGCTCGGGCTTGTAATAGGTCGGGCCGTCCTCGCCCGCGGGTCGCTGGAGCGGCGCAGACGGCGCGGGCGGGGGCGGAGCGGCCTGCTCCGCCGAAGGCTCGCGGATGTCGTAGGTCGGCTTGGGCATCTCGGCGCGCGGTTCGCCCGGCCGCACGGCGTATTCAGGCTGCATGGCGCAGGCGGCCAGAGACATTGGAACGAGCAGGGCGGCGATCTTGGCAGGACTCATGCGCCGGGGTTTACCCTATTCGGGGTGTCGCCGCGAAGGTGCGATCACTCGTTGTTGCGCGCCACGCCGGGCAGGAGCGGCACGAAACGGACGTCCATCAGGTCTTCGCGATGAAAGCCGCCCTTGTTGTCGCCCACATAGCGTTTCAGGGTCTGCACCGCGCCGCGGCCGATCGGGGCCACCAGTACGCCGTTCGGCTTCAGCTGGGCGAGGAGGGCCTTGGGCTCGTTCTCCATGGCGGCGGTGACCAGCACCCGATCGAAGGGAGCCTGCGAGCTCCACCCCTCCCCGCCGTCGCCGAACTTGGTGATGATGTTGGTGAAGCCGAGGGTCTTGAACCGCTTCTCCGCCTCGCCGAGCAGGGTGCGATAACGCTCCACCGTATAGACGAGGCGCGACAGGGGCGAGAGGATCGCGGTCTGGTAGCCCGAGCCCGTACCGATCTCCAGCACCCGCGAGCGGGGCTCCAGGGTCAGGGCCTGGGTCATCAGGCCGACGATCAGGGGCTGGGAGATGGTCTGACCGCAGGCGATGGGCAGGGCCCGGTCCTCCCACGAACGCTCCTGCCATTGGTCAGGCACGAACAGGTGGCGGGGGGTCTTCTCGAGGGCGTTCAGCACGGCGGGATCGTTGACCCCATTCTCGCGCAAGGTGGCGATGAGCTGAGCGCTCTCTTCGGCGCGGTCGGCGGACTCGGCCTTCGCCGGCATCAGCGGATCGCTTTCGGCGGCGCGCCGCCCAGTTTCTGCTTCAGGTCATGGACCGTCTGCATGTGCGTCAGGTCGATGTGAAGCGGGGTGACGGAGATCTTGCCGGCATAGAGGGCGGCGATGTCGGTATCCTCCGCCGGTTTGGAGGCCTCGGCGGCGAAACCCATCCAGTAATAGTCGCGCCCGCGCATGTCGGTGCGCTTTTCCGCGTGCCGGATGTGGGTGTCGCGGAAACCCTGGCGGGTGACCACGATCTCCTTCACAGCCTCGGGTGGCTTGGCGGGGAAGTTGACGTTCAGCACCACGTCCTTGGGCCAGCCGATCTCGATCAGGCGGTGGATCACGCCCGGTCCGAATTCCTCCGCCGTCTCGAACAGGGCGCGATACCCGTCGTCGAAGTGGGCCACGCCCTGGGACAGGGCGATGGACGGAACGCCCAGCGCCATGCCCTCGATGGCGCCCGCCACCGTGCCGCTCATGGTCACGTCCTCGGCGATGTTCTGGCCGCGATTGACGCCGGAAAGCACGAGGTCGGGCTTGGCTCCTTCCACCAGGTCGCGGATGGCCATCATCACGCAGTCGGTGGGCGTACCGGTGACGGAGAAGCTCTTGGCGTCGACCCGGCGCACGCGCAGGGGGTCCATCAGGGTCAGCGCCCGGCTGGCGCCCGACTGCTCGACCTCGGGCGCCACGGTCCAGACGTCGTCCGACAGTTGCGCGGCGATGCGCTGCAGGCAGGCCAGGCCCTCGGCGTGGATGCCATCGTCGTTGGTGAGGAGGATGCGCATCGCTACTCCCTTCCCCCTCGAAGGGGGAAGGGCCAGGGTTGGGGGTGGGTGCATGACGTCGAAGCGAAAAGTGCGTGTGGCGCCGCCTCCTGCGCGCTTCCGGAAAGGGCGGGGCGTTCACCCCCAATCCCGACCTTTCCCCCCTCAAGGGGGAAAGGAGTCACGCTGCACCCCCGATATGCGTAAGACCGCCCATATAGGGCTGGAGCGCGGTGGGGATGGCGATGCGTCCCGCTTCGTCCTGGTAGTTTTCCAGCACGGCCACCAGGGTGCGGCCCACGGCGAGGCCGGAGCCGTTCAGGGTGTGAGGAAAGCGCGTCCCCTTCTCGCCCGCCTTGCGGATGCGCGCATCCATGCGCCGGGCCTGGAAGTCGCCGCAATTGGAGACCGAGCTGATCTCCCGATAGGTGTTCTGCGAGGGCAGCCAGACCTCGAGGTCGAAGGTGCGCTTGGCGGTGAAGCCCATGTCGCCGGTACAGAGCGCCATGGTGCGATAGGGCAGCTCCAGCTTCTCCAGCACCATCTGGGCGGAGGTCAGCATGTGCTGGTGCTCCTCCTCGGACTTCTCGGGGGCGGAGATGCAGACCAGCTCGCACTTCCAGAACTGATGCTGGCGGATCATCCCCCGCGTATCCCGCCCCGACGCCCCCGCCTCGGACCGGAACGAAGGCGTCAGCGCGGTGAGGCGAAGCGGTAGCTCGGCTTCGTCTGTAATAGCTTCGCGAACGAGGTTGGTCAGGGAGACTTCTGCCGTGGGGATTAGGAAGCGCCGAGTTTCGTAAACTTGGCGGTTTACCGCCCCAGCCATCGCTATGAGCGCGTCGTCAACCGTAGGGTCGGCTTCATCATAATTCGGGTCTGGAATCAAAGATCCAGACGCCTCAGCGAACGCTGTTTGGAAGTCGAGATCGGCCACAGTAAAGAGGTCTTCCACAAATTTCGGCAGTTGCCCGGTGCCGAACATGGCGTCGTCGTTGACCAGCAACGGCACCGACGTTTCCATATAACCATTCTGCGTGGTTTGCAGATCAAGCATGAATTGGCCGAGGGCGCGTTCCAGGCGGGCGAGCTGGCTCTTCAGCACCACGAAGCGGGCGCCGCTCATCTTGGCTGCCGCCTCGAAGTCCATCATGCCGAGGGCTGCGCCGAGATCGACGTGATCCTTGGGCGTGGCGTTCAGCCGGCCGGCGGGGACGGCGGCGCGGTCGGACCAGCGGGAGACCTCCACGTTGCCGGCCTCGTCCTCGCCCACCGGCACGTCGGCTTCGGGCAGGTTGGGCAGACGGGAGAGGATATCCTTCAGCGCGCGGCCGGTCTCGCCCTCGGCGGCATAGGCGCGGTCGATCTCGGCCTTCAACCCCTCGACCTCGGCCATCAGTTCCTGAGCGCGCGGCTCGTTCTTCTGCGCCTTGGCCTGGCCGATCTGCTTGGAGAGGTCGTTGCGCCTGGCCTGCGCCGCCTGGAAGCTGGTCTGGGCCGCACGCAGATCCGCATCGAGCTTCAGGATCGCCTGCAGTTGCTCAGCCGCATCCTTGACCCCGCGCGAGAGCCAGCCGCGCAGATAGCGGCCGTCTTCGTCGTCGCGGATGGCTTTGATGTCGTGCATTTGGGAGAGGGATTCGCGGGTAAGGAAACCGCGTGTTTAGGCGGTGGAACGTTTGCCGCCAACCTCTAAACCCGCTCATCCCCGCGAAGGCGGGGACCCAGGCTTTTTTGTTTCGAACATGAGTGCAACCGCCCAAACCTGGGTCCCCGCCCCTCCGCGGGGATGAACGGTATTATTGAGTGACGATCTCTTTTTTCCGCCCGGCCTCGATGACGCGCACGCAGAGGATCGACCCCTCGTAGAGCAGGTAGATCGGCACGGCGAGCATGAAGGGCGAGATCATGTCCGGCGGCGTCACCAAGGCGGAGACCACCACGATGCCGAACAGGGCATAGCGCCGGGTCTTGCTGAGCATCTTGGCGCTCACCAGCCCGGCCATGCCGAGCAGCGACACCACCACCGGCAACTGGAAGCACAGTCCGAAGGCGAGCAGGAGCTTGGTCACCAGGTCCAGATAGTCCGAGACCTTGGGGATCAGGTTCACCTGCACCGTGGCCGTCTGGATGTTCTGGCTCAGCGAGAACCACATGATGAAGGGCAGCATGACGAAATAAACGAGGGCCGCGCCCATGGTGAACAGGATCGGCGAGGCGAGCAGGAAGGGCAGGAAGGCCTTGCGCTCGCGCTTGTAGAGGCCCGGCGCCACGAAGCGGTAGAGCTGCCAGGCCAGCACCGGGAATGTCACCACCACGGCGGCGAAGGCCGAGAGCTTCATCTTGGTGAAGAAGAACTCCAGCGGCGCGGTGGCCTGCATCACCACCTGCTTGCCCACCACATGCTTGATCCCCGTGACGGCGAGCAGGAGGTCGAAGGGGCCGTGCCTGGAATGCTCCTCCGCCGTCAGCGCCGCCGCCAGGGCCAGGGGCCGGGTCAGAAGCAGGTAGACGTCCTGCGAGAAGAAGTAGCAGGCCACGAAGCCGACGCCGAAGGCCGCGGCGCAGATGATCAGCCGGGTGCGCAGCTCCGCCAGATGGTCGAGCAGGGGCGCGCGGCTGGCCTCGATCTCGTGCTCGTCATCCCCATAGGCGCTCATTCGCCCAGGTCTTTCAGGGCGGCAGCTTGCTCAGGGGCGGCTGATTTGGCGCGGGTGCGGCGGGGCTTGGCGATCGGCGCTTCCTCGACCACGACCGGCGTTTCGACAGCGGCAATCTTCTTGGCGCGGGGCTTGCGGGCGGGCTTGGTCGGCGCTTCGGCCTCCGCGGGCGGCAGGCCCTCGCCCATGATCGGCGCCTCGGTGGTGGACGGCTGCGGCGGGAAGGTGAAGCCGGTATTGTCCAGCCCCGCAGAGGCGTTTTCGTAAGGATTATAGTCGTAGGTCGGCTCAGCAGGCGGGCTGGCGCTGGAGGCTGCGGATCCGAACTCGCCGGTGCGCAGGGCCTCGACCTCCTTCCTCAGCTGGTCGATCTCCGACTGGCGGGCCAGTTCGTCGAAGGAGGCGCGGAATTCGGCGGCCATGCCGCGCATCTTGGCCATGAACTGGCCGAGGCGACGCATGACGATGGGCAGATCCTTGGGGCCGAGCACCATCAGGCCGATGGCGGCGATCACCACGAATTCGAGGGCGCCCTGCTCAAGCGGGAACATCCGGGCTCAGCCTCGAGGGGTCGGGTTCAGTTGGTCGCGTCTTCGCGGGTCGGGGCGGGCTGCGGCTTGGCCGCAGGTGGTTCGGGCGCGGTGAGCACGGCGGGCTGCTCGGGCGGCTTGCCCGGCTCGTCGTCCTTCATGCCGTCGCGAAAGGCCTTGATGCCCTTGGCGGCATCGCCCATCAGGCCGGAGATCTTGCCGCCGCCGCCGAACACCAGCGCCGCCAGGGCGGCGATGATCAGCCAGTGCCAGATGCTCAGACTACCCATCATGGCGCGCTGCTCCCTAGAAGCCAGACCGTCGCGAAGGCCGCGCCGGCCGCTGCTTATATAGTCCCTCGCCCCGCCCGCCGCCAACGCGCGAACGCCGCAGGGGGTGTGGGGAGAGGTGGTGCCGCCTGACAGGATTGAACTGTCGACCTCAGCCTTACCAAGGATGCGCTCTACCACTGAGCTAAGGCGGCGAATTGAGGGGGGGCGTATAGCGACTTAAGCCGGGAAGGCAAAGGGAAAATCGTCCGCGTGCGACTTGACCGGCGCCGAGCTTCGCCGCACGGCTCTGCGGATCGACGGGTGGAGCAATGGACAGGCCGGACGCGCGCAAAACGCCAAGCTCCGAAGCGCGTGAGGCCAGGCTGGCCCAGGCGTTGCGAGCGAATCTGCGCCGTCGCAAGGCCCCTGCCCGCGCCGCCGATCCTGATGACGCCCGCTCCGGCGATCAGGTCTCCAACGCCAAGGATACGGATTGATGCGTCGCTTTGCCCAGATGACCTCGGGAACCGCCCTCGCTCTCGTCCTTACCACGGCCGGTCTTCCGAATCGGGTCTTGGCGCAGGCTGCGCCCAGTGGTCCTGCCCCCACGCCGATCGCCATTCATGCAGGCAGGCTGCTCGATCCGGTGTCAGGCCGGATGCTGACCGACCAGATCATCGTCATCCGCGGTAATCGGGTGGTGAGCGTGGGGCCGAGCGCGCAGGTTCGCCCGCCCGCCGACGCCCGGCTGATCGACCTCTCCAATGACACGGTGCTGCCGGGCCTCATCGACGTGCACACCCACCTCACCGCCAATCCGGAGGAGAGCGGCGCCAACGCCCTCACCGTCTCCACCCCGCGCGAGGCGATCACCGGCGTGGTCAATGCGCGGCGGACCCTGGAAGCCGGTTTCACCGCCGTCCGCAATGTGGGAGCCGGCGGCTTCACCGACGTGGCCCTGCGCGACGCCATCAACGAGGGACAGATCCCCGGCCCGCGGATGCAGGCCTCCGGTCCGCCGCTCGGCGCGACGGGCGGGCACGCGGATGAGAACCTTCTGCCCTGGGAGGCGCGCAAGGCCGACGAGGGCGGACCCTCCGGCATCGCCGACAGCCCGTGGGGCTTTCGCGCCAAGGTCCGCCAGAACGCCAAGTACGGCGCGGACGTGATCAAGTTCATGGGCTCGGGCGGGGTGCTGTCGCACGGCGATTCGGTCGGCGGCCAGCAACTGACCCAGGAGGAGATGGACGCCATCGTCTCCGAAGCCCACATGTGGGGTCGCAAGGTCGCCGTCCACGCACACGGGACCGAGGCCATCAAGGCCGCCATCCGGGCCGGTGTCGATTCGGTGGAGCACGCCTCCCTGATCGACGATGAGGGCATCCGCATGGCCAAGGCCAAGGGGGTCGTCCTCGACATGGACGTCTACGACGACGACTACATCCTGGCCGAGGGGGCCAAGAACGGGGTCGAGGAGGCGTCGCTGGCCAAGGAACGCTCCATCGGCCGGCTGCAGCGCGAGAACTTCAAGAAGGCCTGGGCGGCGGGCGTTAAGATGGCCTTCGCCACGGATGCCGGCGTCTACCCCCACGGCTGGAACGCCAAGCAGTTCAAGACCATGGTCGACTGGGGCATGACGCCGATGCAGGCGATCCAGTGCGCCACCACCTCCGCCGCCGAGCTGATGGGTTGGGGCGACCGCATCGGCCGCATCGCACCGGGCTATTACGCGGACATCGTCGCCGTCGCGGGCGACCCGACGCAGGACATCGTCACCCTCCAGCACATGGACTTCGTGATGAAGGGCGGCGAGGTGTTCAAGGGGCCTGGGCGCTAGGCTCCGGCCACCTTCTGCTCGATGGCGCCGAAGATGGAGTGGCCCCTGGCGTCGCGCATTTCGATGCGGACCTCGTCGCCGTGCCTGAGGAATGGCGTTTCAGCCTTGCCGCGCAGGATCGTCTCGACCACGCGCACCTCGGCGATGCAGGAATAGCCGAGGCCGCCCTCGCTGATCGGCTTGCCGGGTCCGCCGTCCGCACCCTTGTTGGACACCGTACCCGAGCCGATCACCGTGCCAGCCGCCAGCGCGCGGGTCTTGGCGGCGTGGGCGATCAGCACGCCGAAGTCGAAGGTCATGTCGAACCCGGCATTGGCGACGCCGAATTCCTTACCGTTGATGAAGGTCTCCACTGCCCCGTGCAGCTTGGCCCCGTCCCACTGGCTCCCTAACGCGTCGGGCGTGACCGCCACGGGCGAGAAGGCCGAGGCCGGCTTGGCCTGGAAGAAGCCGAAGCCCTTGGCCAGTTCGTCCGGGATCAGGTTGCGCAAGGACACGTCATTGGCCAGCATGACGAGGCGGATATAGCCGCGCGCCTGCTCGGGCGCGACGCCCTGGGGGACGTCGCCCACGATCACCGCCACTTCGGCCTCGAGGTCGCAGCCCCAGGCCTCGTCCGCCAGGGGAATCGGATCGCGTGGCCCCAGGAAGCCGTCTGAGCCGCCCTGGTACATGAGCGGGTCAGTCCAGAAGGTCGCGGGCATCTCCGCGCCACGCGCTTTTCGCACCAGCTCCACATGGTTCACATAGGCCGAGCCGTCGGCCCACTGATAGGCGCGTGGCAGGGGCGAGGCGGCCTCGTGCTCGTGAAACCGTCCTCGTGGCACGGCGCCGTGCTCCAGACTCTCGGCGAGGCCGCGCAGGGCCGGCTCGCACCGTTCCCAGTCGTCCAGCGCCCCCTGCAGGGTCGGGGCGATCAGGAAGGCGTCGGTAAACCAGGCGAGATCTTGCGACACCACGACCAGGCGGCCGTCGCGGCCTTGGTGCGGATAGGTGGGCTTCAGTGAGGCGAGTTTCATGCCCCATTGGTCGCACAGGCGATCGGCGGCGAAAAGGCCGATGCCCGAAAGTTGAACAGCCGCCTAGAACTTGAACAGCGGAAAGATACCCCGGTTCGCGTCGCGCGCCGCCTTCTCCACCGGGTTACCATTAGGGCGCTCGCTCTGCCGGCGGACCCGCACCGGCCTGTCGCGATAGGGGCGCGTGGGGATCGCTGGTTTGTCGCCGATGGGCTGGGTGATGAGCAGGGCCTGCTGGGCGGCGCGCAGCTCGCCCTCCACCCGCTCGCGCTGCCAGTAATCGGACAGGGCCTCCAGCGCCTCGCGCACCACCAGCGCCCGTTCGCGAGAGGTCAGCTCGACCTCCTTGAACTCCTCGTGATGGCCGTGCGCATGCCCGTGGCCCTGTGGCTGCAGCTCGAAGATGCGCGCTGGCTCGACCACCTGTACCCCGCCGCCGCCCACCGAGGCCGAAGCGGTGGCGACCGCTCCGCCAGCGACCGATGGACCGCCGGCGATGATCACCGTGGAGCCGCCGCCATGCCCAGCGCCTTGCGCGCCGTGCTCCTCCACCTTCACCTTGCGTTTATCGGTGGAAAGCGCCCGCTTCAGCTTGTGGATCGTCTCACCAAGGGAGGCCTTGCCGTCGGAAAGCTTCAGCACTGGTCCCAGATAAGCGTCGATGGTCTCGATCAGTCGCCCCACGGGACCGAAGGCGCGCTCACCGGTCGCCATCAGGGCGATGTCGATCTGCCGGCGGACGGCGTGGAAGATGATTTCCGGCGCGCGGTTGGCCCCGAACTCCATCTGCCGGCGCTCATAACGACGACCCGAGCGATAGGCGGCGTAGCACAGGGCGATGAGCAGGATCACTAGCAGGATGGCGCAGGTATCGACCACAGTGTCGGGCCACGCGCCCTCCCCCACCAGCGGCGGAAAGCCCCGAGGCGGCAGATCCCCATAGTCCTGCATCGTCAGCGCCCGTTAACCATAGCCAGGATGCAGAATGACGCGCTTCGCGCCAAGCGCAACCGCCAGCGCCTGAAAGACGAATGTGGCCTGTGGAAAGGCGCCTCAGCCCGCCCTGGCGAGGCGCTGGGACCGCTTGGCGCCCTGGTCGTAGAGCACGGCGTTGGGGAAGACGACGACCTCCACCAGGATATCGCCGCCCGGCGCATCGGCCCACAGGTACTGGCGCTCCACCATCACCGGCCGCCCCGAGGGGGCGAAGGCTTCGGCCGTGTCGCCCCAGGGAACGACCTGGGACAGTTCGCGCCACGACAGGGTGCAGGCGCGGGCGAGTTCGTCCTCCGCCATCTCCTGCAGCTCGAAATCGGCGATGCCGCTCAAGCCTGTTCCTTGGTGGTCTTCTGGGCCGGCAACACGCCGCGGCGCACCTGGTCAAGCTCCAGCGATTCGAACAGGGCCTTGAAGTTGCCCTCCCCGAAGCCCTCGTTGCCCTTGCGCTGGATGATTTCGAAGAAGATCGGCCCGACCGTGTTCTCGGTAAAGATCTGCAGCAGCAACCCCTGCCCTTCCGTCGGGGCGCCATCGATCAGGATGCGGTCGGCGCGCAGGCGCTGGACGTTCTCGCCGTGGCCCGGCAGGCGCGCGTCGATCCCGTCGAAATAGGCGTCGATGGTGTCCTGGAACTTCACTCCCCGGTCGCGCATGGTCTCGACCGTGTGGAAGATGTCGTCCGTGCCAAGCGCCAGGTGCTGGATGCCCTCGCCTTTGTAGTCCTTCAGGAACTCCTCGATCTGGGAGTGCTCGTCCTGGCTCTCGTTCAGCGGGATGCGGATCTTGCCGTCGGGCGAGGTCATGGCCTTGGAGAACAGGCCGGTCTGCTGGCCCTCGATATCGAAATACCGGATCTGGCGGAAGTTGAAGATGCGCTCATAAAATCCCGCCCACTGAGCCATGTTGCCCCGGTTCACATTGTGGGTCAGGTGGTCCAGATAGGTCAGGCCCATGGAGTTCTCGGCCTCCGTCTCGGCGGCGCCGGGAATAGGCAGGAAGTCCACGTCGTAGATTTCCTGCGCGCCGTAGCGGTCCACCAGATAGAGGTTGGAGCCGCCGATCCCCTCGATGGCGGGAATGTTCAGCTCCATCGGCCCGACCGGACCGTGCACAGGGGTCGCGCCGCGCTCGACGGCGAGCTTCAACGCCTTGGCCGCATCCTTCACCCGGAAGGCCATGGCGTTGGCGGAGGGACCGTGGCCTTGGCGGAACACCGCCGCCTGACCCGAGGGCTCCATGTTGAGCAGGAAGTTGATGTCGCCCTGCTTATAGCGCGTCACGGCCTTTGAACGGTGCCGGGACACGGCGGTGAAACCGAGCCGTTCGAAATGACGTCCCAGCGCCTCCGGATCGGGGCTGGTGAATTCCACGAACTCGAAACCATCGGTTCCGAGCGGGTTGTCGAACAGGTCGGCCATGGAATCTGGACCTCGGCTGACGCGGCGTCGCCGCGCATAGGGTTGTTTGCGCCCATTAGGCGACGACGGCGAAGCTGCGCAACCGTGCCCGTGTGCAAAGGCGTGTTATGGCGCGCCTCGCCCTTCTCCCAACGCTCTGATAGGCGGTGGGGATGCTTCGCTCTGTCTATGACCGCATGATGCTGCTGGCCGCGAGCCGGCAGGGCCCCTGGTGGCTGGGCCTCGTCGCCTTCTGCGAGGGGATATTCTTCCCCATCCCGCCCGACCTGATGCTGATGCCCATGGTGCTGGCCCGACGCGAGCGCGCCTGGCTCTATGCCGGCATCACCCTGATCGCGTCCCTGTGCGGCGGCACGGTAGGCTATGGCGTGGGCGTGGCGTTCGAGGGCATCGGACGCGCGATCCTGGCCCTGACCGGCACCAGCGGCGTGGGCGTCGACAAGTTCATGGCCACCTATCGCCAGTGGGGCGTGCTCGTGATCGCCCTGCCCATCCCCTACAAGCTGACGGCCATCGTCTCGGGCATGACCCGGTTCAGCTTCCCGCTGTTCATCGGCGCCTCGTTCGTCATCCGTGGCATCCGCTTCTTCCTCGTAGCGTTCCTGATGCGCACCTATGGTCCGCCCATCCAAGGCTTCGTGGAGAAGCGGCTGGCCCTGGTGATCTCGGCGGTGGCCGTGGCCATCGTCCTGGCCATATTCGCGCTGAAGCTTATGCATTGAGGGCCGAGCCCTAGCCGCTATGGTGTGCCTATGAAGCGCCTACCCATCGACGCAAAGACCTGGCTGCTCCTCGGGGCGCTGGCCGCCGCGGCCCTGCTGGCCGGCGCGCATGCCTTCGAGATCTTCGGCCACTATGCGCCGTGCGAGCTCTGCTACAAGCAGCGCGACGTACATTGGCTCGCCTTCTGGGTGGGTCTGCTCGGTTTTGGCGCCGCATTCTGGCGTCGGAGCGTCGCCCGGCCGGCCTGCCTTCTGCTTGGTTTCGTCTTCCTGGGATCGACGGTGCTCGCCACCTGGCATGCGGGCATCGAGTGGAAGTGGTGGCCGGGTCCCGCCGCCTGCACGGGCAGTCATTTCCATGGCGTCAGCGCCTCGGACATGGCGAGCCTGCTGAGCGGCGCCGTCCACCACGTGGTCCAGTGCGACGAGGCGGCCTGGCGGATGTTCGGCATCTCCATGGCCGGATACAACGCCGCCATATCGCTGGTGCTGGCGGTGCTGAGTTTCCTCTTCGCCTACAGGAGCGCGCGTCGTGTCTGAGCCGCAGGCTGCAAGATCCGCCCCCCTTCCCAGACCAGGTATGGGCGTGGTGCGCCAGCGGCTGGAGGAAATTCTGCGTGTCGATCATGCGGGGGAACTGGCCGCCGTCCAGATCTATCGCGGTCAGCGCGCCGTCTTCGCCGCCGGCAAGGACCGCCAGGCGATCGAAGGCCAGCTCGGCGCCATGGAGGCGCAGGAGGCGGTCCACCTGGCCGCCTTCGACCGCATCCTTACCGATCGGCAGGTGCGTCCCACCGCCTTCGCCCCGGTCTGGCGCATGGCCGGCTTCGCCCTGGGCGCCGGGACCGCCCTTCTGGGTGAGAAGGCCGCGCATGCCTGCACCGAGGCGGTGGAGAGCGTGATCGAGCAGCACTATGCCGACCAGATCGCCGAGCTAGAAAAACGCGAGCCCGCCCTGGCCGCCGATCTGGTCAGATTCCGCGACGATGAACTGGCCCACCGCGACGAGGCCCTGGCGCATGGGGCCAAGGACGCGCCGGCCTACCCCCTGCTCTCCGCCGTCATCCGCGCCGGCTGCAAAGCGGCGATCAGGGTGTCGGAAAAACTATGACGTCGGATCGCGACGCCTCACGTCGCGGCGCGGAGCATCCGGTCGCCGCCACGAAGCAGACCTTAGACGGCGCGGCGGACGACCTCGCCGCCGCCTTCGTGGACGACCCGATCTTCGACTGGTTCATGCGCGCGGACTCAAAGCGCAACGCCGCCCGACGTCGCTTCTTCCGTCTCATCCTGCGCGAGGCCGCCCTGCCGGATGGAACCATCGAGCGTCCCGTGGCCGGCGGCGCCGCGGCGGTGTGGCTACCCTCGGAGAACCTTGGCCCTCAGCCCCTGCATCGCGAGTTGCGAGCCCTGCCCACGCTGCTGAACGTCGCCGGGCTCGGCCGCTTCAACCGGCTGATCAAGCTGCGCGAGGCCATGGACACCCATCACCCCATGGAGCGGGCGCACGACTATCTGTGGTTCCTGGGTGTGCGACCCGAGGTGCAGGGTGCGGGTATCGGTTCGCGCCTGCTGGCCTCCAAGACCGCGCGTCTCGATGCAGCAGGACGCCCGGCCTTTCTGGAAACGGCGACGCCGCGCAATGTGCCGCTCTATGCCCGCTACGGCTTCGATACCGTGGCGGAATATCGACCTACGCCGGACGGTCCTCTGATCTGGGGCATGTGGCGCGAACCGCGCGGCTACTAGACGCTCACCAGAAGGACGAACGCCAGCTAGCGATCAGGCCCATGTTGAGGCGGGCATTGGCGTCGTTCGCCTCGTCCATTACCGCCACGCCCTCGAATTCCAGCGCTCCGACACCGCGCCAGCTACGATCAAAGCCAAGCCGCACATTGACTTGTCGCCCCGAGGGATCGGCGGAGAATTTGCGCACGCTGAACTGCAGCGGATCATCATAGTTCAACGGCACGTCGGCAAGGTTCGCCACGAACTTCCCGCGCTCGATCCGCACCGGCTGATCGATCTGGATCAGGGGGCTGAAGCAGTCGGCTGACAAGCATCGGCCCCGCGCAGTGATGCGCCAGGTGGACGACAGGACCGCCCCGTCGAAACCGACCATGCCGCTCTGGGCCTTGGTCGAGCCGAGCGATCCCTCCGCCGAGAGCATCCATCCGCGCGTCGCCGCCCAATCGCCGCGCAGGGAGACGAAACGTGTCGCCGCCGGCATGCCGAAGCTCGACACGCCCGGCAGGAAGGAGCCCAGCGGCCCCTGCGGCTCGCTCAGGCTGCCGTAGGATAGCTGGGTGGCGACGGCTCCGAGGTGGAAGGCGGCGGTGGCGAGGGCATAGTGGGACGGCTCCAGATTGGCGAGGCCATAGAGGGTATAGCGACTGCCGCCGCCGATCTCGCCCCCGAACGTTACGCTGCCGATCTCATAGCCCGCCTGCACCGCGTGATCGGCATGGGCCAGCCCGGCGAAGGCGTCATGCGAGGCGACCAGCGACGGCGCGGGCGCCACACCGCCCTGTCCTCGCCAAGCCTGCAAGCTGAGCGCGCCGGCCCTAAGTGCGAAGCGCATGTCGCTGGGCGCCTCCTGGGTGGCCTGGAAGCCGAGACCCTGCACCGGGTTAGGCTCGGCGAAGTCGCCCCGACTGGCGGAGAGGTTCAACGTCACACCCGCCGTGGGGACGATAGTCGTCTCGGTTGTGCGCGGCGCGGGCGCGGCGGCGCCCTGCAGGCTCATGCGCGGCGGGGCATGATAACCCTCGCCGAGGTTCACCGCGAACAGCCGGTTATAGCTGTCATAGGCTACCGTGGTCAGCGCGCTCGTACGCCGGATAGCGTCGCCGAAAGCGCCGGAAAGGTTGGAGCCGACCTGTTCCTTGATCTGCACGGCGGCGCCGGCGCTGGAAGGCGTGGAGAGCGTTCCCACCGGCTGGAAAGCTTTTTGCAGATCGATCAAGCCCGAGCCGTAGGTAGCGTCGACCCCGGTCGGTCCGAGGTCGTCGGCGGTCTGGATCAGAAGAGCGATGGCCTTGGGACCGGTCAGGTTGGGAAACGCCTGCAGAAGAAGCGCAATGGCGCCCGCCGCCGCCGGCGACGAGAACGACGTGCCCGACGCCTTGTAGCAGATCGTCCCGTCGCAGCCGGTGATGATGTTC
This sequence comes from uncultured Caulobacterales bacterium, assembly GCA_903862425.1. Classification (GTDB taxonomy): domain Bacteria; phylum Pseudomonadota; class Alphaproteobacteria; order Caulobacterales; family Caulobacteraceae; genus CAIOYC01. The sequence goes on along the minus strand of CAIOYC010000008.1, from coordinate 110,739 downwards.
TCGCCCGGAGCCACCACGAACTGGGAAGCCGAAGAGCCCGCCAGGTTGGAGAAGCTGGAGATGACGTTGTTCTGGTCGGTGGAGCCGACTGCGAGAATGGAGCCGAGGTAACGCGGATCGGTGGCGTAGGCCGCCGGATAGTCGGGATTGGGCTTGGATTCGTTGCCGGACGAGATGGTGAACACCACTCCCGCCGCGATAGCCCTGCTGAGCGAGGTTTCGAAAGTGGAGCCGAGGCCCGGCCCGTCTCCGCCCAGGGACAGGTTGATCACCTTGGCGCCATGGGCGACGGCGTAGTCGATACCCTTGGCGATATCCGTCGAGGCGAAATTGCAGGTCGAGGTCGTCGAGGGCGGCGACTGATTGAGGCCCGTAGCGCAGCTGCCCGGCTGATCGACGCGGACGCCAAGAATGGTTGAATTATAGGCCACGCCGATGGTGCCGAACCCGTTGAACCCGGCCGCGATCACACCGGCGACCAAGGTGCCGTGATTGTCCTCCCCATCGGGGACGTTGCGAGTGGTGTAGATGTCGGTGGAGGCGGTGGAGACGTTGGCGGCGATGTCGGCCTGGGTATGGTTCACCCCCGAATCGACCACGGCGACGGTGATCCCCGCTCCGCTGGCGCCCGCATTGTAGGCCGCGCTCGCGTGGATATTGGTCAGGCCATAGTTGCGCAGATATTCGGTGCTTGTGGCGCTCGGACCCGCTGGCGGCGGAGGAGGGGGCGGCGATGGGGGCGAAACGATGGGCGTACTGACGGTGGAGCCTCCACCACCGCCCCCACCGCCGCAGGCGCTGAGCAGCAACATGGCCCCGAGCGCTGTAGCGGCGACGATGGGCCGCCTCAGAGGGGGGCAATAGGGAATGCTTCTCGCCACAGCGTCGCCAGGACGCCAGGTCCCGCACTCAGCCCAATCCGAACCCCGCACCGGCCCCTCCCCCTACACGGACGACCGCAACCCCAAGGTCAGCAGCCTACCCCAAACGAGGAGAAGGGGAAGAGACGCAATAGACCATTAATTCGAGGGCGAACCGTAGTCCTGGCTCGGCTGCGGCGCGTGGTATGCAGGCGCGGGCTGGGGCGCGCCGTAGAGTTCGCCGGGGCGCGGCTGGGCGTAGTCAGGCGTATAGGGCTGACCGTACGCCGGCTGCGGGGCGGCCTGCGGACGGATGTGCGGCGCACGCGGCGCGGCATAGGCGGGCTGCGCGCCATACTTCACCTGGACCTTGGGCGGCGCGCACTGGATGCGGCTCCAGCCGGTCCTGGCGGGCGTGACCTCTACCCGGCGTTCGGCGTAGCGAGGCGGCTGCGGCGTCACGATCCGCTCCTTGCGCGGCGGGGTGACCAGCACGCGCTCGGACACGGTACGATAGACCGGCGCGACGGGATGATCGACCACGCGGGCGGGCGTGACCACATAGGTCTCGGTGATTCGCTCGCGGCTGGACGGGCCTTTGACCACGCAGGTACGGCCGGGATTGACCAGCACGCGCACACGGCGGACAGCATAGCGAGCCGGCACGAGCACACGGCACATCACCTCGCCGGTAGGGCGCACGCTGATAGCCTCGCCATAGCCCGGAGCCGCGTCATAGCCGTGCGAGGTCTGGCCGCGCCGCCAAACCAGGCGCGCGGGGCTTACCAATACGCGCCTTTCCACCCACCGGTATTCGGGCGGGGCTTCGACGATGCGATCCGGGCCGGGGTGCTCGACCCAGTGAACCCGCGTGCCGGTGACGGCGGGGATGGTTTCATGATCGACCCGGCCAGGCGTGACCAGCACCTTCCTGTCAACGGTCCGATAGACCGCCGGGATGTCGCGCCAGGTCGTCAGCGGCGGCTGGGCGATGGGTTCGCGCACTGTGCGGTAGGTCGCCGGTGTGGCGACATGCGAGAAGCACTCGCCCGGACGCGCGCCCCGGGGCAGATCCTGCAAGGTGGTGGCGCTCGCCTGCCCGGCGATGGCCAGCAGGCTGGCCGAAGCCATGAATTTGAAAAGATGAGCCGATACTGACACGCCAGAAACTCCTGAACGGGAACGGCGCGCCGTCCCAGCTTGACACGCTCGCCCCCCCGCCGCACTCCGCCTGCACCCTCCGCGCCAAAGCGGCAAGCTGAGCAGGACGCCAGATGATACCCCGTTACTCCCGTCCCGAGATGGCGGCTTTGTGGTCGCCCGAGACCCGCTACCGGATCTGGTTCGAGATCGAGGCGCACGCCGCCGACGCGATGGCGCAGCTCGGCGTGATTCCCAAGGAGGCCGCCGCCGAGATCTGGGCGCGCGGGAAAGACGCGGAATTCGACGCCGACCGGATCGACGAGATCGAGCGCACCACAAAGCACGACGTGATCGCCTTCCTGACCCACGTATCGGAGATCGTCGGGCCCGAGGCGCGCTTCCTGCACCAGGGTATGACCTCCTCGGACGTGCTCGACACCTGCCTGGCGGTGCAGCTTTCCCGTGCGGCGGACACGCTGATCGACGACGTGGACATGGTGCTGGCGGCGATCAGGCGCCGGGCGATCGAGCATAAGATGACCCCAACCGTGGGACGCAGCCACGGCATTCACGCGGAGCCAACCACCTTCGGCCTCAAGCTGGCCGGCTATTATGCCGAGTTCCAGCGCGCCAAGGAGCGGCTGGCCATGGCCCGGTTCGAAGTGGCCACCTGCGCTATCTCCGGCGCCGTCGGCACCTTCGCCAATGTGGATCCGCGGGTCGAGGCCTATGTGGCGGAGAAGATGGGCCTGGTGGTCGAACCCGTCTCCACCCAGGTGATCCCGCGCGACCGGCACGCCGCCTATTTCTGCGCCCTGGCGGTGGTGGCGAGCTCGGTGGAGCGGCTGGCCACGGAGATCCGCCACCTTCAGCGCACCGAGGTGCTGGAGGCCGAAGAGCCGTTCGATCCGGGGCAGAAGGGCTCCTCGGCCATGCCCCACAAGCGCAATCCGGTGCTGACCGAGAACCTGACCGGTCTCGCCCGCCTGGTGCGCTCCGCCGTCGTGCCGGCGCTGGAGAACGTGGCCCTGTGGCACGAGCGGGATATCAGCCACTCCTCGGTGGAGCGCGGCATCGGCCCGGACGCCACGGTTCACCTCGACTTCGCCCTGCGCCGCCTCGCGAGCCTGATAGAGCGGCTGAACATCTACCCGGAGAACATGCGCAAGAACCTCGATCGCCTCGGCGGCCTCGTCTTCTCCCAGCGGGTCATGCTGGAGCTGACCCAGAAGGGCGTCAGCCGCGAGGACGCCTACGCCGCCGTGCAGCGCAACGCCATGAAGGTATGGCGCGGCGAGGGGATGTTCATGGACTTCCTCAAGGCGGATCCTGAGGTGCGACCTCATCTCACGGACGGCGAGCTTGAGACCCTGTTCGACCTCGCCTACCACACCAAGCACGTGGACACGATCTTCGCCCGCGTGTTCGGAGTGAACCCTTGATCGTCGCCCTCGCCCTGCTCGCCGCCCTCGCCGCCCCGACCCCCGCACCGCCTCCGGCTGCGCCCGTTGCAGCGACGGCCGTGAAGGGCGACCCGGTGACCGAGCCCAACTGGATCGCCATTCCCGGGCAGAGCCTCATGGGCAACTGCACCACCGGCTACCTCACCGATCCGACCTTCACCGGCGAGTCGATCGTCATGGGATGCGTGGTGCAGAAGGACGGCTCGCTGAACCAGTGCCAGGTGAAGGAGACCAAGCGGGCCCAGGCGGCGCATGTGGAGGACGTGGCCATCTGCGCCTCCGCCGCCTTTCGCGTCGGGCCCACCGACAAGGCCAACCGGCCTACGGCGGGGCGCCCGATCCTGATCCCCATGGCCATCGTCGGCGGCGGAACGAACACGCCGCCCGCAGAGGCCTCGGCACCGCCCGCGCCCAGGCGCTAGTGGACACATCCGCGCTCGCTACACAGGCGAGTGCGGACAGTCCGCACAGTTCGGATAGAACTGGATTCTTTATTCTTTTAAACTACTTGCCAAACTAACCTCAGTCCGGCGCGCCGGACTGCTGTGTCCGGTAAGTTCGTTCGCCGCGGGACTCAGCCCTGGGTCTTGATCTCTTCACGGGCGGTGGCGAGCTGGCGATCCATCTCGGTGTGGATGGCGCTGTCGCGAATATCGACGCCCGACGCCGTCAGGTCGTTGTGCAGCTTGCGGAATACGTCGTCGTCGCCGACGGATTTCACGTCCTCGCGCACGATAGACGCGGCATAGTCTTCCAGCGCCTTGCCTTCGAGGCCCATCAACCGGCCCGCCCATTCGCCCACGCGCCGGTCGCGCCGGGCGATGGCCTTGAACTCAAGCTCCTGCTCGAGGGCGAAATGCGCCTCGAACGCCTGCTCGCGTTCGTCGAAGGTCGTCATGGCGGAGGATCTCCTGGTCGCCGTTGAAGCGCGCAAAGGCCACGCTTCGTTCCGCAAATCAAGCGTCTGGTGGGCCGCCTAGGCGAAGTCTTCAACATCGTGGAAGCGCCCATAGTCGATGATGCGGCGGCCATCCTCGTCATAGAGGATCACGTCGGCGAAGCGCTTGTCCCAGACGATGTCCTCCGGAAGATAAGCGTACCGGGCATGGATGCGCTGGGCGAAGGTTTCGTCCACGCCCGACAGCACGACGATGATCTGCAGCCCCTCGGCCTCCATGCTCTCCAGGGTCTCACCATAGAGGGGACTGGTCTCGTCGATCACGTGCATGATCGCCCAGGTCAGGGCGAAGAGGGGCGAGCGGGCGCGCGCCACCTTCAAGTCCTCGAACCGGCGCATCATCTGCCCCTCGGCGGTACGCCTCTGCTTGGTGATGTTGAGGGTGACCTCGGCTTCGAGGATCTGGTTGGCCCGCTCATTGGCGGCGCGCAGCATCAGCACATTCTGGCCGTCATAGCGGGTGATCAGGGCGTTGCGCGAAAACACCACGCGCGCTGTGGGCCGCGAGACGCGGGCGAAGATCACGCCGGTCGCCACCGCCACGAAACTGAGGCCCAGGAAATTCTCCGCCGTCATCACCAAGTTGGCGTAGACGCCTTTGGGCGAGAGCACCCCGTAACCGATGGTGCCGATGGTCTCCACGCTGAAGAAGAAGGCGTCAACGAACGAGCCGGGCCGGGCATGGTCGATACCGCCCGGATCTATCAGGTAAAGCAAGGCGAACAGGGTGTTCAGGGCCAGATAGGCGCCGGCGCCGATGGCGGCGAACACCGGCCAGCTGGTGGTCAGGAGCCAGTGGTAGACGTCGAGCGGATTGCGCCGACGGTTCCGGATCAGCAGGCTCGGGATTCGGTTGCTGGAGAACATGCGCGGAATGGAGGCCACATAGGGCGGCGGCGCGGCCTGCCGACCCATCGGGGAGGCGACCGGCATGGCCGAGCCGAGCGAATCGGCAGCCTCCACCTCGACCCCGATCTCGGCATCGCGCTCGGCGGCCTCAGCCAGGTCGGACGCCTCGTTCTCGTCCAATTGCAACTCCCCGCCGTCCATTATTCCTTTAGCGCCTCCAAGAGCCTATATCGAGACTACGCGACCGCCGGATTCGCGGGTGTGGATTCCGTTCCGCCCCGCCTGCCCTCCCGACGCGCGCTGACGAGGACGAGATGACCCGCCGCAAGAAGATCTACGAGGGCAAGGCCAAGATCCTGTACGAGGGTCCTGAGCCCGGCACGCTTATCCAGTATTTCAAGGACGACGCCACCGCCTTCAACGCCCAGAAAAAGGCCGTGCTCGAAGGCAAGGGCGTCATCAACAACCGTATCTCCGAATATGTGATGACGCGGCTGAACGCCATCGGCGTCCATAACCACTTCATCAAGCGGCTGAACCTGCGCGAGCAGCTGATCAAGGAGGTGGAGATCATTCCCCTCGAGGTCGTCTGCCGCAACGTGGCGGCCGGCTCCATGTCCACCCGCCTCGGCATTCCCGAAGGCCAGGTGCTGCCCCGCTCGATCATCGAATTCTATTACAAGCGCGACGACCTGAACGATCCACTCGTCACCGAAGAGCACATCACCGCCTTCAACTGGGCCCAGACGGCGGAGATCGACGACATTCTGGCCACCACCCTGCGCGTGAACGACTTCCTGTGCGGCATGTTCGGCGCGATCGGCATCACCCTGGTGGACTTCAAGATCGAGTACGGGCGCATGTGGGAGGGCGACTTCTCCCGCGTGATCCTGGCGGACGAGATCAGCCCGGACAGCTGCAGGCTGTGGGACTCCACCACCAATGAGAAGCTCGACAAGGACCGCTTCCGCCGCGACCTCGGCAACGTGATCGAGAGCTATACGGAAGTGGCCCGCCGGCTCGGCATCATGAACGAGATGCCGACGGTGATCCAGGGCGGCAAGGGCTGAGGACAGCTATGAAGGTCAAGGTCGAGATTTTCCTCAAGCCCGGCGTGCTGGACGTACAGGGCAAGGCCATCGAGGCGGCCCTCGGCGGCCTCGGCTTCGCCGGCGTCACTGACGTGCGCGTGGGCCGCGTCATCACCTTCGACAGCGCTGCGGCCGACAAAACCGCGGCCGAAGCCGAAGCCCGGCAGATGGCCGACCGCCTCCTCGCCAATCAGGTGATCGAAAGCTACCGCGTGGAGGCCGCGTGAAATCCGCCGTCGTCGTCTTCCCAGGCTCCAACTGCGACCGTGACTGCGCGGTCGCGATCGAGCGCTCAACAGGCTCCAAGGTGGAGATGGTCTGGCACGCCGAGAGCGAACTGCCGGACGGCCTCGACATGATCGTCCTGCCGGGCGGCTTCTCCTATGGCGACTATCTACGCTGTGGGGCCATGGCCTCCCTCTCCCCGGTGATGGGGGCGGTGAAGGCCGCCGCCGAGCGCGGCGTGGCGGTGGTGGGCATCTGCAACGGCTTTCAGGTGCTATGCGAGGCGGGCATGCTGCCGGGCGCGCTGCTGCGCAACGCAGGACTGAAGTACGTGTGCAAACAGGTCGCGCTCGATGTGGTCAATGGCCAGACCCGCTTCACCTCCGGCTATGACGAACAGCGCGAGGCGGTGATGACGGTCGGCAATGGCGAGGGCAATTTCTTCGCCGATGAGCCCACCCTCGACCGGCTGGAGGGCGAGGGCCACGTGCTGTTCCGCTACAAGGACAATCCCAACGGCTCGGCGCGCGGCATCGCCGGCATCGTCAACGACGCGGGCAATGTGCTCGGCCTTATGCCCCACCCTGACCGCGCCTTCGAGGCGGACCTCGGTTCGGCGGATGGGGCCATCCTGTTCCAGAGCGTGGCCGCCGCCGCTTAGTCCGCCCGACCGTTCTTCACGATGCGGCGATTGGCTTTGACGGTCTTCTCACCCTGGTATTCGCGATGGGAGTGGGCCTCGCGCATGGTATTGCTGCCGCCCTGTTGTCCGCCGCCGAACTCGTCGCCGATGGCTTCACCCTCATCCAGATAGTCGGGCATCTCCCCTGCTGCGGGGGCCGCCAGGGTGGCGTCGCTATAGTCATGCGCCGCATAAGTTCTGGGCTCGGGTTTGACGGTGACGTGCTCATCGCGCGCCATGTCATTGGGCGCCTGCCGCTCGCCGACCGTGTTCTGCGACGTGGCGTCCGGGCTATCGGTATGCTGGTGCGGCATGGGGCTACTCCTTGTTACGCTTCTACAAAGTCTGCACTAGGGAACGGTGGGCACGGAGGGGTGTTCCCGCCCGGCGGAGGAACGGATGATCAAATGGCTCTGCGGCGTGGCCGCCATCGCAACCCTGATGGCGGGCGCAAACGCCCCTGCCCTGGCCCAGCCCAAAGGTCAGCCGAGCGACATCCCCGAGCACTTCGAGCCCGTCACCTCGACCTTCGACTATGTCAAGCGCGAGGTGATGATCCCCATGCGCGACGGGGTGAAGCTGCACACGGTGATCGTCGTGCCCAAGGGCGCAAAGGGCGCGCCCATCCTGCTCACCCGCACGCCCTATGGCGCGTCGAGCGACACGTCCAAGGTGCAGAGCCCGCACATGGCGGCCATCCTGCCCCTCGGCGACGACTATGCGGTGGAGGCGGGCTATATCCGCGTCTACCAGGATGTGCGCGGCAAGCACGGCTCCGAGGGCGACTATATCAACGAACGCCCCCTGCGCGGCCCGCTCAACGCCACCGCCACCGATCACGCCACGGACGCTTACGACACGATCGACTGGCTGGTGAAGAACACGCCTGAGTCCAATGGCCGGGTGGCCATGATCGGCACGTCATACGACGGGATGATGGTGCTGATGGCGCTCACCGACCCGCACCCGGCGTTGAAGGCCGCCGTGCCGGTCAATCCGGTGGCGAATACCTGGAAGAACGACGACGACTTCCACGGCGGGGCGTTCCGCCTGGTGGGGTACGACTATTACATCAGCCAGGACACGGCCAAGGGCGAGGGCGACGACCTGTGGCGTCCGGGATACGACGACTACGACACCTTCCTGCGGGCCGGGTCCGCGGCGGACTTCATGCAGCATTACGGGGTGAACCAGCTCGGCTTTCCCAAGCGCATGGCCGACCACCCGGCCTACGACGCCTTCTGGAAGGCCCAGGCCCTGGACGAGATTCTGGCCGCCAAGCCGCTGAAGGTCCCGACGATGTACGTGGCCAGCCAATGGGACCAGGAGGACATGTACGGCGCCGTCGCCACCTATCAGGCCACTAAGCCGAAGGACGTAAACGGCGACATGGACTACCTCGTCCTCGGCCCCTGGAAGCACGGCGGCGCCATGGGCGACGGATCGACCCTCGGGGCCATCAAGTTCGGCGAGGACACCGGCTACAGGTTCCGCCACGAGGTGCTGCTGCCCTGGCTGAACCAGCGCCTGAAGGACGGCGCGCCCAAGGCGGACACGCCTGCGGTCACGGCCTTCGAGACCGGGATCAACAAGTGGAAAACCTACACGTCCTGGCCGCCCAAGGCCGCGGTCGCGACCCCCGCCGCGCCAACGATCTCCCCTACCCCGCTTTACCTGCAGCCCGGCGCCAAGCTCGGCTTCGACAAGCCCCACACGGGCTCCATCCCCTTCGGTTCACAAGGTTATGACGAGTACATCTCGGACCCTGCCAAGCCCGTGCCGTACCGGCTCCGTCCCGTCCGCCCAACCTATTCGGAGGGCTCCACCTGGGGCCAGTGGCTGGTGGACGACCAGCGCATCTTTTCGGACCGCACCGACGTGCTGACCTATTCCACCGAGCCCCTCACCGCGCCGGTGGAGATCGCCGGCGCGCCGGTCGCCAACCTGTTCGCCTCCACCAGCGGCACAGACGTGGACTTCGTGGTCAAGCTGATCGACGTCTATCCGGACGAGGTTCCTCACGACCCCAAGATGGGCGGCTATGAGCTGGCCGTCTCCATGGACATCCTGCGCGGCCGCTATCGCAAGAGCTTCGAAACGCCCGAGCCCATCGCGCCCGGCCGGATTGAGCCCTATCGCTTCACCCTACCCAACGCGCACCACGTCTTCCTGCCCGGCCACCGGATCATGGTGCAGATTCAATCGAGCTGGTTCCCGCTCTACGACCGCAACCCGCAGATCTATGTGAGCAACATCTTCTTCGGCAAGCCGGCCGACTATCGCAAATCCACCGAGCGCATCTTCCGCACGGCGAACGAGGCGAGCTATGTGGAGCTTCCATTGCTAAGCGCGGCAAAGCCGTAGGGCCGTCGTGCGATCTCGGCATCGAACGGCGCCACGAAGGACCGCGGGTGGATTAGATCAACACGAGCCTGAAACCGGCGAACGGACGTTCTGGAGGGCGGCTGAGGGTGGTTGTCCGCCGTTGGCAGAGCTGGATCGCTTCGAGGTTTACGCTCGAAGCCCGCTGCGTTATTTTCCTTGTTATGAGATGGTCATTGTCAAAATTGACCCGTGCAGTTGGCCTCTTTTCCCTATTCGCGTTCTTGGCATGGCTCTCGCTGGCGCGAATAACGCCCGATGACACTGTTCCGACCATGATTAAATTGAACACTCAGAGAGGGATTACTTTTCTAACCCCGCTTCAGGCAGGTCTCGGAGTTGCATCGGCGGCGTTAACGGCGTTCGGATGCCTATGGGTTTGGATTGACCAATTACGTGGAAATCTGCCTCCGCCAATTGAGACTGACACGTTCATGTAGCAACGGTTGGAAAGACTTCCGCCCCCAATAGATAAGGTCAAATTTGGGTCGAACACGGTCGTTGGTTTTCTTGCGGAAAGGCGTCGTGGCGCGCAGTTCGAAGTTCGCTGGATAGGGCGGAAGCGCTGGTCGCTACGGGTAGAGCCGCTCCGTGGCCCAGCCGTCGCCGGTGCGGGTGAATTTGATGCGGTCGTGCAGACGGAAGGCGCCGTCCTTCCAGAACTCGATCTCGGTGGGGGCGATACGGAAGCCCGACCAGTGGGGCGGGCGCGGAACCTCGCCCAGGCCGAATTTCAGGGCGTATTCCGCCACCCGCTTCTCCAGGGCGAACCGGCCCTCCAGCGGGCGCGACTGGTCGGAGGCCCAAGCGCCGATGCGGCTGTCGCGCGGGCGGCTGGCAAAATAGGCGTCGGCTTCGGCGGCGCTGACTTCCGTCACCGGCCCGCGCACTCGCACCTGCCGACGCAGCGACTTCCAGTGGAACAGGAGCGCGGCCTTGGGCGTGGCGATCAGCTCCCGCCCCTTGGCGCTCTCGAAGTTGGTGTAGAAGACGAAGCCCCCAGGCCCGTGATCCTTCATCAGCACCATGCGGATATCGGGCAGGCCCGATGGGTCCACCGTCGCGAGGGCCATGGCGGTCGGATCATTCACCTCGCTCTTGGTCGCCTCCTCCAGCCAGGCGGCGAACAGGGCATAGGGGTCAGTGACGTGTGCGAACGGGTCGGCCATGGGACTTTCATAACGCGGCTTCCCGCGATTGTCGCTTCGCAGCAGCGAGCGATTTTGAGCTTTGGCCTAGGCTCGGCTAAACGGACCCCATGTCGCACAACACCTTCGGCCACCTGTTTCGCGTGACAACCTGGGGCGAGAGCCATGGGCCGGCGCTCGGCTGTGTGGTGGACGGCTGCCCGCCGGGCCTCGCCCTGAGTGCGGCGGAACTGCAGCACTGGCTGGACCGGCGCAAGCCCGGCAGCTCGCGCTTCGTCACCCAGCGCCGCGAGCCGGACGAAGTGAAGATCCTGTCCGGGATGTTCGAGGGCGTCACCACTGGCACGCCGATCTCGCTGATGATCGAGAATGTGGATCAGCGATCCAAGGACTATGGCGAGATCGCCAACCAGTATCGGCCGGGTCACGCCGACTACACCTACGAAGCCAAATACGGCGTGCGCGACTATCGCGGCGGCGGCCGCTCGTCCGCCCGCGAGACGGCGGCGCGGGTGGCGGCAGGCGGGGTGGCGAGGAAGGTGCTGGGCGAGCATATCCTGATCCGCGCCTGCCTGGTGCAGATCGGACCGCACCGGATCGACCGTGCGCGGTTCGATTGGGACGAGACCGAGAACAACCCCTTCTGGTGCCCCGACCCCGTCATGGCGGCGCAATGGGAGGCCTATCTCGATGGTGTGCGCAAGGCCGGCTCCTCCGTCGGCGCGGTGGTGGAGGCGGTCGCCGAGGGCGTGCCGGCCGGCTGGGGCGCGCCCATCTATGGCAAGCTCGACGCAGAGATCGCCGCCGCCCTGATGTCGATCAATGCGGTCAAGGGCGTGGAGATCGGCGCCGGGTTCGAGGCTGCAACCCTCACCGGCGAGGCCAATGCCGACGAGCTGCGGGCGGGTAATGATGGCCCCACCTTCCTCTCCAACCATGCGGGCGGCGTGCTCGGCGGGATATCCACCGGCCAGCCGGTCGTGGCGCGCATGGCGCTGAAGCCGACCTCCTCGATCCTATCTTCGCGCCGCTCGGTGGACCGGACCGGCGCGGAGGTGGACGTGCGCACCATCGGCCGCCATGACCCCTGCGTCGGCATCCGCGCCGCGCCCGTCGCCGAAGCCATGCTCGCCTGTGTCCTGGCGGACGCCAAGCTAAGGCACCGGGGCCAGACGGGGCGGTAACGCGCTCACGTTCAAGTTCGCCTCATCCCCCTCAAGCCAGGTCCGGATGAAGACTAGCCCTCGGCTTCGATGATCGGGCCGTCGACGATGATGAAGCGGCCATGCTCGCTGGCGTCGGCGAGGTAGGGCTTGATCGAATAGGCGCCGGCCATGGCGATTTGCGGCACCGGGTCGTCGAGCCAGAAGGGGCCGAGCTGGCGGCCACCCTCCACCGGATCGAGGGCGAATCCGCGTACGGGCGAACCCTGCGCCCCGTTTCCGCCCAGCGTCTGGCCGATGCCCGCAAGGCCGCCGATGCGGAAGGCCACGGGCGCAGGCAGTTCGGCATAGGCTTCGCCGAAAGCGGCGGCGGCCACGGTACGGTCGCCCTTGCGCACCACGCCGAAGCCGATGTGGCTATAGCTCGAGCGGAGCATGTTGGCGCGGTGGCCGGGGCTGTCACGCCACAGGCCGGCGAGCTCGGCGGCGCTGGCGGGCGGACCGCCGCGAATCTCGACGATGTTCTCTCCCGCCAGACCGACGAAACTGCGAGCCAGCAAGCCGACCCGCTGCACCGAGGAATAACCCTCCGGCGCCTCGTGGGCGAAGTAGTCGCGCTCTATCATATCGGCGGCGTGGGCGCGGGCGGCCGCGTTCAGGGCGACGTGGCGCTGCAGTCCCCCCAGGCGCTGGTCGGCGCGGAACTGGTTGTGTTCGCCGAGCAGGGCGTCTTCGGCCTCGGGCAGGAAGCGTCCGCCCCCCGCATCGCCGATACGTCCACGCAGGCGCTCGTAATAGTCCACCACCGCCCCGTCGCGGCCGCGGACGATCACGCCCGGCGCCCGCGCCCATGCCGGCGTGATGAGGGCAGGCGCGGCGACCGTAGCCGCCACGGCGGCCAACAGGCCCCGGCGATGGATGCTCCCCCACATGGCGCGCAAGATGCGCCAGTTCCGGTTACCCGCAAGGGCATACGCCTGTGGCAGGTCGTCGCCGCCTTAACCGGCCGCACAGTATTCGCGTGCTAGGCGTGCGGCTTGCAGACGCGGGTTCGCCCGCCGAGCGAAGAGGCCGCCATGACCCAGATCGACACATCCGCGCCACAAACGCCGTCCCCGACCCCCCTGCCTTTGACAAGGGGTGGACCGCTCGACGCCCTGCGCTTCATGGCCGCCTTCTGCATGGTGCTTTATCACTATTCGTTCGAGGCCCCGGTCGAGCTGGCCAAGGTGCATCCCATCTGGGGCCGCGGCTATCTCGCCACCGACTTCTTCCTGGTGGTGTCCGGCTATGTGCTCGGGCGCATCTATGGCGACCGGGTGGCCAATGCGAAGATGTCTAACCTCGGCTTCTTCCAGCGCCGGGCGACCCGCGTGGTCCCGGCCCACCTGATCATGCTGGCCGGGCTGGTCGCCTTCGTGCTGGCGTGCGGCGCGGTCGGATTCACGCCGGCCCACATGGAATTCTTCGATTGGAGCCAGTTGCCGTCGCAGGTGCTGCTGCTCACCTCCATCGGCGTGCCGGGCGGACGCGGGTGGAACGACCCGTCCTGGTCGCTCTCCGCCCTTCTGGTCTGCTACGCGGCCTTCCCTTTCCTGTGGCGCGCCTTTGGCCGCATCAAGTCGCCCTGGACCGCGCTCATGGCCGGTTTCGCCGTCCTGACGGTGGGCGATGTGGCCTCCAACCTGATCCTGCACCGGCCGGTGTTCGAGATTCCGCAGGACATCGGGGCGCTTAGGGCGCTGCCCCTGTTCATCGCCGGCATCATGCTGGCGCGCTTCTCCGAGAGCGTGTTCATCAAGCCGTGGATCGCCCGCAGCCTCGGCGTTTCGGGACTGGTCACGCTGATCGCGCTGCAGTGCGTCGGCCGCTACGACTTCCTGTCGATCCTGGCCATCGCCGCCATGGTGATCGGAGCCGGCGCATGGCCGGTGAAGAAGCCGTCGCACGCCCTTGAAAAGGGCGCGGTCATCTCCTTCTCCCTGTTCATCACCAACGAACCGGTCCGGATCGTGCTGTTCGGCCTGATCCACCTGATCGAAAAGAAGCTTCATGCCGGACCGGGCCTGGTCTGGGCGCTGTGGGCCATCACGCCCGCCATCGCCGTGGCCTTCGCCGTCGCCTTCCACTACGGCGTCGACATGCCCACCCAACGCTGGATCAAGCGCCGCCGTAAGGGCGCCGCCGCCGGAAATCGCGCGCTGGAGGCGATGGCGGCCTAGCTAAATCATTCTGGCAGATCTACGGCGCGTCGTGGAACGCACCGTGGGGTGACCTTGCCGCCCGCGCGGTGCTAGCCTTCGGCCATGATCTTTCGCGACGCCCTGCTCGAAGACATTCCGTACATCGTCGCCCTGCTGGCCGACGATCCTCTGGGCGCGCAGCGCGAGCGGCTCGGCGATCCGGCCTATGCGCAGGCGCTGAAGGCCATCGACGCAGACCCGACCACCCGCTTCCTCGTCGCCGAGGAAGACGGCGCGGTGATCGGCTGCATGCAGGTCTCGATCCTGCCCGGCCTCGCGCGACGCGGCGCCCGGCGGGTGCAGTTCGAGAGCCTGCGCGTGGTGGGCGGAGAGCGCCGCAAGGGCATCGGCGCGGCTCTGGTGGCGGAAGGTCTGCGACTTGCGCGGGAGGCCGGCTGCACCTTCGCCGAGATCACCACCGATCAGAGCCGAGAGGCCGCCCAGCGCTTCTGGGAGCGCCAAGGCTTCAAAGCCACCCATGTGGGCTTCAAACAGTTCCTGAGCTAAGGGTTGCAGGCCCCTTTTGCTCCCCTTTGTGATTGCTCGGGATGAGGCGAACGTCGCGCGCAAGCCGGATGTTAACCGCCATCGTCCATGATGCGCTCATCTCAGGCAGCGTAGCTCAGGCTCTCATGGCGCAATCTCCGGCGATGACGGCGACCTCTGTTGACGGCCCGGACCGCCGGCCGCCGTCAAAGCCTCGTCGTCCGCTCGTCACCTTCGGCCGCATTCTGCTGGTGGCGGCGCTGATCGCCTACGCCGCCGCCCTGACGGCGGCCTGGTGGGCGCTGGTCCGCTTCCTGCCCGACGAGCTCAGCCTGAAGCTCGGCGCTCACGCGATACATCTGGCCAATGTGCATGCCAAGATCCTGTCCAACGCCATGCTGATCTTCGCCATCCTGCCCTTCGCCTTGTGGGTGGAGTGGGTCACGGTGGGCTGGGAGGAGTCCTCGATCCGCCGGCTGCTGTTCCAGCGCTCGCCGTCGATGCACAGCGATCTGGCCATCCTGATCCTCGGCCAGGGCCGCGTTCTGGACGTGATCGGCAAGCTCATGCTGCTCGGCGCCTCGCTGATCTCAGCCGATCTGGTGCGTCACGCCCTGAAGCAGGCGACGGGCCTGTGGATCGACCCCGCGGGCCTGCCCCTCGTGGTGCAGCTGCCGCTCTACTTCTTCGTCTACACCTTCTTCGACTACTGGGCGCACCGGATCTACCACTGGCGCTACTTCTGGCCGCTGCACCGCTATCACCACTCCGCGCAGGAGTTCTGCGTGGTGACCTCAGAGCGCCAGCATCCGGCGGCGATCCTGATCCCCTTTGTGATCAACATTCCCTTGGCCATACTCGGCGCGGACCCGGCGGTGATGATCTATGTGAACGTGCTGGTCTCGACCATCGGCCTGTTGATTCACTCGCGCATCGACTCGGACTGGGGCCTGTTCGGCCGCTGGATGATCCAGTCGCCCAACCATCACCGCCTGCACCACAAGCTCGACATGAGCCGTCCCACGGGCCATTTCGCCATCGCCCCGGTGTGGGACCATCTGTTCGGCACCTTCTACGGCGCGGAAGGCTATGGCCGCGCCGACCCCAGCCTGCCCATCGGCGTGGACAAGCCCTACCGCCACGGCCTGTGGGTGGTCCCCGACCTGCTGCGCGACTACTGGGACTTCTGGAAGGGCAATCTGACCCGCCGCTGGGAGCCATAATTTCGGCCAAGCTCGGACATCCGTCCGCAAAGCAACGCTTCTATCCGGGGACTGTCGGAGGTCCCCATGCCATCACCCTCCCCGCGTCCCGCTCCCCCGGGATTCGGCGAAAGCCTGCCCTTCTTCGCCGCCGAGACCGACGGCATCGCCCGCTATTCCATCGATGTGGCGGCGGGGCGCTGGATCGTGCTCATGCCCTTCCACAGTATGGATCGGCCCGGCGTAAAGGCGGCGCACGACGCGGTGACGGCGCGCGCTGAGCTGTTCAACGACGCAGACGCCGCCTTCTACGGTCTCTCCACAGATCCGGCAGACCGCTTCCAGCGCGGGCTCGCCAATGCCGCCATAGGGCGGCGCTATTTCTGGGATTTCGGCGCGGAGGTCGCGCCGCGCTTCGGACCCGATCCCTCGATCCTGCTGATCGATCGCGGCTTTCGCGTAGTCATGGCTGAGCCGATCGAGAATACCCCCGCCGTGCTGAACCGCCTGGCGCAGGAGCTTGCGGCGGAACCGCCCCTCGACCAGTCGCCGCATGCCCCGATCCTTACGCTGCCGCGCGTCTTCGAGCCCGGCCTCTGCACCGATCTGATCGCTTATTTCAGGGCGCGGGAACCGGAGGTGTCCGGCTTCGCCGCCACGGTGGATGGGCGAACGGTCAATGTGGTCAACGAGCGCTTCAAGCGCCGGCACGATGTGACCATCGAGGATACCGGACTCGTAAAAACCATCACCGACCGGCTTGAGCGCCGGCTGTTCCCCTCGGTGAGGCGCGCCTTCAACTGGCAGCCGACCAAGATCGAGCGCTTTCTGATCTGCCGCTATGGCGAGGACGACCAGGGCTTTTTCGCCGCCCACCGCGACGACGCCACCGCCGGCACAGCCCATCGCAAGTTCGCCGTGACGATCAACCTGAACGCCGGCGAGTATGAGGGCGGCGAACTGCGCTTCCCCGAGTTCGGTCGCCGCACCTATGCGCCGCCCACGGGAGGCGCGACAACCTTCTGCTGCTCGCTGCTGCACGAGGTGACGCCGGTGAGCCGAAGCGAGCGGTTCGCCTTCGTCCCCTTCCTCTATGACGAGGAGGGCGAGCGCGTCCGTCGGCGCAACCTCGCCCTGGTGGGCGAGCGTGGCGGCAAGCCCAAGGGCCGGCGCTAGACAAAGAAAAAGGGCGGGCCGTTTCCGACCCGCCCTCAACTTCAGTCCGGTGTAAGCCGCCTAGACGGGGCCGACGGTGGCGGTATCGACCTTGACGCCGGGACCCATGGTCGAAGACAGCGAGACCTTCTTCACATAGGTGCCCTTGGCGCCCGAGGGACGCGAGCGGTTCAGCGCTTCGATGAGCGCGCGCACATTGGCGAGCAGCGCGTCTTCGGTGAACGAGGCCTTGCCGATGCCGGCATGGATCACGCCCGCCTTCTCGACGCGGAACTCGATGGCGCCGCCCTTGGCGTCCTTCACGGCCTGAGCCACGTTCGGGGTCACGGTGCCGACCTTGGGGTTCGGCATCAGGCCGCGCGGGCCCAGCACCTTACCGAGGCGACCAACCACGGCCATCATGTCCGGAGACGCGATGACGCGATCAAAATCCATGAACCCGCCCTGGATACGCTCGGCGAGGTCTTCGGCGCCCACCACTTCGGCGCCCGCCGCGGTGGCGGCTTCGGCGGCCGCGCCACGGGCAAAGACGGCGACGCGGACGTCACGGCCCGTACCCGACGGCAGGTTGACCACGCCGCGGACCTGCTGGTCGGCGTGACGGGGATCGACGCCGAGGTTCACGGCGATCTCGACGGTCTCGTCGAACTTGGCCTTGGCGTTGTCCTTGACGGCCTTGATGGCGGCGTCGAGGGGCAGCACCGCGTCGCGGTCGCCGGTCCAGGCCTGGATGCGCTTGGGTTGCTTGGCCATGATTTAAGCCTCCGTCACGCGAAGACCCATCGAGCGCGCGGAGCCCTCGATGATCTTGGCGGCCTGTTCGATGTCGTTCGCGTTCAGATCCTTCATCTTCTTCTCGGCGATCTCGCGCAGCTGGGTGCGGCTGATCGAACCGACGATGTCGCGGCCCGGCTTTGTGGAGCCGGACTTCAGGCTCAGCGCCTGCTTGATGAAGTGGGTCGCCGGCGGCGTCTTGGTGATGAAGGTGAACGACTTGTCCTGGTAGACGGTGATCACGGTGGGAAGCGGGGTGCCCTTCTCCACGTTCTCGGTCCGGGCGTTGAACTCCTTGCAGAAGCCCATGATGTTCACGCCGCGCTGACCCAGCGCCGGCCCGATGGGCGGCGAAGGCGTGGCGGAGCCGGCCTTCACCTGCAGTTTGATATAGCCCAAGATCTTCTTGGCCATTGGCTGTCTCCAATAAGCGACGAGGTTTGAGCTCGCCATCTGTTGGGCTCGCGATTCACGTCTTCGGCTTCGCCTCCGACGATCGCGTCCCTGTGGCCGTGGTGCGGGCAGCCCCTCCCACGGATTTGAGCCTCAACCGGAGCCAGAGGCCGAGATCGAGGAGGCGCGCGTGTAGCAGGAAGCGGCGGGGACCTCAAGCGCGCATCCGAATGTATCGACATTGTAGCGACGAACCGCTATCCTTTAGTGCGGATGCGTGGGAGACCGACATGCGGGTACAGGTGAAGAAGTGGGGAAACAGCGCCTCGATACGCATCCCCGCGTCCATCATGGCTGCCGCGTCGCTGCGGGTGGACCAGGCCGTCGATGTGCGGGAGGAAGACGGGCGGATCATCATCCAGCCTGTCGAAATCGCTGAATACAAGCTCGACGACCTGCTCGCCCGAATGACGCCCGACACTTTCCATGAGAAGGTCGAATTCGGCCCACCAGTAGGCGGTGAAGCCTGGTGACAAAGGGCTACGTTCCCGAAGCGGGGGACATCGTCTGGCTCCAGTTCGATCCGCAGGCGGGTCACGAACAGGCCGGCCATCGGCCCGCCCTCGTGCTGTCGCCCGCCGGCTACAACGGCGCGCGCGGAATGATGATCTGTTGTCCGATGACTTCGCGGCTCAAGAACTACCCCTTCGAAGTAGTGGTCAGCACGAATCCGCCGAGCGCCATACTGGCCGACCAGGTGAAGAGCCTAGATTGGCGCGCCCGTCGGGCAGAGCGGAAAGGTGCGGTATCCACGACCGTCCTGTCCGAGGCCAGAGCCAAGATCAAAGCGCTGATCGGTCTTTGAACGGCCTTAGCCGCCGCCCTTTTCGACCTGATTGTATTCCAGCTCCACAGGCGTGGCGCGGCCGAAGATGGAGACGGTGACGTAGAGGCGCTGGCGATCCTCGTCGACGCGCTCCACAGAACCGGTGAAGCTGGCGAACGGACCGTCGGTGACGCGCACCTGCTCGCCGATATCGAAGGTAATGGTGGTCTTGGGACGCTCGACACCCTCTTCGATGGCGCCGACGATGCGCTGCACTTCCTTTTCGGACACCGGCATGGGCTTGGAGCCCGAGCCGAGGAAGCCGGTCACTTTCGGCGTGTTCTTGATCAGGTGATAGGCCTCGTCCGAGAGGTCCATCTTCACCAGCACATAGCCGGGGAAGAACTTGCGCTCGGCGTTCACCTTACGGCCGCGGCGGATCTCCACCACGTCCTCGGTCGGCACCAGGATTTCGGAAAAGCTGTCCTCCAGCCCGTGCTGCTTGGCCTGGTCGCGGATGCTCTCGGCCACCTTCTTCTCGAAGTTCGAGTAGGCGTGGACGATGTACCACTTGTGGTTCGGATTGGACTTGGTCGGTTGGATATCGGTCATGATCTTTGGGGTCTTTTAGCTGGCGGCCAGCTTGAACAGGAACTGCATGCCGTTGCCCAGCGCCTGATCGACGGCCAGGAAGAAGATGCCGGTGATGGCGACCATGATGAACACCATGACGGAGGTGATCCAGGTCTCGCGCCACGAGGTCCAGGTGATCCGGCGCGCCTCCAGGCGCACCTCGGTGAAGAACTTGACCGGGTTGAACGGCGGGCGCTTCACCTTGGGCTCGGCCGGCGTGACCTTGGCCACGGGCGTATTGGTGGAGCCGGTCGGGCGCATGGGCGCGGGGCCGCCTCTGTTCGGGGTCTTTACACCTTGCCTGGCCATGGGGGCCGATCGTTCCTCTCGTTCCGGATCGTCCGGATATGGGGCTGAAAAGCGCCCGCGTCAGGCGCCCCGACAGTACGACGCGGGGTGGATAGGATGGCAGGAGTGGAGGGACTCGAACCCCCGGCCCTCGGTTTTGGAGACCGATGCTCTACCAGCTGAGCTACACTCCTCCAGACAGTGAGCATCACGCCGAGCGGCGTGCGGCCCTCGCCGGAGCCGGTGGCTTTACCAGCGGCCGGTTTGGGAGGCAAGCGCGCGATCAGTGCGTTGCGGCGCTCGGTAGATCGAATGGGATGTAGCTTTCCCACCGCCACGGCTGGTGCACGTCGCCCATGAGCTTTTCCACCAGCGCCTTGTAGACGCCTTCCGCCCTGTCGGAATTGGACAGGAGGAGAATACAGGCCTTTCGCGGCTCCACGCACATCGCGTAGTTGCCCGTACCGTCGTCGTGCCCCTCCTTGAAGAAGGCATGGCCAAAGGGGGTTTCGAACACGCCCCAGCCCACACCGTAGCCGAGTTTTATGGCGCGATACTCATCCGTAGGCGGGCTGGTCAGGGTCGGGAACTGGGCCGAACTGTCGATGGCGATGCGAAGGCGAATCATCTCCGCCTTGGCCCTGGCGCTCAGCCCGTCGCCGCGCACCACGCCGGCGAGGAAGGCCGACCAATCCCGCGCGGTCGTATCCATGGATCCGGCGGCCCGTACGCTTTCGCGCCTGTGGTGCGCCTGAAGCTTGCCGTCCTTCAGATAGCTGTCCGCCAGGTTGTCGGCGAAATCGTCCCGCCAGGTCAGGCTGGTGCGATTCATGCCGAAGCGGTCGAACACCCGCCGTTGCATCTCCTGACCGACGTCCAGGCCCAGGCCGTTCTCCAGCACGAACTGCGCGAGGTTGATCCCCTCGCCGGAATAGCCGAACCGCGCGCCGGGATCGTGATGGAATTGCAGCTTTCCATCCGGCTCCATGAACCGGAAATTGGCGAAGCCCGTGGTGTGATCCAGCAGAATGCGCAGGGTCAGCTGTTTCCAGCGCGGATCGGCGGCGAGTTCGGCATATTTGGGATAGTCCGGCAGGGGCTTGGGCAGGTAGTCGCCGATGGACTTGTCCAGATCGACTTTTCCCTCGTCCACCAACTGCATGACCATGTAGGCGAAGGTCGCCTTGGTCAGGGAGGCGCCATAGGTGACCGTGTCGGGCGTGAGCGGCAGGCCCTTTTCCACATTGCGCAGGCCATAGCTGTGCAGATAGGCCACTCGCCCGTCCCGGATCAGCGCTACGGACAGGCCTTTCACGTCGTTGGCCTTCATCAGGTCGGTGACTTGCCGGTCGATCGCTGCGGGCGTCAGGATGGCGCTGTCCAAGGTGCGGATCGTGTCCGCCCGCGCCGCCCCGCCGGCCAGACAGGCGGTGAGCGCGAGAAGGGCGCGCCAGCTCACTCCTGCGTCGCCTGCTCCACCGCCAGAGCCAGGTCGAGGGCTCGCGCCCCCTCCTCCGCCTCGGCCGGCAGGTGGGCGAGATCGCCCCGCGCCGCGGCCACGACGGCGCCGAGGGCCGCGCCGAGCGGGTCCTTGCCGATGGCGGTCTCGGTGAAGTTGGGGTCGAGGGCGAACGGCGTGGTGTTGCGAAAGGCGCGGGTGAGGAAGTCGATCTCCACCTCGCCCGAGGGATAGACGATCAGCATCCGCCGCTCGCGCGCCTCGGCGATGCGCGAGGCCTCGAAGAGGGCGACCAGACCGTCGTCGAACATGGCCTCGGCCTTCACCTCGTCCGCGAACGGGCCGTGCAGCACCTTGGCCGTGGCCTCGACGCTCGACGCCTCCGCGCCGGACAGCGCGAGGGCCAGATCGATGTCGTGGATCATCAGGTCGAGCACGCAGGAGACGTCGAGATTGCGCGGGCTGTAGGTCCCGCGCCGGATCGCCTCCAGCCGCAGCGGCTTTTCCGGCACGTCGAACAGGCCCATGGCCCGGAACACCATGCGCTCCTGATGGCCGACACCGAGCGGCTTGCCGACCTTTCGCGCGGCGGCGATCAGCGCCTCGGCGTCGTCCATGGAGACGGCCAGCGGCTTTTCCACATAGGTGGCTTTGCCCGCCTTCAGTGCGGCGAGGGCGGCGTCGAAATGGGTGGTGGCGGGCGAGGTCACCGATACCGCGTCCACGGCGTCGAGAAAGGCGTCCATGTCGGTAAAGGCCTCGCCGCCCAAGGGGCCGGCGACGGCCTCGGCGCGCTCTCGGTGAAGGTCGAATACCGCCGCCAGCCTGGCCCCCGGCAGCTTGGCGTATTGATTGGCGTGATAGCCGCCGAACACCCCGGCGCCGACAACGCCGCATCTCAGATCGCTCGTCATGGCGCCTTCCTAGAGCATTTTCAGGCGAAGTGGACACCGGTTCGCCGCCCGAAAACGTTCTGACGTAACTGAAAGGCCAGTCAGGCGTTTGCGCCAAACCCCATAACGTGACTTCAAGCCGCCTCCTGCGCGCTGTAGAAGGCGCGCTTGTCTATCGGAGGCCCCCGTGGCGCGCCTGTTCAACGCCTATGTGATCGCCGACTGGAGCGCCAACGCCAAGCCCAAGACGGGGGCCGATTCGATCTGGATCGGCGTCCTGAAGCGCGACGTGCGGTTCCAGTTCGGCTTCGAGAGCTTCAACCCCGCCACGCGGGCGGAGGCGGAGACGCGGCTGAACGCCATCCTCGACGACCTGACGCGGCGAGGCGAGCGCACCCTGCTCGGCTTCGACTTTCCGCTCGGCTTTCCGCGCGGCACGGGCGCGGCGCTAAAGCTGAAGGATGAGAGTTGGTCCGGCTTGTGGGCCTTCCTGGCGTCCAACGTGGTGGATAAGGCGGACAACACCAACAACCGCTTCGCCGTGGCCAACAAGATGAACCGGCTGATGACGGGCGAGGCCAGGCCTTTCTGGGGCTCACCGCCCAAGGATGTGCAGACCTGGCTGCAGTCCACCAAGCCGGAGCACGGCACCGACGTCCCGCCGGTGCTGCGCCATGCGGAGGTCGCGGCCAAGGGGTCCAAGTCCATATGGCAGATCTTCGGCAACGGCACCGTGGGCAGTCAGGCGCTTGTGGGCATTCCGGCCGTGGATCGGATGAAGGCGGCGCGGGGCGAGGGCTTCAGGGTCTGGCCGTTCGAAACCGGCTTCAAGACTCTGACCGAGGCCGATCTGGCGGGCGTCGATGTGGTGGCGGCGGAGGTCTATCCATCCATGGTCAAGCCCGAGCCGCTGCCGGGCGAGGTCAAGGACCAGTCGCAGGTGCGCACCCTGTGCCAGCACTTCGCCCGGCTGGACGAAGCCGGTAAGCTCGCCGCCGCGTTCGGTCCCGGCAAGGACTTCCCCGCCGACGCGGTGGTGGACGTGACGCACGAGGAGGGCTGGGTGCTGGGGGCCTGACGCCCAGTCCCGCCCCTCAAACCCTTACCACCAGCGCGTCGGCTTGGCCCGGAACTGGGCGGCGTCCTCCATCACCCCGGCGATGGAGAACAGCGTCCCCTCGTCCAGCGCCCGGCCGATCAGTTGCAGGCCGAGCGGCAGGCCCTCGCCCGACAGGCCGGCCGGCAGCGACAGCCCCGGCAGGCCGGCCAGGTTGGTGGTCACCGTGAACACGTCGTTGAGGTACATGGCGATGGGGTCCGACACACGGTCGCCCAGGGCGAACGCCGCCGATGGGGCGGTAGGCGTCAGCAGCGCATCCACCTCTTCGAACGCCTTGTCGAAGTCCTCGGCGATGCGACGCCGCACCCGCTGCGCCTTCAGATAGTAGGCGTCGTAGTAGCCCGCCGACAGTACATAGGCCCCGATGAGCACCCGGCGCTTCACCTCGGCGCCGAAGCCCTCGGCGCGGGTCTTCTCATAGGTGTCGATCAGCGAGCCGCCATCGACGCGCAGGCCGTAACGCATGCCGTCATAGCGGGCGAGGTTGGAGGAGGCCTCCGCCGGGGCGATGATGTAATAGGCCGGCAGGGCGTACTTGGTGTGCGGCAGGCTGACCCGCTTGATCTCGCAGCCCGCGGCCTTGAGCCACTCGATGCCCTCATCCCAAAGCTTCGAGATTTCCGACGGCATGCCGTCCAGGCGATACTCGTCGGGGATGCCGATGCGCAGGCCCTTGATCGACTTGCCGACGAAGGAGGCGAAGTCCGGCGTCTCGATATCGAGCGAGGTCGAATCCTTGGCGTCGTGCCCGCTCATGGAGGTGAGCAGGATGGCCGCGTCCTCCACCGTCTTGGCGATGGGCCCCGCCTGGTCGAGCGAAGAGGCGAAGGCGATCATGCCGTATCGCGAGCAGCGGCCGTAGGTGGGCTTGATGCCCACGGTGCCCGTGAACGCAGCCGGCTGACGGATCGAGCCGCCGGTGTCGGAGGCCGTAGCGGCGAGGCAGAGATCGGCCGCGACCGCGCTAGCCGACCCACCGGAGGAGCCGCCCGGCGTCAGCGCCTGGTTGGACCCGGCCGCCTTCCACGGATTGCTCACCGGGCCGAAGGCGGAGGTCTCGTTGGACGAGCCCATGGCGAATTCGTCCATGTTCAGCTTGCCCAGCATCACCGCCCCGTCGCGCCACAGATTGGCGGTGACGGTGGATTCGTAGGGCGGCTTGAACCCGTTTAGGATCTTGGACCCGGCGGTGGACTGCACGCCCTCGGTGCAGAACAAGTCTTTCACCCCGATGGAGGCGCCCTCCAGCGGACCGGCCTCGCCCTTGGCGCGACGCTCGTCCGATGCGCGGGCCATCTCGATGGCCTTATCGGGCGTTTCGAGCACGAAGGCGTTGAGGTGGGGATTGGCGGCGGCGATGGCCGAAACGTGCGCCCTGGCCAGTTCCTCGGCGGAGAAGGCCTTGGTGCTCAGGCCGTCGAGGGCGGCCTTCAGCGTCATGTTGGTGAGAGCGGCCATGACTATTCGACCACCTTGGGCACCACGAAGAAGCCCTTGTCGGACCTAGGCGCATTGGCCAGCACCGCACCCTGCCTCTCGCCGTCGGTGACCACATCCTCGCGTAGCGGCAGCTTGATGGCCACGTTGGAGGTCATCGGCTCGACGCCGTCGGTATCCACCTCGGCCAGTTGTTCGATCCAGGCCATGATCCCGGTAAGTTCCTTGGCCATGGGCTCGAGCGCGCTCTCCTCCACCCGGATGCGGGCGAGCCTGGCGACCTTTCTGACGGTATCGGCGTCGATGGCCATGCGGCCCTCCTCATTCGAGCGCCGGGGTTAGCCGGGCCTTGCGCCGGAGGCAAGCGGGGGGTAGCGCCCGCCCATGCCCGTGCTCGACCTCATCGATCTGCCCACCGCCCTGCCGCCCCATACTCCGGTGGTGGGCTTGGACCTGGGCGAAAAGACCATCGGCGTGGCGGTCTCGGACGTCACCCGGACCATCGCCTCCCCCCTCGCCCTCATTCACAAGCGCAAGTTCACCCTGGAGGCCGAGGAGTTGTTCGCCCTGATGGCGAGCCGGGGCGCGACGGGCATCGTCATCGGCCTGCCGGTCAACATGGACGGAACCGAGGGCGCGCGCTGTCAGTCCAACCGCGCCTTCGCCCGCAACCTGCTCCGGTTGAAGGACATGCCCATCGCCTTCTGGGACGAGCGCCTGTCCACCATGGCCATCAACCGCATGCTGATCGACGAGGCGGACATGACCCGCGCCAAGCGCGCCGAGGTGGTCGATCGCGCCGCCGCCGGCTACATCCTGCAGGGCGCGCTCGACCGCCTGCGAACCTAGCTTCGAAAGCTAGCGGACCTTGTGCGGCGTCTCGCTCGCCAGCCACAGCACGGTGAGGAGAAGGCGGGCGCGCTCCTGCTCATCGACAGACGAAGCTTTGCTTTTGTCGGTGAACACGGCGCGTGTAACGCGCGGCTTGAGCAAGCTCGGTGAAGCTTCGCCATGGGCATGGACGGCCAGGGGCGATAAGAGCAAGGCTGAAGCCAGGATCAGGATCGGAAATGTACGCATGGATGCCTCCCTACGTGAGGAGGGTCATCCTGCCTGTGCTGATGACTATTTAAATTGTACGGTTAACCGCAGCGACGAGACGCCGCAGAAACAGCAAAGCTACTCTTCGCGACAAGCGATCTCAGTGCGCTCGACCAGCGCAGATCTGTCGGCTCGGGCGGCGATGGCGATGACGTCGCGCCTTGCTCGTCGGTCACCACCACCTTGATATCTGGACTGGCCCAGAGGACGTCGGGTTTGTCTTAGAGCAGGCCGCCCATGAGGCGGACGGCCTCGCCCCGCGCCTTTGCCAAAGGCTGGACCGGACGCTGCCCCGAACGTGAAGTGTCCGAATGGCCGGCGTGTTAGGTGATTTTCTAAGCGGACAGGTTATGGCATCGCCCGTGCCCACACGGCGGGGGTCTGGGCCTATCCAATGTCCGGAAGGCTCGCCGGTTGAGGCGTGCCGCGGCCCGTGCCAAGCTCGGCTGTCATAGGAGTTCGCCATGCGTCCATGCGCCGCCGCGGTTTTCATCGCCGGACTCGCCCTGGCGAGCCTGCCCCTCGCCTCGCGCGCGGAGCCGGTGCCCGCCGCGTTGGTCGCCGACCCCGTTCAGGACCGGGTGCATCCGTCGGGGCTCGAGGCTTTCGCCCTGCCTACCCACGGGACGAAGATCAACGCGGTCCTCTACACCGCCGCCGGCGCGGGAGCGCATCCCACGGTGCTTTTGCTGCACGGCCTGCCGGGCAACGAGCAGAACCTCGACCTCGCCCGGGCCCTCCAGCGCGAGGGCTGGAACGTGCTTACCCTGCACTATCGCGGCTCATGGGGCAGCCGGGGCGACTATACCTTCACCCACTGCATCGAGGACGCCCAGGCCGCCGTCGCCTGGCTGCGCGATCCCAACACGCCGCTGGCCAGCCATATCGACCCCGCGAAGATCGTGGTCATGGGCCACAGCCTCGGCGGCTTTTTGGCGGGCTATACGGCGGGTCACGATCCGGCGCTGATGGGGACGGTGCTGATCTCCGCCGCCGATCTCGGGACGACGATCGGCGCCGCCCCCCGCGCCATGGCCGCCAAGGTGGTGGAGAGCAATATCCTCAACGAAACCGGCATGCGCACCCTCGGGAACGCCACGGGCGAGAGCCTCGGCAATGAGGCGGTGGACAACGCCAAGGCCTGGGCTTTGGCGCAGTTCGCCCCCACCCTGGCCCTTCACCCCCTGCTGGTGATCACCTCCGACGATGGCCTCGGCCCCGCCGACGAGGCGCTGGCCAAGGCCGTGGAGGCGCAGAGCGGCGCTGAGGTCACGCGAGCCCACTTCACCACCGACCACAGCTACAACGACCAGCGCATCGCCCTCGAGGCCGCGATCCTCCGCTGGCTCGAAAACCTCCCCGGCGCGCCGGCGGGCGGGTGATCCATGTGGGCAAGAAAGACAATCAATCTTGGAGCGGAGTTCGATGATCGCATCCGAGACGAACTGACGAGAGCTCTGAAGAGTCTGAGAGCGCGACGTGTCCATCATAGCTGGGGCGTCGGCGGATCGCAGGAAGTGGAGCGTTGGAAATATCGTGTATGGGGTCGCACCCTGGTCGTGGAAGCTGAAACCTATGTTGGACTGACAATCACTGGCCCCTCTGGATTGATCGACAAGATCGCCGGCCGCATAATGACAGACGATACTGATTGAGCCGCCTGACGAAGCCGCCTATAGCCTCCCCTTCGATGCCACCAGCCGCCGACCACGACGCCACCGACATCGAACGGTTGATCCGCGAACGCACCTTCCCCCTACCCCAGCGCCATTTCCTTTCCACCGACGGCCTGAACCGGCCCCAGGCCGAGGCCCTGCTCGACCTCGCCGACGCCTTCGTCGGTCTGAGCCTGCGCGGCGAGAAGAAACTCGCCACCCTTCGCGGGCGCACCATGGTGAACCTATTCTTCGAGAGCTCGACCCGTACCCAGAGCTCCTTCGAAATCGCCGCCAAGCGCCTCGGCGCCGATACGGTGAACATGGCCCCGCGCAACTCCTCGATCACCAAGGGCGAGACCCTGATCGATACGGCGGTGACGCTGAACGCCATGAAGCCCGACATCCTGGTGGTGCGCCACTCCGCCTCGGGCGCGGCGGATCTTCTGGCTCAGAAGGTGGACTGCAGCGTCATCAACGCCGGCGATGGCTGGCACGGGCACCCGACCCAGGCCCTGCTCGACGCCCTGACCCTGCGTCGTGCGCTCGGCCGGGTCGAGGGATTGGTGGTCGCCATCTGCGGCGACGTGCTGCACAGTCGGGTGGCGAGGTCCAACGTCGCCCTGCTCCAATTGCTGGGCGCTCAGGTGCGGCTGGTGGGGCCGCCGACGCTCATGCCCGCGGGCGCCGAGCAGTGGGGCGTCGCCGTGCATCACCAGATGAAGAGCGGCATCGAAGGCGCCGACGTGGTGATGATGCTTCGCCTGCAACTCGAGCGGATGGACGGCGCCTTCGTGCCCTCCACCCGCGAATACTTTCGCTACTGGGGCCTCGATGCGGAGAAGTTGGCCTGGGCCTCGCCCAAGGTGAAGGTCATGCACCCCGGCCCTATGAACCGGGGCGTGGAGATCGAGAGCGGCGTCGCCGACGATCCGGAGATCAGCCTCATCCAGTCCCAGGTGGAGATGGGCGTGGCGGCGCGGATGGCGGTGCTCGCCACCCTTGCGGCGAGGCTCGACGGGGCGGAGGCGCGCTGTGGCGAGTAGGACCCAGCCCATCGCCTTCATCAATGCACGCCTGGTGGACCCCGAGACGGGCTATGACGGCGATGGCGCGGTCGTCGTCAAGGACGGAATGATCGCCGACGCCTTGCATCGCCCCACCATCGAGTCCCTGTCGGAGGATGTGCGGGTCATCGACTGCAGCGGCGCCATGCTCGCGCCTGGCCTGGTGGATCTACGGGTCAAGACAGGCGAACCCGGCGCCGAACCCAAGGAGACGCTGAAGTCGGCCAGCCGCGCTGCGGCGGCAGGGGGCGTCACCTCCATCGTCATCCAGCCCGACACCGACCCCGCCATCGACGACCCCGCGATGGTGGACTTCATCCTGCGCCGCGCGCGAGACATCGAGTTGGTCCACGTCTATCCCGCCGGGGCCGCCACCCGCGGGTGCCAGGGCGAACGGCTTGCGGAGCTGGGGCTGATGCGCGAAGCGGGCGCGGTCTATTTCACCGACGCGGATCGGCCTATCGCCGACTCCAAGGTGTTTCGCCGGGTGCTGAGCTATGCCAAGGGCTTCGGCGCCGCCGTCGCCCACCGCCCCGCCGATCCCTGGCTCTGCGCCGGCGCCTGCGCTACCGAGGGCGAGTTCGCCGCCCGCCTCGGCCTGCCCAGCGCCCCGGCGGTCGCCGAACGCATCATGCTGGAACGGGACCTCGCCCTCGCCGGCCTCACCGGCGCGCAGTTGATCGTCGATCAGATCACCACCGCCGACGCCCTGGAGAGCCTGGCACGCGCCAGGGATCGCGGCGTGCGCGCCACCGCCACCGCCGGGATCAATCATCTAAGCTTCAACGAACTGGACATCGGCGACTACCGAACCTTCGCGCGCCTCGACCCACCGCTCCGCACCGAAGCCGACCGCCAGGCGCTGATTGAGGCGCTGGTCTCGGGCCTGGTCGAGGTCGTGGTCTCCGCCCATGCTCCGGCTCCGGCCGAAGACAAGCGCCTGCCCTTTTCCGAAGCGACTCCCGGCGGCGTAGGGCTCGAAACCCTTCTTCCGGCTCTGCTCTCGCTGCACCACGACGGCGGCGCGCCGCTGGCGACCCTGATCCGCGCCGTGACCCTGGCTCCGGCGCGCCTGGTCGGTCTCGACGCGGGGCGGATCGCCCAGGGCGCGCCCGCCGACCTCGTGCTCTGCGATATCGCCGCCCCCTTCCGCGTCGATGCCGACAAGCTATCTTCAAAGTCTAAGAACTCTCCCTTCGACGGCCGCCGACTGCAGGGTGGCGTGCTGATGACCCTGGTCAGCGGCCGCATCGTTCACCAGGCGGTGGCTTGATCCGTATCGGCACGGCGGGCTGGTCGATACCCGCCAGCATACGCGAACGGTTTCCTGTCGAAGGCTCAACCCTGCAACGCTATGCGACCCAGTTCGACGCCGTAGAGATCAATTCCTCCTTCTATCGCCCGCATAAGCCGGAAACCTATGCCCGCTGGGCGGCCTCGACCCCGGAAGGTTTCCGCTTTGCGATAAAGCTGCCCAAGGCGATCACCCACGATAGACGGCTGGTCGATATCGTGGAGCCGTTGGAACGCTTCCTCGCCGAAACCTCGGCGCTAGGCGACAAGCGCGGCCCGATCCTGATCCAGCTTCCGCCCAGTCTGCAGTTCGACCCGACGGCGGCCGAGGCCTTTTTCGAACGCTTCCGCAAGCGCCATGACGGCGAAGCGGCGCTGGAGCCGCGCCATGCGAGCTGGTTTAGCGCCGATTCCGACACCCTGATGATTCGCCACCGGATCGGCCGCGTCGCCGGCGATCCGGCCCTGTGTCCGCAGGCCGCCGCGCCAGGCGGTTGGACCGGTTTCAGCTACTGGCGCCTGCACGGTTCACCGCGCACTTACGCCACCGAGTACGGCCCGGCGCGGATTGCCGCGGTCGCGCAGGAACTCGGGCCTGATGCCTGGGTGATCTTCGACAACACCATGTTCGGCGCGGCGACGCAGGATGCGTTGCTTTTGAAAGCCGCCGTGAACCCCTTGCGCTCCCGCAATCCAGACGCGAAGCTTGGCCCATGATCTTCGCACTTTCTTTTCTCGCGCTCGCCGCCTGCGTGGTGGGCGGTTATCTCGTCGGTTCGATTCCGTTCGGGGTGATCGTGACGCGGCTCGGCGGGGCGGGCGATGTGCGCTCCATCGGATCGGGCAATATCGGCGCAACCAACGTGCTGCGAACGGGCCGGCGCGATCTCGCGGCCCTGACCCTGATCGGCGATGGCGGTAAGGGCATCGTGGCGGTGCTGGTGGCACGCGCCTTGTGGGGCGAGACGGCGGGCGCCTTAGCCGGGGCGTTCGCCTTCCTCGGCCACCTGTTTCCCGTCTGGCTCGGCTTCAAAGGCGGCAAGGGCGTGGCCACCTTCTTTGGCATCATGATCGCCGCCGCCTGGCCTGTGGGGCTGCTCGCGGGCGCGACCTGGATCGCCGTCGCCTTCCTGCTGCGCATTTCGTCTCTGGCGGCGCTGACGGCGGTGGCTCTGGCGCCGATCTATGCCTTCTTCCTGCATGCCGGCCACCCGATCATCGGACTGGCCATCTTTACCGGCGTACTGGTCTTCATTCGCCACCATGAGAACATCCGCCGCCTGCTGAAGGGCGAAGAGCCGAAGATCGGGGCGAAGAAGACCGCGCCGCGCGAAGCCGCGCCTTGACGCCTAAAGCCGTCACCGAAGCGGAGCGCCGCGATCGCCTGCGCCTGTCGCGCACGGAGAATGTCGGACCTGTCGCGGCGGCCGCGCTGATGACGCGCTATGGGTCAGCGGGCCGGGCGCTGGAAGCTCTTCCCGGCATGGCCCTGCGCGGTGGCCGCGTGGCGCCGCTCAAGGTCTGCTCCATCGCCGAGGCGGACAAGGAGCTGGCGGCCGGCGCCAAGCTCGGTGCGCGGCTGATCACGGCAGGCGAGCCCGACTTCCCGGCCCCACTAGCCGCCCTCGATCCGCCGCCACCTCTGATCTGGACGCTCGGTCACGGCGCCCTTCTCCTGAAGCCTTCCGTCGCTATCGTGGGCGCGCGGATCGCCTCCGCGGGTGGCCAGCGCTTCGCACGCCAGCTGGCTATGGAGCTTGGGCAGGCGGGCTATGTTGTGACCTCAGGTCTGGCGCGTGGAATAGACGGTGCAGCGCACGAGGGCGCGTTACCAACCGGCACGGTGGCGGTGTTGGGCGGCGGCATCGACGACATCTATCCGCCCGAACACGCGCAACTCTATCGCCGCCTTGCCGAAGCCGGCTGTCTGGTCAGCGAGAACATGGTCGGCCGCAAGGCCAAGGCGCAGGACTTTCCCCGCCGCAACCGCGTCATTTCCGGCCTCTCGCTCGGCGTGGTGGTGGTGGAGGCGGAGATGCGCTCAGGCTCGCTCATCACCGCCCGGCTGGCGGGCGAGCAGGGCCGCGAGGTGTTCGCCGTACCGGGTTCGCCGCTCGATCCGCGCGCCAAGGGGACCAATGACCTGCTGCGTCAGGGCGCAACCCTGTGCGAAGGCGCGCAGGATGTGATCGCCGCCCTGCAACAGGCGCCGCGCCTAGGCGAGCCGCAAGGCGACCTGTTCGATCCGCCGCCGGGCGATGCGGCCCGGATGGAGCGCGAAGCCGAGCGCCTGCGCGAACGCGTCTATGCGTTGGCCTCACCGACCCCAACGCCGGTGGACGAGATCGTTCGCGCGCTGATGGAGCCCCCGCCCGGCGTGTTCGCGGCGCTGGTCGAACTGGCGGTCGCCGGAAGAGTGGACCTGCTGCCCGGTGGACTTGTGGCGCGAAGCTGACCCGACCTAGATCGGGTGCTTCATCCGGATTTCGCGCACCGTGCGGGTAGCGCTGTCCATGACAAGGGTGTGGGTGGTGACGAAGCCGCGGCCAAACTTCACCCCGTCGAGCAGCGAGCCCTTGGTCACGCCGGTAGCGGCGAAAATGGCGTCGCCCTTGACCAGTTCATCGAGATTATACTTGCGATTGAACTCGGCGTCGGAGAGGCCGATGCGGCGCGCACGGGCCTTCTCGTCGTCGTTGCGGAAGATCAATCGGCCCTGGAACTGGCCGCCAACGCATTTCAGCGCCGCGCAGGCCAGCACGCCCTCGGGCGCACCCCCGGAGCCGATATAGATGTCCACGCCCGTCTCCGGGTCGGTGGTGTCGATCACGCCGGCGACATCGCCATCGGTGATCAGCTTCACCCGCGCACCGACGGTGCGCAGCTCGGCGATCAGCTTTTCGTGGCGGGGGCGATCCATGACGCAGACGGTGATCTCGCGCGGATCGACGCCCTTGGCCTTGGCCAGAGCGCGCACGTTGTCTGCCGGCGCCATGTCAAGATCCACGAGGCCAGGCGCGAAGCCGGGACCGATGGCGATCTTGTCCATATAGGTATCGGGAGCGTGCAGCATTCCGCCCCCTGGGGAGAGAGCCAGCACGGCAAGGGCGTTGGCCATGGCCTTGGCCGTCAGTGTCGTGCCTTCCAGCGGATCGAGCGCAATATCCACCGCCGGACCTTTGCCCGTGCCGACCTTCTCGCCGATATAGAGCATGGGCGCTTCGTCGCGCTCACCTTCGCCGATAACGATCTTGCCGTCGATGTGGAGCTCGTTTAGCGCCGTGCGCATGGCGTCGACGGCGGCCTGATCGGCGCTCTTCTCGTTGCCGTGGCCGATCTGATCGTACGAGGCGATAGCCGCCCGTTCAGTGACGCGCACGGCGTCCATGACAAGACCCTGATCAAGCTTCAATTGTTCGCCGCTCATCTAAACCTCAGTCCCCCGAATGCTTCGTTCTGTTCCGATTCGTATGTCGTTACAGCGGCGCTGCTAGATTCGCGCCACGCGTATAGCTCTTGGTCTCTCGATGACCGCTGGAAGGGCGGCGATGTGCTCGACCGCATCAGCGATCGCCGTTTCCGTAGCTGGATGGGTGATAAGCACAATCGGCACGTGGCCGCTATCTTCCACCGACCTTTGAAGGAAGCTGTCGATGGAGACGCCGGCCTTGGCCAGGGCTTCGGAGATGGCGGCGATCGTACCCGGCTCGTCCCGGACCATGACGCGCAGGAACGCCTTGTCAATCTTCTGGCCACGCTCGAGCATCGGCAGTGGTTGGAGGGTCGCAGCCGGGCGGCCAAACACCGGGCGCCGGCCGCAGCCGATCACGTCGGCGATGTCTGCGGCCACGGCGGCCGCCGTGGGACCGGCGCCCGCGCCCGCCCCTTGGAGATAAAGCCGCCCTACCCGCTGGCCTTCCAGGAAAAGAGCGTTCAAGGCGCCGCCAGCCTGGGCGAGGGGATGGGTGAGCGGCACAAGGGCCGGCGCGACCCTCACGGTGGCGCCTTTGGAACTCCCCGACGCCTCGGCGATGAGCTTGATACGGAAACCGAGGTCGCGGGCCAGGCGGATGTCGATCAACTCCACCTGATCGATGCCCTGGATTTCGGCTGCGGCGAAGTTGGGCGCGCCGCCGAAGGCCAGGGCGGCCAGGACGACGATCTTGTGCGCGGCGTCGAACCCGCCCACGTCGGTCGTGGGATCCGCCTCCGCATAGCCCAGGCGCTGGGCCTCGGCGAGCACGGTGGCGAAGGGGCGCTCGGTGCGCTCCATCTCGGTCAGGATGAAGTTGCAGGTGCCGTTGAGGATCCCCGCGATTGAGCCTACGTCGTCGCCGACCAGCCCCTCGCGCAACAGCTTCACGGCGGGCGTGCCGCCCATCACGGCGGCCTCGAACTGCAGCGAAACACCGTGGCGCTCGGCAAGGGACGCTAGCTCCAGCCCGTGCGCGGCGATCAGGGCCTTGTTGGCGGTGACAACCGGCTTGCCCGTCTTCAACGCGGCGGTGACGGCGGCGCGGGCGACACCCTCGGACCCGCCAATCAGCTCCACGAACAGGTCAATGTCGGGCGAGGCGGCCAACTCCACCGGATGGTCGAACCATTGAACCCCGCTGAGATCGATCCCGCGGGCCTTGTCGCGGTCTCGGGCGGTGACGCCAACCAGGCGCACACGGTCGCCGTTGGGCGCGAAGTCGGGTCGCTCCAGCAACCATTTGATCAGACCGCAACCCACGACGCCGAGCCCGGCGACGCCGATCCGCCACTCCCTGGCCTGTTTCTCGGGCCCGCTCATTGCGCCGCCTCGGCGACGAGGTCGCGGTGGGCGGAAAGAATCTGGCCCGACTGGTCGAGAAACTTCTTCACATTGCGAGCGGCCTGGCGAATGCGGTGCTCATTCTCCACCAGGCCGATGCGCACATACCCCTCGCCGTACTCGCCGAAGCCCGTGCCCGGCGCCACGGCCACGCCGGCATGCTCGATCAGGAGCTTGGCGAAGGCCATGGAGCCGATGTCGCGATACTGGTCCGGCAGTTTCGTCCAGGCAAACATGGAGGCGGGCGGGCTCGGAATGTCCCACCCCGCCCGCTTCATGGACGAGATCAGCACGTCGCGGCGCGACTTGTAGATGGCGCGGATATCATCGACGCAGTCCTGTGGACCATTCAGCGCCGCCGCCGCCGCCACCTGGATGGGGGTGAAGTTGCCGTAGTCCAGATAGGATTTCACCCGCGCCAAGGCGGCGCACAGGCGGGCGTTGCCGACCACCATGCCGACCCGCCAGCCCGCCATGGCATAGGTCTTGGACAGGGAGTTGATCTCCACCGCCAGATCCTTGGCCCCGTCTACCTGTAGGATGGACGGCGGCGGATTGCCGTCGAAATAGATTTCGCCATAAGCCACGTCGGACAGCACCAGCAGGTCGTGCTTTCGGGCAAGTGCAACGACCTCTTTATAGAAGTCGAGATCGACCGACTGGGCCGTGGGATTGGAGGGATAGGAGACGATCAGCACGCTCGGCGGCGGGGCGGAATGCTTCACCGCCCGGCTGATGCCGGAGAGATAGTCTTCCGGCGTCAGAGCCGGGACGTGACGGATCACGCCGCCGGCCATGATGAACCCATAGGCGTGGATCGGATAGGCGGGGTTGGGACAGATCACCGTGTCGCCCGGTGCGGTCAGGGCCTGGGCCAGATTGGCGAAGCCTTCCTTCGACCCGAGCGTCGCCACCACCTCGGTCTCGGGATCGAGTTTCACGCCGAAGCGGCGGCCATAATAGCCGGCCATGGCGCGGCGCAGGCCGATGATGCCCTTGGATGCCGAATAGCGGCCCGACTTCGGATCGCGGGCCGTCTCGATCAGCTTGTCGACGATGTGCTTGGGCGTCGGCATGTCGGGATTGCCCATGCCGAAGTCGATGATGTCGGTCCCGTCGGCGCGCAGACGCGCCTTCAGCCGGTTCACCTCTTCAAAGACGTAGGGCGGCAGACGCCGTATCTTGTGGAAATCGGTCATGCGTCGCCTCGGCTCAGTTCGGCGACGGGGTGCGGGGCGGCGGCTCCTGAGCGGCCTTGCGGGCCTTGGCGGCGAAGGCTTCGGCTTCCTTTGTCCGCTGGTCCGTGACGGGCGTTTCCTTGCCTACTCGCGCCCGCTGGGCCTCGGCGAAGCCTTCGGTATCGGTCACGCCGGGCGGGTTGGCCTTCTCCCATTGGTTCAACTCGCGCCGGTCACCGACAAGGCCGACCACCTGGGTCTTGTAGGCGCTCGGCGCCGGGATGTCGGTGGGCTTGGGCGGAATGCTGGCGAAACTCGGAACGGGGCCCCGGATGGATTCGGCGCGAGCCACGTCAGCAGCCACGGGCGATGACGGGTCGACGCCCAGGGGCTGAATGCGCGTCGCCTCCATCACGTCATGGGCGCCCGAACGGACCTGCGTATTGAGGTTGGACGCGAAGGGGCCGACCTGGGCGCAACCGGCCAGCGCTGCGGCGGCGGCGATAGCGGCGATAGTCGCCACACCCGCTGAAACCCGCCCGCCCGCTCGCAACGCCCTGTCCATGATCCGCTCCTTGGCGCCAATATCCGGTTTGCCGCATTTACGCGGTGACGGCGCAGTCGATCGGCGCTCTTATGCGACGAACGTCAGCGATAAGAAAGGGCGAGACGGCCAAGGCCGCACGCGCCCCACGCCTCGGGAGGTGAGTATGGCGCGTAAACCAGCAGGGAGCGGCAAGGCCGTCCCCGCGACTGCCAGGGCGAAACCCGCAGCGGCGGCCAAGGCGGTGCTGACCAAGGCGGTGGTGACCAAGCCAACGGCCGCCGTCCTCAAGACCGAGTCGAAGACGAAGGCGGCGTCGGCGAAGGCTTCGCCCAGGAAGACAGTCGCCAATTCGGTGGCGAGGGAGCCAGCTGGGCCGCGCAAGACGGCAAAGCCTGGGCCCGTCGCGGAAGGGCTTACGTCGCCACCGCCTTCGCAACCCGAACCCAAGGCCACCGGGGCAACGACCCCGGACTTCCTGACCCTACCCCCTGAACAGCGCCAAGTGCTGGAGACGTTGTCGCTGAATCTGGCCAAGGCGGCGCTAACGACCCAGGGGGCCATCGCCAATGCGGCGCTGTCCCAAGCCGGGAGCGAGGTCGTCACCGACCCCTTTCACATCGGCCCCGCCCTGACGGACGTCATTACTCGCATGGCCGCCGAACCGCAGCGGATGATACAGGCCCAGGCCGAGCTGTTCGACGGCTATATGGATTTGTGGAAAACCGCGGCCCGCCGCGCATCCGGCCTGGAGACCGAACCGGTCGCGGCCCCAGCGAAGGGGGATAAGCGCTTCAACGACCCGGACTGGACGGCCAACCCGGTCTTCGACGTGATGAAGCAGTCCTACCTGCTCACCTCCAACTGGCTGAACAAGCTGGTGGGCGCGGTGGACGGGGTGGATCCGATGACCAAGCGGCGGGTGGAGTTCTTCACCAAAATGCTCACCGACGCCTTCTCGCCAACGAACTTCCTGGTCTCCAACCCGGTCGCGCTGCGCGAGGCCATGGCGACCCAGGGGGAGAGCCTGATCAAGGGCGCCGAACAGTTCGCCAGCGACCTGGCGCGGGGCGGCGGGCAGCTCTCCATCAGTCAGACCGACCTGGAACGTTTCAAGGTGGGCGAGAACGTCGCCACCGCGCCGGGCAAGGTGGTGTTCGAAAACGACTACCTGCAGCTCCTGCAGTTCGCGCCCTCGACCGAGCAGGTCTACGAGATTCCGCTGCTGATCTTCCCGCCCTGGATCAACAAGTACTATATCTTGGACCTCAGGGTCGAAAACTCGATGATCCGCTGGCTGACGGCCCAGGGCTACACGGTGTTCGTCGCCTCCTGGGTCAATCCGGACCTGGATTTCGCCGCCAAAACCATCCCCGACTACATGCGCGGCGGTGTGTTCGCGGCAGTTGATGCGGTGCTGAAGCAGTGTGGCGTCAAGCAGGTGAACACGGTCGGCTACTGCATCGGCGGCACCCTGCTCGCCACCGCCCTCGCCTACATGGCGGCCCACGACGACCACCGGATCGGCGCGGCCACCTTCTTCGCCGCCCAGCAGGACTTCGTCGAGGCGGGCGACCTGAAGCTGTTCACCAACGACGAGTGGCTGAACGACCTGGAGAAGCGCATGGACGCGGCGGGCGGAGTGCTGCCCTCCACCGCCATGGCCGACACCTTCAACATGCTCCGCGCCAACGACCTGATCTGGTCCTTCTTCGTCAACAACTACCTTATGGGCAAGGAGCCCGCGGCCTTCGACCTGCTGTTCTGGAACTCGGACCAGACGCGCATGCCCAAGGCGCTGCACATGAGCTATCTGCGTGACTATTACCGCGACAATCGGCTCTCGTTAGGGACGCTCAGCGTCGAGAACGTGGCGCTAAATCTCGGCAAGGTGAGCATCCCCATCTATGTGCAGTCTTCGCGCGAAGACCACATCGCCCCTATGCGCTCGGTCTATCGCGGGGCGCGGCTGTTCGGCGGGCCGGTTACCTTCACCCTGTCGGGATCTGGTCATATCGCCGGGGTGATCAACCACCCGGACGCCAAGAAATATCAGCACTGGACCAACGCCGCCCTGCCCGAACGCGTCGAGGACTGGCTGTCCGACGCGGTTGAGACGCCCGGCTCATGGTGGCCGCACTGGGACCAGTGGCTCTCCGCCAAGTCCGGCGAGAAGATCGCTGCCCGCGACCCTTCGAAGGGCCCGCTCAAGCCCATCGAGGATGCCCCAGGGCGCTACGTCAAGGTGAAGTCGCTGGCCGGTTAGAGCCCTGCGCTTTCCGCCAGCCCGAGCATCAGGTTGAGATTCTGCACCGCCGCGCCCGAAGCGCCCTTGCCGAGGTTGTCCAACACCGCGACCAAACGGGCTTGCTGGGCGGCTTCGTTACCAAAGACGTAGAGTTTGAGCTGGTTGGTGTCGTTCAGAGCCTCGGGGTCCAGATCCGCCACATGACCGCCGGCGCCCGCGCGGGCCATCGCCAGCGTCTCGGTCTCGGCCTTGTCCGCTACAGCGACGAAACGCTCGCCTGCATAGGCGGCCGTCAGTGCGTCGCGCAGGCTGTCCGGCGTAGGGGAACCGGGTAGCGCCCAGAGCTGCAGTGGAACCTCGACGATCATGCCCTGGGCGTAATGGCCAACGGCCGGCGCGAATATCGGCGGATGGACAAGGCCGACACGCTCGACGATCTCCGGCACGTGCTTGTGCTTCAGCGTCATGCCGTAGGGGCGGAAGGCGGCAGCAGCGCCCTCCGTCTCAAACTCACTGATCAGGCCCTTGCCGCCGCCGCTATAGCCGGAAACCGCGTTGATGGTGACGGGGAAGTCGCCAGGTACGAGCCCTGCGCGAACCAGCGGGGCCAACAGGGCGATGGCCCCCGTGGAATAGCAGCCGGGATTGGAGACGCGGCTCGCGCCGGCGATGCGCTCGCGCTGGCCCGGCGCGTGCTCGGGAAAGCCATAGACCCAGCCCGGTGCGACCCGGTGGGCGGTGGAGGCGTCGATCACCTTCGTCGTCGGATTGTCGACCAGGGCCACGGCTTCGCGGGCTGCCTCGTCGGGCAGGCACAGGATCACCACGTCAACGCCGTTCAGCATGGCGCGCCGCGCGTCGGCATCCTTGCGCTTGGCAGGGTCGATGGACACCAGTTCCAGATCGGTGCGGCCGGCCAGACGCTCGCGGATCTGAAGGCCCGTGGTGCCGGCCTCGCCATCGATGAAGACCTTGGGGAGCATGTTGCGTCCTTCCCAGGAAAACGACCATCAAAGAAAAAGGGCGCTCCGGTTTCCCGGAGCGCCCTGCAGGTTTCCCTGGCCGGGGTTCCGGCCTAGCGCTTCGAGAACTGGAAGCTGCGGCGGGCCTTCGCCTTGCCGTATTTCTTACGCTCGACCACGCGGCTGTCGCGGGTGAGGAAGCCGTGCGGCTTCAGCACCGGACGCAGGCCGGGTTCATAATAGGTCAGGGCCTTGGAGATGCCGTGACGGATGGCGCCCGCTTGGCCGGAGAGGCCCGAGCCCTGCACCGAGACGATGACGTCGAACTGGCCGGTACGCGAGGTCACTTCGAACGGCTGGGCCAGCATCATGCGCAGCACCGGACGGGCGAAGTACACTTCCTGGTCGCGGTCGTTGATGGTGATCTTACCCGAGCCCGGCTTGATCCAGACCTTGGCGATGGCGTTCTTGCGCTTGCCGGTGGCATAGGCGCGGCCTTGCGCGTCGATCTGCGGCTCGGCGGGAGCGTGCTCCGCCATACCGGTCGTGGACAAGCTGCGCAGGGCATCGAAGCCCTGACCTTGAGTGGAGGGGGCCTGGGTGGAAGCCGGCGCGGCAGGCGCAGCGGCTTCGGTGGGGTTCACATCGCTCATTATTGGGCCCGCACGTTCTTGGCGTTCAGTTCGGCGAACGCGATGGTTTCGGGTTGCTGAGCTTCGTGAGTGTGCTCAGGGCCGGCGAAGATGCGCAGGTGCGTCATCTGGGCGCGCGCCAGCGGGCTTTCCTTCGGGAGCATGCGCTCCACGGCCTTCTCCAGGATGCGTTCCGGATACTTGCCGCCGAGGATCTTGTCTGCGGTGCGTTCCTTGATGCCGCCTGGATAGCCGGTGTGCCAGTAATAGGTCTTGTCCTTGAGCTTGTTGCCCGTGAACTTCACCTTGTCGGCGTTCACCACCACCACATAGTCACCGGAGTCGACATGGGGGGTATAGTCGGCGCGGTGCTTGCCGCGAAGGCGCATGGCGATGAAGGAGGCGAGCCGGCCGACAACCGCATTCTCGGCGTCGATCACGATCCACTTCTTCTCGACGTCCGCCGGCTTCAGAGAGGCCGTGGTCTTCATCATGGAAAGAGGTCCGTAAAACAAGGAACGCCGCCGCAAGGGCGCGACGGCGAACGAGGCGGGGTTGATAGGGGCGCGAGCCGACATTGTCAACAGCACCAATGTGATCAGCGCGACGCCATAACACTGTAATTAAAGGGGATTTTTCATGCGGTATCTATATACCGTAAGAAAGTCAGACCCGCTGCACTCTCCAGGCCAATGCAACGGCGACGGTCAGCACCCCGGCGGCGCCCAGTTGGTGCAGCAGGCCAAGCCACAGCGGCGTGGCCATCCTCAACGTCAGAATACCCAGCAACGCCTGCACCATCACGCCGAGCATAAGGTAGAGGGCAAGGGCCTTGGGCGGCTCCGGCGCCGCCGACCTGGCGAAGCCGATGAAATAGACGCTGACCGATGCCAGGAGCAGATAGGCGACCAAGCGGTGATTGAACTGCACCGCCGCTTGGCTGTGGGCGAGCACGGCCCAGACCCCCTGCCCCTTCAACGCATAGGCGGCGGGGAAAACTTGGCCGTCCATCAGGGGCCAGTCCGTATAAATGCGTCCAGCCTGGTTTCCGGCCACAAGGGCGCCCAGCATGGCTTGAACGAAGACGATGACGACCAGGCCTACGGCGCCGCGCACCCACACCGGATCAGCCCGGAACCCGACCGGCCGCCCCTTGCCGAACCAGGCTTCGAGCCCGGTCCAGATACAGGCGATCAGGGTGAGCAGAGCCAGGCCCAAGTGAGTGGCGAGCCGCTCGGGCGCCACGAGCACGTTCTTTTCCAGTCCGCTGCTGACCATCCACCAGCCGACCACGCCCTGCAGTCCGCCCAAAACGAAGATAAGGGCGCAGCGCCAGATCAGCCGCTTGGGCACCCGGCGAAACACCAGGAGCACGATGAACGGAATCAGGAACACGACGCCGAGCAGGCGGCCCAGCAGGCGGTGCGCCCACTCCCACCAGAACAGCACCTTGAACTGGCCCAGCGACATGCCGAGGTTGACCAGCTTGTACTGCGGAATCTGCTGATAGTGCTGGAACTCCGCCGTCCAGCCGGCGGCATTGAGCGGCGGGATCACCCCCGAGATCGGCTTCCACTCGGTGATCGATAGGCCCGAGCCCGTCAGGCGCGTCGCGCCGCCCACCACCACCATGGCCAGGATCAGGGCCGCGACACCGAACAGCCACAAGGCCGTCGATTGCGACCGCTCGAGATTGTAGCTCCACCGCATATGGGGGCTCTAAACGCTCCATAGGCCCTGCACAATGCAGGCGCTTGTCGAACCGGGCGCAACTGGGCACTAAGCGTGAGGCCCCCGACGCGATGGCCTGGGAGAGATGGTATGCCCGCACGCTGGCGCAAGCTGATCGGAGGCGTCGGCATGATGGTCTTTCTGGCCGCCTATGCCTGGGCCGCCGCCGCCCTGTTCGACCATCTGCCCAAGCAGCCGTGGGTCCAACTGGCCTATATGGCGGTGGCGGGAATCTGCTGGGGCCTGCCCCTCATCCCCCTGATCAGCTGGATGAACCGGGGCCGCTGAACGGTGATGGTGAGGGGGAAGGAATGGTCGGAGCGACAGGATTCGAACCTGCGACCCCTTGACCCCCAGTCAAGTGCGCTACCAGGCTGCGCCACGCTCCGACACTGAGCCAGATCGGTTTGTTCCCAAACCGAAGGCAGGCCCATCCTTACAAATCGAGCGCGTTTGGCAGCGAAACCGGAGGCCGCTTTCGCCCGGCGCGCTCGAAGCGGGGCTTATAGGGGTGAAGCGACCCGGATAGCAATCAGGAATCGCCGCCTTGCGCGATCAAGGCGTCGAGGCGGGCTTTCACCCCCTCGAGGTCGCCCAAAACCCCGGCCAGCCGCCGCTGAGCCGCTTCGCCCAGCAGTGGACGCGTAGGCAGATCATCGTCGGACATCACGTCGGCCGCTTCGCCGCCCGCCGCCCCACCGGCGGAGAGGACGCGGCGCACCCCCTCCTCCTTATGCAGGCGCTGAACGCCCTTGATGGTGTAGCCCTCGTCGTGGAGCAGGGCGCGCACGCCGCGCAGCACCTCGATGTCCTGACGGCGATAGAATCGCCGCCCTCCCGCCCGCTTCATGGGGCGGATGAAGGAGAACTTGGTCTCCCAGAAGCGAAGCACGTGTTGGGGTACGCCGAGCTCCGAGGCGGCCTCCGAAATCGTGCGGAACGCGTCGGGGCTCTTCATGCGCCCGGCCTTAGGCCTCGGCGGCGCCGTCGACCCGCGCCTTCATCACCTGGGAAGCACGGAAGGAGATTACCCGCCGCGGATCGATCGCCGCCGGCTCGCCCGTCTTGGGGTTGCGGCCCATGCGGGCGTTCTTGGCCCGGACTTGGAAGACGCCGAAGCCCGACAGCTTGACGATCTCACCCTGCTCCAGAGCCTCGACCACCAGATCCAGGGTGCGCTCCACCAGTCCAGCGCAGTCCTGACGGGTCAGACCGACCTCATCGTGAACCGCTTCCGCCAGATCGGCGCGCGTCAAGGTTTCGCCCTTCATGGATCGGCCCCCGCCGTTAATCTCAACACTGCGTGCATGACGCGAAAGACGCGTCAAGTCAAAGGGTTCTCGCTGAGACCTGTTGGCGCGGCAAAGCCAGCGGCGAAGGTCTAAAGACGAACCACGCAGGCGCCCCAGGTCAGACCACCTCCCATGGCCTCCATGAGGAGCATCTGGCCCGGCTTGATTCGCCCATCCTCGACAGCGGTATTCATCGCCAGAGGGATCGAGGCGGCGGACGTGTTGGCGTGGGTGGCCACGGTTGAGATCACCCGGTCTTCGGCGACGCCCAGCCGATGCGCCACGCCGGCGAGGATACGCTGGTTGGCCTGATGCGGGATGAACCAGTCGATCTGCGCCACAGGCACCTTGGCGACGGCGGCGGCGGCCTCGACAGCCTCGGCGATGTTGATCACCGCGTGGCGAAACACCTGCTGGCCGGCCATGCGCAGATGGCCGACCGTTCCGGTGGTGGACGGGCCGCCGTCCACATAGAGCAGATCCTGCTTGGTCCCGTCGCACCGCAGGGCAAAGCCGAGCAGGCCCTGATCCGCCGTGCCTCCCTGCCCCTCCTGC
Source organism: uncultured Caulobacterales bacterium (assembly GCA_903862425.1). Classification (GTDB taxonomy): domain Bacteria; phylum Pseudomonadota; class Alphaproteobacteria; order Caulobacterales; family Caulobacteraceae; genus CAIOYC01. The sequence continues at coordinate 66,771 of CAIOYC010000008.1, read as the reverse complement.
GGCTCCAGCACCACAGCCCCGGCGCCGTCGCCGAACAGGACGCAGGTGCCGCGATCGGTCCAGTCCATCAGGCGCGACATGGCCTCCGCGCCGATCACCAGGGCGCATTTGGACAGGCCTCGCGCCACGAAACCGTCGGCGACCGAGAGGGCGTAGACGAAGCCTGAGCATACGGCCTGCACATCGAAGGCGATGCCCACGGGCGCGCCGAGCTTTCGCTGCACGATGGCGGCGGTGGCGGGAAAGGTCAGGTCGGGCGTGGTGGTGGCGACGATGATCAGGTCCACATCGGCAGCGCTGCGGCCCGCCCGCTCCAGCGCCTGCCTCGCCGCCTCCACCGCCATGTCGGAGGTGGCCTGACCTTCGCCGATCCGGCGGCGTTCGTGGATGCCGGTACGCTCGCGAATCCATTCGTCAGAGGTATCGACCACCTCGGCCAGCTGGGCGTTGGTCACCACCCGCTCGGGCAGATAGCCGCCGACGCTGCGGATGGCGGATCGGGTTACGCTCACTGTACGGTCTCCGTGGCGGACCCGGACGCCTTCAACGCCGTAGCCAGCCGTTGCATGTTCGCGGCCGCCTTGGCGGCATAGTCGGAGGCGGCCAGGTCGGCGGCGATCTTCACCGCGTCGGCGAAGGACGAAGCCGTGCCGCCGCCGTGCGCCTTGATCACCACGCCGTTGAGTCCGAGCAGCGGCCCGCCGCCCGGCGGCTCCAGCTTGGTGCGAAGCTTGTTGAGGGCGCCGCGCGCCAGGGCCGCACCGAGCATGGCCAGCGGACCGGACGTGGTCAGCACCTCGCGCAGTTCGGCGGCGAAAAAGCGGGCAAGGCCCTCCCCCGTCTTCAGCGCCACATTGCCGGTGAAGCCATCGGTGACGATCACCTCCACCGTGCCCTTGGCGATGTCGTCGCCTTCGACGAAGCCGAAATAGTCGAGCTCGATCGCCCCACCGCGCAGTATGGCGTGCGCCTCGCGCACCTCCTCGTGCCCCTTCTGCTCTTCGGAGCCGACATTCATCAGGCCCACGCGCACAGACTGGCCCGGCGCGGCATGAACGGCGCTGTAGAAGGCCTCGCCCATGATGGCGAACTCCACCAGCTGAGCCGCATCGGATTCGATGTTGGCGCCCACATCGAGCATGGCGGTGACGCCCGTGCGGGTCGGCCAGCTGGAGACGATGGCGGGGCGGTCGAGCCCGCCGGCCATGCGCAGGATCAGCTTGGATATGGCCATCAAGGCGCCGGTGTTGCCGGCGGAGATCACCGCGTCGGCGCCGCCGCTGCGGGCCGCCTCGATGGTGTTCCACAGGCTGGACCCCTTGCCCCGACGCAGGGCCTGGGCCGCCTTCTCATCGCCGGAGATGACCTTCTCGGTGTGGTGGACGCTCGCGAGGGACCTCAGGGCCGTATGCTTGACGAGTTCCGCCTCGATGGACGTCTGGTCGCCGTGGAACTGGAAACGCACGGAGCGGCCACGAAGCCTATCAAGCGCCAAGGCGCAACCGGGCACGGTGACGCTCGGACCGTGGTCGCCCCCCATCGCGTCGATGGATAGGGTGAGGGCTTTTCCAACGACCTCAGACACTCAGGCGGACGCGCTCCCGATAGGCGATTCGACCGGGGCATCCCGGCCCTCGCGGCGCGGCGGCACGATAGCGAACAGCGCCCGCGATGCAAGCCGACCGCGCCCTCGCCTGCCGTAAGGTCATCCGACGCTGCCTTTTTGTGGCGCACGTTGCGCCGAGCGAGGTCGCCTGTGACTGATCAACGGCAATGCGGTCCAGGCGGCGGCACGGTTGGGCGCCGATAAGCGTCTGCATCAAGCACGCAGTTTTCAGGCGCAGATAGCGCCGTTCGGCCACGTCCGTATTGGTTTGACTTGATCGGGCCTTCATCGGCTTCGCTCGGACTTTGCCGTTCTCCTCATCGTCCCAACGAGCTTAAGGCCGAAAGTTTTCCTCGGGAAAAGTCTGCGAAGTCAGTTGGTCGTGTCGTCGTCCTTCAGCACGGCGAGGCCGGCGAAGGGCGAGATTATCTCCACCCCACCGGGCTGTTCGAAGACCGCGCCGGGCTTGCGGGGAAAGGGATCGACCTCCAGCGCCAGATACTCGAGCACATAGGCGCCAACATCGATGGTATCGCCGTCCAGCACCTCGGGAGGATCGTCCGCCTCCGGGTCGATGATGGCCTCGGCCGATGCTTCCGGCGCGTTGGGACTACCCGGCGGTAGGGCGTGGACGACGAATGCAGCGGCAAGGCGGGTCTCGAACGGGTCCAGCGTCACGCCGCAGGTCTGCACGACCTCGGCTTCAAAACGGGCCGAAAGTTCGACCCCGTCGAGCCAGGATTTCAGTGTGGCGCGCACGGTCAGGCTGTTCAGAGCATCGACGCCAACGACCTCGGCGATCCTCTCCCGAGTGGCGGGGTCAGGCTCTGGGGTAAGTTCGAGCGTACTCTTGCCCACATCGGGCAGTCGCACGGGTATGGACCAGGGGCTGATCATCCATTCACCTTCACGAACGCCGGCGTCGGCCAGGGCAGCGGGCGGTCGAACAGCGCCGCCTCGGGCGTGGCGGCCAAGGCGGTGTCGGTCGCCCGGACGTAGATCGCCATTTCACCCAGCGGCGCCGCCTCGACCCCGGCATAGAGGGTGCGAGACAGCACGGCCTGCAGTTCGTCCTGTCCCTCCGCCGCCAGGGCGGCGTCGTAGCTCTTGAACCGGCCATAGATGGCCGAGCCCATCTTGCGCATCTTCTTGGGCACCGACAGGTCGCCCACGCCCATCTCCCGCAGGCCCGCATCCAGCCCGTCGAGGAAGGTGTCGAAGAGGGCTTGGCGCACCTCGGCGATGAAACCGCGTTCGCCGCGCAGACGCCGGACCAGCAGGGCGAGGTGCAGGGTGTAGAGTTCGAACCGGCCGTCGGTGGTATCCGGAACCTTGCCTGCCAGATAGAAGTCCGGCCGACGCGCCTGCTCGATCAGCGGGGTGTAGAGGGCCTGGCCGGCGAGCGCCGCCGGCCGTTTGGCGAAAAAGCGCTGGAACATCATCTCGCCGTCTTCTTCCGGTCCCTGATGGGCTTGGTTGGCGGACGCCGCACGTGCGCCCTCCTGACCGATTGAACTAGGGGGCGACTGGCGCTAGGTCAAAGCCCAAACTTACGAGAGTTCGCCGTATGCTGTCCCGTTCCATTCTCGCCAGCGTGCTTGTCCTGGCTGCGTCCGCCGCCGTCTCGGGCTGTACGCCGGTCACCGCCATGAACGGGTTCGTCGCGGTCGACAACAAGCCCGAAGAGGTGAAGATCGGCGAAACGCGGACCATGGTGGCCAGCAAGCTCGGCTCGCCCTCGACCACCAGCGCCTTCGACAAGAACACCTGGTATTACATAACCCAGACCACCGACAAGCTGGCCTACATGCATCCCCAGCTGAAGAGCCGAAAGGTGGTGGCGATCAGCTTCGACAAGGACGAGAAGGTCACGGCCGTCAAGGCGCTCGACCTGCACGACAGCTACGACCTGGCCTATGAGAAACGCGAGACCCCGACCCGCGGACGCGAATTGAACTGGTTCGAACAGTTGCTTGGCAATGTCGGCCGCGGCTCCACCATGCTGCCGCAGGACGACGATCCGGGCGCCAGCCGTCCGGGCAGCAGCGGCGGCCCCGTCCCGCACTGACGCTCTTCGTCTCATGCAGACAAGACAACGCCCCGGAGATCGCTCTCCGGGGCGTCTTCAGTTGGTGGCCAAGGCGGGACGGGGTGAGCGCCCTGCCCGGTCCGTCAGCCGCCGATCACGCCGCGCGCCAGCACCGCCAGGAGTAGCAGTGCGACGATATTGGTGATCTTGATCATCGGGTTCACCGCCGGCCCCGACGTATCCTTGTAGGGGTCGCCGACGGTATCGCCGGTGACGGCGGCCTTGTGGGCTTCGGAGCCCTTGCCGCCGTAATTGCCTTCCTCGATATACTTCTTGGCATTGTCCCAGGCGCCGCCGCCCGAGGTCATCGAGATGGCCACGAACAGGCCCGTGACGATCACCCCGATCAGCATAGCGCCCAACGCCGCGAAAGCGTTCACCTTGCCGGCGAGGGGCAGAACGACCACGAACAGCACGATCGGCGATAGCACCGGAAGCAGGCTCGGTACGATCATCTCGCGGATGGCCGCCTTGGTCAGGATGTCCACCGCCTTGCCATATTCGGGCTTGACCTCGCCTGTCATGATGCCCGGGTTCTCGCGAAACTGGCGGCGCACCTCGGCCACCACCGACTCGGCCGCGCGCCCCACCGCCGTCATCGACATGCCGCCGAACAGGAAGGGCAGCGCCCCGCCGAACAGCAGGCCGACGATCACGAAGGGGTTGGAGAGGTCGAAGGTCACCTGCCCCATGCCGACGAAGAAGCCGGAGGTGGCGTTGGCGGTGAAGTACTGCAGGTCCTGGGTATAGGCCGCGAACAGAACCAGCGCGCCGAGGCCCGCCGAGCCGATGGCGTACCCCTTGGTGACCGCCTTGGTCGTGTTGCCCACCGCGTCCAGCGCGTCGGTTGAGATGCGCACCGAACCGGGCAGGCCGGCCATTTCGGCGATGCCGCCGGCATTGTCCGTCACCGGTCCGAAGGCGTCGAGCGCCACGATCATTCCCGCCACACCCAGCATGGTGGTGACGGCGATGGCCGTGCCGAACAAACCGCCCAGCATGTAGGTGGAGACGATGGCGGCCATGATCACCAGGGCCGGAGCGGCAGTGGACTCCAGCGATACGGCCAACCCCTGGATCACATTGGTGCCGTGGCCGGACACCGAGGCCTTGGCCACCGACTTCACCGGACGGAAGCCCGTGCCGGTATAGTATTCGGTGATCACCACGATCAGGGCCGTCACGACAAGGCCGATGGCCCCGCAGAAGAACAGCTTCAGCGGATCGATCACCAGCCCGCTGCCGAGTGTGATGGCGTAGGGCACGATGGCCCTGATGACGAAATAGACGGCGATCAGCGACAGGACACCGGTGACGATGAGACCCTGATAGAGGGCGCCCATGATGTTGCGGCTCTTGCCCAGGCGCACGAAGAAGGCGCCGATGATCGAGGTGACGATGCACACGGCGCAGATGGCCAGGGGCAGCAGCATCATCGACCCGACGATGCTGTTTCCGGCCGCATCCACCACGCCTTTGAAGAAGATGGCGGCCAGCACCATGGTCGCCACGGTGGAGACCGCATAGGTCTCGAACAGGTCCGCCGCCATGCCGGCGCAGTCGCCGACATTGTCGCCCACATTGTCGGCGATGGTGGCGGCGTTGCGCGGGTCGTCCTCCGGAATGCCGGCCTCGACCTTGCCGACCATGTCGCCGCCTACATCGGCGCCCTTGGTGAAGATGCCGCCGCCGAGACGGGCGAAGATGGAGATCAGAGAGGCGCCGAAGCCCAGCGCCACCAGGGCGTCCACCACTTCGCGGCTAGTGGGGTCATAGCCCATGCCGAGGGTCAGGACGGCGTAATAGCCGGCGACCCCGATCAGAGCGAACCCGGCCACGAACATGCCGACCACAGCGCCGGAGCGGAAGGCCATGGACATACCCTTGTCCAGGCTCTCCGAACAGGCCTGGGCCGTCCGCACATTGGTGCGCACCGAGATGAGCATGCCCGCATAGCCGGCGAGACCCGACAGCACCGCGCCGATGAGGAAGCCGACCGGCTGTTTCCAGTCCTGGAACAACAGGGCGAGAATGATCAGCACGACCACGCCGACGATGCCGATGGTGATGTATTGCCGGCGCAGATAGGCGGAAGCGCCTTCCTGGATCGCTGCGGCGATCTCCTGCATCCGTTCATTGCCGGGCGAGGCGCGCAGCAGGCTTGCCGCCTGCCAGACGCCATAAATTACCGCCAGCGCCCCTGCGGCGATGACCAGCCAGAGATAGTTCATGTGGTTGTCCCTATGATGGCTCGTTGGGACGGTTGGCCGCGACAGCAGGTCCTCCCAGACCCCGCACGCTTCCCCGCCATCGACGAGGACGTTGATCGCCCTCTTATGGAGAGGCGTCAGACTGCCAAATGGCTCGGCGGAGTCAACCGGCGTTGGAAACTGTTCCCAGGCCGGGCGGTCAGACCTAGGGGATCGGGGCGCGTTCGACAGGGGCTGAGCCCCTGGGGCGGGGCAGACCGCTGACGCGCTTAGGCTGGGGCTCGCCGACCAGTTCCACGGATGCGATGGAGCCGGCCCCGGCGATACGGGTCGCCTCGGTCATCATGCGGCTCTTGAGCGCGCCGACGTCGATCTTGGCGTAGCTCGTGGGATCGTTGAAAGGTTGGCGCCAGGCGGTGTGTACCAGCGCGTCACGGAAATACGGTTCCCTGTCGCGAAGGGCCGAGACGTTGGCGGAGGGCTTCAGGTTCAGCTTCACCGTCACGAAGACGTAGTTGATGATCTGCCCGCCCTCGAGGATCGGCAGGGCGACAGGTGAGATGTTGACGTAGTTGCCGTCAGATTTCTTGTCCTTGCCGTCCTTCTTCGCCTCAGCCGCTAGGACCGGGGTGGCGAGGGCGAGGCAGATCAGGCCAGCGAGGAATGCGCGCATGACCCCATCCAACACCGACTCACCCGTGTCGCCAACCCAGTCGATCAATCTCGATGCAAGCCGCCTCACCCCAGTGAGAGACGCTTATGTTCCGGTGTGCGGTGACCCTCCCGACAGGCATCATCTCGACCCCATGTTCATGAGCAAAGCCGATGAAATCGGATACGCAATCCGGATGTACGGTGCAGACGACTTCATAGTCGTCTCCACCCGTGGCCAGGTCCATCAGCGCGTCGGTGCGGTCGCCCTGTACGGCCAGCCAGTTCGCTGCCGCAACGGAAACCGGCAAATCTCCCAGTTCAACCTCGAGTCCAAGACCATTGGCGCGACAGATGTGAAGCGCGTCCGCCAACAGACCATCAGACACATCTGCCGCCGCCGTGGCGTAAGCTTTCAGCGCGTTGCGCAAGGCTAGCCTCGGTTGAGGCAGGCGGTAGCGGTCCGCCAGCAAGGCCGCGTCGGGGCCGGCAAATTCTCCGCGCGCCGCCTTCAGGCCAAGATAGCCGTCGCCGATCGTCCCCGACACCAGCAGAAGGTCCCCTGCCCGCGCGCCGGACCGCTTGACCATGCGCCCGCTCTCCACCCAACCGAACATGGTCACGCTGGCGCTCATCGGGCCGGGGGTGGAGACGGTATCGCCGCCGAACAGCTTCAGCCGGTAAGCCGCCTGATCCTCGCCCAGCCCCCGCGCAAAGGCGCTGCGCCGCGCCTCGTCCCAGGCTGGAGACCAAGCGACGGTGAGCATATAACCGTAGGGTTCCGCCGCCTTGGCCGCCAGGTCGGACAGGTTCACCCGCAACAGCTTGCGCGCTACGAGGTCCGCCGGATCGTCCGGCAGGAAGTGAATGCCCTCGACAATGGCGTCGGCCGTGACCACCAGGTCGTAGCCCGGCCGCGCCGCCAGCACCGCCGCGTCGTCCATCAACCCGAGCGCCTCGGGCGAGGTCGCCAGCGGCCGAAACAGGCGCGCGATGCTGTCGAATTCGTCCATGCTCGCCCCTCCCGGAGCACAGGATCAGACGGCCCGCACGTCTCGCGCGATGCGATCCAGGGCGGCGTTGATGAAGCCGCCCTCGTCGGTGAAGCCTTTGGAAAGCTCCACATACTGGTCGATCACCACCTCGGTCGGCACGTCCGGGCGATGCGACAGTTCCCAGGCCCCAGCGCGCAGGGCGGCGCGCACGGTGGCGTCCAGCCGCTCCAGCTTCCAGCCCGAGGCGAGGCGTTTGACGATGGCGCGGTCGATCTCTGCCTGCTCGGCCACCACGCCCCTTACGATCTCGGCGAAAAAAGCCTCGTCGGCGGCCGGCAGAACGCCTTGGGCGCCCTCCGCGTCGGGATCGATCACGCGCTCGAAACGGTGATCCACGAACTCCGCCACCACCGCATCGGCGCCGACGCCCGACAGCTCCATCTGATAGAGCGCCTGAACGGCGGCGAGGCGGGCGGTGGAGCGGTGCTCGACATTAACAGGCGTGCTCATGCGTCGAGCCCTTCCTCATTCAGGCCTTCCTGGCCGAGGAAGCGGGCGAAGTCGGACGACTCCTTGAAGTCGCGATAGACCGAGGCGAAGCGCACATAGGCCACCTCGTCCAGCGACTTCAACGCCTTCATCACCATCTCGCCCACAACGGTGGACTGAATTTCGGTCTCGCCCAGGCTTTCGAGCTGGCGCACAATGCCGGAGATCATACGCTCCACCCGCTCAGGCTCGATGGGACGCTTGTTGAGGGCGAAACTGATTGAGCGGGCGAGCTTGTCGCGGTCGAAGGGCGCGCGTCGGCCCGAGCGCTTCATCACAATCAGTTCGCGCAGTTGCACCCGCTCAAAGGTGGTGAAACGGCCGCCGCATTCAGGGCAGGAGCGCCGACGCCGGATGGCCGCGCCGTCTTCCGACGGACGGCTGTCCTTCACCTGGCTTTCGGCATGGCCGCAGAACGGGCACTTCAACGCGCGTTACTCCACAAGGGATGGGGGTCTAACCGACCAGGATCACCCATAGATGGGGAAACGCGCGGTAAGGTCCAGCACCTCTTGCTTGACCTCGGCCTCGACCTCGGCCGAACCTTCCTCGCCGTGAGCCGCGACGGCGTCGACGACCCGGGCTATCATCTGGCCGACCAGCTTGAACTCCGCCGGGCCGAAGCCACGCGTAGTGCAGGCGGGTGAGCCCAGCCGGATGCCTGAGGTGACCATGGGCGGCTTGGGGTCGAACGGCACGCCGTTCTTATTACAGGTGATGTTGGCGCGCCCCAGCGCCGCTTCGGCGGCCTTGCCGGTCACGCCCTTCCTCTGCAGATCCACCAGCATGAGGTGGCTGTCGGTGCCGCCGGAGACGATGGACACGCCCGAGGCGGCCAGGGTCTCGGCCAGCACGGCCGCGTTTTCCACCACACGCCTGGCATAGGTCTTGAACTCCGGGGTCAACGCCTCGCCGAAAGCCACCGCCTTGGCGGCGATCACGTGCTCAAGCGGACCGCCCTGAAGGCCGGGGAAGACCGCTGAGTTGATCTTCTTGCCCAGCGCCTCATCGTTGGAGAGAATCATGCCGCCGCGCGGCCCGCGCAGGGTCTTGTGCGTGGTGGTGGTGACCACGTGGGCATGAGGGATGGGGCTGGGGAACACGCCGCCGGCGACCAGACCGGCGAAGTGGGCCATGTCCACCATGAGATAAGCGCCGATGCTGTCGGCGATCTCGCGGAAGCGCTTGAAGTCGATCACGCGACTATAGGCCGAGCCGCCGGCGATGATCAGCTTCGGCTTCTCCCGCGCCGCGATCTCGGCCAAGGCCTCATAGTCGATCAGTTGGTCCTGCGCCCGCACCGTATAAGGCACGGGGCGGAACCACTTGCCGGACTGGTTGGCGGGCGAGCCGTGCGTCAGGTGCCCCCCGGCAGCTAGGTCCATCCCCATGAAGGTGTCGCCCGGCTGCAGCAGGGCCATGAATACCGCCTGGTTGGCGTTGGCGCCCGAGTGCGGCTGGACGTTGGCGAACGTACACCCAAACAGCTCGCAGGCGCGCGCGATGGCCAGCCGCTCGATCTCATCCACATACTGGCAGCCGCCGTAATAGCGCCGGCCGGGATAGCCCTCGGCATACTTGTTGGTGAGCACGCTCCCCTGCGCCTCCAGCACGGCGCGGGACACGATATTCTCCGAAGCGATCAGCTCGATCTCGGTCTGCTGGCGGTGCAGTTCGCGGCCAATGGAACCGAACACCGCCGGATCGGCATCGCCGAGGACGCGCGAGAAAAAGCCGGTGGCGTTGATATCAGGCGCGAGCGTGGTGGTATCGGACATGGCGGGCGGCTCCGTTTCGGCGGCGGTGTTGTGGCCCCATGGGGCGTCCGGATCAATCCGTTGTGGCCAGCAGCGCGCCGGAACCCCATCCCAAGCGCCACGTTGACCAAGCACAGCCGGGCCTGTCTGCCGCAAACCCTTGTTTCGCAAGGGAGAGCGGGCGGTTGACCCCCAGATGCACAGGAGCCGTCCAAACCATGCCGACCCCATTCTCCGACACCGCCGACAGCAACGCGGACGCTCTGCGGCTCGCCGCGGAGATCGTCGCCGCCTATGTGGCCAATAATTCGGTGTCGGCGACGTCAATCCCCGATCTGATTCGCAGCGTGCACGCCACGGTCTCGACTCTGGGCAAAGCTGCGGCGCCGGAACCGGCCAAGCCCACCGAACGGCCCAAGCCCGCCGTGCCGATCTCCAAATCCGTCCAGCATGACTACATCGTCTGCCTGGAGGACGGTAAGCAGCTCACCATGCTGAAGCGCTATCTGCGCTCGCGCTACGACCTCAGCCCGGAAGACTACCGCCGCCGCTGGGGACTGCCCGCCGACTACCCGATGGTGGCGCCCGCCTACGCCGCCCGTCGCTCGGACTTCGCCAAGCAGATCGGCTTAGGCAAAGGCGTCCGAAAGGCGACGCGCTAGGCCGCGTCGCTCACGCGGGCGATCTCGCAGTGAGCGAAGAGCTTGTCCATGGCCCGCACCAGATCGTCCATCATCCTGTCGGTATGGAAGGGCGTGGGCGTAAAGCGTAGGCGCTCGGTGCCGCGCGGCACGGTGGGGTAGTTGATCGGCTGCACATAGACGCCGTGTTCTTCGAGCAGGATGTCGGAGATCATCTTGCAGTGGCCAGCATGGCCGACCATCACCGGTACGATATGGCTGACCGACGGCATGACCGGCAGGCCGATCTCGCGAAACCGGCGCTTCAAGGTCGCGGCGCGTTCCTGATGGGCCTGGCGCAGATCGTCGTGCTGCATAAGGTAGCGTATCGACGCCTCCGCCCCAGCGGCCAAGGCCGGCGGCAGCGAGGTGGAGAAGATGAAACCCGAGGCATAGCTGCGCACGGCGTCCACCAGGTCCGCCTCGGCCGCGATATAGCCGCCCATGACGCCGAACCCCTTGCCGAGGGTGCCTTCGACGATGTCGATCTCCGCCATGACGCCGTCGCGTTCGGCCACGCCGGCGCCGCGTGGTCCATACAGGCCCACCGCATGCACTTCGTCCAGATAGGTCAGCGCGCCATACTTCTTGGCCAGAGCGATCGTGCCGGCGATGTCGGAGATGTCGCCGTCCATCGAATAGACGCTCTCGAAGGCAATCAGCTTGGGGGCGCCGAGGGGCGCGGCGGCCAGCAGGCCTTCGAGATGGTCGAGGTCGTTGTGGCGGAATACGTGCCGCTCGCCGCCGCCATTGCGGATACCCGCGATCATGGAGGCGTGGTTGAGCTCGTCGGAGAAGGTGATCAGGCGCGGCAGCACCTTGGCCAAGGTCGCCAGCGCGCCCTCATTGGCCACGTAGCCCGAGGTGAATAGGAGCGCCGCCGGCTTGCGATGCAGCTCGGCGAGCGTGCGTTCCAGCTGCACATGGTAGTGCGTGGTGCCGGAGATATTGCGCGTGCCGCCCGAACCGGAGCCCACCTTGTCGATGGCGTCGTGCATGGCCTGCATGACGACCGGGTTCTGACCCTGGCCGAGATAATCGTTGGAGCACCAGACGATAACCTGGTGTTCGGACCCGTCGTCCCGCGTCCAGGTGGCGCGCGGAAAGTCGCCGCGATGGCGCTTCAGATCGGCGAAGACGCGATACCGGCCTTCCTGATGCACCCGGTCGAGCGCGGTACGGAAGGCCGAAGAGTAGTCAAACGGGTCCATAGGGCGCGGTTTTACACCCGATCCCTGATCCGTAAATGGGGCATGCCGAAGTTGAGAAACGTTATCAATTAAGAACTTGGGGCTGTCCCCTCATCCACTGCAGCACGGCGGAAAAGTCCTTGCCGCCATATCCCATGCGATCGAACAGGGCATAGAGCGCCTCGGCCTGTGCGCCCATGGGCGTGGCCGCCCCCGAACGCGCCGCCGCTTCCTGGGCCAGCTTCAGGTCTTTGAGCATCAACGCGGTCAGGAACCCACCTTCGTAATTGTTGTCCGCCGGCGTCTTCGGCCCCACCCCTGGCCAGGGGCAATAGGTGTTGATCGACCAGGAGGAGCCGGAAGACCGGGATGCGATCTCGAAGAAGCGCTCCGGATCCAGACCGAGACGTTCGCCGAGGGCGAAGGCCTCGCACACGCCGAGCATAGTGACGCCCAGCACCATGTTGTTGCAGATCTTGGCCGCCTGCCCCGCCCCCGCCGCGCCTGCGTGCACCACCGCCTTGGCCATGGGACCGAGCGCGGCCCTCACCGCCTCGTACTGGTCGTCCGCACAGCCCACCATGAAGGTCAGCGTGCCCGCCTCCGCCGCCATGATGCCGCCGGAGACGGGCGCGTCGGCGAAGGTGAAGCCGGCTTCGGCCGCCTTGCCCGCCACCGCACGGGCGCTGTCGACGTCGATGGTGGAGCAGTCGATGAGCAGGGCGCCCCTGGGCGCGTTCGGTAGCACTTCGGTCTCGTAGACGCTGCGCACGTGGCTCCCCGCCGGCAGCATGGTGATGACGATCTCAGCGTCCTTCACCGCGTCGGCGGCGCTGGCGACCGGATGGCAGCCGTTGGCCTCCGCCCGTTGCAGCGCCTCGGCCGACAGGTCGAAGGCCTTGACCACGTGCTGGGCCTTGGCCTGGTTCGTGGCCATGCCGCTGCCCATGTGCCCGAGCCCGATGAAACCGATACGCGACATGACCTAACTCCGTGGGAGCAGCCACCACGCACGTCATCCAGTGGAGGCCGCGCCAGCGGTCGTCTCGAAGGACGCAGGTAGGGGCTACATAGTTCGAGACGCGATCCTAGCGGATCGGCTCGCACCATGACGACCTTTGTTGATGCGGATCGGCCTTTACGCCTTCGGTTTCACGAAGCGATAGGCGAAGCGGTCGGTCTTGCCGCGGATGGAGGGATCGAACACACCTTTGTCCTTGGGGTCGGCCGGGTTGGCCAGCACCTTGGACGCGGCGTCGAATTTGAAGCCGGCCTTCTCAACCTCGGCCCGCAAGGTGACCGGGTCGATGCGGTGGGTGTCGTTGGTGTGGGCGAGGCCCGAACCCGCCGGCGCCGCGTGATCGACAATGACGTAATAGCCACCCGGCTTCAGCAGGGCGAACACCGCTTTGTTGTAGGCGTCCACATCGACCAGCTTGCCGTCGGGCTGCTTCATGAACGGGTCGTGGAAGTCGTGGTAGTTCTCGAACACCCAGACCACGTCCAGCATGTTCTGGAACTGGGCCGGCGGTTGCGAGGACAGCGGATCGGACATTCCCTCCACATTGGCGTGGCTCGGCTCGGTCGTGATCGCCTTGGCCGTGTCCAGACCGTTCTTGGCAAAGCTCAGCGTCTCCGCCGGAACATAGGCATAGACCTTGCCCTTGGGCCCGACCACGTCGGAAAACAGCCGCGCCCAGTAGCCGGAGCCAGTCCACACATCCATGACCACATCGCCCGGCTTGACCTTGGCGAAGGCGACCATGTCGGCCGGCTTGCGGCTGGCGTCCTTCTCCACGTCCTTGGCCGGACGGGTGGCGTCGGCGACGGCGGCGGGGACGGACATCTGCGCCAGGGCAGGCGTGACGACGAGCGCGGACGCCGCGAGCATGGCGGCGAAATGAAGTTTCATGGCGATGGCCTCCCTAATTCTTGCGCTGCATAGGGGGCTGCGCTCGCCCCACCGTCAAGGTGCTCATGGCAGCGGCGACCATTCCTCGCCGGGCGGCAGGGGCGCGAAAATCCCGTCGAGCAGGGCATCCGAAACGCCCTCCAGATTGGCCGGAGACCACTTCGGCTGGTTGTCCTTGTCGATGATCACGGCGCGGACGCCCTCGATGAAGTCCGGTCTCTGCACCACCCGTGCGCCGATCCGGTACTCCATCGCCATGTTGTCGGCGAAGGTCTTCAGTTCGCGCCCAATGCGCAGCTGCCGATAGGCGACCTTCAAGGTCTGGGGCGACTTGGTCAGCAGCGCGTCGTGCTGGCCGATGGCCCAGGCCGAGCCGTCCTCGCGCAGGGCCTGCAGGATCGCCTCCACGGAGGGGGCGGCGAAGGCGGAGTCCACGATATCCTGGTGGGCAGCCAGCGACGGCTCGCCGGGGTCAGCCTCGTACTCGGCGAGCAGTGTTTCGACAGCTGCGGGATCGGCAAGGATCGCTGCCTTCAAAGCTTGGCTATGGGTTGATTCAACATAATCGGTGGCGATGCCGAGCAGCAGGCAGTCCGCCGCCTTGATCCGCGCACCGGTGAGAGCCAGCCACATGCCCGTCTCGCCAGGCAGCCGCGGCAGCCACCAGCCGCCACCCACATCCGGGAACAGCCCGATCCCGGTCTCCGGCATGGCGAAACTGGTTCGCTCCGTGGCGATCCGATAGGTGCAGGGCAGGCTTATTCCCACTCCGCCGCCCATGACGACGCCGTCCATCACCGCGGCGATGGGCTTGGGATAGGCCTCCATCAGGGCGTTCAGCTGGTACTCAGTGTGGAAGAAGGCGCGCGCCTCCACCCCGTCCCGCGCGCCGCTGTCGGCCAGCATGCGGATATCGCCCCCGGCGCAGAAGCCGCGTTCACCATGATGATCAACCATGATCAATGTCACGGCCGGGTCGTCGCGCCACGACAGCAGCGCGGCGATCATCGCCTCGCACATGGCCGTATTCAACGCATGCAGCGCCTTCGGGCGATTGAGTGTGATCCGCCCGACAGCGCCCTCGATGCGGATGAGAACCTCGTCGGTCATTGCCGTAGCATCTCCCGCGCGGCGATCACGCGCATGACTTCGTTCGTTCCCTCCAGGATCTGGTGCACGCGCACGTCGCGGACGATGCGTTCCAGGGGGTAGTCCTTGAGGTAGCCGTAGCCGCCGTGGATCTGGAGGGCCTGGTTGGCGACCTCGAACCCCGTGTCGGTGGCGAACCGCTTGGCCATGGCGCAGAGCTTGGTGGCGGCCGGATCGCGCTTATCGAGGGCGTCAGCGGCGTTGCGCACCATCAGCCGCGCGGCCTCCAGCTCCGTCGCCATGTCGGCCAGCTTGAACTGCAGCGCCTGGAACTGGCTGAGCGAATGCCCGAACTGCTTGCGGCTTTTCGCGTATTCAATCGCCGTATCCAGGGCGAGGCCGGCGCCGCCCAGGGAGCAGGCGGCGATGTTCAACCGTCCGCCGTCGAGCCCCATCATGGCGAAGCGGAACCCCTCGCCCTCCTGCCCCACCCGGTTCTCCATCGGCACGCGGCAGTCGTCGAAATTGACCATGGCGGTGGGCTGGGCGTTCCAGCCCATCTTCTTCTCGTTGGCTCCGAACGACAGGCCCGGCGTCCCCTTTTCCACCACCAGGGTCGAGATACCCTTGGGCCCGTCCTGCCCCGTACGCACCATCACCACATAGAGGTCCGAGACCCCCGCGCCGGAGATGAAGGCCTTCGAGCCGTTCAGCACATAGTGATCGCCGTCGCGCACCGCCGTGTTCTTCAGCGCCGCCGCATCCGAGCCCGAGCCCGGCTCGGTCAGGCAGTAGGACGCGATCAGCTCCATGGTGGTCAGGCGCGGCAGGTATTTACGCCGAAGATCGTCGGAGCCGAACCGGTCGATGATCCAGCTGGCCATGTTGTGGATGGAGATGAAGGCGGCGGTGGCCACATCGCCCCGCGCCAGCTCCTCGAAGATCAACGCCGCATCGAGCCGCTTCAGGCCCGATCCTCCCACATCCTCCTGCACATATATGCCGCCGAATCCGAGGCTTGCGGCGTGGCGCATCTCGGCGACCGGGAAATGCTTGTCCTCGTCCCAGCGGGCGGAGTGGGGAGCCAGTTCCGCCGTGGCAAAGGCTCGCGCCATGTCCTGAATGGCGCGCTGATCGTCGGAAAGGGTGAAATCCAACGTTGAAACTCCAGACTCCGCAGGCGAACGGGCTTGATGGACTGCGCTGGCGCGCCCACTCTGTCAATTGGTCGCAGCCCTGTCATGGAATCGACCTCATGGGGACCAGGATGACCTACCGGGAGCCGATCGACGCCGAGCCGAACGATCCGTTCATGGCCACCTTCGACCGGGGCGTGGCGCTGACGGCCTATGGCCTGCTCTTCGTCTCGCCCTTCATGCTCGGCGCCCCGGCGCTGGTGGGCATGGGCTTGGCCTTTGCGCACCGCGACGATCCGCATTCGCTGACCCGCAGCCATTACCGGTTCCAGGTGCGCATCTTCTGGACCACGGTGGTCTGCCTCGTGCTCGGCATCGCCCTGATGATCGGGGCGGGCAGCTTCGCCATCGGCGCGGGCTATCACTTCCTGCGCGAAACCTTCCCCGGCCTCGGCCTCCCGATCAGCACGGTCGGACTTGGCGGCGATCTGGCGGGCTATGGCGGCTGGCTGTTCTGGGCGGGTGCAGCCTTTCTGGTCGGAGGGCTGACCTATATCCTGATCTCGTCCGTCTATGGCTTCATCAAGCTTTTGGCCGGGCGTCCGATCCGGCATAGGAACGCCTGACCCCTCCCCGGCAGAGTCCGGAACCAAGGACTGCAGGCCCATGAGCAAAGCCCCCCTCGCCGCCTATCCCGCCCTGCGCCTGCGCCGGCTGCGCCAGGCGGAGTGGATCCGGAGGCTGGTGCGCGAAACGGTGCTGACCCCCGGCGACCTGATCTGGTCGATGGTGGTGCATGACGGGCCTGAGGATGAGATCGCCGTCGCCTCCATGCCCGGCGCGCCGCGTCTGTCGGTGAAAAAGGCCGCCGAGGCCGCCAAGCGCGCCGCAAGGCTTGGCATCCCCGCCATTGCCGTCTTTCCCTATATCGACGGCGCCAAGAAGGACGCGCTCGGCTCCTCCGCCGCCGATCCGGACGGGCTGGTCTCCCGCGCCGTGCGGGCGATGAAGGATGCGGCGCCGGAGGTCGGCATCCTCTGCGACGTCGCCCTAGACCCCTTCACCGACCACGGCCATGACGGCCTGATCCAGGGCGGCAAGATCGCCAACGACCCCACCGTGGAGCGGCTGGTGGAGCAGGCGCTCGTCCAGGCCGCCGCGGGCTGCGATATCCTCGCCCCGTCCGACATGATGGACGGTCGCATCGCCGCCTTGCGCACGGCGCTGGAGCGGGACGGGCATCAGGACGTGATGATCATGTCCTACGCCGCCAAGTACGCCTCGGCCTTCTACGGGCCCTACCGCGAGGCCATCGGCTCGGGCGTGCTGGGCTCGGGTCCCGACGCCAATCCGACGGACAAGATGACCTATCAGATGGACGCCGGCAATACGGACGAAGCCCTGCGCGAGGTAGCGATGGACATCGCCGAGGGCGCCGACATGGTCATGGTCAAGCCGGGCATGCCCTATCTTGACATCGTGCGACGGGTGCACGAGGCCTTCGCCCTGCCCACCTTCGCCTTCCAGGTCTCGGGCGAGTACGCCATGATCATGGCCGCCGCCGCCAACGGCTGGATCGCCGAGGACCGCGCCATCCTGGAAAGCCTGCAAGCCTTCAAGCGCGCCGGCGCCTCCGGGACCCTTACCTATTTCGCCCCCCGCGTGGCGGAGATGCTGGGTTAGTCGACAAGCCAATCCACCTCAATTTGAGTGAATTTGACACCGGATTCCTGGATCATTTCTAGCCCGATCCTGCCTTTGCTTTCCCATTCTTCATCTGAAGTTGGATGTGGCAGTCGCGCAACGATCCGATCAACCCTCGCCTGAATAAGCATTGCGGCGCAGACATTGCAGACGGGTTTTCCAAAGACGTAAACATTTGCGCCTTCAGCATCCCGACCTGCTCTCAGAAGTGCATTCTGTTCTGCATGAAGAATTCGAAGCAGTTTTTCTTCTTTTTGCTCCGAGCTTGTCCGGATCATCCTCAACTCCTTGCGGAAAGCCATTAAAACCCACGGACACGATACGCCCGATCCGCGCGTCAGTAATCACCGCGCCAACCTTTGCTTTTGGATCTTTAGACCAGTCGCTTATGTGTCGGGCGAGACGTATATAGCGGCGATCCCATTTAGCCTTCCGCTGGGTTTTCTCTTCAGGGCTAAGAGCCAAGGTCACCTCCGAAATCACGAAAAGCGTGATTGCTAGCATAGATAGCAAAAACTGATCAAATCGAAAGCGCCTGACTATCTATTGGCGAGATGAAGTTGGCCTTATCCCCGAAGGCCGGTGCAGACGAGATAGACTTCGGCGCTATCGGCGCGGCTGGCCTTGGGTTTGACGTGCTTCACGTCGGCAAACGCCGCCTTGAGCTCGCGGATCACCTCCGCCGTCTCGCCGCCCTGGAAGGCCTTGGCCACGAAGGCCCCGCCGGGCTTCAGGTTCCTGATGGCGAAGTCCGCCCCCGCCTCGATCAGGCCGACGATGCGCAGGTGATCGGTCTGCCTGTGCCCCGAGGTGTTGGGCGCCATGTCGGACAGCACCACGTCCGGCGGCCCACCGATGAGGTCCACCAGCATCGGGCCGATGTCGCGGTGGGTGAAGTCGGCGGCGAGGATGTGGGCCGGCGGCACGGGCTCGACGCGCAGCAGGTCCACGCCCGCCACGGCCCCGGCGCCGCGCTCCACCGCAACCTGCAGCCAGCCGCCAGGCGCGCAACCGAGGTCGATCACCCGCGAGCCGCGCTTGATGAGGTGGAAGCGGTCATCGATCTCGGTCAGCTTGAACGCCGCGCGCGAGCGATAGCCTTTGGCGTGAGCCGCCTTCACGAACGGATCGTTGAGCTGCCGGTTGAGCCACTGCTGCGAAGACAGGCTACGATTTTCGGCCGTCTTCAGCCGAGCGCCGAAGCCGCGCCCTTCCGTCGTGCCGCCGGTGGGCGGCCGCACGAGGCGTCGGCGTTCGTTGGGATCGTCGGAACCGCTCATTCGGCAGGCGCCGCCGTGACGGGCTGAGCGTCAGCGGTGGAGCGCGGCCGGCGCCGGCGACGACGGCGCTGCCCCCCGGCGCTTTCGGCCATCATCGACAACAAAATACCTTCGCGCAGGCCCCGGTCGGCCACCCGCACGCGCGGACAGGGCCAGCTATCCTGCACGGCGCGCAGGATAGCTGCGCCGGCGAGCACGAGGTCGGCCCGATCAGGCCCGATGCAGGGCTCGGACGCCCGCCCTTCCGGCCCCATGGCGATCAACCGGTCGGCGGCCGCGTCACAGTCATCGGCCGTGAGCCACAGGCCGTCCACCCGCGAGCGCTCATAACGGCGAAGACCAAGGTGAAGGCCCGCCAGGCTGGTGATGGCGCCGGACGTGCCAATCAGGTGCGCCTTACCCTCGGCGAACAGGGGCCGAAAGCGCTCGGCATCGGCATAGGCCTCGATCTGCGCCTTGATGTGGTCGACCATGGACTGAAACCAAACTGCGCTCGGTGTATCACCCTCGGGGAAACGCTCGGCCAGGGTGACCACGCCCGCCGGGATCGACACCCAGGCGCCGATGGACGCTCCGTCCGCCCGCGAAGCCTTCAGGTCCACCCAGGACAGTTCGGTCGAGCCGCCCCCGACATCGACCACCAGCGCGGCCTCGGTATTGCGGTCGAGCAGGTTCATGCAGCCGGCGACGGAGAGCTTGGCCTCTTCCTGCGCGGCGATCACCGAAAGTCGGATGCCCGTCCTGGCGGCCACGCGGGAGACGAATTCGCCGCCGTTGTCAGCGATGCGGCAGGCCTGGGTCGCCACGGCGCGAACCTGCACTGGACGCCGGCGGCGGATCTTGTCGCTGCAAATGGCCAGGGCCGAAAGCGCGCGCTCCATAGCCGCCTCATCCAGTCGTCCCGTTCGCGACAGTCCGTCGCCTAATCGAACGATACGGGAAAACGATTCGACGACGCGGAACCCTTCGCGGGTGGGCGTCGCGATGAGCAAACGACAATTGTTGGTGCCAAGATCAAGGGCGGCGTAGCAGGGCGCCTCACCCTCCCCGTCGCGCGCCGCACGCGGACCGGGGGGATTGGATGGCCGCCGCGGCCCTCTCCCATTTGTCCCCTCGGTCATCAAACGACGCTCACCAGCAAAACGACAACTTAACAGGCGCCTCACCGATTGCGAACCCTGACGTGCATCTAAGCCGGCATCCAGGCTAGGCTTTCGCCTCCGTTCATGTGACGGTCAGTGATTAACCGCTATATTGAGCGCCATGGAGTCTCGTGTCGCCAAGTTCAGCATCGGCCAGGTGGTCAAGCATCGGATCTTCCCGTTCCGCGGCGTGATCTTCGATGTCGATCCGGTGTTCGCCAATACCGAGGAATGGTGGAATTCGATCCCGGAGGAGATCCGTCCCCGGAAGGACCAGCCGTTCTACCACCTGCTGGCCGAGAACGAGTCCTCGGCCTACGTCGCCTACGTGTCCGAACAGAACCTTGTGCCCGACGAAACCGGCGAGCCGGTGGGCCATCCGCAGACGGCTGTGCTGTTCGACGAGTTCAACGACGGACACTACCATCTGCGCTCGCAGGTAGGTCATTGAGCGACGCTGGCGGAC
This sequence comes from uncultured Caulobacterales bacterium, assembly GCA_903862425.1. Classification (GTDB taxonomy): domain Bacteria; phylum Pseudomonadota; class Alphaproteobacteria; order Caulobacterales; family Caulobacteraceae; genus CAIOYC01. The sequence goes on along the minus strand of CAIOYC010000008.1, from coordinate 46,315 downwards.
ATTCCACATGAAAATGCAATCGCTCAACGGAATTTTTGCAACTCGGGGAGCCTATTGAGCCCATGAGTGCTGATCGTAACGCTTCCCCTCCCCCCGGCGCGGCCGCCGACTGGACCATCTCTCAGGGATGGGAAAACTACACCGCCGAGGATCACGGCGTGTGGCTGACCCTCTATGAGCGCCAGTCCAAAGTCCTGCCCGGACGCGCCTGCGACCAGTTCCTGAAGGGCCTGGACGCGCTCGATCTGCACGGCGACGGCATTCCCGACTTCGAGCGGATGTCGGAAAAGCTCCGCGCGCTTACCGGCTGGAGCGTTGTGGCGGTGCCGGGCCTGGTGCCCGACGACGTCTTCTTCGAGCACCTGGCCAACCGCCGCTTCCCGGCCGGCAACTTCATCAGGAAGCCCGACCAGCTAGACTATCTGGAAGAGCCCGACGTCTTCCATGACGTCTTCGGCCACGTGCCGATGCTGACCGATCCCACCTTCGCAGACTTCATGCAGGCCTATGGCGAGGGCGGGCGCCGCGCCATGGGCCTTGGCCAACTGCACAATCTGGCGCGGCTCTATTGGTATACGGTGGAGTTCGGCCTGATGCGTTCGGCTGAAGGCCTGCGCATCTATGGCGCCGGGATCGTATCTTCCAAGAGCGAGACCGTGTTCGCCTTGGACGATGCTTCGCCCAACCGGCTGGGCTTCGATCTGGAGCGGGTGATGCGAACGCCCTATCGCATCGACGATTTCCAGCAGGTCTATTTCGTCATCGAGTCCATCGAGTCCCTGCTCGAGGCGGCGATGAAGGACTTCGGCGGCCTTTACGCCCGCCTGCCGTCGCTGAAGGACATTCCCATCGAAGGGGTGCTGCCGACGGATGGGGTGTTCCACCACGGCGACCAGCACTATGCGCACCGCGGCGGTCGCAAAGCCGCCTAGACCTTTTCGCTAGTAGTCCTTGCGGAAGCGGATCGACAGGCGCGCATCGCCCTGCGTGCCCACCTGGGAGACCAGCGACAGGTCACGCCGAACCCGCCATTCCACCTGCGCCGAGGGTCCCGTGCGGCCGCCGCCGGTGAGCTCCAGATAGACATTATCGGTCAGGTACTTACCGCCCGACACGGTGGTGCCGGAGGCCTGCGTGCCGCCGAGGGCCAGACGGTCGAGGCCTGCAAACTGGCGCAGGTTGCCGATCAGGTCGAAACCACCCCCGCCCTGCAGGGCCGCCAGCGACGAGGCCAGCTGCGCCGCCTGACCGGGCGAAAGCTGGGCGGCGGAGACGCCGAACAACATGCGCGAGAGCACCTCGTCCTGAGGCAAGACCGGGCTTGAAGTCAGGGTAATTTCCGGCTTGGCGGCCGTGCCCTTCACTCTCACCACCGCCGTCAATGTGGGGTCATCGCGGGTAGCGGTGAGGTCGAGGCGGATCTGCTCAGGGGTCGTGCCGAGACGCACAACCCCGCGGTCGTCCAGCTCGAACCGCTGACCAGCGAAGTCGTAGAAGCCGCGCACGATCCGCGCGTTGCCGGTGAGCTCTGGACGACTGATGAACCCACCGACATGCGCGTCTAGCGAGAGCTCCGCTTCCAGTCCCTTCCCCTTGAGGACGATGCCGCGGGGCGCCTTAAGCGACACATCAAGGGCGAAGACCGGCTCGGGGCCGGGCTTGCCCGCACGCTCGATGCCCTCGACCTCCTTCTGATGCAGCTCGACCACGTCCAGGGGCACCACGCCGGTGGGCACGGGGGTGTTCACGGTGAAATCGGCACGGTCGATCGTGAGGGCTCCGGAGAGCCGCGCCTTACCGTCCGCATCGCGCGTCACCGTCACGGCGCCGGAGGCCGAGGCGCGCCCTACTTCATTGTCGATCAGCTGGAAACGCTTGGCGTTGAGGGTGAAAGTAGAACCACCTGCCCGCTCAAGGCTGACGCGACCTTGCCCGGTCAGTGTCCCGCCGCGTGAGTCCGCGCCGCTGAACTGGCTGACCGTCACCAGGGTGTGGTTGAACTCCGTCGCGACGGTGAGATTGTTCAGCGCCAGCCCGGTCGCGATGTCGCGGAACTGACCCTTGGCCAGGGAAGCTTCGCCGGTGGCGGCCGGATCGGCGATGGTCCCGCCAAAGGTGGCGTGGGCCGAGACCTGGCCCGAAAGGGTGCGCTCGCCGCCCGCGATCAAATCCCACAGGGGATGAATCTCCCCCTCCGCGTTGAAGGTTCCGTTGAGGGGTTTGGTGCGGTCGATGGCGATCCGGAACGGCGCGGCGGAAGCTTCTGCTGGAAGGTCTACCTCCAAATTGGATTTCAATCCTTCCGGATTGGCGGCGTTGGCGGCGAAGTGGATACGTGATCCGGACAGGCTTGCCTTGACATGGCCGGTGAGGGCTTCCTTGGCCGGTTCATCCTTGGAACGGGCGTCGGTCACAGTCCCGTCGAGCGATCCTTCGAGGCGTGGCCCCTTTCCCTGCAGCGCCAGCGTGCCGGAGACCGCGCCGGTGAAGTCTTCCAGGACGGCGCCGAGGCTCACATTGGCCAGCTCCGCCTTGGCCTGGGCCTCGCCCGAGGTGAGCCGTGCGTCGATATCGGCGCGCCCGCCGCCGATGGCGAGGTGCAGCCTGGCTCCGTTACCATCGGGCCCGAATCGGACTTCGGCGGGCGACCGGGTGCTGTAGGCCGCCTTACGCAGCTTGCCGCCGCCGGAAAGGGTAACCACCGTCTCCTTGCCCCCCGCATAGACTCCATCGCCCTTGAACGACCAGGCGATGGGATCGAGGCTGTCGAGGCTGGCCTGAAACGGAAGCTTCGCAAGTGGTCCGGCTGCCGTGAGCTTCAGATTCCGGATCGTGGTGGGCAGGTCGGGCGAGGCCAACCCCTTGCCGGTCAGGTCCAGGCGCGCCTGGACGCCGCCGGTCTGGTCTACCAGCTTGAGCGTCCCGTCCAGACGGCCGGCGCTGAGAAAGGCCCCCGCTCCAGCGCTGAGGGTCAGATCGGCGGTGGACGCCGCACCATCGCGCAAGGCCAGGGCGCCGGAAAGCTTTACCCCGCCCGCATCGGCCGCCAGATCGTGCAGTTCGATCCCCGGCCCGACAAAGCGGAAGCCGGTCTTCAGACTGGCGCGGCCATAGTCCTTGGTCAGCCCTTCCAGCGCGCCTGAGCCGTCGAGTCCATCCGGCCCCTTCAGCAGGGTCAGGGACAGCTTGGCGGGAGTGATGATCAGCCGGCCAAAGTCCACCGAGGCCAGTTCGGCCATGAGATCCGCGCGGGGGTTGGAGAGCGTGCCGGTGATCTTGCCCGTGCCCTTGGCCAACCCGGCGACCTCCACTGGACCGGCGGCAAAGGGTCCCTTTGCGCTCCAGTCGATATCGAAATCGATGCTTTCCTTGTCGCCCAACGCACCTTTGCCGGTAGCCTGCAACGCGGCGCCGTTCAGTTCCGCCCGATCGAACACGATCCCCTTGGGTCCGGCCGAGCCCTTGGCAGTGAAGCGGGGTTGGGCGCCCAGATACCGGTCGAGCTCCGGCAGGCCCGTGGCGAAGCCGGTTCCTTTGGCGTCCAGCGTTAGCGCCCAGGTGGACGAATTCTTACCCGCCGAGGCGTTCCAGCTGGCGCTCACCGCGCCGTGCGCGCCGGGATGGATCGGCGCCAGGTTGCTCACCCGCATATCGCCCTTGAAGGTGAGATCACCGAGCAGCCCCTGCCCACCCGTCGCGCTCACCTGCACCCCGGAACCCTTGAGGTCGGCGGAGCGGATCAGGAACCGGCCGTCCTTCAGTAGCGAAAGGTCGACAGCAGCGTGGGGGGTCGGTCCGATCAACGGGCCGATGGGCGCGGCGCCCTTCGCGCCCGAGCCCTGCACATCGGCCTGGATGCGCCACTCCCCCTTGGAAAGACCGATGCTGGCGGGACCTTCCAGGCGCGCGACCGTAACCCCGCTTTGCTCGAACCGCTCGGCCGCGACCTTCCCCTTCAGCATGAAGTCGTCGAGCCCGCCGGTAACCTGGCCATCGAGACTCGCCGGGCCGATCTTGGGGATTTCAAGCCAGCGCGACAGGTCCGGCAGATGCGCGGACACGTGCGCGCCCTCCGCCCGCCGCGTCCTCCAATTCACTGGCCCGTCAATGGCGATGTTCCCGTCGCGCGCCGTCAGTCGGCCCGTCGCCGTATAGATGTCGCCGTGGTCGGGCTTCACGCTGGCGGTGATGCTCGCCTCGGGCCCCAGCCGGTCGGCGAAATATCTAGTGAGCTTGGACGCGGCGAGGTTCACATGCCCGTTCACCTCGGCCCCGGCTTTGGACCAGCGGGCCGCGAGGTCTAGCGGCTTTTCGGCGCCGGACTGGACCTCAGCATCGAGCTGACCCTCAATCTGGTTGGCGTCGCCCTTGGCGTGGACCAGCAGGCGCCGATCCGCCGGCAGGCCGAGCGCGCCAGCCAGAGCGCCGCCCGCCGCCTCCACCGCCTCGGCGCGTAGATGCATGCGGTCGCGACGACCGATGTCGGCTTGCAGGTCGAGCCCGTCGCCCTTGTGCAGCAGGCTGTGCGCGGCGATGCTGGCCCTGGCCTCGCCGCTCCGGCGCAGGATCAGCCTGGCGCGCACGTCCCACAGGCCGTGCTGGACGCTGATCGCAGGGTCCGTCTCCAGTTTCAGGCGCAGGTCGTCGAGCACCACGCTGACCGGCGGCTTTGCGGCGGGACCCGCGGGCTCCTTCGTCATCTCCGGCGCGCGGTATACATGCAGGTCGTCCGCCCATAGCCGCCCGATATGGACGCGCCGACCCATCAGCTCGGCCGGCGACCAGATCATTCGCACCCGGTGCGCAACGACCCAACTTCCCTTGGCGTCGACGACTTCCAAGTCCTCGACACTGAAAGCTTCGAACACGTCGCCCTTCAGCCCGGCGATCTTCAGGTGCCCGACGGGACCGAGCTTCAACCCGTTGACCAGGCGGACGATCAGCGCCCGCCCGGGCTCCGTCGCCGCGCCATAACGCACCACAACCGCGGCGATGAGCAGGGTCGCGATCAGGCCGCCGACGACGCCCAGGGTCCACCAGCCCCAGCGTGACCTGCGCTTCGGGCTCGGCCCAGGCGGCGCCGTCTCGACGGATGGGCTGTCGGACTCGCTCAAAAGCTTTGCCCGATGGAGATGTAGATCTGGAACGGCGCCTGCCCCGCCCCATTGGCGTTCTGCAGCGGAAAGCCGATGTCGGCCCGGATCGGGGCGAAGCCGAGATTGTAGCGCAGGCCAAGGCCCAGCGCCGCGTCCGTATGGCGGAAGTCCGGCTGAATCTGGCCCCCTACTGAGCCGGTATCGAAGAATAGCACGCCCCCGAAGGTATCGTTGAATCGATGGCGCAGCTCAACCGAGCCCTCCACGAGCGACAGGCCGCCAACGGGTGTATTGTCCGCATAGTGCGGCCCCACCGTCTGGTAGACATAGCCGCGCACCGAGCCGCCGCCGCCGGCATAGAATCGGTCGGACGCCGGCACGCTCGGGATCTTGCCGCCGACGATGGAGCCGATCCGGCCGCGGAAGGCGAGGATGTTGTTGTCCAGCTTGTCGAGCGGCAGATACCAGGACGCCTGGGCCTGCATCTTCACATAGAAGAGCTGCTCGTCGCCCTCGATCTGGGTTGGCTCGACCCGCGCGTCGATCTTGTAGCCGGTGTGCGGATCGAGCGGATTGTCCGAGCGGTCGAGCGCGAAGGCGCCGAGCAGCTTGAGCGTCAGGATGTTGATGCTGCCGGTCTCCTTGTCGTCCACCCGGCTCTGGGTGACCGACGCGCCGCCGGTGACGAAGGAGGTCTTGCCATAGCGTTGGGTCAGGTCGCCGCTGATCCCGCCGCCCGTGGCGGTATAGGCGTTGGTGACATTCTGGAACAGCGAGGGCTCGACGGTGAGGGTCCGCCCCGGCTGCATGAAATGCGGCAGCGACAGCTGGACGCCAAGCTTGGAGCCGAGATCGTTGGTATTGGCGGTATCGGCATAGCGCGCCTCATAGGTCACCGTGTCGCCGCGACCGAAGATATTGTAGCTCAGCAGCTTCAGCTCCACATCCGGCCCCTCTGATGTGGAATAGCCGGCCCCGAACTCGATGGTGTGGCGCGAGCGGTCAGCGAGGCTCACCACCACCGGGCGCAGTCCGTCGGCATTTGGCTCAGGCGCCAGCGCAACGGTCACCGACTCGTACACCTGGGTTTCCAGCAACCGCCGTTCCAACTCTGCGACGCGGGCGGGCTTGTAGACGTCGTTGGCCTTCCACGGCACCAGCTTCAACAACCAGGCGCGCTTGGTGCGACCCTTGCTCTCGATCTTCAGCCCGTCGAGCTTGACCAGCGGCCCGGCGGCGATCTTGAAGACCACGTGCATGGTCTTGTCGAGGTGTTCGACCGAGACCTCTCGGTCGGCGGTCTTGGCGTCGGCATAGCCCTGCTCCTGCGTGGCGGAGACCAGCCGCCCCTCCGCCGCCAGAACGTCGGCGGCGCGCGCTGGCGCGCCGGTCTTCAACACCATGGTCTTGACGATGTCGGCCTGCTGGGCCTGAGCGGGCGGCGCCCCGATCCACTGGATCTGAGGCGAAGCCAGCACCGTGCGTGGTCCCACCTCGATCTTCACCACGGCCTGTGGCCGGTCGCCCTCGCCGATGTCAGACCTCACTTCGGAGTCGTAATAGCCCTCCGAGCGTAGAAGTTTAGTGGCGCTGTCGGCGGCTTGGCGGGCGCGGCGGCGCGCGTCGATACGATTGGCCGGCTGACTTTTCTCATCGCCGATCGCAAGCTCGATGGCGTTGCGCAGGGCGCGATCCTCCACCCCCTCGACCACCGCCCGGCGCTGGGTCGCCGCCTGCGCCCCACCCTTGGAAATCACGGGCGCGCAGATCAGAAAAGCGGCGGCGATCGCCAAGGCGAGGCCTGGTCGTCCCAAGCGAAAGTCCTATTCAAACACTGACGCCGATGAACGGCGCGGCCACTCACCCCTACGCCGGTCTAGCGGCGTCGTCCGTGGCTGTCACCGTTATGGGTGGTTCGCAAGCCGTATTTCAGGCTTGGCCGGGCTCAGGGCGACGGAAAGACGCGTCCGCCAGTCGCCCTCAACCGGATCTTATCACCCACCGCCGGCTTGGCGACGCCCTCGGCGCGCAACAGCGCCGCTTCGAGCGGGCGGCCGTGCGGGTCTTCCACTTCGACACGAAGGAGGCCGGCGCTCGGCGGAACGCGCAGCACCTTAACCTCCAGCCCTTTGCCCGAGCTCAGCGCCCATTGATCGGCTCGGACGAAGGCCTCAGCCGGACCATCGGCCAAGCCCGGCGCGGGCAGGGTCATCCCCTCGGCCCTAAATACTTCGGCCCTGACCTCGCCATGGAACGCGTTCGACTGGCCGACGAAGCCGGCGACGAAGGCGGTGGCGGGGGCGTTCAGGATTTCATCCGGCGTGCCGATCTGTTCGATCCGCCCTTCGTTCAGCACCACGACCCGATCGGAAAGCTCCAGCGCCTCCTCCTGGTCGTGGGTGATGAAGACGGTGGTGACCTGCGTGGCGTCGTGGATGCGGCGCAGCTCCCGACGCAGCGACTTGCGCACCGTGGCGTCGAGCGCGCCGAACGGCTCGTCGAGCAAAAGCACCCGCGGCGATACGGCCAGCGCCCGCGCCAGGGCCACCCGCTGGCGCTGGCCGCCGGACAGCTGCAGGGGAAAGCGCTTGCCGAGATCGCCGAGCTCCACCAGCTTCAGCAACTCGGCCACACGCGCATCGCGATCCTTGCGGCTCGGCTTGTCCTTACGCCGCACATCGAGGCCGAAGGCGACATTTTTGGCCACCGTCATGTGCTTGAACAGGGCGTACTGCTGGAACACAAACCCTACCCGGCGATCCGACGCCTTGGTCAGGGTGACATCGTCGTCGCCGAACAGGATCCGGCCTTCGTCCGGGAATTCCAGCCCGGCCACGAGACGCAACAGGGTGGTCTTGCCCGAACCGGAGGGTCCCAGCACGGCGAGAAGTTCGCCCGGGCGGACCTCCAACTCCACGCCTTTCAACGCGGCGAACCGGCCGAACAGCTTGGACACACGGTCGAGCCGGATGGCGGCGGCTGGCGCGGTGGTCGGATCGGCCACAGGGGTCAATGCGGTCTCCGAAGGTTCAGGTCGATCAAAGGCCATGGCGCGACGCCTCCGGCTCCAGGGTTTCGAGCACGGCCTTCAGCACCAGGGTGACGATAGCCAGCAGGCAGAGCAAGGCCGCCACCGAGAATGCACCGACGAAATCGTACTCGTTGTACAGGATCTCCACATGCAGAGGCATGGTGTTGGTCAGGCCGCGGATATGGCCCGACACCACCGACACGGCTCCGAACTCGCCCATCGCCCGCGCATTGCTGAGCAGGACGCCGTAGAGCAGGCCCCAGCGGATATTGGGCGTGGTCACGCGCCAAAAGGTCTGCAGCCCGCCCGCGCCGAGAGTAGCGGCGGCCTCCTCCTCGTCCGTGCCCTGCGCCTGCATCAGCGGGATCAGCTCGCGCGCCACGAAGGGGAAGGTGACGAAGATGGTCGCCAGGATGATGCCGGGCACCGCGAACACGATCTTGATGTCGTGATCGCTCAGCCAGTTGCCGAACCAGCCCTGCAAGCCAAATACCAGCACATAAATCAGCCCCGCCACCACCGGCGAGACGGAAAAAGGCAGGTCGATCAGGGTGATCAGGAACGCCTTGCCAGGAAACCGGTGCTTGGCGATGGCCCAGGCGGCGCTGATGCCGAACACCGCATTGAACGGCACGGCAATGGCGGCGACGATCAAGGTCAGCCTGATGGCCGAGAGCGAGTCCGGCTGGCCGAGCGCCATCAGGAAGGGCGCCGCACCTTTGGACAACGCGCCGGCGAACACCATGGCCAGGGGCGCGACGAGGAACAGCACGATGAAGCCGACCACAAGGGTCAGGATCAGGCCCTTTACCCAGGCCGGATCACGGCCGACGCGCGGGGCGGAAAGGGTCGCATCCACCACGGCTCAGCCCTCATGCCGGCGCGACCACGCCTGGATGGCGTTGATCAGGAGGAGGAGCGCGAAGGACGCCAACAGCATGACGACGGCGATGGCCGAGGCGGAGGCGTAGTCGAACTGCTCCAGCTGCATGGTGATAAGCAGCGGAGCGATCTCCGTCTTGAACGGCATATTGCCGGCGATGAAGATCACCGAACCGTACTCCCCCACACCCCGCGCGAAGGCCAGGGCGAAGCCGGTCAGCCAGGCGGGCAGCAGCGCCGGCGCGATCACCCGCACCACCGTCTGCAGCCCCGTCGCGCCGAGAGTGGCCGAGGCCTCTTCCACATCGGCCGACAATTCGCGCAGCACCGGCTCCAAAGTGCGGACCACGAAGGGCAGTCCGATGAAGGTCAGGGCGATGACCACCCCGGTATAGTTGTAGGCCGCCTTGACCCCCACCTTGGCCAGCACGCCGCCGATCAGGCCATTGGGAGCATAGAGGGCGGCCAGGGCGATACCGGCCACGGCGGTGGGCAGGGCGAAGGGCAGGTCGACCAGGCCGTTCAGCAGCATCCGGCCGGGGAACTTGTAGCGCACCAGCGCCCAGGCGGTCAGGGCGCCGAACACCCCGTTTATCACCGCCCCGATCAAGGAGGCGCCGAAGCTCAGCTTGTACGCGTTGATGGCCCGGCGCGAGAAGGCGGCCTGGGCGAAGTCGCTCCACCCCATCCCCGCCGCCTTGATCGCCACCGACGACAGCGGGATCAGAACCACAAGACATAGGACTGTCAGGGTGATGCCCATGGTCAGGCCGAAGCCGGGCACGGCGGTGCGACGCCGAAATGACCTCGTCCACCGGCGCGCAGGCGCGCTGCCGGTCAGGCGGGCGTCGGGGGCTAGGCTCACCAAGGGCAGTCGCGTCCTATTCTCGCCTCACCCATGAAGCGTCGCCGTGCTAACCCCCAACGAGAATTTCTGGGCTTGGGTTCGATAAAACTTCCGTGTGCGCCTGGCTTTGCAGCGGAACGGTTGAGCCCCGGGCGCAGGCGGCCTATTTGCGGGGCAGACCTCCCGGAGCTCCCATGTCCGATATCGAGACCCGCCTCGCCGCCCTTGGTGTCACCCTGCCTCCAGCGGCCGCGCCTGTGGCTAACTATGTGCCCTTCGTGCGCTCCGGCAACCTCGTTCACATTTCCGGGCAGGTGTCGCGCGATGCGGCCGGCGGAATCACCGGCGTGGTCGGGGAGGATGTGGACTTCGACACGGCGGTGAAGGCCGCGCGCCTGTGCGGCGTGAACCTGATCGCCCAGATGAAGGCCGCCTGCGACGGCGACCTTTCCCGCATCGCTCGCGTGGTCAAGCTCGGCGGCTTCGTTCAGGCCGGCCCATCCTTTTTCGACATTCCCCAGGTGGTGAACGGCTGTTCAGACCTGATGGTCGAGGCCTTCGGTGACAAGGGCCGCCATGCCCGCTCCGCTGTTGGCGTCTATCGCTTGCCGCTCAACTTCAGCGTCGAGGTCGATGCGGTGGTGGAGATCGCGTGAAGCCGGAACCGGTTTCGCCTTCCGCCCTAGAGGCTTATGACCTATTGCTCGATCCACCTGTGGCGCACCGCGGCCTGTGGAGCCCCAAGGGTGCGCCGGAAAACTCTCTGGCGGCTTTTGAGGCGGCGTTGGACGCCGGCTACGGTATCGAGCTCGATGTTCGCCTTTCGGCGGACGGCGAGGTCATGGTGTTCCATGACGATGGGCTGGAGCGGATGACGCTGCGCCAGGGCCGTCTCGCCGATCTCGCGGCTACCGAACTTGCGACACTCCGATTGAAGGATTCCCGCGAGCCGATCCCGACTCTGCGCCAGGTGTTCGACCGAGTGGACGGCCGCGCCCTGATCCATGTGGAGATCAAGTCTCGCCCTGGCGAGGAAGGTCCATTGGACGAGGCGGTCGCAGCGCTGCTGGACGACTATCGCGGTCCGGTGGCGATCATCGGCTTCAACGCCCGCTCACATGCCTGGTGGGCCGACCACCGGCCAGAGGTGCTGCGCGGCCTCGACTCCTATCTTTATGAAGATGCGGCCGGAATGCGCCTGCCGGCCGAGAAGCGGCGGTCGCTGCAGGCCCTTGAACATATTGCGATCGCTCGGCCGCATTTCCTGGCCCTCTCAGTCGATATGCTGGCCACCGAATCAGCCGTATCGGCTCGCGAGGCGGGATTTCCCATCGTCGCCTGGACCCTACGTTCATCGGAGCAGGCGGCGATGTTCGCCCCGCACTACGACAACCTGATCTTCGAAGGCTTCCGTCCGTGACCATCCTGAAGCCGCAGGTCCGGGTCCATACCGACATAGCCGATATCGGCAAGGAGGCCTGGGACACCTGCAACGGCGCGGCGGGTTACGGCCACAATCCCTTCACATCCTATGACTTCCTGTCCGCGCTCGAGGAATCCGGTTGCGTGTCGCCTCGCACCGGCTGGGCGCCTCAGCACCTCAGTGTCGAGGATGCGGACGGCCGTACCGCCGCTGTCATGCCGCTCTATCTGAAGTCCCATAGCCAGGGCGAGTACGTGTTCGACCACGCCTGGGCCGACGCCTACGAGCGGGCCGGTGGACGCTACTATCCCAAGCTCCAGTGCGCTGCGCCCTTCTCTCCCGTAACCGGCCCACGGCTCATCGCGCGTGAGGATGTTGCGTTCGACGAGGCGTCGAGAACCCTGGTCGGAGGGGCGGTGACGCTGTGCGACCGCCTCGGCGCCTCGTCCCTACACGTCACCTTTCCGCTTGAACCAGAATGGAAATTCATGGGCGAGCAGGGCCTTTTGCTGCGCGAGGACCAGCAATTCCACTGGGAGAACACGGGCTACGCGACGTTCGACGACTTCCTCGCCGCCCTCTCCTCAGGTCGCCGCAAGACCATCAGACGCGAGCGCAGGGACGCCCAGCAAGGGCTTGAGATCGCGGCCCTTTCGGGCTCCGATCTCACCGAGGAACACTGGGACGCCTTTTACTCGTTCTACATGGATACGGGTGGCCGCAAGTGGGGCCGACCCTACCTGAACCGACAGTTCTTCTCCCTCATGGGCGAGCGGATGGCGAACCGGATTCTTCTGGTGATGGCCCGGCGCGAGGGGCGGTGGATCGCCGGCGCGCTGAACCTGATGGGCGACGACACACTCTATGGCCGCAACTGGGGCTGCCTGGAGGATGTGCCCTTCCTGCACTTCGAGCTCTGCTACTATCAAGCCATCGAACAGGCCATACTGCGCGACCTGAAGCGGGTCGAAGCCGGGGCGCAGGGCCAGCACAAGCTGGCGCGCGGCTACCTGCCATCTCCGGTTTATTCGGCTCACTACATCGCCGACAAGGCGTTGCGCGAACCGGTCCGTCGCTATCTCGACCAGGAGCGGCCGGCCGTGGAGCAGGAAATGGCCTATCTCGCCGCCGAGTACAGCCCTTTCAAGGACGTCTAGCTGAGCTCGAAAGAGGCCTGGAGAAACGCCTTCACGCCCGCATCGATTTCGCCGGTCTCTGTGACGACTAGGGTGGATTTCAACCGCTCCGACCAGCCCTCGCTCGGCTTGGCGGGTGCAAGTCGCGGATCGACATCCGGCGCGATGGCGAGGCCGAGCCGCGCACCGCCCTTAACGGGCCGGAGAGCGGCGAACTGATAGGCCCTGGACCAGGCCGAATAGCCCTTGCGCTGGCCCGTGACGAGTTCGGGAAAATCCGCCACCGCCGCAGCCACCGCTTCATAGATCGCCCGCTGGGCTGGATCGCCCCACAGGGTGTCGCGAAGGGTCTCGGCGTCGTCCCACCCGCCCTGCTTGGGGAAGGCCTCGCTAAGGACGTAGGAGGCGCGGTTCTGTAACAGGCCGTGCGTCTGTTTGAACCAGGCCAGTTGCGCGCGCGGCTTGTCGGCGGGGACGGGGCAGGTCTTGGCGATCTCCACCCACGCGGTGAGCGACTTGCCGGTATCGCGCTCCAACCCGGCCCGCACCGAGGCGAACCACTTCTTCTGCTGCTCGGTCAGGGTTTCGCTATCGACCTTCGGCATGTTCCCCTCGCCTGCCCTTCTTGGTACCAGCCTTAGCATTGAGTACGGAGCACAGTCATGAGCCTCGACGGCCCCTACAACGATCAGAACATCTTCGCCAAGATCGTGCGCGGCGAGATGCCGGCGGTGAAGCTCTATGAGGACCGAGACGTGCTGGCCTTCATGGACGTTTTTCCCCAAGCGCGCGGCCATTGCCTCGTGGTGTCCAAAACGTCCAAGGCGCGCAACCTTCTGGAGGTCGAACCCGACGTTCTCTGCACGGTTATGGCCGACGTCCAGCGGGTGGCGCGGGCCGTGGTGGCGGCGCTGAACCCCGACGGCGTGATCATCACCCAGTTCAACGGCTCGGCAGCGGGCCAGACCGTGTTTCATCTGCACGTCCACATCATCCCGCGCTGGGCCGATCAGCCGATGAAAGGGCACAGCCACGGCAAGATGGCTGACTTGGACGAACTCAAGGTGCTGGCCGAACAGATCGCGGCACAGATAACCTAGGCGGGAACGCCTAGCTCTTCTTTCTGGCGCGATCGCCTTCGAAGGTCACGACCACGCCAGGCTTCACGCCTGCCGCCAGCGCTTTCGCATCCCAGTTGGTCAGGCGGACGCAACCGTGGCTGGCGGTCTTGCCGATCTTCTCCGGGTCGGGCGAGCCGTGGATGCCGTAGCTCGGGGCGTTGAGGTCGATCCACACCACGCCGACCGGGTTGTTTGGCCCAGGTTTGACCACGAGCTTCCCGTGGCTGCGCGGACCCCAGTGCAGCTTCTTCGGGTCGTAGACGTAGTCCGGATTGTTGGCCACACCGTTGACCTTGTGCACGCCCGAGGGCGAGGGCCGTTCTGTAGAGCCAACCGTGGCGGGATAGGTGGCGATCACTTTGTCGTCCACGCCGTAGGCGGTGACCAGGGCGTCGGCCTTGGACACGGTGATAGACTTCACATCGCCCTTGGCGAAGGCCGGCGCCTCCGCGTCCGTCACCACCAGCACCTGGCCGGCCTTGGCGAAGTCCGCGCCGGGGTTCAATTCCTGCAACAGCGCCTGGCTCATGTGAAAGCGCTCGGCCAGGGCCTCGAGCGGCGTGGCGAATTGCGGTCCGGCTTCCTGCGCCGCCAGCTTGACGAAATCCTCGCCCACATCCGGGGCGAAGGGGCCAGCGATATCGGCGTCTGTGATAATGTAGGTCTTTACCGCCGGGGCGCCGCCGACGGCGGTGAGCGCTTTCCATGTATCGGCGTCCAAGGCCCCAGAGTCCGAAAGGTTCTTCGAGGTCTGGAAGGCGGCGATCGCATGCTTGAGGTTGGTCCCCGCCTTGCCGTCGATGGCGCCGGGCGAGAAGCGCGCGCGGGTGAGCAGCACCTCGGCCTTGATCAGCATAGGATCGGCCGGCGTCTCCTTCGGCGCGGTGGGCGAGCTGGCCGCCGACGGTGGGGCGTTGGGGTCGAACGCGGCGTTGTTGACCTTATCGAGGTCGGCGGCCCGGGCGGACGGCAAAGCCGGCTTGGGAGCGGCCAGCGCTGGTGCTGGGGCCACCGCTACCGTTGGCTTGGGCGGCGGGTCGGCAGGGCCGCAACCGGTAAGGACGACGAGGCAGGCGAGCGGGATGGGACGGAGCATGGGCTGAGAGCGGGGCTGTAGCGCGTTGGTTCCGACGCCGTGAAGATAGCGGATGAGCGTTCGACTGCTGATGACCAGCGCCCGACATCTTTGATGATCCAGCCGCAGGACGACCGATGATGTCGGCGTCGTTGCGAAAGGGAGGTCGATGCGGGCATAGGTTTGGAGAATTTCTCCCGGAGATGACCATGCGTGGGTTTGGTATTTCGTTGGCGGCGCTGGCCGCTTCATTGGCCTTGCACGCCCAAGCCGCCGTTCCAGGCGGCGTCATCGCCCAGCCCATGCCGGCCCCGCCCTCCCCGCCGATCCCGACCCCGCAGGACATCGCCTATCCCGGCGTACTCACCGTGGCTGTCGATGCGACCGACCTCACCCACGGCATTTTCACCATCAAGGAGATGGTTCCGCTGGCGGGGCCTGGGCCGGTGGTGCTGACCTATCCCAAGTGGCTGCCAGGCGCTCACTCGCCGGGGGGCTCTATCGACAAGGTGGCGGGCCTGATCATCCATGCCGACGGCAAGCGGGTGGAATGGACGCGCGACCCGGTCGAGGTGACCGCCTTCCACATCGATCCGCCCAAGGGCGCCAAGTCGCTGGAGGTGGAATTCCAGTTCCTGTCCGCCGTCTCCACTCGCGAAGGCCGCGTGGTGATGACGCCGGAGATGCTGAACGCGCAGTGGATCTCGCTGGCGCTATACCCAGCCGGCTACTTCACCCGTGACATCCATATCAAGACCTCGATCAAGCTGCCCGTCGGCTGGAAATACGCCACCGCGCTGGAGACCGAGCACGAAGACAGCCAGTGGGTCCACTTCAAGACCACCAGCTTCAACACCTTCGCCGACAGCCCGCTGATCGCCGGCAAATACTATAAGCAGGTCGATCTTGATCCCGGCGGTCCCGCGCCGGTTCATCTGGACGTGATCGCCGATTCGCCCGAGCAGCTGGAAATGACGCCGGCGCAGATCACCGCGCACAAGAATCTGGTCAAGCAGGCCTATCTCAACTTCGGCTCGCACCATTACAGCCACTACGATTTCCTGTTTTCCTTGTCCGACAAGATGGGCGGCAACGGGCTGGAGCATCACCAGTCTTCGGAAGACGGCACGACGCCGGGCTACTTCAAGGATTGGGACAAGGGGTCGGCGGGACGAGACCTCCTGGCCCACGAATACACCCACTCCTGGGACGGCAAGTTCCGTCGCGGCGCGGACCTATGGACCCCCACCTTCAACGTACCCATGCGCGATAGCCTGCTGTGGGTCTATGAGGGCCAGACCCAGTACTGGGGCTATGTGCTGGCCGCCCGCTCGGGCCTGATGAGCAAACAGGACACGCTGGACGCCATCGCCCTGACCGCCGCCACCTACGACCACCGGGTCGGCCGCGAATGGAAAGCGCTGATCGACACCACCAACGACCCCATCGTCTCTTCGCGCCGCCCGCAGTCCTGGCTGAGCTGGCAACGGTCGGAGGACTATTACTCCGAAGGCCAGCTGATCTGGCTCGATGCCGACACCCTGATCCGTGAGAAGTCCGGCGGCAAACACTCGCTTTCCGACTTCGCCAGGCTGTTCTTCGGCGTCGATGACGGCAGCTTCATCACCCACACCTATACCTTCGAGGATGTGGTCACCGCGCTGAACACCATCCAGCCCTATGACTGGACCCGCTTCCTGAAGACGCGGCTGGAAGGCCACGGCCCCGGCGCTCCGCTCGATGGCCTGAAGCGCGGCGGCTACAACCTCGTCTATACCGACGTGCAGTCGCCCTATGCCAAGAGTGTGGAGACCCGGCGCGGCAATGCCGACTTCATGTATTCGCTCGGCTTCGCGGTGAACAAGGAGGGCGCCCTGGCCGAGGTGCAGTGGGAGGGGCCCGCCTTCAAGGTCGGCCTTACCGCCGATACCCAGCTCATCGCCGTCAACGGACTGAACTATAGCGGCGACCTGCTGAAGGAGGCGGTGAAGGCGGCCAAGACCTCCAAGGAGCCCATCGAACTTCTGGTGAAGATCAACAACCACTATCGCACGGTGAAGATCGACTGGCACGGCGGCCTGCTCTACCCGCACCTGGAGAAGATCGGGACAGGCGAGGGCTCGCTGGACGCCATCCTCGCGCCGATGAAGTGAGCTCACCCTTCTTCTTCCGTATCCCTCGGGCTTGACCCGAGGGTCGTCCCCACGCCCGCGCCAGCCGACAGCCGACAGCCTTTGGGTCAAGCCCGAGGGAGACGGTATGTGGGAGTCTGGCCTTCGTCCCGCTTCCGCTTTAGCGTGCGCTCAACAATTAGAAGGAAGGGTATCGCATGCGCTCGGATATGTTCTCGCTGGAGGGCCGTGTCGCCCTGGTCACCGGCGGCTCGCGCGGGATCGGCAAGATGATCGCCGAGGGCTTCCTGCTGGCCGGCTGCAAGCGCGTCTACATCTCCGCCCGCAAGTCCGGCCCCTGCGACGCCACCGCCGAGGAACTGACCGCCAGCACCGGCAAGGAGTGCATCTCCATCCCCATCGACGTCTCCACGGTGGAGGGCTGCCAGGCCCTGGCCAACGAGATCGTCAAGCGCGAGGGCGGCAAGCTCGACATCCTGGTCAACAATGCCGGCGCCGCCTGGGGCGCACCCTTCGACGAATTCCCCGAGTCCGGCTGGGACAAGGTGATGAACCTGAACGTCAAGTCGCCCTTCTACCTGACCCAGGCCCTTCACGGGGCGCTGAAGGCGGCGGGCACCTTCGACAAGCCCGCCAAGGTGATCAACATCGCCTCCATCGACGGCCAGCGCCCCAACCCGCAGGAGACCTACAGCTACCACGCCTCAAAGGCCGGGCTGATCCACCTGACGCGGCGGCTGGCGGCCACCTTGATCAAGGACAATATCGTCATGACGGCGATCTGCCCCGGCGCCTTCCCCTCGGACATGAACCGGGTCGCCCGCGACGAGGCCGAAGAGGTCTCCAAGCGCATCCCCTTCGCCCGCGTCGGCGATCCGGAAGACATGGCCGGCCCCGCCATCTTCCTCGCCTCGCGCGCGGGGGACTATGTGGTGGGTACAGCGCTCACCGTGGATGGTGGGATCGTAGCGTCAGGGTTGAACGTCTAGGCTTTTCTTGTGACCGACTCCCTTGCTGATAGCTACTTGGACCTCTGGATTTCTGGCCAGAACCATCAGCTCGCAGCTATCGAATTGTACCCAGAAGAGCGTGTGCTCGAATGGCGCAAGCTTACGAATCAAGGCGCACAGCTGATTGGTCCGATTTCAACTGGCATCGGGTTCATCGGTTCGGCTGGTTGGGTCGCAGCGGGCTCCCTTGCCCTTGGTGCTATCGAGAGTGTTTTGACGTCAGCTTCGCAAAAGGAAGGACTTAGGCTGCTCAATCATGCAAACGCCATTTTCGAACAATTCCGTACTACCGGACGGCTTATTCCCATCTATCATGTTGCAAGGCTCGAGTTGCCCAATCCTGGTGCATGGCGCGGCAAGCTCGAAGAAATAGAAGCGATCGAGTTGAGAAGCCTGACCCGAACTCAGCTCGCGGCTTTCAACTCAAAAAGACCGTTTTCACTCGATCGAAATCTAGAGCCCTCTTTAACGACAACGGTCGAGAAGAGGTATCTGAGCGTGTCAGAAGAATTCATCACAGGTCTCGATCGAGAGCGCGGAAGGCTAACTATCCGTTGGTCATCCGTGGATGCCTATAAGGTTGCGCGGCCGTGAATCAGGCCGATTGGGCGATCAATTCTTCAACCGATACCCTGTCCGGAAGATCCAGAAGATCACGCCCAAGCACAGCAGCATGAAGCCCAGCGTCGCGGCGAGGCTGAGGCCCACGGCCACGTCGGACGTGCCGTAGAAGGCCCAGCGGAAACCGCTCACCAGGTAGACCACCGGGTTGAACAGGGTGATCTTCTGCCAGATCGGCGGCAGCATGCTGATCGAGTAGAAGCTGCCTCCGAGGAAGGTCAGCGGGGTGATGATCAGCGTCGGCACGATCTGCAGCTTCTCGAACCCGTCCGCCCACACCCCGATGATGAAGCCGAACAGGCTGAAGGTGAGCGAGGTGAGGATCAGGAAGGCCGCCATCCACACCGGATGGGCGATGTTGAACGGCACGAACAGGCGCGCGGTGACCAGGATGATCAGGCCGAGCAGCACCGACTTCGTCGCCGCCGCGCCCACATAACCGATCACCGCTTCGATCCAAGATACGGGTGCGGAGAGCAGCTCATAGATCGTGCCCGCCCATTTGGGCATGTAGATGCCGAACGAGGCGTTCGACAGACTCTCGGTGAGCACGGACAGCATCATCAGCCCCGGCACGATGAAGGCGCCGTAGCTGACCCCGCCGATGGGGGCCATGTGCGAGCCGATGGCCGATCCGAACACCACAAAATACAGCGCCGTGGAGATCACTGGGGCCAGGATGCTCTGGCCGAGCGTGCGGAACCAGCGCGACAGCTCGAACACATAGATGGCGCGGATACCGTAGAGATTGATGGGAAGGTTCACTGTCCGGCCTCCGCCGCCTGAGGCTCGCGCGGTTGGTGCACCAGGCTGACGAAAATGTCCTCCAGGGAAGACTGACGGGTCTGCAGGTCCTTGAAGTCCAGCCCCGTGCTCGCAAGCTGGCGCATCAAGGCGGCGATTCCTGTGCCCTCATGGCGGGCGTCGAAGCTGTAGGTGATCTCGCTCCCATCCGCGGACAGGGCCAGGTCATAGGCGCCGAGGGCCTCGGGGATGGCGGCGATGGGAGCCTGAAGGGCGATGGTGAGGGTCTTTTTGCCGAGCTTCTCCATCAGGGCGTTTTTCTCCTCCACCAGGACGATCTCGCCCTTGGAGATCACGCCCACCCGGTCGGCCATCTCCTCGGCCTCCTCGATATAGTGGGTGGTCAGGATGATGGTGACGCCGCTTTGGCGGAGCTTGCGTACCATCTCCCACATGTCGCGGCGCAGCTCCACATCGACCCCGGCGGTGGGTTCGTCGAGGAACAGGATGGTCGGCTCATGCGACAGGGCCTTGGCGATCATCACCCGCCGCTTCATGCCGCCCGAAAGCGCCATGATCTTGCTGTCCTTCTTGTCCCACAGGCTGAGGTCCTTCAGCACCTGCTCCACATAGGCCCTGTTCGGGGCGCGGCCGTAGAGACCGCGGCTGAAGTTCACCGTCGCCCACACCGTCTCGAAGGCGTCCGTGTTCAGCTCCTGCGGCACAAGGCCGATGCGCATCCGCGCGGCGCGATAGTCGGTCACGATGTCCAGCCCGTCCGCCGTCACCGAGCCGGTGGAGGCGTTGACGATGCCGCAGATAATGGAGATCAGCGTGGTCTTGCCCGCCCCGTTCGGGCCCAGGAGCGCGAAGATCTCGCCCTTGCGGATGTCGAGGTCGATCCCCTTCAGCGCCTGGAACCCGCCCTTATAGCTCTTGGTCAGCCCCTTGACGGAAATGATCGGCGGGGCGGTGGTCGCGGGAAGGTCGGTCATGCTCAAGCTTATCTGGCGGCGCGGCGCCCTCGGATCAAGGACGCCTCAACATAGGCCGCGACGAGATGCGCCCAAGCATTACCGCAAATTATATTGCGTCGCGGCACAGGAAGCGGACAACGGGCCGGGGCGGCGGGGGCTGACCCGCGTCTGGAGCCCTTTCATTGCTGTCTCTCGTCCTGGCCGCCTCCCTGTTCTCCGCGCCCGGAAGCCTGCCGCCGATCACGCGCGATCCGCAGGTCACCTATTTGGACCGAACGGGCGCGCTGATCGGCATCCGGGGCGGGCATGTGCCGCCGCCAGCCGACCTGGACCGGCTGCCCGCCTATGTGCCCGCCGCCTTCGTCTCCATCGAGGACCGCCGCTTCTATGAGCACACCGGCTTCGACGCGGTCGGCATGGCCCGCGCCCTGGTCAAGGACCTGACCACGGGACGCACCGCCCAGGGCGCGTCCACCATCACCCAGCAGCTGGCGCGCAACCTGTTCCTCAGCCAGGAGCAGACCCTGGAGCGCAAGACCCAGGAACTGGTCTATGCAGTCCAGCTCGAACAGAAATTCACCAAGAAGCAGATCCTGTCCCTCTACCTGTCGCGGGTCTATTTCGGGTCCGGCGCCTATGGGATCGAGGCGGCCTCCCACCGCTTCTTCAACAAGTCGGCCGACAAGCTGACCGTGCGCGAGGCGGCGACACTGGCCGGCATCCTGAAAAACCCGGCCGGCTATAGCCCCGTCGATAATCCGGAACGGTCGGACGAGCGCACGCGCCTGGTGCTCGCCGCCATGGTGGAGACCGGCGCCATCACCCCGCGCGAGGCGGCCAGGGCACTGGCCGCTCGGCCCCGCGTCTATGATCGCGACCCTGCCCTGCCCGCCCAGTATTTCGTCGATTGGTTGGACCCGCAGGTGCGCCGCGATATCGGCAGTTTCAGTACGGACCTCGTGGTGGAGACCACCCTCGACCTGAAAATGGAGCAGGACGGAGCGGCCTCGCTCGAAAACGTGGTGCAGACCGACCGGACCAAGGGCGAGGAAGCCGCGCTGGTGGCCCTCGACGGTCAGGGCCGGGTGCGCGCCATGGTCGGCGGCTCGGACTATTCCACCAGCCCCTTCAACCGCGCCACCAACGGCCACCGCCAGGCCGGCTCGTCATGGAAGCCGTTCGTCTACCTCACCGCCATGGAGCAGGGCCGCACCCCCGACGTGACGGTGACCGACGAGCCGGTGACGATCAACGGCTGGTCGCCGCGCAATCACGATAACGCCTTCCTCGGCCCCATCTCCATGGAGACGGCGCTGGCCAAGTCGATCAACACCGTCGCCGCGCGGCTGGCCGACGAGGTGGGCCGCGACAAGGTTGCCGACACCGCGCGCCGCCTCGGCATCAACACGCCGATCAGCCCGGACCCGGCCATGGCGCTCGGCACCTCGGAGGTACGCCCCATCGAGATGGCGGCGGCCTATGACGCCTTCGCCAATGGCGGGCGGCGGGTCTATCCTTATGGGGTGGAGCGGGTACGCACCGCCTCGGGTCGGACCCTGTTCCGCCACCGCGACGAACCGCAGGCGCAGGTGATCAACAACCCAGCGCTCGGCGAAATGGACCGCATGCTGCGAGCGGTGGTCAGCTACGGCACCGGCACGGGTGCGGCCATCAAGGGCTACGACATCGCCGGCAAGACCGGGACGACCACCGAGGGCAAGGACGCCTGGTTCTGCGGCTTCACCGGCAACTTCACCGCCTGCGCCTGGGTGGGCAAGGACGACGCCCGGCCCGTGCCGCACCTGGCCGGCGGCGGATCGGCCGCGCGGGTGTGGCGCGGCTTCATGTCGAGCGCCCTGCCTCGCGCCGGCGCCACCGGCATTCCGACGGGCCCCGCCGCGCCGACGCCCGTTGAGCCCGTGACGACTCCGGTGTCTGACATAGCGCCGACCCAACCGCAGTCCGGCCTTTCGCCCCTGCCCGCGCCCCCGCAACCGGCGACTCCCGCAGCGGATGACCCGGTGGGGGCCCTCCTGCGCGACAAGGGCGAGGCCGCGCCGCTCTATCACGCTCCCTCCCCCACCACGCCAGGCTAATGGGCAGGCCAAGCCCCGCTGCAAAGCTGCGGGCGCAGGACTATATCGGTGGCATAGTGGAGGCGCAGATGACCACCGAGACCCCCGACCCGAACTCCCCCGACGCCATGCTCGATGAAGCCATCGAGGAGACCTTTCCCGCCAGCGATCCGATCTCGCCCGGCCGCGGCGCCCACGATGCCGACTTGCCGATGGCGAGCCCCACACCCGTAACCTGGAGTTCCGGCGGCAAGGTCGAGATCTGGCTTGCGGCGGGGGTGCGCACGCCCTTCGTCAAGGTCGACGGCCCCTTCGCCAAGCTCGACGCCATCGCCCTGTCCCTGCCGGTTGCGAAGCACATGTTGGCAATCGCCAAGCCGGACTTCTTCGTCTGGGGCACGGTCGCGCCTAACCTCACCTGGTCCAACATCGCCCGCGAGGTGCTGATGGACGCCGGGGCGGACGCCACCATCCCGGCCTTCTCCACCGTCATGGCCTGCTCCACCTCCATGGTCGGGACCTTCGAAGCGGCGGGCATGATCGGCGCCGATCGCGACCTTGCCCTGGTGGGCGGGGTGGAGAGCATGAGCCGCATCCAGATCGGCCTGTCGCAGGGCCTGTCGGACTGGCTGCGCGGCTTCCAGCGCGCCAGAACCATCGGTCAGAAGATCGACCATCTGACCGCCTTCGATTTCAACGGTCCCAAACTCTACATTCCCAGCGTCACCAATCGCACCAGCGGCATGAGCATGGGCGAGCACACCGAGGTGACGGTGAAGGAATGGCAAATCGGGCGTGAGGAACAGGATCGCCTCGCCCTCGCCAGCCATCAAGGCGCGATCAGGGGGTGGGGAGAGGGCTTCTTCAACTCCCTGATCATCCCGGTGGAGGGCGTGGACCACGACACGATCCCGCGCCGCGACACCTCGCTGGAAAAGCTCGGCAAGCTGAAGCCGGTCTTCGACACCACCTCCGGCAAGGGCACACTGACAGCCGGCAATTCCTCGCCCCTCACCGATGGAGCGGCGTCGCTCTGGGTCGGTTCGGCGGCGGGCATGGCGCGGCTGCCGGCGGATCTGCCGAAGGCGCAGCTGGTGGATTATGAGGTCTCGGCCGTGGATTTCCGCACCGAGGGCCTCTTGATGGCGCCCGGCTATGCCGTGCCGCGCCTGCTCGCCCGCCATGGGCTGAAATATGCCGACATCGCGCTGTGGGAGCTGCACGAGGCCTTCGCCGGTCAGGTCGCCTTCCACCTCAAGGCCTGGGAAGATGAAGCCTTCCTCAGGGGCAAGGTGGGTTTAGAGCCGAACTTCGGCCCCTTCCCGCACGACCGGCTCAATCCCAATGGCGGCTCGGTGGCGCTCGGCCATCCCTTCGGCGCCACCGGCGCTCGTATCCTCAGCCAGGCGATCAAGGAACTGGCGGCCATGGCGCCCGGCTCGCGCGCCATCGTCTCCATCTGCGCCGACGGCGGCCAGGGCACCGTGGCGCTGCTGCAGATCTGAGCGACTACCGCCCCGGCGGCGTCGGGTCGTCGAACTTGAAGGGGTCCGTGGCGCTCGGCGTCGTCGGCAGCGCGTTGTGCGGCAGGGGCGGATCGGTGTCTGCGGCATCGATCAGCATGGACGCCAGGATTACCGCCGCCTGACGCATGTCCTCGGTGCGCAGGTGGTCGAAAGTGTCGAGGTCGGTGTGGTGCACGCGGCTCTCATAGTCGAGCGGGTCCTGGATGAACTGGAACGCGGGCAGGCCGAGCTTGACCATGAAGACATGGTCGGTCGAACCTGTCGGCTCGGCCACTACCGCAGAGGCTCCGAGACTGGCGAAGGGCGCGAGCCACGACTTGAAGATCGGCGCGACGGCGAAATTGCCCTCGGTGAAGATGCCCCGGATCTTGCCCGACCCGTTGTCGAGGTTGAAGTAGCCGTCCATCTCGCCGAAGCCCGCCAGAGGCGTGATCGGAAAGGTGTCGCCGCCGTAATAGGGGCCGTACTTGGCCGCCGCGTCGTTGGACGGGCGCGTGGCCAGGTGCTGGTTCACATAGGCCCAGGAACCGAGCAGGCCCTGCTCCTCGCCGGCCCAGAGGGCGAAACGGATGGTGCGCTTTGGGTGCAGGTTCAGGCTGGCGAGGATGCGCGCCGCCTCCATCACCACCGCCGCGCCCGCCCCGTTATCGGCCGCGCCGTCGCCCGCCACCCAGCTGTCAAGGTGGGCGCCGGCCATCACATAGCCAGCCTTGGGATCGGCGCCAGGGATGTCGGCGATGATGTTGTAGGCCTTGGTGTCGCTGTCGTCGTAATGAACCTTGCTGTCCACCTCGACGGTCACCTCGCCGGACTTGGAGAGGCGGGCCAGGCGACGATAGTCCTCCGCACCGAGCTCGAAGGCGGGTGTTTTGGGCGTTTGGCCCGAGCGAAAACCTGAGCCCTCGCCATGGACGATGCGCCCTTCGCTGCGCGACATCGTCGCCCGCGCCACCGCGCCTTCATCGGCGAGGAAGGCGTCGAGTTTGAGGTTGAACGCAGCGCGCGTCGCCGCGCGCTCAAGATTGGCGGGGTCGTACGAAGGCTGACGGTAGGTATCGAGCTTGGCGATGTCCGCATCGGTCAGGCGTTCAAAGGGCGGATCCTTCTCATCTTTCGGGGCGGTCGGGGCTGAGGTCAGCACGATCTTGCCCCTGAGTTTGCCGCGCCATTTGGCGAAGTCGGCTTCGGTGCGGATCGGCGCGATCACCACGGCTCCGGTGACCGGCCCGTTGGTGGCGGGAGACCAGGCCAGAGGGATGGCGCGCAGCTCGATCGGGCGCGGGGTAATCATGCGCACGTGCGCGCTTTCGATCCACCAGCCGCGACCGAACTCGAAGCCCTCCTTGTGGACGTTCTTCAGGCCCCACTCGGTGTACTTCTTCTGGGTCCAGGCCTCGGCCTTGCGCATGGCCGGGGAGTTGGTCATCCGCCCGCCGATCTGGTCGGACAGGTACTCGATGGTCTGCACCACCTCACCGTGGTTGAAGCCCGCGTCGGCGATACGGTTCAGGGTCTGCGGATCGACACCGGCATAGGGCGCGGCGCGCGCCGCTTGACCGATCAGAAGAGCGGAGACGGCCGCCGTCGCGGCGAGAAGTTTACGCATGAATTGGCCCCTCGATTATCTGGCGCTCGGCGATCAGCGCGCGCCGTACATGGTCATGACGTCCCTGCGCATCTGCGCCTGGCTGTCGGGGCGGCTGTAGAACATGTGACCGCCCGGATAGAGGTGCAGCTGCAGACGGCCGGCGTCGCCCTTCACGCTCGGCGGGATCTGGTCGATGGCCAGTTGCGAAACGAAGAAGGGGCAGCTCAGGTCATCATAGCCGTGCAGGATCAGGACCTTCATTTTCGGGTCCACGGCGAGCGCGCCGCGCAGGTCCGAGACCGATTCCGCGGTCTGCGCCCAGCCCGGCTCCCACGCCCGTCCGACCTTGTTGCTCAGTGGCTCGAACCGACCCTGCACCTTCCAGCCAAGCACGCGGGTGTCGAAATCGACCATGGCCGAGGTGGTCGGAGCGATGATCTGGTCGAGGATCGGGTCGTTCACCCGCTGGTTCACCGCCCACGGGAAAGGATCGGTGGAGGTGACGTTCGGATCATACCAGGAGCCAAGCTTGCCCGTGTCGCGATAAAGTTCGCGCAGAAAGGCGCGGCTGTCGATCCGCCCACCCCAGCGGCGCACCAGCACCGGGTCGAGGCCGGTATAGTCGGCGACCTTCTGCACCATGCGGTCGAGCACCGCCTGATCGCGCCAGCCGGATAGCAACGCGGTGGCGTATTCAGTGCGGGCATAGGTCTCCACCTCGCTGATCGCCTCAGGCGTCAGCTTGCCGTGGCGCTCGAGGTTGGAGGCGGTCATGGACGGCAGCAACACCACCCACGGCATGGGCGAAAAGTCACCGCCGCTCCACGAGGCCGCGTCGAGGAAGGGCGAAACCATGGTCACGCCGGTGACGCCGACGCCGAGATCGGTCTGCAGGGTGTGGGCGATGCGCGGGGCGCGGAACCCGCCATAGCTTTCACCCACCACGTACTTGGGCGAAGCCATGCGTTGGTTCTTCACCAGCCAGTCGAAGACGATGCGCGACAGGTAGTCGATGTCACTCTTCACGGTGAAGAAGCGGCCCTTGGCCTGATCGTCGGGCAGGAAGGTGTGGGAGAAACCGGTGTCCACCGGGTCGATGAAGACGAGGTCGGTGAAGTCGAGCCAGGTGCCGGGGTTATCGATCATTCCGGTGGCGTCGGAGGGACTGTCGCCCATGGCGCCGAACTGGACGCGCTTGGGGCCGATGGCGCCGAGGTTGAGATAGACCGAGGCTGCCCCCGGTCCACCGTTGAAGGCGAAGGTCACGGGGCGGCGCGGATCACGCGGGCCGTCGAGGATGTAGGCCGTGTAGACCACCTCGGCGATCTTGCGGCCCTTCTCGTCGAGCACCGGCAGAGCGCCGACGCTGGCGGTATAGTTCAGCGTTTTGCCGGCCACGTGCGTCACCTGTTTGGCGCTGGCCTCGGGCGGCAGCGGCGGCAGGTCGAGCAGCTCGCCGTCCTTGCTGGGGGGCGGCGTTGCGGCGGGTGGACCACCCCGCTGGGCGAGGGCCGGTGCGGGCAGTGACGAAAGCGCGACGAGGGAGACGACGAGAGATACCACCGACGCGACGAATTTGATCCGCATAAGACCCCCAACCCCAAGATCGCCTAGACCCGAGCGGCGGCACCTAATCACCGATTCTACGGCTTGGCGACGCGACGGGGATTACGGTTTGTACAGATTATCGCCACCGCCCGTCCAACATTCAGGGCGGCGGGACCGTAATCTCCGCGCCTTCGGCCTTCAGTCGGTCGAGCACGCCGTTGGCGTTGAGCAGCAGGCGCAGGTCCACCACCGCAAAGGTCTTCCCGCCCTGGCTCAGCGCCGTGTCGATGGAGGCGGTGGAATCGCGAATCTGCTTGTCGATAAAGCCCTGCAGACCGCTGCCCGCCAGGCACTGGTCTATTCCGGTCGGCCGGTCGCCCGCGCGCACCGTCCGAAGGTCGCCCTTGGCCCAGGCCTCGGCCAGCGGGCGGGCCATGCTGGCGGCGCGCTCGGTCTCGGCAAGTGCGGCGTCGGTGCAGGCCTGCTCCGCCGCCGGGTCCATCCGAACCACCGTCTTGAACAATTGGCTCACCTGAACGCCGCCGGATGAGCGGGTCGGCACGTGATGAGCTTCCGCGAGCGCCTTGACCGTCGAGCCCGGCTTGGCGCTGGACAGCCCCGCCGCCTTCTCGAAGTCGCCGAGCAGGGCGAAAGCGGCGATGGCGGGTTTCAGCCGCTCATACTTCTTCGGGTCGGCCTTGATTTGCAGACGCAGGTTGTCAAAGCGCCGGCGCTGCTCGGGCGTCAGCCGCTCCCACAGACTCTGGCCGCCGGGAAGCCTGAGTTCGCCGGCGTGGAAGACGAGATAGAGTGCGTCCAGCACCCCGACGCGGCCGGTGGGCGGCAGGATGACCAGCCTCGCCCCGTCCATCGCCCGCTCGACCCGCTGGGTGTCCCACTGCAGCATATGCGGCAGGGGCGAGAGGCCGCCGAGCACCACCACCTCCGCATCGCCGCGCTTGACCGTCCAAAGCGCCGGGCCGGGACGACGGCCGACCACCACGATCTCCAGCTGCTGGACCACGGCGCTTTCGTTCGGGTCGAGCGGCGGCGCAGTGGTCGGCGGCGGCGCTGCCTGCCCCATCAGGCCAAGCAGCGGCGCCAGCAGGAGCGCGCGTATCCATCTTCCATTCATGGGCCCTGTGTATAACATCGTCCTTTCGCCATCAGTGAGGATCGCGGCGAGGGTATGACACCGGAGAGCTTTCTTGAGGGCCGGCTGACCGGTTTCGGCTGCGTCCAGGGCTTCACCGGCAAGGTGCTGCGTCGCTACACGGTGCAGATGACCGGCGAGTGGTCGGACGAGCATCGCGCCCTGCATCTGGACGAGACCTACACCTATATCGGGCGTGAGGATGACGTGTTTCGTCGTAGCTGGGTGGTCCACACCGACGAGGAGGGCTCGATCCTCGGCTATGACGCGGTCCAAGCGGCGCGCTTTCGCGGTAGGCAGCTGGGCGTGGACCTGCGCATGGTGTTCGACCGTCCGCGCCAGCCGGGCGGGCGCCCCGAACCCAAACAGGTGGTGCGCTTTGTGGAGATCACCCCGACCCAGGTGATGATGGTTGGCCGGGTAATGGTCCTGGGCCTGCCCTTCGCCACCACCCACACGGCGTTGACGAAGATCAGCTAGCGCCTAGAGCCTAACGCTTGTCGCGGCCGAAATTGGGTTCGGCGGTTTCCTGACCTGCGGCGATCACCCCTCGGCGAATGTCGCGGGTGCGTGTAAACAGGTCGTGCAGCTTGTCGCCCTCGTCCCAGCGGATGGCGCGCGACAGCATGGCCAGGTCCTCGGTGAAGCGGGCCAGGATCTCCAGCACCGCCCCCTTGTTGTTGAGGAAGATGTCGCGCCACATGGTGGGGTCCGAGGCGGCGATGCGGGTGAAGTCGCGAAACCCACCGGCGGAAAACTTCATGACCTCCGCCTGGGTTACCGTCTCCATGTCCGCGGCGGTGCCGACGATGTTGTAGGCGATCAGGTGCGGCAGATGGCTGGTGACGGCCAGCACCAGATCGTGGTGCGTGGCGTCCATGGCCTCGACCTTGGCGCCGAGGCGGGTCCAGAACGCGGTCAGCCGTTCGAGCGCCGCCGTGTCGCCGTTCGGCGGCGGGCAGAGGATGACCCAGCGGTTATGGAACAGCTCGGCGAAGCCCGCATCGGGACCGGACTTCTCGGTGCCGGCGACGGGGTGGCCGGGAATGCCGTGAATGTCATCTCGTCCAAGCTTGGCGAAGGCCTCCGCCACCACCGCCTTGCAGGAGCCGACATCGGTTATCGTCGCGCCCGGAGTCAGAGCCGGCGCAAGGGCGGTCGCCACCTCACCGATCACGCCCACAGGTGTGGCCAGCATCACGAGATCGGCCCCGGCGACGGCCTTGGCCGCCTCGTCCTCGGCGCCGTCGGCGAACCCTAACTCCAGCGCCCGTCGGCGGACACCCGGATCAGCGTCATAGACCACGACTTCGCCGACAGCCCCGGTGGCGCGGGCGGCGCGGGCCACCGAGGAACCGATCAGGCCGCAGCCGATCACGGCCATGCGCTGGTAGACGGGAGACTTCATCGTGCGCTCACAGATCGAAGGGTGTGGGCGCGGCGCCGATGACGCCGGTCAGTCGGCCGGGGGCGTCCTTCAACCGGGCGTCATTCGCCTGCACGTAGCCCGGCAAGGCGAAAAGGCGCAGGCCGCCGCCGTCGGCCAGCAGACTGGCGGCGAGGCCGAGCCGAGCGAGGGCGTCGACGATCCGGTCCACAGGCATCGCCGCGTCGGTGATCCACAGGGTCTGGTCCGCGCCCGAAGGCTCCACCTCCACCGCCGCCACGGCCAGCGCGATCGGCGCACCCCACACGGACAGGCAAGGCAGGATGGCGAAGGCGCGAAGCGATGGCTCGGCCAGGAGCCGCGCCCAGGGCGCTACGCCGTCCAGCGGCAGAACGCCGACGCCGCCGAGTGTCTTGGCTGCCGCGATCGCCGCCTCAGGGCTATCGACCATGGTCAGGGAGGGCGCCGCGCCGAAGCGCATCCGCGCCAGGTCGGCCATCCGCGACGGGTCGCGCCCGCCGAATACCGCGACCGAGAACGGTCCCTGCGACTTCAGGCTCTCGCCCATTACCTCGCGCCACAGCCGCACGATCAGCGAGGGCGAGGCGCCGGGATGCGGGCGGGCCAGTAGCCGGCGGATAACCTGGGTCTCGCGGGCAGGGCGCAGGCCGAAGCTCGGCGGCAGTCCGACCGTGGCGGCGCGCTTGGCCTCCGCGACCGCCCGGGCCAGTCCCGCGCGCTCGTCAAGCAGGCGCAGGAGCTCGTCATCGACCGCGTCGATGCGTACCCTGACCTCGTCCAGCGATTTCGGCGCCTCGGCCATTTCCCGTCCCATAGACCTGTGCGGGGCCTAAAGCCGCCCGCCCCGCCATGCAAGCCCCGGCTTTGTCAGCTTCGGGCAAGGTGAGGATTTGCGTCGAAACGTCCTATATGCTTTGCCCGCGCAAGATTTTCGCTGCCGCCTACCGCTGAAGAGTGACCTCATGCCCGCCCTCCGTTCCCGCACCACCACCCACGGCCGCAACATGGCGGGCGCGCGCGGGCTGTGGCGCGCCACCGGCATGAAAGACAGCGACTTCGGCAAGCCCATCGTCGCCATCGCCAACTCCTTCACCCAGTTCGTGCCCGGGCACGTGCACCTGAAGGACCTCGGCCAGTTGGTGGCGCGGGAGATCGAGCGGTCGGGCGGGGTGGCCAAGGAGTTCGACACCATCGCCGTGGACGACGGTATCGCCATGGGTCACGACGGGATGCTCTACTCCCTGCCGTCGCGCGAGCTGATCGCCGACAGCGTCGAGTACATGGTCAACGCCCACTGCGCCGACGCGCTGGTCTGCATCTCCAACTGCGACAAGATCACGCCCGGCATGCTGATGGCTGCCCTGCGCCTCAACATCCCCGTGGTGTTCGTCTCCGGCGGGCCCATGGAGGCCGGCAAGGTGGTGTGGAAGGGCGAGACGCGCGCCGTCGACCTGGTGGACGCCATGGTCGCCGCCGCGGATGACGCCAACAGCGATACCGAGGTGAACGCCATGGAACGCGCCGCCTGCCCTACCTGTGGGTCGTGCTCGGGCATGTTCACCGCCAACTCCATGAACTGCCTGACCGAGGCCTTGGGGCTGTCCCTGCCCGGCAACGGCTCGACCCTGGCCACTCACGCCGACCGCGAGCGGCTGTTCCTCGAAGCCGGACGGCTGGTCGTGGACCTCGCCCAGCGCTGGTACGAGCAGGACGACGCGACCGCCCTGCCCCGCACCATCGCCTCCAAGGCCGCGTTCGAGAACGCCATGACGCTGGATATCGCCATGGGCGGCTCCACCAACACGGTACTGCACCTTCTGGCCGCCGCGCACGAGGCGGAGGTGGATTTCACCATGGCCGACATCGACCGGCTCTCTCGAAAGGTGCCCTGCCTGTCCAAGGTCGCGCCCGCCAAGGCCGACGTGCACATGGAGGACGTGCATCGCGCGGGCGGCGTCATGGCCATACTCGGCGAGCTCGACCGGGCCGAACTGCTGCACGCCGATCTGCCCACCGTGCACAGCGCCACCATGGCCGAGGCCCTGAACCGCTGGGACATCAAGCGCACCAATTCCGAAACGGTGCGCGACTTCTACCGCGCCGCGCCGGGCGGGGTGCCCACGCAGGTGGCGTTCAGCCAGTCGCGCCGCTGGGACGATCTCGATCTGGACCGCGACAACGGGGTGATCCGCAATGTGGAGCACGCCTTCTCGCAGGACGGCGGGCTGGCGGTGCTCACCGGCAACCTGGCCGAGGACGGCTGCATCGTGAAGACCGCGGGCGTGGACGAGGCGATCCACGTCTTCGCCGGCCCGGCCAAGGTCTATGAGAGCCAGGACGATGCGGTCTCCGCCATCCTCACCGGCAAGGTGGTTGCCGGCGACGTGGTGGTCATCCGCTACGAAGGGCCCAAGGGCGGGCCGGGCATGCAGGAAATGCTGTATCCGACCAGCTACATCAAATCCAAGGGGCTCGGCAAAGCCTGCGCCCTGGTCACCGACGGACGCTTTTCAGGCGGCACTTCGGGCCTGTCCATCGGCCATGTCTCGCCGGAGGCGGCGGAAGGCGGTTTGATCGCCCTGGTGCATGACGGCGACCGGATCGAGATCGATATCCCGTCCCGAACCATGCACCTCGCCGTACCTGTGGGCGAACTGGAGAACCGCCGCGCCGCCCAGGCCGCACACGGCTACAAGCCGGCCAAGCCTCGCCCCCGGAAGATATCCCCTGCCCTGCGCGCCTACGCCGCCATGACGACCTCCGCCGCCAAGGGGGCCGTGCGCGACGTGAGCCAGGTCGAATAGTGCGTGCGGTCGACGCCCGCCATTTCTGGCTAGAGGCCCGCTTCGAGCGTCGCGAGGGCTGGGATGCGGACATCTACCCGTTCAACCTGCCGGCGGTGCGATGGACCGAAAGCCTCTTCTTCCACCCCAAGGTCACCTTCCTGGTGGGCGAGAACGGCGCGGGCAAGTCCACACTGATCGAGGCGCTGGCAGTGGCCTGGGGCTTTAACGCCGAGGGCGGGTCGAAGAACTTCGGCTTCACGAACCGGCCGTCCCATTCGCCGCTGCATCGCTTTGTGCGCCCTGTGCGCGGCGTCAATCGGGCGAAGGACGGCTATTTTCTGCGCGCCGAGAGCTATTTCAATGTCGCCACGGAGATCGAACGGCTGGATGAGGATCCGTGGGGTGGGCCGCGCATCATCGAAAGTTTTGGAGGAAAGTCCCTCCACGAACAGTCGCACGGCGAGTCTTTCTTTGCGCTGATGGAGCACCGCTTCCGCGGCCAGGGTCTCTACATCTTAGACGAGCCCGAGGCCGCGCTGTCGCCGAACCGTCAGCTGTCGTTCCTGGTGCGGATGCACGACCTGATCGAGGAAGGGTCGCAGTTCATCATCGCCACCCACTCGCCGATCATCCTCGGCTACCCCGACGCGCACATCTACAGCGTTTCGGCCCATGGGCTCGAGCGCACGGCCTATGAGGATACCGAGCATTATCAGGTCACTCGCGCCTTCCTGAATCGGCGCGAGGACATGCTGAAGACGTTGCTGGAGGAGAATTAAGCCTCCACCACCTCCATACCGACCGGTGCGAGAGCCAGTTGGGCGAGTTGCAGGTCTTTCAGGGCGAAGGGGATGCCGATGATGCTGACCGCTTCGGTCACGGCGACCAGAAGGTGGCTGAGGGCTATGTACCAGCCGGCGAAGATGAACCAGATCACGTTGAGGAACACGCCAAGGCAGCCGGTGCCGGCGTCGGAGCGGCCGAGTTCGCTGCGGTGGACGATCTTCTTGCCGTAGGGCCAGAAGGCGAAGCCGGCGATGCGCCAGGCGGCGAGGGCCCAGGGCAGGCCGACGATGGTGACGGCCAGGATCGCGCCGCCGAGCAGCCAGAGCAGGCCTGAAATCCAGCCGCCCCAGATGAACCACAGGATGTTGAGCAGCAGCTTCATCAGGGTCCTCGTCGCTCAGCTTGACGTCACAAGATGGAGCCTATCCGGCGCGAGGCCAACCCCACGCCGGATGAATTCTCCCTAACCGAACCGTCGATCAGGACCAGCGCGCAGTGGCTTCGTCCTTGGTGATGGACAGGTGCACCTTGTCGTCGTCCACATAGTCCACCCACGACAGCGGGATGTAATGGTGCTGGCCCATGGTGGCGAGGTCGAGCTTGGCGAGCTCGATCTGGTCGCCCTTCACGTGATCCACCCGGCCCACATGGTGGCCGTCGGACGAGTGCACGTGCATATGTTCCTTGATGGCGGCGGTGTCGATCATGGCTGTCTCTCCGGGCGCATCGAATGGCGCGACACTCTAACCCTGAGCATCGACATGGGTTTCCATCCCACCGGCATTCACTATCTTCGGAACTGAGGGAGTCGCGCATGCACACCGAGGTTCATCTGGTGCTGGAGAACGAGCTGATCGCCCAGGCCACGGCCCTCGGCCCGCTGGACGCCGTGGTGGAGCGCGCCCTGCGCGGCGCCGTTGATCCCGCGGAGATCGCCCGCCGCCGCCGCTGGGTCGAGGACAACGCCCTCCTGCTCGAAGCCATGGCGGGCGGCGCCGAGGAGATGGAGCTGGGCGCCTCGTGACCGGGGAGATCGTCAACCTCAACAAGGCCCGCAAGGCCCGGGCCAGGTCGGAGGCCGACGCCAAGGCCAAGGCCAATCGCGCCAAGTACGGCCTCGGCAAGCCGGAAAAGACCCTTGCCAAGACCGTGGCGGCCAAGATGCGCCGCGCCCTCGACCAGCGCCGCCTCGACCGCGATACGCCCAAGAAGGATTGACGCTCGTCCGGCTGGGCCGTAGCTAATCGGCCATGAACGACGCGAGCCCCATCTGCCGGAGCTATTACCGCCGCTATTCCTAGCGCGGTCGACGTCGTTCGTCTGGCCGCCCCGCGGCCCTTCCATCCTGGACCAAGGCCGCAGCGTCAAAGCCCAACCTTCAGGATCCTCCAATGAGCACCCCCGCCAACTTCAAGTCCGACTTCCTGCAGACCCTGCAGGCGCGGGGCTATGTGCACCAGATCAGCCACCCGGACGAACTGGACGTGGCCGCCGCCCAGACCGCAGAGGGGGGCGCCCCCATCGCCGCCTATATCGGCTTCGACGCCACCGCCACCTCGTTCCATGTGGGCAACCTCGTCTCCATCATGCTGCTCCGCCGCCTTCAGCAGGCCGGACACAAGCCCATCGTCGTCATGGGCGGGGGCACCACCAAGGTGGGCGATCCCTCGGGCAAGGACGCCACGAGGCAGCTGCTCACCCATGAGCAGATCCAGTCCAACATCGACTCACTGAAGACGACCTTCGCCAAGCTGCTCACCTTCGGCGACGGCCCCACGGACGCTATCATGGTCGACAACGACGAGTGGCTGTCCAAGCTCGGCTATATCGACTTCCTGCGCGACTACGGCGTCCACTTCACCATCAACCGGATGCTGACCTTCGACTCGGTGAAGCTGCGCCTGGAGCGTGAGCAGCCGCTGACTTTCATCGAGTTCAACTACATGCTGATGCAGGCGACGGATTTTCTCGAGCTGTCGCGGCGTTACGGTTGCACCCTGCAGATGGGCGGGTCGGACCAGTGGGGGAACATCCTCAATGGGGTCGAGCTGATCCGGCGGGTGGATCAAAAGCCCGCGTTCGCCCTCACCACCCCGCTGATCACCACCGCCTCGGGCGCCAAGATGGGCAAGACCGCGTCCGGCGCCGTGTGGCTGAACGCCGACCGGCTATCGCCCTACGACTACTGGCAGTTCTGGCGCAACACCGAGGACGCGGATGTGGGCCGCTTCCTGAAGCTGTTCACTGACCTGCCGCTGGACGAGATCGCGCGTCTGGAAGCCCTGCAGGGCGCGGAGATCAACGATGCCAAGAAGGTACTGGCCAACGAAGCCACAGCCCTGCTGCACGGCCGCGCCGAGGCGGAGAAGGCCGCGGAAGCCGCACATGCCGCCTTCGTTCAGGGCGGGGTCTCCGCCGACCTGCCGAGCATCGACGTGCCTGCTGCGGCCTTGTCGCCGGGCATTCCCCTCGACACCCTGGCCCTCGACGCCGGTCTCGCCACCTCCAAGTCCGAAGCGCGCCGCCTGGCCCAGGGCGGAGGCCTGCGTGTGAACGACAAGGCCGAGCCCGACGCCACCCGCCTGATCACCGCCGAGGACATCGGCGAAGGCGGGGTGATCAAACTCGCCGCCGGTAAGAAGAAGATCGTGCTGGTCAGGATCGTCTGACCTGGTACGTCCTTCGAGGCCTGCTTCGCAGGCGCCTCAGGATGAGGAAGGTTGGGATAAGCAGGGCGCTCTTGCCTTCGCGCAAACATTCTTATGTGCTTCCTCCATTTCCTCATCCTGAGGTGCTCGCGCAGCGAGCCTCGAAGGACGCAGCACACTTGCCTTCCCCTCCCCTTTCCTGTACCAGCGCCGGCTTCATCGAAGGCGGTCTCACGCGGAGCGCAAGCCACGACACTGGGGATGTCTCCAAGGTCGTCCGCGCCGAGATCCATCGTACCCATCGGTCTTCCGGCCTGTGGGTGCGCCGTCTTCATAACCGGAAGAGGACCTGAATGGCGCTCTACGAGCACATTGTCATCGCGCGGCAGGATATCAGCCCGCAACAAGCCGAAGCCCTGAACGATCAGCTGAAGTCCCTCCTCGAGGAACGCGGCGGCCACGTGGCCAAGATCGAATACTGGGGTCTGCGCAACCTGACCTACCGGATCAAGAAGAACCGCAAGGGTCACTACAGCCTCCTGGCCATCGACGCCCCGGCTGACGCCGTGAAGGAAATGGAGCGCCAGCTGTCTCTCAACGAAGACGTGCTGCGCACCCTGACCGTCCGCGTCGAGGAGCTCGATCTCGAGCTGTCCCCCATCCTGGCCCGTCGCGACCGCGAACGTGCCGAACGGGGCGACCGCGAGGATCGTCCGCCGCGCGCCGACTACGAAGAATTCCAGGCCTAAGGACCCGCCATGACCGATACGACCGACACCGGCGCGGCCCCCCAGAACGCTGGGGCGCCCGCCGCTTCCGCCGGCGGCGCCCGCCGCCCCTTCTTCCGTCGCCGCAAGGTCGACCCGTTCGGCGGCGCCAACGCCCCGAAGATCGACTACAAGGACGTGAAGCTCCTGCAGCGCTACATCTCCGAGCGCGGCAAGATCGTGCCCTCGCGCATCACCGCGGTGAGCCAGAAGAACCAGCGCAAGCTCGCCCAGGCGATCAAGCGCGCGCGTTACCTGGCCCTCCTCCCCTATGTCGTGAAGTAAGGGAGCGACCAGCATGAAAGTCATTCTTCTGGAACGCGTCGAGCGCCTCGGCGCCATCGGCGACACCGTCACCGTGAAGGACGGGTTCGCCCGCAACTTCCTCCTGCCCCGCTCCAAGGCCCTGCGCGCCTCGGCCGCCAATCTCAAGGTGTTCGAAGCCCAGCGCGCCCAGATCGAGGCGCGCAACGCCGAGAACAAGGCCGCTGCCGAAAAGGCCGGCGAGAAGCTCGACGGTTCGACCTATGTGATGATCCGTTCGGCGGGCGAAACCGGTCAGCTCTACGGCTCGGTCTCCGGTCGCGACGTGGCCGAGATCATCCAGGCCGAAGGCGGCAAGGTGGATCGCAGCCAGGTCGTCCTCGACAAGCCGATCAAGACCCTCGGCGTGCACGAAGTGAAGGTCCGCCTCCATGCGGAAGTCACCGTGACCGTGAAGATCAACATCGCCCGCTCGTCGGACGAAGCGGATCGTCAGTCGCGCGGCGAGAACGTCATCGCCAGCCAGTTCGAGGAAGAGCGTTCGCTCGCCGCCGAACAGGCCCAGGACATGGCCGAAGGCGGCGCCGGCAGCCAGGGCGACGACCGCGACTACGCGGCCTGATCCCCAGCGACAGGGTTGAAGATTGCGGCGCGGGGGCGAAAGCTCCCGCGCCGTTTTCGTTTGGGCCTGCGCCTAAGCGGGTTGACGCAAGATTCTACCCGTGGCAAAGCCTGCGCCATCAATTCGGAGCAAATTCTTGCGCCTCGCCCTAGTAATTCGTCGAGCGACCACGAGCGGGTGACGCCAGTCACGCCGTTGCGGTCGCTCGTGCCAGGCTCCTTCGGGGGCCTTTTTTAATGCTCCAAGCCTAGCCCCCTTCTCTCCTGAACCCGGTCCGTCCCATGACCCTCCACCAGACCATCGCCACCCCGGCCACCGAGGCCGAGACCCTGACAGGCGCGCAGATCGTCGTCCGCGCCCTGGTGGACAACGGGGTAGAGGTGCTGTTCGGCTATCCGGGCGGGGCGGTTCTGCCGATCTATGACGCCCTCTTCCATGAGCCGCGCCTGGAGCACGTGCTGGTCCGCCACGAGCAGGGCGCAACCCATGCGGCGGAGGGCTATGCCCGCTCCACCGGCAAGGTCGGCGTGGTGCTGGTCACCTCCGGCCCCGGCGCCACCAATGCGGTCACGGGGATTGTCGATGCGCTGATGGACTCCATCCCGCTGGTGATCATCACCGGCCAGGTGCCCACTGGCCTGATCGGCTCGGACGCCTTCCAGGAGTGCGACACGGTGGGCATCACCCGCTCCGCCACCAAGCACAACACCCTGGTGCGCCACGTGGAGGACCTGCCGCGGGTGATGCACGAGGCCTTCCGCATCGCCGCCTCGGGCCGGCCCGGCCCGGTGCTGATCGACATCCCCAAGGACGTGCAGTTCGCCAAAGGGGCCTATGCCGGCCCCGCCGAGGCGACCTTCACCCACGCCTACGCCCCGCGCCTGGAGGGCGATGCAGCCAAGATCCGTGAGGCGGTGGAGCTGATCGCCGGCGCCCAGCGTCCGATCCTCTATACCGGGGGCGGGGTGATCAATGCCGGCCCTGGCGCCTCTGAGGCCCTGCGCGACTTCGCCCGGCTCACCGGCGCGCCGGTCACCTCCACCCTGATGGGCCTGGGCGCCTTCCCGGCGGCCGATCCCCAGTGGCTCGGCATGGTGGGCATGCACGGCGCCTATGAGGCGAACCACGCCATGCACGACTGCGATGTGATGGTCTGCGTCGGCGCCCGCTTCGACGACCGGGTGACGGGGCGCCTCGACGCCTTCGCCCCCGGCTCCAAGAAGATCCATATCGACATCGACCCCTCCTCCATCGGCAAGATCGTGCGCGCCGATATCGGCATCGTCGGCGACGCCGGGCGGGTGCTTCAGGCGATGACCGACGCCTGGCGTGGCAAGGCGCGCCGTCCAGCCGAGACGCTGAAGCCCTGGTGGAAGAGCATCGATGGGTGGCGGGCGCGCAACGGCTTCGGCTACATCCAGTCCTCCGACCAGATCAAGCCGCAGCACGCGCTGCAGCGGCTCGCGGCCCTGACCGAGGGGCGCGACCTCTACATCACCACCGAGGTCGGCCAGCACCAGATGTGGGCGGCCCAGTTCCTGCCCTTCCAGGCCCCCAATCGCTGGATGACCTCGGGCGGGCTCGGCACCATGGGCTATGGCCTGCCCGCCGCCATCGGCGTGCAGATGGCGCACCGGGACGCGCTCGTCATCGACGTGGCCGGCGAGGCCTCGATCCAGATGTGCATCCAGGAGCTCTCCACCGCCGTGCAGTACGACCTGCCGGTGAAGGTGATGATCCTCAACAACGAGTGGATGGGCATGGTGCGCCAGTGGCAGCAGCTGCTGCACGGCGAGCGCTACAGCCACTCCTATTCCTCCAGCCTGCCCGACTTCGTGAAGCTGGCCGAGGCCTATGGGGCGGTCGGCATCCGCGCCAGCCATCCCGACGAACTGGACGCCGCCATCCAGGCCATGATCGACAGCCCCAAGCCCGTGCTGTTCGACTGCCGCGTCAGCAAGGACGAGAACTGCTTCCCCATGATCCCCTCCGGCAAGGCTCATAACGACATGCTCCTCGGCGACAGCGGCCAGGACATCGGCGCGGTGATCGACGAAGCGGGCAGGAAGCTAGTCTGATGACCCCTGTTCCAAACGCCTCCGCCTACGACCTGTCCGCCGCGCCCGAGGCGGAGCGGCGGGCCACCTTCGCCGTGATCGTGGACAACGAGCCGGGCGTGCTGCACCGGGTGGTCGGCATGTTCTCTGCCCGCGGCTACAATATCGAGAGCCTGACCGTGGCCGAGACCGACCATGCGGCCCACACCTCGCGCATCACCGTGGTCACGCGCGGCGCCCCGCACGTGCTGGAGCAAATCCGCGCCCAGCTGGAGAAGATCATCCAGGTGCGCAGCGTCACCGACGTGGGCGCCGACCCCGAGGGGGTGGAGCGCGAGCTGGCCCTGTTCAAGGTGCGCGGCCAGGGTCCGGAGCGGGTGGAGGCCCTGCGCGTGGCCGACATCTTCCGCGCCCGCGTGGTCGACACCACCCATGAGAGCTTCATCTTCGAACTGACCGGCGCTACAGCCAAGATCGACAAGTTCGAGGTTCTGATGCGCCCGCTCGGTCTCGTCGAGATCTCCCGCACGGGCGTCCTTTCCATCCGCCGCGGCCCCGAACGGGGCTGAACCTTTCCTTCTAACGATCTGACCTCTCGGAGCTTTCCCATGCGCGTCTACTATGATCGCGACGCCGATCTTTCCCGTATCCTGAACAAGAAGATCGCCGTCGTCGGCTACGGCTCGCAGGGCCGCGCCCACGCGCTGAACCTGAAGGACTCCGGCGTGGCCGAGGTCGTCGTGGCGCTGAAGCCCGGCTCGGCCACCGCCAAGAAGGTCGAGGCGGACGGGCTGAAGGTGATGACCGTGGCCGACGCCTCCGCCTGGGCCGACCTGATCATGATCCTGGCCCCGGACGAGCTGCAGGGCGCCATCTACCGCACCGA
Source organism: uncultured Caulobacterales bacterium (assembly GCA_903862425.1). Taxonomy (GTDB): domain Bacteria; phylum Pseudomonadota; class Alphaproteobacteria; order Caulobacterales; family Caulobacteraceae; genus CAIOYC01. The sequence continues at coordinate 6,106 of CAIOYC010000008.1, read as the reverse complement.
GATCGCCCCCAATATCAAGGACGGCGCCGCGCTCCTGTTCGCCCATGGCCTCAACATCCATTTCGGCCTGATCGAGGCCAAGCCCAGCCTCGACGTGCTGATGGTCGCGCCCAAGGGCCCCGGCCACACGGTGCGCAGCGAGTACGAGAAGGGCGGCGGCGTGCCCTGCCTGATCGCCGTGCATAACGACGCCTCGGGCGGCGCCATGGACCTCGGCCTCGCCTATGCCAGCGCCATCGGCGGCGGCCGGTCGGGCGTGATCGAGACCAACTTCCGCGAGGAATGCGAGACCGACCTGTTCGGCGAGCAGGCCGTGCTGTGCGGCGGGCTGGTGGAGCTGATCCGCGCCGGGTTCGAGACCCTGGTCGAGGCCGGCTATGCGCCGGAAATGGCCTATTTCGAGTGCCTGCACGAAGTGAAGCTGATCGTGGATCTGATCTACGAAGGCGGTATCGCCAACATGAACTACTCCATCTCCAACACCGCCGAGTACGGCGAATACGTCACCGGCCCGCGCATCATCACCTCGGAGACCAAGGCGGAGATGAAGCGGGTGCTGGAAGACATCCAGTCCGGCCGCTTCGTGCGCGACTTCATGGCCGAGAACGCCGTGGGCCAGCCGAGCTTCAAGGCCACCCGCCGCCGCGGCGCCGAGCACCAGATCGAGGAGGTGGGCGCGCGCCTGCGGGCCATGATGCCCTGGATCACCAAGAACAAGCTGGTGGATACCGCCCGCAACTAATCGGGCGACGCAAAGCCGAGGTCTCTGGCGAGTTCCGCCATCAGGGCCTCGGCTTCGGCGTGGTCGGCGTCGCTTTGGCGGCGGCTCTCGGCGAGATCGGCCTGCTGGGCCCTGACCTGTTCGAGCACGGCCATGATCTCAGGCGCGGCCTCGCCTGAGGCCAGCCGGGCCTCCAGCCGCGCCAGCATTACCGCGGTCATGCGTTCGAGGGCGGCATAAGGGTCGGCCGACAGGTCGGCGCTGTCCGCCCCCTTCGACCCGTCGGGCAACCTCGCCCGATCCTCGGGGGAGGAGACGGCGAGCGGCCCCTGCACAACTGCGCCATCTTCCCCCTCGCCCGCCTGCGGGAGAGGGTCGGGGTGAGGGTAAACCGGCGCTGCGCCAGCCTCGCTTTTTTGGCGCAGCGTGCGCCCTTCGACATCATCCGTATCCGTATCTGGCGTATCCGTATCTGGCGTATCCGTAGCCGGCTCCGCATCGGCCGCGATCAGGCCGCGCTCGATCATCCGGGCGCAGCTCTTGGCGGCGACCTCGGCCTCCTTGGCGTGCCGGGTCAAACCGGCCGAGAGCTTCATCCAGCGCTGGGCGGCGAGCGCGTCCCCGCGCTGCAGCGCCTCGGCCATGTAGCGCCAGGCCAGGTCGGCCATGTCGGGCGTCGGCGGGGCGGCGGGGGGTTCGATGTCGCGCAGGTCGGTCTGCGGGTCCTTGGTCAGCAGGCCCGCGGGTGTCTTGTGCTCGCGCCGATCCAGCCGCCGAAAGCCCTCGCGCCGCGCCCGCTTGGTGAAGGTGGAGCGCGACAGGTTGTAGAAGTCGCACACCTCCTTGGCGCTCATCCCCTCGCCATAGTCCTGCTCGGCCCAGCGCCAGGTATCCGCCTCGCTGAAGATCTGGGTGCGACGTTGCGCGGCGACCACGTCCGGCCACGGATAGGCGGGCTTGGGCGGAATATCGGGGTCATAGCCCGGCCAGTCGCCGGACGGGTCTTCGGGAAAGGCGGGCAACAGGCTCAAGGGACGGGCTCCACGCAGGGTGAGCCGCCAGTGTCGGGCCATAAGTTCTGCCGGGGAGAAGATCGGGGCCGACGTATTGGCCCACCAAACCCCGCTCATCCCGACGCATGCCGGGACGCAGATCGAATGGTTCATCTATCCAAGGTCTTGGCGCCCAGGCGCGTAACCGCCGGCGCCCGATGATCTGAGGTCCGGCATGCGCCGGGATGAGCGCAAGAGGGGCTTCGCACCGGGATAAGGGGCGCCGCTATCCACCCATCACGGCGTCGGAGCGGCCATCGTCGACGCGCCTAGCGCCGCCGCCCCTTGAAGTGGAACCTGCCCAGGCGTCCGCCATCCACCTCTCCGGAGATGATGCTGCAGACATCGTCTTCGCACTGGCCGTGGAATTTCAGCTTGGCGTCGAAGGGCGAGTCCACCTCGCTGGTCCAGCTGAGGCCGTCCTCGCCGAGGGTCGCATCGGCCACGGGATGAGACCAGTTGTCGGTCCAGTGCGCGCCGCTGAGCACCCCGTCCGCCTCCTCCAGCTCCAGATGGCTGTGCTGCTCGCCGGCCGAAGAGTGGACCGTGATGTCGTAGCGCCGCCGCAGTCCCATGCGTCCCACCCTCCGCTGGAGGCATTAACCGTCAGGTCGCGCCCTGAAGCAAGCCGCCGACGCTGACAGGGCCGCGCAAATCGGTTAGGTCCGCGCCATGAGCGCGCCCCACCTGTCTTCCGGCCAAAAGACCATGGCCGAACTCGCCGCCGAATACGGCCTGAAGCCCGACGAATACGCCGTGGTCGTGGACCGCCTGGGCCGCGAGCCCAACCAGGTGGAGCTCGGCATCTTCTCGGTCATGTGGTCCGAGCACTGCTCCTACAAGTCGTCGAAAAAGCACCTCGGCAAGTTCCCCACCACCGGCCCGAAGGTGATCTGCGGTCCGGGCGAGAACGCCGGAGTGATCGACATCGGCGACGGTCAGGCGTGCATCTTCAAGATGGAGAGCCACAACCACCCCTCCTATATCGAGCCCTATCAGGGTGCGGCCACGGGCGTGGGCGGCATCATGCGCGACGTCTTCACCATGGGCGCACGCCCCATCGCCCTGCTCAACGCCCTGCGCTTCGGCGATCCCAACCATCCCAAGACCCGGCGCCTGGTCGAGGGCGTGGTGGCCGGCATCGGCGGCTATGGCAACTGCGTCGGCGTGCCCACCGTGGGCGGGGAGACCAACTTCCACCGCGGCTATGACGGCAACATCCTGGTCAACGCCATGTGCGTGGGCCTGGCCGATGCGGACAAGATCTTCTACTCCGCCGCCCCCGCGCCCGGCCTGCCGGTGGTGTATTTCGGCTCCAAGACCGGCCGCGACGGCATCCATGGCGCCACCATGGCTTCGGCCGAGTTCGACGAAGGCTCGGACGAGAAGCGCCCCACCGTGCAGGTGGGCGATCCCTTCGCCGAGAAGCTGCTGATCGAGGCGACGCTGGAGCTGATGGCCACCGGCGCCGTCGCCGCCATCCAGGACATGGGGGCGGCGGGCCTCACCTCCTCCTCGGTGGAGATGGCCGGCAAGGGCGGGGTGGGTATCGAGCTCGACCTCGACGCCGTACCCCAGCGCGAAACCGGCATGAGCGCCTATGAGATGATGCTGTCGGAGAGCCAGGAACGGATGCTGGCCATCCTCAAGCCCGGCCGCGAGCACGAGGGCGAGCGCATCTTCAAGAAATGGGGCCTGGACGCCGCCACCATCGGCCACACCACCGATACCGGCCGCATGGTGCTGAAGCACAAGGGCGCCGTGGTGGCCGACGTGCCGCTGGCCCCCCTGTTCGACGACGCCCCCCTCTATGACCGGCCCTGGACCGAGCCGGTGAAGCCCGAGCCGCTCGCGCCCCTGCCCGAGCCGGACGACTGGCGCGCGGTGCTGCTGAAACTGCTCGCCGCCCCCGACGTGGCCTCCAAACGCTGGCTGTGGGAGCAGTACGACCGCCACGTGATGGCCGACACCCTGGCCGACAGCGCCACCGCCGCCGACGCCGGCATCGTGCGCGTGCACGGCACGAAAAAGGCCCTCGCCGTCACCTCCGACGTCACCCCCCGCTATGTGGCCGCCGATCCCTTTGAGGGCGGCAAGCAGGCGGTGGCCGAGGCGTGGCGCAACCTGACCAGTGTCGGCGCCGATCCCATCGCCATCACCGACAACCTGAATTTCGGCAACCCGGAACGCCCGGAGATCATGGGCCAGATCGTGCGCGCCATCGACGGCATGGCGCAGGCCTGCCGTGCGCTGGACTTCCCCGTGGTGAGCGGGAACGTGTCGCTCTACAACGAGACCTCCGGCGTGGGCATCCCGCCGACCCCCACCGTGGGCGCCGTGGGCCTGCTGCCCGATAGCTCCAAGCGCGCGGGATATGGCAAGCTTCAGCCCGGCCACCTGGTGATCCTGATCGGCGAGCCCGGTTCGCACCTCGGCCAATCGCTCTATCTGCGCGAAATCCTCGGGCGCGAGGAAGGCCCGCCGCCGCCCGTGGACCTCGCCGTCGAACGCCGCACCGGGGATCTGGTGCGCGGCCTGATCCAGGACGGCGTCGTCACCACGGTGCATGACCTGTCCGACGGCGGCCTCCTCCTGGCGGCGACCGAGATGGCGCTGGCTTCCAACGTGGGCATCGCCTTCGGGCCCGACGCCGCCGACCTGCCCTCCCTGCTCGGCGAGGACCAGGCCCGCTACCTCATCGCCGTGCCCAATCCCGTGGCCATGGAGGTCTATGAGCGCGCCGAGGCGGCGGGCGTCCGCGCCGAGCCCCTGGGCATGGCCGGCGGGTGCGAACTGGCGGTGATCCCCGCTCACGGCGAGCCCCTGTTCGCCATCGACCTCGACGACCTGCGCGCGGCCCACGAGGGCTGGATGCCCGCCTATATGGCCAAGGCCTGAGCACCGCGATCAACCGTTCCGCGGGCGATCTACCGTGAACAAAACAAATACGTTGCGATGAGAACAAAGTTGGTACATTCTTTGTTTGACGGCGCGACCTTTACGGGAATCGGGCCATAGAGGAGGCTCGGATGAACCAGGCGGCGTTGCGACTCGTGGGACGGGATGAAGCGGAAAAGCAGCGGGCCCTAGAGGCGGCGCTGTCTCAGATCGACCGGGCCTTCGGTAAGGGCTCGGTGATGAAGCTCGGCTCCAAGGGCGCGGTGGTGCAGATCGAGTCGGTCTCTACCGGCTCGCTCGGCCTCGACATGGCGCTGGGCATCGGCGGCCTGCCGCGCGGCCGGGTGATCGAGATCTTCGGCCCGGAAAGCTCCGGCAAGACCACCCTGGCCCTGCACGTGGTGGCCGAGGTGCAGAAGACCGGCGGCACCGCCGCCTTCGTCGACGCCGAACACGCCCTCGATCCGGGCTATGCCCAGAAGCTGGGCGTCAATCTCGACGATCTTCTGGTGTCGCAGCCCGACGCGGGCGAGCAGGCGCTGGAGATCACCGACACCCTGGTGCGCTCGGGCGCGGTGGACATCATCGTGGTGGACAGCGTCGCGGCCCTGACCCCCCGCGCCGAACTCGAAGGCGAGATGGGCGACAGCCTGCCCGGCCTTCAGGCGCGTCTGATGAGCCAGGCCCTGCGCAAGCTCACCGGCTCGATCTCCAAGTCCAAGTGCATCGTCATCTTCATCAACCAGATCCGCATGAAGATCGGCGTCATGTACGGCTCGCCCGAGACCACCACGGGCGGCAATGCGCTGAAATTCTACGCCTCTGTGCGCCTGGACATCCGCCGTACCGGCTCGATCAAGGTGCGCGACGAGATCGTCGGCAACAATGTCCGCGTCAAGGTGGTGAAGAACAAGGTCGCCCCGCCCTTCCGCGAGGTGGAGTTCGACATCGTCTATGGCGAGGGCATCTCCAAGCTCGGCGAGATCATCGACCTCGGCGTCAAGGCCGGGGTGGTGGAGAAGTCCGGCTCCTGGTTCTCCTACAACTCCACGCGCATCGGCCAGGGCCGGGAGAACGTGCGCGAGTTCCTGAAGCAGAACCCGGACATGGCCGACCAGATCGAGAAGGCCGTGCGCGGCAAGTCCGACAAGGTGTCCGAAGAACTCCTCGGCTCGCCCGAACCCGACGAAGGCCAGGACGACTGATCCGCCAATAACGGGGCGACCACGGTCGGCCCGTTTCCCAAGCTACGGTACAAACTCAAACCGCCGCCCCTGAGACCGGAGCGGCGGTTTTTCTTGTTGAGCATGATGGGTGTTTGACTGACGCCCTAAGTTTCGCCGAATGAAACGGTGGCTCCAACTCATCAAATCGTTGGGTCCGCCGCCGCCCCCACCTTGCGTAAAAATGAGGGCGGCGCGCCTTGCGCCTACAT
>CAIOYC010000007.1 GCA_903862425.1 uncultured Caulobacterales bacterium | reverse complement strand
TCACGCCATGCCCTCTTCCTCTTCACCTCTGACCGGCCACATGACTCATTTCGAGGCCCAGGCCTTGACCCTCGACGATCCGCGTCCGCATCCGCCAGAAGACGCCCTGCTCCAGCTCGGGCACGCCGTGTTGTCCGAAACGCTCGACGTCATCGGCGACACCGCCCTGGAAGACTTCCAATCCATCATCTGCGAGACCTTGATCGGGGCCTTCCATTCGGCCGCCCAACGCATCGAACGCGACGCCGACCGAGCCCGTGATGAGGTCAACCGTCTCAGCCGTGATTTCGATGGCTCCGAGATCGCTGACACCGAGCTGCAGGACGCCACACGCAAGGCCCGGGCCGCTGATGTCGCCTGCCTGGCCCTCGAGTTCGTAAGGGACGCCGCCGCTGCAAGTTACACCACGGCGACCGGCGAAGTGTGGGCGCCCTGGAAGGGCAACGTCAAAGCCTCCCGCACGACGGCCGCGCAGATCGAAGCCCGTGACGCTCTGCGCACCGCTAAGGCCCGCAAGCACGCCGCCACGGATCCTGGAGCCACCATCGTCGCCTTCAGAGCCGCGCCGCAAGCCGACACAGCCGATGACGCCCATCGCATTTTCGACGCCCTGAACTGGGCGCGATCGCAATGGCCGGACATGGCGTTGGCCACGACGGGCGCCAAGGGCGGCGAGAAGATCGCCATCAAGTGGGCCAAGCAGAAGGCGGTCACCCTGGTCCTGGCCAAGGCCGACTTCGACCGGAATGGCCGCGCCGCGCCGTTTCGAGCCAACGATGAATTGATCGCGCTCGAGCCTGTTTGTGTTCTGACCTTGGTCAACACGCTGAACAGTGAGCGCGGAGCGGATCTGCAGCCGTTCGGACCGGCGCTCAACCTCGGCCAAAAGGCCGCCGAACACGGGATTCGGCACCTGCCGGTCAAGGCGCGGGGCTGACACCCGGTGGCGTGGCGACGTCGGTCGCCACGCCATTTGCCTGTTGGGCGATTGTGGACAGGCGCGATCGCCTCTTGCCGAGGCGCAAATGTTCTACTTATGTTCACGTCCTCGCCGCCCGCCCTGACGGCTGGCTCTCGAGGTCTCATGCGTCCCGTTGTTTTTGGCCCCCTCCTCCCGCTCCCCCTCGTGGGCTTCCGGGTCTGTTGCGGCTTTCCCAGCCCGGCCGACGATTGGATCGAGGACGCCATCGACATCAGCCGACTGGTGATCACCAATCCCGCGGCGACCTTCCTCTGGCGCGCCGCGGGCGATTGCATGACGCCCACCATCGCCGATGGCGATTTCCTGGTCTGCGACCGATCACTCGTGCCGGTCGCCGGCGACGTGGTCGTCGCGGTCGTTGACGGCGAACCGACCGTCAAACGCTTTCGTCTTTCGCGCGGGCGCCCCCAGCTCAGCCACGACAACCCCAAGGCTGAACCCTTCGCGCCGTCGGCCAGCACAGAGATCAGCGTCTGGGGCGTGGTGGCCTGGTCGCTTCGGGCGCATCGGCCGACCCGATGACGCCCGTGATCGCGCTCAGCGACGGCAACTGCTTCTACGTCTCCTGCGAACGGGTGTTCGATCCGCGTCTGGAGGGCCGCCCAACCGTGGTGCTCTCGTCGAACGATGGCAACATCATCGCCCGTAGTCCCGAGGCCAAGGCCATCGGCCTGAAGATGGGCGATCCCTTCTTCAAGATCCGCGCACTCTGCGCCCGCGAGGGGGTGGCGGCCCTCTCCTCCAACTATGGGCTCTACGGCGACATGAGCCGGCGTGTGAACGCCGTCTATGAGCAGTTCGCCCCGGACGTGGTCGTTTACAGCATCGACGAAAGCTTCCTGGATTTCACCGGCCTGGCCGACCCGATCGGCCACGCGCGGACCCTGCGCGCGACCGTGCGCCAATGGACCGGCATCCCGACCTGCGTGGGTCTGGGGCCCACCAAGACCCTGGCCAAGGTGGCTAACCATCTCGCCAAACGGACGCCGGACCTCGACGGCGTCTGCGACCTTGGCGATCTGGCCGTGCGCGACAAAGCCCTTTCCGGCTTGCCGGTCGCCGATGTCTGGGGCGTTGGCCCGGCCTATGCCGCGCGGCTTGTGGCGATGGGGGTCACGACGGCAGCCGAGCTTCGAGATCTGGATCCGCGCCAAGCCCGCTCGGCGCTCAGCGTGGTCGGCGAGCGCCTGGTGCTGGAGCTAAGAGGCCAGCCCTGCCTGTCGTGGGACGAAATCCCCGCGGGCCGCAAGGGGTGCGCGGTGACCCGCAGTTTCGGCCATCCGATCCTCGCGCTGGAGGACCTGCTGCAGGCGGTCGCGAGTTTTGCCTGCCGCGTGGGTGAGAAGTTGCGGCGCAATGGGGTCGCGGCGCCGCGCCTGACGGTGTTCATGCACACCAACCCGTTCGGCCCCGGCCCTCACCACAGCGCCAACGGCGCGGTGACGTTCCTGGAAGCCACGGCCGACAGCACCGAACTCGTGGCCGGCGCCCGCCAGGCCGCGCGCAAAGCCTGGCGCAACGGCTTTCGCTACAGCAAGGCCGGCGTGGTCTGCGAGGGTCTTGTCCTGGCCGGTCAGGTGCAGGCGAGTCTCCTGGGCGCGCGGGATCGCGAAAGATCTGAGCGCCTGATGGCTGCCTTGGATGCGTCCAACCGGCGGTTCGGGCGCGGAAGCGTGGTGCTGGGCCCAGCTGCGGGACGCAGCCGCTGGACCCAGAAGGCCGAGTGGCGGTCCCCGCGCTACACCACACGGATCGACGAAGTGCCGGTCGCACGCGCCTAAGCCGTTCTACCCCGTGGGCTGGAGCCTGAAGGTCCGCGAGGGTGAGGGTGATCCCCGCCAGGACGCAGCGTCGGGATCGTCTCCCAGTTGGGCGCTGCCGAAGCGGGCTCCTCCGCGATCCAGCTCACGACCCTAGGACGGTTCGGGCAGGGACCAAGGCGACCTCGCCTGACGGCGAGGCGGAGCCGACGGACCCTCACGGCCTTCGCTGCGCTGCAGGCCGGTTTCCATCGGCCCCGACCTGGGTCCCTGCCCTTTTCCCCGCCCTCCCCGGTCGCGAGATCGCGGGAAGGAGCCCGCCGATCCGGCAGCAAGCGGGAGACGACCAATGACGACGATGGCGATGGCGCAAGCGGTGTTCCAACACGCCCACGACTTCTATGACACTGGCAGCTGGTACGTGGTGGCGGAGTGCTGGGACGTTCTGGCGATCGCCGAGGAACTTGACCGGGCCGAGAAGCGCAGCGCAACCCGCTTCGAGCTTGAGGCGGCAGCCATTGCCCATTTTCACACCCTGCTCCAGGCCGGCCGCGAGACGTGGCACTGACAGGGAACCGCGGCGCCCGGTGGGCGCCGCGCCTGACTGTGGGACAGAACAGGCAAGGAACGGCGTCCAAGCTCTTGTTGTCAGACGGACGCCGGCTACATCCCGTTGGGGTTAGTGATTCGTTCCGATGGGTCGCCGGTAGCGCCTAGGGCGTCGCGATCACGGTCACATTCAGCTCTTGGAGCGCATCCACGAAACCGGCGAGGCGCGCGAGCTCGATGACAGGGGTGGCGACCAGTCCGCCCGGCAGGGCGCGCTCGTAGATGCAGATGCAGGTGCGTCCCGTCAGACGCGAACTGTAGACCAGGCCCTGGGCGTCGGTCTGATCGTAGATGGCCTGGCTCAACTTCCGTCCTTGGCCATGGGCCTTGCCTCGGGCGGCTTCGGTCGAGACGCCAAGGCGCACCAGACCCGTGGTGCGCAGATCGATCAGCGTCAGCGGGCCGCTGGCGCTGACCTCGGTCGCGCCCCAGTGAGACGCCTCGACGTCCAGGATCTTGCGCCGCGCCCGGCCCTGAAACCGGTCTCGGACAAGGGTTTCTGCGACGCTCGTGGTCAGATCCTGAGCGATATAGATCACCTTGTAGGCCTTGGTCGGACTGGCGAACCGCGTGAGCCCGAATCCGGCGCCCAGCGGCGTGGCCGCGTGCGCCATCGGGGTGACGCGCACGTAGGCCTGGGGCGTGATCCGGACCGCGAGATCGGCCAGGATGTCGGGATCGAGTCTCACGCGCCCAAGAAGTCGGCGCGGGCCATGGCAACGACCGGGTCGATCGATCCCGCTTTCAGCCGTGTCAGGGGGGCGACGCCTGAAAGCCCTGGATTGGGTTCACGCAGCCACAGCCATGCGGTTCGCGGGTCACCGACAGCCTCGACCACGGCGCCGAGTCCGGCCACGGGCCGGCCATCGACGAACTGCTCGGTCGGAAAGGCGTGTTTGCGCACCCCGACGAGCAGTCCCACGACCGCGCCCTGCTTTTGCCAGGCGTGCAGTGTTGACCGGGCGACGCCGAAATCCTTTTCCAGCTCGGTCGGCCCCGCCACGGGACCGGCCCAGTCTTCGACCTTGGCGGGCGTGGCGTAGGCCGCCAGGCGCGCCCTCCCCTCCTCCGCGGTCAATGGCTGGCCGACACCGGCGCCTTGGCTGACCTCTGGCGGTGTCTTGGCGACCAGCGCGACCGGCGCCGCGGCCTCTTCTGGCTCGGCGACGATGTCGGCGATGAGTTTTTTGAACTGCGCCTTGCGGGCGATCAGGCGTCTTCGCGCCTCCGGTGATAGCTTGGCGGCCGTGGCGCTGAATTCGGCCACCAGTTTGCCGACTTCGGTGACCTGGGCGCGGCTGGAGGTGGGATTGCGCTTTTCGAACATACCGATCAGGTCCGCGGCGGCGGGGCTTGCCATCTTGGGCTGGGTCGTCGAGCGACGAGCGTGGGCGGCGGTCATGGGCGATCCTCTGCGATCCTGCCGTTGTAGATAGCGCCACACGTCTTAAATGTCCAGAATGTGCAGTCTGTGCCGATTTCATTTGGGTTTTGATCTAGACCTGCGCCCGTAGGCGGCCGTTCGTCACAGCCACGGATGAGGCGGGGCCGCGTTGGCGCGGTGAGACACTTGGGACGCTGAGCGCACCATCTCCATAGCCTGGATGGGCCTGCGGCGACTGCGGTCCCCCGCGATCAATCCCACGAACCTAGGCCGGGCGGTCCTGGGTCAAAGCCAACCTCGCGGGCGCGAGGCGCTGAAGTTTGCAGACCCTCCGGCCTTCCGCCGCTGCGCTCTGTGCAGGCCGGTTTCCACACTCCGCGGGCTTTGGCCCAGTCCCCTCGCCCCGCCTTGCAGGTCGCGTGATCGCGGCAGGGACCGCGAGCCGTCGGGGCTCTTCCCGACGGTCCATTGGAGAAACGTGATGCTCAACAAGGTCCAACTCATCGGCTTCACCGGCGCCGACGCGGAAATTCGCACCGTCGCGGGTGACAAGAAGGTCGCCACACTGCGGGTCGCGACCAACCGCTACACCAAGAAGGGCGGCGAGCGGAAAGACTACACCACCTGGCATCAGGTCGAGATCTGGAACCAGGCTACGGTGAACTGGCTGGCCACGCGCGGGCTGCCCAAGGGCGCCAAGGTGTTCGTCGAAGGCGAGATCCGCCACGACCGCTACACTGACAACAGCGGCCAGGAGCGGTTCTTCTCCAAGGTCGTGGTCGCCACGCCCCAGCACGAGCTGAAGTCGCTCGATCGGCCGGAGCATAACGAAGGCCACGATGAAGACTGAGGCTCCGGCCCGTCCGGTTCGCCGGGCGGGCCTCTCCCTTTGGTGCGCCGCCTATCGCGGACGAATCCCCCTACCCTGCCCTGGCGTCCCCCAGATGGCTCGCCGCAGCGTCTAGGGGGTCTAGACCGTCTAGATGACCCGGAGTGCCTAGATGCGCCGGACTGCCTAGAGCATCTAGACTGCCTAGAGTGTCTAGACATATAGACCAACCGGAGTAACCTGAGCTCCGGACCCCCGGCGCAACGGATTTCCGGCGCCCCGGAGGTCCGGCGTTCAGGAAGTCTTAACCGTCCGGAGGCCATGAACTCCGGACGTCTAGGGCGCAGGATTCCATCAGCCCGCCAACGGAGTGAGCCCAATGGCCCTGGTACTTTTTGCGAATACGAAAGGCGGCAGCGGCAAGACGACGGCCGCGCTCGTGCTCGCCGGCGAACTGGTCAAGCACAAAGCCAAGGTGGTGCTGCTGGAAGGCGACCCCAACCGGCCGATGATGAACTGGGCGACCGCGCGCGGGATGACCGTTTTGGAGACCTCCAAGCTGAGGGTTTCATCGCCGGCCGACGCCGCGCGTCTCATCGAAGACGCCGCCGTCGCTGACGCCGACGGCGGGCGCCTGGCCGTGGTCCACGACGACGATCAGGAAGGGGTGTTCGACTGGATCGAAGGCGCCGCCTCCTGGGCCCATTTCGTGATCGCGGACCCCGAAGGCAGCCCCAACGAATGGCTGACCCAGGTCGCCTCCCAGGCTGACCTGGTGATCATTCCCTTCGCCCCCTCGGCGTTGGACGCCAAGCAGGTCTCGCGGACCGTCGGCGTGCTGCAGAAGGTCGGCAAACTCTCCCGTCGGGCGGTCAACTACCGGATCCTTCTGACCCGGGCCGGCGCCGGCGCGGTGATGACCCGCGACGAGCGTGAAATTCGTCAAAGCCTTGAAAAGAACGGCCTTCCGCTGATGCAGACCACGCTATGCGAGCGCCCCGCCTACCGTGGCCTGTTCAAGCTGGACGCCACGATAGGTGAGTTGCCGGAGGCCAGGATCAACGGCCTGGACGCCGCCCGCCGCAACGCCGCCCAGTACGTCTCCGAGGTGCTGGCGGTGCTGAAGGAATCCAAGCAGAAGCAGACGGAGGCGGCATGATGTCCCGCACTCAACCCGACGAATCCGACGCCTTTGGCTTTGGCGCCATCGGGAAGGACGCTGAGGTCGATCTTACGGCCTTTGAGCCCAAACCCAAGGCGATCGACCGCGCCTCGGCGGAGGCCGCCGCCGAGGTGGCCGAGGTCGCCGGGTTTACCCGGCGCGCGCCGGCCAAGAGCGACCGCAAGCCTCGCGCCCAGGCCGCTGCGAAAGCCGCGCGCGGCGGCGAGAAGGGCGGCAAGGGGCGGGTGAACATCAATGACCTGCTCGGCATCGAGGACCGCTACCCGGAGACCCAGCGCGCCCAGTTGAACCTGCTCGCGCCGGTGCCTGTGGTGCTGCGCTGGCGCCAGCTGGTCGCCTCGGCCAATGGCCGCCCGGCCTGGGAGATCTTGGAGCGAGCGATGGAGGCCCTCGAGGCCACGTCGGACGCTGGCGGCCGTTCCTGATGGCCTTGGCGCCCGTTCAGACCGGTGTTGGCGGCCGCCGGGGCGCGTGGGGCCGTAGGGGAGGGCAGGGGGCATGACCGCGGCCAAGCCCCAGAGGCAATTCGATCTCTTCATTCCGCTGATGCGCGACCTACCGCTGAAGGATCAGCGGGAGACGATGGAGCGGCCGTTCTTCAGCCTGCAGAAACGCAAGCGCCTGAAACCCATCGAGTATCAGAGCGCCGATGGCGAGGTGCGGGTGAAGGTCGAAGCCGTGCCCGCCTATGGCATGGCGACGATCTGGGATGGCGATATCCTGATCTGGGCGGCGAGCGCGCTGCAGCGGCTCAAGGCCGAAGGCATCAACGACATCCCGCGCGAGCTAAAGACGACCGCCTATGACCTCCTGCGATCGATCCAGCGCGATACGGGCGGGAAGGGCTATGTCGAGCTGAAGGCGGCCCTGGACCGGCTGGCGACAACCACGATCTTCACCTCGATCCGCGCCAAACGCGGGCGCGACAGCCGCTTCAGCTGGCTGGATGAATGGAGCGTCGAGGTCGACCCCATCACCGAAAAGCCGATCGCGCTCAAGATCGTCCTGTCCAACTGGGTCTATGAGGGCATCATCAACGAGAAGTCGGTGCTGACGATGCACCCTGACTACTTCCAGCTCTCCGGGGGCTTGGAACGCGCGCTCTACCGGATCGCCCGCAAACATGCCGGTGACCAGGAGCAGGGGTGGATCTGCCGCGTGTCGGTCCTACACGAGAAATCAGGTTCGGACAGCGCGCCCAAAGAGTTCGGCCGGATGCTGCGCAAGATCGTCGAGAACAACGACCTGCCGGAATACAATCTCGCCTTCACCACGACCGGCGACAATGCCAGCGCGATCCACTTCGTGCGCCGCTCCGCGGCCGAACGGGCGGAAATTCGGGCCGAACTGGAGGCCGAAGTCCAGAAAAACGCCCGTCGCGCCCGTGAAGATCTTCGCGCCGCCGAGGTCGATGGCCGCCTGGAGCCGTTCGCTCATCGCCGCGTCACGCGGACCGAGAGCTAACGGTCTATCACACACCGCCGCGAAAATAGAGCTTTTGCATCAAGGGCTTGCTGCGCTTTTATAAGGCTCCACGGCGCCGCTCCGGCACGGGGTATCGCCCACCAAGACTCTCTGGCGCACCGGAAGGGTGGTTAATTTTCGCTTAAAATGAGTCGCCCGGAGTCGATTTCGCGGCCCATCTGGCGGCGGTCCGGCTCTCATCTTGTGTTTGAAGCCGCCGCGGTCCTGCGCCAGACCGAATCTCGGGGGATCACCCACCCGACATTCCCATCCCAGCCGCTTGCCGGCCCCGGTTTCGGGGTTTCACACACCCTGGTCCCGGCCTCGGGGGATCGCACACCCAGATCCGACCCTAATCGACGGGGGTTCACACACCGCAGCGCACCGCCGGGCCTGTGGATAGCCTCGGGGGATCATCCACTTTGCTGTCGGGGGATCGCCCGCGCGACCTTCGGGGGAACAACCACTGCGTGACGGGGGAACGCCCGCCCACGGCTTGGTCAAGCTACGGGAAACGCTTGGCAATTTTGGGGCGTGCGGGCGCTTAACTGACTTAACTTTTTCAATAACAAATCTTCTAACGGCGCGCTCCACGACCGCGCCGGTCAAAGGGCCAAAGAGGGGGCCCTTAGACCGACGCTCGCTCTCAACCAAGACCCGGCCGTGGCCCTTCGAGGAGATGTGCCAAAGTTGCTATTTTGGCACATATCGGCATAAGTCGGGCTCATCTTGTCTCGAGGTGCGTATGGTCGCCGCCGCCCGCTCTCCCGTCTTTGGAGGTCGTTTCCCAGGTCATGGTGCATGGGCCATAGGGCTCGCCGTCATCACGATGTTTGGGGCGCTGGCCGCCGCCAAACCGACCCTCCTTTTGAACCGCTCACCCAGCGAGCCGCCGGGCCTCTACGTGCGGGCCGGTCGTGATCTTGGCGTCGGGTCGATCATCGCCTTTAGGACGCCGTCCGCTGCGTTTCCCTATGCCAATCTGAGCATGGCCTATCTGCATCATCGGCCCTTGCTCAAGGCGGTCGCCGCGGGACCGGGTGACAGGGTTTGCACGACTGACGGTGAGCTGATCATCAATGGACGGGCGATGGCGCCGATCGCGACGCGAGACCGGCAGGGCAGGGCGCTTCCGCGCTGGCAAGAGTGCCGCCGGATGACCCAGGACGAGCTCTTCGTCTTCTCCGCCCGCGTGCCGAACAGCTTCGACAGTCGATACTACGGGCCGGTCCACAGAGCCGATGTCTTGGGCTCGTACCGATGGGTCGCCCCGCTATCCCTGGGAGCGTTCTGATGGACCCCGCCGCTCTCGCGGGCCTATGCCTGCTGCTGGCTCGCGGAGAAGCGATCCAGCCCTTGCCGCCCGGGGTGACCTGCCCGCCTATCGCCAGCGGGCCAGCGTCGCCGCCGCGGGCATCCGGGGGCGATCACAAAGTCCCATGGATGTCAGCCGAGGCCCGGGACGCAATAGCTCGCGTGACCTTCGCCGAAGCGGGCAACCAGGGCGATTCCGGCCTGGCGGCCGTCGTCTACACCATCCTAAACCGACTGGCGGACGGACGTTGGGGATCCACAGTCGATGGCGTTCTGAACGCCCGATCGCAGTTCGAGCCGGTCATGCGAGCGGGCGGGGATTGGCGCAATCTTCCGGCTGTTTCAGCGGCCGCCCAGGCTCGGGTCGACACCATCTTGAACATGGCCCTCGAAGGCCGACTTCCCGACCTCACCGGCGGCGCGCGGTTCTTCCAGAACCCGGCCATCGTCGCCAGTCGAGCGCGCGCGGGAAGCGTTTCGGCCGGGCTGGTGAACTTCGGCGGCGCGACCCCTTCGGCGGTGATCGGCGCCCATAGCTTCTATGTGGAAACGGGCCGGGGCGGGCAGGGCGCTCGAACAGCCGGGGCCGGGCCACAGGGCCGCGCCAACAGACCGAGCAATGGGCTCTTGTTCGTCGGCGAAAACCGGGGCGGGCCGTCCTCCGATGAGCCCCAAACGCCAGGTGGGACCGCAGCTGACCCGGCGCACCCGCAGCCTTCATCCGGCGATCCCTCGCGCGCTCTTTTCGTCGGCCGTGATGGCCAGGTCAGCGCTCAGCCGTTCTAGGCTTGCGCCGCCCACTCCGCGTCGAGATCAGCGTAGTCCGGATCGTACTCCGACGGCGCAATCGTGGTCTCTTCTGCCATGGCCGACTGGACCAGAGAGTCGAAGTCGGGCGTCGTTTCACCCGCGGCCTTCAGGGCGTCTTCG
>CAIOYC010000006.1 GCA_903862425.1 uncultured Caulobacterales bacterium | reverse complement strand
TGCTGAACCAGATGAAGGCCAAGGCGCTCGCCGCGACCGACACCTCGCTCGACTCCAACTCGGTCACCGCCCTGGCCAACGACTACAAGGCCCTGCGCGACCAGATCGGCAAGATCGTCTCCAACGCCGACTTCAACGGCACGAACATGGTCAAGACGGGCGGCGCCAGCGTCTATGCCTTGGCCAATGCGGCGGGCAGCAGCAAGCTGACTGTCGGCGCGGCGAGTTTGACGCTCGGCGGGTCCAACGTCACCGTCACCGCGGCGGCGACCTTCACCTCGGCGGCGACGGCTTCGGCCCAGCTGGCCCTGGTCAACGCCTCGATCACCAACGTCAACGCCGCCGTGGCCAAGCTCGGCACCGGCGCTACGGCGATCCAAACCCACCTCAGCTTCATCGGCACGCTGCAAGACTCCCTCACCACGGGCGTCGGCAACCTGGTGGATGCGGACGTGGCCAAGGAAAGCGCGAACCTGACCGCCCTGCAGACCAAGCAACAGCTCGGCGTGCAGGCCCTCTCGATCGCCAACCAGTCCTCGAGCGTCCTGCTCAGCCTCTTCCACTAGATCGACGCGATAAAGGCGCGCGGAGAAATCCGCGCGCTTGCTTCCAAGGCGTCCATGCGGCGCCGGCTTCGTAGGAATGGCCCATGACAACCTCCGCCAATTACCGCCGAGCGTTCGATCATTTCGAGCCGGAGCACTCTCTCGACCCGTCGGAAACCCGTCGACTGCGAGGCAGCCTCGAGCAGATCGATTATATGGCGTTCGCAGCCAACGAAGGCGCCCTGCATATCGGCATAGGCAAGGTCGGGTTGGCCTCGATGCGCAGCCTGGCCATCTCGGCCGCAAACGCCAGGCTACTCTGGCTCGGCTCCGCGCTTCAGCTGGCGGCGGCCGGGAAGGCCCTCGACCGCGAGCAAATCGCGTCGCTCACTGATCGCAGACTGGCGTTCGAAGAGCTACGCGCCGCTTACGAAGGCATGCGTCGGACCATTGAGCGCGGCTACGTCACCTACACCGCGACGCACGAGAGCTAACCTAGGCCTTCCATATGCAAGCCGCCCCCTGCGGTTTTTCAGACCAAACACGTTGGCTGGAACCGGGTGGAGCTACCGCCCCCCGAGAAGGCGCAGCGCCGCGGGACTGGCGCACGTCCTAACACCAGTGCTTGAATGATGTGATCCGCCCCAGCGCAAAAGTGCTCGCTCGGCGTTTGACGTGGAGGAAATCAAGCAATGCGGATTGTCCTTGCCTAAAGCCCGAAGGGTGAAGCTAACGGCGTTGATCTGCGTTAGGTGGGGCGATGGATTTTACTTACGACGCCCTTGTCTTTCGGCCGGACGATGTGGATCTGCGACGTTCTCCGCTGCGATCGTCGCTGGACGAGCCGACCTATGTGCTCGGAGCCTTCAATCCTGGCCTCGCCCGCCTGCCGAATGGCGATCTGCTCATCATGGTTCGGGTGGCCGAGGCGCTGAGCGAGCCTGTCAAGGACGGGTTCGTGCGCGCGATCCGCTGGACGCCCGATGGGTACAGGCTCGATCCGCGGCTGTTGCAGGACGTGGACATGACGGATCCGCGCCAGTTCTACCTGCGCCGCCCCGGTCCGCCACAGCTCGGCCTCACGTCCCTGTCCTGGCTTCTGCCCGTGCGGCTGTCGCCGGATGGCAAGGAGGTGCGCGAGGTTATGTATGACCACGCTATCGCCCCCACCCAGAGCTATCAGGAATACGGGGTAGAGGACGCGCGCATCACCAAGGTGGACGACACCTACTGGATGACGTCCTGCACCGTGGGGGCTGAGCGGCACGCCACCTCCATGCACACGTCCAAGGATGGCCTGACCTGGGAGTTACAGGGCCTGGTGCTCGATCATCAGAACAAGGACATGCTGCTGTTCGAGGGCAAGGTCAGCGGCAAGTTCATGGCCTTGACCCGGCCGCTTGGGCAGATCTACCTCGCCTATCCGGAAGACAGCCCCTGGCAGGGCGGTCCCTCCATCAACATCGCCACCTCGCCGGACGGACTGCACTGGCGTCCGCTCGACCGGCCAGGCATACGGGCGCGCCGGGGCTCGACCTCGGCCGGCAAGATTGGTGGCGGGGCACAGCCGGTACTAACCGACGCAGGATGGCTGGTGGTCTATCACGGGGTCGAACCACGGGGCATTGTCGGCGCCTACCGCACCTTCTGGGCCGTGCTCGACAAGGACGACCCGACGAAGATACTGAGGCTGGAGGACGAGGTTCCCCTGATGGAGCACAATCCGGCGCTCACCGCCCCCATCGCCCACCAGCAATACCTGGCCAGCCCCGTGGTGTTCACCACCGGCCTGGCGGACGGCGGCGATGTGTGGATCGCCGCCTCGGGCGAGGCCGACCTGGCCTGCCGCATTACTCACCTGCCCAAGAAATGGTTCGCATGAGTCACGATCGCGAGCCCTGGTGGAAGACCGGCGTTGTCTATCAGGTCTATCCGCGCTCGTTCCAGGACACGACCGGCGACGGTATCGGGGACCTGCCCGGCGTGCTGGCTCGGCTCGACTATCTCAAGGATCTCGGCATCGACGCCCTTTGGCTGTCGCCCATCTTCCCCTCGCCCATGGCCGACTTTGGCTACGACGTGGCGGACTATTGCAACGTCGATCCGCGCTTCGGGACGCTGGCGGATATCGATCGGCTGATCGCGGCGGTGCACGAACGCGGCATGCGCCTGCTGCTCGACTTCGTGCCCAACCACTCCTCCGACCAGCACCAATGGTTCAAGGAGAGCCGGTCCTCGCGCGATAATCCTAAACGCGACTGGTACATCTGGCATGACGCCAGGCCGGACGGCGGCGTACCCAACAATTGGATAAGCGACTTCGGCGGCTCGTCCTGGGAGTGGGACGCGGCCACCGGGCAGTACTATCTGCACGCCTTTTTGAAGGAGCAGCCGGACCTCAACTGGCGCAATCCGGACCTGCGCGCCGCCATGATGGACGTGCTGCGCTTCTGGTTCGACCGCGGCGTCGATGGCTTCCGCATCGACGTGCTCTGGCACATCGTCAAAGCCGAGGGCTTTCCGGACAATCCGCGCAAGCTCGATCACGTGCAGCGCATGGGTGAGATGTTCGACCAGTTGCAGGTCTACAATACCAACCAGCCGGAGGCGCACGAGATCTCGGCCGAGATGCGCGAGCTGGCCGACGGCTATACGGGCGACCGGGTGCTGATCGGCGAGATCTACCTGCCGTTCGAAGACCTGGTGAAATATTACGGCACGCCCGAGCGGCCCGAGGTGCTGCCCTTCAATTTCGGCCTCATCAATGTGGAATGGTCGGCCGAGGCCGTGCATGCCCTGATCGCCGAGTATGACGCGGTGCTGCCCCCCGGCGGCTGGCCCAATTGGGTGCTGGGCAACCATGATCGGCCGCGCATCGCGCACCGGGTGGGCGAGGCCCAGGCGCGGGTGGCGGCCATGCTGCTGCTCACCCTGCGCGGCACGCCGACGGTTTACTACGGCGACGAGATCGGCCTACCGGATGTGACCATCCCGCCGGACCGGGTGATGGATCCGGCCGAGCTACGCAATCCGGGCAAGGGCGTGGGGCGCGACCCGGTGCGCTCGCCCATGCCATGGGACGCCAGCGCGCATGGCGGCTTCACCAACGGCGAACCTTGGCTGCCGATGAACCCGGACTGGCCGACCCGCAACGTGGCGGTGGAGGCGGACCAAGACGGGTCCATGCTGACCCTGCATAAGCGCCTGCTGGCCCTGCGCCGCGCGCACCGGACGCTGCAGCTTGGCGACATCCACCTCAAGCCCGTGCAAGGCGGGGTGTTGGCCTATGAACGGCGGCTGGACGGCGAGACCTTGCTGGTGACCCTGAACCTCACCGCCGAGCCAGCCTTGTACGCTCTGCCGGCGTTGTCGCGGGCGCTGCTGTCAACCTTGCCGGATGATCCAGCGACGGACGGTAGCTTGCGCGCCAACGAGGGCGTGGTCTGGGTGCTGGAGCGCGGATGAAGATCGCCATGCTGGCGCCGATCTCCTGGCGCACCCCGCCGCGGCATTATGGGCCTTGGGAGCTGGTCACCAGCCTGCTGACCGAGGCGCTGGTGGCGCGGGGCGTGGACGTGACCCTGTTCGCCACCCTCGACTCGATCACCGCAGGCAGGCTCGACGGCGTGGTGGAGCGGCCCTATTCGGAAGACCCCACCATCGACGCCAAGGTGGCCGAGGCCCTGCATGTCGGTCACGTGTTCGAGCGCGCCGCTGAGTTCGACATCATCCACAATCAGGCCGACTTCATCCCGCTGGTGTTCTCGCGCTTGGTGGACACACCGGTTGTAACCACCATCCACGGCTTCTCCTCGCCGCGCATCCTTCCGACCTTCCGCGCCTATCAGGACCGGGTCCACTATGTGGCCATCAGCGAGGCGGACAAGGCTGAGGGGCTGCGCTACGCCGCTACCATCCACCACGGCATCCCCATGGGCGACTTCCACTTCGATCCGGTGGGTTCGGAAGACCTGTTGTTCTTCGGCCGCATGCACCCGGACAAGGGCGCCGCTGACGCCATCGCCGCTGCTATGGCGTCGCATCGCCGCCTGATCATGTGCGGCATCGTGCAGGATGAGGGTTATTTCCAGCGCGAGGTCGAGCCGCACATAGACGGCGACAAGGTGATCTATCTGGGTGCTGTGGGCGGGGAAAAGCGGATACGCACCCTCGGCGCGGCGCGCGCCCTGCTGCACCTGATCCATTTCGACGAGCCCTTCGGCCTGTCAGTGATCGAAGCCATGGCCTGCGGCACGCCGGTGATTGCGTTTAATCGCGGCTCCATGCCCGAACTGATCGACCACGGCGTGACCGGCTTCCTAGTGAACACGGTGGATGAGGCGGTGGCCGCTATCGAGCGCGTGGGTGTGATCGACCGCGCCGCCTGCCGCCGCGCCGTGGAGGAGCGCTTCAGTATCGACCGCATGGCGGACGAATACCTGGCGCTCTACCGCAGCATTCTTGGCCATTAGCCCGTGATGGCTGCCGCGTCGGTTTCGCCGGTGCGGATGCGCAGTGCCTGGTCAAGGTCGAGCACGAACACCTTGCCGTCGCCGATCTTGGAGGTGTTGGCGGCCTTGACCACCGCTTCGGTAATGCGCGGGACCATGTCGGTGGAGACGGCGATCTCCAGCTTTACCTTCGGCAGAAGCTTCACTTCGTACTCGGCGCCGCGATAGACCTCGGTCTTGCCCTTCTGGCGACCATAGCCACGGACCTCGGTGACGGTGACGCCCGAGGCGCCGGCTTCGGTCACGGCGTCGAGCACGGCGTCGAGACGGCTGGGCTTGATGATGGCGATGATCAGTTTCATCGGGGTCGGAGTCCTGAAGCAACGACCTGCTGTGGTCTGCGGGCCTGGCCACAGTCTATGGCGAAGTTTCCCTTTGTGCAAAAGGCGTTCCGGACCCGGACCGGGTAGCGCCGATCGGCGCCGGTTGAAATACCGGCCGGCGCACGGCCGGAGCGAGCACGCCCTTGGGCCGAACGGCGAAGGTTTGCTTCACAGCCTCCAGCATCACGACCCCCGATGCCGGCGCCGCCAACCGCGAGCCGATCTGCTCGACGGCCTCCGCCCAGGGCGCAAAGCCGCGATAGGGTGGCGCATAGAGGGCGCGCGACCAGGCTGTGGGCTCCAGTCCTGCCGCCTTGACCACCGACTCCAGCTGGGCGCGGGTAAAGGGTCGGCCGTGACCGAAAGGGGTGTGCTCCGCATGGGCCCACAGACCGCCACGCGCCGCCGCCACCACGATCAGTCGCCCCGATGGCGCCAGCACGCGGCGCGCCTCCGTCATCATGGCCAGCGGATCGTCGGCCTCCTCCAGCGCGTGGATCATCAGGATGCGGTCGAACAGGGCGTTGGGGAAGGGCAGGTGGTTGTCGGCGGCGAGGCAGGCCAGGACGCGCTCGCCGCGTGGCCAAAGCTCCACTCCCTGGGCGGCGGGCATGGCGGCCACCGTGCGGCGGGCTTCGGTGAGGTAGGGTGCGAGGTAGGGTGTGGCGTAACCGACGCCCAGCATGTCGAGATCGCGCATCCCACCCCAGGCCTGGGCCACCTGGCGCAGGATCATATCCCGCGCCGCCTCGCCGAGACGCGAGGCGTAGAAGACCTTCAGATCGGAAACATCCCGCCGCATAAGCTCGCCATCGCTTCGACAGCCATCATATAAGGGACTGGAGGAGCCTGCCCATGCCAATAACCGTCCATCAGTTCGCCTGTCTCGACGACAATTACGGATATCTGGTGAAGGACGACGCCACCGGCCTCGCCGCCGCCATCGATACGCCCGACGCCGAGGCGGTGCTGAGGGCGGTGAAGGAGACGGGCTGGAAGCTGGCCTACATCTTCAACACCCACTGGCACGCCGACCATGCGGGCGGGAACGCGGCGGTGAAGGCCGCCACGGGCTGCGAGATCATCGGCCCGCCGGAGGTGACACGCATTGCTCCCCTCGACCGGCCGGTGAAGGAAGGCGACGAAGTGAAGCTCGGCGAGACCCTGTTCCGGGTGATCGATACGGGTGGGCACACCCTCGGCCATATCAGTTATTACGATGGCGCGGACCACGTGGCCTTCGTCGGCGACACCCTGTTCGCGCTCGGCTGCGGGCGGATGTTCGAGGGCACGGCCGAACAGATGTGGGGCAGCCTCAGCAAGCTTGCCGCCCTGCCGGACGACACCACGGTCTACTGTGCGCACGAATATACCGCCGCCAATGCCCGCTTCGCCCTGTCGGTGGACCAAGCCCCAGCGTTGAAGGCCCGCGCCGATCAGGTGTTCGCTGCCCGCGAGCGCGGCGAGTGGACCGTGCCCACCACCATCGGCGTGGAAAAGGCCACCAATCCCTTCCTCCGCGCCCCGGTGCTGCGCCCCGACCTCGCCCCAGCCCAAGCCTTCGGCGCCCTCCGCGCCGCCAAGGACAACTTCAAGGGGTGAGGTCAGAGGGGAGATCGCCCCGATACGCCTTGAGTCCATGCCGAAGATGGCCGGCGCCTTGTCAGTCAGCCAAGTCTGATGCGCCGAGTACTGCACAGCCGTGAGGCCTCAGGAGCCGAGCGCCTAACGCCGGAATAGGACCTGGGAGATACGTTGGGAGGAGGGGCGGCCCGCGAAGCCGAGGTCGGGGGTGACGGTGATGGTCACCTCTTCGCCGATCACCTTCACACCCGGCGGGCGGCCGTTGATGAAGTTGACCTTGTCGTAGCGGGCGATGGCGTCGTGGCCGATCTTGCCCTTGTGATCGACGCGGGCGAAGGCCTGCACCGTCAGATTGGCGGCATCGGCGAAGATAGCCTCCGTGGAGGGGGCAAGGTCAGGCGCGTCGAACTCCACCTTCCGGCCGGCGAGGCGACTGACGCGGGCGGAGGCCTGGACCAGCACCTGCAGCATGGCGATCGGCCCACTGAACAGCATCTTATGCAGGTCCGGCGCGGTGCTCATGAACGCTGCGGCGATACCCGCCGGCCGGTCGTTGGTGAAGACGGTCAGCCCGCCCATGCGTGTGGTGCGCACCATGGGCTCGCCCACGTCGTTCTTGTAGATCACGTCGCCGCGCGCGCTCGGCGTCGGCGTCAACGCCCAGACCTCGCCGCTATCGTCATACTTCAGAAAGGCTGTACCGCCGCCCGACACCTCCAGGATGAAGCTGTCGCCCGTGTCGGACCGGAAGCGAGCGAGATGGGGCATGGTCCTGCCCGCGTCGCTCGCAAAGGAGCGACCGCCGAACAGCATGTCCGACAGGTCCGGCGGCCCTGCCGCGACGACGTGCTCGTGCATGTGGTCCGCCATCATGGCGGGCCGCGCCAAGGCCGCTGTTGCGGGAAAAGCCAGGGCCGCCAGCGCCACGAGAATAAGCCGGGCGCGATCGCGGACAGGAATACCAGATCGCATAGGTCAGCGATGACGGCGGATCGGGGCGGATTTTGGACTGAAGCTGGGACTCATCCAGGCCGTTCGCCCGCGTTGCAGCCGGGACACACCGCTGTGCTTAACCCAGGATGTATTGGCCACCGTTCACGGTCACCGTAGCGCCGGTGATGAAGGAGGCGTCCTCACGCGCAAGGAACGCCACGCAGGCGGCGATCTCGTGCCCCTGGCCCAGACGTCCCACGGGAATGGTGGCGACGATTTTTTCCAGCACATTGGGCGGCACGGCCGCCATCATCTCGGTATCGATATAGCCGGGGGCCACCGCGTTGACAGTGATGCCCTTGTTGGCGACTTCCTGGGCCAACGCCTTGGTGAAGCCGATCACCCCGGCCTTGGCGGCGGAATAGTTGGTCTGACCCATCTGGCCCTTCTGCCCGTTGATCGACGAGATGTTGATGATCCGGCCATAGCCGCGCTCGCGCATACCCTCGATCACCTGACGGCTCATATTGAAGATGGAAGCGAGGTTCACATAGATCACCTCGTTCCACTGCTCCTTGGTCATCTTGTGCAACATGGCGTCGCGGGTGATGCCGGCATTGTTGACCAGCACGTCGACGGGACCGAGCTCTGCCTCCACCTCCCTGACAGCGCGGGCGGCGTCGTCGAAGTCGCCCACATTGCCGCGCACGATCATCACGCCGTGGGTCTCGGCGCAGGCCTTGGCGGCCGCCTCGTTGCCGGCATAGCCCGCGGCCACCTTGAAGCCGTCAGCCTTCAGTCGATCGACGATGGCGAGGCCGATGCCGCGCACGCCTCCGGTAACCAGGGCTACTTTGCTCATCTGTCGTTCCTCCATCCGGACTTTGCGCCGGTTATTGGCCTATGACTTAGCGGTTCGCCGTCACATGGCTTCTACACACATGGCGACGCCCATGCCGCCGCCGACGCAGAGGGTGGCGAGCCCCTTCTTCGCGCCCGAGCGCTGCATCTCATGAAGGAGGGTGGTGAGAATGCGCGCACCGGACGCGCCGATGGGGTGGCCGATGGCGATGGCGCCGCCGTTCACGTTCACCTTGGCCGGGTCGAGGCCAAGCTCCTTGACCACGCAGAGAGACTGGGCGGCGAAGGCCTCGTTGGATTCGATCAGGTCGAGGTCGGCCACGGTCCAGCCCGCACGCTCCAGCGCCTTTTTGGACGCGGGGATCGGTCCCGTGCCCATGATCTCCGGATCGACGCCGGCATTGGCCCAGGAGACGATCCTGGCCAGCGGCTTGATGCCTCGCTTGGCCGCCTCGTCGGCGCTCATCAGCACCAAGGCGGCGGCGCCGTCATTGAGGCCCGAGGCGTTGGCGGCGGTGACCGAGCCGTCCTTGGTGAAGGCCGGCTTCAGGCCCGAGACGCTGTCCAGCGTGGCCCCGTGGCGGATATATTCGTCGTCGGACACCACGGTGTCGCCCTTCCGGCCCTTGATGGTGACGGGGGCGATCTCGGTCTTGAACCGGCCGTCCTTCTGCGCCGCCTCGGCCTTGTTCTGGCTGGCGACGGCGAAGGCGTCCTGGTCGCCGCGGGTGATCTGCCAGCGGCTGGCGATATTCTCCGCGGTCTGACCCATGTGATAGCCATGGAAGGCGTCCCACAGGCCGTCCTTGATCATGGTGTCCACGAGGGCGAGGTCGCCCATCTTCTGACCGGTACGCAGATTCTGGGCGTGCGGCGCCTGGCTCATGCTCTCCTGGCCGCCCACCACCATGATCTCGGCCGAGCCGTCCTTGATCTGCTGGTAGCCCAGGGCGACAGCGCGCAGGCCCGAGCCGCATAGCTGGTTCAGCGACCAAGCGGGTGCCTCCACCGGGATGCCGGCATTGATCGAGGCTTGGCGGGCCGGACCTTGCCCCGCGCCGGCCTGCAGCACTTGGCCCATCACCACCTCGTCAACGTCAGCGGCATCGACCCCGGCGCGCTCGAGGGCGGCCTTGATGGCGATGGCGCCGAGGGCGTGGGCGGGCAGGCTGGACAGCGCCCCGTTGAACGACCCGACGGGCGTGCGCGCGGCGGAGGCAATGACGATATCGGTCATGACGGAGTCGATCCTTGTGCGTCGTCGACGATTTGGCTCGGTAAAAACCACAGACTGGCGAGGAGCGCCAATGCTCCGTCACCGCCGAGCTCGCAATTAGTTTGCCTCAGATGTCGCCACCGGGTGCAACGCTATTGCGGAACCGATGTTTTGCGATGCAAAATGCTGCGCAGCATAAGCTGCAGCAAAATGCAGCATTCCAAGGGAGGCTGGATTGACCACTGAGGGTGCGGCGCCGTCGGGGCGCAAGGCGAACAGGAACGCCGACGACAAGATCGTCATCAAGAAATACGCCAACCGGCGGCTCTATAACACCGGCTCGTCCTCCTACGTCACGTTGGAAAACCTGGCGGAGATGGTGAAGGCCGGCGCCGACTTCGTAGTCTATGACGCCAAAACCAACGAGGACATCACTCGTCAGGTCCTGACCCAGATCATTTTCGAGGAAGAGAACGCGGAGGGGGCGCAGAACCTCCTGCCGATCACCTTCCTGCGCCAGCTGATCGGCTTCTACGGCAATCAGATGCAGTCCTTCGTGCCGAGCTATCTGGAGGCCTCCATGGACGCCTTCACCAAGCAACAAGAGCGGATGCGAGAGCAGATGGCCGGCGCCTTCGGGGCCACGCCCGGCTTTGGTTTGTTTGACGAGCAGGTGCGCCAGAACATGGCCTTGTTCGACCGGGCGATGAAGATGTTCACCCCCTTCGTCCCGCCCACGGGCACGGGCGCGAGCGCCGCTGCACCTACAACTGCCAAGCCGGAAGCCGCCGCCGAACCCGCAGCCGGCGGCGACCAGCTCTCCGACCTGAAACACCAGCTCGAAGCCATGCAAAAGCAGATTGAGAAGCTTGCCGGCGGCAAGAGCTGACTAGCGGTCCATCTGCAGCAGGTAGTCCTTTCGCGGCGACTGTGGTGCGCAGGCCCTCGACGGCGTGCGGCGGGTGGGCGATACCGGATCGTCAAAGCTTTGCCGGATACGACCGTGATCCCCCAGCCGCCTCCCGTCGCCGAAGTGGTGGTCACTGCGTCGCGCCTGCCTGACGCCATCGGCGATGCCGCCTATTCCGTCGTGCGGGTCGATCCGGCCCAGTTGAAGGACGCCGCCGATCTGGATGCGGCGCTGAAGTCGGTGGCCGGCTTTTCGCTCTATCGGCGCACCTCCACCCTCGGCGCCAACCCGACCACGCAGGGCGCCAGCCTGCGCGCCATCGCCGGGTCGGGCGCCAGCCGGGCGCTGGTGACGCTGGACGGCGTGCCGCAGAACGATCCCCTCGGCGGCTGGGTGATCTGGACAGCCCTGCCGCCACAGACCATCGGCAGCGCGACCATCGTGCGCGGGGCCGGGGCCGGACCCTATGGCGCAGGCGCCCTCACCGGCGTGGTGAGCCTGACCAGTCGGGCGGATCTCGATGGGGCGGAGGGCGAAGCCTCGGTCGGTTCGCTCGGCTATCGCGAAGGGCTGGCGGTGGTCGGCGGCGAGGTGGGCGGCGCGCGGGTGCTGGCCGACCTCGGCGCGCAGCATTCCGACGGCTGGATTCCGGTGCGGCTGGGACGCGGGGCGGCGGACCGGCCGCTCAGTCTCGATGACTATAACGGCGCGGTGCGAGCCGAGGAGCAGGCGGGCAAGGTCGCGCTCGCCGAGCGTGTCGCTGCCTATGACGAGAACAGGGGCGCGGGCTTGGTCGGCTCCAGCTCCCGCGCGAAGGGCGCCCAGGCTTCGATCTCGGCCGCCGCTCAACCCACCTTGAGCGATCTCGGCTGGCGACTGCAGGGCTGGATGTCGACCTCGGATCTTTACAACGCCACAGGCGCCAACTCTAACCAGCGCAATACCTCCACCCCCTCCAACATTCAGTATTCCACCCCTTCGATCGGCTGGGGAGTGAACGCGGCGGTGCGCAAGCTGCTGGCCGGCGACACCAGCGTGGAGGTTGGGGCCGACGTGCGCGGCGTCACTGGCGAGAGCCGCGAGCGCGCTACCTACACCAACGGCGTCTTCACCAAGAGCCGCAAGGCCGGGGGCGAGACCCTGGTGGCCGGGCTCTATGCGGAAGGCTCCACCGTGCTGGACGGCTGGCTGGTCACCGGCGGCGTGCGCCTGGACCGTTGGGCCGAGTTCGACGGCGAGCGGGTCGAGGCGAACTTGCAGACCGGAGCGGTCAGCCTGAACAACCGTCCCCCCGACAAGGATGGCGTGCTGCCCACCGCCCGGCTCGGCGTGCGCCACGACCTGTCCGAGGGCGTGGCCTGGCGCGCGGCGGCCTATGCCGGGTTCCGGCCCGCCACGCTGAACGAGCTGCATCGCCCGTTCCGCGTCGGCAACAATATCACCGAGAGCAATCCAGGCCTGAACCCGGAGAAGCTCTACGGCATTGAGACGGGGCTCGACTTCCACACCGGCGGGCTGAAGGGCTCGGCCACCGTGTTCTACAACGAACTGAAGGACGCCATCACCAACGTCACCACGGGTGTGGGGCCGGGGACCTTCCCCATCGCGGGCTTCGTACCGGCGGGCGGCATCCTGCGTCAGCGTCAGAATGCGGGCGCCATCGACGCCACGGGGCTGGAGGCGGAGGCCGAGCAGAAGCTGATGACCAATCTCAGCCTGACCGGATCCCTGGCCTGGACCTATTCCAAGGTCGATGGCGGAACCCAGGCGCCGCAGCTCGATGGCAAGCGGCCGGCCCTGACGCCGCGCCTGACCACTAATATCGGTCTGCGCTGGACGCCCTCGGGGACGGTTTCATTCCAGCTTGATGGACGCTACGAGAGCGCCCGGTTCGACGACGATCTCAACACCTTGCGCCTGCGCTCGGCGGCCACCGCCGATCTGCGCGCCGACTGGACCGTCCGCCGTGGGCTCGGCCTGTTCCTGGCGGTAGACAACCTGTTCAACGCCAAGGTCCAGACCGCGCAAACCGCCGACGGAATCTACAGCTATGACGCGCCCACCATCGTCCGGATCGGCGTACGGCTGGCGATCTGACGGCGGGGTGGATACCGTGGTAGATCACCTTCAATGCGCCGCCCGAAGTGTGGCTATATTGAACTTCTGATCCGGGACTGTAGTCTCTGATCAACCTTGGTGCGCAGCGTCGCGCCTCATCCATCCGTGCAGGGATAATTTGGCCCAGCCGTCTCCACACGCCGCGCATCTTGATACATCCGTGTTCGCCCAGCGGGATGCCTTCGATGTGTGGATGTCCCGCAACGTCACCGGCGTTCGGCCACTCTACGACATCTCAGGTGACACATCGCACTTCTACGTCCGCCAAACCGGTCGTTTCGCAGGGCAAGCCGTCATCCTGAATGTGGAGATGACCGGCCTAGACTACGTCCGAACGGCGGAGCGCGTCCGACAGGATGGCGCGGACTTTCTGTGGCTTGAATATACGCGATCCGGAGGCGATGGGTCGATTGAGACGTCAGACGGACTGTTCGAAACGCCCGAACACACCATCTTCGTTTGCGATCAAGGCAGGGCGACCCGCCGCCGGGTCCATAACGCGAATTTTCTGGGGGTGCGTCTGGATCGAAGCCTTTTCACTCCCGGTCAGATCGAAAACCTCTGCGGCCGTGTGATCGACGGTGCGAAGGCGCGGTTAGTGGGTGACTTTCTCGGAGCGTTGGCCAATGCCGACACCCTGACGCCGGGGACCGAGGCGTCCATAGCCGCCGTAGTGGCGGCGACGGTCGCCAACTCGGCGGACCGGGCGCAAGAGGTCGCAGCGGCTCTCGGGCCTGTCGCGCTTGATCGGGCGCGCCGGTATATCGACGCCCATCTCGGCCGCGAAGGCCTGACCATGGACGAGGTGGTGGCGGTGACGGGCGTTTCCCGCGCGACCCTCTATCGGCTGTTCGCACCGTATGGCGGCTTGGCGCGGTTCATGTGGTCGCGGCGGCTTGATGCGGTGCGCCGTTCGATTTGCAACCCGGCTGAGCGGCGCAGTCTCAATGCCTTGGCTCAGGTGCACGGATTCACCGACGCAGCCCATTTCACACGCGCCTTCAAGGCCGAATTCGGCGTGCGCCCGAGCGACCTGCGCCCGTTCGTCGCAGCCTGAACATCGATCGACCGTCAGGTTGAGACGCCCGGTCAATGCGCGTCGAGCAGGGAAGGTTATGGTGCACCGTGCATCGGGGGTCGCCTCGGTTCGCCGACCAACCGGCGGATCGAACGTCCTTGCCGCGGTCCGGGGTGGACCACGGTGCGGGCGTCAGGACGCATCGGGGCGTCCGCGACTTTCGATGGTGATCGTCTGCAATCTATCCTCGCAGGTGATCGGCGCGGCGCCGGTTTGCTGGTTGATGGTCCAGCCTGCCGGCGTCGCCCCCTTATTCAATCCGCGTGGACAGTCCCGAGGCTGACCGGCTCGGCCGGGGCGGGAGCCCCGGAGCGCAGGCGCAGCCCTTTCGCAATCAACTTGATCGCCTCCCAGTGAATGGCCGCGATCACCTTGAGCGTCAGCAGGGGGTGACCACACCAAGCGGCGAGCAGGGCAGCATTGGTCAGAGGCTGGCGGCGTGCGGCGAAACTGGCGTCCAGCATCGGCCCCTCGGCATCTGACGTTTCGATGGCGATGTGCAAATGATCGCCCGGCGGCGCAACGCGGAAGGCGTAGCGCAGGTCCATCGGCATGAAGGGCGAGACGTGCAGACGCTTGGCCGCCGTCTGACGCACCACGCCGCGACCGTCCGGCTCGGCGGCGATCAGGTAGCTATGCCGCTCGCCGAAGGTGGAGGAGACCTCGTACAGTATAGCGTGTAGCTGCCCGCCCGGACGATAACAGAAATAGACCGAGAGCGGATTGAACACATAGCCGAGCACGCGCGGCAGACAGAGCAGCCGGATCGGGCCGCCTTCGATACTGAGGCCCGCCGCGTCTAGATGGCGCTCGATTTGAGTGCGCAAAGGTGCGTCCGATCCGTCCCCATGGTCGCGGGCGTGAAAGCTGGTCAGATTAAACCGGCCTAGCGAGAACCAGCGCAGGCGCGTGGCGAGATCCGGAAGTTCATCCAGATCCAGCAGCAGCATGAAGATGCGGTAGCGAAGGGCGTGATGTTTCGGCTTCAGCCGGGTGTGGGCGACCTGGCCGACATAGAGGGCCGAACCCTGCATGCCGGCTTTATTAGTCACGCTGCCAGCGCTTCGCGCGCGGGTTCCGTCAGGTGGATGCGGCCGGACTCATTTTCGACCGACCAAGGCCGCCGAACGCCGCCAAGCTGTTCGGCCACGGCGAGACCGGATTGAAGTCCATCCTCATGGAATCCTGCGCCGAAGTGGGCGCCGCAGAACCATACGCCGCCCTCGCCTTGCAGAGACCACAGCTCGCGCTGCGCCGCGAGCGCCGCCGAGTTGAACAGCGGGTGCTCATAGTCGAACCGGCCGATCACCTTGGCCGGGTCGGGCTCGCGGCATGGGTTCAGGGTGACGAACAGATCGCGCGCCTTAGGCAGGCCCTGCAGCATGTTCATCCAGTATGTGACACAGAAACCGTCCGGCTCGTCGCGGCGGCCGATGTGGTTCCAGGCCGACCAGGCGGCCTTGCGGCGCGGCATCAGGCTCGTGTCCGTGTGCAGAACAGCGAGGTTTCGGCTGTAGCGGAAGGCGCCGAGCACGGTGCGCTCGTCATGGGTCGGCTCGGCCAGTAGAGCCAAGGCCTGATCGGCATGGGTTGCAATCACCACCTGGTCGAAATGCTGGGAGCCGTCGACGCTGTCGCGAACGGTCACCCCATGTCCGTCGCGACGCACCTCGGTGACGGGCTTGCCGCGCCGGATGTCGAGCCCTTCGGACAAACGCTTCACATAGGTGCGCGAACCGCCATCCACCGTGCGCCATTGCGGGCGTTTGATAAGCTTCAGCAGGCCATGGTTCTCGAAGAAGCGGATCAGCGCTTCGGCGGGATAGTCGCGAGCGCCGGCGGGGGAGGTGGACCAGATGGCGCCCACCTGGGGTAACAGGTGGTCGTCCTGAAAGGCGCGGCCGTAATTGCCCCGGTCGAGCAATTCGCCGAGGGTGCAGGGCTGGTGCTTCAAGTCGGCGAGCGCCTGTGGGGCCTCGCGATAGAAGCGCACCAAATCCCTCAGCATCGACCAGAAACGGGGGCGGAGGATGTTCGCGGGCTGGGCGAGGATGGCGAGGGGATGGGCGCTGCCATATTCCAGTGCGCCCTCGTCGAGCGACACGCCGAACGACATCTCCGCATTCTTGGTGGGTACGCCGATATGGTCGAACATGGCCGTCAGGTTGGGATAGTTGGCCTCGTTGAAGACGATGAAGCCGGTATCTACCGGGGTCTGCCCCGCATCCACCGTGTGCGAATGTCCGCCGAGCCGGTCTTCCGCTTCGTAGAGCACCACGTCGTGATGGGGATGAAGGAGCCAGGCGCAGGACAGGCCGGATATGCCCGAGCCGATCACCGCCACCTTGAGCCGCCTTTGGCCGACCATGCCCGCTTCGATGTTCTGCATGGGTGAAGTTACGCACAAAGGCGAAACTTGGATGCCGAAATCATCCGGGCGCGTTGTAGGCGCGTAATTGCATCAGACGACGGGAGACCTGGGTGGCGCAGGCACAGACGAGAAGTGGCGCTCCGACAAGGACGGCGAGCCGGTTGGCCCGGCTGGGCGCGCTGGTCGCGGCGGTCGGCGGGCTGACCGGTTGCTCCGCGTTCGGAACGCTGAATGCA
This sequence comes from uncultured Caulobacterales bacterium, assembly GCA_903862425.1. Classification (GTDB taxonomy): domain Bacteria; phylum Pseudomonadota; class Alphaproteobacteria; order Caulobacterales; family Caulobacteraceae; genus CAIOYC01. The sequence continues at coordinate 87,173 of CAIOYC010000006.1, read as the reverse complement.
CTGGAGCCCAAGGGCGGTCTCACCATCAGCCGCGACATCGCCTATGCGCCCGGTCCGCGCGGCATGCTCGATGTCTACAGTCCCAAGTCGGCCAACGGCCATACGCCGGTGGTGGTTTTCTTCTACGGCGGCGGCTGGGATTCCGGGAACAGGATTGACTACGCCTTCGCGGGCGAGGCTTTGGCGCGCAAGGGCTTGGTCGCCATCGTGCCGGACTACCGGCTCTATCCGGAGGTGCGCTGGCCGAGCTTCCTGCAGGACAGCGCCAAGGCGGTGTCCTGGGCCAAGGCCCACGCTGCCGACTATGGCGGCGATCCTGGTCAGCTCTTTCTCATGGGTCATTCGGCGGGCGCCTATAACGCAGTCACGCTTGCGGTGGACCGGCGCTGGCTTGAGGCGGAGGGCCTGGACCCAGGCCGCGACCTGAGAGGCGCCATCGGGCTCGCCGGCCCCTATGACTTCCTTCCGCTGCGGAGCGACGAGCTGAAGATCATATTCGGGCCAGAGGCGAATCGCCCCGATACACAGCCGATCAACCATGTGGACGGCCATAACCCGCCGCTCTTCCTCGCCACCGACAGCGCCGACAAGGTGGTCGATCCAGGCAATACCCCGCGCCTCGCAGCCAGGGTGCATGCCGCCGGCGGGCTGGTGGATACCAAGGTCTACCAAGGGCTCAGCCACCAGCTCCTGATGGGGGCGATCGCCGCGCCGCTGCGTTTCCTGGCGCCCGTGCTGGCGGACAGCGTCGCCTTTATCCGCGTGCATGCCGGGGAGACGCAATGATTCTCCTCATCTTCGCCGTCCTGATCGCCATGATGCTGGTGATGTCCGTGGGCTGGGTGTTCCAGCGCGCCATGAACAACGGCGGCTGGGGCGATGTGTTCTGGACCTATGGCGCCGGGGCTGCCTGCGCCCTTGCCGCCCTTGTCCCGCTCGAGGGCATGGCCGCGCCGAATCTGCGCCAGATTCTTGTGGCGGCGCTTGTGGCGCTGTGGTCGCTCCGGCTCGGCACTTACGTTGCGGTTCGCGTGGCCAAGGGATCCGAGGACGCCCGCTATGCCGGCCTTCGCAAGGAGTGGGGTCGGCGGTTTCAGCGAAGCATGTTCGGCCTGCTGATCATACAGGCGCCGTTCACCGCATTGCTGTCGATCTCCATCCTGCTGGCGGCGCGCAACCCGACAACGACCCTGCACCCGCAGGACTTGATCGGCCTTTTGATTCTGGTTGGCTCGATCCTCGGCGAGGGCGTGGCGGACGAGCAGATGAAGGCGTTCAGGGCCGATCCCGACAATCGCGGCAAGGTCTGCGATGCGGGCCTGTGGGCCTGGTCGCGCCATCCCAACTACTTCTTCGAGTTCGCTGGCTGGCTGGCCTATCCGGTCATCGCCTTCGACCCGCATCAACCCTGGAGCCTGGCGGCGCTGATCGCGCCGGTGTTGATGTTCCTGCTCCTGCGCTTCGGCACTGGCGTGCCGCCGCTGGAAAAGGCCATGCTCGCCTCCAAGGGCGAGGCCTATCGCCGGTACCAGGCGCGGGTCAGCCCGCTTCTGCTGCTTCCCCCCAAGACCACCGAGAAACCCGCATGAGCGCCGTCGCCGCCGTTATCAACGCCTTTGAGGGCGCACCTCTTCCGGATCCGGTGCGCCGCGCCGCGGTGCGCTTCCTTGTGGACAATGCCCGCCGCAATCTCAGCGGGGCGGAGGGGGCGGCCGACGCCGATTTCGCTCGCGACATGGCCCTCCATCCCATCGCCGAGCACACCGACGCCGCCAACGCCCAGCATTACGAACTGCCCGCCGCCTTCTTCGAGCGCGTGCTGGGGCCGCGGCTGAAATACAGCTCGTGCCTCTATCCCACCGGCAAGGAGACCCTGGCCGAGGCGGAGGTTTTCGCTCTCGCCGAAACCTCTCAGCACGCCGACCTGAAGGACGGGCAGGACATTCTGGAGCTCGGCTGCGGCTGGGGTTCGCTCAGCCTGTGGATGGCCGAGCGTTATCCCAATTCGCGCATCCTCAGCGTCTCCAACTCCGCGTCCCAGCGCGCCTTCATCGAGGCGCGGGCGGCTGAGCGCGGCCTCACCAACCTGCAGATCCACACCGCCGACATGAATGTGTTCGAGACCGACCGCCGGTTCGACCGCGTGGTGTCGGTGGAGATGTTCGAGCACATGTCCAACTGGCGCTCCCTGCTCGGGCGCGTGCATGGGTGGGTGAAGCCGGACGGGGCGGTGTTCCTGCACGTGTTCAGCCACAGATCGACGCCCTATCGCTTCGACGTGACCGACCCCGCGGACTGGATCGCGCAATACTTCTTCACCGGCGGCATCATGCCGAGCCACGGCCTGATCCGGCAGTTCAGCGACCTGTTCACCCTGGAGCAGGACTGGAAGTGGAACGGCGAGCACTATGCCCGCACTGCCGAGCACTGGCTGGCCAATTACGACCGCCACGCGGACGAACTCGGCAAGGTGCTGCGCGAGGTATACGGCGCGGACGCCAAGCTGTGGAGCCGTCGGTGGCGGCTGTTCTTCCTCGCGACCTCGGGTCTGTTCGGCCATGCGGGCGGCGAGGAGTGGGCGGTCAGCCACTACCGCCTGCGTCCGGTCACGAAGGCCTAAGCCATGCTGAAGCTCGCCGCCGCCTATGTCTCAACCGGTATCGTCTTCCTGATCCTCGACGGGTTCTTCCTCACCTTCGTCGGCATGAAAATCTACAAGCCGGACATAGGCGAGTTGCTGAGCGGCAGCGTGCGTGCGGCGCCGGCGGTACTGTTCTATCTGCTCTACATCTTCGGCCTGGTTTGGTTCTGCGTCTGGCCCTCGCTGGGCGCGGGCTGGACCAGGGCTCTCGCCGCCGGCCTGATCCTCGGTCTCGTCGCCTACGGGACCTACGACTTCACCTGCCAGGCGGTGATGAAAACCTGGTCGTGGAAGGTGACGCTCGTCGATCTCGCCTGGGGCGCCTTCGCCAGTGCTGTGGCCTCGGCGGCCGGCGTCGCCATAACCCGCGCCCTGAAGCTGGCCTGAGCCTAGCTCGTATAGGCTGTTACAAACGCGATCGCCGCCTCGGCCGCGGCGCGCGCGGCGTCCAGTTGGCCGCCCGTGGGGGCGCCGTCCTCGATCGGGCGCCAGGTCCGCTCCACGTGCGCGAAGCCGAGGATGCCGGCCAGGCCTATCATCCGGTGGATACCCGCGGTGGACCACTCGATCCGGGGCCGTTGAAGGATGTTGTCGAGCTGGTCGGCGAAGCGGCTCAGCATGTTGTTGATCTTGTCGCGTCCACCCAGGCCGACGAGATCGTCCAGCCGCGCGTTCAACGCCGACCAGCCCTCGGCTCCGCCGAAAGCGGTCTTGTCTTGAGCACGGTAATTCACTTCGCCCCTACCCGGAATTTCATGGTGAAGCTTCCCAGGGCGTATCCGGTTCCATTGGGCGGACACGGTGCTGACCGTGGAGGATCGCATGGAGGCCGGCGGTGAAGGGGGGGTCATGGTCGGTCTCCCTGGATATGGCGGAGCAAGGGGGTGAGCGAGAGCTGGTCGAACTTCAGGTGCGGTGATTTAGGGGTTCTGGCGGGTATAACGGCGGCGCACACGCGCCTTCGGCGGCGGGACCGAGGTTTAACCTTACGCGTCATTTGGCTCCCAATTCCGCGCGCCCTAGGGTAGTATGTGTAGAGAGCGGCTCTCCCCCGGATGAGTCGGGATCGGTCTGGTTTGTCGTGCTGCAGCTGACTACAGTAGCGTAGATAACAAAGGCGGGTGGGTATGACGCACCAGGGCCAAGACCGCGTGAAAGCGGCGGCGTGCGGAGCGGCGGCATGAAAGGGCGGGTGTTGATCGCCGACGATCACCCCCTTGTTCGAGACGCCCTGCGCCTTGTCATCCAGGCCAGGTGGCCCGCTCTCATCATCGATGAAGCCGGTAGCGTCAGCGAGATCGAAAAGGTGGCGAACCGCCACGGCGACTACAAGCTGGTGCTGCTCGACCTCATGCTGCCGGACGCACACGGCTTCTCCGGCCTTATCTTCCTGAAGAAGCTGATGGAAAAGACGCCGGTGGTGGTGATCTCGTCCCGCCACGACGCCCAGACCATGGCTTCGGCACGTATCCTGGGCGCCGCCGGTTTCATTCCCAAGTCCGCGCCGCTGCAACAGATGACGCTGGCCTTCGAGCGTGCGATGGGGGGCGAAACCCATTTCCCTGCCGCAGCTCAAGATGCGTCGAACGGATCGGTGAATATCGCCGAGGCGGGGCGCAAGATCGCCAACCTGTCCGCCGCTCAGCTGCGCATCTTGCTGGCCCTGGCCGACGGCAAGCTGAACAAGCAGATCGCCAACGACATGAAGATCACCGAGGCGACGGTGAAGGCCCATCTCACCGCCATCTTTCGCAAGCTCGGCGTGCATAACCGTACCCAAGCGATCCTGGCGGCTCAGCCCCTGCTCGAGTCCGGTACGGGATGAAGCTCACGGTGTGGCCGGTGCACACGCGGTCGGCCGTGGCCTATTTCGCCATGTTCGCCGCCGCGTTCGTGCTGACCGCAGTGGCCGTATCCTATGGACAGATGCACGAGGCGGCGTTGCGGCGCGACATCGTCCAGTCCAACGAGATGAGCGCGAATACCCTGGCGCTGTTCTCCCTGGTTCAGGACGCCGAGACCGGGCAACGCGGCTATCTCCTCACGCAGGATCGGCGATTGCTCAGACCTTATGATGGTGCCTTGCGCCGTATCCGGTCTGAGCGGGATCGGCTCAGTTTGGCGGTCGACGGCGACGCGGCCGAGAGAGCCTCGTTTGTCCGACTTGATGCGGCTGTAGGTCAGAAGCTCGCTGAACTGGCCGAAACCGTCGCCCTGAATGACCAGAAGGGACCGAAGGCGGCCCGTGCACAGGTTCTGAGCGGTCGCGGCGTCGCCTATATGGACACGATCCGCAATGAGATTCGCGAGATCACCCGCCTGGAGGACGCGCGCCTGGCGGCCCGGCATCGGGCGTCCTCACGCTTCAGGCTGGTGCGAAACATCGCTGTTCTCGGCTCAATCCTGGTCATCGCGGGCATCATGGGACTGTTTCTTTGGCGCGACGACCGTCGCCAGGCGGCCCAGGCCGCTTTGCTGATCCAGCTGCGGGAGACGGCCGCGCGGCAAAAAATCATCTTCGACAGCGCCGTCGACGCCATCGTCACCCTGAACCCCAGTGGAAGCATCGAGACGATCAACGCCGCGGGCCTGCGCCTGTTCGGCTACACCGAAGAGGAGCTTCTGCGCCGCGACGTGTCGTTGCTGCTCGACCTTGGCCATGAGGCGCGCGCCGTGTTCCTCACTCGCCTTCAGGGGCCAGACGATCTGTCGACCGGCTTCGTCCGGGCGTTGAAGGCGAGGACGAAGTCGGGCGTCGAGGTGCCTGTAGACGTGGCGCTCAGCGCCATGACGCTCTCAGACGGCGTGCATGTGGTGGCTATCGTCCGCGACGCCTCCCAGCGGCGGGAGGTGGAGGCGCTGAAGGACAGCTTCATCGCGACGGTCAGCCATGAACTGAGGACGCCGCTGACCTCGATTGCGGGCTCCCTCGGCCTGCTCCGGGGCGGGGCGGGCGGCGCCCTACCGGCCCGCGCCATGCGATTGGTGGAGATCGCCGAGGCCAATGGCGCGCGCCTGGTCCGGCTGATCAACGATATTCTCGATATTGAAAAGATGCAGTCCGGCACGGCGCTCTTCGATTTGAAGCCGCTGCAGCTTCGGGATGTGGCGCGCACCGCCTGCGACGCCATGAGCGGCCTGGCTTTCGAACGCAGCGTCGATCTGGGTGTCGATCCTATCGATCCGGAACTTTGGGTCCTTGGGGATCATGACCGGATGATGCAGGTGCTAGGCAATCTGCTGTCCAACGCCATCAAGGTCTCGCCACATGGGGGCAAGGTGAGGCTATCGGCGGAGGCGAAGGGTGCGCGGGTCCTTCTCAAGATCACCGACGAGGGGCCGGGCGTGCCGCTGGAGTTCCGATCGCGGATCTTCACCCCTTTCGCCCAGGCCAACGAGACCGACAGGCGTTCTGGCGGAGGGACTGGGCTGGGTCTGTCCATCGTGCGCGAGATCGTGGAGCGCCACAGCGGTGTGGTGGGGCTGGAATCCGAGCCCGGCCATGGGGCGGTCTTCTATCTCGACCTGCCGTTGATCCACGCCCCGGTGGGCCAGGACCCCACCGAGCCTGAGCGCGCCATTCCCAGTATCCTGATCTGCGAAGACGATGAGTTGATCGCCGAGGTGCTCAACGGCCAGCTGGAAAGTTTCGGCTACGAGTCGGATATCGTGACGACCGCCAACGCGGCGCGCCACGCCCTTCACATCGGCAGCTATGACGCCATGCTGCTCGACATCCGCCTGCCCGATTCCGATGGCGTCACATTGATGCAGGCCCTGCGCGCCTCGCCAAACACCGCCGCTCTGCCGATCATCGCCATGTCGGGCTCGGCCGAACACAAGGCGCGAGCAGAGGAGCAGGGGATTATAGACTGGCTTGAAAAGCCCATTCGCATGGAGCGCCTCGAGCGTGCTCTGAAGGCCGCGCTGGAAAGCCGCCACGTGACCGCGCCCCTCATCCTGCACGTGGATGACGACCGGGATCTGGCGGAGGTGGCGCGCGCACGATTGGGCGGCCTCGGCGAAATAGTCAGCGTCACCAGTCTGGCGGCCGCCCGCGCGGTGCTCATGCTTCGTCGGCCCGATCTGGTGGTCCTTGACCTCGGCTTGCCGGATGGCGCCGGTGACAGCCTGCTTGGCGATCTCGCCGCCCTGCCTGGAGGCGCGCCGCCGACCATCATCTATACGGCGCAGGAGCTGAGCACTCCGCCGCCGGCACCGGTGCGCGCGGTGCTGGTCAAGTCGCGCTCGGATCTGCGGAGCCTCGCACGGCTTGCCCGCAAACTGATCGAGGAGAAGCGGGGATGAGTACGCTTCACGTCCTTTATGTGGATGACGAGCCGGATATCCGGGAGATCGCCGCCATGGCGTTGGAACTCGATCCGGGCTTCGAGGTGCGCACCGCCGCCTCGGGCTTCGCCGCGCTCGACCTGCTGAAGAGTGGCGGATGGCGCGCGGAGGTGATCCTGCTCGACCTGATGATGCCTGGCCTGGACGGGCATGCCCTGCTCGGCGAGGTGCGCAAGATCCATGGATGTGCAACGACGCCGGTGATTTTCGTCACCGCCCGTACCCAGGCCGCCGATATCGACCGGCTGATAGCCCAAGGCGCCACGGCTGTGATTACCAAGCCCTTCGACCCCATGCTGCTCGCGAAGCAGGTACGCGCCATCCTCGACCTATAGAGTGGCTATGCGCCCTCCGTGGCGCTCATCGTGTCGGACTTGAATCCGTAAACTCGAAATCTTCAGACGCCTGCATGTATGGCACCTCTACCCGGCTATCCGCCGCCGCCGCAGGGCCTGTTCGTCCAGCGCCTGGGCTTCCTTGTGGGCGATCACCTTGGCCTTCTGGGCCGCGATACCTTCGGCGGCTTTCTCGACCTTCTTCAGGTCCTCAAAGGCGAGACTGAGGGCGTCGCGAGCGCCGGCCTCCTCGGCGGCCAGGGTGCGCAAATCGGCGTCGATCTTGGCGCGACGCTGCTTCAGGCCCTCGCGAAAGCCGATGAGATACCAGCCGGCCTCGGCGTTATCGCGCGCATGGGCCATTTCGCGAACCGCCTCGGCGTCGAGCGCGCGGATGCCGTCTTCGAGCGCGGCGCGGCGGGCCTGGATAGACATCATCCGCTTGCGCAACTCCTCGATCTCGAAGTTGCGGATGCGGATCAGGCTGTCGGTCCAGCTCACTGCACGCCCTCAAAGGCCTGAACACCGACGGGAGCGGGCAGGTCGGCGAGGATACGGCCCAGACCCGTGAAGGCTTCGTTGAGCGGCGTCGCCTCGTCCTTGTCCTGGCTGAGGAAAGCCTCCAACGCCGGGTTGAGGGCGATGGCGCGGTCCACTTCGGGATCGGAACCGATACGGTAGGCGCCGATGCGGATCAGCTCCTCCATATTGGCGTAGGACGACAGGGCGCGGCGGGCGCCCTTGACGATCTCGCGCTCCGGCAGGGTCTGGTTGCCCGGCATGGTGCGGCTTATCGATTTCAGCACGTTGATGGCGGGGAACCGGCCACGCTCGGCGATGGCCCGCTCCATGACGATATGGCCGTCGAGAATACCCCGAACGGCGTCGGCTATGGGCTCGTTATGATCGTCCCCGTCCACCAGCACGGTGAACATGGCGGTGATCGGCCCAGCGGTGGTTCCGTCCGGGCGGATGGGGCCGGGGCCTGCGCGCTCCAGCAGCTTGGGCAGTTCGGTGAAGACGGTGGGAGTATAGCCCTTGGTGGTGGGCGGCTCACCCGCGGCCAGGCCTATCTCTCGCTGGGCCATGGCGAAGCGGGTGACGCTGTCCATCAGGCACAGCACCTCCTGGTCCTGATCGCGCAGATACTCAGCCAGGGCCATGGTCAGATAGGCGGCCTGCCGACGCTTCAGGGCTGGCTCGTCAGATGTGGCGACCACCACGATGGCGCGCTCCAGTCCCTCCGGCCCAAGCGTCTCCTCGATAAACTCGCGCACCTCCCGGCCCCGTTCGCCGATCAGCCCGACCACCACGGCGTCGCAGCTCGCCTGGCGCGCCAGCATGGAGAGCAGCACGCTCTTGCCCACCCCGGAACCGGCGAAGATGCCGAGGCGCTGGCCGCGCGAGGCGGTCGTGAAGACGTCCATGGCCCGTACGCCAAGGTCCAGCCGTTCGCCGACCCGGCCCCGCGCATGGGCGGCGGGCGGCGGGGCGCGCAGGGGATAGCCGACCGGTCCCTGGGGCAGGGGCCCCTTGCCGTCGATGGGCTGACCGAAGGCGTCCACGATGCGTCCGCGCCAGGCCAGGGTGGGGCGCACGCTGGCGCCCTCCGGCATGATGGTGATCTCGGCCCCAGGGGCCACCCCCTCCACCGGGCCGAAGGGCATCAGCAGGGCGCGGGTCTCGCGGAATCCCACCACCTCGGCGGGCAGGGGCGGCAGGCCGGGACCGCGCACGATGTCGGCCCGGGCGCCGACGGAAAGACGGGCGAGCCCTCCCCGCGCCTCGATCAGGAGACCGTTCACCGCCGCCACCCGGCCGGACACGGTCAGGGGATCAATACGGTCGATGGCGGCGATCAGGTTGCGCAAGGGGATACCGGTACAATGACCGGCTCACCCTCGCTGAGCGCCGTTAACCATGAATGAAGCGGCGGCGGCTTGGCGCCAACGACATAAAAAAGGCCCTCCGCGAGGAGGGCCCTTCAAGCTCCGATCTATGGCGAGATCAGTCTTCGCCGACGCAGTCGGAGACCAGCACCTTGCAGGTGTCGGCACCGCATTCGGCCATGGCGGCCTGACGCGCCGCGCGTTCGGTGGCGCCGGTGCCGCGACCGGCGTGCTTGGCGGAACTGGCATAGGCGCCGCACTGGCCGCGATAGCTCAGCACCACGGTGCAGTCGCTGTTGCCTTCGCTGTGGCATTTGTGACGGGCTGCGGCTTCAGCCTCGGCCTTGGTGTCGGCGGTGCCGACGCCATAGCCGGCGTCGCCGCCCTTTGTGCCGATGGAGTCGTCCACCGCGATGGCGTCCCACTTGCCCGCCAGCGCCGGAGACGCCGTGGCGATCCCGGCCAGCATCAGGCCGGCAAATAAGGCCGCGACGAACTTGCCGCGGTTGGAATTGGATGCGCTGTTCATGTTCTTTGCCCCTGCGCCAACAGGGCGCGGTGCGTCCTTAGCCAGAATCGCGCGGCTTAGACTTGAACCAGCGTTCCATTTTTCAGTTAGGGCGGACCCTGTTATGCAGCGAGACCATACCGCTCGCTGCTCAGCGCTCGCCGCCACGACCCTCCGGGGCCACGCGCCGTGCGGTACTGGCGAACTGGGTCGCAGGTGCGATGCGGATGGCGTCGAGTTCGGCGCGTATCTCGGCCTTAGTCAGCAGGTGCGGCGCGTCGGAGTCCGGTTTGTAGATGCTGAGCTGGCGCAGGCCGCGCGCCTCGCCGACCCGGCAGGTCGATCCGGCCGGTTCGGCGGCGCTCGCCTTTGACCAGGGCGTCGGACACTGGCGGGGCGTTTCGGCCGCCGTTGCGGCGCCGACCAGCCCGAAGGCGAACACGGGAATGAGGAGTGTCTTGCCGAGCATCGTCCATCTCCAGCTTGTTGAGGACGTTCAAAAGTTAATCGCTGGAGGGAGGCATAAGGTTCCGTAGCCGCTCGGTGCTTGCGCTATCGACGCGAGGCGGCCTAGCGTGGTGGTTCGCCTGGTGGAGGGGTTCTATGAAGCGCGCGATGATGACGGCGGCCTGTTTAGCCCTGCTGGCGGCGGCGGCGCATGCCCAGACGTCGGTCCGCACCCCGGCCCCCGCGCTCTCGCCCGACAAAGCGGCCTTCCGCGCGCTCTACAAGGAACTGGTGGAGACCAATACCGAACTCTCCAACAAGGACGAGAAGACCGGCACCTGCACCACCGCCGCCAAGCGGATGGCGGCGCACCTCACTGCGGCGGGCTATCCGGCGGCGGACGTGAAGGTCTGGACCGCGCCGGAGCACCCGCTGGAAGGCGGCCTGTTCGCCGTACTTCATGGGACCGATCCAAAGGCCAAGCCCATGCTGCTGCTGGCCCATATCGACGTGGTGGAGGCCAAGCGCGCCGACTGGACCCGCGACCCCTTCACCCTGATCGAGGAGGGCGGCTATTTCTACGGACGGGGTACGAGCGACGACAAGGCCGAGGCCTCGGTCTGGGTCGATACCATGGTCCGGCTCAAGCAGGAGGGCTTCAAGCCCAAGCGCGACATCAAGATCGCCCTCACCTGCGGCGAGGAGACGGCGGGCGCCTTCAACGGCGCCGAATGGCTGGCCACGCATGAGCGGAAATTGATCGACGCCGAGTTCGCCCTGAACGAGGGCGCAGGCGGACGCCTCGACAAGGCCGGCAGGCCGGTGATCCTCAACATCCAGGCGGGGGAGAAATTCCCGCAGAACTATCAGCTGGAGGTCACCAATCCCGGCGGTCACTCTTCGCGCCCCACCCGCGTCAACGCCATCGACGAGTTGGCTCACGCCTTGGTGCGGATCGAGGACTACCAGTTCCCGATCAAGTTCACCGACGCCTCGCGGGCCTATTTCACCGAGATGGCCAAGCTGACCCCGGAGCCGGAGGCGGGGCAGATGCGCGCCCTCTTGAAGGACACGACCGACAAGACGGCGGCGGAGGCCATGCGCGATGATCCCGGCGCCAATGGCATGCTGCACACTACCTGCATCCCCACCATGCTGTCGGGCGGGCACGCCACCAACGCGCAGCCCCAACGCGCCACGGCCGTGGTCAACTGCCGCATCTTCCCCGGCGAGACGGTGGAGGCGGTGCGCGCCAAGCTGGAGAGCCTGTCCGCCGATCCGGGGGTCAAGGTGACGGTGATGGAGACCCGCAGTCCCATTTCGCTGAAGCCGCCGCCGCTGACGCCCGAGATCATGGGGCCGGTGAAGCAGGTGGCGGGCGAGATATGGCCTGGAACGCCCATCGTCCCGACCCTGACCGCGGGCGGCACCGACGGAGCCTTCCTGATCCCGGCCGGCATCCCGACCTATGGCCTCACCGGCATGTTCGGCGACCCGGACGGCAATGGCGTGCACGGCCTGAACGAGCGCATCCGCGTCAAATCCCTCTACGACGGCCGCGACTTCCTCTACCGCGTGGTCAAACTCTACGCCGCGCAGGGATAGGGCTCGCGATCAGCGCCTGACGCATAGATTTGTCGAGGGTAGCGGGCGACGCTTTGGTCACGCATTGGGCAGTTGCGTCAGGATGGTCGCGGCGTCGAAGTAGTCGCGCCAGTAGGTGATCTTGCCGTCGTGCACCTCGTAGACGCCGGTCACGGGCAGTTCGACCCACCGATCCCCGAAGAGATGTCGATCGAGTCGTTCAAGAAAGACGACGGGACCGGCGGTGCATTCCCTCAGCACCTTGAACTCATTCTCGCGCGTCGGCGCGAAGAACGGCTCCAGCGTCCCCCTGACCCCAGACGGGCCATAGACCGTGCCGAGGGGCGGAGGGTTTGTGTATTCGCACGTGTCGGAGATGAGCTTCAGCGCCGCATCATAGTCCAGCGGCTCCATGAGCTTCATAAACTGACGGACGACGTCTAGCGGCGAGGCGTGGACGGTGGACATGAAGGCTCCTGTCGATCTGCAGGGCTCATTCTGTTGACTCGCCCTGGGACGCGCAATTACGTCGCAGGTTATCGGGCGGCTTCGGCCCCGCGGAACAGCGCCTCGGTTTCCGCGTCGGCCGGGTACAGGGTCTCCAGTCTCAATTCGTCGGCGGTCACGTCTTGCGCCGTGCCGAAGGTCGCCACCACGGCGAACATGGAAAGGTTCATACCGTTCACCAGGATGTTGAACGGAATGACCGGGACAAGCGCAATGTCGGCGCCGGGCCACCGGATGGTCTCATCCTGGAAGGGGGCCAAGTCATCGAGCACAGCCTTCATCTCCAGGCCGCCGGCGGCCTCCGCCTCCCGCTGAGCGCGCCGCCAGATGAGCGGCCCGATGGTCGACCAGTTGGTCACCAAGGACCGTATGCCCTGGGGGTGGAAAAACAGTCGCATCAGGTTGCGCTCGGCCCCGCCCACGCGCGCCCACACATCCTCGCCCAGCAGGCTTCCCAGAAGCTCGAAGGGCTGGTTCGACATGCGGATATTCCACGCCCGATCAAGCGCGATGGCGGGGAAGGGTTCGTGCGCCGTCAGCATCATTCGAATGGCGCTCAGCACCTGCGCCATTTGCGGGTCGTCCAGCGCCCGCGTGCGGAACAGGGGGGCAAATCCAGCCGCCGCCAACAGAGCATTCCGATCTCTCAGCGGCACGTCGAGCGTCTCGCTGAGTTGCAGGATCATATTGCGGCTAGGGTTGGCCCGCCCCGACTCGAGGAAGCTGACGTGCCGCTGCGAAACCCCCGAGGTCAGGGCGAGGTCGAGCTGCGAGAGCCGGCGCTTCTGCCGCCACTCGCGCAACAGCCGCGGAAAGGCTGAGTCTGGATCGGAGCGAGCGGCGTGGATGGAAGCAGTCACCATGGGGCCTCCCGGCGAGCCTGTATCCCTCGCTGGCTGGGACCATACAACGACCTCGGAGGTAATTGGCGACCCACTGAGCATGGAAGGTCGGCGCCGACCGTTGAGGCGCTCGCTTCCGGGGTGGCTGCAATGCCTGGCCTTTCGGAGCATGGCGGTGCGTGTTGCGTCGATGCGCGAGCTGCACCTTCAGCCCAAATGACCTGCCGTTTTCCCCGCCGCTATCCACGGGGTACAATAGGCGGTCGGTGCTTGCGCCCACTGATCTTTGACATGTGGATGAGCACCTTCTTCCGGCGCACTGGGCTCGCGGCAAGGCGCAGAATGCCGAAAGCGGTTACGTTCGATACCGAAAGGCGCAAGTTGCGCCACTTTTTGGGGCCTGCACTGAGCGCCTGATGGTCGATAAGGCCGGGCCGGGCTCTTCAGGCCGCGGCGCCTGAAGCGCGCAGGGCGGCGATCTCATCCGCACCGAAGCCCGCCTCCGCCAGCACCGCGTCGGTGTGCTGGCCGAGGCTTGGGGCTGGGCCGCGGGGCTCCAGCCCCGCGCCAGGGAAGCGGGCGGGGGAGGCGGGGGCGCGGTAGCCGTCCGCCCCGTCGGGCACATGCACGAAGCAGCCGGCGGCCTGGGCCTGCGGGTCGGCGGTCACCTCAGCGGCGGTCTGCACCGGCGACCAGACGAAGTCGTTGTCGTCCAGCGCCTTGGCGGCCTGCTCGAAGCTCAGGGCGGCGAAGGCCTCGTCCAGGGCCTCCACCAGGGGTTCGGCGTTCTCGCGGCGCGAGCGGGCGCTGGCGTAGCGCGGGTCGCTGGCCAGTTCGGGGCGCCCCAATGCGCGCACCAGGTCGGTCCAGTCCTTGCCGCCGCGCCGGGGAACGATACCGAGCCAGCGCCCGTCCGCCGTCCTGAAGAAGTTGGCGATGGGGTCCATCGCGCCCTTGCGCGGACGGGTGGAGGCGATGCGACCGAAGCGCAGCTGGATCGCCATGTCGGACGCCACCGAATAGACCCCGGTGCGGATCAGGCTGGCCTCCACCAGGCGTCCCACGCCCGTGCGCGAGCGCTCCACCACCGCCGCCAGGATGGCGCTGACCGTGGCGAGGGAGGTGACGTGGTCGCCCATGCCGGTGCGGATGGGGAAGGGCTCGTGCCCCTTCACCGTGGTCAGGTGCGCCACCCCGGCCCGAGCCCAGAAGGCGGCGATGTCGAAGCCCGGCCGGTCCACCTCCGCGCCCTCCAGCCCGTAGCCGGTGACGCTGGCATAGATCAGGCGCGGATTCTCGCCCTTCAGGCTGTCCCAGTCGAGCCGCGCGCGCCTGAGGGCGCCGGGGCGGGTATTGGTGAGGAAGATGTCCGCCTCGCGCACCAGGCGCAGCAGGGCTTCGCGTCCCTCGGGCTTTCGGATATCGAGCACGATGCCGCGCTTGCCCCGGTTGTCCATGTCGAACACCGGGTTGCCGACCACGTTGGCCGCGATGGTTTCGAACATGGCGCGGATCGGGTCGCCCTCGGGCGCCTCCACCTTGATCACGTCCGCGCCCCAGTCGGCCAGGACGCCGCCTGCGCCCGGCGCGGCGATGTAGGTGGCCAGTTCGATGACCTTCAGCCCGTCCAGCATGCCGTTTCCTCTTGTTTTGCCGCCCATGGTGGGGCGCGCCCGGCCTCGGGTAAACCCGCCATTAAGCACGATGAGGCATTGTGATCGGACGACTATGCCGAGGGGACCCATGGCCACGACCCGCGCCGCTCTGACCGAGGCGGATATCCGCACCCTCGTGCGGGGCCAGACCGAGGACGAGCGCGCCGCCGCCGCCCACAAGCTGTGCCGCCGCATCGACCAGGGCGTGCCCGAGGAAGATCGCGCCGCCGCCGAAGATATCCTGCGCATGATGGCGGCCGACGCCACCGAGTTGGTGCGCCGCGCCCTTGCTGTCACCCTCAAGAACTCGACCGAACTACCCCGCGACCTGGCCCTGAAGCTGGCGGCGGACGTAGATAGCGTCGCCACGCCGCTGATCAGCTTTTCCCCCGTCTTCACCGACGAGGATCTGGCCGGCATCGCCCGCTCCACCACCGCGGTGAAGCAGGTGGCCCTGGCTCGCCGCGAGGTCCTGTCCGACATGGTGACCTCCGCCCTGGTGGAGAAGGGCTGCGAGGAGGCGGTGAAGATCGCCGTCGCCAACGACAACGCCACCTTCTCCGAGCGCAGCCTGCGCTCCGCTATAGACCGCTTCGCTAAGGCCGAGGCGATCACCACCGGCATCGCCTATCGCAAGGTGCTGCCGCTCTCTATCTCCGAGCGGCTGGTGGACATCGTTACCGACAAGGTGCGTCAGCACCTGGTCGATCACCATCAACTGACGCCCGAGACGGCGCTGCAGATCGCCCTCGGCACCAAGGAGCGCGCGACCCTCGACCTCGTCGATCAGGCCGGGCGCACCGCCGACCTCAAGGCCTTCTGCGCCCACCTGCACAAGCAGGAGCGGCTGACGCCGTCCCTGATCCTGCGCGCCCTGGCCCACGGGCATATGGCCTTCTTCGAGTGGGCGCTGGCGGAGCGTTCGGGCGTGCCGCACCACCGCATCTGGCTCATGGTCCACGACGCCGGGCCGCTCGGCCTGCGCGCCATCTACGAGCGGGCGGAAATGCCGCCGCGCCTGTTCGCCGCCTTCCGCGCCGGGGTGGATACGTTCCACGCCCTGCAGGCCGAGGGTTCGGTGATGAGCGTGGCGCGTCTGCAGGAGCGGATGCTGGAACGCTTCCTCACCCAGTCCGCCGGCGGCGGCCGCGACGATACCGAATACCTGCTCGAGAAGATGGACCGCCTGGCCCCGGCCAATGCTCGACCAATGGAAGAACGCGCCATCGCCTGACGACGTCTTGCACGTCACAGCCAGGTTGCAATCTGAGTGCAATAAAGCGGGCCGTTCGGCGCGCTAGCCTGCCGCCAAGCGAAGCGGTGGGAAGCGATGCATAAGACGATCGGCGCGGTTATTGGCGGAATGCTCGGCCTGTTCCTGTCCGGGTCTGCCCTTGCGGCGGAGTGCAAGCTGCAGAAGTTCGTCGATCTGCCGGTGACCATGTCGGGCACCCGGCCCATGGTGTCCGCCAAGATCGACGGCCACGACGTGACCTTCATGGCCGACAGCGGCGCCTTTTTCAGTACCCTGAGCCCCGGCGTCGCTTCCGAGCTGAAGTTGCGTCTCGAAGCCGCCCCATGGGGCATGCGCTTCGGCGGCGTGGGCGGCGAGGTGGACGCGCACATGACTACGGTGAAGACCTTCACCTTCGTGGGCATCCCGCTTCCCAACGTGGAGTTTTTCGTTATGCCCGGCGCGGGCGGACGCGACTCCGCCGGTCTGCTCGGCCAGAACATCTGGGGGCTGGGGGACGTGGAGTATGACCTCGGCGGCGGGGCTATCCGCCTGTTCAAGGCGCACGACTGCGGCGACCGGGTGCTGGCCTATTGGGCCGAAGGCAAGCCGGTCAACGTCATCCACATCGGCAATGACGAGGAGCGCGACAAGAAAACCTTCGCCGACGCCTTCGTGAACGGCAAGCGCATCCGGGTGATCTTCGATTCCGGTGCGTCGACCTCGGTCATGAAGCTGTCGGCGGCGGAGCGAGTGGGCCTGCACCCGAACGATCCGGGCGTGCGCATGGCGGGCCTGTCCGGCGGCATAGGCGAGAAGGCTTCGCGCAACTGGATCGGACCCGTCTCCAGCTTCAAGATCGGCGACGAAGAGGTGAAGAACACGCGCATGCGCTTCGGCGAGCTTGAGCTCGGCAATGCCGACATGCTGCTGGGCGCCGACTTCTTCCTGTCCCATCGCATCTATGTGGCCAATAGCCAGCACCGCCTGTTCTTCACCTATAATGGCGGGCCGGTTTTCAATCTCACCGCGCCGCCCAGCACCAATGCGCGGGAGCCCGAACCGACCGCGGCGCCGGCCGAAGGCGCTTCCAAGGCGGAAGCCGCGGCGACCAGCGCCGACGAGCCCAAGGACGCGGGCGCCTATAGTCGGCGCGGCGCGGCGGAGGCCGGTCGACATGACTATGAGCGCGCGCTGGCCGACTATAACAAGGCCATCGAACTCGATCCGACGGACCCGCACTATGCGTACCAGCGCGCCCTGGCTCATATGGCGCTACGCCAGCCGCTGCTGGCCGTCGACGACTTCAATCAGACGCTGAAGCTGCAGCCTGACAATGTAGAGGCCCTGGTCGCGCGCGGCGAACTGCGCCTGGCTGCCCGCGACCGCACCGGCGCACTCGCCGATATCGACAAAGCGGCCGACCTGGCGCCCAAGTCGGCCGACGTCCGGCTGCAGCTGGCCAACTTCTACGAGCGCGTCGACCTGTTCGACAAGGCGATCGCCCAGTTCGATCTATGGATCTCGAGCCATGACGAGGACTCCGGCATGAGCCGCGCCCTGGCGGGCCGGTGCCGCACGCGGGCGCTGACCGGCAGGGAGCTCGACAAGGCCCTGAACGACTGCAATCGGGCCATCCGCATCGGGCCGCCCTCGGCTAACATGTACGACAGCCGGGGCATGATCTATCTGCGCCAAGGGGCCTACGATCGCGCCATCGGCGACTATAATGCATCCCTGACTGCGAACCCGCGCATCGCCTGGTCGCTCTATGGACGCGGCGTCGCCCGACTGAACAAGGGCCTGAAGGCGGAGGGGGATGCGGACATCGCCGCCGCCATCGGCATTGCTCCGCGCCTTGCGGAGAGCGCCAAGCGGTACGGCATCGTCCCGCCGACCGGAGCGGCCAGCGCTCGGCCGTCACCGCCGGCGCCGCAACCTTAGCGCGGGCCGGCGTCCTCGACCTTGCCAAGCCAGTCGAGGCGAGCCGCGTCGGGAGTCTTTTGCGCCACTGGCCCGTCGTTGGTGAAGTCGATCAGCTGGTCGCCGGGACCGTAGGCGGGCCAGGCTGGGCGGCCCACGCCGTTCGGGTCTCCCGTCTTGGCGAAGGCGACCCAATAGGCGCTGATGGTCTTGGATAGGGCTGCGTCGTGCGCGTCGGTGGCCCAGGGCGAGGCGTTCAGGGTCTCGAACACGTACTGCCGATCCGAGGCGTGGATGGCGCCCTTAAACGCCTTGGGCGCAGCGGCCGAGACCACGCCGAAGCGGTAGAGGTAGGTGGCCGAGCCGGTCCTTGCGTGAGCCTTGGCCAGAGCCCGCGCCGGTTCGCCGAAGATCATGTCGGTCGGCAGGTACTCTTTCAGCGTCTCGGCTGAGCCATAGGTCTGCTCGGCCTCAGCCTTCTGGGCGTCGGTCAGCTTGCCGAACCCGCCGAAGGCCGCGGCGAAAGCGGGTGGGATTTCCTGGCTGTTGGAGCCGACAAGGTAGGGGACGCGTGCTTCTTTACCGGCGCGGAAGGCCTCGAGCACCGTCTGGGTCAGCATCTTCCCGTCGAGGATAGGCAGCTCGCCCGTGGTCATGCTCGGATCCCCCGCCGCGATGATGGCGGCAGCGGAGAGGGCGCGCAACGACGCGGCGTCGTCGCCCGCGCCGAGCTTGGCGGCGAAGGTCGAGCCTGCCGCCTCGGCCTGGGTCAGGGTCTGCCCCTGTTCGCGACCGACGCCCGATTGGGAAATCGCCTTGGTGAACAGGCCTTGCGCCGACGGGATCAGCATCAGACGGTTGACCGAGACGCCACCGGCGCTCTCGCCAAAGATGGTGACTCTGGCGGGATCGCCGCCAAAGGCCCGGACGTTCCGCTGCACCCACTTCAGGGCGGCGATCTGATCCATCAGGCCGTAATTGGCGACCGGGCCGCCATGCGCCTCGGCGGTCAGGGCAGGGTGGGCGAAGAAGCCCAAGCGTCCGAGGCGGTAGTTGAGCGTCACGACCACCACGCCCTGCTGCGCCAGGTGCGTGCCGTCATAAAGGTCAGCGGTGCCGGAGCCGTTCACCAGTCCGCCGCCATGGATCCACACCATGACCGGGAGCGCCCTGGCGCCGGTGGGAGCGAATACGTTGACGGTCAGGCAGTCTTCGCTGGCCGGACCCGGCCCGACGCCGTTGTCCTTGACGATCTTCTGCATGCAGAGCGCGCCGTATCGGGTGGCGTCGCGCGCGCCGCTCCATCTGGCGGCGGGCTCGGGCGGACGCCAGCGCAACGGTCCCACGGGCGGCGCGGCATAGGGAATGCCCTTGAAGCTGGCCACGCCCTCCGCCGTGGCGCCGGAGAGGGCGCCGGTATCGATCTTCACCGTCTGGGCCTGCGCGGAGGCGAGGCCGAAAGCGGTCGCGGCGGCGAACCCGAGGAGCAGGCGGCGGAGCATGGCGTTTCGTCCCGATCTTATCATTGACTGCACGCTCCAACCGCTCGGCGCCACTGTCAATCATCGTTACGCTTGCTGACGTAGGGTGAGGCGCGTCACCATGGGGCCATGAGCGACCTTGCCCCCGCCGTGCCCGCCGCCACCATCCTTCTCGTGCGCGATCGACCGACCTTCGAGGTGCTGATGGTCAAACGTCACCATCAGATTGACTTCGCCTCCGGCGCCCTGGTGTTTCCGGGCGGCAAGATCGAGGTCGGCGACGCCGACCCCGCCTGGGCGCCACTCTGTCGCGGATGGGACGTGCATCCGGGCGAGGAGCGCCACCTGCGCATCGCCGCCCTGCGCGAGGCCTTCGAGGAGTCCGGCGTGCTGCTGGCGCGGGATGCCGACGGCGTGCCCTGGAAGGCTGTGGAGACCGCTGCTGCTTCGCGTGAGGCCATCGCCACGGGCGAGTTGCCGTTCATCGAGCTGGTGCGCAGCCTCGGCGTTCAGCTAGACCTCGAAGCCATGGCGCCGTTCGCCCGCTGGATCACGCCGCGGATGATGCCCAAGCGCTTCGATACCTGGTTCTTCATCGCCACCGCGCCGGAAGACCAACTGGCGGTGTGCGACGGCTACGAGACCGTGGACGCGGAATGGATCGCCCCGCAGGCTGCGCTCGATATGGCCGGGCGCGGCGAGCGGAAGATCATCTTCCCCACACGCATGAACCTGCAGATGCTGGCGGAATCGCGGGATGCGAACATGGCCATCGCCGCCTCGCACGCCCGTAAACCTGTGATCGTCGAGCCGTGGGTCGAGGTGCGGGATGGGGAGCGGTTCCTGCTCCTGCCGCCGGACGCGGGCTATGGCCCGGTGGCCGAGCCCTTTTCCAGCGCGATGTAGTCGCCCTACTTCGCGATGGCGGCGACCTGCTGCTCCAAGGCTTCAGCGAGCATCTTGCCCATGGGGTGGCCGGCGTCCTTGATGCCGTCGCGCACACAAGCCTTGATGGCGTCCACATGGCCGTCGATCAGGTGCGTGGGGGCGAGCGGACGTTTGGCCGGCTCCTCGATCAGCTTGCAGAGCGAACCGGCGATGCGGGTGATGATCGGAAACTCATAGGTCGTGCCGAGACCCTTCAGGTCGTGGGCATGGGTATAGAGCTTGGCGCCGGTCTCGGCGTTCATGCCCTCCGCCTTCACCGCGGCCCGGGCGGCTTCGAGCTTGGTGACCTCGTCCTGCAGCCATTGGGCGAACTGGCCGGAAAGGCTCTTCAGCGCCGCTTCGGCCTTGGCTACGGCGCCGGGGTTCAGCGCGCCGAAGCGGGTGCCTACCTTCAGACGAAGGGTGTTGGGCACCTGGATCATTTCCGCTTCGCCACCCGGGCGCTTGAAGGCGGGTTCAGACATTCTGTGTTCCCACAACTGGTCGGCCCTCCCTAGAAGGCCGATCTTGTTACTGGCGCCCAATATGGGCCATGCCCGTTAACAATGAGTGCAGTCGTGCTTGCGGGGTTTTACGCGGAGAACTGCTCGGCCAAGACACGCTCTTCCAGGCTTCGGCCGGCGTCGAACAGCATGCACAAGGCGATGTCCCGGGCTTCGGAGATGTGCACCTCGGACACGTTTCGGACCTCGAAGTTGTCGGCCACGGCGCTGACGGGGCGCTTGTCCGCCTCCAGCACTTCGAAAGTGACGCGCGAATTGTGCGGCAGCAGCGCGCCTCGCCAGCGGCGCGGACGGAAGGCGGAGATGGGCGTCAGGGCCAGGGCCTGGGCGTTCAGCGGGATGATCGGCCCGTGGGCGGAGAGGTTGTAGGCGGTGGATCCCGCGGGCGTGCAGAGCAGGGCGCCGTCACAGACCAGCTCCTCCATCCGCACCTTGCCGTCGATGGAGACCTGGAGCTTGGCGGTCTGGCGGGTCTGGCGCAGCAGGGAGACCTCGTTGATGGCCAGCGCCCGGTGATTGGTGCGCGTGCGGTCCACCGCCGTCATGGCAAGGGGATGGATCACCGCCCGTTCGGCCCCGCCGATCCGCTCGGGCAGCTTGTCCTCGTTGTAGTCGTTCATGAGGAAGCCGACGGAGCCGCGATTCATGCCGTAGATCGGCTTGCCGGTCTGCAGCGTGCGGTGGAGCGTTTCGAGCATGAAGCCGTCGCCGCCGAGGGCGACGATCACCTGGGCGTTCTCTTCCTCCACGCGACCGTACATCTGGACGAGCCGCGTCAGCGCCTCTTGCGCCTCCGGGCGTTCGGAGGCGGTGAAGGCAAGGCGGGGATTGACGCCGTAACTCGCCATCAGGCTCGGTGCAGCCGCTCGGCCGATTCGATGGGAAGCATGGGCTGGACCTCGGCGCGGAAGACGGCGATCGCCTCCTCGGCCGACTTATGGGTGAAGGCGGCGTTGATGTCGCGTAGGGAATGCTCGGTCGCACGCGGGCGGCCATCGTTCAGGCTACGGATGAGCGACAGGATGGTGGGTAGGACGCTGCGGTCGATGCCGACGCCCGCGCAGGCGAGAGCAACAAGCTCCGGCCGATCCGAGGCGCAGGCGGCCCTCACTTCTTCCGTGCGCAGGTTGGCCAGCGAGGCCAGGGCCAGCTTGAACAGGTGCAGCTTGCCGTCACGAAGGGACTTCAGCAGAAAGCCGGGGCGAAGCTGCCCCGCCGCCTGCAGCTTGGCGATCAGCCGCGTCTCCATTTCCCGTCGATCGACCTCGCCGCTCACAGACGCTGGCCCAAAGGCGGATTCGGCGAAGGCCTGACCCGTCGCACTGCCCATCGCGCCTTCCAGCGCCTCGGGGTCGATGACGAACCTTTGGCCGAGCTCCTGACGCAGGGCCTGCCCCACCCAGCTGTAAAGGGCGAAGGCCAGTTCGGCGGTAAGACGCGGATGGCGGGCCAGCGGCCCACGCAGCGAGGCGATGGTGCGCGAGGCCGCGACCAACTTGGCGAGACCGTCCGGGTCGATCTGTGCGCTGCCGTTAGCGGCCAATGCCGTCAGCACCGCCGGATGACCGCGCTCGACGATGGCGCTGACCACGGGGGTGGAGATGTCCGGCCGCCGCGCCACCTCGATCTGATGGTCGATGGTGGCGATGACCAGCAGCTTGATCAGGTCGGAGTCGGTCAGCACCGGGCTTTTGGCGATGATCGGGCGAGCGATCTCGATATCGTCCATGGCCAGGGCGTTCACGAGCGCGCTCGGCGCCCAGCGGGCGGGCGCCAGGGTATCGGCCAGGCGCAGGCGGATGTCGCGCTCCGCCTGGGCGACCAGGACCATGAAGATGTCGTTGACCATCGTCACGGCGCGCGCGCCGGCGCCGGCTTCGGGGGTGTCGCAGAACATGGCGAGCGCCTGGATCAGCTTCTCGCGATCGGCCGTCGTCCGCGAGCGCGCCAGCCCAAGCAGCTGTTCGGCGGGCGAACCCGTCATGCGAATCTCCAGAAGCAGAACCCTAAGCTGGGCTCTCGATACATGACCCTCAAGGCATTATGGTTTAGATCGTGCTAAACTTGACGCGACGGCGAGCGAGAGCGACGCTGTTCCAGTAGGTGGAGAGACGACATGGCCGACGGTTCGCTGATGGGTACGACCTCGCTCAAGGGCAAGGTGAGCGACGCGGAATGGCATGCGCGGGTGGAGTTGGCGGCGCTTTATCGTCTGGTGGCCCTGCACGGCTGGGACGACATGATCTTCACGCACATCTCGGCCCGCATTCCGGGGCCGGAGCATCAGTTCCTGATCAATCCCTATGGCCAGTTCTTCGGCGAGATCACCGCCTCGTCGCTGGTGAAGATCGACCTGGACGGCAATATCCTGCAGGACACGCCTTTCTTCATCAATCCGGCGGGCTTCACCATCCACTCGGCCATCCACGCTGCGCGGGAGGATGCGCACTACGTGATGCACCTGCACTCCGACCAGGGTGTGGCCGTGGCGGCGCAGTCTGAGGGCCTGCTGCCGCTCAGCCAGCACGCCCTGATCGTCCTGCCCCGTCTGGCCTATCACGACTATGAGGGTATCGCCCTGAACCTGGACGAGCGCGAGCGGCTGGTGGCGGACCTGGGTGACAAGCACCTCATGCTACTGCGCAACCACGGCACCTTGTCGGTCGGCGAGAGCGCGGCGGGTTGCTGGACCGGCATGTTCTATCTGGAGCGCGCCTGCAAGCAGCAGGTGATGGCCCTCTCCGCCGGGCGCGAAAACGTGCTGTTCGCCCCGCAGGCATCGGTGGATGAGGTCAAGGCGCAGGTCGGTCGCGGCATGGAGCCGATCGGCAAGCTGGCCTGGGGCGGCTGCCTGCGCCTGCTCGACCGTGAAAGCCCAGGCTACGACGCCTAGGCTTCGTATTAGCCTGATCGGGGAGCACGCGATCCAAGCATGAACTGCCGGGGGGCATTCTTCACGCTGTGCTTTTGCCTGCCTGCATCGGCAACCTATGCGGGTGCATGGCCATTACCTGTGGGCGAAACGCAGGCGATCCTTAAGTTCGAGGACAGCCAGGCGAACGACGCCTTCGATCCATCCGGTGCGCGAGTAGCGATCCCACATCTGCGCGACGACAGCCTCAGCCTGTTCGTGGAGTGTGGCCTGACCGACCGCCTGACCTTTCAGGGCAAGGCGGAGCTGACCCAGGGCGAGGACCAGTTCGATCGCTATTCCGGACGCGGCCCCATCGAGCTTGGCCTGCGCTACGCGGTCCTGAACGGACCCAGGGGCGTGGTCAGCGTCTATGTGGGCGCGACGGCGGCGGGGGTGGGACGTAACGCCGGCTATGCGCCGCCGGATGCCGGGCAGGGCGATATCGAGGTTCGACTGCTGGCAGGTCGCAACATAACCCTTTGGCGCCAGCCGTTCTTCGCCGAGGCTCAGCTGGCGCGCCTGTTCCGTCGCGGCCTGCCTGACGAGACCCACCTCGACGCTACGCTAGGCTGGAAGCCCAATCCGCGCTGGCTGGTCCTCGCCCAGACCTATGCTGGCCGCGCGGACGCGAGCCCGGTATCGCCCGAATGGGTCAAGCTGGAAGGTTCGGTGGTGCGCCACCTCGGCCCCTGGAGCCTGCAGGCCGGCTGGCGGCAGACCAGCTGGGGCCGCGAAAGCCCGGTGGAACGTGGGCCGGTCATCGGGGTCTGGCGCAGGTTCTGATCGTCTGGCCCGCGCGCCAAGCCCCCGCGCGGCTGGAGCGGGTAGACGGGATCGAACCGACATCCTCAGCTTGGAAGGCTGCTGCACTACCATTGTGCTATACCCGCGGGCAGCGATGCTGCCCGCGTGGTGGGGGAAGTAGGACTCGAACCTACGAAGGCGTAGCCAGCGGATTTACAGTCCGCCCCCTTTGCCGCTCGGGACATTCCCCCGCTCACGCGGGCCGCTATCGAAGCCTCTGAAAGTCGCTGCATCCCAACGATCCGCCGTGTAGACGAAGCTTTGAATGTGCGGCGGCCGAGGGGGCCCCGAAAACGGAAGGCGCCTTATAGTGGCCTCTGATCGCGAGCGCAACGACCGGAAGCGGGGCAAATCGAGCTTCTCGCCGAACCCGCAGGCGGGCCGTTCCGGACCGCGCCGCCCCATGGCGTCCAAGGAGGACGCTTCGGGTTGGCTGTGGGGCTGGCACGCGGTGGAGGCGGCGCTGAAGAACCCCGATCGGCCCAAGCCGGACCTTGTCCTGGCGACACCCGAACGGGCCAAGACCATCGCGGCGATTCGCCCGGACCTGCGCGTCGAGCTTGCCGACAACCAGGAAATCGCCCGCAAGCTGCCGCCCGGCGCATCGCACCAGGGCGTGGCGCTCCGCACCCCGGCGCTGGAGGGGGTGAGCCTGCACGACCTGGCCGAACCGGCCGCGGGCTTTATCCTGATGCTGGATCAGGTGACGGACCCGCAGAACGTTGGCGCCATCCTGCGCTCGGCCGCCGCGTTCGGCGCGCGAGGCGTCATCATACAGGATCGTCACGCCCCGCCGCTGGGCGGCGCCCTGGCCAAGGCGGCGGCCGGGGCGCTGGAGCGTGTACCTGTCGTGCGGGCGGTGAATCTTTCTCGCGCCTTGGAAACACTTTCTGAAGCAGGTTGGGTCAGTATAGGCCTCGACAGCCAAGGACAGTCATCGTTAGGCGATGTGGTTAACGCGCCGGCAATGGTGATTGTTCTCGGTTCTGAAGGTGAAGGACTGCGAAGACTTGTAGCGGAGCATTGCGACATATTGGCCGGAATACCCATGCCGGGTCATTTCGAGAGCCTGAACGTGGCGTCCGCTGCGGCTATCGCCCTCTATGCCACGGCGACGGCTATGGGCGCACGCGTCACAGGCGAATAGGCTTGATCGCCATCTTTTCTTAAGGCTTTGCTTTGGGATCAGCCGTGATGCGCTTGGGGATGAGCGACCGGTTCGGGGAGGCTTTGGGGGTTTGTGATGAATAAGACGCGTAATTTCAAGGCGTTCGGAGCAGTAGCGATTGCCGCGCTCTCGCTGACGGGCACGATGCTGCTGTCGGGCTGCGAGGAGCGCCCGTATCCGACCGCGGCCAAGACCTATCACGAGCCCAAGGCGCCGCCGCCGGCCCAACTTGCCGGCGCGCCTGCCTATGCCCCGCCGGTCTATGCTCCGCAGCCCGCGCCGCCGCCGGCCTATGCCTCGCAGCCCGCCTACAACTATCCCCAACAGCGCAGCTACGATCCGCCGACGATCGTCGCCATGGCCCCGATCCCCAATCCCGGTGAAGCCGGCTCTGACGGCTATTATGCCGGTGGCCGTCGCGTACACTCGCGGGTCTACGCACAACCGGCTTATGGCGAGGGCTTCGCGCCGCCGCCGCGCCATCCGACCTATCACAACCCCGCGCCGGTCTATGCGCCCAAGCCTGTGGTCCCGCCGAAGGTCTACGCCGCAAAGCCGCCGGTTCCGGCGAAACCCTACAGCCCGCCGCCCGCGTATGCCGCCAAGGAGCCGGCTGTGGCCGCCGCCGCCCATGCGGTGGTCAAGGACGTGAAGCCCGCGGCCGTGGTCGCCAGCAACACCTATAACGACAAGAAGGCCCCGCCCGCCGCGCCGGTCACCCCGGCCAAGGTCGGTCAGGACGTGAAGGCCGTCGGCGCGGCCGCGGTCGCCGCCACGGCGATGGCCGCCCACGACGCCAAGGCCGCTTACAACGGCGCCAAGCCGACGCCCCCCGCCGCTCCGGCCGCGCCAGCGCCCACCGGCGATCGCTCCACGCGCCTCGCCAGCCTGCAAAGCGCGCTCACCGACGCCATCTCCAAGGGCGCGGTGCTGAAGGCTCCCGAGCGGTTCACCGCCAACCAGCCCGCCGACGTCACCCTGACCATCCCGGCCGGCTTCGCCGACACCCTGCGCGGCGAAGCGCAGAAGGACGGCCTCGCTGACGCCGCCGCCTCGGTCAACATGACTTCAGTGCTGTCGGGCGATGGCTTCTCGGTCACGCCGGACGAGACTCAGTCCCAGCCGCTGACCGTCGGCCAGGCCACCGAGTTCCGTTGGACCGTCACCGCCCAGCCCGGCGCGAAAGGCCCCCTGCATGCCGACATCGGCGCCGACCTGCTCGGCGGCGGTTCGGACACCCTGGCCCTCGGCTCGGTGCAGAAGGCCGGCAGCCTCGGCGTGAAGCTGACCCCCCGCGTGGTCGGCGCCGCCATCCTGGTGCTGATCCTGGCCCTAGTGGTGGTATGGCTGGCCCGCGGTCGCGGCCCCAGCCGGTCGGCTTCGGCCCGCCGCGCCTCCCGCTCCGCCCGCGCCGGCGGCGCCCGCCCCCTCGACATGGGCGAGGGCGCGCCGCACTAGGCTTTAGCGAACCACAGACATCGCGGCCCCGGAGGCGACTCCGGGGCCGTTTTGCGTCGGATCATGCAGGTTGGAACGATCAAGGCCTCATTAACGTTTGCCCCACAGAGGGCGACAGGTGAGTCAGGCTATGCGTCGGGCAGTTATCGGATCGGAAGTCGGTTCAAACTTCACGCCGGGGTTCGGCGCCCTGCATGAGATGCGGCGTCCGCCGTTCCGGCTGCGGATCGGCGAGCCCTACAGGATCTTCGGCTACGGCATGCTCATCCTGGTCGCCGTCGCTACTCTCGGTCACTTACACTAGTGCGGATAAGGCACTAGGCGCGATCAGGCACTAGGCCAGATCAGGCGGCGGTAGGCGCCCCGCCGAACCGCTCGGTCCATTCGGCGACCTGGGCATCCTCGATCTTCCTGAACAGAACGTCCGGCGCCTTGACCGGCCGGCCGACAGGCAGGCGGTCAAGCTCCATCGCGCCATCCATGCTCGGCCAGACCGCCAACCCTTCACCGTCGCCGACCGCGTGCGCGATCACTGAGGCCGTCGATGGGATGAACGGCGCGGACAGGCGGGCGAAGAGGGTGACAAGGTTCAATCCGGTTCGCACCACCACGGCGGCCCGGTCACGGTCGGTCTTGATCGCGGTCCAGGGCGCCGCTTCGGTCAGATACTCGTTGCCGAGGACCCAGATGGAGCGCAGCGCCTGCGCCGAGCGTCGCAGCTCCAACCCGGCCATGGCGGTGGTCATTTCCGCCAGCCTCTCCGATACGTCAGCCGCCAGCTTGTCCTCAAGCGGCCCCGGCGCGCCGCCCTCGGGAATCACGCCGTCGAAGCGGGTCTCGGTGAATTTCAGGATCCGGTTGACGAAATTGCCGAGCACGTCGGCCAGGTCCTTGTTGACCAGGTTCTGGAAGGCTTCCCAGGTGAAGGCGCTGTCGCCGCTCTCGGGCGACTGGGCGCACAGATACCAGCGCCACACGTCAGCGGGCAGCAGCTCCAGCGCCGCGTCCATGAAGACGCCGCGCCGGTTGGAGGTGGAGAACTTACCGCCATACCAGTTCAGCCAGTTGAAGCTCTTCAGCATATCGACCCGCTTCCACGGCTCCTCCGAGCCGATCAAGGTCGCTGGGAAGCTGACCGTGTGGAAGGCGACGTTGTCCTTGCCCATCACCTGCACATAGCGCACGTCGTCCGCGCCCTGGTCGGTGCGCCACCAGCGCGCCCAGTCCCGCCCGGAAGCGGCGTTGGCCCACTCCTGGGTCGCGGCGATGTATTCGATGGGGGCATCGAACCAGACGTAGAAGACCTTGGTCTCGAAGCCCGGACGCGGCGCGCCATGACGCGTGACCGGTACGCCCCAGGCAAGGTCGCGGGTGATGCCGCGGTCGATCAACCCCTCGTCCAGATGCTTGTAGGCGATGGAGCGGGTGAGGGCCGGGAAGTCGGCCTTGGAATCGATGAAGGCGCGGATGCGGTCCTGCAACTTCGTCTGCAGCACATAGAGGTGGCGGGTGTCGCGCACCTCCAGATTTGTGGACTTGGATACGGCCGAGTAGGGCTCGATCAGTTCGGTGGGGTCGAGCAGGGAGCCGCAGTTGTCGCACTGGTCGCCCCGAGCCGGTCGGAAGCTGCACACCGGGCAGGTCCCCTCCACATAGCGGTCGGGCAGGAAGCGGCCGTCGTCGATGGAATAGATCATCTGATCGGTGCGTTCCTCGATCAGGCCGTTGTTCTCCAGCACCTCGGCGAAGTGCTGGGTGAGGGCGCGGTTCTCCGGCGACGACGAACGGCCGAACCAGTCGAAGGACAGGTGGAAGGCCTGCCCAATGTCCTTCTGCAGCTGATGCTGCTCGTCGCAATAGGTCCGTACGTCCTGGCCGGCCGCAGCCGCTGCGAGCTCGGCCGGGGTGCCGTGCTCGTCGGTGGCGCAGATATAGAGCACCTCAGCCCCCCGCGCCCGCTCGAACCGGGCATAGACGTCCGCCGGCAGCATCGACCCGGCCAGGTTGCCGAGGTGCTTGATGCCGTTGATGTAGGGCAGGGCCGAGGTGATCAGGATGCGGGGTCGAGACATGCCGCGTGGATATAGGGCGATGCGGCGGTGCGCAAACGCTGCTAGGTCTTGAGCAGCACCTTGAATAAGGAGAACGCCCCGAGCGTGATGAAGGCGAAGCCGAGGCTGTGGTTCAGGGTCAGCCGCTCCTTCAAATACGGCAGGGAGAAGATGGCGAAGACAGCCAGGGCGATGAGCTCCTGCATCGTCTTCAGCTCGGCACCGGAATGGATGCGGCTACCGAACCGGTTGACGGCGCGGCGAGGGGGATTCGAAAGGGGCGATGCCCAAGCTGATGGCGATCACCCGCCACAGCGGCCATCCTTGAACGTCAGGTGACCATAATAAGCGAAGGTCATGAACACGTTCGACGCGCACGGCATCAAGATCCGCAAGGGGCGGGAATATGGCGAGTATGGGCGCCAGATCAGATTCTTGTTACAGGCTAACGCTGATGTATAGGCGTTCGGGGGAATAACCCTTGATGTGGCTTTGGCTGAAGGGCGTCGTCGCTGTCTTCGGTCTCCTGGCTTTCACGACTTCGCCGGTCGCAACCGCGATCGTCTTCTGGTTAGCCGCTTCAAAAATGCGACTAGGATGGCTGTTTCATCTGTCATTCGGGCCAGCCCTGTTGGCGAGCGAGTGTATATTCCTGTGGCTTTTCTTCTTCGGGACTGACGATCACGGAGATGGGCTGGCAAGCACTGGCGCTCTATTCATCCCAGGCCTTGGAGTTCTTAGTCTGACGCTAGTTGTATATATATCCATGCTAGCGGTGCTGGTTTTGAGGCGGTCGCTGACCTCTCGCCGCCGCAATCGAGCGCCCTATTAGGCTTGGTGAATTTAAGGTCGCAGGGCCTTGATCGCGCCGCGCAGGTATTCGATCCCGGTCCACAGGGTCAGGATCACCGCGAGCCATAGCAGCAGGTCGGCGGCGATCCGCACCGGCGAGCCATAGGGCATGAGTGTCGCCGGCATCTCCAACGCCAGGGCGACGAGCTGCACTGTGGTCTTCCACTTGGCGAGCTTGGTGACGGGAATCTTGATCCCGCGCGGGGCGATGCCTTCACGCAGGCCTGAGACGAACACCTCGCGGAACAGGATCAGGAAGCCGGGCAGCGGCACGACGCCCCGCGGCGCCAGCACGATGAGGCCAAGGATGGCGGCGGTCACCGCGATCTTGTCGGCGATGGGATCGAGCACCGCGCCCCAGGGCGAGGTCGCCTCGAACTTTCGCGCCAGCCAGCCGTCGAAATAATCGGTCACCGCCGCCACGATGAAGATGAGGCAGCTGGCCCAGATCAACGCGACATAGCTTGTCGGCTGCCCTTCCTGTCCCGGCAGGGCGCCCCCCGCCCCGGCGAGCAGGAAGAAGACCAGAGCTCCCAGCAGGATCCGCGAGACGGTGAGGATGTTCGGAAGGGCTTTCACCCCGCCATTACGCGCCGGACGACAAGACGTTCAACAGGGATGTGCTCTTGAGGCTTGAGAAGACCTGCGCTGAGGCCTGCAGCGCCGTTTGCGCCAGGGTCAGCTTGGTCGCCGCCGCCGCCTGATCCACATTGGTAAGGTCGCCGAGTGTATTGGTCAGCGAGGTCTGGCGCGCCTTCAGCGAGGTCTGGGTCGCGTCCACCTGATTCTGCACCAAACCGTTCTGCGCCACCTGATCGTTCACGGCCGAATAGGCGCTGTCGAAGTTCTTCAGGATGGCGGTAAGGGCCGTGGTGTCGGCGGTGGAGAGCTTGGTGATGGGCACGCCGCCATTGGCCGCCTGAGCGGTCTGCAGATAGCTCTGCACTTGCGACAGGGCGCTGAACAGTCCCGACCCCACATCCGATGCCGTGAAGCCGGTGGTGATCCGCGTCTGGTCGTCGATCCGGTCCTGCTGCGCGGTCGAGCCGTTCTGGAAGCTGGCCGCGACGCCGCCCGCTGCGGTGAGGTCGGTGAGGGTCGTGCCCGACGCCACGGGGGTCTGGCTCGTCTCACCGCCGGCGAACAGGTACTTACCGTTGTACTGGGTGTTGAGGGCGGCGACCGCCTGGTTCAATTGACCCTGCAGGCTGGTGGCGAGCGCCGTCGCGTCGCCGGTGGCGAGCGCTTCGGCCACCGCCTGACGGGCGTTCTGGGTCACCGTGGCCACCTGCGACAGGGTCTGGTCCTGCACGCTCAGCCGGTCGGCCAGTGCGGTGTTGTTGTCCACATAGGTGTCGTTGCGCGCCTGCAGCGATTGGGCGGCGGTAATCTGGTCTGCCTGCGAGGCATAGCCTTTCAGGTCGTCGGCCAGCTTGCCGGTGGCGTACTGCTGCTGCGCCGTATTCTGCCGCGACTGCGCGCTGAGGATGTTCAGCAGGGCGGAAGAATAGCTCGTGGCGGTCGAGATGCGGTCCATCAGTTCACCATGTTGATCAGGGTATCGAACATGTCCTTGGCCGCCTGGATCATACGGGCGGAGGCGTTGTACGACTGCTGGTAGGTGGTCAGGTTGACCAGTTCGCTGTCGAGATTGACCCCCTCAGAGGAGGATCGGCGCGAGGTGGCTTCCGTTGCGACCGCCGTGGCCTGGGTCGAGGCGGCGTCGGCATTGGCGGATTTGCGGGCGATGGAGGCGGAAATGTTGGCGGCGTAGTCGCTGAGGCCCGTGGTCGCCGCCGCGAGGCCGCCGGCGGCGCTGAAGCTGTGGATCGCCGTGCCTCCCTGGCCCAGGGCGTCCGCGCCGGTGGTGTCGTCGCTCGCCAGAACGGCCGTGCCAGGGGTGGCTGAGAGGTTCAACTTCGCCATGGGCAGCTTGCCCGGATTGGCCAGCATGCCGCTGTTGACCGAGAAACTGCTCGCCCTGGACCCGCGCTGGGCGTCGCCGATGCCGAAGAGCTGGCTAAGCGAGGCGCCGGTGGCGGTGTTGGCGGTGTTGTCCGCGGCGACGGAGAGGCTGACGCCCGAGCCCGCGTTCGGGGTGAAGGCGAGCTGGCCGTTGACGTCGAGCGCGAAGGCGCCGTAGAGGCCGACCCCGTTCGGCGAAGCGTTCAGCGCCCCGACCAGCGAAGCCATGGTCGTCCCCGCCGGGGTGGTCACCGTCACCTTCTGCATCGGCACGCCGTTGGCGTCAGACAACTGGAACTGGATGGTCTGTCCGGCGGGGAAGCCGGAGGCGTCGGTGGAGCTCAGTCCGGTGTTATAGTTGGTCAAGCCAGTGGACGAGACGATGTTGTTCAGCCCGAAATAGGCTGAGAAGCCGCGCCCGCCATTGCTAGCCGGCGTGGTTGCATTGTCCTGGATCGCCAGCCCCGTGCCCGTGGCGCTGGTCAGGCTGAGCGCGCCGTTGCTGAAGCTGGCCGACCCGCCCGTTCCCATGGCCGAGTTCAGCGTCGAGATGAAGGTCGAGGGGGTGAAGCTGGTCGCCGCGCCGCCATCCACGCTGATGCTGCCCGCGTCGAAGTCGGTGTCGATCCGATGGGTGAGAGTGCTGTTGCTGCTATCCACCTCGGCGATGGTGGTCTTGCCGGTGAAGCCGGAAACAGCGCTGGCGGCGTCGAGCCCCGTATTGGCGCCGGTCATCGTGGTTGGCGGGGGTACGGCGGAATAGCTGTTGGAGATCTGGTTCAGCGTATCGGCCACGCCCGAGGTCAGTTCCGCCAGCTGGTTCTGCACCTGCGGCAGGTCCGTATTGCGCAGGTCGATCAGGCCCTTCAGTTCGCCGGATGTCAACCGTCCGCCAAGCGGCTGGGTGACGCCGGCGCCGTTGGTGATGCTGAGCTGGCCGATGGAGCCCGATCCGTCATAGCTGAGCTTGGCGGGCCCTGAGCCATCGCCCGCCAGCGCCGTGCCGTCCGAGGCGCGCACGATCACCCCGCCTGTGGCCGTGCTGGAGACCTTCACGTCCATCAGCGAGGACAGCTGGTCGATCAACTGGCTTTGCTGGTTCTGCGCGCCGGTGGCGTCGCCGCCCGTGGCCGTGGCGCGGGAGATTTCGGTGTTCAGTCCGTCGATCTGGCTGAGCAGCTGGTTCACCGTGCCGACATCCGAGGTCAGGCGCTGATCCGCCTGGGTGGAGAGCTGACCGAGGCTGCTGGACAGGGCCGAGGACTGGTTGAGGAAGGTCGAGACCTGCGACAGGGCCTGGGCTCGCCCGGCCGAGCTGTTGTTGGCCGACAGGCTGGAGAAGGCCGAGAAGACGTTGTCGAGGGTGGAGAAATAAGAGCCGGTATCGCTGGGGTCGCCGAACAGGCTCTGCGCCTGATCCAGGATGCTGGACTGGATGCTCGACTTGCCGCTGTCGGCTCCCGCACTCAGCGTGGCCGCCTGCAGGAACTTGTCGGTGGCGTTCTGGATCTGGGTGATGGTGACGCCAGCGCCCTGGCCGGCGGTGACCAGCGACTGCTGGTTCGCCACCTTGCGGATGTAGCCCGCGGTATCGACGTTGGCGACATTGTCCGAGATCGTCTTGAGCTGGGTCTGCGCCGCTTGCAGTCCGCTCGAGGCGTTGGACATGATGCTGGTGAGCGACACGCCTTAACCCTCCACCCGGCAAGGCATGCAGGCGCGCGGCGAGATTTGCCGGGGCTCCCATGCAGGCTCTTGATCTAAGTCCTTGAAATTCATGGCATCGTGTTAAGAGGCCGAGCGCCCCTGCGATCTCCGGCGCAAGATCAGGGCCAACCGCTGCTGGGCAGGCAAGGCCCGGCAGTTTCGCCCTTCCGGCGGCAGTTTCGTCCGGTTTCGGAGGGGTTAACGCGCTCGACATGGAAGTGAAAAGGTAAGGATAACAAGGCGCTGAGAGCATGGCCCGTTCTGGCCCGCCGGTTGCTCTTGTTTCTCCGGCCGCGATCGTGCGGTCAGGAACCCGCCCGGACGATGCCATCGATCGCCCCATTGCCGCTGATGTCAGGCCCGTCGGGTCTGATCGCGCCCAAGCTCGCCTCCGGGACGCCGGCGACGACGGTGGTCGGAATCGGCGCGCCGGTGGCTGTGGGTAGCGACAGCTTTGCGGGCCTGATCCCGGCGCCGGTCGGTGCGACGCCGGCTGCGGCGCCTTCGGTCGCCACTTCGCAGTCGACGACGCCCATGATCGACACCCTGCAGCCGGCGACGGCGCCAACCATTGCGCAGGGCGCCGCCGCGGCGGCGGCTCCATCGGCGACCATTGCCACCTCGGCCAAGGCCCCGACGAGCTTATCGCCCCCGTCGATCTTCACTTCGATGACGCCAGCGGCTGACGCGCCTGACGGCGACCTGGCGCTTGCGGTCCAGCCGCCGGTGGTCCCAGACGCCGCCGAAACGCCGCTTGAAACCGTGACATCGACCATGCCGGTCGCAGCCGTCGTCGCTGAAGCCACCGCAATCCTCGCCGCCAGCGAGACGGTGACCGAGCCCGACACCGTCGCCGCGCCGGGCGACGGAGCGGCGACCGGTACGACGACGCCGGCTGCGGTTTGGCCGAGTGCACTACAGGCGCAAGCCCCGACCCAAGCCCCGATCCAGGCCAAGACGGTCACCGCATCAATCGTCCCGGTCGCCACCGGCGCGGTCGGCGCCGATGGCGCCGTCCCTTCCGCGCCGATCACGACTCTGTCTTCAGCCAGCAACTTGGCGCCGGCCCTGGCCGGATCGGCCGGGTTGCGCCCGCCGCAGACCGAGATGGCGACGGCCGAGCCGGCGCAACCGACGTCCGTCGCCCAGGCTTCACTCTCCTCCCCGCAGACGGTTCTTTCGAATAGCGAAGGACCCGTCGTCTCCACGGCGGTTCCCACACCTACTGCCGCTGCGCCCTTGAAGGTCGCCACGGCGAAGGCGCCGATCGTGAAATCAGCCGCGAGCGCCGGCGCCGCTGCGTCGCCTCAAGGCACAGCGTCGACGGAGCCGACATCGCAGGCGGCGCGCGCCGTTTTGGCAGACGAGAATGAGGGCGACGCCGGTACACCCCGGCTCGCCAAGACCGACAAGCGCGCGGCGGCGGATCCAGTCGCGACCACGCTTACGCCGCCGGGTCCGCTCGCGAGCGCGCCGGTTCAGGCGGTCGCAGCGGCCCTAACGTCGGCTACGATCCCCGCCTCCCAGGCAGCGGCCGGCGACAGGCCTGTCGTTGAGGGGCCGTCGGCCGCCTCCGCCGGCGCCGTGCCCACAGCCATGTCGGGCGAGGAGGCGGCGTCGTCGCAGGCCAGCCAGGCCAAACCCTCGGGCGCCGTGAATGCGGAGACGCCCAAGACCCTGGTCAGCGCCGTCGCACCGCAAAACACCACGGCGATAGATCCGCCCATAGCCGCCGCGCAGCCCTCGTCGGCGACGAACGCGGCCCTGTCTGCATCACCTTCCACGGCGCCGATAGCTGCGACGCGGCTCCCTGCGACGCCGCTCGCTCCATCCCCGTCACCGCCGTCCCGTGTAGCCTCGGCAAGGCCGGTATCGGCTGCCGCAGCGTCGAGCGTCTCCGCGCCGAACACGTCGGGATCGACAGGCGCCCGACCCAGCCCCGTCGCAACGGACCTAACCGGTCGAAATCTTTCCGGGGAGGCCGATCCGGTCAGCGCCGTCTCACAGCCGAACGAGCCGGACGATGCGGTCGCAGCCGCCCCGGCGGCGAACGCATCATCGCCCTCCACCCTCGCGGCGAGCGACACGCCTGCCCCCCCGCTCGCGCCTGTGCTTCCCGTCTCCACGGCGGCTGTCGCAGCGCCTTCGGCCGCGACCTCGGCGCCCATCAGCCCGGCCGGAACGGTGGCGAACCTTGCGGCGCAGATCGTCCAGCAGGCGGGCGGCAAGACCAGCCGTTTCGACGTGCAGATGACGCCAGAGGGCTTTGGCCGGGTGGATGTCTCCGTGCAGATCGACGCGCAGGGTAAAGTGACAGCCGCTCTCTCGTTCGAGCGGCCCGACGCCGCCGCCCTCGTCAAGGATCGCGCGGGCGAGTTGCAGAGCGCCCTGGCCGCGGCCGGCCTCGATCTCGCCGCGGGCGACCTGAAGATCAGTCACACCCAGGCCAACGCCTTCACCGCCCTGGCCGACGCTACGACGCAGCAACTACAGTCGGCGGCATCGTCTCAAGCGGATGGGGGCGGCCAGGCGGGGGGACAGGGCGCGCCTTCCGGTCGGGGTTCGCAATCGGGCCAGGGCCAACCGCAGCATTTCGCCGCCGACGGCCAGTCTTTCCAGGCCGGTCTAGGCCAGTCCGGTCAGGGCCAGTCCGGTCAGGGCCAGTCCGGTCAGGGCCAGCAAGGCCGCCAGCCGTCGGCCTTCGGCGACATGCGCAGTTTCGAGGCTGCGGCCTCGGCGGCGGATGTCGCCGATCTTCGCGCGGCCTACGCCGCCAATCTCTCCGCTCGCGGCCTCGATATCAGGATCTGAACCCATGACGGACGCCATCGCCAGCGCCACGACCAACACCGCCGCCACCAGCAACATCAATGCGGGGCAGGCGAGCCTGAACGAAAGCTACACCACCTTCCTGACCCTGCTGACCACGCAGCTGAAGAACCAGGATCCCACCTCGCCGATGGATACCAACGCCTTCACCCAGCAGCTGGTGGCGATGACGGGCGTGCAGCAACAGCTTCTCACCAACGAACTGCTGCAGGGCATCTCGAACAACTCGTCCAACAGCGGCGTGGCCGGTTCGGTGGGGCTGATCGGGAAGACGGCGACGGCGACGAGCTCGAACGCCACCCTGGCGAGTGGCGCAGCCAACTGGACCTACAACCTTGCGGGTGACGCCTCCGCTGCGACGCTCACCATCACCGATTCCACCGGCAAGGCCGTCTACAGCACCGCCGCCAGCGGCCTGACCGCCGGCGACCATGCGCTGAGCTGGAACGGCAAGAACTTCTCCGGTGTGCAGCTGCCCGACGGCGGGACCTATACCCTGTCGATCGCCGCCGCCGACGCCTCGGGTAACAGCGTCGCCTCGACCAGTTCCGTCACCGGCACGGTCGGTTCGGTGACGCAGACCAACGGAACCACGATGGTGAAGATCGGGGTCAATTCCGTCCCTCTCTCCAGCATCACCTCGGTGACCAACCCATGACGGGTATCGCCGCCATCATCCGACGCGCCCGAACGGCGCGGTCAGGCCTCCGGTCGCTGCGCATAAGGCGCGGGGCGGCGGCGCACCCTGGCAAAAGGACATAACGCCATGAGTATCAATAGCGCCATGCTTTCGGGCGTTTCGGGCCTTGTCGCCAATTCGGCGGCGCTCGGCGCCATCTCGGACAACATCGCCAACGCCAATACCGTCGGCTACAAGCGCAACGTCACCCAGTTCGAAGACCTAGTGACCGCGACCGCGGCCGTCGGCGCCTACAATTCGGGCGGCGTGACCGCGCAGACCAGCCAGCTGATCGACCAGCAGGGCCAGCTGTCGCAATCCACCTCGGCCACCGATCTCGGCATCGCCGGCAACGGCTTCTTCGTGGTGACCGACAACGCGACGGGGCTGACCGGCGCCGATACGCGCAGCTTCACCCGCGCCGGCAATTTTACGCCGGACAGCTCCGGCTATCTCAAGAACGCGGCGGGCCTGTACTTGCAAGGCTGGCTGGCCGACAGCAACGGCGTCATCTCGCCCGACCCGTCCGACCTCAGCAAGCTGTCGACCATCAACACCACCAATATCGGCACCGTGCCGAACCCGACGACGACGGCGAGCCTCAACCTCAATCTCAACTCGGCCCAGGCGACCTCGGCCCAGGAAGCGACCTACAACCCGGCCGTGGCGGCGACCAGCATGGCCGCCTCCACCGCCGGCGGCGCGGGCGTGACCCCGGACTATTCGACCCAGATCACCGTCTATGACGCCAAGGGATCGGCTCACACCTTCCAGCTCGACTTCCTGAAGAGCTCCACGGCCAACCAGTGGCACGCGGAAATGGTGGCGGTGCCGGCCTCCGACGTGGCGGGCACGACCAACGGCCTGATTTCATCCGGCACTGTCGCCTTCAATCCGGACGGTACGCTGGATACGACCAACACCACGTTCTCTACGGCCGCGACCGCGATCGGCGCGTCCACGGACACCACAGGCGTGCATTGGGCCTCCTCGCTCGGCCTGCCCACCCAGTCGGTGGATGTGAATCTGGCCAAGAGCCCGGCCTCGGTGACCCAGTACGCGGCGACCTCGACCCTCAACTCGACCACCGCCGACGGCGGCCCGGCAGGAACCCTCTCCGGCGTCACGGTGGACAAGACCGGCAACGTGATCGCCAACTTCTCCAACGGCGCGCAGCGCACCATCGCTCGCGTGGCCGTCGCCACCTTCCAGAATGCCGACGGCCTGCAATCGATTTCCGGCGACGCCTACCGCGCCACCACCAACAGTGGATCCTTCACGCTGAAGGAGCCGGGCGAGGGCGGGGCGGGCGATATCTCGCCCTCGACGCTGGAATCCTCGACCGTCGACCTGTCGACCGAGTTCACCGGCCTCATCATCACTCAACGGGCTTATGCCGCATCTTCCAAGATCATTACGACCGCGGACGAAATGTTGCAAACGCTGATCAGCTCTAAACAGTAATTCACGATTGAGTAATTCCTTTTACTTGAGTTTAACTCAATAAAACTTAAGTGTATCGGAATGAGACGCTCGTGATTACACAATATTTACTAACGCAATTAAGTCGCTGTTATGCCGCTTGCGCTAGTCTGACCATCGTTGGAGATGGGAAAGGCTTACAGCCATGTTGCAGCAGCAGCCGCAGCGACTGAACAACAGGGGCGAGAAGTACGTGATCGGTCCGACCGGAACGCCATTGACGCTGGCTGACTTGCCGCCGGCCAACACCCAGCGCTGGGTCATCCGGCGTAAGGCTGAGGTGGTGGCGGCGGTGCGTGGAGGCTTGCTCAGCTTCGACGAGGCCTGCGAACGTTACCGGCTGACCACCGAGGAATTCGGTGGCTGGCAGGTGGCGATCGACGCTCACGGCCTTGCCGGGCTGCGCACCACGCGCATCCAGCAATACCGCTAGGCTTAAACCGCCTGGCTCAGTCGCTTTAGGTAGAACGCGCGGCCGCGTCCCACACCCCGGGGCGCGGCCGTCGCCGTTCTAGGGCCGCGCGGGAGCGGCGGGCGCGGCCGCCGGGCCGTCGCCGGGCGAACTGACGCTCACGCCCTGTTGTTGTCGGGACGGGATCAGGTGAAAGCCTGCGACCGCCGCGCCGATCAGCAGGAGGGCGGCCAACACCCACCAGCCGATGGTGGTGCGCCGGCGCCGACCACCCTGCGTCATGGCGCCTCTGGATGTGTCGTCGTGCGAGCGCACCGTCTGCTCGGCGTCCGGTAGCGGCTCGACCATGAAACGTCCTCCCGAGCGGGCAACGCCTCGCGCGATACGCGGTTGCCGCCGGCGCATGACATGAGCATCGCGGCAATTGTTAACGGGGTTAAGGCCTCATTTACCATGCGATCGGTAATTCTTGCCCAGTGACCGCGCCGAGTATCGGCCGGCCAAGGGGTGAAGGTGCGTGGAAGGCCTGCTTAGGACGCTTCAGGGCTTTGGGATCGGCCGTCTGGCCGCGATCCTCGGCGGCGCGGCAGGCCTCGCGGCCGTGCTGGCGGCCGTGCTGCTGCGCGTCGGCACGCCGACCATGTCGCTGCTCTATTCCAATCTCGACCCCAAGGAGGCTTCGCAGGTCGCCACGGCGCTCGATGCGGCGGGGATCAAGCATGAGGAAAAGGGCGACGGCACCACCATCATGGTGGATCGCGACAAGGTCGCCAACGCCCGCCTGATGGTCGCAGGCAAGGGGCTCGTGACCTCCGGTTCGGTCGGCTACGAGATCTTCGACAATGCCCCGGCGCTCGGCCAGACCGACTTCGTCCAGAACCTCAACATGAAGCGGGCCACGGAGGGCGAGCTCGCCCGCACCATCCGCTCCATCAATGGCGTCCAGTCCGCCCGCGTGGCCCTGAACATCCCCAAGAAGCAGCTGTTCGAGCAGGACGCCGAGACCCCCTCCGCCGCGGTGATGATCGAGACCGGCGCGCGGCGCATGGGCGTCGATCAGGTGCGCGCCATCCGTAACATGGTCGCCGCCAGCGTCTCCGGCATGAAGCCGGAGCGCGTCGCCGTCACCGATCAGACCGGCGACCTGCTGGCCGGCCTCGACGACGCCTCCGCCTCTGCCGGCGGCGACGCGGCGCACAACGACGTGGAGGAACGGATCAAGAAGCAGGTCAAGGATCTGGTCGAGGGCGTGGTCGGTCCCGGCAAGGCGCGTATCACCGTCCACGCGGACGTGGATACCGCCCACGTCACGACCCAGGAAGAGAAGTACGATCCGGACGGCCAGGTGGTTCGTTCCACCCGCACCTCCACCAACGCCACCAAGGAGCAGAAGCCGGGCGGGTCGAACACGGTCTCCGCCGCCAACAACATCCCCGGCGCCACGCCGGGCGCGGCCCTCGACACCGCCAACTCCACCAACGGCAACGACGAGGTGACCAATTACGAGATCGGCAAGACCGTCACCACCACGGTGAACGAGCCGGGCACGATCAAGAAGCTTTCGGTCTCCGTGGCCGTGGACGGGGTCAACGGCCCGGCGGTCAAGGGCAAGCCCGGCGCCTACACGCCTCGCACCGCCGACGAGATGGCCAAGCTCGAGCAGCTGGTCCGTTCGGCCGTCGGCGCCGACGACAAGCGCGGCGACGTGGTGAAGGTGATCAATGTCCGCTTCCAACCGGCGGACGGCGTCGATGGCGGCGCGGCGGCCTCCTCGCCTTTCAGCCTCGACAATAATTCCATCCTGCGCTTCGCCGAGCTCGGCGTGATGCTGGTGGTGGCGGCGCTGATGATCTTCTTCGTCGGGCGACCCATGATGAAGGGCGCCACGGGGGCAGGCGGTGCAGGCGCCGGCGGGGGATCGGGTTTCGCGGCCCTGCCGGGCGGCGGCGGACAGCTGGCCCTGGCCTCGGCGAGCGGCGGCGGTGGATCTCACGCGGGCGGCGCAGCCGGCCAGGCCCTGCTCTCCGGCCCCGACGACGGCGGGCTCGATATCTCGCGCATCGAGGGCCAGGTCAGGATGTCCTCGGTCAAGAAGGTGGCGGACTTCGTCGAGAAGCACCCGGATGAATCGGTCTCGATCATCCGCAGCTGGCTGCACGAAGCGTAATGGCCACGCTTATCGCCCGAAAGAAGCCGGCGGTCGAAGACCCCAACAAGCTCACCGGCCCGGAAAAGGCGGCCGTGATCCTGCTCGCGCTCGGCGAGGACCACACCCAGATCTGGAGCCAGCTGGACGACGAGGAGATCAAGGAGATCTCCCAGGCCATGTCCTCGCTGGGCACCATTTCCGCGACGGCGGTGGAGCAGATCCTGCTGGAGTTCGTGTCCGGCATGAGCGGCACCGGCGCCATCATGGGTTCGTTCGAGGGCACCCAGCGCCTGCTCTCCGCCATCATGCCGCACGACAAGGTCGAAGGCCTGATGGAGGAGATCCGCGGTCCCGCAGGCCGCACCATGTGGGACAAGCTCGCCAATGTGAACGAGGCGGTGCTCGCCAACTACCTGAAGAACGAATACCCGCAGACCGTCGCGGTGGTGCTGTCCAAGATCAAGGCCGAGCACGCCGCACGGGTGCTCTCCGCCCTGCCGGAGGACTTTGCCCTCGAGTGCGTGCAGCGCATGCTGCGCATGGAGCCGGTGCAGCGCGAAATCCTCGACAAGATCGAACAGACCCTGCGCACCGAGTTCATGTCCAATCTGGCGCGCACGTCCAAGCGCGACAGCCACGAGATGATGGCGGACATCTTCAACAACTTCGACCGCCAGACCGAGGGCCGCTTCGTCGCCGCCCTGGAGGAGCGCAACCGCGAGGCGGCCGAGCGCATCCGCGCGCTGATGTTCGTGTTCGAAGACCTGAACAAGCTTGACCCGGGCGGGGTGCAGACCCTGCTGC
The DNA here is from genome assembly GCA_903862425.1 of uncultured Caulobacterales bacterium. GTDB lineage: Bacteria > Pseudomonadota > Alphaproteobacteria > Caulobacterales > Caulobacteraceae > CAIOYC01. The sequence continues at coordinate 45,052 of CAIOYC010000006.1, read as the reverse complement.
GCGCCGTGGAGAAGACCCAGCTCGGCCTGGCGCTCAAGGGCGCCTCCGATGGCCTGCGCGAAATGTTCTTTTCCAACATGTCCGAGCGCGCCGCCAAGATCATGCGCGAGGACATGGATTCCATGGGCCCCGTGCGTCTGAAGGACGTGGACCAGGCGCAGATGACCATGGTGCAGGTCGCCAAGGACCTGGCCGCCAAGGGCGAGATCATGCTGGCCGGTTCCGGCGGCGATGACGAGTTGATCTACTGATGTCCGCCTTCCAGACAACGGGCTCCGCCTCCCGTCCCTTCACCTTCGACACCGTGTTCGATGGCGAGCGTGTGATCGCGCCGGTCCGGCCCAAGCGCACCTTCACCCACGAGGAGGTGGAGGCGATCCGCACCGAAGCCTTCGCCGCCGGAGAGCGCGCCACCCACGCCGAAGCCGAACGCCAGTCGGCCGCCGCCCTGAGCGACGCCGCCGGTCTGATCCGCCGTGCCCTCGGCGCCCTGACCACCGTGGCGCACGAGCACCGCGCCGGCTCGGCGCAGCTGGCCCTCACCGCCGCACGCAAGATCGCCGACGCCTCGCTGGACCGTTTCCCCCACGCCCCGGTCGAGGCCGCGCTCGAAGCCATGGCGCGAGAGGTGGATGCGGTGCCGCGCCTGATCGTCCGCTGCGCCACCGCCGACGCCGAGCGCCTGCAGGCCGACCTCAGCCGGGCCGGAGAAGCCGCCGGCTATCCCGGCCAGGTCGTGCTGAAGGCCGAGCCGGGCATGAAGGCCGCCGCCTTCGTATTCGACTGGGGCGATGGTCGGGCCGAGTTCGACCCCGCCGCCGCCGCCGCCCGTATCGAGACGGCACTCACCGCGGCCCTCGCCGCCGAGGGCCTGCACGCCGAACCCATTCCGCCCTCTGGAGACATGCCATGAGCGATGCCCTGCCGCTCGACGAGTTCGGCCCGTCCTCCGCCCTGGTCGCCCTCGGTGAGACAGAAGAAAACAAGATCGCCACCGACCTGACGCCCGTCTTCGACGTGCCGGTGAGCATCTCCGCCGTGCTCGGCAAGGCCAGCATGTCGGTGGCCCAGCTGCTGAAGCTCGGCTCCGGATCGATCCTGGAGCTCGACCGCAAGGTCGGCGAGGCGATCGACATCTATGTGAACAACCGCCTGGTGGCGCGCGGCGAGGTCGTCATCGTCGACGAACGGCTGGGCGTGACCATGACTGAAATCATCAAGGACGGCGACGGCCAGGCCTAGGCCGCGTCCGAAGGAGATAGACCATGCGACTTCTTGTGGTCGGAAGACTGAGCGGCCAACTGGCCACGGCGGTGAAGATGGCGATGGCCACCGGCGCCAAGGTGGCGCACGTGGAGAACATCGACCAGGCCACCCATGCCCTGCGCGCAGGGCAGGGGGCGGACCTGATGATGGTCGACTATGAGCTCGACATCGCCGCCCTCATCGCCGCCAACGAGCAGGAGCGTATCCGCGTGCCCATCGTGGCCTGCGGCGTGGGCGCCGATCCGCGCAAGGCGGCCGACGCCATCCGCCAGGGGGCCAAGGAGTTCATCCCCCTGCCGCCCGAGGCCGAACTGATCGCCGCCGTGCTGGCCGCCGTCTCCGACGACGACCGGCCGCTGGTCACCCGCGACCCGGCCATGCAGGGGGTCCTCTCCCTCGCCGACCAGGTCTCCAAGTCCGAGGCCTCGATCCTGATCACCGGCGAGAGCGGCGTCGGCAAGGAGGTGATGGCCCGATACGTCCACCGCAAATCCCGCCGCGCCGAAAAGCCCTTCATCAGCGTCAACTGCGCCGCCATCCCGGAGAACCTGCTGGAATCCGAGCTGTTCGGGCACGAGAAGGGCGCCTTCACCGGCGCCCTCGCCCGGCGGGTCGGCAAGTTCGAGGAGGCCGACGGCGGCACCCTCCTGCTCGACGAAATCTCCGAAATGGATGTGCGCCTGCAGGCCAAGCTGCTGCGCGCCCTGCAGGAGCGCGAGATCGATCGGGTGGGCGGCTCCAAGCCGGTGAAGGTGGACATCCGCATCATCGCCACCTCCAACCGCGATCTATCCCAGGCCGTGCGCGAGGGCGTGTTCCGCGAGGACCTGCTCTATCGCCTGAATGTGGTGAACCTGAAGCTGCCACCCCTGCGCGAGCGGCCCGGCGATATCGTCGCCCTGTCCGAGTATTTCGTGAAGAAATATGCGATCGCCAACGGCGTTCCGCAGCGCAAGATCGGTGAAGAGGCCAAGCGGCGCCTCGTGGGCCATCGCTGGTCGGGCAATGTGCGCGAGCTGGAGAACGCCATGCACCGCGCGGTGCTGCTGGCCACCGGCACGGAGATCGAGGAGGACGCCATCCGCCTGCCCGATGGCCAGCTGCTCGGCTCGGGCGACGCCCTGGTGGGCAGGGCGTCCGCCCCCTATGGCGCCTCAGGGGGCGTGGCCTCCGTTGCGGCGAGCGCGGCGGATGCGGCCATGCGCGCCTTCGTCGGCCAGACCGTGGCGCAGATGGAGCAGCAACTGATCCTCGACACCCTCGGCCACTGCTTCGGCAACCGCACCCACGCGGCCAACATTCTCGGCATCTCCATCCGTACCCTGCGCAACAAGCTGAAGGAATATTCCGACGCCGGCGTCGCCGTGACGCCTCCCCAAGCCGGCGTCGGCGGAGCCTATGCGGCCTAGCCTGCAACGTCGCAGCCTGATCCTCGGCGCGGGCGCCTCTGCGCTTACGGTTGGCGAAGTGCATTCAATGCCTGCCCCGACCGCCGCCGAGTCGCCGCCTCCGCCGCCTGGGGTGCCACCGCCACCGCCCCCCCCGGCGCCCGGCCCTTTGTCGCTCATCGAAGCGCGCACTGGCGGTCGGCTCGGTGTGCTCGGCTGGGACATCGAAAGCGGCGCACGCGCGCAAAATCGCATGAAAGAGCACTTCCCCATGTGCTCCATTTTCAAGGCGCTGCTTGCACCGGCCGTGCTGGAGATGGTTGATCGGGGGGCGCTGCGCCTCGATCAAAACATCAAGTTCGGCAGGACCGATCTTCTGGACTATGCGCCGGTCGCGCGAGCCGCCTTGTCTAAGGGCTCGTTGTCGGTCGGGGAACTCTGTGCCGCCGCAGTGGAGCTAAGCGACAACACCGCCGCCAACCTGCTGCTTTCGCTTGTGGACGGTCCGCAAGGACTGACGCAGACCTTGAGGCGGTGGGGCGATCCGGACACCCGTCTGGATCGCAACGAGCCGACCCTAAACGAATGCAGGCCGGGCGATCCACGCGACACGACGATGCCGCTAGTGCTGGGCTATACCCTACATCGCCTGATCCTAGGGTCCGTGCTTCAGCCGAAATCCCGCGACCTCTGGCTCGCCTGGATGCGAAACTGCCAGACCGGAAAGGACAAGCTTCGCGCCGGTCTGCCGTCGGGCGTCCTCGTCGGCGACAAGACGGGCAACAACGCCCGCGATACAATGAACGATATCGCCATTGTCGAGCTTCCAGGTCGAAAACCGATCTTGATTCTGGCTTTTCTCACTGAAGCCAAGATCGACACCAAGGCGCAGCCCGCCATCCTGGCCGAGGTCGGGCGCACGGTGATGGCTGAGCTAGAGGTGCAAGCTGCGGCGCGAGGCAAGCCCATCCATGGCTGAGCTCGCTCCCTCGCGCCTGAACCTGTCGGGCTTGCCGTCCTTCGCCGACGCGCGCGGATGGCTGCTGCGCGGCGAGGTGGGCCTGGCGCTCGGCGTCATCGGCATCGTGCTGATGCTGGTCCTGCCGCTGCCCGCCATCCTGATGGACCTGCTGATCGCCATCTCGCTGACGGCGGCGGTGCTGATCCTGATGACCAGCGTGCTGATAAAGCGGCCGCTGGAGTTCACCTCCTTCCCCACCGTGCTCCTGGTCACGACCCTGTTTCGACTCGGCCTGAACGTGGGCTCCACGCGCCTCATCCTGCTGCACGGCCACGAGGGCGGCGATCCGGCCGGTCAGATCATCCAGGCCTTCGGCAAGCTGATGATGGGCGGCAACTTCGTCATCGGCGTCATCATCTTCATCATCCTGGTGCTGGTGAACTTCGTGGTGGTGACCAAGGGCTCCACCCGCATCGCCGAAGTGGCCGCCCGCTTCACCCTCGACGCCATGCCCGGCAAGCAGATGGCCATCGACGCCGACCTGTCGAGCGGCCTGATCGACGAGAAGGGCGCGAAGCTGCGCCGCAAGGAGCTGGAGCAGGAAAGCACCTTCTTCGGCGCCATGGACGGCGCCTCCAAGTTCGTGCGCGGCGATGCGGTGGCCGGGCTGATGATCACCGGCATCAATATCGTCGGCGGCATGCTGATCGGCATCCTGCAGTACCATGTGAGCTTCGCCCAGGCGGCGTCGAGCTACACGGTGCTGACCATCGGCGAGGGCCTGGTCAGCCAGGTGCCGGCGCTGGTCATCTCCATGGCGGCGGGCTTCCTCGTCTCCAAGGCCGGGGTCGAGGGGTCGGCCGACAAGGCCCTGGTGAGCCAACTGGCCACCAATCCCGTCTCCCTCGGCATGGTCTCGGCGGCGGCGGGCGTGGTGGGCATCCTGCCGGGCATGCCGCTCCTGCCCTTCGCCGCCATCTCGCTCGGTGCCGGGGCCCTGGCCTGGCGCTCGGCGCACAAGCCCCAGCGCGACGCCGCCACCGACGCCGCCACGGCCGCCGCCGACGCCGCCGCCAAGCCGGTGGAGGAGGAGCCCATCGCCACCGCCCTGGCCATCGACGAGGTGAAGATCGAGCTCGGCTACGGCCTGCTCGGCCTGATCAACGACCTGGACGGGCGCAAGCTCACCGACCAGATCAAGGCCCTGCGCCGCACCCTCGCCGCCGACTACGGCTTCGTGATGCCGAGCGTGCGCATCCTCGACAACATGCGCCTGCCCAATCAGGGCTATCGCCTCGTCATCAAGGAGATGGAGGCCGGCAAGGGCGAGGTGCGCACCGGCCACCTCATGGCCATGGACCCGCGCGGCGGCCAGATCCAGCTGCCCGGCGAGCATACGAAGGAGCCCGCCTTCGGCCTGCCCGCTACCTGGGTGGACGAGAGCCTGCGCGAGGAGGCGGCCTTCCGCGGCTATACCGTGGTCGATCCCGCCACCGTGCTCACCACCCACCTGACCGAGGTGCTGAAGGACAACATGTCCGACCTGCTCTCCTATTCGGAGCTGCAGAAGCTGGTGAAGGAACTGCCCGCCGAGCAGAAGAAGCTGTGGGACGACACCGTGCCGGCCCTCACCTCCGCCACCACGGTCCAGCGCGTGCTGCAGGCCCTGCTGAAAGAGCGCGTCTCCATCCGCGACCTGCCCGCCATCCTGGAGGGTATCGGCGAGGCGGCGGCCCACACCCCCGGCGTCACCCAGCTGGTGGAGCATGTGCGCGGCCGGCTGGCCCGGCAGCTGTGCTGGCAGAACCGTTCGGACGACGGGGCGGTGCCCATCGTCTCCCTGTCGCCGGAGTGGGAGCACGCCTTCGCCGAGGCGCTGATCGGACCGGGCGAGGACAAGCAGCTGGCCCTGGCCCCCTCGCGCCTGCAGGAGTTCATCCGCGCCGTGCGCGACGCCTTCGACCGCGCCGCCCAGAACGGCGAGACCGGCGTCCTGCTCACCTCAGCCCCGATCCGCCCTTACGTCCGCTCCATCATCGAACGCTTCCGCGGCCAGACCGTGGTCATGAGCCAGAACGAAATCCACCCCAAGGCGAAGCTGAAGACGGTGGGGATGGTTTAGGGGAAGACTAGCCCATAACTGTCTGACATTATTTTTCTAATTTGCAATTTACGGAAAACGGCAAATCCATAGATATTTTTTGAAATCTACAAATCAATATTTGGAGAGTTGAAAAGGTAACTATGGTTGACGATGGAGCGGCGCAACGAAGCTCGGTACTTGATATGGCAATTTACGCGCGGTAAGAGATTCCACGGCGAAGTTGCAGCTTCGCCGTGGCTTAAGTAATTCACACTATAATGTCCGGCCCATGCGCCACATGGACAGCCTCCTTTCGAGTGATCGCTTCATTGAGCCCCAGCGTCGTCATCGCCGGGGTTCTTCGCCTCAGCTGAGGCGGAGAACCAGATGTGCCCTTCCCGCCGAACTAGTCCCTCCTTGAGAAGCCTGTTTAGCGTCATACTCACCGTCTTATCGTGAATGTCGGCATCGTAGGTATCTAGAATAAATTGACGTATGCCAGCCGATTTTGATCCCGATGGGCCGGCTATGTTTAGCCTATCCATTATAATATCAGCGATCCGAGGCATGTTAGCCCTGGCATCCGATACGTTTATGTCCGAATCTATATTATCATCTTCTGATGATATGCCGTATGGACCCCTCAGTGTGTTGTAGTGTTGCGCAATTGCATTTCGACTGGCAACAAATTGATTAAATGCGTTTGAAACGGGTGGGGCTGAAAATTCTTGGTTTGGTGGGAAGGTGAGCTCCCCGCCGAGCGCCTTAACGCCTGCAATGCACCCGGCAACGTCTCGTTCAAGCTCCACATCTTTAACGGCGGCCTCAAGCAGCCGGCGCCCAACCGTGACTCGTTCCGCCCTCAATACCCGAGCGCGTTCGGTCAAGAGGGAGATGGCTATCTCAATGTTGTCCGGCATTTGATCCTCCAGCAATCAATCATTGGTCGGAAAGCAATCGATGTCAATGCCATCAAACCCATTTGGTGATTGCTTTTTTCGGGCGAGGGTCCGGGGTCGGGAACTCGGCATTCAGCCACCGCGTCGCGGTCATCGATTGTTTATCTCCGGCTAACGCGCAGGACGCATAGTTTCTCAATTATAGCGGGTTGTCGTGGGCGTATTGCCACCGATCTTGCGGATACAATCGGGCGGTCGCATTCGTCGGCGAGGACAAATTCGGGGAAAGGGCCAATCAATCCACAGTCGAAATAGTGGGGTTATACTGACGTTCGGTTTCGGGTTGGGGCGGGGTTTGGCGCTCGGTTCGGGCTGGAGTGTGAGTGTGCGGGCGGGCGGCGGGACTTGAAACCGCTCCGTCCGGATTGAGCGGCGGCGCCCCGCCCGCCGCGTGTTGGATCGGTTAATCCGGAGGACAGGTCGGGGCTGTACCCCATCGCATCGCCCCTGGCCACGAACGTCGCGGGCTGCGCGCGCGGGCGGTTCGGCGCGGAGCCCGCCGGCGGAGGGCATGGGTCACAGGCCCGCGGGGCCGGAATGGCCGGATGTCCGGCGCGTCCGGCGTTTTTCGGAAAACGGACACGGGCTCGGCGCGGGCCTGGAACGAGCCTTGCGGGGCGCCCGCAAAGGGCTCGCGAGTCCGGAATGGCCGGATGTCCGCGCCGTCCGGCGATTTTTCAAAACGGACAGGGGGCGGGATGGCGACCCCTGGCGCGGGGCGGTGGGCTCAGCCCTTGGGCTTGAAGGCGTCGGGGCTGGTGATCTCGGCGGTGGGGGGCGCGGCGGGTTCGGCGCCCGCCAAGGCGGCTTCGCCGGCGGCGGTGATGCGCCAGCCGCTGCGATTGCGCTCCGCCAGCCCGAGGTCGGTCAGGGCGCGGGCGTCGGCGATGGAGATGAAGCCCACCTCGTGCCCCGCCAGCTTGCGAGCGAGGTTGGAGAGGGCGGTGCGCTGGTCCTCGGTGAGGGGCTCCGAGGGCAGGGGATCAGGGTGCAGCGGTTCGACGCTCAAGCGGCGCCCCGCGCCAGTTCGGCCTTGCCGGCGGCGGAGGCCCGGTGGCGGCGGATGACGGCCTTGAGCAGGATGGCGCGGCGGAAGGTGACGCCGGGCGCGCGGCTCTCGGCCCTGGCGCCCTCCAGCACCCGGCCGTGGTGGCGGGCGCCCAGGGCCCAGGTCTCGGCGCGGACCTCGTTCAGCGGGATCCAGTGCGAGCGCAGCCAGGCGAGGGCGCCGGCGGGGCCGCCGACACCGTTGTTGAGGGGGGCGGGCATCAGGACTTCAGCGTCCCGCGGGTCCCGGCGATGTCGGACACGCGGGGGCGGGGCGGCGCGCCGGTGGAGCGCGGGTCCATCAGGGTTCCGGTGCGCGGGGCCGCAGGCTTGGTCGGCTTGGTGGACATGACATCCTTTCAGGCCAAAGAGCGTCGCGCAGGGGGCACGCCGGCTAACGGCTCTGCCTATATAGCACGATATCGGCAAATAGCGCGCGGGTTTCGGAAAAGTCGTGGCGGGGTGGTGGGCGAATAAATCCCCGGTCGCGGCTAAATCATGCTATATTAACGGATGACCGAAATTCGCACCCAATACATCGAACCTGTCATGTTCATCTGCGAAGCCAAGGACGGACCCGTTCGCACCGGCCACCGAATGCGGGCGCGCGAGTTCGCGGCGCTCACCGGGGCGCGCTCCTTCCGCTGCGAGGCCTGCGGCGAAATCCACACCTGGACCACCGAGACGGCGTGGCTGGGCATCAATACCCGCGTCGCCGCCTAGGTCTGTTTCGCGGCCTCAGACGAAGGGGTCGCGCATCAGGATGGTGTCGTCCCTTTGCGGCGAGGTTGAGAGCAGGGCCACGGGCGCCCCGATGAGTTCCTCGATGCGGCGGACATATTTGATGGCGTTGGCGGGCAGGTCGCGAAAGCTGCGCGCCCCGGCGGTGGTCTCGCTCCACCCCTCCAGCTCTTCGTAGAGGGGCGTGCACGCCGCCTGGTCGGCCACGCCCGAGGGCAGGTGGTCGAGCACCCGGTCGCCCACCTTGTAGCCGGTACAGACCTTCAGGGTCTTCAGCCCGTCCAGCACGTCGAGCTTGGTCAGGGCGATGCCGTGCACCCCGTTCAGCGTCACCGTCTGGCGCACCAGCACCGCGTCGAACCAGCCACAGCGACGCTGGCGGCCCGTGTTCACCCCCACCTCCTTGCCGACGGTGGAGAGGTGACGGCCGATCTCGTCGTCGAGCTCGGTGGGGAAGGGGCCTTCGCCCACCCGCGTGGTGTAGGCCTTGACGATGCCAAGCACGAAGCCGACCGCGCTGGGGCCGAGGCCCGATCCCGCCGCCGCCTGGCCCGAGGCGGTGTTGGAGGAGGTCACGAACGGATAGGTGCCGTGGTCCACGTCGAGCAGCGTGCCCTGCGCCCCCTCGAACAGGATGCGCTTGCCCGCCTTGTTCACAGCATCGAGCACCCGCCAGGCGGGCTGGGCATAGGGCAGGATCTGCGGGGCGATGGCCTCAAGTTCCGCCATCAGGGCGGCGGCGTCCACCTCGGGCAACTCCAGCCCACGGCGCAGGGCGTTGTGGTGGGCGAGGAGGCGCGGCAGCTTGGCCTCCATGGCGGCGCGGTCGGCGAGGTCGGCGACGCGGATGGCGCGGCGACCTACCTTGTCCTCATAGGCGGGGCCGATGCCCCGGCCCGTGGTGCCGATCTTACCCCCCGCCGCCTCGCGCTCGCGGGCCTGGTCGAGGTCGCGGTGCAGGGGCAGGATCAGGCAGGCGTTGTCGGCCAGTACGAGCAGGTCGGGGGTGATGTCGACGCCCTGGCCGCGCAACTTGTCGATCTCGCCCACCAGATGCCAGGGATCGACCACGACGCCGTTGCCGATGACGGAGAGCTTGCCCTGGACGACGCCGGAGGGGAGGAGGGCCAGCTTGTAGACGTTCTCGCCGACCACCAGGGTGTGCCCGGCGTTGTGCCCACCCTGGAAGCGCACCACCACGTCGGCGCGATTCGACAGCCAATCGACGATCTTGCCCTTGCCCTCGTCGCCCCACTGGGCGCCGACCACACAGACATTGGCCATGGATACGATCCTTCGCCTGCCCAGGCGAACCCCGACCGACCTTCGACAGGACTCGACGGCGGGGCTTAGCGGATTGTCAGGCGGCTTTAGTAGGCGCCGAAGCGATAAGCAACCCGTAGGCCGATATCGTCCAGGCCCTGGTTCACGCCGTGGTGGGTGATCTGGCCGTTGGACAGGTGGACATAGGACAGCTCTGCGGTCCATTTCGGATTGATCTGATAGCCCAGCGCCAATTCGGGCTCGAACAGATAGTGGGTGCCGAAGTCGATCCGTGTCTGGGAGATGTGTAGGCGCCGGTTCATTTCGGCGGGGCTTAGACCCGGCGTGAAGGCGTTGCCCACATCCGCCTTGCCCGTGTTGTAGGCGAAGCCGATGCCGGGGCGCACATACCACTTGCGATCGGCGGTGAAGTTGAAGCGCCAGTCAAAGCCGGCGGCGACGAAGTCGGTGGGCACGTTGGAGTTAACCGAGCCCATGATGTGGACCGAGGGGTTGCCGAGCCACCACAGGGCGTCGATCTTGTCGGTGCGATAGCCGACCATACCGTCCACACCGCCCTCCTGGCTCTGCTTGGTGCCGAGGCCGTGGCCATAGAGGCCGCCGAACACCTCGCCCGCCTGCGCCGCCGCCGCGCTCACCATCAGCGCCGCGCCTGCGGCCAGCGCCGCCACACCGTGGAATTTCATCGTTCAGCCATCCCTCGAAGCCGAAAGCCTTATGCCGTGAACCGGCGACGGCGGCAAACCCCAAAGGCTAACCGGCGCGCGATACTCCTCTGAGCCTGATGCTTGCGCATCCGCCGCCCGCGCGCCATCTGTGGGTCGAGTTTACCGAAGGCGCCGCCGTGTTCATTCAGACCGAACAGACCCCCAACCCCCTGACGTTGAAGTTCCTGCCCGGCCGGGACGTGATGGGCGAAGGCACGCGCGAGTTCCGTACTCCGGATGAGGCGGACGTATCGCCTCTGGCCCGCGCCTTGTTCTCGGTGGATGGGGTCAAGCGGGTATTTTTGGGTCCCGACTTCGTGACCGTAACCAAAGAGCCGGACGAACTGGCCGACTGGCGTTTCCTGAAGGCGCCGATCCTGGCCGAGATCATGGATCATTACACCGCCGGTCGCCCCCTGTTCGAAGAGGCGACGGGCGAGGCCGCCGTGGCCCACACCGAGACCGCCTATGAGGGCGAGGCGGCGCAGATCGTCGCCGAGATCAAGGAACTGCTCGACACCCGCGTGCGCCCCGCCGTGGCGCAGGACGGCGGCGACATCCTGTTCGACCGCTACGAGCCCGACACCGGCGTGGTGTTCCTGCACATGCGCGGCTCGTGCTCGGGCTGTCCGTCGTCCGCCGCCACCCTCAAGGTCGGTGTGGAGAACATGCTCAAGCACTATGTGCCGGAAGTGACACGGGTCGAGCAGACACTGTAAGCGGGCGGAATGAGGTTGCGAGCCTGGCCGGTCGGCGCTATCTGAAACAATAGAAGTTGCAATAAGCAAGGACGCGCCGTGACCCAGCCGCTCGACGATCAGGCCCTCGACACGATCTTCCGCAAGGCGCGCACCCACAACGGCTGGGTGGACGAAACCCTGCCCGAGCAGGTGTTCAAGAACATCTACGACCTGATGAAGTGGGGGCCGACCTCAGCCAACATATCGCCGTCGCGCTTTGTCTGGGTGGCGTCGAAAGAGGGCAAGGAGCGCCTTGCCAAGCTGGCCATGCCGTCCAACGGCGAGAAGATCAAGAAGGCGCCGGTCACCGTCATCATCGGGACCGACATGGATTTCCCCGAAAAGATCCCTGAACTGTTCCCGCACAATCCAGGGGCCAAGGACTGGTTCGCCGATCCGGCCTTCCGCGAGAGCGCAGGCTTTCGCAACGGCACGCTGCAGGGCGCCTACCTCATCATCGCCGCCCGCTCGCTGGGCTACCAGTGCGGCCCCATGTCGGGCTTCGATAATGCCGGTGTCGATGCCGAGTTTTTCGCCGGGACCAAGATCAAGTCCAACTTCATCTGCTCCATCGGCCACGGCACCGACGAGAACCTGTTCGAACGCCTGCCGCGCCTGAGCTTCGAAGAGGCGAACACCGTCGTCTGAGCTTGCTGATCGCCCGGTGCTGCGATAGCGGCGGGCGATGCTGACCTTGTCCCTCGATACCGCACTCGCCGCCGCTACCGCCGTGGTGGCGAAGGATGGTGTGGTGTTGGCGGTGCGCTGCGAGCCGATGGCGCGCGGGCATCAGGAGGCTATCGCAACTCTGACTCGGGACGCCATGACCGAGGCGGGGGCAGCGTTTCAGGATCTGGACCGGATCGGCGTCACCGTGGGGCCCGGCTCGTTCACCGGCTTGCGAGTCGGCATCGCCTTCGCCAAGGGCGTGGCCCTGGCCTGGAACACGCCGCTGGTTGGAATCGGCTCGCTCAAAGCTCTGGCGGCGAGCGTGTCTGGCGAGAGGGTTCTCGCCACCATCGATGCGGGGCGGGGGCAGGCCTATCTGCAGACACCCGGGGGTCCACCCGAACAACTGCCGCTGGCCGATGCGCTCGCCGCTGCTTCAGTCAGCCATGCCGGGATAATCGTCGGGTCTGGCGCGCCCTTGCTGGCCGAGGCGCTGCCGAGCGCGGTGATAGACGCTCGCGCCTTCGCCGATCCGGTCGCCCTGGCTCGCCTGACCGCGGATGCACCGACGCCGGGAGGGCCGCCGCAGCCGCTCTATCTGCGCGCGCCCGACGCCAAGACCCTTGCCGAGCGAGGCGTGACGCGGTGATCCGTATCGCCACGCCCAGCGATGCGGCCGCGCTGGCGGGCCTGCATGCCGGCTCTTTTCCCGAACCGTGGGACGCCGCCGCAATGGAGGCGCTGCTGGAAGGGGAGGGGGTCATCGCCCTGACAGCGCCGGACGGTTTCATCCTGGTGCGTGCGGTAGCGGGAGAGGCGGAAATAATTACGCTTGCCGTGGCGCCTCCCGCCCGCCGCCACGGCCTTGGTCGGGCGCTGATCGAAGCCGCAACGGATGCCGTCATACGTGTAGGAGCCGAGAGCCTGTTCCTCGAAGTGGCGGCGGATAACACGCCCGCCCTGGCCCTCTATGGTCGCTGCGGGTTCGAGCCAGTGGGGCGGCGGCGCGGCTATTATCGTCGCCCGAATGGCCCGGCCATGGATGCGCTGGTGCTGCGAAAGACTCTCACCCCTACGGACGCTTAACACCGCGGCCTGCCCGGCCTATGTTCGGCGAACGACTTGGAGGCCCGTGTGGACCGAATCGAGAAGCTTTGCGTCGAGAAGGGCATGCGCATGACGGACCAGCGCCGCGTGGTCGCGCGCGTGCTGTCGAACTCGCAGGACCACCCTGACGTTGAGGAACTCTACCGTCGGGCCGCCGCCGTTGATCCGCACATCTCCATAGCCACGGTCTATCGCACCGTTCGCCTGTTCGAGGAGGCTGGGATCATCGCTCGCCTTGACTTCCGCGACGGCCGTTCGCGCTACGAAGAGGCGCCGGACCATCACCACGACCACCTCATCGACATGAAAACCGGCCAGGTGGTGGAGTTCATGGACGAAGAGATCGAGCGGTTGCAGGCCATGATCGCCCAGCGTCTAGGCTACCGGCTGGTGGATCACCGCCTCGAACTCTACGGCGTGCCGATCGAAGAGGGCGAGAAGGCCTGACCCTGCCTTCTAGTCAGGCTTCCTGAACAGATAGAGGCCGAACCCCATCGTCTCGCGCCCCTCCGCCAGATAGAGGGCGCGCCAGCCCTGGGCGCGGTTGCGGATTTCGGCGGCGTCGGGATCGTCGGGATGGGCCCGAAGGTGGTCCTCCAGCGCCGTGGTGTAGCGCCATGTATATTCGTCCCATTCCTGATCCGGACTGGCGACGGCGTAGAGCGGCAGCATCCCGGCCTCCACCCCTGCGTGAACATAGGCCGCGTGGGTGTCATAGACCGCCACCGTGGGGCCGAGCAGCAGGCGCAGGCCATCGGATGGTGTTCGTTTCCAGTGGGTCTCGCCCCACAGCAGGACGCCGCCCGGCTTCACATTCGTCGCCAGCGCTTTCAGTACCGAGGCCGCGTCCTGCGCCCCGTCGGTGAGGGCGACGGCGCCGATGGCGACCACCAGATCGGCCTGCCCGGCCTGCTGCAGGAAGTCGGTGGAGCTGTCGCGGACAAGCGTCACGCGCGCTCCCATGCCCGATCCCGCCAGTCGACGCTGTGCTTCTTCGATCATCAACGGGGAGCGGTCCACGGCCTTGACCCGAAGGCCGAACCGATCCGCCAGATGCAGCGCCATGTTGCCCGTACCGCAACCGAGGTCGAAAGCGAGGGCGCCGGGCTGGAGCCTCGCCATGGCCAGAGCGTGGTCGAGCATCGCCTCCGTCACCGGGCTGGCGAACCGGTGGGTGCGGTGGGCAAGGTAGCTGAGGCGGTTCTGGTCCATGCTGGCTCAGGCGGACAGGTAATCGACGATGGCGCGGCCGAGCGGCGCGCCGACGGCGGACAGGTGATTGCCCGGAATGCGCAGCGCCGTCCCATGGGGAAGCAGCGCGGCAAGGTCTTCGGGCGAGCCGTTGTCCGCGTCGTCCTGACCGGAAACCACCAGGGTCGGGACCTCGATCGTTCGCAGATCCGCCTGGGTCGTGGCGGCGAAGCTCGACAGCACACCCAACATGGCGTCCGGAGCCAGCCCGGCGGATTCCATCATCGCCCGTACCCGCCGCCCTGCCACGGGGTCTTTAGCCTGGTCGCCATGGCGGATGGAGTCCTCGAACATGGCGGCCCGCGCGCCTGCTTCCATGATGCCCGAAGCGCCCATGCCGCCCAGCACCGCCAGGCGCGGCGTCGCGCCCCGCACCAGCATCCGGGCCGCCGTGCGTGCGCCCAGCGAATACCCGACGAGATCGTAATCCGTGAGACCGACGTGGGTGATCAGGGCAAGAGCGTCGTCCACCAGCACATCCTTGGGCCAGCGCGCGGGCTCGGTGGGCGCCTCCGACTCGCCGTGGCCGCGCAGATCCATGGCGATCACGCGAAAGCCCGCCTTCACCAATCGCTCGGCTATGCCGGGACGGATCCAGTTCAACTCGCTCGACGCGAGGAAGCCGTGGATCAGCAGCGCAATGCGACCGGTCCCGCGCGCGTGGTAGGCAAGGATGGCGCCGTCCGCCGCCTCGAACGTTTCCGAAATCCAGCCGTCCATCAGTCGCTCCGCGCTCGCCGGTACCATGCGATGGTGCGTCGGCGATGCAAAGTGGCCGCGACCGTCGCGTGTCTCCCTAAATGCACGACTTTGTTTCGGCTTGGCAGTAAACCGGTCACGAGATTTCTCATTTCCGCCCGAGGGTTCCGCGAAACAATCCGAAACCCGAGTTGTCTTGCTGCATTGCGGCAGTCGGCTCAAAGGTCGAGCGTGCAGAAGAGGCGCAGCGTAACGCGCCCCTGCGAGAGGATTGAGATGAGTCTGGTTGATCGGTCGATGGCGCGTCAGCGCACGCTTGCCGGGTCCACGGTGTTCTCCGGTATCGGCGTGCATTCGGGCGAGCGGGTGCGTGTGGTTCTGCGTCCCGCGGCCGTCAACCACGGTATCGTCTTCGTCCGAACCGATGTTACCGACCGTGACAACCGCATTCCGGCCCTGGCCGATCGCGTCGCGCGCACCCAACTCAACACGGAGATCAAGAACGCCGCAGGCGTGTTCGTCTCCACCATCGAGCACCTGATGGCCGCGTTTGCCGCTCTTGGCGTAGACAACGCGGTGGTCGAGATCGATGGGGATGAGACGCCGATCATGGACGGTTCGGCTCTGCCCTTCATCGAGGCCATCGATCGCGCCGGTGTGCGCGAGCAGGATGCACCCCGCCGTTTCATCGAAATCCTGGAGCGCATCGAGGTGCGCGACGGCGACAAGTCCGCTGTGCTCCTGCCCGCCGACGGGTTCGAGGTGGCTTTCGAGTTGCAATACGCCAGCCGCGCCATCGGCACCCAGCGCGTCGATCTGGCTGTGACCGAGGCCAGCTTCCGCGCCGAGCTGGCCGCCGCCCGCACTTTCGGCTTCATTCACGAGGTCGAGTCGCTGAAGGCCATGGGCCTCGGCAAGGGCGCCTCGCTCGACAATGCGGTCGGTCTCGACGGCGACGTGATCCTGAACCCTGAAGGCCTGCGCATGGAGGGCGAGTTCGTGCGCCACAAGGCGCTCGACGCGGTGGGTGATCTCTACACCCTCGGCGCGCCTGTCATCGGCCGGTTCGAGAGCGTCAAGGGCGGCCACGCTCTGAACAACAAGCTCTGCCGCGCCGTGTTGGATCAAACCTCCGCCTGGCGCTGGCGTCCGCCCCTGCTCGACGTCGCCCTGCTGGATCAGGTCGGCTAGCCACGCCGCGTCCAAGCGTCCGTTTGCGTGGACGCGGCGCTCGTGTAGAAGGCGTTGGGGCGTGGTGCGGACGGTGAACCGTTCGGCCGATTTCAAGGATCTGCGTTTGTCGACTTGGCCTCTTCTCCGTCGTCGTTCATCGACCGTGCTCGTCCTGTGCGGCGTGGCCGCGCTCGCCCTTTCGGCCTGCGCCGGCAAGGCGAAGAAGCCCGAGGTGGCCTATCAGGAGCGCCCGGTGGAGCTGCTCTACGCTACGGGCGCCCAGCGGCTGGACACCCGGGAATGGTCCGAAGCCCTGCGCTATTTCGACGAGGTTGAGCGTCAGCATCCCTATTCGGAATGGTCGCGCCGGGCGATCCTTATGGAAGCCTTCGCCTACTATCAGGCCAATAACTACGAAGACGCCATTGCGGCCGCTGATCGGTTCATCTCGCTCTATCCCGGCAATCCGTCCACCTCATATGCCTATTATCTGAAGGCGGTCTGCTATTTCGAGGAAATCTCGGACGTAGGCCGCGACCAGGCGGCGACCGAGCAGGCCCAGGTAGCGCTGCGCGAGGTGATCAAGCGCTACCCGCAGTCGGAATACGCGCTGGATTCCAAGCTGAAAATCGACCTGGTGCAGGACCAACTGGCCGGCAAGGAGATGGCCATCGGCCGCTACTATCTGCGCTCGGGCAACCCATTGGCCGCCATGGGGCGTTTCCGCGTGGTGCTCGACCGTTACCAGACCACCAGCCATACACCCGAGGCGCTCTATCGGCTGATCGAGGCCAACCTCACCCTCGGTCTTCGCGACGAGGCTACCAAGGATGGGGCGGTGCTGGGTTACAACTTCCCCGGCGACCGCTGGTATCAGGAGGCCTATAACCTGCTGACCGCCAAGGGCCTGAAGCCGGCCACCGTGCCGATCGAGAAGAAGCGCACCCAGATGACGCGTCTCGGCTTCGGCAAGCAGGGGTAAAACCGGAACATCCGCGTCGATTGAGCGTGGAGCCGGCGCGATTCCCCGTGATATGAGGGGCCGATGCTGATCGGTCTTTCCATCAAGGACGTGGTGCTGATCGAGGCCCTGTCCCTCGACGTGGCGCCCGGCATGACGGCCCTTACCGGCGAGACCGGGGCGGGCAAGTCGATTGTGCTCGACGCCCTCGGCCTTACCCTCGGTCAGCGCGCCGATGCGGGCCTGGTGAGGCGCGGGGCGCCGCAGGCTACGGCCACCGCATCATTCGCCCTCAAGCCCGGCCATCCCGCCTTCGCATACCTGGAGACGAGGGGCCTGCCCGCCGATCCGGGCGAGGACCTCGTTCTGCGCCGCCAGGTCTCGGCCGACGGGCGCAGCCGCGCCTTCATCAACGACTCCGCCACCAGCGTGGGTGTGCTGCGCGACCTCGGCGTCATGCTGATCGAAGTGCACGGCCAACACGAGACGGTAGGCCTGCTGGACCCGCGCACCCATCGCGGCCAACTCGACGCCTTCGCCGGCGAGCCCGTGGCGCTGACCGACGTCGCCCAGGCGTGGGACGCCCTGCGCATCGCCCGCGAGGCAGCCGAGGCCTTGCGGGTTCGCGCCGGCCGCGCCGAAGAGGAGCGGGAGGAGGCGGCGCTGCGCCTCGCCGAACTCGACCGGCTGGACCCGCGCGCGGGCGAGGAAGCCACCTTGGCCGAGGAGCGCGCCCTGCTCGGCGCGGCGGAAAAGGCCCTGGCCGACATCACCGACGCGCGCGAGGGGCTTGGCGGCGACAACGCCGTCGGCCGCCTCGCCTCCGCCGCCCGCGCGCTGGAGCGGGCACGGGAACGTGCGGTGGCGGCGGGCGCCGCAGCCGACAACACCGTGGTGAAACGCCTGGCCGCCGCGGCCGAGGCGACCGACCGGGCCCTGACCGAACTCACCGAGGCCCAGGCCGCCATCGACGCCGCCGCAGACGCCTTCGACTTCGAGCCGGACCAACTCGACAAGACCGAGGAACGGCTGTTCGCCCTGCGCGCCGCCGCCCGCAAGCTGAACCTCACCGTGGAAGAGCTGCCCGCCGCCCGCGCCGCCTTCGGCGAGGCCCTGCGCGCGGCGGAGAACCTGGAGGCCGACGTCGCCGCGGCGGTCCGCGCGGCTGCGGACGCCGAGGCCGCCTATACCGCCGCCGCCGCCCGCCTCTCCGCCGTGCGCCGCGCCGCCGGCGACGCCCTGGCGACCTCGGTGATGGCTGAGCTTGGTCCGCTAAAGCTCGACAAGGCGCGCTTCCGTGTGGCGGTGGAGCCTGCCGACAAGCCGGGTCCGCAGGGCGCCGACCGGGTCGCCTTCGAGATCGCCACCAATCCCGGCGCGCCTTTCGGTCCCCTCGACCAGATCGCCTCGGGCGGCGAACTGGCCCGCTTCGCCCTGGCGCTCAAGGTGGTGCTGGCCCGGCGCGGGGGGGATGGCTTTGGTCCCACCATGGTGTTCGACGAGGTGGACCAGGGTGTCGGCGGGGCCGTGGCCGATGCGGTGGGCTCGCGCCTGAAGCGGCTGGCCGAAACCGGCCAGGTGATCCTCGTCACCCATAGTCCCCAGGTCGCCGCCCGCGCCGACGCCCACTGGCGGGTGTCGAAGAACGCCCAGGTAAGAGGAATTGGGGGCGAGGTGGCCGCCACCTCCATCGAGACGCTGGACCCTGCCGCGCGGGAGGAGGAGATCGCCCGCATGCTCTCCGGCGCCGAGATCACCGAAGCCGCCCGCGCCGCCGCCCGCGCCCTGATGCACGCCTGACCGCTGATTTCCCTACGAAGTGATCAGGTGACGGTGGCCGAAGGTTGGGATTTTCGTCGCCGCCAATAGGACCGAAGCGAGCGTCGGCGGACGGGCTCACACTCTCCAGCCCTGCGTCAAGCAACAAAACCAGCGTCGACGGCGGACCGACCCGGACTTTCTCGCGTTTGCGAACAAACCGAAGGCCGAGGATATATCCATGTCGCAGACCGTGGGCGAATTGCTGACCTCAACCCTGGCTGAGGTGGGCGCCAATCAGGTGTTCGGTGTGGTGGGAGACGCGCTCAACGCCTTCACCGACGCCATCCGCAAGGACGACCGGGTCAAGTGGCTGGGCGTTCGGCACGAGGAGGGCGCAGCCCTCGCGGCATCGGGGCAGGCCAAGTTGACCGGACGGCTGGGCGTCTGCGCTGGCACTACGGGACCGGGCGCGACCCACCTGCTCGCTGGGCTTTACGAGGCGGCCCACGACCACGCGCCGGTGCTGGCCATCTCCGGCGACGTACCGACCGGCAAAAGCGGGATCGACTACCTGCAATGGGCCGACCACGTGCAGGCCTTCCGCGACGCCTCGGTTTATGCCGCCTCGATCACCAGTCCCGAAGCCGCCGCCGGTCAGATCCACGAGGCCATCGCCACCGCTTACGCCCGCCGCGGCGTGGCCCTGTTGAATATTCCGCAGGACGTGTTCGCGGCCAAGACCAAGGCCAGCTCTGTGCTGAGCCCGGCGACTCTGCGACAGCCGCCAGAGATCATCCCTGCCGCGGCCGACCTTGACGCCGCCGCGGCGCTGATCGACGGAGCCAAATCCGTCACCCTGTTTGTCGGCTATGGCGGACATGGTGCGGCGAGCGAGATCCTCGCCCTGGCCGACAAGCTGAAAGCGCCGGTTGTCCACACCTTCCGCGCCCTCGACCTGTTTGCGTTCGACGATCCGCGTGTGGTCGGCGGGCTGGGCCTGATCGGGTCGAAGGCGGGGTTCGACGCCGTGCGCGGCTGCGACGTGCTGGTGATGGTCGGCAGCGACTACCCCTATACTGAGTTCCTCCCGCAGAAGGCCAAGGTGATCCAGATCGACGAGCGCGGTTTTGCCATCGGCCGCCGGCTGCCCGTCGCCCAGGCCTTGGTCGGGTCCGCCCGCCCCGCCGTCGAGGGCCTGATCGCGAGGGTCGGCCTCAAGTTGGAGGATGGCTTCCTGACCAAGACCCGGAAGACCTGGGCGGGCTGGCAGGACATGCTCGACGAGAAGGCGGACATCGGCCGCAGCGCCGACCGCATCCACCCTCAGGCGCTGGCTCGGACGGTGAGCGACGTGGCCAATTCCGACGCTGTCTTCGTGGTCGATACCGGCGAGGTGACGCTCTGGACCGCCAACTGGCTGCGGCCCAACGGTCGCCAGCCGATCACCGGTTCGTTCAACAACGCGGCGGTGGGCACGGCCCTCGGCCAGGCCATCGGCATCCAGGCGCTGGATCCGAACCGGCAGGTGATCGCCATGTGCGGCGACGGCGGTTTCGCCATGTTGATGCAGGAGTTCTTTACCGCCACTCAGCACGGCCTGCCCATCAAGTGCATCATCTTTAACAACGGCGGTTGGGGGCTGGTGCACCTCGAAATGGAGGAGGCGGGCCTGCCGGCTTTCGACGGGGTGAAGTTCAAGAACCCCGACTTCGCCATGTTCGCCGAGGCCTGCGGCGGGACCGGCTTTCGTGTGACCAAGCCCGCCGACCTCAAGGACACTATTGCCCGCGCCCTGGTCACACCTGGGCCCGTGGTGGTCGATGTCGCCGTCGATCCGGCTGAGCTTCCGGCTATGCCGCACATCGAGCCGGCGCAGGTGTGGAAGTTCGGGATTGGAAAGGCGCGAGAACTCTTCCACACCTAAGCCGATGAAGCGCGCAACCGCCGCCAGCCTGAAGCGCGTCAGCGCCGAGAACCTGCAGCGGCTGGGCTCCGAACGGCTCGCCGAACTGCTGATCGAGATCACGGCGAGCCGACCGGAGTTGAAGCGGCGGCTCAGGATGGAACTCGCCGCCGACCAGGGGGCCGAGCACCTGGCGCCCGAGATCGACAAACGTCTCGTCTCGCTGGAGACCAGCGCCGGCAAGGTGTCCTGGCGCACGCGGGCTACTTTCCTGCGGGAGCTGGACGGCCTGCGCGGGCTGATCACCGAGCGCATGGCGCCGCTCGACGCGGCCGCAGCGCTGGAGCGGCTGTGGCGCTTTATGGCTACTGCACGCCGTCTCGCGACGCGGGTGAAGCGCGATGACGAACTCGCTGTTGTACTGGGCCGTGCGGCGACCGACATCGGCGGACTGATCGGCACTGTGGCGCCCGCCGTGGCCGCCCGCGACCTCGCCGAAGCGATCGCCGCCTATCCGCGCTGCTGGAACGACTGGACACCGCTTGTGCTGGCCAAGGCGCCGGCAGGACTGGCGGCGAAGACCCTGCCCCTGCTGCAGGAACAAGCGTTGAACGTCGCTGGTCTCATCCCTCATCTTCGCCACATGGCCGATGCGGCGGGCGACGTGGACGCCTTCATGGCCACCTACAGCGCGAGCGCTCTGCGCGCACCGGCCAACGCGGCGGAGGCGGCCCAGCGCCTGCTGACGGCGGAGCGGGTCGAGGAGGCCGGCGACCTGCTCCGCGCCGCCGAACAGTCGCCGACCGGAGTGGATTTCGACTGGGAGAGCACCTGGATCGCCTATCTCGATCGGTCCGGCGATGCACAGGCTGCGCAGGCGGCGCGGTGGGCGGCGTTCGAGCGCACCCTTTCCGTAGACCGGCTACGCGACTTTACCGCGCGGCTGGCGGACTTCGACGACGTGGAGGCCGAGCAGCGCGCCTTCGCCTATGCCGCTCGCTATCCGGGTTTCCGCACCGGACTGCGCCTGCTGATGGATTGGCCCGCCCTACCCGAGGCGGCGCAGATGATCGAGGCGCGCGAGCAGGACGTGAACGTCACCACCGACGAAGCCGAGAACTGGGCCGCAAAGCTGCGTCGTCGTCAGCCGCGGGCCGCCAACATCCTGCTGCGCAAGGCCTCCGCCGCCGCCTTTCGCCGCCGCGACTTCAAGACTGCCGACCGCCTGACGCAGGAGGCCGACAGCCTGGCGCTCTAGAGCCTGCGCTGGGGCAGGATCTGTGGGTGGCGGTCGATCAAAGATGCAGGCTGCAGGCGCCAGGCGACCAGGTTGATGTGAAGGAATACCCTGGGCGCGACGCGCGAGTTCTTCGGCACGGGCAGGCTGGTCGCCAACGCCAAGGCGGCGGAAGATTGTGCCGCCGGCAGGCTCAAGGCCGCCTTCGGAACCTGACTGACCGTCCGCGACCGGCGATGTCGTTCGCAGCGACTTACAGCGTGCGCAGCGTGTCGGCCAGCAGGCGCGCCTCGGCCCCTCGACTGGAGCCGGCGCGCCATGCCACCGCCACTTCACGCCGCGCGCCGCCGACCAAGGGTCGCACGGCTACGGGTGCATCGTCGGTCAGGCCGGCCTCCACCGCCATGGCGGGCAGGAGCGATACACCGAGGCCCGACCCCACCATCTGCACCAAGGTAGCCAACGAGGTGGCCGCGAAGCCGGCCTCCCCTACATCGGAGCGGCCGTCGATCCCGCAGGCGCCGAGCGCTTGGTCGCGCAGGCAGTGTCCGTCTTCCAGCAGGATGAGCTCCTCGGCGGCCAGATCCTGCGGTGAGATGCTGGCCGCGGCGGTGAGCGGGTGGTTGACGGGGGCGGCGGCCAGAAGTTCGTCCTGTCCCACCTCGGCCGTCTGGATGCCCGTCATGTCGTAGGGCAGAGCGATCAGGGCGGCGTCGAGGGAGCCAGCCTTGAGCAGGGTCACCAGCTTGCCGGTCAGGTCCTCGCGCAGAAATAGCCTCAGTTCGGGAAAGTCCTTGCGCAGCACCGGCAGGGCCTTGGGCAGCATGAAGGGGGCGATGGTGGGGATGACGCCGAGCCGGAAACGCCCGGAGAGTGGCCGGCCGGCCGACCGCGCCGCCTGTACCAGGTCCTCCGCCCGCGCCAGCACGTCCTGCGCCCTTGTCACCGCCTCCTCGCCCACGGGGGTCAGGATCACGCCCGTGCGCGCCCGATCCACCACCGGGGCGCCCAAGGTCCGTTCCAGCTCCTGAATCCCGGCCGACAGCGTGGGTTGGGTCACATGCGCCGCATCCGCCGCCTTGGAGAAGGAGCCGTGTTCGGCCAGGAGCTTCAGATATTGCAGTTGGCGCAGGGTGGGGAGCATGGCCCTAATATAGGGACGCTCTATTCCATAAGTAAAATCCATTGGGTGGATTTAGGTAATTGCTGGCGCGGGCCGGGATAACCCGACCCGCGCTGCTCGATCAGGCCGCCAGGTCGAACCGGTCGAGGTTCATGACCTTGGTCCAGGCAGCGATGAAGGCGGCGATGAACACCTTGTCCGCATCTGCGGCGGCATAGACCTCCGACAAGGCGCGCAGTTGGGCGTTGGAGGCGAAGATCAGGTCCACCCGCGTTCCGGTGAACTTCTTTTCGCCGGTCTTACGATCCGCAGCGGTGAAGACGCCGTCTTCGCCGGGTTCCCACTTCAGGGTCGTGCTGCCGTTCAGGAGGTTGACGAAGAAATCGTTGGTCAGGGTCTCCGGTCGGTCGGTGAAGACGCCGTGGGGCGAGCCGCCCACATTGACGCCCAGCACCCGCAGACCCCCCGCCAGGGCCGTCATTTCCGGCGCCGAGAGGGTCAGCAGCTGCGCCCGGTCCACCAGCATGGCCTCTGCTGGGCGGGTCTGGTCGCCGCTGACGAAGTTGCGGAAGCCGTCGATCTTCGGCTCCAGCACCGCATAGGATTCCACATCGGTCTCGTCCTGCGCGGCGTCGGTGCGGCCGGGGGTAAAGGGTACGCCAACATCAAAGCCGGCCTTCTTCGCCGCTGCTTCTATAGCCGCCGAGCCGCCGAGCACGATCAGGTCGGCCATGGAGACCGACTTGCCGCCGACGTTGAACGCCCGCTGCACGCCTTCCAATGCGGTGAGCGCCTTGGCGAGTTCCGCCGGTTCGTTCACCGCCCAATCCCTGGCTGGGGCGAGGCGGATGCGCGCGCCGTTTGCGCCGCCGCGCTTGTCCGAACCCCGGAAGGTCGAAGCTGAAGCCCAGGCGGTGGCGACCAGACGCGAGATCGACAGCCCGGAAGCCAGGATCTTGGCTTTGAGGTCGGCGATGTCGGCCTCGGTCAGCGCCGGCCCGGTGGCGGGCGGAACCGGGTCCTGCCACAGGCGCGGTTCGGCGGGGACCTCGGGGCCGAGCAGGCGTTCGTGAGGACCCATGTCGCGGTGGGTCAACTTGTACCAGGCCTCGGCGAAGGCCTTGGCGAACTGATCCGGGTTCTGGTGGAAACGCCGCGAGATCGCCTCATAGGCGGGGTCGGCGCGCAGGGCCAGATCGCTGGTCAGCATGGACGGGCGGTGGCGCTTTGCGGAGTCATGAGCGTCCGGCACGCTGTCGGCCTCGTCGAAGTGCTTTGGCGTCCATTGATGGGCGCCGGCGGGGCTCTTGGTCAGCTCCCACTCGTACTTGAACAGGTTGTCGAAGAAGGTGTTCGACCACGTCGTCGGGGTCGAGGTCCAGGTGACCTCCAGGCCTGAGGTGATGGTGTGAGCGCCGTGCCCGTCGCCGTAGCTGTTCTTCCAGCCCAGGCCCAGCTGCTCGATGCCCGCGCCTTCCGGCTCGGGACCGATGTATTCCGACGGGTCGGCCGCGCCGTGGGTCTTGCCGAAGGTGTGCCCGCCGGCGATCAGGGCGACGGTCTCCTCGTCGTTCATGGCCATGCGGGCGAAGGTGTCGCGGATGTCGCGGGCGGACTTCAGCGGGTCGGGCTCGCCATTGGGGCCTTCGGGATTGACGTAGATCAGGCCCATCTGCACGGCGGCCAGCGGATGCGCCAGGTCGCGCTCCCCGCTGTAGCGCGCATCGCCCAGCCATTCGCGTTCGGGGCCCCAGTACACATCGCGCTCCGGCTCCCAGACGTCGGCGCGGCCGCCGCCGAAGCCGGCGGTCCGGAAGCCCATGGATTCCAGGGCGCAGTTGCCGGTCAGGATCATCAGGTCCGCCCAGGACAGTTTGCGGCCGTACTTCTGCTTCACGGGCCACAGCAGCAGGCGCGCCTTGTCGAGATTGGCGTTGTCCGGCCAGGAATTCAGCGGGGCGAAACGTTGCTGCCCCGCCCCCGCGCCGCCGCGCCCGTCGGCGATGCGATAGGTGCCCGCGCTGTGCCAGGCCATGCGGATGAACAGGGGGCCGTAATGGCCGAAGTCGGCGGGCCACCAGTCCTGCGAGGTGGTCATCAGGGCGAAGATGTCGGCCTTCACCGCTTTCAGGTCGAGCGTCTTGAACTCGGCCGCGTAGTCGAAGTGTTCGCCCATGGGATCGCCGGCGGGCGGGTTCTGGTGCAGGATCGACAAATCCAGCTGATGAGGCCACCAGAGACGGTTATTCATCTCGAAAATGACCGTGGCGCCCTCAGACTTACCACCGTGAACCGGGCACTGACCTTCACCGTCCATGATATCCTCCTGCGGCGCCGTTGCGCTCATATGTGAATCTGACGGATAGGTGCCGCTTCCTCGTCGGCAGCGTCCAATCACTAATTTTTGGGTCGACGATCGATTTTTCCACTGGCTGCGTATTTTTGCATTGTATTGGCCGATGTCGGCAGCGCGTGCTGGCGGCCGACTTCTCATCGAGTTTCTCTATCCAACTTCATCAAACAATCGATTTGAACTGGCGACCTGGCGGTCCTATCTGACGCTCGCATGCGGCCGCCTGCCGCACCCCATTCTACAGGAGATACCCATGCTCGGCGTTGGCGAAACCTTCCCCGACTTCAAGGTCGTAGGCGTGAAGCCCGGCTTCAACCGCCACGAAGAGAACGGTGAAAGCGCGTTCGAAACGGTCACCAAGGAAAGCTTCCCCGGCAAGTGGAAGGTCATCTTCTTCTACCCGAAGGACTTCACCTTTGTCTGCCCGACCGAAATCGCCGAATTCGCCCGTCTGAACAAAGACTTCGCCGACCGCGACACCGTGGTGCTGGGCGGTTCGACCGACAACGAGCACTCCAAGCTCGGCTGGCGCCGGGACCATCCGGATCTCGACAAGCTGCCGATCTGGCAGTTCGCCGACAACTCGGGAAAGCTGGCTCGTGCGCTGGGCGTCCTGAACGAAGAAGAGGGCGTGGCCCTGCGCGCCACCTTCGTGGTCGATCCGCACAACGTGATCCAGCACGTCTATGTCACCAACCTGAATGTGGGCCGCGCCCCCGCCGACACGCTCCGCGTGGTCGATGCGCTGCAGACTGATGAACTGTGCCCCTGCAACCGCGCTGTCGGCGGCGAGACGCTGAAGGCGGCCTGACACCGACTGGTCGTCATCCCGGGCGGCCGTCAGGCCGACCCGGGAACCCAGTTCTCTTCAACTTGGCGTCGACGAAGTCCCGGCTCTGCGCACCTTGCGCTCCGGCCGGGATGACGCCTTTTTTAGGATTCGAAAAATGTCCCTCGACGCTCTGCGCGACCAGCTTCCCGCCTATGCCAAGGACCTGTCGCTGAACCTTGGTTCGCTCGCGTCGGAGACTGTGCTGAACGACCAGCAGAAGTGGGGTTGTTTCCTTGCCTCCGCCTATGCCGTGGGGCAGGGCGACACGATCAAGGCCATCGAGAGCGCGGCCCAGCTGTCGGACGAGGCGAAGACCGCCGCCAAGGCCGCCGCCGCCATCATGGGCATGAACAATATCTATTACCGCGCCCTGCACCTGATGAAGAACAAGGAATATTCCACCCTGCCGGCGCGCTTGCGCATGAACATCCTGGCCAATCCGGGTGTGGATAAGGCCGATTTCGAACTATGGTCCCTGGCGGTGTCGGCGGTGAACGGCTGCGGCATGTGCCTAGACGCGCATGAGGACGTGCTGAAGAAGCACGCCGTCCCTGCCGTAAACGTCCAGGCAGCCCTGCGCATCGCCTCGGTGGTGAACGCGGTCAGTCGCGTCATTGCTGCGGAGAAGGCCGCGGCCTGATCGCGCCTCGGTCTCCGCCCCTAGCCCCGGCGGGGCCGTGGTGTTCCGCAACCCTCCCCGACCACGTCATCGCCTAGAGCGTTGAGGCCAGGGAGAGAGAAGCGAAGGTGGAGCCCCTTAAGCCGCCAGCATCCCCTCCAGGCGGCTGCGGATGATGGCTTCCGCCTCCGACACGATGCGTTCGATCAGTTCCTTGCAGGTCGGGACGTCGTGGATCAGCCCGGCGACCATGCCGCAGGACCAGCCGCCGGCGTCCATGTCGCCGTCCTTCATGATGCGCGGATAGACGCCTGCCACCTCCTCGGCGATGTCGGCGAAGGTGAGGGCGGCGCCCATCTCCTTTTCCTTGGCGAGGAGGGTCTGTACGGCGGCGTTGTTCAACACCCGCTCGGTGTTGCGCAGGGGGCGCATGATCAGTCGCGTGTCGAGCTCGGTGGCGGCGACGATGGCGTCCTTCACGTTCTGGTGCACCGGGGCCTCGACCGTGGCGATGAAGCGGGTGCCCATATTGATGCCGTCGGCGCCAAGCGCCAGAGCCGCAGCGAGTTGGCTGCCCGTGCCGACGCCGCCCGAGGCCACGAAGGGAATCTTCAACGCCTCAGCCGCGCGTGGCAGCAGCACCCAGTTGCCGACATCGTCCTCGCCCGGGTGGCCGCCGCACTCGAAGCCGTCGACGCTCACCGCGTCGCAGCCGATGCTCTCCGCCTTCAGCGCGTGGCGCACGGCGGTGCACTTGTGGATCACCTTGATGCCGGCCTCTTTCAGCGCGGGCATGTATTTCTGCGGGTTGTTGCCGGCGGTCTCGACGGCCTTCACGCCGCTGTCGACGATGGTCTTGATGAAGCCGGGATAGTCGGGCGGGGTCACGGCGGGCAGGAAGGTCAGGTTCACGCCGAACGGTTTGTCGGTCATGCCCTTGCAGCGCTCGATCTCCTTGGCCAGACCCTCGGGAGTCCGCTGGGTCAGGCCGGTGATGATGCCAAGCCCGCCGGCATTTGATACCGCCGCCGCCATCTCGGCGAAGCCCACATAGTGCATGCCGCCCTGAATGATCGGGTGCTTGATGCCGAAGAGTTCGGTGATGCGGGTCTTCATGGGGTCGTTTCCTGTGACTTTCTTGAGGGGTCTGGCTGGTCTTATGGACGAATGACGCGAAGGGAAGGCAAGTCGGCTATCGGTTCACCACGGCCAGAAGGGCATGGCGCTGGCCTTGCCCTGGAAGTCCGGCTCGCGCTTGTCGCGGAACGCCTGAACGCCCTCCTTGCCGTCGCCGATCGAGGTGTAGAACATGGCCAGACTGTCGATGCGGTGCGCCTGCACCGGGTGGGACAGGGCAGGGTTGCGCAGCATCATCTGCCGCGCATAGGCGACGGCCACCGGCGAGCGGTTGTCGATGAACTTGTGGGCGAGGGCGACGGCGTCCGCCACCAAGGTCTCGGGGCTATGAACCGATCGGACGAGACCGCCGTCCCTGGCCTGTTCGGCGGTAAGGATGTCGGCGCTCAGCACCCATTCCAGCGCCTGTTGCGTCCCGACCAGCCGCGGCAGGAACCAGGACGAGCAAGCCTCCGGCACGATGCCGATGCGGCCGAACACGAAGCCGATTCGCGCCTTCTCCGAGGCCATGCGGATATCCATGGCCAGCGTCATGGTCGCGCCGATGCCTACGGCCGGGCCGTTGATGGCGGCGATCACCGGCTTCTTGCAGTTGAAGATGGCCAGGGTGACCCGCCCGCCCGTATCGCGCACCCCGTCGACGATGGCGGGATCCTCGAAGCGGGCGTCGAGGTCGGCCAGAGTCGGGGTCTGGGTCTCGTCGAGGCCGAACACATTGCCGGGAACCGACAGGTCCATGCCGGCGCAGAAGGCGCGGCCCGCGCCGGTGACCACGACCGCCCCCACCGCGTCGTCCTCGCTGGCCCGCTCAAAGGCGAGGATCAGCTCGTTCGCCATCTCGACGGTAAAGGCGTTCAGCTGGTCCGGCCGGTTAAGCCGCAGCACCAGCACGCGGTCGGCAAGGTCCCAGTCCAGGGTCTGATAAGTCATAGAAGCTCCGGTATGCAGCCCCCTTTTTACCGGCTCCGCTTACGCTTACAACGCCTGCAAAGCGATGGAGGAAATTGAGATGGCCGCTTTCGAGACCCGAATCGATGAGCAGGACGGCGTGCTGGTGGGACCCCTGCGCGCGCCCAAGCAGATGCTGCAGGTGCAGGAATATGACGGCCACGCCTCTATCCATGACGACGCCACCGCGCAGAAGCTCGGCTTCAAGGGCGGCACCATCGAGGGCCCGACCCACTTCAGCCAGTTCGCGCCCCTGGGTTATGCGGTGTGGGGCGAGCGTTGGCTGACCCACGGCTGCCTCTCGGCCCACTATCGCGCGCCCATGTTCGAAGGCGAGGAAGGTCGAGCCTATCTCCGCAAGCCGGCGGCGGGGGAGACCTCGGCGGAAATCTGGATGCAGCGCAACGACGGGACCGAGATCCTCAAGGGCACGGCCTCGGTTGGTCCCGATTTCGCGCCCACCACCCTCGACAAGCGCCTGACTGAACTCACACCGCTGGCCGACCCAGTGATCCTGGCCGACGTGAAGGTGGGCATGACTGTGCCGCGCGTTCCCGTGCGCATGGACCCCGAACGGCATATGGGCGCCCTCTATCCCTTCAGCCTGGCGCAGAAGCTGGAGAAGATCACCGAGCCCTCGCCCCTCTATTCGGGCGCGGCCAACGCCTTCGGTCGGGCCATCGTGCCGATGGAGATGATCAGCGTGCTATTGCAATATACCGCCCGCGAAGGCGGCTACTTCCCCGCGCGCGGCCCGGCGGTGGGCCTGTTCGCCGACCAGGAGATTCGCCTGCTCGACGGCCCGGTGTTCGTCGGCGAGGCCTATGAGGTGGGACGCGAGGCGGTGTTCCTGTCCGGCAGTCGGCGAACCGAGAGCCTGTGGGTACGCTCCACTCTCTACAAGCCGGGTACGGACCACCCGGTGGCCTCCATGCTGCTGAACTCGGCCAGCATGAAGGAGAGCTACGCCCCTTATCAGCAGGAGCACGCGAAGCTCTACGGTTGACGAAATTGGCGGCAAGCCCAACCTTAGCCATGGGCCAAGCTTGGCCATAAAGGTTGGAGATCACTTGATGCGTAGGTTCGTCATTCTCGTCGCCGCGGCGGCCGCCTTGGTCGTCAGCGCCTGCAACACCGTCGAAGGCGCGGGTAAGGACGTATCCGCCGTCGGCCATGCCGTGAGCGATACCGCGAAGGACGCCAAGCCGAAGTAGGCGTCTGGCTGGGCGGGCTGTCGGCTGACAACCGACGTCCCGCCAAGCTCTTAATCTATGTCATCGCGCGAATGCCAGGACAGGGCAGGAACCGACGGCAGGCGTAGCCGTTTGCCCGCCGTAGCCACCGCTACGGAGAAACACATCATGCGTAAGCTTCTGATCCTTGCCGCCGCGGCGGCCGCCCTAGCCGTCAGCGCCTGCAATACCGTCGAAGGCGCCGGTCGTGACGTCTCCTCGGCCGGTCACGCTGTGACCGATACCGCGCGCGACGCCAAGCCCCAATAAGGCGCCTCCGTCTTCGGGACGGGGACGCCGGAGTTACTTCCGATGATCCCCGTCACCGAGACTCTCTCCATCGAAGACGACGAGATCGATCTGCGTTTCTTCCGCGCCGGCGGGCCGGGCGGCCAGAACGTCAACAAGGTCTCCACTGCGGTGCAGTTGCGATTCGACGCCCGCCGCTCGCCCTCGCTTCCCAACGACGTATCTATCCGGTTGCAGAAACTGGCCGGCAAACGGCTGACACTGGAAGGCGTGATTGTGATCACCGCCCAGCGTTTCCGCACCCAGGAACGCAATCGAGACGACGCGATCGAACGGCTCGTCGAGTTGATCCGCCAGGCCGCCGAACGCCCTACCATCCGCCGGGCCACCAAACCGACCCTGGCCTCCAAGACGCGGAGGCTGGAAGGCAAGACCAAGCGCTCGACGGTCAAGGCCAACCGGGGGCGGCCCAGTTCGGACGACTAGATTTTGGAAAACGACGCCAGCCCGCAAGGACCGGCGCCGGATTGTGGGCTTCAGAGCTTTGCGATTGTCGACCGGGCGGCCAGCTTGCGCTCGGCGTCGGCCTTCGTCTCGCTGACGCAGGAGGGCTCCGAATAGTATTTTTCCAGGACGCTGGCGTCCCGGTATTCAGCGCTGCAGGCCATGGAGGCCGCTTCGGCGATCCGGGCATGCACTGTCTGGGGATCGGATTTGATATCGACCGTGACGCTGGCGGCGGCGGCCGGGAGGGCCATAGCGCCAAGCGCCAGGCCGAGAACGAGAGTACGGGTCATGCTATTTTTCCAAGCTCGAGGTTTGTGAAAACCCCTCGCCCAAACGCTTCCTGAGACTTATCGCGCCTCTAAGGGTGACGTTACGGAACCCTGACGGCCTGGCAACCGTAATTGTGCGTTGCGGCGCCAGTGAGTGCGGTGCACCAGATACAATGGCGCATGAATGCGCATACCGCCTACGGGATGGGCGCCCGTCTCAACCCAGATAGGCGACGGGCGTCGAATTTGTTGGCGATGACGTGATTCCTTCTGGCGCCGAAGCGCGTTAGAGCTTGGCTGCAGCCCAAGGATTTCCGTGCTCGCCGACGCCGCTTTACGCACTCCACCGCCGATCGCCCCGGCTTCCGAGCCCTATCCGGCGCCGCCCTATACGCGCGACGAACTGCTACATGAACTGTTCCGGGCTACCGCCGGCCGGTTCCCCGATAAGATCGCCATCCGCCTCGCCGAGCCCGACCCTGAGTTGGTGCGCAAATCGGAGCTGACCTATACCGAACTTCGCGAGCGCGCCGCCCGCTTCGCCCGGCATTTGCGGGCCAAGGGGGTCGGGCGGGGCGACCGGGTGGTCATCTGCCTGCCGCGCGGTCTCGACCAGTATATGGCGGTGCTCGGCGTGCTGGAAGCCGGCGCGGCCTATGTCCCGGTGGACTGGTCCATCCCGCAGGAACGCGCGGAATACATAGTCGAAGAGTGCGCGGCGCGGGCCGTGGTCACCTGCACCGAGCGGGCCGAGGCCTTCGCCGGGGCGGATGCGGCGGTGGTCGATGTGCTGGCCGACCTCGGCGACATCGCCGCCCTCGACGCCACGCCCCTGACCCGCGCTGAGACCGGGGCTGACCCAGAGGACATCGCCTATCTGATCTATACCTCCGGCTCCACAGGGAGGCCCAAGGGGGTGATGATCCGCCATCGCAACGCCGCGTATCAAGTGCGGGCGGAGGCCTCGATCCTCGGGGTGAACGACGGCGATATCGTCTTTGCCGGCGCCTCGCTCTCGTTCGATATCTCGGTAGAGGAGATGTGGGCCGCGTTCTTCGCCGGGGCGACCCTGCTGGTTTCCAGCGAGGGCTTGATCAAGGCCGGGCCGGACCTCGCCCTGACGCTCGATGCGCGTGGGGTGACGGTGTGGTCGCTGGTGCCGTCCCTGCTGGCGGTGATCGACCATCCCATGCCCAAGCTGCGCCTGCTGATCACCGGCGGCGAGGCGATCCCGGGCGAACTCGCGCGGCGCTGGCTACGGCCGGGCCTGCGGCTGCTCAACACCTATGGGCCCACCGAAACCACCGTGGCCTGCACCTGGTCGGAGATACATCCGGGCCGACCCGTCACCATCGGCACGCCCATACCCGGTTTCACCGCCTGGGTGGTGGACGAGCAATTGGAGCCCGTCGCGGCTGGAGCGGAAGGTGAACTGATTATCGGCGGCCCCGGGGTCGGCGCAGGCTATCTGAACCGGCCGGAGCTCACGGCGGAGAAGTTCGTCCACACGCCGTTCGCGGTGCGCGGCGGCGGACAAGAGGCGGTCTATCGCACCGGCGACCTCGTGCGCATGAACGTCGACGGCGACATCGAATTCCTCGGCCGCATCGACACCCAGGTGAAGATCCGCGGCTATCGGGTCGAGCTCGGCGAAATCGAGGCCGTGTTGGCCGAGCACGCTTCGGTGGCCCAGGCGGTGGTCAACCTCTATCCGGAGGATGATGGCTCGGACGTGTTGATCGCCTTCCTAACCCCGCGGGTGGCGGCGCAGGGGGTGGACCTTGCCGGCGTGCGCGCCAAAGCTGAGCTGAAGCTGCCCGCCTATATGCGGCCCATGGCCTATGAGGTGCGCACCGCCCTGCCGACGCTCGTCTCCGGCAAGGTGAACCGCAAGGTGCTGGAAAAGCCGCGCCGGCTGGAGATCGAACAGCGCGCCATCGAGCCACCCCGCACGCCGATGGAAGCCAAGCTGGTGGAAGTTTGGAAGCAGGTCTTCGCGCCGACACCGGTGGGGGCGACCGATGACTTCTTCGAGGATCTCGGCGGCCATTCGCTGCGCGCCGCCCGGATGGTGTCCATCGCCCGCACTGATCCGGCCCTGGTGTCGCTGTCGATCCAGGACCTGTATGCCGCGCCGACCGTACGCGCCCTGGCCGAGCGTCTGGCACACGCCGCGCCGACGACGCGGGTGGAGGAGCCGTTCCATCCGATCCCGCAGATACGCCGCACGTTCTGCACCATCGGCCAGACCATAGCGCTGGTGCCCATATTCGCCTTCGCCGGGGCGCAATGGATTTTCCCGTATCTGGCCTATTCCTGGCTGGCGACGCCGGACCCGAAGAGCCGCATTCCTGCCCTGCTGACGGCGGGCGCGGCCTTTATCGTCATGCCGCCGCTGATGATCCTTCTCTCGGTGGCGGTGAAGTGGATCGTCATCGGTCGCTACAAGGCGGGCGACTATCCGCTCTGGGGCGCCTACTATTTCCGTTGGTGGGTGGTGCGCCGGTTCCTGGCGGTAATCCCGACCCAGTTTCTGGCCGGCACGCCTTTGATGGCGCTCTATTACCGGCTGCTCGGCGCGCAGATTGGTCACGACGCCTTCCTGGCCATGGACCAGATCGATGCGCCTGACCTCGTCTCCATCGGCGACCGGGCGATCATTTCCGACGGGGCTCTGTTCGCCACGGTGTCGGTGGAGCGCGGCCTGCTGCGGCTAGGACGCAACGATGTAGGCAAGGACGCCTTCGTCGGCACCATGAGCGTCATCGGTCGCAACGCCGGTCTCGGCGACGGGGCGGTGCTGGAGGACCTTTCCGCCATCCCCGGCGGCGAGCACATCCCCGCCGGCGAGGTGTGGACCGGTTCGCCAGCCC
The DNA here is from genome assembly GCA_903862425.1 of uncultured Caulobacterales bacterium. Taxonomy (GTDB): domain Bacteria; phylum Pseudomonadota; class Alphaproteobacteria; order Caulobacterales; family Caulobacteraceae; genus CAIOYC01. The sequence goes on along the minus strand of CAIOYC010000006.1, from coordinate 10,973 downwards.
TGAAGCGAGGCCCGGCCCCGGAGCGGCCGCCGGCGGAGCCGGTGTCAGCCACCCGCCGCGCCCTGGTGACCCTTGGCCTGATGGTCGCCGCGCCGCTGCTCCCGCTCGCGGCGGTGCTGCCCATCGCGCCGGGCCTGCTGGGCCTGATCGAGGTGGACTGGGTGACGAAGGACTACAGCTACCTCGTCCTCTCGCCGCTGCTCGCCCTGATCTATGTGATCCTGATGTGCGCCCTGACCGTTGCGGTGAAGTGGGGGCTGCTCGGGCGGGTAAAGCCGGGGCGTTATTCGATCTGGAGTCATTTCTACGTCCGCTACTGGTTCGTAAAGCAGCTCGGCGAACTGGCGCTCGACCTGCTGCACCCCATCTACGCGACGCTCTATGTGAGGCCCTGGTATCGGGCGCTGGGCGCGAAGATCGGTGCGCGGGCCGAAGTTTCTACAGCCACCTCGGTGGTGCCGGACCTCATCGACATCGGGCCGGAAAGCTTCATCGCCGACGGCGTGGTGTTCGGCGCGGCGCGGGCAGAACCGGGCGCGATCCGCCTTGAGAAGACCCGCATCGGGCGGCGCAGCTTCATCGGCAATTCCGGCCTCCTGCCGACCGGCGCCGACGTGGGCGATGAGGTGCTGATCGGCGTCCTGTCGAAGCCTCCCGAAGATGCGGCCAAAGCGCTGGAGAACGGCACCACCTGGTTCGGTTCTCCCGCTATCCGCCTTCCGCATCGGCAGGTGGTGACGGTGTTCGACGAGGGCGCGCGCTTCCGTCCGTCCAAGCGTCTGATCACCACCCGTCTGGTGATCGAATACATCCGCATCACACTCTCGTTGACCGTGTTCATCGGCCTGTTCTCGGGTGTGCTGACCGTGGTCGGCGACCTGTCGGACCAACCGCAGGGCGCGCTGCGGATCCTGCTGGCCTTCCCGTTCCTGTATCTTGGTTTCACCCTGGCGGCCGGGGCCTTCGTGCTGGCGCTGAAGTGGCTGATCGTCGGCCGCTACAAGCCCACCAACGCACCCCTGTGGAGCCTGTTCGTGTGGAAGACCGAGTTGGTCACTTCGACCTATGAGAACCTCGCCGTGCCGCTACTGCTCGATGCCTTGCGCGGAACGGTCTATCTCAACATCTATCTGCGACTGATGGGCTGCAAGATCGGCAAGCGGGTGTTCACCGACACCACCGACATCACCGAGCACGATCTCGTCACCGTCGGCGATGACGCCGCGCTGAACGAGAACGCCGGCCTGCAGACCCACCTGTTCGAGGATCGGGTGATGAAGGTCTCTGGCGTGACGATCGGCCGGCGGGCCACGGTGGGATCCCTGGCCATCACGCTCTACGACTCGGTGATCGAGGACGATGCGCAGCTCGGCGACCTGTCCGTTCTGATGAAAGGCGAGACCCTGCCCGCAGGCACTGCCTGGGAGGGCTCGCCCGCCCAGCCTGCGCGGGCAAGCTAGGTCATGGTCGAGGCCGCCGTCTTTCGCCTGTATAGCGACTGCGAAGGGACGCCTGCGCGCCCCACCGCCGAGGACATGTCCGATGCCGCGCTATTGGGGCGCGACACCGGGGCGGAGCGCTTGAAGCACCGCCGGCTGCTCCGCGCCCTCGCCGCCGAAGTGCTGGACGTGCATCCCGACCTCGTGACATTCGAGCGCGCAACTACAGGCGCTGTGCGGGTAACCGGCCCGAGCCTGCTCTTCGCCAGCGTCTCAAGCTGCGGACGGTGGACGGCGCTGGCTGTGGCGCGCCATCCGGTGGGGGTGGATGTGGAGATCCATCCGCCCGAGCGCGAACCTCCTTTCGACCTGCTGCAGCCGCTGGAGCAGGAGGCGATCCTGGCCGACCCCCAGCCGCGCCACCTGTTCATCCGCTTCTGGACCGCACGCGAGGCCTATCTGAAGGCGGAGGGCAGGGGATTCGACGTCATGCCGGACAAGGTGCGCGCCGCCCGGCGAGACAGCGAGGTGGCGCTGATCGAGGAGGGGCGGCCCATCGTTTTCGCCCGCATCGTCGAGCGCGAGGACGCCATCGCCGCCATTGTCGAGCTTCCACCCGAGGGTTAGGAAGCGGCGAACGGAGACTCCTATGCGCGCTTTGACCATCGGTGTTTTGGCTGTCGGGGCTGTGGTGCTGGCGGGCTGCGGCGGGGGCGGCGGGCAAATTTCCAACACCGATCCAGCGGTAAAGAAGCTCGTGGCCGAACTCGGGCCGGCCTATGCGGGCGCCGACGTGGTCGCCGGGCGGGCCAAGTTCGAGCAGTGCCGCGCCTGTCACACCATCGCCAAGGACGGGCCGAACATGACCGGCCCGAATCTGCAGGGCGTGTTCGGCAAGGTCGCGGGCACGAACAAGCCGGGATACGCCTATTCCGCCGCATTGAAGGCCTCCGGCATCACCTGGGATGCCGCGGCGATCGACAAGTGGATCACCTCGCCTCGCGACGATGTGCACGGCACGAAGATGTCCTTCCCCGGCATGCCTGATCCTACGGATCGTCGGGATGTGATCGCCTATGTGAAGGTGGCGTCGAGCGGTGGGCCCAACTAGGCTCCCGCTTTTCATTACCTTCGCGTCACGAAATAACCGCGAATTAAGCTGCCTCGCTGCGCAGCCTCCATTAGCGTCGGGACATCAAATCCTGACGTTGCAAAGAGGCCGCCATGACCACCCTCAAGACCCTCCTGGCTGCCGGCGCTCTGGCTGCCATCGCTTTACCCGCCTTCGCCGACACTCCCGGCATGGGACCGGGCGTGCGGGTGGAGAACGCCGCCGCCCGCGTGGTGGTGATCGCCGAACCGCGCGGCGACTACGCCATCTCCATCAACCAGGGCCGCGCCGGGCTGAAGCCGCTGGAGATCCGCAAGGACGGCGGCGTGACGGTTGTCGATGGCGGATACGGCGGCCGTATGGGCATCTTCCACATCGGCTGGGACGGCCTGAACTGCAAAGGCTCCAACGGTAACCAGCGCGTCGTCATCCCGGGCAAGGGCGAGGTGGCCGTGACCGACCTGCCGGTGGTGACCATTCATACCCCGCTCGCCGCCCGTGTGGGATCGAGCGGCGCGGTCTATGGCGAGGTGAATGTCACCAACGCCCTGACCCTGTCCAATGCCGGCTGTGGCGACTGGCGCATCGCCGACGTGCATGGTCCGCTGCACGTCTCCATGTCCGGCTCGGGCGACGTGCGCGGCGCGGCCACGGGCGACGCCTATATCGCCATCTCCGGCTCGTCGGACGTGATCCTGGGCGCCGTGAACGGCCGGCTCGAAACCCATACCTCCGGCTCGGGCGACATCCACGCAGCGTCGGCGCGGGGCGGTATCTCCACCAAGATCGCCGGCTCGGGCGACGTGACCGTGGACGGCGGCGAGGCGCCGAACGTGGGCGTCTCCATCGCCGGATCGGGCGACTTCCGCTTCCGCGGCACGGCCGGCGCGGTGAGCGCCAGCATCGCCGGCTCCGGCGACGTGGATATCGCCCACGCCACCGGCCCGGTCAGCAAGCACGTAGCGGGTTCCGGCGACGTGAATATCGGTCGCTAAGACCAGACGGCCTTGGCCTTGCGGAGCCAGTCGGTGCGCCCCGCAAGGCCGATCAGCCCGCCATTGATGGCGCGGGTCACCGCCTTCACATCGTCCTGGTCCGCTGCGGCGTTGCAGCCCGCCGCACTCCAGACCGCGCAGGCCAGCTTCAGCGACCAGCCGGCGGAGAAGGCGTCGTCGGGTGTCTTCGTCAGGTCATGGCCAAGCGTCTTGCCGAGCGCGGTATAGGCGTCCCGCCCCGTGGTCTGCAGCATCCCGCGCCCTCGGAACAGATAGCCGTCGCCCGTCTGCTCGTTACCCATCCGCTCGCCATACACCTTGTCGCCGATCGCCCGCGGGTCGTGAGCGAAGCCGGTGGTCGAGGCCAGGTCGGGAAACCGGCTGGGCCAGGTTTTCATCAAACCTTCCGCCGAGTAGTTCATGTTCTCGGTGAACAGGGTCAGCGCACCGCACTCCTGCATCACCTGGGCGAAGAAGTGCGCGACCCGCAGTGCGCTCGTGCTGATCCCCGCCGCATCCAGCGTTGGCCGGCCCGCGAGAATCGCCTGCCGGTAGCTGGTCCGCATGTCCGGAGCCAGTTTGGCCACATCGTCCACCGTCACCGTGATCTGCATTTCTCGGCTCCCCCGCAACGTCTTTCAGAAGAGCACGATAACCTCTAATTGTCGGGTGATGAGAAATAAGCAACTATCCCGCGTCCGCCCCCGCATTAACGAGATGAAAAACGAAGGCGCGAAGGGCTTGACGGTTCGGCTTGGCGAGGGTATCCACCCGCCTCTGCTGAATCGGCCGTGTCCTTCGGGACAGACGCGGTTCGCAAAACGCGCCTGGCATATCGTTTCGTAACAAAGCGAAGCGGACGGTCGAGGTGGGGCCTGGCGGCTTAGTCGCCTGGCCCTTTGCTGTTTTTGCGAGACCCGCATCACGGTCGATCCCGGCAGGGATCGAGTGTGTTCGGGATAAGTGGGTCCTGCCATCAGGCGGGGCTCTGGTCTTTGAACGGTTAAAGCGGTTGAAGCCGCGAGGGACGTCAAACGAGATGGATCGTCAAAACATCCGCATCCGGCTTCGGGCCTTCGATCACCGGGTACTGGATCATTCCACCCGCGAGATCGTGCAGACCGCCAAGCGCACCGGCGCGACCGTGCGCGGGCCCATCCCGCTGCCCACTATGATCGAAAAGTTCACCGTCAACCGCTCGCCGCACGTCGACAAGAAGTCGCGCGAGCAGTTCGAGATCCGCACCCACAAGCGCGTACTCGACATCGTTGACCCGACCCCCCAGACCGTTGATGCGCTGATGAAGCTTGAGCTTTCGGCCGGCGTCGACGTCGAAATCAAGCTGTAAGGAGCCGGACAGATGCGAACCGGCGTACTCGCCAAGAAAATCGGGATGACCCGCTTCTTCGATGAAGCCGGCGCCCATGTGCCCGTGACCGTGCTGTCCCTCGACGGCTGCCAGGTCACCGCCCAGCGCACAGCCGAGAAGGATGGCTATGTGGCCCTCCAGCTCGGCGCCGGCGTCAAGAAGGCCAAGAACACCAACAACGCCCTGCGCGGCCAGTTCGCCAAGGCGCTGGTCGAGCCGAAGCGCAAGCTCGCCGAGTTCCCGGTGTCGGAAGACATGCTGATCGACGTCGGCGCCGAGCTGACCGCCGATCACTTCGTCCCCGGTCAGAAGGTGGACATCCAGGGCGCGACCATCGGTAAGGGTTTCGCCGGCGGTATGAAGCGTTGGAACTTCGGCGGTCTGCGCGCCACCCACGGCGTGTCGCTCTCGCACCGTTCGCTGGGTTCGACCGGTAACCGCCAGGACCCCGGCAAGACCTTCAAGAACAAGAAGATGGGCGGCCATCTCGGCGTCGAGACCGTCACCACCCAGAACCTCACCGTATTCCGGGTCGATGCCGAACGCGGCCTGATCATGATCAAGGGCGCGGTGCCCGGCGCCGAAGGCTCCTACGTGAAGGTTTCTGACGCCATCAAAAAGGCGCTCCACGCCGATGCGCCGAAGCCCGGCGCGTTCCGCAAGGCCGGTGAGCAGCCCGCCGCCGCTGAAACCCCAGCCGAAGCGGCTCCCGCCGCTGAAGCCACCACCGAGGGCGCCGAATAATGAAGCTCGACGTCATCCAACTCGACGGCAAGAAGGGCGGCTCGATCGACCTCGACGACGCCATCTTCGGCATCGAGGACATCCGCGCCGACATCCTGCAGCGCATGGTCGTGTGGCAACTGGCCAAGCGCCGCGCCGGCACGCACAAGATCAAGACCCGCAACGAAGTCGCGCGTACGGGCAAGAAGATGTACAAGCAGAAGGGCACCGGCGGCGCCCGTCACGGCTCGCGCAAGGCGGCTCAGTTCGTCGGCGGCGCCAAGGTGTTCGGCCCGGTGAACCGCAGCCACGAGTTCGACCTGCCCAAGAAGGTCAAGGCCCTGGCCCTGCGCCATGCTCTTTCGTCCAAGGCCAAGACCGGCTCGATCCTGGTGCTCGAAGCGGCCACCGCCGCCGAGCCCAAGACCGGCGCCCTGAAGGCCCAGTTCGAAACCGCCGGCATTAAGAACGCGCTGATCATCGCCGGGGCCGAGGTCGAAAAGAACTTCGGTCTCGCCTCGCGCAACATCCCGTTCATCGACGTGCTGCCGATCGCCGGCCTCAACGTCTATGACGTGCTGCGCCGCGATACCCTGGTTCTGACCCGCGCGGCCATCGAAGCGATCAACGAGCGCTTCGCCGAAACGAAGGAGGCCGCGTGATGGCCGGCCCCACGCCCAAGCATTACGACACGATCCTGAGCCCCATCATCACCGAGAAGGCGACGGTCCTGTCCGAGCAGAACAAGGTGGTCTTCAAGGTCGCCAAGGAAGCCACCAAGGACGAGATCGCCGATGCGGTCGAAGCGCTGTTCAAGGTGCAGGTGACCAAGGTCAACACCATGCTGGTGCAAGGTAAGACCAAGCGTTTCCGCGGCATCCTCGGCAAGCGGAACGACATCAAGAAGGCCATCGTCACCCTGGCCGAAGGCCAGTCCATCGACATCACGACGGGGCTCTAAGACATGGCTCTGAAACATTTCAATCCGACTTCGCCGGGCCGTCGCAGCCTGGTGCTGGTCGACAAGTCCGAGCTCCACAAGGGCCGCCCGGAAAAGACCCTCGTCGAGGGTCTCACCGGCAAGGGCGGTCGTTCGAACAACGGCCGCGTCACCGTCCGCTTCCGCGGCGGCGGCGCCAAGAAGCTCTACCGCCAGATTGACTTCAAGCGCCGCAAGTGGGACATGCCCGCGACCGTCGAGCGCCTGGAGTACGACCCGAACCGCACCGCCTTCATCGCACTGATCAAGTACGAAGATGGCGAACTGGCCTACATCATCGCGCCGCAGCGCCTTCGGGCCGGCGATCAGGTGGTGGCCGGCGACAAGGTCGACGTGAAGCCCGGCAACGCCATGCCGCTGCGCTCCATGCCGGTCGGCACGATCATCCACAATGTGGAGCTGAAGCCGGAGAAGGGCGCCCAGATGGCGCGCTCCGCCGGCACCTATGCCCAACTCGTGGGTCGTGACGCGGGCTACGCCCAGATCCGCCTCGGTTCGGGCGAGCTTCGCATGGTTCTCGATGGCTGCATGGCCACGGTGGGCGCGGTCTCGAACGCCGACCACATGAACGAGAGCCTCGGCAAGGCCGGTCGCGTCCGTCACATGGGCTTCCGCCCGCACGTGCGCGGCGTGGCCATGAACCCGGTCGATCACCCCCACGGCGGTGGTGAAGGCAAGACCTCGGGCGGCCGTCACCCGGTCACCCCGTGGGGCAAGCCGACCAAGGGTCGCAAGACCCGCGTCAACAAGGCGACGGATAAGTTCATCATCCGCTCGCGTCACAAAGCGAACAAGGGCCGCTAGGATATGACCCGCTCAGTCTGGAAAGGCCCGTTCGTCGACGGCTACCTTCTTAAGAAGGCCGACGTCGCTCAGGGCAACCGCGGCAAGGACGTGATCAAGACCTGGTCGCGCCGCTCGACCATCATGCCGCAATTCGTCGGCCTGACCTTCGGCGTCCACAACGGCAACAAGCACGTTCCGGTGATCGTGTCGGAAGACATGGTGGGCCACAAGTTCGGCGAATTCGCCCCCACCCGCACCTTCTACGGCCACGCGGCCGACAAGAAGGCCAAGAGGAAGTAAGGGCGATGACCAAGAAGACGAACGATCGCCGTGTGGGCAAGGTGGAGGCGATGGCGAAGTCCATCAACCTGCGCACCTCGGCCCGCAAGCTGAACCTGGTGGCCCAGTCGATCCGCGGCCTGCCGGTTCAACGCGCCTTGAACGAGCTGGAGTTCAGCCACAAGCGCATCGCCAAGGATGTGCGCAAGTGCCTGTATTCGGCTGTGTCGAACGCCGAGAACAACCACAATCTGGACATCGACAGCCTGATCGTGGCCGAGGCCTATATCGGCAAGAACATGGTCATGAAGCGTTTCTCGGCGCGCGCCCGCGGCCGCGCCTCGCGCATCGAAAAGCCCTTTTCGGAGATCACCATCGTGGTCCGTGAACTCTCTGGGGACGCCGCCTAATGGGACAGAAGATCAATCCGATCGGCTTCCGCCTGGGCGTCAACCGCACCTGGGACAGCCGCTGGTTCGCCAAGGGCGACCAGTATTCCAAGCTGCTCCATGAAGACGTGAAGGTCCGCCGCTTCCTGAAGGAGCGCCTGAACGCCGCCGGCGTCTCGCGCATCATCATCGAGCGTCCGCACAAGAAGTGCCGCGTCACCATCTATGCCGCGCGCCCGGGCGTGATCATCGGCAAGAAGGGCGCGGACATCGAGAAGCTCCGCAAGGATCTCTCGGCCATGACCGAGGGCGAGGTTCACCTGAACATCGTCGAGGTGCGCAAGCCCGAGACCGACGCCCAGCTGATCTCCGAGTCCATCGCCCAGCAACTCGAGCGCCGGATCGCCTTCCGCCGCGCCATGAAGCGCGCGATGCAGTCGGCCATGCGCCTCGGCGCCAAGGGCGTCCGCATCAACGTGTCGGGTCGCCTCGGCGGCGCTGAAATCGCTCGGATGGAATGGTATCGCGAAGGTCGCGTGCCGTTGCACACCCTGCGCGCCGACATCGACTACGGCTTCACCGAAGCCAAGACCACTTACGGCATCATCGGCATCAAGTGCTGGGTGTTCAAGGGCGAGGTGCTTGAGCACGACCCGATGGCCCAGGACAAGCGCTGGGCGCTCGAGGCCTCGGGCCCCGGCTCCAACGATGACCGCCGTGATCGTGGCGACCGCGGCGACCGCGGCCGTCGTGACCGGGCGTAAGGTAGCTAGCCATGTTGCAACCGAAAAAGACCAAGTATCGCAAGCAGTTCAAGGGGCGCATCCATGGCGCCACCAAGGGCGGTTCGGCGCTGAACTTCGGCTCCTACGGCCTGAAGGCCATTGAGCCTGAGCGCATCACCGCGCGCCAGATCGAAGCATGTCGCCGGGCCATCACCCGCGAGATGAAGCGTCAGGGCCGGGTGTGGATTCGTATCTTCCCGGACCTGCCGGTCACCGACAAGCCCGCCGAAGTCCGTATGGGCAAAGGCAAGGGCGCTGTTGAATACTGGGCCGCGCGCGTTGCGCCGGGCCGGATCATGTTCGAGATCGACGGTGTGCCGGACGATGTGGCGCGCCAGGCGCTCGCCCTCGGCGCCGCCAAGCTGCCGATCAAGACCCGCGTGGTCACCCGTCTCGACGCGGGTATCGCGCAAGTGGCGGAGGCCGCGTGATGAAGATCGAAGAAATCCGTGGGTTCACCCCCGACCAGCTGACCGACGGCCTGGCCAACCTGAAGAAGGAGCAGTTCAACCTGCGCTTCCAGGCCGCCACCGGCCAGATGGAGAAGAGCCACCGTGTCGGCGAGCTCCGCAAGGACATCGCCCGCATCAAGACCGTGATGCGCCAGAAGAAAGCGCAAGGGTAACCCTATGCCGAAGCGAATTCTCGAAGGCCTGGTCGTGTCCGACAAGGGCGACAAGACCGTCATCGTGAAGGTGGAACGCACCTTCCTCCATCCGGTGATGAAGAAGACCGTCCGCCGGTCCAAGAAGTATCATGCTCACGATGAGAGCAACACGTACAAGGAAGGCGAAGTCGCTCGTATCGTCGAGTGCGCGCCCAAGTCCAAGCTGAAAACCTGGGAAGTCCTTCCCAAGGCTTCGGCGTAGTTTGATCCGGAAGGTCTGAAACCATGATCCAGATGCAGACTAACCTGGACGTCGCCGATAATTCGGGCGCGCGCCGGGTCATGTGCATCAAGGTGCTCGGCGGCGCTAAGCGTCGCTACGCCTCGGTGGGCGACGTGATCGTCGTCTCGGTAAAGGAAGCGATTCCGCGCGGCCGCGTGAAGAAGGGCGACGTCCTGCGCGCCATCGTCGTGCGCACCGCCAAGGACATCCAGCGCAAGGACGGTTCGGTGATCCGTTTCGACCGTTCGGCGGCCGTGATCGTCAACAAGTCGAACGAGCCCATCGGCACCCGCATCTTCGGGCCGGTTCCGCGCGAACTGCGCGCCAAGAACCACATGAAGATCATCTCGCTTGCGCCGGAGGTGCTGTAATGTCGGCTAAGATCAAGAAGGGCGACCGCGTCGTCCTGCTGACCGGCAAGGACAAGGGTCGCCAGGGCGTGGTCAGCAAGGTGCTGCCCAAGGACGAGCGCGTATTCGTCGCGGGCGTCAACATGGTGCAGCGCCATACCAAGGCCTCCCAGACCGACCCCAACGGCGGCATCAAGAGCAAGGAAGCCTCGATCCACGTGTCGAACGTGGCGCTGGTGGATTCCAACGGCAAGCCGACCCGCGTCGGCTTCAAGATCGACGGCGACAAGAAGGTCCGTATCGCCAAGACGACGGGCGAGGTGATCAATGGTTAAGGCAACCGAGAACCCGGCTTACGAGCCGCGGATGAAGACCATTTATCGTGACAGCATCCGCGCCACGATGAAGGAACAGTTCGGCTACACCAACGAGATGCAGATCCCCAAGCTCGACAAGATCGTGCTGAACATGGGTGTCGGCGAGGCTACGGCCGACTCCAAGAAGGTGAACGCCGCGATCAAGGACCTGACCATGATCGCCGGTCAGAAGCCTGCGGCGACCCGCGCCCGCCAGTCCATCGCCGGCTTCAAGCTGCGCGAGAACATGGTGATCGGCGCCAAGGTCACCCTGCGCAAGGATCGGATGTACGAGTTCCTCGACCGCCTGATCACCATCGCCCTGCCGCGCGTGCGTGACTTCCGGGGCCTGAAGCCGACCTCGTTCGATGGCCGCGGCAACTACGCCATGGGTCTGAAGGAGCACATCGTGTTCCCCGAGATCAACTACGACCAGATCGAGCAGATGTGGGGCATGGACATCATCGTCTGCACCACCGCCAAGACCGACGACGAAGCCCG
>CAIOYC010000005.1 GCA_903862425.1 uncultured Caulobacterales bacterium | reverse complement strand
GCGCCGACGCTGGTGTTCGGGGTGGCGGTCGGCAACGTCCTGCAAGGCATCCCCTTCCACCTAGATAGCGACCTGCGCGCCACCTATACCGGCACCTTCTTCGGCCTCTTCACCCCCTTCACCCTGGTTTGCGGCCTGCTCTCGGTCGCCATGCTGGTGACCCACGGCGCCGCCTGGCTGACCATCAAGGCAGAGCACGGCGCGGTGCGTGACCGTGCGCGCACCTTCGGCTCCATCGCCGCCATCGCCGCAATCCTCCTCTTTGCCATCGGCTACGCCTTCGTGGCCTTCGGCGGCTTGGGCTTCCGGATCGATGGCGTCGTCGATCCCGGCGGTCCGTCCAACCCGCTGCGGGCGGCGAGCATCGCCGCGCCCGGCGGCTGGCTCGCCAACTTCGCCCACTATCCTTGGATGTGGGTGGCGCCGGTGCTGGGCTTCGCCGGGGCGGCTCTGGCCCTGGTCGGCATCCGGGCGGGCAAGGAGGTCCCGGCCTTCGCCGGCTCCTCGCTTTCGGCCGTTGGGATCATCTCCACCGTCGGCTTGTCGATGTTCCCCTACATCCTGCCCAGCAGCATCGATCCGAAGTCGAGCCTGACGGTGTGGAACGCCTCCTCCAGCCACATGACCCTCTTCATCATGCTCGTGGTCACCGTGGTCTTCCTGCCAATCGTGCTCGCCTACACCGCCTGGGCCTACAAGGTGATGTTCGGCCGCTCGACGGTTGGCGCGCTCACCACCAACCCCGACCTCTACTAGGGAGCCAAAAGCATGTGGTACTTCACCTGGGTTCTGGGCCTTGGTCTGGCAGTCGCCTTCGGCATCCTCAACGGCATCTGGCACGAATTTCACCTGGTCGATTCCGGCGACGACGGACAGGACGATGAGTGAAAGCCGCCACTGCATCGCGCGGACCTTCGTCACCATCATCCCGCCTTGGTGCTGAAACACGGAAGCTCTGCCGCCGAACAGCCGTCTGATATGGCGGATTTCGCTGCGCGCGCGCCTGGCGCGGTCATCCTGAAGGCCAGCGCAGGGGATGTCCTGTTTCGGGTCGATGATGTTTGCCACGGCTTCATCGCCCTACGCTCTGGCTCCCTTCGCGTTGGGCTGACGTCCGCCGCCGGCCGCGAGCTGGTGCTCTACCGGGTACGTCCCGGCGAGATCTGTCTTCAGACCTTTTCGTGCCTGGCTCGGCACGGCGCTTACGCTGCAGAGGGGATCGCAGAGACCGATCTTGACGCCGTCCTGATCCCGCCAACCGCCTTTGACCGGCTGATGTCCGAAGACCAGGCTTTCCGATCGGTCGTTCTGTCTTCCGTGGCCAGCCGATTTATGGACCTGGAGGCCATGGTCGAGACGCTGGCCTTCACTGGGTTGCCTGCGAGGCTGGCGGGGGCGCTGCTGAGGAACGCCCAGAGCGCCGTGGTGCGGATGACGCACGAGGACCTTGCCGCTGAGATCGGGTCGGCTCGGGAGGCGGTCAGCCGCCAGCTTGCGATCTTCGCTCGAGCCGATCTGGTTTCCCTTCGTCGCGGACGGATCACGCTGGACAATATTTCCGGCCTTGAGCGGGTGAGGGAGGTGCGAGCGTAACTTAGTCACAGACGCCGAAGGACCCGGCGTGTGACCACGATCCAGTACGCCGCCGGGTAAGGCGTCGCGACGTGGAGCGAACGTGATGATGAAGATGAATGAAGGCGCCTTTGATCGGATCCTGCGCGTCATCGGCGGCGTGGTCATTCTCGCCCTGGCATTTGTCGGCCCGAAAACACCCTGGGCCTATCTCGGCCTCATACCCCTGGTCACCGGGGTGGTTGGGTTCTGCCCGCTCTATGCCCTGATGGGGCTCAGCACGCGCGCCGCCAAACGGCTGACCTAGTCAGCCCATTGAGGCCCGAGGTGGTTAGCCGAGCGGCGATCTGACGACAATGGCGCACGAGCTCGCCATAAAGGCGGCGCTCGATAGTTGTCGCGGCGCCTATCCTGCGCCCCGCCCGCTCGGGGTCAGTTTATTCCAGGAAGGCGACACCATGCTGAAATTGATCGCGCTCGTACTGGCGATCGGGCTTGTTCCTGTCGTCGCGCTCGCCGCGCCACCGACAAATCCGATGACCGCACCGCCGCCCGCCGGCTACTACGTCTTCCAGAAGGTCGTGTACCAAAACGACGGGGGAGGCCCCGATGATCACGCCTATTTCCAGCGCTTCTTGCGGAATATCACTGCCCACATCGAAGCAACGGACGGCAAAGTCGAGATCCGGGTCGTCAGTTTCGCCGCCGGCGTGAAGCTATTTCAAATGGCGAAGACCGATCCCGCCCTCGCGGCAGACCTTGACCGCCTTCGGGCCAAGGGCGTGCGCTTCATGGTTTGTCGCAATACCCTGAAGGGCATGGGGTTGATGCCTGCCGACCTCTATGGGGTTCAGGACGCCGACATCGTTCCCAGCGGCGTGGCAGAACTCGCGCGCCTGCAGGGCCAGGGTTACGTCTATATCCATCCGTGATCGCTGCCATGGGCATTCGCCGGAACAGAGCGGGTTTTACGCCACAGTTCTGTCCACGTCAGAGCGTGCGTTTGACGCGGCGAGCCTATTTTCGGCGATAGATGTCGCAAAGCGTATCGAGCACCCGCATAGCGGCCGGATCCGCCAGCCGATAGTAAATGGTCTGCGCTTCGCGGCGTGTCGCCACCAGCCCCTCCGCGCGCATCTTACCCAGATGCTGAGAGGCGGCTGACTGAGCCAGCTTGGCGTGCTCGGCGAGGTCGCCGACCGAGGTTTCACCCTCGACAAGGCGACACAGGAGCAGGAGGCGTTGCTCGCTGGCCAGGAGCTTTAGCATCCGTGCGGCGGCGTGGGCGCTCTCTTCGAGTTCCGACACCCCTTCAGGGGGCGCAAGGGCAACGGCTTTAGACATGTGCGTATTCTATAATATGCGCACACGACATCAAGGGGTCAGCGAAAGCCCTGTTGGAATCCGCAGTTCCTGGCTCATTTCTGGGCCGTCCGAGCGCTGAACTGGTCGAAGGCTTCAAGCGCCTGTGCGGCGTACATCACGCTCGGGCCCGCGCCCATGTAGATCGCCATGCCCATGGTCTCCATCACCTCATCGCGGGTTGCGCCCTGCTTGACCGCCGCCTCGGCATGAAAGGCGATGCAGCCGTCGCAGCGGGTCGCCACCGAGATTCCCAGCGCTATGAGCTCTTTGGTCTTGGTCGAGAGCGCCTTGGGTTCAAGGGCGGCGCGGGCCAGTCCGCTGAACGCCGTCATGGTTTCGGGCGCGCCGCCACGCAGCGGCTTGAGCGCCTGAATCAGGCTGCCGGCGACTTCCGGCCAGTCGTGGGTGGCGCTCATGTCGCGATCCTTACGGTTTCAGAGGAGGGCGCCTGCGTGCGGCCGGCGTCATCGCGAAGGACGACGTAGATCGCCGGGATGACCAGTACGGTTAGCAGGGTGGACGAGGCCAAGCCGAACAACAGCGAGATCGCCAGGCCCTGGAAGATGGGGTCAAACAGGATCACGCTGGCGCCGATCATCGCCGCCGCCGCGGTCAGGACGATCGGCTTGAAGCGGATCGCGCCGGCCTCCAGCAGCACCTCGCGCAGTGGTCGGCCCTCGCCCTGCTTGTGGCGGATGAAGTCGACCAGGAGGATCGAGTTACGCACGATGATCCCGGCCAGGGCGATGAAGCCGATCATCGAGGTGGCCGTAAACGGGGCGTGGAACAGAATGTGGCCGATCACGATGCCCACAAGGGTGAGGGGGATCGGGGTCAGGATCACCAGCGGCAGGCGGAAGCTTTTGAACTGAGCCACAACCAGGACGTAGATGCCGAGGATCGCTACGCCGAAGGCTGCGCCCATGTCGCGGAAGGTCACCCAGGTGATCTCCCATTCGCCGTCCCAGAGCACCGTCGGCCGGGCCTCGTCCGTCGGCTGTCCGTTAAGCCGGATATCCGGCTTGGGCAGGGCATTCCAGTCGGCCTGCTTTATAGCCTTGTCGACCGCCAGCATGCCGTAGATCGGCGCCTCATAGGACCCGGCGAGCTCGCCCATCACCATATCAACGTCGCGGCCATCCCGGCGGAAGATGTGGGTGGATCCCAGCTCCTGGGTCGCCGTTACGACTTCGCCCAGGGAGACCAGCCGCCCACCAGCAGCGCCCTGCGACTGGGCCACCGGCATGGCGGCAAGGCCTTCACCCCAACTGCGGGCCGACTGGGGCAGTCGCACAGAGATTTCCAGCGGATCGCGACCCTCGCCGCGATGGGCGTAGCCGACAACCTGGCCGCCCAGCGCCGCGCCCATGGAGTCGTAGACCTCATGGTCGCTGACCTTCAGCGCTTCCAGGCGGTCGCGATCGGGAACCAGGCGCAGGCCTGGGCGGGCGTGGCCGTAGCTGTCGTCGATGTCGACGATGTAGGGCACGGAATGGAAGATCGCCTTGACGCGCTCGGCCACGCCGCGACGGGTCGCTGCGTCCGGCCCGTAGATCTCGGCCAGCAGGGTCGCCATGACCGGCGGACCGGGTGGCGCTTCGACGACTTTGATCACCGCACCGGCGGGCAGGGCGATCTTGGCCAGCCGCTGGCGCAGGTCCAGGGCGACGGCATGGCTGTTACGGTGGCGATCATCCTTGGATGCGAGCGCCACCGAAAGGTCGCCCATCTCGGGCTTGTTGCGCAGATAATAGTGACGCACGAGGCCATTGAAATTGAACGGCGAGGCGGTCCCGGCGTAGGCGTCGACCGCGGTGACTTCCGGCAGCGATTGGGTGGCGATGGCAGCGTCGGCCAGGGCCCGCTGGGTGGCCTCCAGCGAGGTTCCTTCGGGCATGTTCAGCACCACCTGCAACTCGGATTTGTTGTCGAACGGCAGTAGTTTCACGGTCACGGTCTTGGTGGCGAACATCGCGCAGGCCACGAGGGTGGCGAGACCGACCCCGATCAGGAAGGTCCAGGCGCTCTTGCGTGTGGCGATGACGTGGCCGGCGACGCGGCGATAGAGCCGGCCTAGCGGGCCCTCGTCATGGGCCTGCGCGGCGTGCCCAGTGGTGAGGGTCTTGCGGGCGAAGCGCACCATCAGCCACGGCGCGATGACCACGGCGACGAAGAAGGAGAACACCATGGCCGCCGAGGCGTTGACCGGGATCGGCGCCATGTAGGGGCCCATCAGGCCCGAGACGAACAGCATGGGAAGCAGGGCCGAGACCACGGTCAGGGTGGCCACGACGGTCGGGTTACCGACCTCGGCCACCGCCTCCACCGCGGCGTCCACCCGGCTCCGGCCATCATTCATCGCCCAGTGCCGAGCGATATTCTCGATCATGACGATGGCGTCGTCGACCAGAATGCCGATCGAGAAGATCAGGGCGAACAGGCTGACCCGGTTGATGGTGTAGCCCATCAGGTTGGAGGCGAAGAGGGTCAGAAGGATGGTGGTGGGGATGACCACAGCGGTGACCCCAGCCTCGCGCCAGCCGATGGCGAAACCGATCAGGACCACGATCGAAACTGTCGCCAAGGCCAGATGCTGCAGCAACTCATTGGCCTTGTCGTTGGCGCTGGCCCCATAGTCGCGGGTGACCGCGACGTCGAGACTGTCCGGCAACAGCGAGCCCTTCAGCGCCTCAACCTGCGCCAGAACGGCGCTGGAGACCACGACGGCGTTGGCGCCCTTGCGCTTGGCGATGGCGAGGCTGACGGCGGGGGCCTCGCTCCAACCCTGGCCAACGCGGGCATAGCGCCAGGCGCGCGCCTGATCCTCGCGCGGCGCCTCGATGACATTGGCGACGTCGCGGACATAGACCACTTCGCCCTTGGCCGAGGGCAGGGCGAGCATGCCGATTTCTGAGGAACTGGTCAGGGTCCGTCCGGCGGTCACCGACACGGCCTGACCGTCATTGCGCACCATGCCCGCGGGGAAGGCGCGGTTGGCCTGTCGGACGGCGTCCATCAAGCCGCCCAGGGAAACCCCGTGCAGGGCCAGCTTGGCCGGATCTGGCTCGATGCGGATCTCGTCGGGCCGCCCGCCGACGATGAAGGTCAGGCCGACGTCGTCGACCTTGGCGACCTCGGTGCGCAGCTTGCCGGCGATCTCATAGAGGGCCTGGTCGGTCCATTGACCCGCGGCGCCGGGCTTGGGCGACAGCGTCAGCACCAAGCTTGGCACGTCGTTGATGCCGCGCGTCTGGATTAGCGGTTCGGCGATCCCCGCCGGAATGCGGTCGAGGTTGGCGCTGATCTTCTCGTGGATGCGCACGGTCGCCGCGTCCGGGTCGGTGCCGACCTTGAAGCGGGCGGTGACCATGACCTGGTTGTCGTCGGCGAAGGTGTAGACATGCTCCACCCCCGCCACGCTCTTGACGATGGTCTCCAGCGGTTTGCCGACCAACTCTACGGCGTCGGGCGCGCGAAGGCCCGGCGCGGAGACCATGATGTCCACCATGGGCACACTGATCTGCGGCTCTTCTTCGCGGGGTATGGTGGCCAGCGCCAGAAGGCCAACGGCAATCGCCGCCAACAGGAACAGCGGCGTCAGCGGTGACTTGATGGTCGCCTTGGTGAGCCGTCCCGAGAGGCCGAGGTTCATCGCACCACCGGCGGGGTGAGGGTGTCACCGGCCCGCAGGCCTGAAAGGATTTCCGCCTGATCGGCGGACGGGCCCGCCGTGGTCTGGACCGGGGTTTCCGAGGCAGTGCCGTCAGCCCGCACGATGCTGACGTAGTCGACGCCGAAGCGGGTGGCGATATAGCGCCTGGGAATGACAAGGGCCTTGCGTTGGCCAATCTTAATCTGGGCGCGCACCCGCTGGCCGACGAGGTCTTGCGGCAGCCCCGGCGCGGTGACGTCGGCGGTAACCTGTCCGGCGGTGACGTCGGGATAGATCTGAGCGATCACCCCTTGGGTGACCGTGCCGTGCAGGTCTTCGGCGGTCAGCTGGACCACATCACCGACCTTCAGAGCCTGGGCCTCGGCCTCCGGCAGTTCGATCCGCACCACGACCGGACCAGCGGTGATTTTGGCGATCGATTGGCCGGGCATGACGACTGATCCCGCGGGCACATCGGCGGTCAGCACCCGCCCCGAGGCCGGGGCGAGCACGGCGCCCTGGGCGCCCTGTTCGGCGCTGGCGGCGCGCTGCGCGCGGGCCGCCGCGAGGGCGCCATTGGCCGACTTGGATTGGGCTTCGACCTGATCCAGTCGGGCCTGGGCGTAAACGCCGTGGGAGAAGAGATCGCGGGTGCGGGCCAGATCGGCCTGGGCCGCCGCCGCCTGCGCCGCCGCCGCCGAGACCTGGGCGTCATAGGCGCCGGTCTGGAAGGCGAGGCGGTCGTCCTTGACCGTAGCGATGAGCTGGCCCTGGCGCACCACGTCGCCGGCCTTGACCAGCAGGCGCACCAGCGTTCCGGATATCCGGGCGCGGGCGTCGGCCATGTCCCGGGTCGTCAGGGTCGCCGGCACGGGCTTGAGGTCCGCGACCGTCTGAAGTTGGACCTGCAGGCCGCCCGCGGCGGGGGCTTGGGCCGCCGCTGGGGCGACGGGTTTCGCCGGGCCGCAGGCGCTGAGCAGTAAGCCCGCGCCGAGTGCGCCGATCAGAAGCGGCCGTGCAGCCATGGTTCGCCCTCCCGCGATGGTCTTGTGACTGGCGCTAGCCGGCGACCGTCGGCAGCCCGGCGGCCTTCCAGGCGGCAAGGCCGCCCGCGAGGTGCGTGTCTATGGCTTGGCCCGCCTTGCGGCATTGATCCACCGCCATGGCCGAGCGTTTGCCGCCGGCGCACTGCAGCACGACCGTCTTGCCACCGGCGTCGGGGAGGGCGGCCGGGTTGAAAGTCGAAAGCGGGACGTTCAGCGCGCCAGCGATCCTCTCGACAGCGAACTCGGCTGGTTCGCGCACGTCGATCAACAGAACCTCGCGGGCATCGAGCGCGGCCCTCACCTGTTGCGGGGTGAGGTCCGTGGTCTTGGGGGCGCCGAACATTAGAGGGCTCCTTCGGGATGGGCGCGGTCGGGGACCGTGCAGAAGAGGTTGGACAGGGTTTCGATCACGGCGCGGGCCCGGCCGCTCTGCAGGCCGTAGTAGATCGTCTGGCCGTCACGCCGGGCGGAGACCACGCCGTCGCGCCGCAGCAGGCCCAAATGTTGGGACGCCAGGGTCTTGCTCACGCCCAGCATCTCGGCGAGCGCGCCGACCGACTGCTCGCCGTCGATCAACGAACAGACCAGCATCAGCCTATGCGGGTTCGCCAGCGCCTTGAGCAGGGCGCAGGCGTCGTCGGCCGAGGCCTTCAAGGCGGGGGGGTCAAATTTCATAGTTGCGTATATGCGTCTATTCAAATATGCAGTCAAGCATTGAGAGGGTCACCGTAAGGCCGCACGCCGCGCCGCGACGTGATCCGCATCAAAGCCTGCCGGCTGAAACAGGCGGATCGTGCCGCCGGAAGTTGCAGGCCATTGGAGGAGACCGACTATGGCCAAGCCACGCATTGTCATCCTGGGCGCCGGACTGGGCGGCGCCATAGCCGCCTTCGAGGTCAAGGACGCCGTCGGCGACAAGGCCGAGGTCACCGTCGTCTCGCAGGGCGACACGTTTCACTTTGTGCCGTCCAACCCCTGGGTCGCGGTCCACTGGCGCAAGCGCGAGGCCATCGAGGTCAAGCTGCCCCCGGTCTTCAAGAAGCGTGGCGTCGCCTTCACGGGCGTTGGCGCCAAGCGGATTTCACCGGCGACCAACCAGGTCGAGCTGAATGACGGGACAACGATCGACTACGACTACCTGGTCATCGCCACCGGTCCCGAACTGGCCTTCGATGAGATCTCCGGTCTCGGCCCTCACGGCGGCTTTACGCAGTCAGTTTGCCACGTCGACCACGCCGAGACGGCGGCGGCCGCCTTCGACCGTTTTGTCGAAAACCCGGGTCCCATCGTGGTGGGCGCCGTGCAGGGCGCCTCCTGCTTCGGCCCGGCCTATGAATTCGCGATGATCCTGGATACCGAGCTGAAGCGCCGGAAGATCCGCGACAAGGTGCCGATGACCTTCGTCACCTCCGAGCCCTACATCGGCCACCTCGGCCTGGACGGCGTCGGCGACACCAAGGGCCTGCTCGAGAGCGAAATGCGTGAGCGGCATATCAAGTGGATCACCAACGCCAAGGTCGCCTCGGTCGAGGCCGGCGTCATGCACGTCGAGGAAATTGCTGACGACGGCTCGGTCAAGGCCACGCAAGACCTGCCCTTCGCCTTTTCGATGATGCTGCCGGCCTTCCGGGGCGTGGCCGCCGTGCGCGGCATCGAGGGCCTGACCAATCCGCGCGGCTTCATCATCGTCGACAAGCACCAGCGCAACCCGACCTTCCCCAACGTCTTTGGGCTGGGCGTCTGCGTCGCCATCGCGCCGACCGGCAAGACCCCGGTGCCGGTGGGGGTGCCCAAGACCGGCTTCATGATCGAGAGCATGGTCACCGCCATCGCCCACAACATGGGGCAGATCGTGGATGGCCAGGCGACCACGCACGAGGCGACCTGGAACGCCTTCTGCCTGGCCGATTTCGGGGACGGCGGCGTGGCCTTCGTCGCCCAGCCCCAGATCCCGCCGCGCAACGTCAACTGGTCGGCCAGCGGCAAATGGGTCCACCTCGCCAAGGCCGGCTTCGAGAAATACTTCCTGGGCAAGATCAAGCGCGGCGAGAGCGAGCCCTTCTACGAAAAGCTGGCCCTGGACGTCATGGGCCTCAAGAAGATCAAGGGCTGAGCCATGCGCCAGTACGTCTGCCCAGCCTGCGGGGCGCCCAATCGCACGCCGGACGGCAAGGATCCGTTGCCGGCTAAGTGCGGTCGCTGCAAACAGGATCTGTTTTGCGCCCATCCCACGGAGGTCGACGCCAAGGCGCTTCGCGCCCATCGCGCCTCGACCAAGGGGGCGGCGGTGCTGGTGGACGTCTGGGCGCCCTGGTGTGGCCCGTGCCGGGCGATGACGCCGAATTTCGCGACCGCCGCCGCCAAACTCGAGCCTGATGTCCGCCTGCTGAAGCTGAACTCGGAGGCCGAACCCCAGGCCTCAGCCGAGCTCGGCGTCTCCAGCATTCCCGCACTTCTGCTCTTCAAGGACGGCCGGGCCATCGCCCGCACCGCCGGCCTGATGAGCGCCGATCAGATCGTCGCCTGGACGCGCCAGGCCCTCGCTCAGGCCGCGGCCTGATCCGCGAAAGGACTTTGAGCATGAGTGTCGATCGTATGGTTCTCGCCTTTGCCGGCTGCGTCGTGCTGCTGGGCGTGGCGCTTGCCCACTTCGTGAACCCCTGGTGGATCGGCCTGTCGATCTTCGCCGGTCTCAACATGATCCAGGCCGCCTTCACTGGGTTTTGCCCGGCGGCAATGGTGTTCAAGAAGCTGGGCGCCAAGCCCGGCGTCGCTTTCCGTTGACCGCCCTGCGCGTCGGTGCGGCCCTGGGGGCCTTGGCCGCGATCTGCCTTCCGGGTTTGGCGAGCGCGATGTCGCTCCCCGAGGCGATCGCGCTAGCTCAGAAGTCAAATCCGACTCTGGCGCAATCCAAGGCGCAGGCGGATGCCGCCACCGCGCGTCTGTCGGAAGCCAACGCCGGCCGGCTGCCGACCGTGGTCCTCTCCGGGCAGAGCGGCTGGGGCACGACCGATCTAGGCGGCTTCTTTGGCTTTGGCCGCAGCAATGTCTCGCCACGCGGGGCCGCGTTGGAAGTGCGCCAGCCCCTGTTCGCCGGCGGCGCGATCAACGCGGCGATCGATCGCGCCCGTGAAGGCCGGGACGCGGCGCTGGCCCAGGCCGCAGGGGCAAAGGCCATGTTGTCGGCCCAGGTGGCCGAAGCCTACGTCACCGTGCTGAGCGCAGGCCAGTTGCTGTCCCTCAATGAGGCCCAGGTCCGAGAGCTGAGTGAGATCGTCCAGCAGGCGCAGCTGAAGTTCAAGGACGGTGCGACGCCGCGAACCGACCTAGATCAGGCCCGGGCCCGGCTCGCCAGCGCCCAGGCCGACCTGGCTCGCGCCAACGGCGACGTCGCCCGAGCTCGCGCTCACTTTTCCACTATTGTCGGAGTGGAGCCGGACGCACTCGAACCGCTCTCCGACATTCCCCCCTCGCCTGCGGCCCTTGAAGACGCGGTTGCAGCCGCCACTCAATCCAGCCCAACGCTTCTGGCCGCTGAAGCGTCGGCGCGCGCGGCGGACGCTGGTGTCCGGTATGCGCAAGCCGACCGTCTGCCGACCGTGGCGCTGACCGCCTCTGCCAGCTCGACCCGCGACCAGTTCTTCCCCGGCTATCGGGCCGACGGCGTCACCGTCGGCTTCCAGGGGCGCTGGACTCTGTTCTCCGGAGGCCTCGTCAGCGGTCGGATCAGCGAGGCCCGCGCGGATGTTCGCGCGGCCCAGGCAACACTGGATGCCGCGCGCGCGCAGGTCCGCGAAGCCGTTATCGGCGCTTGGCAGGACGTGCAGACTGCCCGGGCCGTGGTCCAGGCGGCGTCCGATCAATCGGCGGCCGCGGCCAGCGCCTTGGAGAGCGTCCGCAACGAAGTTCGTGTTGGGCAAAAGCCGACCGTGGACCTATTGGACGCGGAGCGCGAAGCCCTCGCGGCGCGGGATGGTCTGGTCATCGCGCGCGGCCAGCAAGTCGTCGACGCCTATCGCTTGAACGCGCTTCTGCATGGCGAGTGAGGGGACTGGAGACGCGACCGGGCTGCTCTGGGCGCTGGCAAGCGAGCATCGCCTTCAGATTCTCGGCCTTCTTGAGCAGGGCGAGCGATCCGTCAGCGACCTGGCCCAGCATATCGATCTTTCTCAGTCGGCGTTGTCGCAACACCTGGCCCGCCTTAGGAAGGCGAGGATCGTCTCCACCCGCCGCGAGGGCGTGACGATTTTCTACCGGGTCGCCGACCAGGATGCGCTCGCGCTGGCCAAAGTGTTGTCGGAACTCGTAGCGAAGCGACGGGGAGGGGGCTGAGGTGGCGTCATTCTACGAGCGCCATATCCTGCCTCACGTGATTGGCTGCGCCTGTGGCGCGCGGCCGATCCAAAGGCAGCGTGCCAAAATCGTCCCTAAGGCCAGCGGCCAAGTCCTTGAACTCGGCATCGGCGGCGGCCTCAACCTGGCCTTCTATGATCCGGCTCGGGTGGCGAGCGTCACGGGCGTCGACCCCTCCGAGGGCCTTCGCCAGATCGCCGAGGTGGCGCCCCGGCCTGCCGGCCTAAGGGTCGATGTGCTAGAAGGCGAAGCCGAGAACCTGCCATTCGATGCAGCTTCGTTCGACACCATCGTCTGCACCTTCACGCTCTGTTCGGTCCGATCGCCGCAAGCCGCCTTGGCCGAGGCCCTACGGGTCCTGCGACCAGACGGCCAATTCCTGTTTTCCGAACATGGCCTGTCGCCGGACCCCAAGATCCAGCGTTGGCAGCGGGGAATCGAACCCTTTTGGACCCCGGTCGCGGGCGGCTGCCACCTGACTCGGCCTGTCGCCGGCTCGATCACAGCGGCAGGCTTCTCGAGGGCAGCGCGACATTTGTTAGCTGAACAACGCCAAGGTCGAACGGCGAGACTATAATTCAGGCTCGAGTAGCCTCAGAAAGGAACCAGACTCTCTGCTCAGCCTCATCGACCCATGTCTCGATCAGGCTGGCGCTTGCGATGTCGTCCGCTTGCTCGCAAAGCCGATGCGCCGCCTTCAAGTGAATGACCAAAGCGGCGTTGTCATCCTGCAGCTCGCGCAACATATCCTGGGCCGAGACCACTTCCGCGTCATTGTCGGCAAGTCGCTGCATCCTCGCGATGTCACCGACGGATCGAACGGTCCGCGCGCCGATCTTGCGCACCCTTTCAGCGATCGCGTCGGTCGTGGCGAACACCATGTTGGCCTGGGCGTCCAGCAGCAAATGGTAGTCACGGAAATTGGGACCCCCAACGTGCCAATGAAAATTCTTTGTCTTTAGGTAAAGCGCGAACATGTCGGCCAGGAGCGTATTGAGCGCCATTGCAAGCCGGTCGATCGCGTTCGAGTTTCGCCCTTCAATCGTCGCCAGGCTCACTGCTAGTTGATTGTCCGTGCCCATCTTGGTTCCTTTCAGCTCGGTTGTCACGAAACTTACGACTTCCAGAAATATTCCGACGTGAGGTGGCATTAGATTGTGTTGTGACCTGGAGGACAACGAGCAGCCGCTGTGACCGGCCTGGCCAGCCGGGGTTTGAGGGGGGCCAGGCACGTTGGGCCACAGGCTCAACCGAGGTGTGCAGATGACACGGCGATGGACCTCGTTACCCGTTCGCTCGCGGGTGGGCGGAAGGTCGGCTCATGCAGAACTACGCCCGGCGGCAAATCGGGCCGGCAAGTAGCAGCTGTCAGCGCGGGTCATATCGGGCAGGAGGTTAAGGTTCGACGCGATCCGCAGCCTGGACCTGTAGCGCCGGTCCTGGGTCGGCTGGGACGCCCGACGCGACGACAAGATATCGGCGGGAGGTTGCGCCTTCGCCGCGGACGAGTTGGCGGATGGGCCCAGTCGCGTTCACGATCGCTGCGCCAGCGGGATTTGTCATAAACGCCGCGAGCGGTTGAAGGGCGCCGCTTCCATCCTGATGGTCGGACAGAGCCAGCAAGTAAGGCGAATTGGGCTGCAAACCTGTCACGGCGGCCTGGACGACCTGGACCAGGCCCTGGTCGAACAGGCTAACGCTGGTTGTGGCGGGGCCACCCCGTGGGCCGAGAGAAAAGTGGGCGGCTGCGCCGGCCACGCCCAGGGGCTGCAGGCCATCCCGGCCGTTTCCGCTTGGCACCGCGCCCGGAACGTAGTTCACCGCCTGCGCCGCCTGGCCGATGGGGATGGTGGCGATCACCGTGTTTGTGGCCGTGTCGATCGCGTCCATCGCATCCTGGTTCTCAAGACCCACGTAAACGCGGGTCCCGTCGCCGGAAGGCCAAATGCCATGTGGAAGATGGCCGACGGATATGGTCGCAATCTTCGAGAAGTCGTTCCGTCTGAAGACCTGCACCTGGTCCAGGCCGCCTACGGTGACATAGGCGAACTTGCCGCGATCGGTGTCGACGAAATTGACATGATTGGTGATCGGGCCCGTGTCGATCACCGTCAGGGTGTTGAATGGCGGGAGCGCGTTGATAACGACGGTCTTGCCAGTGTCTTTTTGCGTATACCAGACCTGCGTACCGTCGGGCGTGGCGGCGATGTTGGGGCAGAACGGGCTAATTTGAGGAACGCGCCCGACTTCGGTGTGGGTCTTCACGTCGAAGACAACGACCTCGGGATTGAATGAGGAGCAGACGTAGCCGAACCGGCCATCCGGCGAAAAGATCGCCATGCCTGGGCCGCCGGGCGTCTTAATGCGGCTCGTCTCTTCGAAC
This sequence comes from uncultured Caulobacterales bacterium, assembly GCA_903862425.1. Lineage (GTDB taxonomy): Bacteria > Pseudomonadota > Alphaproteobacteria > Caulobacterales > Caulobacteraceae > CAIOYC01. The sequence continues at coordinate 82,368 of CAIOYC010000005.1, read as the reverse complement.
GTGCTGGCGTTCAGAACAGAGACGTAGTTCTCCCCACGTATTGTGACCCAGACCTCGCGCCCGTCCGGCGTGAAGAAGGCTTCGTGCGGCGAGCGCCCGACATAGGTGGTGTGCAAGACACGGTTTGTGGCCGTATCAATAAACGTCACCGAGTTCGACCCGATCGAGACCACGGCAATGGTCTTGCGGTCAGGTGAGAAGCCCATGCCGTGCACCAACACCTGGCCACGGTAGAGCGGACTAAAGTTAGTGGGTTGAGGATCGCCCAGACGGATAACGCCCAACAGCTCATTGGAGGCCGGATCGATCACAGAGACCGTGTTGGAAAATTGCTCTGCGGCGTAGACACGGTCAGCATGGCTGATCGCGATGTTGGGCGCGCCGGACGCGTATGGAGCCTGGCCGGCTTGGCAGGCCGGGCCGATGAATATGGTGCTCAGGAGCAATAAGGTCGGCCAAGTCTTCATGTCTATTACTCCGTCAGTGGGTCATCGACATGTGCATTTGCGCAGATGTGGTCGGAGCGGGCGCGGACGGTGGCAGCGGCTGTCCGAGCGCCAGGCGCATGGCGGCGATTTCCTGCTGCTGGTCAACGATGATCTCCTGGGCGATCCGGCGGAGCTGTTCGTTGCGGCCGTAACGCAGTTCCAGCACAGCCATGTCGACGGCGCCCTGGTGATGCGGGATCATCATGGCGGCGAAGTCTCGGTCCACGTCGTGGGAAGGCGTGATGTCCATGCCGGCCATCATGCGGTCCATCGCCGGCCTGTTCTCCGCCAGAAAGGCCAGGTCGTCGGCGTCAGAGCCAGAAGCCTTGAGCGGTCCTGTGACCTGATGCTCCGCGATGCGCACTCTCCCGTTCGCGTCTGCGGCCAAACCTAGCGTTGGTGAGGCGAAAACCAGCAATACAGCGAGCCGGAGACTCATCGACCTCTTCGCGCGTGCAATCATGGCTATCTCCAACGGCCAGACCCTTTGGTGCGTCCGTGAGAGAGACCCGCGATCGGCGGGGCCGTCGATCAAATTTGCACGATTTTCAACTGGCGGCGCGCTGATGGATCACGCCGGCGGTAGGCTCACGACAACTCACATCGGCTCGCTTAGAGCGGCCGCGCGGCGGGCGTTACCTTTCATCGCGCGCCGACCATTAAGGTCGGCAGCCTCGGCAAGGGCAGTGTGCCGCCGGGCGACCATCGAAACTGTTCCAAGGAGCCGCTCATGACCAAGGTCCTGGTCCTCTATTATTCCGCCTATGGCCACATCGAACTGATGGCCCACGCCATTGCTGATGGCGCGCGCGAGGCGGGGGCACAGGTTGATGTGAAACGCGTGCCGGAACTGGTGCCCGAGGACGTCGCCAAGGCTGCGCATTTCAAAATCAACCAGGGGGCGCCGATCGCGTCCATCGAGGATCTTGCAGACTATGACGCGATCATCGTGGGTGTCGGGACACGCTTCGGCCGGATGGCCTCGCAGATGGCGAACTTTCTCGATCAGGCCGGGGGGCTCTGGGCGCGGGGGGCCTTGAACGGCAAGGTTGGTGCGGCGTTCACCTCCTCAGCGACCCAACACGGCGGAAACGAGACGACCTTGTTTTCGATAATCACCAACCTTCTGCATTTCGGCATGGTCGTCGTGGGCCTGCCCTATAGCCACCAGGGCCAGATGACCCTAGACGAAATCGTCGGCGGCGCGCCCTACGGGGCCACGACGATCGCCGGGGCGGACGGCAGCCGCCAACCGAGCATGATCGAGCTGGCCGGGGCGCGTCACCAGGGCCAACTCGTCGCCCAAACGGCAGCGAGGCTGTCCAAACAGTGAGGCGGATTCCAGAGCGAGCGCCGGCGGTCAACGAATTGTTGGGGCCACCCTACGAAACCCCGACAAGCATTGTGGCTGGTCTACGATGTCGTTGTCCGCGATGCGGACGTGGCAGGCTCTTCGCCGGGTTCCTCACCTTGGCGGCCCGTTGTGGTGTCTGTGGACTCGACTTCAGCTTCGCCGACCCCGCGGACGGTCCCGCCTTCTTCGTCATGACCTTTGTCGGGCTCGTGGTGACAGGCCTTTGGGCTTGGTGGGCAGTGGCTTCGACCCCGCCGATTTGGCTCCAGTTCGCCGTGGTAATGCCGTTGGCAAGCGTGGGCTGTCTAGGTCTCCTACGCCCTGTGAAGGCTTGGCTCGTCGCCGAACAGTACGTTCACAAGGCGGGGGAAGGGCATTGGGACAGTATCGGCAAGCATGGTGAAGGCGGCTTTGTAACGGATCGCCGTAATTTCTCGAAGTGGAGAAAAGATGGCCCCAAATAGGCGGTTTGCGGGCCTGTGACATCGCCTCGATATTCATGACAACAAGTTGGCCCTGCCGCATAGCTAAGCCCCAATGTCAGCGCTTACCAAGTTTGCGCGACGGCGAAGGCAGTCCCGGATTTGTAAAGGCGGCGGGACGTCTACACCCGAATCGAACGGGCAGTCTCAGATCGAAATACGCGTTAATTCAATTAGTTGAAAGTCACCCAGCGCTAGTTACGTCTCGCCGCGTTTGAGACAGCAAAACTGTCTTCCAGCATCAAAAATCGAGAGATCTTACCCTCGCTTACGGTAAGGATGATGGCGAATGACATCTCGATCAGGCGGCCGGTAGCGACGACCCGGCTGGCCAACTCGCCCAGAACAGCCGCCCGCGTATCGCTGGCCAGGATGTCGAGGACATCAAACCGCTCGCGCACGAGCAAGTCTCCTGCGTTGGCCACGAAATGCTCAACGGCCGCCCGTCCGGTTTTTCGCCCAATCCAGGGGAGCGCGCCTAAGTCGCCTGGCACTTCGAACACCACATCCTCGGTAAACATGGCGGCAAAGCTCTTGGGGTCGGCGTTTGATCCGATGGCGCCAAGGAACTCATGCGCGATCACGCGATTCTGGTCGACAGTCATGATGGATTCCTCTGTCGTGGAACGATCGGTCGGGTAAATTCGCCAGCAGTGGCATCGCAATGTTGGCATCAGCGCTCTGACGTCGTCTTTCGCTTTGCATTGCATAATGGGGCATTGACTGGTGGCTCCAATTGGCGAACCGGCCAAGGTGAGCATCGGTGCTGAAGGCGGGTCGTCAACCATGCCTGCGCGTCAGTGGATATCACCGGCGAGTTCGGCGGCGCTCAGCGCTCATCTCGAAGGTTTGCAACAGCCCCATCAACCAACACGCCGGACATCCTCTCAAAAGCCAGAGGACCACCGGTGCGGCGAGCAGCACCCACCAGCCGATCTTCGGGATCGCGGCGATCCCAATAGCCGAGATGGCCAGAGCCGCGCCACCTCGCAGTAAATGTATGGCGAGGTTGCCGCTAGCGTAAGAACGGGACGGAAACGTCGCGCGCTCCCAGATTGGAATATTGCGCATGTGTTCGCCCTCAATAGGTGGCTGCCAGTGTAACGGTCGGTGGCTCAGCGGTAGCCGACGCCCATGATGTAGTCGCGAAGCATGACATCCTCGTCTTCAGCCTCTTCGAGCATCGCAATCAGGGCGTGCCTAGCATTGACGATTCCGAGGGGTTTGAGCTCGGCGCAGGTTATTGGAATGTTCCGAAGATCGAGCGCGTGCATCATGTCCCAGACCCCGCCCAGTCGGTCGGTCGGGCGGCAACGAACAACATCGCGGCTCATGAGGACAGAGGCCGGGACGTGGTGAGCAGACTGGCGTATCTGCGGCAGGGTTAGATGAGATAATACATCAGTTTTAGTGAGAACGCCGACAACGGCGCTGTCGCCGCCGACGACCACCAGCATTTCCACCCCAGCCGCGAACTTGCCTGCGGCGTCGCTGACCGACAGTTTCTGATCGATGACCACCAGACTTGTCGCCGCCTGTGGAAAGAGGCGTTCAACCAGACCTGTTCGTCGCGCCGGCCAGCTTTCATAGGCAGTCGACGAGCTCTCACTCGAACCCAAGTGGGCGATCGACGCCGCGCTCAAGATGACGGCTGATCGGCTCGCTGCGTAGATGGCCCGCTTTGCTAACGGATTGGCGGACATTGGGCGTCTCCTTAAAAAGGGCCGGAGGTTGTCGGCCGCCACCCGTTGGCCGGCGCGAGGGCTACATGCTAGCTCCGATCCCCCAGGCCTTCCCGAGAGGCGATGTTGGAACTTGCTAGCCTGGCATAGGTGACCCGCACTTCGCCGCACGGATGCTCGCAGCGAATAACGTCATCTCACCGCGCCTGGACGCCTGGACGGGGCAAACTTCGGAGGTTTGGCGGAGGTTCTCGCCTGAGAACCGCCGACATACAGATCCCGACACTCGAAAACAGGAGAACCGTAGTGGGCAAGCTCAAGGATAAAGTCGCCGTCATCACTGGAGGAAGCACCGGCATTGGACTCGCCTCGGCAAAACTCTTCGCTCTGGAGGGGGCCAAGGTCTTTATAACCGGTCGACGCCAAGCCGAACTGGACGCGGCGGTGAAATCGATAGGGTCGCTCGCCACCGGGATCCGGGGCGACATTTCCGACCCGACGGACATTGATGCACTCTACGAAGTCGTGGGCGCGCAAAACCAGAAGATCGATGTTCTGTTCGCTAACGCCGGCGGCGGGAGCTTCCGTCCACTCCAGGCGATCGACGAAGCGCATTACACCGCAACGTTCGACACCAATGTGAAGGGGACCCTCTTTACGGTGCAGAAGGCTCTGCCTTTGCTCCAGGACGGCGCCTCGATCATACTGACTGGATCAACAGCCGGATCGACGGGCATCCCATCGTTTAGCGTCTACAGCGCGAGCAAAGCCGCCATTCGCAGCTTCGCTCGCAGTTGGATCTTAGAACTCGCCCCGCGCGGGATCCGCGTAAATGTGCTAGCCCCAGGCAGCACTTCGACCCCGGGTTGGCACGAGCTAACGCCAACCTCCGAGGCGAACGAGCAGATGCAGGAGATGGTGCGCAGCACGACGCCCCTCGGGCGGCTCGCCGAGCCTAAGGAGATCGCCCAGGTGGCGCTATTCCTTGCCTCGATAGACAGCAGTTACGTGAACGGCATCGAACTGTTCGCGGACGGCGGCAGCGCACAGGTTTGACCCGCGCCGCGCGCTGGGCTCACGCGGGCGCAAACTTAGGATGACTCCGCCGGACTATCCCTGAACCCAATACTTCGCGACGCCATCTGCTGGCGGCGGCGTCGGGCTTGGTCGCCGGGGCGAAACTAGGATCCGCTCAATTCACGTTGCCGCCGACACAGTTCACTTTGTAGATGTGGTTCCGTCGGAAGACCTTGATCCGGCGGAGGCTGGTCGAGCGGGCGAGTTCAACGCCGCCGTCATGAGGCTCATCGCCGAGAGGTACGTCAGGATTCCCGGGGCGTCATCGTCCGTGACGCTCGCCTTGTAGACTCCACGCATTTTGTCGACTTCCGCCTTCCAGTCTTCGACCGTGAGCGCCGGCTGATTGGTCACCATGCTTGCGGAGTGACATGCCGTACAGTTGGCGTTCATGACATCAGAACCGGGGCCCACGAAGAACAGGCTATCATAGGGAAGGTCGACGCTCTCGGACACCAATGTGACCCCACGCCCGACAACTTTCGCACGCGCAGTTGCGGCGCTCACGGCTCCTGGGGGAGGGGCTGGCTTGGGTAAGCTGGTGTGAGCGCCGGCGCTGACGAGCAGCACGGTGAGCGCAACCGCCCCACCCAAGCCGACAACCGCCGACATGGCTCTCGATATCTGAGGCGATGATGGCTCTTTCATCCGATCACCACCTCGGTCTTCTCGACACAACCGCGCATGAAGCCGCCTGGATTCCAATTGGGAGTCATCGACTGAGCAATGCCGGCATTGCTGGTGCACCGGGCCATCAATGTCCGCCGCCCCGCGGGAAAGCCCGAAAGCACACCGTCAAAACGGCGAAAGCTGTACTTGCCGCTGTCCGCACCAAGCCTGGCCTCGGTCCATGACCGGCCGCCGTCCCCGGAGATTTCGACCTTTGCGACGCCGGCGTCGCCACCCAACGCGATGCCACCGACCGACAGTTTGTGTTGCGCGGGGAGCCGGGCGCCATCCGCAATGTTGGTGATCCAGGATCGGGGAGTCATCCGGCTGATCGGTACGGTCCGGTACCCCTTGGCGCCCGGCGCCACGTTCGCGCCGGGCATGTCCGGAACCCTGTAGGCCTTGGCCATCCAGTAACCAATGTCCGGCTTGTCGAGGACCTCAATTTCGCTGAGCATCTTGACCCAGTAGGTAGAGTACCAACCCGGCACGATCAGGCGAAGGGGAAAGCCGTTCAGCAGGGGAAGCTGCTCGCCGTTCATCAGAAACGCCACCATCACCTCTCCGTCGCGCGCGTGGTCGACGGCCAGGGACTTGGCGAAATCCGGAGCGCCGGCGACAAGCGGCTCATCGAGCCCCGCGAAGCGCACCTCAGTCGCGCCCGGCCGCACGCCGGCGAGATCCAGAAGATATCGTAGGCTCACGCCGACCCATTTGGCGTTGCCCATCGCGCCGTGCGCCCATTGGCCGCCCGCGACGCGTGGCTGAAAAAGCCCGCGAGAGTTTCCCGAACACTGATTGACGGCGGCCATCTCCACGCGCGGCATGGCGAGGAGTTCGGCAAGGGTAAGCGATAGCGAACGGCCAACATGGCCGCGGATGTTCAGACGGAAGGCCGCAACGTCTATGGACGTTGGAATGTCCGCCCAATGCCAGCGCACGAAAAAGCGGTCATTGGGTGTGAACAGGTGCTTGTCAAAGACGGCCATCGGCGTTTCGAGAAGCGGCGGCCGCGTCCGTTGCAGGATCATGTCGAGTTTGCCTGGGAACGCACTCGTCAGCGGCCGAGCCGAAGGGCCGCCCGGCAGAACTAGGTTCACCGACCGCTGAGCCCAGGCCGAGTTCGCCCATGGTGCGATCCCCGTCGCGCCCGCCGCAATGAGGAACCGTCGCCGGCTGCTCGCGATTGGGCTCGTTAGTCCTAATAGGTCCATCGGCCAGTCCTTCCTCGGTGCGCCTCAATCGCGTCGGACCCGGAAGGGTCGGCCAATTCGCCGCTCGCCATGACGAGCAGGATCGGGCCGGCCGGAAGGGTCATTGCTCCTGGATGAGCGGTCTGCGGGCGGCTAACGCCAAGACCAGCCGCAGCGTATCGGCGTGTGCGGCCAGGGTTGCAGAGATTCATCTACTGGCTCTCCCCGGCTTGACGGGCGTACTGCTCGGCCACGAACCAGGCCTTCAATGGGCGAAGCGCGCCCAGGCTTCCCAGCGTGAGCGCGGGTACAAACACCGTGAACTGAAGCCAGATCGGCGGACGCCAGGTCACTGTCGTCCAGGCCCACACCCCGACAAGCATCGTTCCTACGATCGTGATGGCGAAGAAGGCGGGCCCGTCAGCCGGGTCGGCGAACCCGAAGTCGAGGCCGCAGTGCTCACAAGACCGCGCCAGATTGAGAAATCCACTGAACAAACGCCCAACGCCGCAACGTGGCCACCCACAGCGCAGCACGGCGCCGAGTGTCGATGGCTGAATGTATTCGAGGCTCATCACACCCTCCGATGCGGCCGGATCATCGCCCGACGGTCGTCGGCGACCGCACCATCAGTGTCAGCCTCCTCGCGGCCGGCCGTGAGTTAGTTCTTGTGAATTTGTCCCAGTGTCGCGCACCTTGTTCGCTAGGCCGCCACGGATCGAAATCGGGGTCGGGTAAGACTCGTCGATTTGGCCAGGGTCCGAAGGCCGCCTCACCCCGATGGGGCTCTGAGGGCCGAGTTTAGGCGAGGGCAGAGCCCGCGGTGACCGAGGGTTGGGCCCTCCTGGAAACCAGACCTTCGATCCCGCGAGCTGCTGCAGCTTCCTGATCGAGCCTTTCGTCCTGATCTGTGCGCCATATCGGGCGAATTTGATCGACGGGGGCGCGGGTCAGGCATTCCGATCTGGCGGGTCAACCTGAGCCTTTTCTTATCCTATCTACTTAAGGCTCGATAGATAGGCGGCGATGTTGTCGCGGTCCTGAGCGGATTTGAGGCCCGGAAACGTCATCTTGTTTCCCGGCACGACCGTTTTCGGATCGGCGAGATAGGCGCTGACCAGACCCGGGTCCCACACGCGTCCGAAGGCGGTCATGGCGGAGGAGTAGCGAAACCCCGGCGCCGTGCCCGCCCGCCGGCCAATCACGCCGAACAGGCTCGGTCCCACTCCATTCTGGCCAGGCCGGGTCGAGTGGCAAGATGCGCATCGGGCGAAAACCGCCTTACCCGACTCGAGGCTGCCGGCCCGTCCGCGGCTTGCATCGGCCAACGTGATTGAAAGCGCCAGTACCGACATCATCCAGGGTCGCAGTTTCATGGGATATACCCCTGGCTGAATTCAGCGTCCGGCCTGAAGCCGTCCCTATTGGGCATTCGCACTTTTGGCAGCGTCTTGGCGTCAAGGCGGCCATTGGCGGGGAGCAAACCGTTCAGACTCAATATGTAAGCGACGACGGCATAGGTATCGGCTGCACTAAGGGAGCCGGGAGCCGGATATGGCATTGCCCTGCGGACATAGTCGAAAAGCGTGGTGGAATAGGGCCAAAAGCTTCCGACGGATTTGATCGGGTGGTTGGACGTGAGTGTCCCCTGGCCCCCGACGAGGCCGCCCTTGATGCCGCCGATCCCGCCGACGCCGTGGCAGCCTTCACAATTTTCCGCATAGACCGTCTTGCCGCGCGCGACGGTTCCAAACCCCTGGGGGAGACCCTGCCCGTCGGGGCGGACGTCGATGTCCCACGCCGCGATCTCAGCCGCGGCTGGTGTTCGCCCGACCGTCTGGGCTTGGGCGCCGGTCACCGAGAACACCAAGGCGAGCAATGCAAGAGAGCGGTTAATCCAAGACATTATGCACCTCCCCGCTCAGGTCGATGCTCCAGGTCTGTTGAGCGTTGTAGTGAAACAGGGCATTCGTCCCAGTCTGGGCGATAAGCGTGGCGCGATCCGGTTGAATGTGGCCGGCGTCGTCTGTTGAGCGGCTGACGATCTTGGTCGGCCTTCCGTCCCAGTCCCAGGGAAGCTCGAACCGAACCTGCGCCTTCGTTAAGGCCTGACCGACCAGGCGGCACTCTTTCCACGTTGTCGCAGCGTCGGTGCTGACTTCGACACGGCTGATCCTGCCATGACCACTCCAGGCCAAGCCGCGGATCAGGTTCCGTCCTGGCTTGATCTTCATCGTGCCGGACGGGCTCGTGATGACCGAGTTGGTCTCCATTCGCAGCTGAAACTGCCGGGCAGTACCGTTCGCCTGCAGCTGGGTGTAACGCGCGGTTTCCCAGCGGGTCATCCACGGCCGGTCGCCGAACTTCAAACGGCGCAGCCACTTGATGTGGAGGTTTCCCTCTAGACCAGGTGTGACAAGGCGAATGGGAAACCCATGCGCGGGCCTGAGCGGCTCGCCGTTCTGGCCGTAGGCGACGAACGCCTCGTCGATGATCTCGTCGGTCAGCGGAATGCTTCGCGCGACGCCGGCGCCGTCGCCGCCTTCGGCGAGCATCCATGTCGAGCCGCTGCTTCGACCGACCAGATCGACCAGGATGCGCAGGGGCACGCCGGTCCATTCGTTATTGCTCACCAAACCATGTGTATTTTGTACCGTTAGGGTCGGATCCGCTGCCTTCCAGTTCTCCCACCCATTCCCGGTACACTCGATGAATACGGTGCGCGTAATGGACGGCAGCGCTTTTAGATCGTCGAGGCTTAGGACCAGTGGTCGTTCCACCTGTCCGTGGACGAGGAGCCTATGAACGTCCGGATCGATGTCGGGCACTCCCGAGTGGCTGCGCTCGTAGTGCAGGTCGGAGGGGGTGATGGTGCCGACGAGTTCCTGCAGGGGCGCTTTGGAGTTGATCGCGTCCGCGGGATCGACGTGGCGCATGCCGGGGCCGGCCTCGGGTATCCTCGAAAGCTTCACATAGCTCGAGCGTTCGCTGTGGCCGCTTAGGGGGGCGCCAGGCGCGCGGTCAGGGATGTCCGCGAGGGTTTCGGCCGTAGCCGGGCCGGCCAACGCCAAACCGGCGCCGGCGACCAACATGTTGCGACGGGTCGGGCGGACGCTGGGAACGTGGTTTCGGTCAGGAGGCACCTGCATGCCACTGCTCCAGAAAAGAGACCAAGGACCTCGTCTCTCCTGCAAACTGCCGCCTGAAGCACCGCACTGCGAGGGAGTGTTGGTGAGCTGCCGTGAGGAATTGCGTGCCAGGTAAATGCAGAAGATGGTGCGCTGCACGACCGCGCTCCGGGGACTCCCTGAACCTGAAGAGATCGCCTAGGCGGTGCTCGTTCCTCGCCTCGGTCGACAGGCCGTTACGTGATCGGCCTCGAACTGTGCGCGATGGGGGCAGAGCGCAAGTCGTCCTCGTGGCGCGCGCTGGGCTTCGCCGAGCGCGACCTTGGGATCAGGCCGCCAGATTAAGGTTGGGCCGCCCTGGACACGGCAAAGCTGTCCTCAAGCATCAAGAACCGCGTGATCAACCCGGATTCCACCGTAAGGACGATGGCGTAGGGTGTTTCGATCAGCTTTCCGGTCGCCACCACCCGGCACGCGAGCTCACCAACAATGGCGGCGTTGGCGTCATCAGCAAGAATGAGCCGGACGACGAACCGCTCCAGGATGACCACCTGCCGCAGACCGTCCAGGAGGCTCGCGACCTGCTCACGACCGACCGAATGCCCTATCCATGGGAACACCGAAGGATCGCCCGGCATCTCGAAGGTCATGGCTTCAGCAAGCAACGCGAAGATCGGCTCGCGCTCTGCGCCAGCCCCCATTGCCTCGGCAAGCTTCTCTGCAACCGCCCGCGGCGTTCGTGTCGGCATGGCCGAAACCCTCCTTATGTCTAAAATTCCGAAATAAACGAGGCCTGGGCTCTGCGGGCGCGTGGGCGATCAGAAACCGAAATCTGAAAGCCCCGGATGGCCGTCCGGTCTGCGCCCGGGCTGCCAGTGAAACCGCCGCTCGGCTTCCGTGATTGGCAGGTCGTTGATGCTAGCGTGACGATGGCTCATCAGCCCGTCGGGCGCGAACTCCCAATTCTCGTTGCCGTAGGCCCGGAACCAGCCGCCATCGTCGGTTCGGTACTCGTAAGCGAAGCGCACCGCGATCCGGTGGCCCTCGAAGGCCCAGAGCTCCTTGATCAGCCGATATTCCAGCTCTCGCGCCCACTTTCGACGAAGAAGCGCCTCTGCCTCCACGCGACCGACGGCGAATTCCGAGCGGTTCCGCCATCGCGTGTCGACGCTGTAGGCCAAGACCACCAATGCGGGGTCGCGGCTATTCCAGCCGTCTTCCGCCAACCTGACCTTCTGGATCGCGGTCTCGCGGGTGAACGGCGGTAGAGGCGGACGGCTCATATCGGACAACCGGTTGTCAGACGCCACGGTAGACGAGCCTCGTGAATAGGGCGCCGCTAATGACTGAATGACCCCACTTGGCGTCATACGCGGCCGTTGGCTTGGCGGCGACCACCTGGTCTGCCGTAAGCCCCTTTGCCTTCAAGTCCGCGACCTTGCCGCGGATGGCCACGAGCATATCGCGGAAGGCGACCAGCTGATCGCGATCGCCCAGCGGACCGTGGCCCGGAACGACAAGCGTTGTCGGCTTGGCCAACGCGAGGTTGGCGTTCGCCGCCGAAATCGCCCCGTCTATGCTGCCGCCGGTTACATAGTCGATGAATGGATAGACACCGTTCCAAAAGGTGTCGCCCGTCGAGAGGACGTCTGCTTTCTCGAAGTAGACGGATAAATCCCCATCGGTGTGGCTCGGCCTGTAGTGGCGGATACGAACCGTCTCACCAGCAAAACGCATTGTCTTGTCGCCGGTCAGCACCACGTTGGGCAGTGCCGCCTGGGGGACAGGCTGGAAGGTGTGCTCCCATTCGACGATGCGGAGCGTCTGGGACAACCGTTGCACAGTATGCTTGTCTGCGATGATGCTTGCGCCGGCACGTCGCACCCAGCCGTCGCCGTCGGAGTGATCCCAATGCCAATGGGTCAGCACGACATAGCGGAGCTTACCCGGATTGATCGCGTGTAGCGCCGCTTCAATCTTCCTTTGTGAGACCGCGATTCCGGCGTCGACCAATAGGATTCCGTCGGGCCCAGAAAGGACCGTGATCTCGCCGCCGGAGCCGTCAAGCATGCTGACGTTGCCGCGCACATGGCGCGTTATGATCTGGCTCGAGGCCGCCGCCGCGTTGATGTCGGAGTATGGGCTGGCGAATGCGACGGTGGCGGCGCCAAGAGCCACCAGTCCCGCCAAAGCGGCGGTCGAGATGGGGTGATCGGTCATGGCAGTTCCAATGGGTCAAGCAAGCGCGTGCCCGCCGGGCCGGTGATGGTGTTGAACGATGAAGAAGTGACGCCGCGCCCGGGGAGGATGGTGCGGCGCCGCTTTCGACTAGGCCTTCAGGAAGGTTATGATGTCGGCGTTGATGATGTCCGCGTGCGTCGTCGGCATGCCGTGCGGCAGGTCCTTGTAGGACTTAAACGTCGGTTGCCTCAGGAGCTTGACCGCCTTCGGACCGGCGTTGGCGTAGGGGACAACCTGGTCGTCCTCGCTGTGCAGGACCAGCGTCGGGACGTCGATCATCTTGAGGTCCTCTGTCAGGTCCGTTTCTGACCACACCCTGATGCAGTCGTAATGGGCCTGGGCGGCGCCCATCATCCCCTGGCGCCACCAGTTGTCCACGTCGCCCTGGATCGTCTTCACGCCCGGCCGGTTGAAACCGTAGAATGGACCCGACGCGACATCGAGGTAGAACTGGGACCGATTGGCGGCGAGGGATTTGCGTAGCCCGTCGAAAGTTTCGCGAGGAACGCCGGTGGGATTGGCCGGCGTCTGCACAATCAGCGGAGGGATCGCGCTGATCAGCACCGCCTTGGAGACCCGCCCGCCGCCGCCGTAGCGCGCCACGTAACGCGTGACCTCTCCGCCACCGGTCGAGTGCCCGACGTGGATTGCATTCTTTAGGTTGAGGTGATCAGCCAGCTCCGCGCAGTCGGCGGCGTAGGTATCCATGTCGGTGCCAACGTCGGTCTGGCTTGACCGCCCGTGGCCGCGGCGATCATGCGCGACCACGCGATAGCCCTGGGCCAGAAAGAACATCATCTGGTTGTCCCAGTCGTCCGCGCTCAGCGGCCAACCGTGATGGAAGGCGATGACTTGAGCGTTCCGGGGACCCCAGTCTTTGTAGAAAATATCGGTGCCGTCTTTCGTCTTGAACATGCCCATGGTCTGGCCTTTCGTGTGGGGGGTGACGGCATGCCGGACAGGGCTGTCCGCCGCCGGTGCGGCCGTAGGCAGACAAAGCGCCGTGGTGGCGGCCAGGCCCGACGCGAGCATAACCCGGCGCGAGGGTGAAAGAGGTTCGTCGCTGATTGTCATCTCGTCCCTCCGAAGCCTGTCCAGGATCGGAGCATTCCGTCCCGCCGCCCCGCGCTTGGCCTTGCCGTGGCTACCCCAATCTCCGACAAGTGCACGCGTTACCCTAGCGAGATACCGTTAGACGCTGTGAAACGGCGCAAAGCTTCGATGCCGAATACACTGTTGTTTATTATTGAGAGTTGGCATGAGGTCCCGCAAATCAACAGCGATGTGCAATGGATCAGCTTTATTTTGGCCTTAGGTCCTATGGTGGGGTCGGATTTTCGGCTCACAATTTTCGGGAAACCACATGCCAATGCTCGATTGGAACACCTATCGTGATCAGGTGGCGGGAGCCGTAGGGCGTCTGGGTCATCTCACCCCGGACGCGGTCCGGGGCTATTCGATGATCAACGGCGCGGGCCGCAAGCTTGGGCGCTTCGATGAAAAAACCCGCGAGCTTATCGCTCTCGCGGTCGCGGTTAGCCTCCGCTGCGACGGCTGCATCACCGTCCATGCCGAAGCAGCGCGGAAGAACGGCGCGACCGAGGAGGAATTGGCCGAGGCCTTAAGCGTGGCAGTCAGTGTGAACGCAGGCGCGGCCTTGATCTACTCGACGCGAACCCTGGAAGCATTTCACGCGGCCGAAGAGGCCGCTGTCGCCTGAAGATAAGATTACGGTCTAGATGCCTGGGGCCGCGCAACTCATCCAGTAGAGCGCGCCGCGTTCAGCAGACTTCCGAGGGCCCAGCCGAGAGCGAGGCGCGCGTGTGCTTAAATGAATTGGGGCCATCGGGTTCCCGCGAAACACGAAGGGGACCCGCCACTCCCGTTCCTGTCTTCCGGCGATCCCAGATGTGAAAATGCGCTAGTTTTTGTGAGGGGAGATGAGCCGCTGCGATGTTGGGTCGACGAGGGAACGAGGTAAGGCCAACATCGTCCGGTCCAAGTCGAGACCCTTGCATGCAGCAATCGAATTTCTACAGCGCCGCTCGATCCAGGCCGAGATCTGTCGCGGGCATTCTCGTGCTTCTATTCCTCATTTCCATCATCAACTTCCTAGACCGATATATGTTCGGCGCCCTGCTGCCGGCGATCAAGACAGAGCTGCGTTTAAGCGATGCGGAGCTTGGTTTTATGGCCAGCACCGCCTTCAGCATACTCTACGCGGTCATGGGCTTGCCCCTCGGTTGGCTGGCCGACCGCACCTCGCCGCGACGGGTGATCTCTGGGGCCATGGCTTTTTGGAGCCTAATGACGGCGGTGTGCGGCCTAGCAGTCGGTTTTGGCCAGCTATTCTTAGCACGGGTGCTGGTTGGGGTGGGCGAGGCGGGCGCAACTCCGGCGGCCAACGCTATCATGGCTGGCTTGGTCCCTGCGCATCAACGCGCGAGAGCAATCTCGATCTTTGCTCTTGGGCTGCCCGCCGGCCTGTTCGTCGCGTTCCTCGGCGGCGGGGTCATGACACAGGCGCTCGGTTGGCGGGCGACGCTATTGGCGTTCGCCCTGCCGGGTTTGGTGCTGTCGGTCGTCGTTCTGCTGTTTCTCCCGGAACCAGATGCGCCGCCGCTGCGCTCGCGCCGGTTTGTCGCCAGCGAAGTTCGGCTCCTACTTTCCCGCGGGAGCTTCCGCCACCTTTGCCTCGGCAGCGCGCTGTTCACCCTGGCTTGGCAGGGTATGATCACTTGGCTCCCGTCGTATTTCATCAGAGCTTATGGACTGTCCAGCGCGGAGGTCGGCGGGAAACTGGCGCTCGTTCTGGCGGGATCACAGGCGATCGGACTAATCGTCGGCGGGCAAGGCGCCGACGCTACTGCAAAGTGCGACGCGAGATGGCCGCTGTGGATATGCGCCGCCGCCTCGGCGCTGCCGGTTCCATTGTACGGCTTCCTGTTCGGCGCCGGCCAAAGCGCTAACACCAGTTTCATCATCACTTTTGTGGCGTTCACGCTCGGCCTGTTGCAGGGTGCGCCGGCGCTTTCGTCTGTGCACGCGGTAACGCCTGTGGAAAGCCGTGGGCTCGCCATCGCCATCTATTTGATGATTGTCAACATTATCGCAGGCTTTGGTGCGCTTCTGATTGGGTTGATCAGCGATCACCTAACACGCACGAACGGTCCAGCAAGTCTCGGTCCAGCCATGCTATGGGTGGCTATCCCGTTCAGCCTTTGGTCGGCGCTCCATTTTTGGCTGGCAAGTCGGCGCCTCGTCGCAGACCGAAATCAATTTGCGGTTGACTAACCCGCGGTTGCTTCGTCGCTACCTGCCGCCGCTGACAAGCGCTTTTGAACGATCGTCAGGGCTTCAGAAGTCGAAGTGAAGACCGGCAAACCACATTCGCGGCTCTCCGACGAGACTATAAACGTCGCCAATGATCTCAAACGCGCTGGCAGAGCTCACCCGGTAGATTTTATTGGCCACGTTGGTGACGCCGGCATCCAGGCTCACGCCAGAGCCGCGGATATGCCGCCAGTCCAGCCGCAAATCCGCCAGTGTGTAGCCTGGCGCATCGTAGGGATTGGTGGTCGTGTTCCCAAAGACGGTCGCTTCAGCGACCATGGGAACGCCCGCAATTTTCGAGGTGTTGGCAACCGCCGTCGCGTCGACGTAAGGTCCGCGGTGATAGATGTTGGCGCTGACCGTGATGTCCTCTTGTAACCACGGCTTCAGTAATAGGGCAGGCTGTATCGCCCACTGCCATTTTGAGGTGTTGGCGAACCGGTCTGGTTGAAAAGTGATGGTCTGTCCGGCGATCGT
The DNA here is from genome assembly GCA_903862425.1 of uncultured Caulobacterales bacterium. GTDB lineage: Bacteria > Pseudomonadota > Alphaproteobacteria > Caulobacterales > Caulobacteraceae > CAIOYC01. The sequence goes on along the minus strand of CAIOYC010000005.1, from coordinate 66,244 downwards.
AAGGCGGCCCGCCGCGTGATCGATCTCAATCGGCGTCGTGCCTGGCAGGGTGGAACATTGGGGCCGCCAATACTGGGCCGCGCAGGTGGAGTCCTCCAACCATTTGTCGTACCGAGCGTCGGTATAGGCGAGATTCCCCGCCAATCGGAACCATGGAGCAAGGTAGGCTGTCCCCTCAAGCTCTACGCCATTGATGCTTGCCTTCGCCAGGTTGGTCGTCACCGTTTGGGCGGTGCCGGGGATGATCTCCCCCTCCTGAATGTCGTCGTACCAGGTGTGGAAGACATCGGCGTTGAGGACCGCGTGAACGCCGCGAAACGACCACTCAGTCTTTGCGCCGATTTCCAGATCTCTGGCCCGCTCGGGGCCATACGTCCTCTGAGGCGTACCTGGGTTCGCCGTCGCATTAATCCCGCCCGGCTTATAGCCACTGCGGTGCGCAACGTAGAGCAGGGCGTCGTTTGAGACCTGCCAGTCGGCGGAGAGGTCGTAAGAGCCGTTGGCGGGAAGATCGACCGTCGTGCTCACGATCGTCGCCCCCGGCGCCGGGGTCCCGCCAAGCACGGGGATGGCGATCATCTGGCCGTCGAACGGAACCCTGTAGCTGACCTTGCCCGTGGTGTCGGTGCGCGCGTAGTCCCAGGTCTCGCGGTAGCCCGCGGTGACGTGTACACCCTTCACCACCTCGTAAGTGGCCTGGCCATAGACGGCGGCGCTGCGTGTCTGGGTGCGCGACAGCGATGCGCAGGGCGACGCGACATTCACAGACGCGCAGAAGGCCGCGCTGGCCGGATCGCCGGACAGGCTGCCGAACACAATGAACGGCTTGGTGTCCTCTTCGAAGTCGCGTGTTCCGGATTCGAGGTAGAACCCGCCGACCTGCCATTTCAGGCGGTTGCTGAGCGCCAACCCCTGCACCTGCAATTCTTCTGTGATCGTTCGGCTCGGCCACCCACCGACCTTCGCGCATGGGCTGCCGGCGCTCGTCGCGCCAGCTGCAAAGCGGCATTGATAATCGAGAAGCGGCAGCGCCGTGGCGTCCTGGTCGTAGGTCGCGCCTTGCACCGTCGAGTAGCGGAGACTGGCGATATTTTTGATCCGGATGTTGTCGGCGACTTGCCAAGTCGCCTGGTCGATCCACCCACGGTTCTCCGTGTCATTGCGTTGGTTATAGTCGGTGAACATCGTCAAGGGTCCGGCGGCTTGCTGACGTTCGAAGGCCGCCGTCAGCAGCTGAGAAAAAGTCTGACCTTGCGGCGGCGCGTACCCTGTCCAGAACTGGAATGCGGCGGCGACGGACGGCACGGAGGCCGGCGCCAAGTTGCGCACCGCCGGGTTCATGAACCGAGGATCGATGTAGTACAGGGGGGACGCGTTGCCGTTGTTGCGCAAGCTGTCTTGGGCATAGACGAGGTAGTTCTCGAACCGGCTCGTCGGACGCCAGATCATCGATACACGAAGCGATGCATTGTCGAGGTTGTTTAGCTCCCGGGACGCGCCCGTCGGATCGATCGCGCGCGCCCAACCGTCCCGATCGCGGATTTGGAACGCTACGCGAGCGAGAAGCGTGTCCTGGATTAGAGGGACATCGACCGCACCCTCCACCTGCTTGTATCCATAGTTGCCGCCCTGAACGTCGAGGCTGCCGCCAAAAGCCTGGGCTGGGCGCTTGGGCTCGAACAGCACCACGCCGCCGGTCGAGCTCTCGCCGAAAAGCGTACCCTGGGGCCCCTTGATCACCTGAACGTTGTCGAGGTCGAAATAGGTAAGGGGAAAGCCCGGCGCTTCCGCGAAATAGGAGATGACACCGGGCTGGCCGCCGAACGCGGTTCCCTGGCCCCGGAGGGTAAAATTCACCGACGTCAGAGACCCGATCGGAGCGCCCCCCAGGCCAGCGACCTTATTGAGGTCAAGGGGCGTGTTGATCGCCAAGCTCGCAATCCGGTCAGCCGTGACGACCGTCTCCGCTTCAGGGATCTTCTGAAGATCCTCTTTCGTGCGCCGCGCGGTGACTACGACGGTCTCGACGGCCCGGTCGGTCGGTTTTTCCTGCGCCAGCGCCGACGACGCCAGCACGGCGGCCCCGAGAAACGCTAGCGACGCGCTAGAAATCGATATCAGGGTCGCTCCCCTTCCAGCCCAAGCAACTGAGCCTAGCTTTACCTCTCGATGTTCGAGATTATTGTCCGTTTGCGATTGTGAGAAAGCGTTAGACGGCCACTATGCGAAGTTGAGAGGGGCTAGGGTCGGCTGTCCGGAGACCTGCAGCCAGAGACGGATCGGTGGGCTTGTCGCTACATCCCCTTGAGCGATTGACAGAAGACGCGGACCTCATCCTCTACCGCCGCAGGGATGGGCTGCGTGGCGACACCGCGTTACTCCTCACCCCGGCTGCGGGTGGCTCGCCATTGATCAGCGTCAGCCGGCTCGAGCGCGAATTTGAGCTGGCTCAGAGCTTGGACCCCGTCTGGGCCTTGCGTCCTATCGCACTCACTCGTCACGAAGGGCAAATCGCGCTCCTGCTTACGGACCCGGGCGGCCAACCTCTGGATCGTCTTATCGGCGCGCCGATGGATCTCAGCAAGTTCCTCGCGATCGCTATCGGCCTCTGCGGCGCCCTGCGTGAGGTCCACGCCCAGGGCCTCATCCATAAAGACATAAAGCCGTCGAATATCATCGTTGACGACGAGGGCGGCGTTCATCTGACCGGATTTGGCATCGCTACACACGTGCCACGCGAGCGACAGGCGCCGACTGCGCCCGAGGAAATCGCTGGGACTTTCCAATACATGGCGCCCGAACAGACCGGACGGATGAACCGCGTCATCGACCAGCGCAGCGATCTCTACGCCCTTGGCGTAACCCTCTACGAGATGGTGGTCGGTGCGCCGCCATTCGTTGCGGCAGATCCTCTGGATCTGATCCATTGCCACATCGCCCGGCCACCCCCGCCGCCGAGTGTGCGGGCGGACGGGATCCCGCCGGCCGTTGAGGCCATTATCCTCAAGCTTCTCGCGAAGAACGCCGAGGATCGATACCAGACCGTGGCTGGGGTAGAATACGATCTTCAACGTTTCCGCACCGCCTGGCGCGTCGATCGCGACGTAGGCCTCTTTCCTCTAGCTGAACGGGATCGTCCTCATAGCTTGGTGATGCCCCAAAGGCTGTTCGGCAGGGAGCGCGAAATCGCCGTCCTGAAGGACCTGTTCGCGAATGTCGCCAAGCAAGGCAAGTTTGAGCTCGTGGTTATTTCGGGGCCGTCCGGCGTCGGGAAGTCAGCGGTCATCAACGAGCTACAGCCATGGGTTCACCGCGCACGCGGGCTGTTCGCAGTTGGCAAGTTCGATCCGCAAAAGCGGGACATCCCCTATTGGACCATAGCCAATGCCTTTCGTGGCTTGTTACGCCAACTCCTCAGCAAGGAAGAGGTGGAACTGTCGGCCTGGCGTGAAGCGCTCAGGCTTGCCGTGGGCTCTAGCGGGCAGCTGCTCGACGACTTAATGCCCGAAATCGCCCTCATTCTCGGTAAGCTTGAGCCGCCTCCGCCCTTGTCGGCGAAGGACGAGAAAGCCCGCTTCAAGCTGATCTTTCAAAAGTTCATCAGTGTTTTCGCCTGCGCCGAACACCCGCTGGTGTTGGCGCTTGATGGCCTGCAGTGGCTCGACGTCGCCTCTATGGAGCTGCTTGATCAGATCTCGACGGATAATGAGACACCGCACCTCCTGCTAATCTGTGCCCACCGAACGTCGAGCGACTGTCCCGAACGTGAGCTTGCGCAGTTGTTTGACCGTATCCGATCGGCTCGAGGGCGTCTTCGGGAAATGCGTCTGGCGTCCCTTACCCAAGCTGACGTCACCACTTACGTTGCGGACGCGATGCAGGAACATGTCGATGCTGTGGTTCCGATCGCCGAGGCCATCTTCCACAAGACGCAGGGCAATCCGTTCCTGGTCGCCCAGTTTCTGACGGCGCTCAGCGAGGACGACGCCCTACACTTTGATCGTCGCTCCGGGCGCTGGATCTGGGACCTCGAGACGGTTCAGTCGAAGGCGGTCGTCGACAATTTCGACGATTTAATGAGCGCAAAACTCGATCATTTCGACCCCGGCGCCGTGGCGGTCATTACCAAAATTGCGTGTCTGGGTCTGACCTGCACGGACGAAGCCCTATCGCGCGTGCTGTCAGCAGATCTCGCCACGGCTCATGAGGCGCTTCGGCCCTTTGTCGACGCGGACCTGATCCAGCGCCTCGCGCACGGATATGCCTTCGCAAACGCCGCGGTAAGGGATGCGGCCTACGTACGTCTCGACGTGGCGCAACGCCCGGCCGCGCATCTCGCGATCGGCCGGGCCCTGGCCTCAGGCCTTGACCGGCCCGCGCTTGAGGAGAGCGCTTTCGAAATAGTCAATCAGATGAACCGAGGCGCGACGCTCATCGAAGACGTTGCGGAGCGCCGCTGGTTGGCAGAGCTCAATCTCGAAGCAGGGAAGCGCGCAAAAACGGCGACAGCCTATGAGGCCGCGCTCGCTTATCTTGATGCCGGTGTGGCGCTGCTCGGCGACAATTGCTGGACCAGTCAATTCAGAACCGGTTTCGAACTTAAGCTGCACCAGGCCGATTGCCAATTTATGCTCGGCGACTACACGACAGCCGAGGTTGCATTCCTGAGTCTGGCCGCCCAAAGCCAAGACCTGGCCGACCTAGCCCAGGTGGTCGGCCGCCAGATGATGCTGCTGACGTATGTTGGGCGCAGCGGCGAGGCTATCGATATCGCCTTGGACTGTCTGCACCGGATGGGAGTTGACCTGCCTCGAGACGCGACGGCCTTGGATGTTGAGTGCGAATATCGCGATTTCGAGCGCCGGATGTCAGAACGCGATATCGATTCGCTCGTTGAATTGGACCGGATGGCCGATCCGTACTGGCTGCGGGTCATCGGTTTGCTGGAAGAACTGCAGGGGCCGGTCGCCACCCTCTATCCGGACCTGCTCGATCTCATCCTACTCCGCATGACCAATATTAGTCTCGAGCATGGCATCTCCGCTGAAGCCAGCCACGCGTTCGCCAACTTGGGCGCCCGCGTCCTTGGGTGGAGGCACGGAAGTTTCCACGACGGACATCTATTCGGCCGGGCCGCGATGCGGATGATCGAGGAACTTGGCCTGGATCGCTATGCATCAAGGGTCTACGCGATTGTTTCCGGGGTGGTATCGCCCTGGAACCAGCCGCTCAGAGAGTCTTATGGCATCGCCCGTCGCGCGATCGATCTGCCGAAGGAGCGCGGCGGTATAGGCTATTCCGGTTACGCGTGGGTTTGCGGGCTGACAGCGCTGCTCGGCAGCGGCGAGCGCCTGTCGGTAGTCAAACACCTTAGCGAGACCGCCATGGCCAGCGCACAGCGGTCGCGGTTCACACTGGTCATAGAATTCATAGCCGCGCATCAACAGCTAATCGCTGCGCTGGAGGGAGGTGAGAATGTCTCCGACGCCCACCTTTCGGGGTTCGGTGACGAAGCGTACGAGGCCTACCTCGCGAGCGAGCCGACCCTAGTCCACGCCTTGATCCGATATTTCATACGCAAGCTCCAGTTCCTGGTCTATGCGGGCCGCGCATCGGAAGGACTTCCCCTCTTGGAGAAGATCGGTGGGAACTTCGGCGACTCCCCGATTTTGCTGAAATCCCCCGTGTTTGAAGTGGTTGAATATTGCTTTTTCTCGGCCCTTGTGCGCGCCGAGCACCTTTCGGCGGTGCCAGCTGAATCCCGGGGTCGACACTTCGAGGCCCTGCAAACAAGCGCGGCGCAGCTCGCCCAGTGGGCAGTGCGCTGCCCCGAAAACATTGGGGATCGCGCCCAACTCGTCGCCGCGGAGGTCGCCCGTCTGGAGGGTCGCGAACTGGAAGCGGAGCGCCATTACGAACAGGCCATCCGACTTTCGAGGGACCAAGGGTTCGTGCAGAACGAAGCGTTGGGCAACGAGCTTGCCGCGCGTTTCCACCTTGGGAGAGGCCTTGAGACCATCGCCCATGCTTACCTGCGACGCGCCCGAGAGTGCTATGAAATCTGGGGAGCCAAAGCCAAGGTTCGCCAGCTTGAAACCGCCCAACCCGTGCTCGCCACTAACGGCGACTTCGAGACTGCAGGGAGGCGATTGCAACAATTTGACCTGCAAGCCCTGATCGGCATGCACCAGGCGGTGTCCCAGGAAATCGTTCTATCGCGCCTCATCGAGCGCTTAATGGTGCTGGTCGTAGAACACGCCGGGGCCGTTCGCGGACTTCTTCTTCTCCCCCGCGACGGCGAGATGCAAATCGTCGCAGAAGCCACAAGTCGCGCGGACGCCGTTCGGCTGCTTGACCGCGAGTTCGGGTCCATCGAAGTCGAGATGCCGCTCTCGATGCTGAACTACGCCACGCGAACGCAACAACCCGTCATTCTCGACGATGGGCTCGAGGCAAGTTTGTACGCGAGTGACTCGTATTTCTCCGGCACGCCCCCTCGGTCGGTCCTTTGCCTCCCGCTCGTGAAACAGCAGAGACTGGTTGGCGCGCTCTATCTCGAAAATGGACTGGCATCGCACGTCTTCACGCCGGACCGACTGTCCCTGCTCCAACTGCTAGCGTCGCAGGCCGCCATTTCCATCGAGAACGCCCAACTTTTCCGCGACGTGCAGGACGCCAAGGAACGGGCTCGGCACGTGAACGAGGACCTGAAGCGAAATTTCGACCTCATGCCCGTGATGGCGTGGCGAGCCGATGCGAACGGCAACGTCGACGTTACGAACAAGCGTTGGAACGACTACACGGGTATGTCGGAGGCCGAGGCTAAGGAAAACTTCTACCCCGCTTTCCACCCAGACGACGTTGAGAAGGTCGCCGAACGCTGGCGCCACCTGATCGAATTTCGGACTTCGGGGGAGGTCGAGGCACGCATGCGCCGCTTCGACGGCGTCTATAGAAGCTTCCTCGTCCGCGCTACGCCGGTTCGCGACGAGACCGGCGCTGTCGTCAATTGGCACGGCACGAACACCGATATTGAGGACCTTAAGCGGGCGGAACAGGCGCAAGAGGCGCTAGCGCAGGTCAGCCGCCTGACCGCCGTCGGCGAACTCACGGTATCCATCGCTCATGAAGTCAACCAACCGCTGATGGCGATCGTCACCAACGCCGCCAGCTGCATGCGTTGGCTGGACGGCGAGGTTCCCAACATTGAGGAGGCGCGCCTCGCGGCCGAGCGGGTCATTCGTGACGGGCATCGCGCCGGAGACGTCATCGCCAGCATCCGAGCCTTAGCACGAAAGGCTCCGACGCAGTTCGTCGAAGTCGACATCAACGGGGTGATCGTCGAGGCGCTTGTCTTGGCCCGAAATGAACTGGATCGGCACGCCATCACCGTCGATACCCGACTTGCGGCTGAGGCCGGCAAGGTTTTGGCGGACCGGGTGCAGATCCAACAGGTCGTGCTGAACTTGATTGTCAACGGCATCGAGGCGATGACAACGGTGGATCCCGAACGCCGTGCGCTTAGCGTTAAGACCGAAAAGATCGGTAACGGCATGGTGCAGGTTTCGGTCGCCGACACAGGTCACGGCCTGCGCCCGGGCGATACGGACCGGGTGTTCGACGCGTTCTTCACCACGAAATTGGGGGGCGTCGGCATGGGGCTGTCGATCTGCCGGTCCATCGTGGAAAGCCACGGTGGGCGGATAGCCGTCGCCGACTCTGCGGCCGGCTGCACATTCTCGTTCCAAGTCCCGGCTTTCGTCGTCGAGGAGAGCAACCTTGCCAGCGTCCGCTGATCGGCCCCCACCCGTTGTCGTGGTCATTGACGACGACGCGCACGTCCGGGAGTCACTCGACAGCCTGTTCCGGTCCGTCGGCCTGTGCGTCGAGGGCTACGGGTCGGTGGGCGATTATCTGGACGCCGGCCGGCCAGACCGCCCGGGCTGCATGGTGCTCGACGTGCGTCTTCCCGGTGTGAGCGGCCCGGAGTTCCAGGAAGAGCTAGTGCGCGAAAAAGTCCGCCGGCCCATCGTGTTCATCAGTGGTCATGCCGACGTCGCTATGTGCGCCCGGGCTATGAAGGCTGGTGCCGTCGACTTCCTAACCAAACCGGTCCGGGATCAGGACCTCCTGGACGCCGTTCAAAGGGCCATCGCCCAACATTCGCAACTTCGAGCCGAGGACGACGATCGGGCGAGATGGCGAGCGGAAGCAGAGCGCCTGACATCTCGTGAGCGGGCAGTGATGGAGAGGGCGGTGAGCGGCCGACGCAACAAGCAGATAGCCGCTGACCTAGGCCTCAGTGAAAGCACCGTTAAATTGTATCGCGGGCAGATGATGCGGAAATTGAACGTTCAGACCTTCGCAGAGCTGGTGTGGGTCGCCGCGGCCCTCAAGGCGGACACTTCCGACCCACGTCGTCCCTAACTAGACCTTGGGCTAGTTATTTAGGACGAGAGTCCACCTTGCCTTGTCCAGGTTTTCGGAGCCACATCCAATAGGGTGTTCATTATAAGGATCGCAATCCCGGGGGTTGAAAGAATGTCCGAGGTGTCAGTCCCGCCGCAGATAGGATTGGCCGGCCGCGAGGATTGGGCGCTGCGCGCTGCGATGTCGGAACCAGACACCATCTATCATTTCGGTGGCTTCCGCTGTTCGATCGGGAGCCGGACATTGGAGCTTGATGGACAAGCCGTCGAGCTGGGGAGTCGCGCTTTCGATCTCCTGGTTGTGCTCTTGCGCGCCCGCGGTCGCGTGGTCAGCAAAAACGAGATCACCAACGCGGTTTGGCCGTCGACAACAGTCGACGAAAGCAATCTGCGCTTTCAGATGGCTTGTCTTCGAAGGGCGCTTGGGTCGTTCCGTGATGCGATAAAGACAGTCCAGGGGCGGGGGTATCTCTTCGTTGCCGAAACCGTCAAGGTCTTGGAACCCATCGAGATGTCGCCGCCAGTTCCGCAGCCCGTACGGGACGGAGCGCCGCTCGTCGCCGTCGTGGAAGACGATGAGAACACACGCGAAGCGCTAGACGGCCTGCTGCGGTCCTGTGGCTTCATAGCCGAGACCTATCCGGACACGAAGTCACTGATCGCGACCGGCCGGGCCGATCAAGTCGAATGCCTTGTACTCGACGTCTGGCTACCGGGCCAGAGCGGCCTCGATTTCCAAGCGTCCCTAAAGGACAGCGGCATCGACGTACCGATCGTGTTCATCAGCGGACACGCGGACGTGCATATGTCAGTTCGGGCGATGAAGGCCGGCGCCGTTGAGTTCCTCACCAAACCCGTTCGCCATCAGGATCTTCTGGAAGCAATCGATGGAGCCGTTGCCGCGCGGCGCGCTCGCGCCTGATGGCGCCGCGCCGCCGGCACGGGGGCTTGCTTGCATGGCTGCGCGCCACGCCGCCGGCGTCGCGCCGGTCATGCGTTTGAAGACCGTGGTGAAATGACTCTGGGACTGAAAGCCGACCGAGAGCGCGAGGAACGCGAGCGGCTCACCGCTGTCCATCATCTGAGCCATTGCTCTGGAGATTCGCCTGGCGAGGAGATAGTCATGCGGTCGCATGCCCGTGGCGGCACGAAACTGAGCTGCGAAGTGCATCCTGGAGACGCCAGCCGCTGCCGCCAGGTCGGGAAGGGTCAACGCCTCGTCGACCCGGTCCTCAATGAGCGTCTGAACGCGCTTCAGTCGCCAAGCGGGGAGGGGGCTCACTCGTGCAGGCGGCGGAGCCTGCCTGCGGGCCGCGCCTGGAAATAGCCGCTCAGTTTCAAATACGGGGGGGAGGGCGGTCAAAGCCACGAAGCGCTCCTGGGCTGCCATGGCCCGCTGCACCCGAGGAAGTCTGGCTGCCGCTGACCAACGATTTCCATCGTTCTAAAAGAGCCAGGAGCCCTAAGCCCGTTAGGGTCGGCGCGCTTGCGTGAGTTGTCGTAAGCTCCCAGTCGGACGCCTTAAGTCTCGTTCAAATTCGCAAGACGGTTTGGCAGACACTGATCAGATCAGACTTCACCGGGCATATTCAACTCGGCGACGGACCAGCAAGTCGGGGCAGTAAAGATGTCACCTGGAGTTTGCGAGAGGCGCGCTGATGCTTGCCCTGAGATGCGAGGCGTAAGCGCGCTTGGCCCATCCGGCGATCCCTTTGTGCTCGGTGCGAGCGGCTTGGAGCCAGAGGCCCTCTACCGCCTAGCAAGCCTCGGCCTGACGTCAGCAGGTCTGGCGCACGACATGGGAAACCTCCTTCAGGTCGTGGCGAGCGCGCTCAGCCTCATTGACCGTAGCCTGGCGCGGCCCGATCCGTCAGGCGTCCACCGTCTCTGTCAAAACGCGCGAACCGCGGTCGAGCGGATTGTCACGCTGCGAGGCCAAATCCTTGATCTGGCGCGGGTAGAGCCAACCCACCTGCGGCGGGTCGACCCTGCGGAAGTGATCTCGTCCCTGCGGGGCCTGATCGAACTCACCTTGGGCCCGAAAATATGCTTGGACATCGACTGTGCTGCAGGCGCCCCAGGAGTGGTCTGTGACGTTCAGGAACTTGAGAATGCAATTCTCAATCTGGTCGTCAACGCACGGGACGCGATGCCATCGGGCGGGCGCCTCACCGTGAGCCTGAACTACGATGACGGCCCTGGTCAGGACGGGGGCATGGTGATTGCGGCCTGTCCGAGGCTGACCGTTCGAGTCGGCGACACGGGTTGCGGCATCCCTGCGGAGATTCTGGCTAAAGTGTTCAACCCGTTCTTTTCGACCAAGCCGGCAGACCGGGGAACAGGCCTTGGTTTGCCGATGGTCGCGGAGTTTGTCCGTCGGGCACGCGGGTCGGTGGAGATTGAGAGCCGCCCCGGCGAAGGCACTACCGTCATCCTCAACTTGCCAGGCTGCTGGCCTTGAACGGCAGCCTTCCCCTGAAAGAGAGCACTTCGAGATGACGAACTCTATGATGAACTCTGACAACCCAAGGGCCTTTAGCTTTATCGGGGGGACCAGCGGGACCTGGACCGTCGCCTCGCAACGCACCGTGTCGGGAGATCCGATCGGCGAAGCCTCCTCTGTCGAGATGTCGCCCGGGCTGCTGGCCGATGTTCCTGCCGGCGCGCTATGGATGCTGCGCGGGGTCGCGACCAACGACCGCTACACAACATCGGCGGAGAAAGCCGCGCTGCTAAAGCGGCAGAAGCCGGTGGGTCGTGCGTCTTCGTCGCGGGCGGCATTGATCCTGTTACGCAAATCGCCGGCGTGGTGGGCGCTCGCGCAGGACGAACGCCGCGACATCCTTGAGGAGCACTCCCATCATATTGCGATTGGGATGCGCTATCTCCCCGCCGTCGCCCGCCGTCTGCTTCACTGCCGCGATTTCGGGACGGCCGAGCCTTTCGATTTCATCGGGTTCCTCGACTACGCCCCTGGCGACGACGACGCCTTCGATGAGATGCTTGGGCAGCTCCGAGCCACAAGGGAATGGAGCTTCATGGAGCGGGAAATCGATATCCGCTTGGAGAAGGCCTAATCAAGCTCATTGCCGCAGATATAGTTGCCCCCACCGCCTGCCGCGATCAGCGTAAGGTCGTGCGCCGGACTTCGCCGGCGGATAGCCAGCTCCGAGGGACATTGTCAGGCTGTTTATGCATCCACTGCATCGAGGTGCTTGTATTTGTAGATCGCGATCGACACAGCCCAACTGGCAATGAACAGGCCGATCACCACAAACCCCAGCGTATTCATATTGTCCGCCAGCGCCCGCACGATCTCCCAAGCCCCGCCGTGGAAATCCAGGCGCCGGCGTACCAAGCCTAGGCCTTCGATTCCGCCGATTAACAGCGCGATGGCAACGGACACCAGGGTAATAGTCATATTGTAGTACAGCTTGCGCACGGGCTTCACGAAGGCCCAGTTGTAAGCGCCGAGCATTAACACGCCGTCGGCCGTATCGATCAGCGACATCCCCGCTGCAAAAAGAACAGGGAAGACCATAATATCGGCTACGGACACCCCCTTTGCCACTTGAGCGGCAGAGACGCCAAACATTGCCACCTCGGTCGCGGTATCAAAGCCCAGGCCAAAGAGAAAACCGAGCGGATACATGTGCCAGCTTCGCGTGATCAGTCCAAAAAGCGGGCGAAGCAGCCGGGCCAGGAATCCACGATTGTTCAGGAGGATATCGAGATCTTCTTCAACATAGGGGTCTCCGCGCCGCAGGCGCTGGTAACTGCGATGGATATCACGGAAGATCACGACGTTCATGGCCGCGATAGCGAGCAGGAAGACGGACGAGATGATGGTGCTCACGGTGCCGCCAATGTCCCTCCAGCCCTCGAAACGACTTAGCGCCGTAGTGAGACCAGCGACGGCGGCCGTCGCTAGGATCACGAGACTGGAATGGCCGAGCGCAAAGTAGAAGCCAACAGCCACTGGCCGCTGCTTTTCGTGCATCAGCTTTCGGGTGACGTTGTCGATCGCGGCGATGTGGTCGGCATCGACGGCGTGACGCAATCCCAATCCATAGACCACAAAGGCCACCCCGATCAGCACCGACCGGTTCTGGAATGCCAATCCCGCCCAAATCCAGGCGCCAAGATTGATGGTCGCCAGAGTGGCGAAGATGAAAATGACCCGATGACGAAGAGTCATCGCGCAACGTCGGACCGACAGACGCTTCGAGCGATGTCGGCCAGTGCCTTCCCGATGGCCGCAACGAGCGGATCGGCCGTGGGACGAAGGCTTTCGTCGGAAGCGAACAGGTCGCCCGGATGATGATCGATCGCACCACCCTCCGACTCCCAGGCCTCTTCATCGATATCTTCCACTGCCAGATGGTGGCGGCGGGCGATCCACGAAGCTCGATTGTAGGTGAGTTGGGTTTTCCCGTTTTCGTCCTCCCAGACCAACGCCTTCAATGGAAGGTCGATGGCTAGGGTGGGGGCCATTTGCATCAGCGGCGTTCCGCCCTTGGGGTTTCCGAAGATCACCACGCTGGCCGGTCTCATCTCCAAGCCGGCCTGCTTGGCTGCCTGGGCATGATCGATAATCGCGAAGATGAAGAGGCCTCGGCCTGTCACCTCAGACAACAGGCGCGCGAGCGTCTCGTGCGGAGCATATGGGCTCGGCCAAGTGATAAGGCCGTCTTTCACGACTAAATCCCCGCCCCTGGGGAATCACCGCGTTCCGCCGCTAAACGCCGCTCAACCTCGCGCATGCGTTTGGCCAAGTCTTCCGGCGTCAGCACGCCCTTCTGGAAGAGGATGTTGGCGAAGGCTACCGCCCAGCGTTCGTAATAGCTGAGCTTGCCGACAATCTCACTGCCCAACGCCTCAACGCCGCGCCGCTTTTCTTCGGTATTGATCAGCTTGTGGAAATCGAGGACGTCTGCAAGAGCGTGGCAACGCTTCTCCCATGGCGCCAGGACGTGGTCGCTCTGGTCGATGGGCGCCGCGGAAAGGCCACCGACGTCGTTCGGCAGGCGGGTGACGATTACATCGCTCATGAGCGGCTTCCCTGGGGCAACTCGACGAGGCGGACGCCGATCATGGCGTCTCGGGTGACCAACGCCGCCAACTCGGCTTCGCTGAGGTGATCCGAACCGTCAGGACGACGCGGAAGGACGAGGTAGCGCGCCATGGATGTGGAGTCGTGGACCTGGATCTCGACCTCGTCGGGAAGCACGGTTCCGAATTCGGCGAGGACTGAGCGCGGCTCGGCAACCGCGCGAGCCCGATAGGGTTTCAACTTGTACCACTCAGGGGGCAGCCCCAGGACGGGTCGCGGGTAGCACGAGCACAGGGTGCAGACGATCAGGTGGTGTACCTCGGGCGTATTCTCGAGCACGACGAGGCCCGTGTCGTCATAGAAGCTTATGCCCAGGTCCTCGACGGTCGCCCGGCCGTCGGCGAGCAGACGGACCTTGAAGGCCGGATCCGTCCAGGCGCGGGCCACGATCGCCGCGCCAAGCGCAGGCGTCCGAGAATCCAGCAAGTCGATTTGGCGATGGATTTCGGCCGCGGTGAAGTGGCCGCGCTCGACCAGGAGCTCGCGGATCGCCGTCTCCATGATTTCGTAGTAACTCGGCTGTCCGTCAGCCACGATCGGCGCGTGAGGATCGCCGTGATCGTGGTCGTGACCACGGTTTGTCCGTGCCTCGGTCATGCGCCTATCCTTTCCAGCCAGCCCTCGAATACTTCGATGCGTAGACTGTCCTGAGGCGACCCGGCATAGGCCGGCCAGATCTCGGTCATTGGCACGCCGATACGGTAGTAGTGGCGTTTAGCCCCGCCGTTGCGGCCGAAGCCCTCTTCCTCGTTGTTGAGTTGGGCCGGCAGGTAGACGCACTCGACGGTACCCGTCTTGCCGCGCAGGTAGGTCGGCACGCGGTAGTGGCCAACGGGCTTTCGGTCGTCCACTCTCACCCGGTCGCCGGGAGCGAAAACGACAGCCTCGCCGGTCGCCAGCACCACGTGCGCGAACGGACTATCGTGCGAAGTCTCTGTCTCAGCCATCGCTATCTCCCAGTGATGGGCGACAAGTTGGCACGGCATAAGAACACCCGGCTTTCACGAACGCACGCAAAACCCAGACGCCGGTCCTGCAGTTAAGCGCGAGCGGTTACGGCTGGAGCAGGCGACGGCGACCCCTTGGGGAGGTCGCACCGGTCATTGGTCGCGTACTTAACCCCTTCCACCAGAGATCGGGCTAGCGGCAGTTAAACGGCCCGGTCAAATTTGGGGATCAGCACGTAGAGCGCTGCGAGCGATCTCCGCCGCAGAGGTTAGGGAGCTCACAGACCGCTGGCTAGCGAGCCATGCAAACTCGCAACGCCTAACACGACGAATGTGCCTGATCGGCTGAAGTTGCTGGCAGTTGAAGCCTGCTGGAGGCGCCGAAGCGGCGGTGCGCTGGCATCATGTTGGGCTAGCACATGCAAAAATTGATGCGATCACCGCTCCCGTTGGCAATCCCAACGGTCGTTGCGCCGATGGCGCGCGCGGCGGTGGGGCCAAAGGTTACGACCACTGTTTTGGCGCACGGCGCCTTCGACGAGTCATTCCGGCTTGAAGCCCGTCCAACCCGAGCTGGTGCGCGATGGCTACCGAGCGCGCCTGCGCGCGCCACGGTTCTGCGCTCGCCCCTAAACGATAGGCGCTCAAGTGAATGATCAGCTTCCGATAAATGTCGGGGCATCGGCCTGGCGCGAGGCCGAGGCCCCAGAGGATTGGCACGCCGTACCAATGCAGAAGTCGGGGGGGGCTGATAGAAAGTCGACTGCCCTAGCCGCGCCAACCAGCACGGGTGTCCTGCTGGCCTTCATCGCCAGCTATGTCGACACCGTCAGCTTCATTGGGTTGTACGCACTGTTCGTCGCACATGTGACTGGCAACTTCGTTGTCGTGGCGGCGGCCCTCCTGGGCCAAGTCCAGCAGCTTCCGACCAAAATCCTGGCGCTGCCAGTTTTTGTGGGCGCGGTAGCCGTCGCTCAATTGGTCAATCTCGCCCAATCCGGCCAACCTCGACGCGCAGCCCTCCTGCTTCTTGGCGCGCAGACGGCGTTGCTGACAGGGTTCATGGCGCTGGGTGTGCGGGTTCATCCGGCCATGTCTGCTGAAGCCCCTGGCATCTTGACTGTCGGCTTGGTTGGAGTCTTCGCCATGGGTTTGCAAAACGCTCTCGGGCACATGCCGCTGTTGAAAGGGCTATCTCCAACCACCTCGATGACGGGCAACCTTACTGAAGCCACGATGGACCTCGTCAACGTCGTCATTGGACCCGCAAGCCATCGGAGGCGGTCGCTTCCTCGGTTCGTCAACGCGTGGTTGCCCATCCTGGCGTTTGCGCTAGGCGCAGGGGCGGCTGTCATCGGGTTTGCAAACGTAGGCTTTTGGACGCTGCTGGCGCCGATACTCTTGCTGATAGTCGTGGCGGTCCTGATCGCGCGACCGGCCTAGCCCGCATCACTATTGGTCTAAACGTACTTGCGCTTCACCTCACACAGACTTGCATCAGCTCACTCGTGCAAGGCGGGTCTCCTTTGCCAAACTTCGGGATATGTCGGACAGAGCCGCCGCTCGCAGCGACCCGGAGGTAGCCATGTATCAGGAACGCTCTCGGGGAGGTCCGCCCTCTGAAGGCCTGGATGGCGAGGTTGCCGCGATCCTCTTGAGGCTGCTGGGAGAAGCCAGTCGCTTCGTCGATCGCGATGCCTGTGCCGCCCATGCTTGCCTTGATCGTGCGTCAGCGCTGCTCGAAAGCGAGCGAAGCCGCGCCGCACGCCGCTCGGCTGTTCTCCTGCTGGGGGAGAGGCGGCCTTTTCTGGCTCCATGGCAGGTGGCGCGGGTCACAGCCTACCTCGGCGATTACATTGATTCGCCAATCGAACTCACTGAGCTCGCCAGATTAACCCGATTAACCGCCAGCCAGTTTTCTGCGGCGTTTAAGGTTAGCTTCGGCATGTCAGTGCAGGACTATATCGGTCTTCGCCGCATGAACCTGGCATGCATCATGATGCTAACCACTGATCGACCGCTCTGCCAGATCGCCAATGCATGCGGTCTGCTGGATCAGGCGGAGTTCTCCCGCTTATTCAAACAAACTTTTGGCCAGGCTCCGAAAACGTGGCGGGGGCAGCGACGTGGCCTTACCGCTCGACCTTAGGGTTCTTGTCCCGGAGCGGTCGCCGCGAAGGGCGCGGCCAATTCCCCACAATAGGAGGCCGCAGCTGCCAAGCTGCGCCCTGCGATAGTGCCGAGGCGTGAATGGCCATCTGCTAGGCCCAGATCCAGCGTTGGCAGCGGCGAATCGAACCCTTTTGGACCCCGGTCGCGGGCGGCTGCCACCTGACTCGGCCTGTCGCCGGCTCGATCACAGCGGCAGGCTTCTCGGTCGAGACCGTCGAAACGATGTACCTGCCCAAGGCGCCCAAGGTGCTCGGATGGTGCGAATGGGGCACGGCCCGTCCCGCGTGAGCGTCGACAGGGCGACCTCGCCGGTCCAAGTCTTCAAACCACGGGCGCGACTGCGCCAGGGAGCCGCCGATGACCGAAAACCCCAGTTCATCCGACAACGCGGCGCAGATCGACTACTGGAACGCCACCGCCGGCCAGACCTGGGCGAGGTTCCAGGAACAACTCGACCGGCAGATCGAACCCTTGGGCCTTGAAGCCATGCGCGCTCTCGACCCGGCGCCCGGCGAGCGAATCCTCGACGTTGGCTGCGGCTGTGGGCAGACCTCGCTGGAACTGGCGACCCGGGTCACCGCGACCGGCGCCGTCTTCGGCGCCGACATTTCCCTGCCGATGCTTGAGGTGGCGCGGGCACGGCCGGTTCCCAATGGCGCGGCCACGCCTGACTTTCGCCAGGTCGATGCGCAGTCGGGCGAGTTAGGGGAGGGCGCCTTCGATGCGGTCTTTTCCCGGTTCGGCGTGATGTTCTTCAGCGACCCCGTCGCGGCCTTCTCAAACCTTCGCAAGGCGCTGAAGCCCGACGGTCGCATGGCCTTTGTTTGCTGGCGCCCCTTTCAAGAAAACCTCTGGATGCGCGCCCCGATGGAGGCGGCCCAGCCCTTCCTGCCGCCGTCTCCGCCAATGGACCCGACAGCGCCAGGTCCCTTTGCGTTCGCCGATGCGGACCGGGTGCGCAAGGTCCTGGCGGATGCTGGCTTTTCGGACGTGACGCTCCACGCCTTCAACACGTCGATCGGCGGCTCAAGCCTGGATCAGACTGTGGACTTGGCGTTCCGCGTGGGCCCTCTTGGGGCGATCCTGCGGGAACAGCCGGAGCTGGCGCCGACCGTCGACGGGGCGGTCCGGTCTGCGCTTGCGCCATACGAAACCCCCTCGGGAGTGCTGATGCCAGCGGCCGTTTGGATCGTTCAGGCGCGCGCGAGCCTCGTAGGCTGACGCTCATCAATTCAGGCCCAGGAGACGGATCAGCCCCAGTGCGACAAGTCCGAGCGCAATGAGCGAGAGCGTGACCACGGCGGTAACCCTAGGCCCCGCCTTCGAGATCACCCTCACATCGACCCCCAAGCCCAGCGCAGCCATCGATACGACCGTCAGCCATGTGGCCGTATGCGAAACAGGGGAGAGCAATGCCTGCGGGAATAGGTCGAACGACCGGCCCGCGACGAGCAGGAGGAAGCCGATGATGAACCACGGGACCAGGTGGTCAAGCTTCGGGAGTTGGGAACCGTGCGAAGCGTGAGAGCCATGTTCGCCAAGGCTTTGGCGATTGCTCAGAACGGACAGGACCAACACGACGGGCCCAAGCATGAGCACTCGAACCAGCTTTACGAGTGTTCCGATCTGCGCCGATAGCGAACTTATGGGTGCGGTGGCCGCCAAGACCTGGGGGACGGCGTAGACGGTCAGCCCGGCCAGTACGCCGAAGCCGCGCGGGCTCATATGAAGGGCTATAGAAAGCGCGGGCAGCCCAAGAACCACGGCCACACCCAAGACCGCGGTAAAGGCGATCGAGGCCGCGACATCGTCACTGTCCGCGCCGATCACCGGCGCAACCGCAGCGATCGCAGAGTTCCCACAGATGGAATTGCCGCAGGCGATCAGGACGGCCATCCGCCATGGCAAGCCAAACAGCCGACCGAGTCCGTAGCTAAAGAGGATGGCCAGGCAAACGGTGCAAGCGATGCCGGCCAGCAGTGCGCCCCCTGCGCCTAAGATTGTGCTAGCGCTGACCGTAGCGCCCAGCAGGATGACGGCGACCTCCAGAAGAATTTTTGCGCTGAAGGCAATGCCAGGCAGCCAGGTCAGGGGCGGCGTCCAGGCTGTCCGGACGGCCGTGCCGATCAAGATCGCCAGAACCAACGCCTCCAGCCAGGCACGGCCGAGAAGTTGGGTTTCCGCAGCTTGCAGTCCATAGGCGCCAATGGCGATCACAGCGCAAAGCGCCAGTCCGGGCGCCAGCCGCAAAGGCCAGCGATTGCTTTGAAGAACTTCGATCGTACTTCTCGATGTGTGCGGCGCGGCTATCATGCCGGCACCATCGCCCACGACTATCAATCGATCCAACGCATTGTTATGGTCAGTTCAATCGCTATTTTTGATCGACCTATATGACCCTTGAACAGCTTCGCGTCTTTGTCGCTGTCGCAGAACGGCTGCATATGACACGCGCCGCGGAGGCGCTGAACATGACGCAGTCGGCAGCCAGCGCTGCGGTCGCAGCCCTGGAAGCGCGGCACGAGGTTCGCCTGTTCGATAGGGTAGGGCGGGGGTTGGCGCTGACCGAAGCCGGCCGGACCTTTTTGCCTGATGCCAGCGCGGTGCTTGCGAGAGCCCAGGCCGCGGCGCTAGCGCTGGACGATCTGGCAGGCCTGAAGCGAGGCGCGATCGCCCTGGCCGCCAGCCAGACTGTCGCCAACTATTGGCTGCCGTCTCGGATGGCGACCTTTGCCCGCGCGTACCCGGACATAGGCCTTAAGCTTACGGTCGGGAACACCGCCCAAGTGACGCAGGCCGTGATCGAAGGCGCGGCAGATATAGGCTTCGTGGAGGGGGAGATAGAAAGCCAGCACCTCGAGCGGACGCGGGTCGCCACCGATCGGATCGCCGTCTATGCGGCGCCCAGCCACCCGCTGGCCGGAACGATCGTGGGGCCGCGCGATCTGGAAAGTGCATTGTGGGCGAGACGTGAAGTTGGATCCGGCACCAGGTCGGAATTCGAGCATGCGCTCGCAGATGTCGGAGTGGATCCCGCGCGATTGAGAACGGCCCTCGAGCTCACCTCAAACGAGGCGGTGTTGGAAGCCACGGCCAGCGGCGAACTGGTGGCCGCTGTTTCCGAACTCGCAGCGCGATCGTTCGTCGCCGCCGGCCGATTGACGAAATTGCGGTTTGATCTTCCAGACCGCCACTTTGACCTGGTGATCCATCGAGAGCGAAGCCGGAGTCCAGCCGCGGCGGCATTTGTGAAGGGGCTTTGAGGATCTTGCGACGGCCAGCGCGCACAGGCCGCGCACAGCCACATACTGTAATATTATCAATTACTTAGATGGTCGCGCCTAATATATGTTATCACAAACGGTCAATGCAGGCGCTGGGCTGTCCCTAAGGCCATGCTAGTATTTTAGTATGGTTGCAGGGTCCTCCCCATCGTGAGCGCCGACCGTCTGCTGAGCCGCGGCTTGCGGCTGGAGTATGCGACGCTCGCATGGAACGTGGTCGGTACACCGCTGATGATCTTCGCGGCGGTAAGGGCTGGCTCGACGGCTTTGGCCGGCTTCGGCCTGGACAGCCTGATTGAGATTTTCGCCTCGATCGTCGTGGTCTGGCAACTCAAGGGCGGCGCCCATGGGCGCGAACGGTTGGCTCTGCGGCTGATCGGATCGGCCTTCTTCCTGCTTGCCGCCTATGTCTTTGGACAGTCGGCCTGGACCATCGCGTCAGGCGAGCATCCTGCGCCCTCGCCCCTTGGCATGATTTGGCTGGCGGTCACCGTCGTAGCGATGTCGCTCTTAGCGTACGGCAAGCTGGCAACCGGGCGCGCGCTGGGGAATGTAGTGCTTCGGACGGAGGCGCGGGTCACTGTGATCGACGCGGCACTAGCGGCGGCCGTGCTCGTCGGCGTTGGGCTTAACGCGCTGGCTGGATGGTGGTGGTCGGACCCGGCGGCAGGGCTTGTGATAGTCTACTATGGGATCAAAGAAGGTCGGCAAGCCTTCTCCCCGGCGAGCATCCGCGAATGAAATCCTCCATTCTCTGGCCTGGCGCGCCGATGGCGCTGGCTTCCGCCGCGTTGTTTGGTGCCTCAACTCCACTGGCGAAGCTGTTGATAGGCGACGGCGTGGACCCTTGGCTGCTGGCGGGACTACTCTATCTGGGCTCGGGCCTTGGTCTTGGGCTCGTACACTTGGCCCGGGGCGCGCTGCGCGTGCCCGCTCCCGAAGCCTCCCTACAACGCGGCGATCTGCCCTGGCTGGGTCTGGTGGTGCTAGCCGGCGGCGTTATAGGACCGCTTCTTTTGATGCTGGGTCTGTCGCGCACACCGGCCTCAACGGCCGCCCTTCTCTTGAACCTCGAAGGCTTGGCGACGATGGCCATAGCGTGGCTTTGGTTCAAGGAGAACGTAGATCGGCGGCTTCTGATCGGCGCCATGGCGATCCTTCTCGGCGCTGTGCTCCTCTCGTGGCAGGGTGGGCCATCAGGTGTGGGACTGGGCGCGTTAGGGATTTCCGGGGCCTGCCTGGCCTGGGGCGTGGACAACAATCTGACGCGGAAGCTTTCATCGGCTGATCCGGTACAGATTGCGTCCATCAAGGGTGTGGTGGCCGGTACGGTGAACCTCCTGCTGGCCGTCGGCCATGGCGCGCACTTTCCGGAGATAGGTGCAATCGCTGGCGCGGGTGTGGTCGGGTTCTTCGGCTACGGAGTGAGTCTGGTTTTGTTCGTGCTCGCGCTGCGTCATCTGGGAACCGCGCGCACCGGCGCATACTTCTCGACGGCGCCGTTTCTCGGTGCGGCCTTAGCGCTCATCCTGTTCGGCGAGCCGATCTCGCTTCCGCTTATCGGCGCCGCTGTGCTGATGGCCGTCGGCGTGTATCTCCATCTTTCAGAGCGGCACGTGCACGAGCATGAGCACGAGGCGCTGGACCATGATCATCGCCACGTTCACGATGAGCATCACCAGCACGCCCATAGCCCCGCTGATCCAGAGGGTGAACCGCACGCACATTTGCACCATCACGCGCCAATGCGACACAAGCACCCGCACTATCCGGACCTGCATCACAGACACGGGCATCTTCACGCCCAGTGAAATCGTTTTGTTGTTAGTTTCCGATAATAATCAGGTTATCGGCCGTACCAATCATCTGAATATTCTCGATAAAATGACCCCGATTTCCGATAAGATATATTAGACGCGAACAATTTTGGGCACGATCTCCACATTGTGGCCCCCTGGCGCGACGCGTCCGATTGGTTTCGCCTAGGCCAAAAGCCCAGCACCGTCGCCACGGCTGAGCAAACCGCGAAGCTGATCCTCGATTGTCGCCAGGCGACATTCTCTGGAACGAGGTAATGGCGAGTGTCCAGCAACCTCATGATGGAAGACAGCGTCGAGGTCACGCATGTCGATTAGCTGCTTGCATGCGCCGCACGGAAAAAAGTGCACCCGCTCGACGTCTTCGGCTTGATCGCTCCGAGCGCCGACGAACGTTCTCGTTTCCAATGGGATCAACGCAAGGCTCCCGCACATCGAAATGCAGGAGTTCCTGGGAAACCGGAAAGTTCCGCCCGGTGATGCTTCAGACCCCGTCTGGCGCGAGAAGTCGGAAAAGCCCGGCGGGCTAGAGGCGTTCGAACTGGTACTGAGTGCGGATATTCTGAGAGAAAAAGGACCCGTGCGATCCGGCCGCCATCAGCTGGTCGAACAGGCCCTCGGGAACGTCGAAGTATCTGTATACGCCACCGTTAACGAACTCGATTTCGAGCACCTGCTGGCCGGCGTCGTATCCGATCGACGCGAGATTGCTTGAACTTACCGGTTGTCGTTGCATCAGGTCTTCTCCTTCCACTTTGGATCTTGGGAGCGCCAAGCCGCCGCCAATCTCTGGTAGTCCTGCGCGCCGCGGGGTTGACTCCACGCTTTCGCAACAGCGGGGTCCCCGCTACTCGGCCGAAACTCTTCCGGTGGGAGGGTGATGCGGCAACGGATGGGGAGTTTGGCAGCCTCCCCCATGATCAGCGCCTCACCGGTCCTCAGGACAGGCAATGCGTCGGTCAACCCGCTCAAGCTGTCCGGCAACGCCGCCTGGACCTTGCCGCGGTCGTTGGTGTTCGAAAGTCGAAGCGCAATGAGAGTGCCGCACTGAGACAGGATCGTTTCGTCTATTTCTGAAGGTCGCTGGCTGACGATCATCGCGCCGATGCCAAACTTTCGGCCCTCCTTGACGATGCGCTGGACCATGTCCCGCGCCGGATTGTCCGTGTCCTTTCCCAGATAACGATGCGCTTCTTCCATAACGACGAGCTGCGGGCGGCTACGCGCACCTTCTGGCAGCTCACGTCCCCAAAAGAGCGCCTCATAAGTAATATTCAGGATCCCGCCGATGAGGCGCAACAGCACCGTGCTCGGTACGCCTGAGAGGTCGAGCACCGTCACCGGCTTGTCATGGCCGAACCAGGCCTCGAGCAGCTCAGGAAGATCCTTCTTGGCCTTGCCGGCAAGATCTGGCTCCCAGTCGCCAGGGCGAAGCATGAAATCGTACTGCCGGTCCAAAAGGCGCGACCGCATCTGATCAAGCTGCCGGCGGATGTGCAGTACGCCCTGCTGGTTCTGGTTTGGTAGGGCGCTACCCGCTCCAGGCGGCTTATACCTTGGCTGTCGGAGGGTCTCAGCGTCGCCCTTGTCTTCTAGGGCGGCCACGGTGCGCTCAGTGTTCGCCCAGGTTCTAACCTCGGGATCGATCAGATCATACCAGAGTTGCTTGAGGCTGAACGGCAGTGGTGTGCTTGAGGTCAGGGCGTTTTCATCGACCCCTTTGAAATCCTTTGCGACCGTGGCCTTCATGGCCTGCACGCGGTCGAGGATTGCCGTGAAGGCTTTGTCTTCGAGGCCGCCGGTCAAAAACTCGAACAGCTCCTGAGGATCGATAGCCCAATAGGGAATGACGAGCGACCGCTCGTCCCCAGTCGGATTGATGCGGTAGACGGCGGCGATCGACTTCAGCGCGGCCGCATATTCGCCGTGGATGTCGATCAGCAGCACACGGGCGCTTGGGAAAGCCGCGCCACAAAGAGAGCGTAACAGGCTCGCCACCGTCGTGGACTTCCCTGACCCGGTCGAGCCGAGGATCGCACTATGTCGGGTGATCAACGCATCAAGATCGATCCTGACGGGAATGCTCTCAGCGCCGGCGAGCCGCCCGATGGTCACCTGACCCGTGGCCTCCCCACCATAGATTTTGGCGAGGTCTTCCTCCGTGACGAGGTGCACCTCGTCGTTGATCCCAGGATACTGACTGATGCCGCGTTCAAAGCTGGTCTCCACGATCTCGCCGACCAACTGTACCGTCATCCAGCTATCGCCGCGCTCGCCGGCGTCACGCAGGGTCTCGGGCGTGGCGTTTGCGCCAGCCTCTGAGATGATGCCGTAGAGGTCGTGGTAGCCCTGCGGGATACGCACGAAGCTGCCCACCTGGCCGACCCGATAGCTACGGCCACCTATAATCGCGATGCCGGACGCTACAGACTCGGCCTGGCGCACGCTGACCATGGATCCAGCCACAGTTCCGACCCGCCCGAGAAAGGTTGGAGCGGTCATGTAACGGGCAAGGCAGATGCTGGGGCGACCGGCGTCGTGACAAAGGCCTGCGGGGAGCGGGACGCCGCGAAAAATCGGGCGAAGGCATCAACAGAACCCAGTTTGAATTCCTTGGGGCCGCCCGGAGCCGACGCACCCCAATAACTATCGCGGATCGGGCCCCAGTCCTTCGTCGGCAGATCGCCGGGCGTCGCCCAGTCCGCGGACACCCCGTTCACAACTGCCTTATCGCGCGCATAGACGCTGAAATTCGGACGCCGGGCCGCGAGCTCGCAGGCACAGGGCTCCTGATCAAGCGTCTGAAACTGAAAGGCGAAAACGCTCGCGGCAGGGTTCGCTGCCAAGCCTTCGTCAATACGAGCCGAAATGTGCGCGTCTCCATAGGAGAAGCCGATCGAGACCAGAAGCGTGTCGTCGGTCGCAAGAAACGCGCGCAGGCGATCCAAAAGCGCCGAATAGGGCGCCTTCTGGGTCTGGTCGTATTTCAAGTGCTCGGGAAAGACCAAGTGCGTGGCGTCCGGCTGGCCGGTCCGAATAACTTCGCCATGGACGTTGGCCTTCCAGCCGAGAGAGCCATGGAGCTTCCACAGCTTTGTCCAACGGGGAGCGTGCTCATCGCCGGACACGGAGGCTGGATCGAAAAACGCTTCGCGAGCGCCGGTGAAGCCGTCGAAATACGGCGCCTTCACTCGCTCAAAAGCCTCTTCAAACAGCAGATCATAGTTTGTGGTGAAGATCTCGACCGGGTGGCTGCGCGCCGAACCTGTGATCCAGCTCACCAATTCGCCATAGGGCGATATGTCTTTCGGCAGGCGGACATTCACCACCTTGCCAATCTGCCCGCAGATGGCCTCCGCCATGGCGTGATATCCAGGCCCGTCTAGCTCGTGCACCTTGGTCGTACCAATTACGCCGCTCAGAGCGCGTATCCGCGACAGCAGCGTTTCGATATCGTGCTTCTTGAGGTCCGCCTTGAGGCCCGCGAGTTGGACTCCGTAGGTCGGTTCAATGACCTTCAGAACCTGATCGGTCAAACCCGCGACTGCCGGTATTAGAGGTCGCGATCCATCGTCTCGCAACATACCGGCCGGTGCGCCAGCACCGACAAGAAGTCCCACTCGCTTGCGGCCTTGCGCGATGATGGTCCGGAGTGCGGCCATATATTGATCAGGATTATGAATACTAATGGCCACCGTGCACCCCCACGCCGATAGAGTATTGCACAGGTTGAGTTTCCACCAGAGACTTCCTGAGGTCGCGCTGGCTTTCAATCGTCATGCTCGCCATTAGGTCGACGCTCTGAAGCCGGACTGTTCCAACCAAAAGAGGTTTTCCGCGACGCGGGTCACTTCGCGAAGGTCCAGATCGTCGAGGTCGACGAACAACGCCTCGGCCAAGGTGAGGCGCTTTTCGAACGATACCCTGCTGAAATTGAACGACGGATGGGCTGCGAGGATGGCTGCCTTGGCGGCGATCTCGGCGCTGGCCGCCTTGGCCTCCGCGCGGACGTGGGTCTCGGCCTCGGCCCTGGCCGCATCCACCGTCTCGTCAACGGCCTCCTCAAACGCATCATGCCAGTCGGCTGAGGCGACAGCCGTGTGCATCACGCCATCGACCATGAACGCAGCCAAGGTCGTGCAGATTTCCCCGGCACGATCCGCCACTCGCCGGTGAGCGGCCTTCAGCGAAGTCGGGAGTTTCTCGACGCCAAATTCAGCCAGCGCTTCTGCAGCGTCGTTGATCGCTTCTTCCGGATCGAAGGCGACCGCGACCAGATACAACGCCTTTGGCCGGGCGCTCCCTATCAACCGGGCAGCGTCCTCTTGCTCAAGCCGGATGAGAGGGACAGACGCGCGGTCGACCTGCTCAGGAAACCCGTCGATCAGGCAGGTCTGCACGGCCTCGGCCGCCCCGCGAACGGCTGCCGCCAAATCTACTGCTGCATTTCCTGTCATGGCTGTCCCCTAGATCCCGACCCGTTGGCTGATCACGCTACCTTGCGGTTGGCGGACCACGTCGAAGCCGATGGGGATCTGGTCCTTCACGGCCTCGACGTGGCTTATGACGCCGACCGCACGGTCCTGGCCCACCAGGTCACGCAGGGTATCGAGGGCGACATCGAGGGTTTCGTCGTCGAGGTGGCCGAACCCTTCATCGATGAAGATCGCGTCGAGTTTGACGCCGCCGGCCTCGGCTTGGACGACATCCGAAAGCCCGAGCGCCAAAGACAGAGAGGCGAGGAACCCCTCCCCGCCCGATAGCGTATGGGCGTCGCGCTTCTGATCGGTATGAGCGTCATAGACCTCGATATCCAATCCTGCTCGGGCCCGGCCGTCGCCTCCTTGATACTTCCGCAACAGCGAGAAGCGTCCGCGCGACATGCGCGCAAAGCGCTGGTTGGCCGCCTCGAGGACCAGGTCGAACGTCGCGGCGATGGCGAAATCGCGCAGGCGCAGGCGATGGGCGTTTCGACCATCGGTCAGCTGGGCCAGCTCACCGAGGACACGATACCGCTCCGTGGCCTCGGCGAGCTCTGCGGCCAGGCGGGCAACATGGGCCTGAGTGGCTTCAAGCTGCGACAACCTCATCGTTGTCGTCGTGAGGAGTTCCTCAGCCTTGGTCAGGATCGCGTCGGCGTCCGTAAGCGCGGCCGAGCTGGCCTCCATGTTGGGGCGATCCAGACAAGCAATGGCCGCAACGGCGCGGTCCTTTCGATCTTGCGCGGCGGCCAAGCCAGCGACGTGCTCGGTGATCGTCGAGGCTAGGTTCTCGATATTGGGGATATCTGCCTTGGCCGCCGTGTAAGCACTATCGCTTAGCCCTGCCGTCGTCTTAGCGGCCACGAACGAAGCGCGGTGTGTATCGCGCGCCGCGGTCAGCTCTGTCACCCGCACCTCAGCGTGGCCGAGCCCAGAGCGTGCGGCCTGGGCGGCCTCGCTAGCGCGCCGCTCGTTCTCGACCGCCAGTTGGTGCGCGTCGTTCAACTGGTCCCGGTGTTCGATCGCCGCATGGACGCGAAGGGTGACCGCCGCAGCGTCGCGCAGATCTTCGGGCACGTCCGCGAGCGACGCCGCCAGGGCGGCCGCCGCCGAGGTCGCGGCCTTGTCAGCTGCGACGTGCTGATCG
The DNA here is from genome assembly GCA_903862425.1 of uncultured Caulobacterales bacterium. Classification (GTDB taxonomy): domain Bacteria; phylum Pseudomonadota; class Alphaproteobacteria; order Caulobacterales; family Caulobacteraceae; genus CAIOYC01. The sequence goes on along the minus strand of CAIOYC010000005.1, from coordinate 38,854 downwards.
CGAGCGGCGGCGAGCGCTGAGGTTGTCGAGGCCAGGTGCAATTTGGCGGCATCGACGGCCGCGTGGATCGTGGCCATGTCCGGGCCCGTCTGCAACACTTCGAGTTCTTCAACCGCGGCGACGATGTCTACCGTGATCGCAGTGACATCCCGCTCGGGCACCTTCAACGCCGCCAAGGTGGAGACGGCCTGCGTCCATTCGCCGTCAGCCCTCGCCGCGACCTGTGCGGCCTGACGTTCGTCTGCGTCGGCGGCTTCTCGCGCGCTGCGGGCTTGGCGCCACGCGGCGTCGAGGCCGAGACCCTCTTCCGCCCCACCGGCCGGCCGAGGGTGCTCCGTGGCTCCACAGACCGGACATGGCGCCCCATCCTCGAGTTTTGCTGCCAAGTGCGCGGCCTGCGCCGAAGCCAGCGCCTCTTCGGCAGCAGTTTCGGCCACCCTGCAGGCCGCGAGGACGCCGGACAGTCGTTCATGGTTCGCCAAAGCAGCCGACCTCGCGGCGGCGAACTTCTCGACAACGCCGGTGGCGTTCGCGAACTGAGCGGCCTCTTCCCGCGCGTGTCTCAAGAGCTGCAGAGCCCGTTCAACCTGCGAGATCCGCAGCACAGTCTGCTGAACGCTAGTGAGCTCCGCGTTAGCCGCGCCGTTCGCCTGCTCGGCGACATCATGGTCATCGACCGCCAGCTCGAGAGCGGCCTTCGCCTCTAGAGCGGCTTGCGACGAGCTCCGCGCAGCCTCTCGAAGCGGTTCGGCGCCAGCCACACGCTTCTGCACCCCCTCCAGCTGGGTCACCGCCGCGACAGCAGCGTCCCGTTCGGGTTGACGTGCAGCGGAGGCCTCCAGGCCTGCCATCGCCTCAGAAAGCAGGCGCGCCGACTCACTCGCCTGGTCTGCGGCGAGAGTCCGGGCTGCCAAGCCGACGGTTAGATCATTCTCGGCCTCATTGGCCCGATCATCGGCGGCGACACAGGCCAGAGCGCGTTCAGCGGCAGCCTTGCGCTGGTTAAGGACATCAATCTCGGGCGCTCGGGCGAGGACCCCATTCAGGCCGTCCAGCGCCGCGTCGTGTTCTGTGAATCGATCCTGGATCTGCTGAGCCGCTTGCAGCGTTTCGCGGGCCTTATCCCGGACCCCGCGGGCAGCGTCACGGCCCGTTGTCTGGACGCCGACATCGGCCGTCAGGGTTTCGATCAGGGCCGCCAGCGCATCGGTGTCGGACACGGCATGGGCTTGCAAATGCCCGTTGATCTCCGACCTGCCCGCCTCAACTTCATCACGCAGCTCAGAGGCTTCGACCTTCAGCCGTTCAACAAGGCGTTCGTAGAGGGAGACGTCGAACAACCCCCGCAGCACAGCGGAGCGCTGGTCGCTGGACGCCGTCAGCAGCTGGCGAAATTGTCCCTGGGGTAACAGCACCACCTGACGAAACTGGGCGGCGCTATAGTTCAAGATCGACCGCATTCGATCGGCCACGACCTCGACCTTGCGTTCCTCCATCACGACGCCGGGGCTATCGGCGTCGATGTCATCGACCTCAATGTCGGTCGCGTCGTAGAGGGCGGCCCAGTGCTGGCGCTCGACAAGGGCATCGCCCCGTTTGCCTCGGACCGTCTGACGCGGCCGCCGCACGACATGATATCGCTTCGCCCCGACCTCGAAGATCAGGCTCACCTCGGTCTCAATATCGGGCGTGGCATGGTGTGAACGCAGGTCGTCGCCTTGCCGCTCCTGGCCTGACGATTCTCCGAAGAGGGCGAAACAAATGCCATCGAGGATCGAGGTCTTGCCCGCTCCTGTTGGCCCGTAGATCCCGAACAGGCGAGCGCTCAACGCCGGGCGGAAATCGACGGTTTGCGTGTCAGGGAACGGTCCAAATGCCGTCAGGCTCATTTTGATCGGGCGCATGTCAGACCTCCTCGCTCTGGAGGTCGGTCAGGGCTTCGTCGATCATGCCAGTCTCGACGTCGTCAGGCCCCCTCCCGCGCACGGCATCGAGAAAGCCGGCCACCAGCTTCACCGGGTCTTGCCGATCAACCGCTGCTGCGCCGGCGCCAGGGCCGACAGCGGCGAGCCGGTTCAGGCGTTCCAGTTGCAGCACGTGGGGATAGACCGCGCGCAACTGACCGATGGCATCGATGAGTGCGCCCTCGTCGGTCAGCACCGCCTTGATCAGAGCGCCGGCGCCCAGCGCATCAGGCGCTCGACCGGCTGCGACCAAGTCCGCCAATTTTCCCTTCACGACACGCAGCGGGCGGGGGCTGACAAGCGGAAGCTCGGTCACTCGAGCCACGCCGGCGGCGTCCAGCTCCACCAGGCTCAGGGTCTTTAGCTCGTCAGCCTCATCGAATCCGAAGCCCATCCAGGAGCCGCAGTATCGAATGTGAGCGGCTCCGGCCTCTTGCGCGCGATGCAGGTGACCTAGAGCGACGTAGGCCGCACCGTCAAACATCGCTGACGGCACCGTCTCGATACCGCCGACCTGAGCCAAGGGTCGCTCGGTCTCGGTGATCCGACCGCCTTCCACAAAGGCGTGGGCGGCCACAACCCATCGCGCGCCCGGCGGAACATGTAGGCGGGCTTGCGCCAGTTGGGCTGAGAGGGCGTGGGCGCAACTGGCGATACCGACATCGTCGAACGCCTCCCTCGCCGCGAAAATCTCGCAGTACGGAAGCGCCGAGAAAGCCACCTGCCCGTGCTCATCGCTCAAGACCAAGGCGTTGGGTCGGTCTCGCAATGGACCCCGGATCAACACGCGCCGCGGGTCCTGCAGCGCCGAGTTGAAGCTGACGCGGTCGGGGGCGTCGTGATTGCCCGCGATCGCTACGATCGCCGCCCCGGTCTCGGCGTAAACGCGGGCGAGGAAATCGTTGAACAGCTGAACCGCTTCTTTGCGCGGCACCGCCCGGTCGAAGAGGTCGCCCGCGATGATCAGCACGTCGACGCGGTGTTCGACGATCGCTGCAAAGACCTGGTCGAGGAGCTGGGCCTGGTCGTCGAGGAGGCTCTCCTGCGCCAGCGTCCGGCCCAGATGCCAATCTGATGTGTGCAAGATCCGCATCTAAGCCCAACCTCCAGTCTATATAGTTTCTATATGGACTAGAGCTTAGCCGTCAACTAGACTCTCGGCATGTCGTCTCCCACGCCGCGATACGCGTATGAAGCCAGGCAGCGGTTTCTCGACGGGCTTCTCTTTTGGGAAGGCCGGGTAAATCGGCGCGATCTGATCGACACGTTCCGGGTGTCGCAGCCGCAGGCGGCTCTCGACCTCAAGGCCTACCTCGCCGCCCTGCCCCCGGGACAGGTGATCTATGATACGCGCCAAAGACGATATGAGGCCGCGGCAACGTTTGAACCGCTGTTCGGTCCGCCCGCCCTCGAGTCCTGGCTGGAACGGTCACGGCAGGCGGGACTGGCGGTTGAAGTGCTGCCGACCTTGGACAGGCCACTCGATGTCGGCCTGATGGCGCGGCTGTACCGGGCGATCCGGGATCGCAAGACAGTCCATGTCGCCTACCAGACCATGCGCCGCGCCACCGCGGAGGATCGTTCAATCACGCCCACGGCCTTCGTCTCAGACGGTCAGCGCTGGCATGTTCGGGCCTACTGTCACCTGCGCGAAGACTTCAGAGACTTCGTCCTCTCGCGGATCGCCATGGCGCCGAACCAAGTTCAGTCGGAGTCTGCAGCCGTCGATCTGCCGCTCGATACCGACTGGTGTTCCTGGGTCACCCTCACCCTGGCGCCGGCCGCTCACCTTGAGGAAAACCAAAAGCGCGCGGTGTGCTGGGACTACGGGATCGATGGCGAACTGTCGGTCACCGTCCGGCGGGCTCTCGAATTTTACGCGATGCGTCGCTGGGGCCTCGATCGGCCGGAAAGCCGCCTAAGCGTCGTCGGGCGCACTGAATCTGCTCCAAGCCCGGAGGATCAAGCATGAGCTCGGCGCCCGCCCAACACGCCCTGGTGACCGACTGGCCGCGGATGATACTTCGCCGCGTCGATTCCACGCGCAACATGTCCAGGTTCTGGTCGGCGCGACTCCAGCCGAGCCTCTTCGAGGAAGTGCTGCTGGTGCGCAACTGGGGGCGTATCGGCTCGCGGGGCCAAGAGAAGTCTTACTGGTTTTCAACCAGACAAGCCGCGTTAGCCGCGTTTAACAAAATCACGACCGCCAAATGCCGCCGCGGTTACGCCGCCGACGAGGAGTGCAGAACAACTTCATCGGCGGCATACGACTGGGCCGTCGGATACGCCCGTCGAAGCGAAGCGCCTCCGAGACACCAGGAGACCGGCGCCGCCTAACGCCCAGCCGAGACCCATGAGCAAGCAACCCAAACGCATCATTGAGCACGCGCTGCTGGAGGGCATAGGCCCGATCTCAGCGGAACGGCTGCTAGGACTGCCAGAGACCGAATGGGGCCTGCTGCGATCCGCGATCACTGACGCCCGCCGCGCCCGACCGCCCAGCCACATCGCCCGGTGTCTAAGGTGCTCGGGCCCCATCTTCATCCAGGCGCGCGCGTTTCGCGGCCTTCGGCTGCCCTACTTTGCCCACTTCAAGGGCGGCGATGCGACCTGTCCTTGGCACACCGGGGGGACCTTGCACCCGGACGACGCCCGGGCGCTCCAGTATGGCGGCGCGCAAGAGTCGGCCGCCCATCGGATGCTTTGCGAGCAAATCGCCGAACTCGCCGCCACCGATGACCGGTGCGTCTCAGCCGAGGTGTCGAAATATCTGCCGCCCACAGACAACGAGCGCGGTCGCTATCCCGATGTCCTGATAGTGCGGCGGGACGCCCCCAAGATCGCCGTGGAGATGCAACTTTCAAACACCTTCCAGACCGAGGTGTCCGCGCGCTGCCTGCATTATGAACGCGAAGGGGTCGGCCTGCTCTGGGTGCTCTATGGCCTGGACATGCAGGCCGAAGACCTTCCTCAGTCCTTCCGGGACGTGGTGCTTCGCCACCGGGGCAACGCCTTCCTGTTGGATGACGAGGCAGTGGCGGAGTCGCTGGCCCGCCGAACCTTGGTCCTGAAATGCTACCTTCGCGGTCCGGACGGCCGCTTCGAAGCCGGGCGACTGATCGCCCTCGACGACCTCACGTTCCCCACGAGGGGTCCGCCCTACCTCGAGGATCGGATCACACCAGGTCTCCTCGCGCGCGGCGAGGCAGCACGGGCGCCATGGCGGGCTGCTCTAAGGGGTCGGAGCTCTGACTTCTCATACGCTGATCTGCGCAGCCCCGCGTTTCTAGCGGCGAACGACCATCTTTGTGGCTTGGTTCCAAGTCTGCGCCAGTGGGAAGTGGAAACCTATCAAGGCCAGTGGATGATCGCGAACCTGATCGCGGTCGTCTTCTCGGCCCTGAGCCACGCCAACGGCACGTTCCGCAACTACGCTTCGCGTCAGGAGAATGTTCAGGCCCTCCTGAACAGCAAGCTGCCGAGCGAGAACCTCCTACCCTTCGCCCTCATCATGCAGGAGATTCTCCAGCGTGCGGGGACGGACGATCTGCTGCTCGGCAGCGTCGGCAAGCATCTCGACCGCGCTCTGGATCTGGGCGACGGCAACTTCGTGCTTGAGTATGAGGCGCCTTGGTTAGCGATCGAACGTCTGCTGCCAGAACTTTTTGATCCGCTGCTACGCTTCGAACTTGAGACGCTCGACGCCCTGCCGACTTGGGCCCGGCCAAAAGCCGACGCGGCAGCAACTACGCCGAACCCGCCAGCAGGTCTTGCCAATCCGATTCAATCACTCAAGGAGCACCATGGATTCGCCCATCGCCTTGGCTGAACACCCCGATCATCCCGGCCTTGAGGCGCTGGACTCGGCCGTTGCCGCGTTGTCGGAAGCCGTCGCGGCCCTTCGCGCCGCAGAAGCTGCCGTCCAGGAGCGCAAAGCGGCGCTCGCCCCCGCAGTGCCGAAAATCGACGACCCTGAGCTCGCACGGCGTCTTGCCGTGTGGATCTACTGGAACATGCCGGAGGTACCGGTTGCGCCGTTGGCCGAAATGGCCACGGGCCTTACTGCCGGGAGGGCCCAGCAAGCCTTCTTCAAGCTCTCCGGCACCCAAGCGAGCGCGGTCTCGTGCGCGACCTGTGGCATGCCCGTCGCAGTCCACAGCCGTGATGAGATGAAGCGGGTGCTAATCGCGAAGCTAAAGCGCGGCGTCCACCCGATCTGCGTGCCTTGCCGGGCCAGCCGCCGTCCTGAAACGCCGACAATCTATATCGAGCGTCCCATTCGCAACGCGGCGCCGACGGCCTTTGACCGGGAAGTTCTGACCCTGCATGCGCAGCGCGATCAGCCCAAGACGATCGACGCCCTTTGTCTATGGGGAGTTCACAGAGTCGAGCTCCTGCCGGAACACATCCGTCTCTATTTGCAGGACCCCGATCTTGGGATCGCCGCCTCGCTTAACGTTAGCCGAGAGGACTATCTGACTTGGCTAGAGGGTTGGGGATCGGTGCGGTGCGGCGGGACGACGACGACGGGCGAGCATTGCCGCAATATGGCGAAGGGCCTTACCGGCCTTGAGCTGAAGGAATGGCTCGAAGCCCGCTCGAACGGTGGCTGCTGCGCTGTTCATGGCGGCTAGGGCGAACGCTTTAGTCCACCCTCGGGCCTAGCGATCACAATCATCGCGTCGTGCCGCGCGCTCGGATGGTTGTGCTACCCCTCGTCGGGAGGCTCGCCCTGTACGGCCTCGGGTGACGGGCCCCCGTAGTCACTGGATTGCTCGACCGTCGCGAGCGGGGCCTGGATAGTCTTGGTGTGACGCGGCCTCGATGCCGGCCTCTTGGCTTTCACCTCGCCTGAAAGCTCAACAACGACCGTCTTGGCGAGCTCCGGCCAAAAGAGTTTCAGGCGACGGGACAGGACCGACAGCATCCCGGCCTCGGAATCGATGTTGGACAGCGCGGCAGCCGGTGCGACTTCATCGCCAGCCGCCGCGCCGATCTTAACGACGCCATCGCCGCCATCGACACCAACCTGACCAGGATGCGGTCGCGTCGGAACACCCTGCTGCAGACCAAAGATAAGGCTGAAGCCGACATCAACCGGGCAATGGCGGAACAGGACTCCGCCTTCCTGTCTATGAGCCTGCTGAAGGAGCGGGAGAGGGCTGGGCTTGAGGCCGAACTCGGCGCCATCGCCTGGCTTCTGCGCCTGCCGCTTCTGTTGCAGGAACAGCGTGAAGCTCTGGCCCAGATCGTCGCCCTGGAGCAGATGAAGAGGGAGGCCTTGAAGGAGGCGCGCACCAAGGCCGAATCCGACCGCACCAGCCTTGATCGCTTCGCCGCCTATTTCCTGGACTGCCTGGTGTTGTCCGGCGTCCCCGGCATCCAGCGCAACGACCGGGTCGAACTCAATCCGCCAAGTTTCTACCCGGCGATCTATAGCGCCGACCCCAGCGACCTAACCGTCTCGACCTTCACCTCGCTCAGCAGCGGCGGCAAGAAGACCCTGTTCAAGTGCTGCTTCGCCATCGCTCTGCACCGGATCGCCGCTCAGCTGCACGCGCCACTGCCCGAGCTGTTGATCATCGACTCGCCGATGAAAAACATCAGTGAGCGAGAGAACAGGGAGCAGTTCGAAGGCTTCTATCGCATGCTCTACCAGCTCAATCGCGGCGAACTTCGCGCGACTCAATTCGTGTTAATCGACAAGGAGTTTTTCCCGCCATCGGCGGAGATGGCAAATGGCGTCACAAACCGGCACATGCAGCCGGACAGCGACGAACACCAGCCACTCATCAGATACTATCGGGGCAAATAACTGAGAAATTAGAGCTTAATTTCCGCTAAGATAGAATTAGACGAGAAATCCCTGTAGCCAGATAGACTTGTCATTTCTCTGGCTCCTTACCGCACGTAAAGGATGTTATTTGTGTTGATCCGGGTTTTGGTTTCTCCGCCCCAGGAGTTGATTAAGTCACACGTCAGCTTTTGTGAGCGAGCACAATCCCCGGCAACAGTCCCCCAAAGCGGCTGCCCTCCATTTCAAACCTATGAAACGCTTGATCACTGGCGTGGTGGTTGTTGATGAGTTTCCAACCGACAATCCGAGCGTATTGAATCATCGCACGCTCAGCCCGATCGAGGGTTAAATCTCGCTGCTGGCCACTCCGAGGCGTCAAATAGCCGTAGTGGTAAAAGCGAGGTCCATTGGACAGTTGTATACCCGAGTAGGCGTCCTCCTCACCAACGACGACGTTGCGGATCCGGGTTTCATGCTTTCCCTTGTTGCAAAGGTACTGTTCCAGGCGGGTTTTCAGGTGAACTGACTGCCCGATGTAGAATGGTTGGTAGAGGCCATCGCCGAAGCGCCTCGAGAAGAAGTAGAGCCCTTCCTTGTCGGCCATTCGATCAGGGAGGTTCGTCCCCGGCGGATCGATATGATCCACAAGGATCGGCTTCTTCCAGGTGATTGTCGTCGCCAAAGGCTTACCTCGAAGCAGCCTCACGCCGCCCCCTTCCCAGCTTGACTATAGCCACTCGGCTGTGAGCGCCACCGTTCGGCTCCAAGAGGTTTGACCCGATAACTGCGCCCCTCCCTTTTGCGCTGCTGCGTCAGGTCTCAGTTATCAACACCGAATCTTCAAAAAGTCGCGCCCTGGGTCTAGCTGCGGAATCACCCCTATGTTAGGCTCCAGTTCTAGTGGCTGACAGTGTCAGCACCCCCAATATGTGGGGCTCGCCGAAACACCGCCGAGCAGGCATATGTAAGCAGGGGGCGCAGTTATTGACGATTCGGGATCCATATATCAGGCCGGTTGGCATGCCCGCGAAAGCAGCAGTGGGCGCTTTGGTGACCATTTGCGCTCAGCAGAAACGGCATAAACCGTACCCCGGAATGACGCCAGCCGCCTTGGATATCGCGCCCCTGGGTGATCTTGCTGCCCAGTGGCGCCGGATCGTTGGGGACCAAATGCCGGCTGCGGCAGCTGCGGACCTCTACGGCGGACGGGCCTTCGGCCTTGCACGCGACGCGGCAGCCCAGGCCCCTTGCCGGCTCTACGTGATTTCGGCGGGGCTTGGTCTGGTCGACGGCGAAACCCACTCCCCGGCTTACGGCCTCACCATTTCCCCAAACACGTCAGAATCTCTTCAGGATAGAGTCGAGGGGAGGTTCGCAGCCGACCTTTGGTTTGAGGAAATGCTGTCGGGCCCCTACTCCACGGACTGGGAAACGGTTTTCGAACGGGGGCCAGGGGAGATACTCGTCGCCCTGACAAGGCCCTACGCGGAGATGGTCGGGCCAAGCCTCGCCCAGCTATCACAGCGCCATTTGGATCGACTCCGGGTGTTTGGCGCAGGCCTGAAGCCCGCCCTGCCTGAGCCGCTTCACGACACCATCGCGCCCTACGACGATCGGCTCGACACGATTTTCCCTGGCACCCGCTCCGATTTCGCCCAGCGCGCTATGGTCCACTACGTCGAGCATATTGCGCGCTCAGGGGCTGAGCGGAATGCGGTCAACAGACTGGTTTTGGCGGCATTGGCGCCAATCGAAACCCGCGTTCGGATCGTCCGTCAGGGCGCCAACGACATTGATCTCCTGGCGCTGATCAGGTCTCGCCTGGGCCCTAAGGCCAGCGCCTCGAGATTGTTGCGCCAGCTCCGCGATGATGACGGTATCGCCTGCGAGCAAGGGCGTTTCGCCCGACTGTTTCGCCAGGCACAAGCTGGCGAAACCTTGCAATGACCCGGCCCCGGAAATCCTCGGAACCAACCCTGGCGGTCCGTGCGGTTCGCACGACACAGGCAGGGAAAGCCATCTACGCCTTCTTCGTTGCCGGAGCCGACCTGCTCAAGATCGCAGAGATCTCCAGGGTGCACCGTGACGCTGAGGGCTCGCTGCAGGGCTTTCAGCGTAAGGGCATCAAGAGCCACGTTCAGGCGATCACCGACTTTCTGGATCAGGGACCGGTCCTTTTCCCCAACTCCATTATCTTGGCGATATCGCCACGTGCCCGTTTTACCGCCGCGCGCGGCGAAAGGCCGGACGGCGATCTGCGCGTTTCCGAGGCGGGCACCCTCCGAATTTCCCTGCCGCTGGACGGCTCGCGGGCTGCCTGGATCGTCGATGGCCAACAGCGTTCGATCGCGCTGTCGCAAGCCAAAGACAAAACCTTCCCTGTCCCCGTCGTGGCCTTCGTGTCGGAAGAACTCGCGGTGCACCGCGAACAGTTTATTCTCGTCAACAAGGCCAAGCCGCTCGATCCGCGACTGATCAACGAGCTCCTTCCTGAGGTCGATGCCCTCTTTCCGCGAGACTTGGCCGCTAGGAAAATCCCGAGCCTGCTTGTCCACCGGTTACAGACGTCGCCGGACTCACCCTTTCACGGCCTGATCCGCCGCCTGTCAGAGGATGCGCCAGGCGCTGTCATCATCGACTCAGCGCTGATCAAGTCCATCCGTCTGAGCATCAGCGGCGCCCTAGGGGCGCTTGCGCCTTTGAAGGCTCATGGGGATGCGCCTGCCGACGTCGACGGCATGTACCGAATTCTCGTGGCCTACTGGAGCGCCGCCAAAGCGGCCTTCCCCGAGGCGTGGGGTCTACCGGCCACCGAAAGCCGCCTGATGCACTCGGCGGGCATCGAGGCCATGGGCTTGCTCCTTGATCGGATTATGTCGCGCGCCGCGCCTGGCGTTGACATGCATGCCCATGCCTACGAGGCGCTCAGCCGGATCGCCCCGCACTGCCGCTGGACGTCTGGCCGCTGGGCCGAATTGCAACGCGACTGGAACGAGATCCAAAACCTGCCGCGTGACATCAAAATTCTGTCGAGCCACCTGGCGCGCCTCGACCGCCAATACGCCTTCGCAAAGGTGGCCTGATGCGCTTCATTTTCGCCGACAGCCTCGACACCATCGACCCGGCCTACGACTTTGTGGCGGACCGCAATGGCGCGGGTCGCACGATCCATCGTGACGATCAGTATCCCCATGAGTTCCTCGACGAGGCACCCTACGACGGCATTCTCGTCTCGCGCGGCATCGTCGGTGACGCGCGCCATCCCGGAAAATACTCCGAAGCCCAGCTGATGCGCTTTCGGCGAGAGGGCGCCCGTCGGTTCCTACGCTATCCGGAGACCCGGTTCCCCAACAGCATGATGATGGGCGACTGTGGCGCCTTCACCTATCGCAACCTGCCGACGCCGCCCTACAGCGCCGAGGACACCGCGGAATTCTACGCCGATGGCGGCTTCACCCACGGCTGCTCGCCAGACCATCTTATCTTCGATTTTGATGAGCCTGGCGCTGATCGGGCCATCACCGACGTGCCCGAGGACGTGCGCAACCGCTACGAAATCACCCTGCAAAATGCGGCAGAATTCTACCACGCTGGCGGACGTCTCGGCGGCGGTTTTACGCCGATGGGTGTGATCCAAGGCTGGTCCACTCGCAGCATGGCAGACGCGGCGCGCAGTCTCGCCAATATGGGCTACGACTACTTAGCCATAGGCGGCACCGTGCCGCTAAAGATCGATCAGATTCGCCGGGTGCTGGCCGCCATGCGGGACGCCCTGCCCTCGCGCGTGCGCCTGCACCTCCTGGGGTTCGGCAAGATCGAAGAACTGAGCGCCCTGGAAGAGTTTGGCGTCACCAGCTTCGACACCACCTCCCCGCTTCTTCGCGCCTTCAAGGACGCGAAGAAGAACTACTGGATGCGAACGCCCAGCGGCGATCTCTCCTACTACACCGCGATCCGGATTCCACAGGCGACCGAGAACAACAAACTCAAGCAAAAAGCGCTTGAGGGCAGTCTCAATCAGGAAGACGCCCGTGTGCTTGAGGACGCCGCGCTCAAGGGCGTTCGCGCCTATGCAGCCGGGAACGTCACCCTCGACCAAGGGCTGGACGCGGTCATGGATTATTGGGCAGCGCTCAATTGGGACGAGGAGACCTCGCCGAGCCGCCGCGCCGACGCCGCAGCCAAACAGCGCAAGGTCTACGCCGATACCCTGACCGATCGGCCTTGGGAGCATTGCAGTTGCCGAGTCTGTCGTGAGGCGGGTGTCGAGGCGCTTATCTTCCGCACCTCAAACCGCAACAAGCGGCGGGGCATCCACAATCTCCATGTCTTTCATACCCACCTCAGTGAATTCCGGCAGCCATGAGCAAAACTCTTCTCTACTTCAACGCCCTGACGCCGGCCCAAAACCCCGATATGACGGTGTTCAGCTTCGTCGCTAAGGCCGCCGATATATCGCGGATCGCTCGCATCGAGCGCGCCGGCCGGGACGACGGCGGCATGCTGACTGGGTTTCAGCGACCTCAGATCGCTGCCCACATCCGTGAGATCCGTGACTACTTAGAGAAGCCCACCGCCATTCTGCCAAATCCGATCGTGGTCGCCTTTCTCGGAAAGGCCCACCTCGAGCCCCCAGCTAAGCCTGGGGCGGCATCGCGCAGGCTTGTTATCGACGTGTCCGACGGCCCGCCTGGTTGGATCGTAGATGGCCAACAGCGCTTCACTGCCCTCGCCGGCCTGCATGGCCGCGACTTCGAAGTCCTAGTGTCGGGCTTCCTGTGCGAAACCGAGGAAGAGTTGCAACGGCAATTCATACTGATCAACAACACCCGGCCCCTTCCCAAGGCGTTGGTCTATGAGCTGCTACCGCAGGTGGGCGATCTTCCCCCGCGCATGTCGAACCGGTCTCAGGCGGCGTTGCTGACCGAGGCGCTCAACTACCGCGCGGGCTCGGCCCTGAAGGGCCTGATCAAGCAGCAGACCAATCCCAAGGGGGTGATCCGCGACACGGTCCTTCAGCGGGTGATCATGAACTCCCTCAGCGACGGCGCCCTTCGGCTCTATGCCGGCGACGACGCCCTCCTGCTCGACAAGGGTGTTTCCCTGATCAGTGAGTATTGGCATGCCGTTAGAGCCGTCTTCGCGGCCGACTGGGACAACAAGACCCCCAAGGACTCGCGCCTGATACACGGCACCGGGGTCGTGGCTCTGGGCTATGTCATGGACTACCTGAACGGTGTCACAGGAGCGGAGACCCGCGACGAGTTCGCCAAGGGCCTGCGGCTTCTGAAAGGGAAAACTGCCTGGTCGGACGGAGAGTGGGAGTTCGGCGCCGAACGTCGGCGCTGGAACGGCCTGCAGAATGTCCCGGCCGATGTTCGCCAGCTTACCTTCTACCTGCTCCAAGTCATCAAAACCGAACTGGCCGCTCAGATGAGGGCCGCCTGACGTGACCTACGCCGTCAAAGAAATGTTCTACTCTCTCCAAGGCGAGGGTCGCCATGCGGGCCGGCCGGCGGTGTTCTGTCGCTTCGCCGGCTGCAACCTGTGGAGCGGCCGCGAGCGTGATCGGGCGACGGCGGATTGTCGATTCTGCGACACAGACTTCGTCGGTACCGATGGCGACGGCGGCGGACGGTTCCAGAAAGCCGACGGCCTCGCAGAGGCCATCGCCAAGATGTGGCGTGGGTCAGGCGGTCAACGGTTCGTGGTCCTGACGGGCGGCGAGCCTCTTCTCCAGGTCGATAGCTACCTGATCGACGCCCTCCACAACCAAGGCTTCAAAGTCGCGGTCGAGACCAATGGCACGCTGAGCGCGCCTGCCACGATTGATTGGATCACCGTCAGCCCGAAAGGCTCGACCCGGCTCGCCCAGGCCACGGGGCACGAACTGAAGCTCGTTTTCCCTCAAAAGGGCGTCGACCCTAGCGCCTTCGAGGGACTCGCGTTTCACCATCACCTCCTTCAGCCGATGGACGGCCCGGAGATCGAGAGCAACACCCGGGCCGCCATCGCCTACTGTTTGGACCATCCCCTGTGGCGCCTGTCTCTGCAGACGCACAAATTCATGGGCATCCGCTGATGCACGAACTCAGCAAGGAATTCCGGTTCGACGCCGCGCATACCCTGCAACGCACCGTGGACGCAGATCCGAGCCGGCGCATACACGGCCACTCCTACCGCGCGGAGGTGGTGGTCCGCGGACGCGTGGATCCTGAAACCGGCATGGTCATCGATTTGGGATTGCTCGACCGAGCGCTCGAGGAAGCGCGAGACGGGCTGGATCATCGGTTCCTAGATGAGATCAACGATCTTGGACCCGCGACGATGGAAAACCTTTCGTCGTGGATTTGGCGGAAGTTGCAGCCGGCTTGCCCCAACCTGTGGCGCGTCACCGTGCGCCGGGACAGCGACAATGGCGCTTGCAGCTACTTTGGCGTGGAGGCCGCGTGATGCCCGACACCTCAGCCCTCGTATTGTTTTCCGGCGGCCAGGACTCAGCCACCTGCTTGGCCTGGGCGCTGGATCGCTTCGACAGGGTCGAGACCATCGGCTTCGACTATGGCCAACGCCACCGTGTTGAACTCGACGTTCGACTCAAGTTTTTAGATCAGCTCCGGGCCTTTTCGGCGCCGTGGGCCGCGAAGCTGGGCGAGGACCGCGTGCTCGATCTCACCTCCCTTGGCGGCATCAGCGACACGGCCTTGACCACTGGCGCCGCCATCGCCTTCGCGGAAAGCGGCCTGCCCAACACCTTCGTCCCCGGCCGAAACCTACTGTTCCTGACCTACGCCGCGGCGGTCGCCTACCGGCGCGAGATCAAGCACCTGGTTACAGGGGTCTGCGAAACCGACTTCTCGGGATACCCCGACTGTCGCGACGACACGATTAAAGCCCTTCAGGTGGCGCTTAACCTCGGGATGGAAAAGCGCTTCGTCGTCGACACACCGCTGATGTGGATCGACAAGGCGCAAACCTGGGCGCTCGCTCACAGCCTCGGCGGTCAGGCTCTCGTCGAACTGATCATCGAGCAGACGCATACCTGCTACCAAGGCGATCGTGAACACCATCACCCCTGGGGATTTGGCTGCGGAACCTGCCCGGCCTGCGACCTTCGCGCGGTCGGCTATGAGGCATGGCTCAAGACCGCGGCCTAGCGCTCGGCACCCGCCCAGATCAGGAAATCGAGGCGCTTCATGGCCGGGATGGCGGATTGGCCCCGCGGCGTCGGAAACGCGGCGTCGAAGGCTGCAGACCATGCCCGCGCCTGAGGCGTGAGCGCGAGGTCGGTCATAATCTCATTCAGCCATTGGTAGTAGATGATGACAGCATCGATGCTCCCGTGAAACGGCGGAGCTAGGGTCAAAGGCGCTAGCCAGCGCCGAACGACACTATCGATGATCGGACGCTCCGGATCCAAAGTCGCCACGAGTTTGCTGATGAAGGACGCCTCGACCCGGCCGGGATCCGCCTCGATGCCGCGCACAATGTCCGCAAATAAGTCGACGCCGGTCAGGGGGCTCTGTTTTGCGGCCTCAAACCGCGCGTAGAAGGCCTCGCGCCAGGCCGCGTTGCGCCGCACGCCGTAGTAGGCGTTGAACTTTCGACGGACGGGCTCTGCACATTCGCTGCGAAGGTCGACCGATGCGATGGCCGCCGCGATGGCGCGGTAGGTCTTAACTGGGCAGGGCGATCTTCCCGTCAGGGTGGCCAACGCCCTTGGCGTTAAATCCGGCAAGGCTGCTATTGGCGAGGCGCTCATAGGTCAAACCCTCGATCGGGATAGATGGATTGCACGCAGAATCGTCGCCATCCACCAAACATCGCAGGTTCGTGCAGAAGTCCGCCAGGAAACAGCATCGACAACCACGCGATCCGTGTCCCGCGGCGGGAGGCACACCGTTGCAGGGAGGGTTCTCCCACGTCTAAGTAGTGTTGGGGAGCGGGTGTTGGCCGAATCTGAAACTTGGCGTCTGGCGCATATAGCCGATTTGCAGGCCGCTTTCCTGAAGGCGGACGCTGTGGCCGACCGCATGGCGCTGCTACGAAGCTGGACGCGCGCCGTTGGCGGATGGCTGCCGACGTCAGAATCAGGAACGCGCAACTCGGAAGAGATGGCCGCCAGCGAGCGCTTCGCGCTCGGATTCGATGAGTTCGGAACCCGGCTGCGGGTCGATGAACTGAATGACGTCGCGCCAGATTTGGCGGACGCGCTTCGCTTCGAAGCGGATGAGCGTAGGGCGTTCAAGCCGGCCCAGGCAGACGCCGCGCTGTTGCGGTTCTCGGCGCACAGGCACTACCAGAGCGACACTCAAAAGGCCGCGCTGCGGGCGCTCCTGACTGCGCCGCCGGGCGCCTCTTTGGCCGTCTCCATGCCGACGGGTTCGGGCAAGAGCTTGTTGTTTCAAGCCGGCCTGCGGGCCTGGCGGGCCCCGCGGCCGGGAGCATGCGCCCTGGTGATCACGCCGCTAGTCGGGCTAGCGCAGGATCACGAGCGGACGCTGAAGGGTCTTGAAGGACTTGAGTTGAGCCGCGCGGTTCACGGCGCGATGCGCGACGACGAGCGCGAGGAAATCCTCTTCGCCTTCCGCCGTGGAGAAATCCCCATCCTGCTCATGTCGCCCGAAATCGCCTTCGGCCGGGCGCGCAGCGCACTACTGGAGGCGGCCAAGCCGGCGGAGGAGAAGTTCGGTCTGGAGGCGCGTTTGACCGCGGTCTTCATCGACGAGGCTCACATCATCGAAAGTTGGGGGCGAACCTTCCGGCCCGACTTCCAGCGTTTGCCGGGGCTGGTCGCTGCACTCCGGGCCACCAATCCGGGCCTCATGACAGTCCTTCTGTCGGCGACACTCTCGCCAACCGCCAGGTCGGAACTTCAGCGAGCTTACGGCCGCCCACCATGGCTGGAAATTCACGCCGGCGTCCCGCGATACGATTTCGACATCGTCACGCGACGGTTCGATTCCGCGGACGACCGACGCAGCACACTGCTACGCGCCGTCGACCTCTGTCCAAGGCCCGCCATCGTCTATACGACCCGGGTCAACGACGCGGAGGAGGTCTATGCTGAACTTCGCGGTCGCGGCTATCGACGGATCGCGCTGTTCACCGGGGAAACCGGTCCCTCGGAACGGCAAGACGTAATCGACGGGTGGGCGGACGGCGAAATCGACCTGGTCGTTGCGACCTCGGCGTTCGGCCTGGGTATCGACAAGAAGAATGTCCGGACGGTGATCCACGCCTGCATGCCTGAAAGCGCGGCCCGCTGGTATCAGGAGATCGGACGCGGCGGGCGCGACGGCCACCAGGCGCTGGCTCTCCTGCTCTGGAGTGACGACCCGGCGCACAACGACGCGGGGGAGGCCTTGAGGATGTCATCGCGAGACTGGCTGACCCGGCCTTTCGCCGAGGAACATTGGGAGGCTTTGCGAGATCGCGCGGAGTCGGTGTGGTTGCCTGGTGTTCGACGTCGCCTCGTCATTCCGCTCGATGCCGCGCCGGAGCGTCTCGGACGTCATACGGGCGGGCATAACCGACGCTGGAATCAAAGCCTGTTGAACCTCATGCAGCGATCCGGTGTGCTCGAAGTCATGACGGTGGAGGAGCGCCAAGCACATCCGACATGGGAGGTCATTCTGCACCGCGACGAACTGATGGGCGATGCGGCGGCAGCGTCGGCGACGTGGGACGACGTCTTCCGGCTCCGGGACGCGGAGCAGGCGAGCGCCGTCAGTGAGGCCAAGAGCTTCGTGAACCACATCCGTGGGCGCGGGAATAATTGCATGCTGATCGGCGCCTTCAGTTTGATCGAGCCGGAGGTCTGGGATGCGCCGCCGTGCGGGCGGTGCGCCCGGTGCCGGGAACGAAGCTACCCGGCGCCCACGCAGATCACGTCTGGCGGGCTCGAGGCCGTTTGGGCCGAGGGACCCGGCGTCCAGCGGGGGCCAACCGGACGGTTGCTGATCTCGCCCGATGGCTTCGAGCCGTTCGCACGGCGCCGACTCCTACTCCGCCTCGCAAGGGCCGGACTGCAGCAGCTTGTTGTTCCGGACGAATGGGCCGAGGAGGCCGCGGAAATCCTCGCCGACGAAGGCGCGCCGCTCGGCCTGGTGCTCACCGATTCCGATTGGCTGGAGGGGCGTTGGGCGCTCGCCAATCTACCAACAGCCGCGGTGCTGCCCGAAAGCTCCGTTGGCATCGCCCGGTGGATCGCGCAGGCAGGCAACTTCGCGGCGGCCTTCCCGAAGCAGCGTATGGTGCTTGTCGCAGACCCCGCCGCGCGCGCGGACGGGCGACGGCTCGATCAGATCGCTTCGCCGCTCGGAAGCTATTCCGAGGTGTTTCTAGACGCGCTGGCGGCAGGGGTCCCGGCATGAGCCTGCTGACATCCACGCAGGGAACGCCGGAGAGGACTCTGTCACTCCTGCAAATCTTGGCCGCCCACGACGGTCGGCTGCCGCGCGGTGAGCTCTTGGCATGGCTCGATCCTGCGCTTGGCCGGGACGTCTCCGAAGTTGGAAACAGCACGGCTGCGGAAAACACTCTTGGGTCAGCGTCTAGCCTCGACTTCGCCAAGCCTTCAGGCGGCCACTATGTTCTTGAGGCCAATCTCGATGTCCGTGATCTGGATCACTTCGCCGATATGACCCACCAGCGTCTCCTCACGCTCCCCGAGGACAAGGCTGACTCAGTGGTCCTGCGGGCATTCGCCTATTTCGTCGCCCGCACAGAGCAAGCGAAGAGCACGGGTTGGCTTCATTCCGCGACCAACAAGATCGTCGCCGATGGAATCAATAAAGCCTTCCCCGAGCGTGCAAATACGGGCGCGGAAGGGCGGATATTCAATGAATCGAAGATGCCGCCATTCTGGCGGTGGGTCGGCCTTGTCGGTCTCGCGGTCAACCTGCCTGGCGGCGGGTTTCATCCTTACGTCGCCCCCCGCCTGGCGCGCGAGCTAGCGCAATCGAGCCTGCCTAGAGGCGAGGAAATCCCAATCCGCGACGTGCTCGACGTCGTCGCGGAGCGCATGCCCTACATGGACGGTGGCCGCCTCTTTGCCGTCGCTGCGGAAAAGGTGGGGCTGCCGGCCCAGACGCGCGCGATCTCACCCATCCTCAGCACGGCGTTGCGGGACCTCCACGAAGAGGGCCTTCTCACCCTTGGATCGCGCGCAGACGCCGCTGGGCTCGTGGCGCTCGCCGACGACCGCTATAGCCGCACGAAGGCCGTTCAATTCGTGACACTGCGTGCGCAGGCCGCCGATGCTTGAGGCTGTACCCACCGCGGCATGTTGGAAGCGTGATGACGCGGACGCGATGCTGCGCATCGAAGCCTTGGGTGGCGATGACACCCTCTTCCTCGCCACCCATACCCCGATCCGGGGGTTCGGGATCGCCGGCGCCAAACGGCAAGACTTGGCAGAACCGACGGAAGCGGCCCTGTTGGATGCGCTGGCCGACAGCCGTCGCGCACATGCATTCTGCGTCGTCCAGGGGGATCCTGGTTCGGGCAAATCGCACCTCATTCGCTGGCTCAACGTCCACTGGCCGGCCGAGGACGACGTCGTCCTGCTGCTCCAGCGGGCCGACGGCAGCCTCCAGGGCGCCCTTGAGCAACTGAAGATCGCCTTGACGGTCAAATGGCCGGAATTCGCCCCGCTCTTCGACAATCTAGATCGGCGCCGGCAGACGGCGGGGATCGCGGGGCGTGCCGAAATCTTCCAATCGACCCTGGGGGCGATGCTGAAAGGGTCGTTCTTCCCTGAACGTCGGCCCGATGCTGACTTCTGCGACAAGCACGACCTCTCGCTCCTGATCCAGAGCCTGCCGGTGCGGCAAGGCTGGGGTAGTCCGCGCCGCATCCTCGAATTGATGGACGGCAAGTCGAGCGCGCGGAATTCGGAAAGTGCGCAGTTCAGTCTTGAGGACGTGCTCGCGCTCGCGCGCGTGTGCGGCAACGTGCACGACAGCGTCGCTAGCGAGCGGTTCGGGCGCCAACTCGTGGCCGAGGCGGACAAGATCCGCGGTTGGCTCGACGCGGACGAAAGCTACGATGACATCCGTTCGGTCCATGCCGACAGTCTGCCCGCTAGCCTTCCGCTGGTCCGCGCTCTCAACAGCCGCCTTAACGACGCCGTTCAGAGTGTGATCGGGGTTACCGGCGAGGATTTGATCCTGTTGTTCCGCAAGGTTCGCAGCGCGCTCAAGGACCGGGCGCGGCTCATCTTGCTGTTGGAGGACATCACCGCCTGGCAAGGGCTGGACAACGGATTGATCGACGCCTTGGTCCTGGACGCCTCGACGCGATCGGACATCTGTCCACTGATCTCGGTCGTCGGCGTCACGCCCGAATACTACGACGACCTGCAGAAGAACTACCGCGACCGGATCACTCACGAGGTCCAACTCGGTCAGCCCGGCAACAGCGCGGACGCTGTGACGATGCGGGAAAGTGCCGATCGCTTAGCCTTCGTCGCCCGCTACTTGAATGCGACCCGCGCCGGCGAAGCCAGACTGATGGCGTGGGGACCTACGGCCGTCGCCGACCCCCATGCAATGCCCCCCAACCCCTGCATTGAGTGCGCTAAGCGACCGGCTTGTCACAAAGTTTTTGGGGCCGTAGACGCTATGGGGTTGTTCCCCTTCACCGGACCTGCGCTGGATACGCTGTTCCACGCCCTGAAATCCGATGACAAAGGCCAGACCCACCGCACCCCGAGGGGTCTCCTGCAGAACGTCCTTGGTCCGACGTTGCGCAATCCCGCAATGCTCGATGAGGGGCTGTACCCTGGCCCCGACATCGAGACGGAAAAGTTCGACGAGCGCGCCGGGCTTTTGAGCGGACCTATGCGGGCGCTGATCGACGCGACTGACCAAGAGCCGGAGACGATCGAGAGGCTCAGGCGGACGTTCGTTTACTGGGGCGACATTAGCCGGTCCGACACCACGGTTGGCGCAGACGGGATCGTCCGGCTCGCAGGGGTTCCCGAGCCCCTATTCGACGCGTTCCAACTGCCTTGGCTTGGCGATGGCGAACCCGCCGATCCGCCCGTTGTCGAGGAAGGAGAAGCGGACCCAGCCGAGCCAGAGGTTTCGCCTGCGCCCGCGGAGGCGGCGACCTCACAGCCAGCCACCGCGACGCCAAGCGAGACGCCAACCTCAACGCGACCGGCCACGACGCCAACGGCCACCTCAACGACGTCTGGCTCGACGTCGACTCGAATCTTGGCGACGCCCAAGACCAAACTGCAGCGCCTTCAGGGCCACGTTTTGGAGGCGCGGACCAGCAAGGGCGGCGTGAAGGATGCGCCTCTATGGAACGAGGTGCTGTTTGAAATCCTGAAGCAGATCGACCCCGTGACGCTCGGGATCGATCGTTGGACCTGGTCGACCCAGTTTACCTCGAGCACTGTGATCGTCGCCGGATTGTCCCAGGCGCGGAACTACACCTTCGCCGTCCAACGTGAGACCTGGCTCTACGATGGGCTCGAGGCCTACTGCGCCCTGCGCGGCGGCGCACAGTCCGAGACGGATCAGGAATATCACCGGCGCCGATTGGCCTTCATGGTGCGTCGCCTAGGCGACCTGGCCAAAGCCCATGTCGCCCGACGCACGCCGGCGCTGCCGGATGGGACACGGTGGGACATGGTGGCGACGGCCACTCAGGTCCTTGTTGCGCGTGCCTGGTTGAAGGGCCTGGTCTCGCCAACGGCGCCCACGGCTGAGCAGTGGCGTGTTGTGCTCACGGAGGAGGACAACACCGCGACGGCCCCGCAGTCCAGGACCGATCCTTGGCAGGACGCGCTTCGGAATACCGACCAGCAGCACAAGAAGCTTCGGCCCATGCTCCGCGACATGGTCAAGCTTCCCCAAGGCGACACCGGGGATTTTGGCATCACCGCCGGGGGATCGGCCGCGCGGGCGATCATACGGCTTCAGCGTCGCATGACGTTCCTGCCGTTTTCCGAAGCGGGGGACACGACAAGCCTGCTCGACGATAACGGATTGCGGCAGACCGCCGCCAAGATGGCGGACTATGTCCGGCGGATCCCGGCTGGCGAGACCAAACTACTGCGCGATCGGTCGGCGGAGGCTGAGACCTTGCTTCGAGGCGAAAGCCTTGGCGCCCGGCTGCGCCGAGTCGACGACGCCGCCAAGGCGATCTTTCCGCTCATTCGGGAACTGCCGGCGGACCTGGAGCGTCGGTGGCGCGAAACGTGGGAACGAGTGCAAGCGGACTTGGCGCAGCCCGAGTACGCCGCTTCGCTCCAGCGCCTCATAGTGACCATCGCCGAACCGGACGATCTGCCCAAGGAGCCCGCGGCGCTTCTAGCCTGGCTGGTCGACCCGCCAGCGGGTGAGCTTCGTGCGGCCTTAGACGCCTTGAAGCAGGGCGACAGCCTCTGCCTCACCCTGAATGATCGCGCCGCTCCTTATCTTCGTTCGGCCGGCGCCGGGGCTACCCTCAAGGAGATCAAAGACGCCGGCGATCGCCTGGAGACAGCGACGGACTCCGCAAAGGACGTGTGGAAGGGAGACTCGTGAGCGATCCCCTTGAAGACCTCGAAAAGACGG
This sequence comes from uncultured Caulobacterales bacterium, assembly GCA_903862425.1. GTDB lineage: Bacteria > Pseudomonadota > Alphaproteobacteria > Caulobacterales > Caulobacteraceae > CAIOYC01. The sequence goes on along the minus strand of CAIOYC010000005.1, from coordinate 16,520 downwards.
CCGAGCTGCTTCCGGCGGCAGCGGCGGGCGTCAAACTTGGCGACCAAGCCAAGCAAAAGCTGGACCGGTTCGCCGATGTCGCCCGCCAGGAGCGTCGCCTACGGGCGTCAATCGAATTGGCGAACCTCCTCGACGGTCAAAAGGACTCTCAGGTGAAGGCGCAGGTGGAAAAGGCGCTGGATGCCGCCGAAGGTGCGGCGGAAGCGATGCAAGAGGTCGAGGACGAGCAGTCGCTTGCCGATGCGGTCAGCGAATATCAGGGTTTCGTGCAGGCGCTGAGCACTCTCGAAGTGGCGGTGCGTCCGCTGTGGACGCGAACGATCGACCAGCAGTTCGTGTCCTTGGGGTCGGTCGGCGCCTTGCTCGAAGCTTTCCCGAACGCGCGCGATCTCGGGACGCGCATGGTCGGCGCCGCCAAGACGGCGCAGAAGCATGCGCAAACGTCCGTAATCGATTTGCCGGCAATTGTCGAAGACCTGTTCTCGCAACGATCGGACCTGCTGCAGGAGCAGCAGAAGGTGGCCGGAAACCCGAAGGTTTCGGCGTTTCTCCAGGCCTTGGCCGATGACCGCGCCACCTTGGATCACCTCCACCAGGAGGTTCTTGAGTGGCTGGACGATCAAGACGCCCTTTCCAGTCTGAAAGTCAGCCCCGTTTAGAACGCGAGGAACCGCTGGAGCAGACGCCGACTGGTCGATGCTTCGGCCATGGTGTCGCTCATCAGGTCACTGGGCCAGTGGACGCAGGCTTGGCATCCGTCGACGCACAGGTGGGCGCCGATCCGGAAAACCTGGTCGGCCAGGCGCGACGCGGCGCTCAGCGATCCCTCCTGAGACGCATCCTCCAGCCGGTCGTAGGCGGCGAGCAGCCGGCCGGGCGCAGATGCCGGATCGGCCTCCGCCATCGTGACCACCGCGCTCGCATGCTCCCAGTCCGACGGCGGGCGCCCCATCTCACGGACGAGCCGAGCTTCGACCTGCATGCCGGCGACGGCAATGTCGTAGAGATCGATGCGCTCTCCACTAACCCGCTCAGTCTCGGCGAAGATGCGCAGCAGGCTGGCCGGAATGGGTTGCCCAGGCGAAAGCCCAAGCTCGGCTGCCCAGGCGGTCAGGGCTGCCAGGTCCGTTTGGTCCAAGGCGCGCCAGTCAGCATGCCGATCGACTTGGCCAAGCGCACGCCGGACCAGATCGTCTTCGTCGGCATTGGGGCAGCGGCCGATAAAATCGCTCGCCCAATCGGCGGTCACGTCCGCCAGGTTGTCGAGGAACGAGCGCGTCGTCCCATCGCCATTGCCGCCGGCCTCACAGATCGTGACGATGTCGTCGCCTTGGCCGTCGAATTGGATCGGCAATCGGACGTGGCCCACCACCTGCCGGTCGTCGCCGCGGCCAAGATGGACGAACAGATCCTTCAGCCGACCAGTCAGACCGTGCAGGACGCACGATCGCAACCAGGCACCGAAGCGGACCGGATCTTCGGCCGCTCGGAGGGCGTCTTGGAAAGCAGGCTGGAGACGCCGGTCTGCAAGGGTGCCTGCAACGCGATGCACCCGGGTCGGGGTCAGCAATGGATGCTGCGCCAGTCGAGCGGACCGCACATCCTCCAGCAAGCGGGCCAATTCGGCGTCGTCCCAGAAACGGATCGCAGCCTGAAGTCTCGGCCTCAGGGCCGGATCAGCGGCGGCCGACACGAAGAGATCAGCCCCACGCCTGGCCTCGAACGCGTTGATTCCGGCGGCCTGCGCCGCGTCCTCGACCATGAAGCGAAGCATCTGGCCGGTATGCCAGCGCCTTGCGACCGGGTCGGTAGCGAGCGCCTCGATCTCGGCGGCGACGAAGGCGTCGAGGCGGCTGGAGGAGACGCGGAGTTGAGCCCCCTCGGCTTGCACATGGTAACCATGCAGGCAGGGGGTCAATCCCGTCGGGTCGCTAAAAGTCTGGCTGAACACTGCGGGATCGAGTTGCCGGTCCTGCATTTTCAATTCTGCGTCCGCGCCCCAAAACAGGCGCGCCATCGCCAGGCCCGTGACCTGACCGCCTAGGCTGCCGCCAATGAACCCGTCGATGCCCGACAGCCATGGGCCCAGGTCGGCCGTGGCCGGGGTCGCGTGGGCGACGTCCGGTTTCACCACCGGGAAACCGCGCAACCTCGCTTGACTGTCGTGCTGGACCCGCCGGGGATCAACTGCCGGGTCATCGGTTCTCACCACCGACTGACCGTCCGGGGCGACAGCCCACGCTGAAGTCCAACCGGACCCCTGCATCAGGCCAAGGCGCTCGAAGCAGATCGTGGTAGGCCGCACCACCTCGTCCCGCAGTCCCGCCAATGGCCCCCGCACGATGCTCGGCAGGTGGGTGACGAGTTCACCGGGGGCAAAGGGCGTCCTCGTCTGGGCCCGCGCATAGTCGGCCGCGTCCAGCCATGGCGCCAGGCCTTGGGCCGGCGGCCGCCAGTGCACAGCACGGGGATCGAACCGGCGAGTAGCGTTGCCCGGCGCAGCCGCATTCAGAACGAGGCTGATGTCCTCGCGCCTGTTGGTTCTTGGTGGATCGTCAGGGGTCGTCACCTGTAGCCGAGGCATGTTGACAGCCTCGAACAGGAAATTGGGAATCCACGGGACCGCGGCTCGGAATTCTGCCAGGGTCGAAATGGGCTCACCTGGCCGCGCCCGGGCGAGCGCGGCGTTCCAGAGCGCCTCCAAGGACTCGGCTTCGAACTCGCGCCAGGGCGCTGGCCCGAAGATTTCACACACCACTGCCTCGGCTTCGGCGAGGGCCCCTGGGGTCATTCGCCCGTTTACGGACAGGGAAGCGCTGCCTGTCGTCGCGCTGTATCGGGCCGCCCCATCGAGCGCCGCCGACAGGACCTGTGCGCGACGAACGAAGTGGTTTTGCGGGTTCAACGGGGTATCGAAGCCCTGTGGATTGACCATCTCGGCAGGGCGTCGGAACCACCAGCTATCTCGCGCCGAATAGAGCGAAAGGGTCACACCGGTGATCGGGCGGTCATCGACGCCGCGTCCCCCTCGGCCTTTACGTTGGATGAAGCTTGCAAGATTCTGCGGCGCGTATTGCTGGTAAACCAGCGTGATGTCCGGATCGTCATAGCCGACCTCCAGAGAAGAGGTCGCGAACACGACGTCGCTCCTGCGGATCATGTCCTCAACCCGCCCCGTCGTTCCGGATGTGACGGGCTGTGGCGCGACCGTCAGCGGCCAGTCGCGCCGCCGAAGCCCGCTGGCGCCAGTCTGGCGTCGATCATTGGCGGCGAACCACCAGCACTCGCCGTCCCTGAAAATCTCGCAGCCGTGCGGTTCGCCACAGCACTCGGTTCTCGGTTGGCCGGTGACCGGATCGTCTGGAAAGTAGCGCGTTCGAAAGCTCGCCAACCGGCGGATCTCCTCGGCGTCTTGATAGACCGCATGCAACCGGCGCACCTTGTCGATGGAATCCAGGAACACCAGCCCCCGATACCCCCCGTCCTGGCCTGTGCGCCGGCGCATACCGTGCGCCAGACACATGAAGCCCTGGACCGCTGTCGACGCCCCGCTGACATCCTGGCCGCGCGATTCGGCTTCCGGCTGCAGGAAGTAGAAGTATTCCCGCCCTCTTGGATTGGCCTGCCGCTCCCCCGCGGCCGCATCCGGCGTGATCAGGTCGACCGTTTCTCGTCCGATGAGGCGACCCCACGCGGTCGCCGGGTCGCCGAGGGTTGCGCTCATGCCGACAGCAAGGACCGGGCGACCACCGCTATTGCGGGCGCTCCGCGACGCGAGGCGGCGCAGCGCATAACCCACTTGAGCGCCGTGGACGTGGGAATAGAGATGGATCTCGTCGGCGAGGACGGCCCTCGGGGCCGACCAGCCCTCGCGGTCGCCGAACAACGCGCCGTATCGTGGGTGGTGCAGCCATTGGTGAAGGCTGTCGGTCGTCGGAAGGAAGAGATTGGGAGGCGTCTCGGCGAGCGCCGCCTTGGTTCCGACCCAGCCGTCATATCGCCAGTCGCAGGACGTGCAACGCAGGGCGTCGGCCTGTTCCACCCCCTCGCGTTCGTGGAGCAGTAGTTCACGGCTGCAAGCCGGGCACCCGAAGAAGGGGAAGCTCCAGACGCCGTTGGCCTGGCGTCGCCAGCCTGCATCTTCATTGGCGTATTCAAACGTCGTTGGAACCTGGGTGAATTGAAGTCCCATGGTCACGGTCGGCATGCCGTCTTGGCGGGCGAGCACGGCCAAGTAGCCCGCAAGCCGTTGCGCTTGGTTGGCCGCCAGGCGCGTTCGGGGGTAGGCCATGATGGTGCTGACCCCGCGTAGCCCGCGAAGTCTGTCGGCGGCAGCCGCCACGATCAGGGGGAGCGCCGCCGCTTCCGTCTTTCCAGATCCCGTGTCGGCGGCGATGACGAAGGTCTGTTGTCCTTCACCCTGCCAGGCTCCCAGGAGGCGCTCTAGAGAACGCTCTTGGAAGCCCGCGATTCCTGCGTCCAGTCCCCACATACCGCTGAGCGCAGTCTGCAGGGCTGCGAGCACTTGAGCCTCTTCAGGCCGGACTCGCCGTGCGATCTGGGGAAAGACCTCGGCCAACGGACGCCCGCGAAGCGGTTTGTCTCGATCACGCACTTCCAGCTTCAGGCTTCGAACGACGTATGGCCGGCGCGCCGTATCGTCGGCGGCGAAACGCTGTTTGGCGTATCGGGTCTCGCGCGCGAGCTCCGCCATCCGGGATCGGATCCGCCCCTCGGCGGCCTGCAGAACCCAGCCATTCTGCGATAGCCGGCCAAGGCTCGCCAGCACCTCGTCTCGCGGCCATCCCATTTCCTGCGCCAGGCTGGCCGCCGAGGTCCAAGATTCGAAGACGCCGAAGTTGATGCGCCGCACCTCGCTGTCTTCGAGCGCATTGAGCACCTCGAAGTCCCGGTCCGATAGGTTCGGCGGCGTTTCGGCGGGCGCTTCCGGCGGCGACTCAGCGGCCTGGGGGACGTCGATCGTCAGGCCGCGCTCGGTGTCCTGAGTGGCGACGACGCCTTCGATGGCGAGTGCTTGTAGGATCGGCAGGATGACGTCCCGACCGCGGTCGTCCATCCAGGCGAAGCGGGCCCGGACCAACCAGTAAAAGGGCGGGAACGGTCCGGACCGGGTCTCGGTCACCACCTGAGCGATGCGTTCGCGAACCGAGGCTTCCGTGGCAGCATAGACCGCACGGATGCCATCGAGCGGGCGGGCGACCCAAAAGGCGGGCCTGGGCTCATTGAGTATGATCCGCCCCGCTCGGTGGAGAGTTGCCAGGTCGGGCAACAGGTCGTCGCGCCGGGCGAGCGCCTGCTGCAACGCCTTTACTGTGGCGCCGTTGCGGCGATCGGCGAGCGCGACGCGCCGCACGGCGGCGAGCAGCGCAAGTTGCGCAGCGGTAAGCTCAGCAACGGGTTCGGACGGCGGCGCCACCGCCTCGCCCAAGACCGGTGTCTCGACGAAGCCGCGTCCCCGGATTTCCACGCGGACCTGGCCACCCTGACCGTCCGCGAGTTGACGCTCACCAATCACAGAACAACCGAATACGAACTCGCGAAGGCGCTCCGCCTTATCCATCGACTCCTGTTCGCTCGGCACGGCGTCCAAGAGGCGGCGGCTGATAAGGACAATGAGCTTGCGGCGGGCCCGCGTGATGGCGACGTTCAAGCGTTCGGAGCTGAAGATGAACTCCGTTTCTGCGAGAGCGAACTCGGCGTCCGCGACGACGTAGCTCAGGATGACGGCGTCTCGCTCCTTGCCTTGGATGCGATCGACCGTATCGACAAAGGCCCCGCGACGTAGGGCCGGCGGCAGCATGGCGCGGATTTCTGCGTTCTGGGCCCGGTGCGGGCTGACGATCGCCAGCCCATCCGACCAAAAGGATGTCGTGTTGAGGCGGGGCTCGAGTCGTTCAGCGAACCGGGCGGCAAGTTGAGCCTCAAAGGGATTGCTGGTTGCCGCTGGAGGGCCATCATGCAGCAGGACGCATAAAGGCAAATCGGGTGACAGGATCACCTGCTCCCAGTCTTCCAGTCCGGTCTCCCACCCGTCCCGCAAGGATAGCGTCGCGTCCGGGACAGCCGATCTATAGGCGCCCGGGTAGAACGCGGACTCCGGAAAGCAGGCTAGCGGCGCGTTCAGGCGGAAGGTCTCGTCGAGCGCAAACTCCGGCGTGCCGCCTGAGGCCATGAAGCCATAGAGCGAACCGCCGAGCGACCGGCCATCGAGAACGACCTCTCTTGCTGCCCGGATGGGTGGCAGCTGCCGGTCGTCGCCGGCAACGACAACGCGGCCGCCTGGCTTGAGGCCCGCCATGGCGAGAAGCCCATGTCCCAACACCATTTGCGATGCCTCGTCGATGCAGACGAGATCGAACAACTCGGCGGTTAGGCCGTCGGCGTTCGCCCCCCGGCCCGACGAAAGCAGTCGATAGAGCGACCATACCGACCCGCCCACAACGGCCGCCGACGGCGTAAGTGTATCGAACGCGCGATCAAGACCGTCGCGGTAGAGCCGGTCTTGAACTTGAACGCCGGGCGAAAGGGGCGCCTCAGGTGGATTGCCGAGGAACCAGACCTCCGGTCCGCCAGGCCAAGCGAGGTCCCGACGCTCCGCAACGCCATCGAGCAGGTTGCCGATAGCGTTGCGCGTGAAGGCGGTGACGAACACCCGGCAGGGCAGTCCTGCCGACACGCGGGCATGCATGTAGCCGACGATCAACCAGGCAAGAAGGTGCGTCTTGCCGGTCCCCGGGGGGCCCAGCACCAGGCCAGCGCGCGAATTGGCAAGACCCTGCCACGCCGCAATCTGGGCTGGGCGAAGGGGATACTGGCCGGGTTGCGCGAGGGCCGGTTGGGTGAACGCATTAAGGGCGTCGAGCCAAACCTGAGGATCGTTTGCCGTGGCTGCGAACGTCGCGGGGGCGCGCAAGAATTGTAGGAGGTCCGTGCGAACAGTCATGACCGGGCCCGCGCGAGATCAACAAGGAATTGCGCGGCGCGGGGACCGTTGGCGTCGCCGTAGGCCTGATCGAGGCACCACACGGCCTCGCTTGCAGACCGGTCGAACATCGGGCGAAAGGGCGCGCTGGTGAAGTCAGCGTCCGCCATGCTCACGCGGATCTGGTCCAGACGATCCTCGAAACCAGCGCTCGGCGCCTCGAACCGAGCGCTGATGGCTCCCCAGGAGGTCGAGTCCAGCCGAAAGTCAGGATCGTCGTCCGTGAGGATGAGATTGAAGCTGCCGGGGGCGAGTTCGCAGTCACGGCTTTCGGGCGGGACGCGGAAGATGATGTATCGACGGCCACGGTTCGCCCAGTGCCGAATGACAGTTAGGCCCGTAAGCGCCCGCCCGGCGTCCCGCCTGCGCCGGGCCGGCTGAGCCAGACCGATCAGAGCGTTGAGCAGACCGGCGCGACTTTCCAAAAGCTCGCACGCCAGCAGCAGGTCCAGATCGTCGGCATTGAGGGGATCGAAGGTGGCCTGCAGCCGGAACGGCCGCTTGGCCAACCGCAGCATCGGCTGCGTCGCGGCGGCGTTCTCGGTAAAAAGCCATCGGACGATCTGAGACAGGGCGCGAAGCCGCGCCGCCACGTCCTGTTCAACCTGGAACGTCGTCGCGGAGCCCGGTCTTCCCTCGCGAAGGCCTCGGATGACTTCGATTGAAAGAAGAGACGAGAACGGCCGCTCGAAACCGGGCGCGGGGACGTAGGGGGCGGCCACGGCGCCAACGGCCGCCAGGGCCTGGCTCACCTGGCGCAGGTCGTATGAAACCTGGGTCGGCAAGGCGTAGAGCTGCTCGATCACAGTCCGAAGTGCGGTCGCCGGTAAATGGTGAGCGCCTCGGAACTCAGGCTCTGGGACCACGTCTTCGGGCGGGAACAGACGGACCAGGTGCAGCAATCCGTTCCGGATGCGGGTGTCGTCGAGGTGCCTGCCGACAGCCTCTTGAAGCCGAATGGCTTCGGTTGGCTCGTAAAGGAAGATGTGAGCGTGGACGGACCCGCCCGCCTGGTTCATGGCGTCGACGGCGACCAGATCGGCAACCAGTTGCCCAAGCACCTCTGCGATGGCGATGGCTTCATCCGCTGCTCCGGCCGTGCGAGGCACACGGATCACGTCACGCTCGAGGACGCCGTCGCGATACACCGCGTAGCCTAGCGCCGCCAGCCGATCGTCGACCGGATCATGGTCGATGGTCAGAAACAGCGCGACGTCCGCCCGCGGCGGCATCAAATAGGTATGAGCCTCTTCAGTCCGCCGCGGCTGCTGCGCGATGATCGCGTTCGCGCGAGTGGTGAGAAGTTCTGCACGTCGGCTGAGCGACCAGCCGACGCCAGAGGCTGCCGCCAACCCCTTCGCCCGCGCAAGATCGCCGACCCGCCGGACTCCAAGGCGGTGCAGCGCACGCTTGGCCTCGTGCGTCAGTCCGGCCACGGCGGAGACGTCTCGGGCGCCTGCAGGCAGGGTGTCGGCAATCGACCCCATGCAGTGCGCGAGGAATTTGCACTGCTCGCATTTGAAATAGAGATGGAAGAAAGTGTCGTCGCGGCGCGGCACGCCTTCGCCGGGCTCGACCGCCCGGCTGGCGATCTGCGGCAGCAGGTTTGTGCAAAAATCGTCGACCAGCCTGAGATACGGAGCCAGCCGAAACTCCTCCGGGTGATACGCGTCACCTTCTGCTGTCCCGCCGTCGGGGATTCGCCAGATATAGCCGACAGGGTCGATGTCAGCGTCGATCCGTAGCTCCGCGAGCAAAGCTTCGAGCACCCGCGCGTAGAAGGCTACCTGGGTTTTGTGAAACGGTGTCGCCCGGCGCGTCGCCTTGACGTCGATAATCTGGAAGACGACTCGCCCGTCGACGACCTTGCGCTCCACAAGGTCCGGGAACACGCGCTTCAGGCTGACGCCCGTGCCACGCAACAGCGGCAGAGCGCCTCTCGGTCGCAGGTTTAGTTGCGATGCATAGGGAAACCGAGTCCGGCCCCGGAGGAAATCGACCGCTTCAGCTTCCAGCAATCCGAACTCGCCGGGCGCCGGCCGCAGGACGCCGGGGAGTGGATCGAGGCTTCGCAGAACGCGCTCTTCGTAGTCGATCCCAAGGATCGCCCAAGATTGCTCCCGGACATCGGCGTTGATCGGGAGGGCTGCGAGTTCTTCATCAGTGAAAAGCTCGTAGCGAACCTTACGCTCGCAGCGGTACTGGAACCACGCCTTTACTGTGGATGCGCTGAGCGCCAAAGCCATCGACGTCCCCCGTCCGCCCGACTTCAATGGGCGCGCCAGCACAATGACGCTAGCCTGTGTGCCAACGCTTCGCCACCGGCCTCGCCACCCTTCGAACGGAATTCCTGTTAGACCCGGTCCGAAAACCGGTCATAGGCGTCGATCCGGCGCACTAGGAGGTCGATCTCACCTCGGTAGATCTCGGCCTTGAGAAAGGCTTCTTCCGCCGGCCGCGCCGCCTCGTCGACGTCGATATACCAGGCCCTGGGCATTCCAGAACTCTCACCGTTCCAGCGGTATCCCCTCGCCTTCAGGACGTCCTTAAGATCGAACGGGGAATTTTCCGCCCAAATCCGCCATGACGCCGTCCGGGCGCGGTCAAGGAGTTGCGACAGCCCCGTGCGTCCGCTCGCAGGATGTCTCCGAGCCAATAGTTCCAACGCTGCCAGGCAGTCGTGTGTGGCGCGATGTCGCTCGTAGAAGAACCCGGCGCCGGCGGCGAGATAGGCAAGCTTGGTGCCCTCATAGCCCTCGGCGGCCCAGTTGACCTCGCACATGGAGCAGGCCCACGGCTTGGTGTTGAACACCTCGCTGTAGCGCTCCAGGAATTTGCGATCAAAGGCGGCGTTGTGAGCGACGACCAGCGCGGCCGGCGACGCAAATGCCGCCACCTCAGCCGGTTCAATCCGCCGGCCCTCGACCATGGCGTCGTCGATGCCAGTGATAGCGGTGATCGCCGCGGGGATAGGGTGGGCGGGCTGGCGCAGTTTTTGGAACGGTTCACCCAGGCTGTAGATTTCGCCGTCCATGCCGTAGGTGAATGACACCATCGCCAGCTCGATGATTTCGTCGCGGGCAGGGTCGAGGCCGGTCGTCTCAGTATCCACGAAGAGGCCCGTCCGCGTCCGGATGCCGCCGGGCGGCTCCCGGTGGGGCAGCGGGGCGAGGCGGCGCAAAACCCGATAGGCGCCGGAACGCTCAAGCGCATCGGCCATCCCTTCGAGGTCGGCGGGGGATTTCGTTTCGGATTTGTCGTTGATCAAGCGGCGTCCGACTCAAGCTGAAGCGCAATGTCTCCGGCGAGCGTAGCGGGCGGGGGCGCAAAGTTCGACAGGGTCACGCCCACGAGCCTGATCCCTTTTGGCGGCGGAAAGACCGACCGGATCAAGCCAACACTTGCCTCGTGAAGCTCTGACCGGCTCTCCAGCACTCGCGGGAAAGACTGGCTGCGGGTCGCCTGTTGAAAATCAGCCCACTTGATCTTCACCGTCACCGTCCGTCCGCGCCTGCCCGTCTTCTCGCACCAAGCCCAAACGTCGTCCGCCATCTCAAGCACGCCGGCCTCGATATGCACCGGATCGACCAGATCCTCGTGGAATGTGGTTTCCGACCCCGAGGACTTCCGCTCGCGGCTCGGGTTGACCGCCCGTTGATCCTCGCCCCGCGCGATGGCGTAGTACCAAGGGCCCGATTTGCCGAAGCGTGCTTGCAGGTCCTGCAGCGACCAGGCCTTGAGGTCAGCGCCAGTCTGGATGCCAAGTGCGTGCATCTTGGCCGCCGTGGCCGGCCCCACCCCGTGGAACTTCGCCACCGGCAACGCCTCGACGAACCCCTCCCCCTCGTGGGGCTGGATTGCGAACTGGCCGTTGGGCTTTCGCTGGCCCGACGCGAGCTTGGCCAGGAACTTGTTGTAGGACACACCGGCCGAGGCGTTGAGGCCGGTCTCTTCCTTGATCCGCGCCCGAATCGCCTTCGCCGTTAGCCAAGCAGTCTCCAGGCCGGCCTTGTTGGCCGTGACATCGAGATAGGCTTCGTCCAGCGCCAACGGCTCGATCAGGTCGGTGAACTCGGCGAAGATCGCATGGATTTGCCGTGAAACCGCCCGATAGACCTCGAATCGGGGCGGCACGAAGATGAGCTCCGGGCACTGGCGCAGAGCCGTCAGCGACGGCAGGGCTGAGCGGACGCCAAAGGCTCTGGCCTCGTACGAGGCGGCCGCGACCACGCCGCGGCGCGCGCCCTGGCCCACGGCCACCGGCTTGCCCTGCAGTGAGGGATTATCCCGTTGTTCGACCGACGCATAGAAGGCGTCCATGTCGACGTGGATGATCTTTCGAGGCCCGTCCGACATCAGAGGTCCTCTGTAGCACTTTGCGAACAGATCGAGAACCGCGCCCATAAGGGCGCCCGCCAAAATGAAGGCCGCCAGGAGCCCGCGCAAAGCGCGTGGTGGGACGCGCCGTCGTGCGGCCGGCGGCGCCCAAAGGCGCCCGCCAGGGGCGGTCCCGTAAGAGCCGCGGAACGCGGCGGGACCGAGCCCGCCCGCCGGCCGCTCTCCGCATCCGGGGCGTTGCGGGGTGTCCCCGCTGATGGGGTCGGCCGAGACAATGGGCTCGGCCGCAGGGGAAAGCCTTGTATGGGGAATTCCTTGTCAAGCGCCTCAGTCGATCGCCCGTCCCAACGTGATTACAGGCTGCCGTTCAAACCCCAGCTTCGCGTAGAAATTTAGCGCCGCATCGTTCCCTTCGCGGACCATGAACTGCAGCTTCGGCGCGCGCTTCTCACGCAACCAGGCCTCCGCGGAGTGCATCATCCGTTTGCCAAAGCCACGCCCACGATGGGACTCGTCAACCGCCAGGTAGTAGACCCAACCACGGTGCCCGTCGAAACCGACCATCAAGCTCGCGACAAGCGCAGAGTCAGCAAAGCCGCCCAGGACAGTTGACGAGGAGCTGGAGAGCGCAAGATCGAAGTCCACGGCTGGATCGTTCCAGGGTCTGGTCAACCCGGAGCGTGTCCAGAGCGCCACTACGATGTCGCGCTCTTCCGAATTGCAGTCGCGGACGTGGATGTTCATCGCGGCTTCGGCGGAGCCTCCTCGAAGGCGACGATCGTCTCAGGTAGCGTGAGCCAACGGTGCATGTCCTTTGTCCAGACCGACTGTGTAGGAGCTGGGAACTCCGGGTCGCCGAAGGAGCCCAGCGCGACTCCGACCAGTTCCGGCATTCGCTCAGGCTCCCAGCACAGGTTCGATCCGCAGCGCGGGCAGAATAGAAAAGTCACAGGAAACCCGCTCGCCGACGGGCGTGAAAAGCGGCCAGGCTGCGGTCCTCGCCGCTCCACTGCGTCGCGCGCATAGAAGACCGCGACACTGAACGCGCTTCCGCTGCGCCGCTGACAATCCAGGCAGTGGCACATGGAGACCTTACGGGGCTCGCCCTCACACTCGAGGCGGAAATCACCACAGTGGCAGGTTGCGATCCGCTTCATGCGGCCGAGCTTGCCCACCTAGCCTCAGGTTCGCAAGAGGGCGGACGCAAGGGATCTTACGCGCAAAACTGACGCGGGGTCGCTGGGCAGTACAGAGTCTCGCCTCCCTCTACGGGGGCATGTGTGACAGAGGGCGCTTTCGATCTTGATCCGAGGGGAGCTCGCGTTCGGGTGCAACGGATCGCACCGCAACCTTGTATTCGGTTAGGCCCGCTGAGGACCTGGACCATGAAGCAGCCATTCGCTTCGAGTGCGAGGCTCCGAGGCGGCGGGCACATTCTTCCCTCGGCGTATTGGCCACGGCGTTCCTCGTGTCACCGCCACCTCGGATCTTGATCGACAACGCCCGCGCCTGCGACCGTCGCCTAAGCTCTATCGTCCCTGCTGGTCAGCGCCTCCCTCAAGCCGCTCGCAGGATCAGGCCGTCCGGCACGGCGCCCGTGGTCACCAGCCGCCAGAAGGCGATCAGCAGCTTGCGGGCCAGGGCGACGATTAAGGTCTTGCGCCGGGTCGGGGCTGCCTCGGTTCGGAAGCGATACCAGGCCGCCAGGCCGCTGCCCTTCTGGAACATCAGGAACCGCCAAGCCAACTGGATCAGACCGCGGCGCACACGGGCGTTGCCAGACTTGGCCAGCCCCTTCTCTCGTCGCCGGGCACCACTCTCGTCGGGCGAGCCGGTCAGCCCCGCGTAGCGCGCCACGGCCCGACGATCTCGCAGGGGTCGCGACAGGATTTCCTGGACCAGCATGTCGGCGGTCTCCAGGCCGACGCCGACGACGCGGGCAAGTAGCACGACCATGGCGTTGGACCGCGAGTGCGGCGCTTGCTCCAGGCGCGCCAGCCTATCGCGCTCGATGGCCTCGATCTGCTCGCGCACGACCGCCAGGCGGGTTAGGTCGCGGCGGATCTCGTCCAGGGTGTTGGGCGGCAGGGCTGCGCCCTCCGGCGTCACCAGTGTCTCCAGCTGCTTGGGAGCCCGGCGCAGCGCCGGGTTGAAGCCTCGCACGCCAAGTCTGAGCAGGCCGGACTTGACGCTGTTGATGATCCGGGTCCGCTCGCCGACCAGGCTCTCACGCTCCCGGCTCGGCCGCTTGGCGTCCTCCTCCTCAAGGCTGGGGATGGCGACCATGCTGCAGTGGCCGCGCTCGCCGCGTAGCCATCCGAAAAACACACGCATCAGCATGGCGGAGTCCAGCCGGTCGGTCTTGGAGCGACGGTGCTCGCGCGACACCGCGACGCTGGTCGGATGGATGACATGGGTCTCGAAGCCTCGGGCCCGTAGCCACCTTGCCAGCCAGAACCCATCGCGGCCGGCCTCGTACGCGACGATGATCCGGCTGATCGGCCGGCCGGCGGTCTCGGCCTCCATCCGCCATCGCGTCAGTAGCTGCTCCAGCGCCGAAGGATCTGGGTCCAGCTTCTTCAGAGGCCGACGCGCGACCCCAGGCAGGGTGCCGGCGACCAGCCAGCTTGCGTTACTCAACTCGATCACCGCGACCACTGCGGACTCTTGGTCAAAGGCCACAAGTGAACGGCTCAGATCATCTACCGGCTTCATCGGGGGCGTCTCCGTCAAGTGGAAGAAGCGACGATGCTCTCAGATCTTCAGCACCGGCCCCATAGCTTCTTCCCCACCCTGATGGTCTAACCAAGCCCTCGACCCTGACACTATTCCAAGGTCTGATGCGCTCAGGGACAGATCAAGCCGAGCCTATGTGCTGGTGTGGACGGCCTCTCATCCCAACGGCTTAGTGGCGCTCAGGCGTCAGGCCAAGATGAGAGGAGAGAGACCAGTGAACATTCCCGTACGCATTGGCATGGATACCTCCAAGTCGGTTTTCCAGCTTCACGGCGTTGATGAGAGCGAGACCGTGGTTGTCCGTCGCCAGCTTCGGCGGACCGAGATGATCCGCTACTTCGAGAAGCTTCCCCCGGTCCTGGTGGCCATCGAGTCTTGCGGCAGCTCGCACCACTGGGCGCGGCTCCTCCAGTCCTTTGGGCACGAGGTGAAGCTGATTCCGCCGCAGTACGTGAAGCCATATGTGAAGCGCGGCAAGAACGATGCGGCGGATGCTGAGGCGCTTTGCGAAGCGGTAACGCGCCCGAGTATGCGGTACGTGCCGGTGAAGTCGCGCGAGCGCCAAGCGGCCTGCATGTTGATGACCGTGCGAGAGCGCCTGGTCAGCGTGAAGTCCCAGCTCTCGAACGCTTTCCGGAGTTACGCGGCTGAGTTCGGCATCGTTGGTCCAGCGGGCCGCCAGAACGTAACCGCCCTGATCGAGCGGGTCCTCGAAGAAGAGAGCCTCCCCGAGATGGCTCGCGATCTCTTCCGCTTCCAGGCGCGCGAGTATGCCGCCGTTGAAGCCCGTCTGGATGAGATCGAGGCCAAGTTGATGAAGTGGCACCGCGAGGATGACGTCAGCCGGCGCATCGCATCGATCCCGGGTGTCGGCCCTATCGGTTCGACCATGCTGAGCATGAAGGCTCCGCCGGCGGAGACATTCAGATCCGGCCGTGACTTTGCAGCATGGCTCGGCCTGACGCCGCGGGACCATTCGACTGGCGGTCGCATGAGGCATGGCGGAATAACCAAGGCCGGTGACTCCGCGCTTCGTTCGATCCTCATCGTCGGGGCGACGGCCCTGTTGCGGCACGTCCGCGCCGGTCGTCAAAAGCCGACGGCCTGGCTGGCCGCCCTCTTGGAGCGCAAGCCGCCCAAGTTGGTGGCCGTGGCGCTGGCCAATAAGTTCGCGCGCATCGCTTGGCGATTGATGGTGTCGGGCGGGATCTACGTCAGGCCTCCCGTCGCGGTGCCGGCCTGATCTGAAATAGGCGCCGGCGGGCCAACCAGGCTGCCCGCGGATCGCCACTGAACTTGCAGGACGCAGTAGATGGAAGGACCGATCGGTCGATACGCGCGAGCTTCCGAAGGTTACACTGGCATCCCCAATGCCGCCAATGTGCTTGGAGCGGGCGTAGCGAACACCATCTTGGCCAGCGAGCCAATCTCGCGCAAAAAGGCCGGACATCTGAGAGCAAGCGATCAGGTCGGAAGTCTGCTAAAATCCTGACAAGTGGGGGGCCGTCCACATCTGTAACCTATTCACCATTAACGCGAACAGGTGGTTAGCGATGTCGCGATTGGGAATCGGCGATCCAGGCCTGCCCCCATCATCCTGAAGGGCGCCGATGGCGCACGCGAGATGCGCGATGTCCGCTGGGGGATGCCGTCCTCGAAAAGGGCCCTGTTCGACGCCGCCAGCGAACGAGCCGACAAGCTTCGGGCCAAGGGCCAGGAGGTGGATTTCCCCCAGCTGCTTCGCATGGAGCCGGACAAGGGCACAACCAACATCCGCAATACCACGAGCCCGCATTGGCGGCCCTGGCTCGGCCCCGCCAACCGCTGCCTCGTGCCGTTCACCTCGTTTAGCGAACCGGACCAGGTCGGCGGCTCTCTGCAACCGGTCTGGTTCGATCTCAGCGAAGATCGGCCCCTCGCCTTCTTCGCCGGCGTCTGGACCGACTGGACCTGCGTGCGCAAGATCAAGGAAGGCGAGATCAGCTGCGACCTGTTTGGCTTCCTGACCACGGAGGCCAACGCCGAGGTCGGCGCCGTGCACAGCAAGGCCATGCCGGTGATCCTGACCGAGGAAGCCGAGTGGGACCTCTGGATGAGCGAGGCCCCCTGGTCGGAGGTGGCGGGACTGCAAAGGCCGCTACCCGATGAGACGCTGACGGTCGTCGCCCGCGGTTCTCGCACGGACCCGGCCGTCTCCGAGCACGCGGCTCAAGCCTAGGCGCAGGCTTCGAGGGTGTAACCCTCACCCGCCTGGCCGGTCACGCGGCTGACGGCCTGGACACGCCGGCCCTGCGCCGTCCGTTCGATATAGACCACCACATTGATGGCCTGGGCGATGGCCCGGTAGGGAATCCGCTGGGTCACCTCGCCGATCAGATCCTCCAGCCGGGTGAGCGCCTCGGCCGCGCTGTTGGCGTGGATGGTGGCCAGCCCGCCGGGATGG
>CAIOYC010000004.1 GCA_903862425.1 uncultured Caulobacterales bacterium | reverse complement strand
GTACATGCCGGCGGCGCCGCGGCCCGACGGGGCGTTCTCCAGCAGCAGGCTTTCGGCGGTGGAGATGGCTTCTTCCGGCGGCAGGAAGGTGAAGGTCAGGAAGTAGCGGCTCTCGAAATGCCGTTCCTCGGCCTCGAAGCCGCCGCGGCGCTCATCGTCGATCAGTGCGGATACCGGGTCGGGGAAAAGGCTGGTCGGGTAGTCCTGCGAGGACGCGCGGAGCGCCTCGAAATGAAGACACCAGCGTGAACCCAGCCGGCGAAGGGCGTTGTTGAGCTGAGCGCGGGTGGCCACCAGCCCCGCGTCGGTGGCGCTGGCCAGATCAGGGCCGCGAAAGGCCAGGGTCTTCTGGAAGCCGCCATCCTTGTTCAGCAGCAATCCGGGACCGATCAGCGCCACCCAGGGCAGGTGATCGAAGAGCCGGTCGGCCTTGGCGCGATATTCCCGCAGATAAAGCATCGTCGCCCCCTCAGGTCTGGCGCGCGATCACCCAGACCCCAGCCGCCTCGGCGGCGAGGGCGTAGGCGAAGCTGGCGACGGCGAGGGTGATGACGGCGGTGCTGGCGAGGCGGCCCCGCGCCAAGGCGGGCCAGGTTGGAAAGCCGGTGACCGGCGCCCACAGCAAGGCCGTGGCCAGGGCGAAGGCGGCGGCCGGAGACGTCAGGGCGTGTCCGAGCGGGCCCACGATCAGGCGTCCCAGTAGGGCTTTTGGCGGATGTGCCGCTTCAGCGCGTCGAAGAAGTAGGGGTCGCGCTTGTTCAGCCAGTAGCAGACGGCGTGCACGAGGAGGCCGAGCGGTAGGCCGATGGCAGGCACCTGCAGGCCCAGGGCGAGGACGGCGGTCAAGGTGCCGTTGAGCACCGCGATCATGCGCGGCACGCCCGCGATCGTCACCGGCTCAGACAGCGAGCTGTGAAAGCCGATTTCAAAGCCCTCGATCGGGGAGGCGGCCATGTCAGAACACCGCGCCCGAGGTCAGGTTGAAGAAGCTGGAGATGAAGGTCGTCGCCGTGAAGGCGATGGCCAGGCCGAACACGATGCCGATCCCCTTGCGCATGGCCGAACCGCCTTCGGCGAAGGCGAAGCCGAGGCCGGTGATGACGATGGCGATGATGCCGATGGCCTTGGCCACGGGTCCGGAAAGCGAGTCCTGCACCGTTTGCAGCGGGGTTTCCCACGGCATGGCGGTCGAACTCGTCGTGCCGGCGAGGGCAGGGGAGGCAAGGATCAGGGCGGCGGCGACCACCAGGGTGGGCGTGGCGGCGCGCCTCAGAAGACGACGGGCTGACGCCCAGCGCGTGCATGACATGGAAGGCTCCGGGTCAAGCCCGGCAATCGCGGGCATCGGTATCTCGTCCCGACAGCCGCAGGAGGTCAAGGGCCGTTTTGCTACTTTTAGCGCATTATGTCCGTTTTATACGGTTTTGTGATTTACCACTGGGAAGCCGCTCGATGGCGCCGAAGGATCAATGAGGGCGATCAACTGCCGAACCATTCGGGTCCGTTCTTCGGTGGACATCCCCCCAAGCTCCGAGGCGGCATATCGGACAAACTGCATCGGACTGCGCGCGAGGGCCGGATCGACAATCACATCGGTCAGGATGCGATGAAGGTAGGCGACGACGGCGCGCAGGCTAACGCCATCCGGGTGTCGAATATCGACATGCAGGCAGACCGCCGTGAGCACTAACCTCTGGAAGGCCCGGCCGGGATCGGAGGACGAAGGACCCTGGAGGAGGTCGACCGCGGCGCGGCGCGCCCTGATCACATCGCCGGCGATGGGGCGGACCGGGGGGACTGAATCTACAAACGAACGCTGGGGCACCACATTACCATGAGCCATGGATACAATGTGGGTGCGGGGCAGCGTGGGTCGCCGAGGGCCGACCGTGCACCATGCCCCATGGTCCACGCCTGTTGATGCGCCTCGCGGCCCAGCAACCACGGATAGAGGCTACCGCCCCTAATCAGACGATCTACCCGTAACCTTACGGGTTGCGTTGCAGACCGGAGACGTCCGCCGCGCTGTAGGGTAGCAGTCCCAGCGCCAAGGCTGTTGAGACGGCCTGCACCCGCGTTCGGACCTCCAAAACCTTGCAGGCCATGGCGAAATGCTCGTCGACCGTGCGCGGAGACAGGCCCAAAATCTTGCCGATGTCGGCCGAACTTTTCCCCCGTCGTGACCACTCCAAACACTGAAGCTGGCGGATGGTCAGCGCCGGGCGATCCAATTTTTCCGACCCACCGATCGCCGCCGCCTCGATGCTCAAGGCGGCCAGCAAAAACGCCGACGCGAGCGTGTGGACGGCGACGCGATAAATCCCGTCGATTGGCCGGCCCGGGCCGATCAGGGCCGCAGCGAACTGGCGATTGTCGGCGTCACGGTGCGGCAGGACATAGCTCTCGATGATGCCGAACGCTTCAGCCTGCTGGACCATCGTGCGCTCGGCCTCCTGCACATCGGCGGCGGCCAAGACTTCACTCAGGAAGAAGGGCTCAGACGACGTCAGAGCCCGACGAAGCCGAGGGTCCTGTTGGGCTAGCCGGTCCTCACCATAGAGGGTCTCCCACTCCGGATTGACCTTGCCCATCATGTAGCGAAGCACGCGCGCCTCGCCATCGGAGACGGCCTCCACCACTCTGAAATACTCAAAGCCAAGTAGGGCGAACGCGCCCTCGAGCGCCTCGATCAGCTCTTGAGCCGTTCGCGCCGCCCCCGCGGCGACGGCGGCGTCAAAGACCGTGCTTTCGAACTGCGGCCGCTGCACGAAAAGGCGCTATCAGCTTGCCGGCGGGGCCGGAGCAACCGCCCCGGCCACAAGTAGTTCGGAGGCGGGAATCTTCAGCGCGTCAGCGAGGCGCTCAAGGTTGTCGATCGACAAGTTGGTCTCGCCGCGCTCGACGTGGCCGATGAAGGTCCGGTGCAAACCGGCCTCATGCGCCAGCGCTTCCTGGGACCAGCCAAGCGCCAACCTGGTGCGGCGGATATTGGCGGCCGCGACGCCGCGCAATATTTTCCCGCGTTCGGCCATGGGCCGAACTTCCCGGAACGCCGCTTTTAGATCGACAGCATATACCTAGCATCTTGGTCGTCGTGAAATGGCGCAATCAGCCCTCCGCCGTCGAGATTCGATCACCGCCATGTCTCAGTCCTCGGCTATCTTCGTTTCATGAGACTGTTCACCGCCTTCGGTTTTGCTGCCGCTTTGCTGGGTTCGGCCGGGCCGGCCTTGGCGTGGGGCGACCTTGGACACAAGGTGACCGCGCTGATCGCCTACCGGCATCTCACGCCCAAGGCGCGGACGGCCTTGGACGCTTTGCTGGCGGCGGATAACGACTCGCTCACGCCACCCGATTTCGCGAGCCGGGCGACCTGGGCCGACAAATATCGTAATGGACACCGCGAAACGGCCGAATGGCACTTTGTCGATATCGAACTCGACCATCCCGATCTGCAGACGGCCTGTTTTGGCTTTCCGACCGCGAGCCAACGGGCCAGCGCCGGGCCCGCCCAGGATTGCGTCGTCGACAAGGTCGAGGAATTTGAGCGCGAACTGGCTTCGCCATCGACCCCGCCGTCAGAGCGCCTGCTGGCGCTGAAGTTTCTGATCCACTTCATCGGCGACCTGCATCAACCGCTGCACGCCTCGGACCACATGGACCGGGGCGGCAACTGCATCGGCTTGTCGCCATCGCCAGACGGGCGAGATAGCAACCTGCACGCCTATTGGGATACCGGCGTTGTGCTAGCGCTTGGCGGATCGGCGAACGAGATCGCCGCCAAACTCGACGCTCAGATTGGCCCCGCCGACATCGCCGCCTGGGGGCGGGGAGAAGCCAAGTCCTGGGCGATGGAGTCGTTTCTTCTCTCGCGGAAGGACGTCTATGCCCTTGCGGCCAAACCGACCTGCAACGACCGGGGCTTCGTCGGGCTGAGCGCCGCCTACCAGGTCACGGCGCAACGCGATGCGGCAAAACAGCTGGAAAAGGCGGGGGTGCGTATGGCGATCCTGCTCAACAGAGCGCTCTGAAACAGCCTCCGAGATCAAACTCAACGTGAGGCAGCCAATGGGCGTCGTAAGACTTGGGCGAATGGCGAAGTCGAGATCATCGAGCCCTGCGCTGAGGAGGAAGCGGCGAAAGCAGATGTTGCGGCGATCGCGATCGCGGAAGCGCTCGGCCGACTGATGGTTCGCAGAGATTACGATGAGGCCATCAAGGCCCAGATTGCATCGCGCGAGAGCACGACTCGCTAGACCGCATTGAACGGAATTTTCAAATAGCGAACACCGTTATCTTCCGGCTCTGGCAGATGGCCTGCTCGCATGTTCACCTGGACGGAAGGCAGGATCAGCCGAGGCATGCCCAGGGTCCGGTCGCGTGCCTGCCGAAGCGCGACGAAATCGGCCTCGCTGACGCCGCTGTGGACGTGGATGTTTTCGCGGCGCTGAGCGCCAATGGTGGTCTCCCAGGCGAAGGCCTTTCGTTCCGGCGCCTTGTAGTCATGGCAGAGGAAGACACGGGTTTCGTCGGGCAGTTCCAGCAAACGCTGGATAGAGTGATAGAGCGTCGCAGCATCGCCGCCGGGGAAGTCGCACCGGGCGGTGCCGTAGTCGGGCATGAACAGTGTATCGCCCACAAAGACGGCGTCCCCGACGACATAGGCCATGCACGCCGGCGTGTGACCAGGCACATGCAGTGCGATGGCCTCAAGGCCGCCGATGGTGAAACGTTCGCCATCCTTGAATAGATGATCGAACTGCCGCCCATCGCGGGCGAAGTCGGGGCCGGTGTTGAACAGGTTTCCGAAGGTTTCCTGCACCCGCACGATGTTCTCGCCAATCGCCAACCGGCCACTCAGGGCGGATTGCAGGTAGGGCGCCGCGGACAAATGGTCAGCGTGGGCGTGGGTCTCCAGTTGCCAGAGCACTTCGAGACCCTCGGCGCGAACATAGGCGATCACCGTGTCGGCGGAGCCATGTGACGTGCGGCCAGAAGCCGGGTCATAGTCGAGCACGGTGTCGATGATCGCGCAGGCGCTCGAGGTGGGATCGCGCACCACATAGGTGACCGTGAAGGTCGCTTCGTCGAAGAACGCCCGCACCGACGGGCGTCCGGCGGCGCGCCTCAGGGCGTCGTTCACCATCGCCGTGGCGCCGATCACGGCTGCGTCGGAGGAGGGGTTCAGATCACGCATAGCGAAACTCGCGAGTTGCATCGGCTGCGAATAACTTATATGCGAATATATGCAGATACAAGACTGATAGAACGAAGATTGCCATGTCCCTCTTCATGATCGTCTCGGCCCTGATGAGCGGCGCCGTTGTCGGCGCTTTGCTCGGCCTGTTCGGCGGCGGCGGATCCGTCCTGGCGACACCACTGCTGCTCTATGTCGTGGGCATCCATGATCCGCACGTCGCCATCGGCACCTCGGCCGCTGCCGTGGCGGTCAATGCGGCCATCAATCTGCTCGGTCACGGTCGCGGCGGACGGGTCAAATGGCCCTGCGCGACGGTCTTCGCCGGCGCGGGCCTGCTGGGCTCGTTTCTGGGATCGAGCTTGGCCAAGGCCGTCGACGGACAGCGGTTGCTGCTGTTCTTCGCCGCAGCGATGGCGGCCATCGCGCTGTCCATGCTTCGTCGTCCGAAGTCGGAGGGGAATCCCGACGTCCACATCACCCTGCCTTTGATGCTGAAGCTGGCGCCGCTGGGCGTGCTGACCGGGCTTGCGGCAGGATTTTTCGGGATCGGCGGCGGCTTCCTGATCGTGCCGGGCCTGATGGCGGCCACGGGCATGACGCTGGCCAATGCCGCCGCCTCGTCCTTGCTGTCGGTGAGCGTATTCGGGGCGGCGACGTCGTTGAACTATGCGCTTTCGGGCCAGGTCGACTGGCCGATCGCTGCACTCTTTATATTGGGCGGTTTGGGCGGCGGCGCTCTGGGCGTGCGTGGCGCCGGCCTACTGGCCGGGCGCGTTGTGCTCGCCCGGCGTCTTTTTGCAGTCCTCGTCCTCTTGGTCGCAGCCTATGTGGCGTGGCGCGCGCTGGGCCTATAGACGGCCGGTCACATCGAGGAACTCCCGGCAAAGCGTTATCGGCGTCGTTCGATGACTGACGATCACCACCCCTTGGCCCGTGCGTGAGAGCCGGCGATCGAGGGCTGCGACCAGTTCAGTTTCGGTTCCGCGGTCGAGGCCCTCGGTTGGCTCATCGAGCAGCAGCCACGGCGCGGAACGCAGATAGGCGCGCGCGAGTGACAGCCGTCGCCGTTCGCCGCCGGACAACACCTCGCCGCCATCGCCAACCCAGGTTGCGAGGCCCTCGGGCAAGCGCCTGACCCGGGCGTCCAGTTGCGCATCGGCTAGTGCGTCCCAAAGCGCGGCGTCGTCAGCGCCTGGAGCCGCCAAGCGCAGGTTGTCAGCCACGGTGCCGGTGACAAGCCGGGCATCCTGGGGCGCATAGGCGAACAGCGGGCGGGCCCACCCAAGAGGGACAGAATCCAAGGGTGTCGCCCCAACAAGGAAGCGGCCGGACGGAGGCGCGCGCAGGCCAACCAGCGCCTCCAGAGTCCTGGTCTTGCCGCAGCCGGAGGGACCTGTGATGCCCAGGCGGGTCCCTGGCTCGAACCGGCGGCCATCGATCTTAAGCGACGCGAGCGGTGGCAGTGGCGGCGGCGGCAGCGGGTTTGGCGCCACCAGAACCGCGTCGAGACGGGCGACCGCCTCATCATAGCCGCCCTGCTGCTGCGCCGCGCGCAGCAGAGCGGTCACGCCGTCCAATCCCGCCAGCGTCGCCAGCACGGCGAGCGCGGCAAAGGGGAGGGCTGCCGTCGACGCCAGCCCCGCGACCGCCACAACGGTCGCGGCCGCCACGCTGGCCTGAACCAGAGCCATGAGCGCTTCAGCATCACGCCCCGCGAGGCCGGCTCGGCTCAGTTCGCCGTCGTGGGCCATGAGCGCTCCGATCGCTCGTGGCATTAGATCAAAGCAACGCAGTTCCGGCGCGGCCAGCAGGTAGGCGCCCAGACCATCCTTCAACCGCCCGCTGGCGCGAAGCTGCTCTCGCCCGGGGTCGCGGCTCAGGCGATCGGCGAGAATCCGGCCGCCGGCAACCTGCAGACCCAGGCCGGCGAGGAAGGCGACCGCCGCCCATACCGAGGCTAGGGCGATGACAGTCACAGCCGCGGCGGCCGCCGCCGTGGCGGCCCAGGGCGCCGAGCGGCGGACGAAGGCGGTCTCGATCGCGTTCACGTCCTGCACGAGTCGCGCCGAGGCCTCGCCGGAAGACAGGGTCAGCGACACTTGTGGGGGTGCGGCTGCTAGGCCCGCAAAGAGCGCGGGCCGCAGCGCCGCGAGGGCGCGAAAGGCGGCCCGGTGCCCGAACAGGCGCTCGCCATATCGACCTGCGGTGCGGGTGATCGCCAGGCCGCGCAATCCCGCGCTGGGCAGAAGGTAGTTGAAAGCCTGAACGGCGACCGGTCCGCTGGCCCCGGCCAGCGCCGCGCCAGCGAGGAACCAGCCCGACAGTCCCAAGAGCAGCGTCGCCGCCGCAGCCGTCGCCGCCCCGGACAGGGCGGAGATCACCAGGTCCCCGCGTTGCTGGCGCACCTGCCGGGCGAGAAAGTCGCCAATGGGGGAGGGAGCCGTCACGCGAGCCGCACCACATGGTCGGCGGCGGCCGCCAACGCCTCTGAATGGGTGGCGACAATGACCGTACGCTCACCGGCCACAGAGCGGAGCAGAGCGATGATCTCGGCCTCCGCTACGGCGTCCAGATCGGCCGTCGGTTCATCGAGCAGCAGCAATTCAGCGGGCTTAAGCAGCGCGCGCGCCAGGGAGAGACGCCTCCGCTCCCCGCCGGATAGGCCGGATCCACGCTCGTCCAGGACCGTGTCGCCGCCGCCGTCGCGTCGTTTCAGGGCGGCGGCGAGGCCAACCCGCGTCGCCATGGCGAGCGCGGCGGCCGGCGTGACGGCCGGTCCGGCCGCCATGAGGTTTTCGGTTATCGTGCCTGGCAGGAAGGCCGGAGCCTGCCCCGCCCAGGCGGCCAAGGCGGCAAAGCCGCCCGTATCCGCAAGCCGCAGGCCGCCGACGTCCACTGAGCCGCTGTCCAGCGGTGTGAGGCCCAGGATCGCAGCTAGCACGGAGGACTTGCCCGATCCCGTCGGACCGACAATCGCGGTCAGGGCGCCGGCCGGGGCGACAGCGTCGATCGGACCGATCCGCAAATCGCCGAACCGAAGACCGAGGTTACGAAGACGCACCTCTTGGGGCCCCACGAGGTCGATCGGCGTCAACGGCGCCGGCGGCCCATCGGCCAGCAACGGCCGAAGACGCGCCGCGGCGGCCTCGCCGAGCTGTTTTTCATGATAGGCGCCGGCGAGCCTGCGCAGGGGTGCGTAGAACTCCGGGGCGAGGGCTAGGGCAAAGAGTGCGCGGCGAAAATCCAGGGCTTCGGGGACCTTGAACGGTAAGAGCCCCAGTAGGGAGAAGCCGCAATAGACCGCCACCATGGCGACCGCCAAGGCGGCGAAGAACTCCAGCGCGGCCGTCGAAATGAAGGCGATCCGCAAGACCCCCAGGGTGCGGTTGCTGACATCCTCGGCCGCCACGGACACCCGGGCGGTCTCGGCTGCCTCCGCCTGGAACGCAAGAATGACCGGCAGCGCGCGGACCCGATCGACGAAATGACCTGACAGCCGCGCCAGCGCTTCGAACTGGCGCGTGGCCTCGGCGGCGGCGGCGCCGCCCGCCAGGGCCATGATCGCCGCGAACGGGACCAGCGTCGCCAGCAGGATGGCGGCCGAGATCGGGCTGGCCAGGGCGACGGCGACGGCGATGAAAAGAGGGCCGACCCGCGCCTCCAGCGCAGCCGGCTGGAACTGGCTGAAGTAGCCATCGATGGCCTCGATCTCATCGACCACGGCGCCGGTCGCCTCGCCGATCGACGCTGCATCACCGCGACTGCGGCCGAGCAAGACCGACAGCGCCTCACGGCGCAAATTCGCCTTGACCCGCAGGGCATGCCGCGACGCAACGCGGGACGCGGCCCACCCGGCCAGGGCGCGTACGGCGAGCGCGATGACCAGACCCGCCAGCGCGGGCAAGGCGGCCTTGCCGGTCAGAACCAGGGTCAGCGCCAGGGCGAAGGCCGCGGCGCCGCCCGCGTTGATCAGCATCAAGGTGAGCAGGGGCGCGGAAGGCGCATGAGCGGCGCGCCCATAGGCTCTGAGAAAGGCTCGGTTGGCGACGGTGTCAGCGGCGGTCATTCAGCAGGGGTCACATAATTGCGTATTTTAGAATATACATATATTGCAATGCGGCACCTATCGGTGTTGAGTGCCGCGAAGGGTAAGGGCTGAGTCATGTCTATGGATGTTGTCGAACTCTCGAGGCTGCAGTTCGCCCTGACGGCCCTATACCACTTCCTGTTCGTGCCCCTGACGCTGGGTCTGTCCTTCCTGCTGGTCATCATGGAGAGCGTCTATGTGATGACCGGCCGCCCAATCTGGCGGACGATCACCCGGTTCTGGGCGACCATCTTCGGCATCAACTTCGTGCTTGGCGTCGCCACCGGCCTGACCATGGAGTTCGAGTTCGGGACCAACTGGTCCTACTACTCCCACTACGTCGGCGATATTTTCGGCGCGCCGCTGGCCATCGAGGGCCTGATGGCCTTCTTCCTGGAAGCCACCTTCGTCGGCCTGATGTTCTTCGGTTGGGAGAAGCTCTCCAAGCAGGGCCACCTGTTCGTGACCTTCATGGTGGCGCTGGGCTCCAATCTCTCGGCCCTATGGATCCTGATCGCCAACGGCTGGATGCAGAACCCGGTCGGCGCGGCCTTCAACCCAGACACGATGCGGATGGAGGTGACCAGCTTCCGTGAGGTGCTTTTCAACCCGGTCGCCCAAGCCAAGTTCGTCCACACCGTGGCGGCCGGCTACACCACAGCATCGGTATTCGTGCTCGGCGTTTCGGCGATCATGCTGCTCAGCGGCAAGTGGCCCCGGGTCGCCAAGCGATCCTTCGCCGTGGCGGCCTCCTTCGGCCTGGCCGCCTCCCTGTCCGTCGTCGTGCTCGGCGACGAGAGCGGTTATGCGCTCACCGACAACCAGAAAATGAAACTCGCGGCGCTGGAGGCCATGTGGGAGACCGAGCCCGCCCCGGCCGGCCTGACCGCCTTCGGCATCCCTGATCTGAAGACTCACACCACCCATGCGGCGATCAAGATTCCCTATGTCCTGGGGTTGATCTCCACCCGCAGTCTCGACCGACCCGTCGCCGGCATCCTGCCCCTCGTGGCCGTCGCCGAGACCCGCGTCGAAAGTGGCGTGAAGGCCTATGATGCGCTGGAACGGCTCAAGGTCAGCCCGACCGACGTGAAGGCGCGGGCCGACTTCGAACTGAGCCGCCATGACCTCGGCTACGGGCTGCTGCTCAAGCGCTACGTCGCCGATCCTCGCACCGCCGACAAAGCGACGATCGCGAAGGCTGCCTGGGACACCGTGCCCAACGTGCCGGTGATGTTCTGGGTGTTCCGGATCATGGCGGGCATCGGCTTCCTGCAGATCGCCGTCTTTGGAGCCGCGTTCGTGCTGGTCACCCTGCGCAAGTGCGACACCAAGTGGATCCTCTGGACCGCCGTGGCGATCATGCCGCTGCCCTGGATCGCGGTGGAATCCGGCTGGCTGCTGGCCGAACTGGGCCGTCAGCCATGGGCGGTCGAAGGCGTCCTGCCGACCTTCCTGGGCGCGTCCAGCCTGACGGTCGCCCAGCTCTGGACGACGATCATCGGCTTCACCCTGCTCTACGGGACCCTCGCCGTCGTCGAGGTCGGTCTGATCATTCGCACCATCAAGCGAGGCCCCTACGCCCATCACGACCAACCGGACTACGCCGAGGCGGCTGCCATCCGCCTGGCGCCGGCTGAATAAGGACCCCAGATCATGCACATCCCTCTCGACTACGAGACGCTGCGGGTCATCTGGTGGGGCCTGATGGGCGTCCTCCTCATCGGCTTTGCGCTGACCGACGGCTTCGATCTCGGCGTGGCTGCTCTTTTGCCCTTCGTCGCCCGCAATGATGGCGAACGGCGGATGGTGATCAACACCATCGGCGCGACCTGGGAAGGCAACCAGGTGTGGTTCATCCTCGGCGGCGGGGCGATCTTCGCCGCGTGGCCGTTCGTCTACGCCGTCAGCTTCTCCGGCCTCTATCTGGCGATGTTCGCCGTCCTGGCTTCGCTGATCCTTCGGCCGGTCGGCTTCAAGTACCGCTCCAAGCGCCCGTCAAAGGCCTGGCGGTCGGCCTGGGACTGGGCGCTATTCGTCGGCGGTTTCGCGCCGACGCTGGTGTTCGGGGTGGCGGTCGGCAACGTCCTGCAAGGCATCCCCTTCCACCTAGATAGCGACCTGCGCGCCACCTATACCGGCACCTTCTTCGGCCTCTTCACCCCCTTCACCCTGGTTTGCGGCCTGCTC
>CAIOYC010000003.1 GCA_903862425.1 uncultured Caulobacterales bacterium | reverse complement strand
TGGCCGGCCGAGACCGCCACGTCCACGGTGGAGGCGGCGCGGTTCAGCGAATCCTTCACGGTGTCGAGGGCGGAGATCGAGGCGCGCGAGTTCTGGGCGATGGCCCAGATGGCGCCGTTGTCCTTGGCGGAGGACACCTTCTGGCCCGTCGAGATGCGGTTCTGGGTGGTTTGCAACGCCGATTGCGTGGCGTTGAGGTTCTGCAGAGCCGTCAGGGCGGCGCTGTTCGTGTTGATACTTCCGGTCATTGGAGTTCCCATTCTTAGGAGCCGTCAGCGTTTTGCTGACCAAGGTAAGCCGCTCTCGCAGCTCGCTCGCCAAGATGGGTAAGGTGAAATAAGGAGTATCTAAGGTGCGGCTCCGGGTGAGCGCCTATGTATTTTCCCTTAAGTATTCCGACCCCGCGCTCTTAGGCGGCGATGCTAATCGTCATACGAACCAGATCGGAAAGACTGTCAGCCTGCATCTTCGACATGACATGTGCGCGATATATTTCCACCGTACGGAAACTGATGCCAAGATTATTAGCGATTTCCTTGTTAGAAAGACCATCGACTACAAGGGCCAGCACCTGCGCTTCGCGCTCGGTCAGCGTGTCCCTTCGGCGCGTGATCGAAGCGCGGCGATCTTCATCAACGCTTCGAACGTGGGCGGTTTCAAGACACAGCCGCACAGCCCCGACCAGGGCCTCGCTTTCAAACGGTTTTTCGATGAAGTCTGCGACCCCGGCCTTCATGGCCTGAACCGCCAGCGGCACGTCGGCATGCCCGGTAATGACGATGATGGGCATGGTGCAGCCAATCTCGGCCAAGGTGTTCACCAGAGTGATGCCGTCCATCTCCGGCATTCGCACGTCGGTGATGATACAGCCGTGCTGATCCTTGTGCAGTTGATCCAGGAAAGCGCGCGCCGAAGAAAAGGCGCGGCTGGTCATGCCTTCGGTGCGCAATAAAAATGTCAGCGATTCTCGCGCCGCCTCGTCGTCATCAATGACGAAAACTGTCTGATGTGCTGGCATAGTCGCCGTCCGACTCCGCTACATCCGGCAGCTTAAAGCAGAAAGATGCGCCACCCAAGAGCGAGTCTTCAGCCCAGATCGAGCCGCCATGCGCTTCTACGATGGTTCGGCAGATGGAAAGCCCCAAACCCATGCCCCCGGTCTTGTCGCTTTGCATGGGTTGAAAGAGCCGTTCAGCGGATTCCGGCGACATGCCAGGACCGCTGTCATCCACCCGAACGACCCAGGCCCCGGGCTCCCGGACGGTCGATATGGCGAGGATTTTCCAGCGCGCATCGTGCATGGCTTCCGTAGCGTTCCGCACGAGATTCATGACGACTTGCTGGATTTGGACGCGATCCACAAGGACCTCGTCCGGCCCCTCGGCGAATGTATAGCGCACGTTCGCCTTGGCCTCCCGCGCGACGAGGTTGGTCATGAAGTCCACCTCGTTGATCAGGGCGCGGAGACTCTCCGGTTTTCGCTCGATTGCGCTGCGGGTGACGAGGCTGCGCATGCGTCGAATGATCTCACCCGCGCGAATGGCTTGGTCGCCCGCGCGGTCCAGAGCATCGATGATGTCGTCGTCTCGTAATTCCAGCCTCGCAGTCATTGTGCGTGCGCCGCGGACGTAATTTGAAATAGCGGCCAGCGGTTGGTTTAGCTCATGGGCCAGGACAGCCGCCATCTCGCCCAAAGAGTGTATGCTCCACACATGAGCGAGCTGCGCGCGCAGATCCAAGGTGCGCTGAGTGGCGTCGCGCAACTCCGTCAGGTCATGGATGAAGCCGGTGAAATAGACGGTGTCGCCGCTTTTCACCTCACCCACATGCAGCATCATGCTGAACTGCTCGCCGTCCTTGCGCAGGCCAAGCACTTCACGGCTCTGTCCTGTCACGCGCCGGATCCCGGATGCTCGATATTCATCAAGGTAGGACGCGTACTCTGAGCGAAACGGCTCCGGCATCAGCATGCTGATGTCTCGCCCCACGACCTCGTCCGCGCTCCAGCCGAACAGCGCCTCGCCAGCTGGGCTGAACCGCGATATCGCGCCGTCGGCGCCGATGATCAGCATCGCGTCGGGGCCCGTCTCCAGGATCGTTCGCATCAAAGCCTCGCTCTTCTGCAATTCGGTCAGCGTGGCGTTGGCCCGGGTCTGAAACCTTCTAAAGGCTTCCGTCCCCATTGCGATGACGACCACAAAGCTGGTGAATATCAGGCCGCGCAGAAGCACATCTGTCTGGCTGGAGCCGGAGGACCGGTCGAGCCAGTAGGAGTGGATGATGAGGATGGCGGCGGCGGCGAGCGTCGTCGGCAAATTGGTCAGCGCCGCGCCGATAATGATGGCGATGAGAGCAAGGCTGTAAGGGGCGCGGCCAAAAACGCCCGTGGCCATGCTTGGCAACACGAACGCTACGGCGACGCTGCTCCATACTATGCCTTGCGAAATCCAGCGCCGCCGCCGGGTCTCGACCAAAGCCACCACCATCTTATCGACGACCATCGATTCTCCTTGCCGGCCCCTATACTCAAATACATCACATACGTATTTCTACGTATCGGGCCATAATTAAGTACGTATTTCTACGTACAAAGAACAAATAACGTTCAACCGGCCGTCTACATAAGTAACATATCTAAGCGACCCTACGTAGGTACTTCATCGTAACGCTAAATTAAACAAAATTTTTGTAGCTTGGGTCAAATCTACCTCCAACGCGCTGATCTAGAAACCAGCGTGGCGGGAGGTCAAAGTGAAGGCGTTTTATCTTGCAGACCACCTGTTCAGGGACGGCACGGTCGCTCGGCGCTCATCGGCTCCAGCCGCTATACCTCCTCGCCGTCGTTGGTCCGGCGGACGTGGCTGATGGCGATTTTCGCGCCCCACCCCAAGCCGCCCGAAGCGGTGAAGTTCAATTTCAGCAAAGCGCAGGTGCTGCTGGTCGATGGCAACTCCACCTCGCTGAGCGTTCTCTGTCAGATTCTGTCCGGCTTCGGCTTCCGTCGCTTCATCCGCTGCGCCGACGTCAGCAAGCTCGAGGCCATCGTCCGCACCCAGACTGTGGACCTCATCCTGATCGACCCATTCGGGTTCGGGCCGACGATCTACGACTGGGTCTATTGGTTACGACACGAGCAGCTGGGGGAGAACTCCGCTGTTCCGGTTCTGTTCACCTGCGCTCATTCAAGTCTGGACGAAATCCGGAGGACCAAGGACTGCGGCGCCGACTACGTGGTCGCCAAGCCCTTCTCGCCGGCCGTCCTGCTCGAACGAATCCTATGGACCGCCCGTCGCGAAGGGCGCGGCGGCTTCATGACCGAGCATCAGGCCCTGGTCACCTCACATGGCAGCGAAATGGAGTTATGGTGATGGATGCCTCGTCGCAAACCGCAGCCTGCTCGGAATGCGGGCTAGCCCGCTTTTTCGACCTCGCCGGCTCGATCACGCCTCAAGACGCGGTGAAGCGCGCGGAGTTGAACCTCGCCTTCATCCGTAAGGACGTGATGGCGGACATCGACTCCGCGCTAGAGACCATAGGCCTGCTGTTGATCAGGTGCGTGGCGGATCCTAGTCAACGGCCCTACGACGCCTTGGCCGACGCCGCCAACACTATTCATTCCGTGGGTGGGACCTTCGATCTGGGTCCGCTTGGCGTCGCAGCATTCATGATGCGCAGCTATGTCGACGTCCTCCATGCCAAGGGACTGTGGGATGGGGAAGGGCTGCGGCTCTACCTCGACGCCATGAAGTGCCTGCGCGGGGACTCCTCGGGTCCTGAGTGCCAGGCCGTGCTCGCGGGCCTGCAAAAGCTGGCCAATCGCAATCTGGTCAAGTCGCAAGCCGTGTCGGGCTTGGCGCTTCAAACAGCCAATTCAAGGAACTGAGCCATGCTCAAAATGCCAGCTTCAAATGAC
This sequence comes from uncultured Caulobacterales bacterium, assembly GCA_903862425.1. Taxonomy (GTDB): domain Bacteria; phylum Pseudomonadota; class Alphaproteobacteria; order Caulobacterales; family Caulobacteraceae; genus CAIOYC01. The sequence continues at coordinate 153,107 of CAIOYC010000003.1, read as the reverse complement.
TCCGCTGCCGTACTGGCTGCCATCAGCCGGGCCTTCGCCATGATCGAGTTTGACCCAACGGGCCAGATTCTGACCGCCAACGACTCCTTCTGCAATCTCGTCGGATATAGCGTCGGAGAAATCCGGGGCCGGCATCACAGCATGTTCATCGACGCCGGTTACTCCCAAAGTGGGGAATACCGGGCGTTTTGGACAAGCCTTGGTCAAGGCCAATTCCAAGCCGGGGAGTTCAAGCGCTTAGGAAAAGGCGGTCAGGAGGTCTGGATCCAGGCCTCCTATACACCGGTTCTGGATAAGCGCGGCCGGGTCGCGAAAGTCGTTAAGGTGGCTTTGGACGTAACGGCGTCCAAACTAAAGGCGGCCGAAGATGCAGGGAAACTCGACGCCATATTAAGGGCGCAAGCCGTTATTGAATTCACGACCGACGGTGAAATCCTACGCGCCAACGACAATTTCTTGGCGACAGTAGGATATAGCCGCGACGAAGTTCTCGGCAGGAGGCACAGCCTTTTTGTCGATCCGGCGTACGGAAGTTCACCAGAGTATCGGGTGTTTTGGGATCGGCTGCGCGCCGGTGAGTACATCGCAGACGAGTTCTGCCGTATCGGCAAAGGCGGTCGCGCGATTTGGCTGCAGGCCTCCTACAACCCGATATTTGATCTGAACGGCAAGGTTATGAAGGTGGTAAAATTCGCCACCGATGTAACCGAGCGGGTGGCCGGCGTCGCCGCGGTCGCAGACGGTCTATCGAAGCTCGCGAGCGGTGAGCTGCGGCATCGGATCGACAAGCCGCTGATCCCATCGCTCGACAAATTGCGCGTCGATTACAACGAAGCGTTGGGGAAACTCCAAGAGGCGATGCAGTCGATCACCGACAACGTGCGCTCCATGCGTACGGGAACGGGAGAGATCAGCCAGGCGGCCGATGACCTGTCCAAGCGCACCGAGCAGCAGGCGGCGACCCTGGAGGAAACCGCGGCGGCGATGGACGAGATCACCGCCACCGTCCGCAAGACTGCCGAAGGCGCTACGGAGGCCAACAAGGTCGTGGCCGTCGCGCGCGCCGATGCCGAGAAGAGCGGGATCGTCGTTCGTGACGCGGTATCCGCCATGGGCGAAATAGAGGCTTCGGCACAGAAGATCAGCCAGATCATCGGCGTGATCGACGAGATCGCCTTCCAGACCAACCTCTTGGCCCTGAACGCCGGGGTCGAGGCCGCGCGCGCCGGGGATGCGGGCCGCGGCTTCGCGGTGGTCGCTTCGGAAGTTCGGGCCCTCGCTCAACGCTCAGCCGAAGCCGCCAAGGAGATCAAGGCGCTCATTTCCGCCTCCACCCAGCAGGTCGGACAAGGCGTGGATCTCGTCGGACAGACGGGGAAAGCGTTGGAACGGATCGTCGTCAAGGTCAGCGAAATCTCGACCCTTGTCTCTGACATCACCGCCTCGGCCCAGGAGCAGGCGACAGGCCTTGCTCAGGTGAACACCGCCGTCAATCAGATGGACCAGGTGACACAGCAGAACGCCGCCATGGTGGAGCAATCCACCGCCGCCAGCCATGCCCTCGCGCAGGAGGCCAGCGAACTGACCCGCCTCGTCGCCCGCTTCCGGACCGGCGCCGAAGAAGCCGAGGCGCCGCAGCGGGGCTATTCACCCATGCGTCGCCCCGCTCAGCCGGCGCGCCGTCTGTCCGCCGTCGCCATGAAACCCACCCAGCAGGCCGCACCCCAAGCCGCTGACGAAAACTGGGAGGAGTTTTGATGGACGCTCCAGATACGTTGCAGCTGGCGCCGGCCATCGACCTCGCCACGATCGGTGCGGTTCGCCGCGACCTGCTCGAACGGCGCGGCGCCGATCTCACGATCGATGCCGGTGCTGTCGAGAAGATCGGCGGCCAGGGCGTTCAGGTGCTGTTGGCGGCTCAGTCCGCCTGGGAAGTCGACGGCAAGGGGCTCGCCTTCATAAACGCCTCGCCGGCCTTTCTCGAAAATCTGCGTCTGACGGGCGCCTCGTCACTGCTGGAGCTTTGCCGATGAGCCTTACCATTCTTACGGTCGATGACAGTCGGACCATGCGCGACATGCTGATGATGTCGCTCAAATCGGCCGGCTTCGACGTGGTGCAGGCCGTCGACGGCGTGCACGGGCTCGAGGTCCTGGCCTCGACCTCGCCGCAGGTCATCATCACCGACATCAACATGCCTAGGCTCGATGGGTTCGGCTTCATTGAGGGCGTACGCCGCGACGAGAAGTATCGCGGTATCCCTATCCTCGTGCTCACCACGGAGAGCGATGCCGTAAAGAAGGATCGCGCCCGGCAGGCCGGCGCCACGGGCTGGATCGTCAAGCCGTTCAGTCCCACCAAGCTGGTGGACGCCATCCGCCGCGTCGCCGCTTAAGCCAGGTCAGAGCCGTGGATACCCTCGAGGACATCAAGGCGACCTTCTTCCAGGAATGCCAGGAATTGCTGGCTGACTTGGAAAGTGGCTTGCTCACGCTCGAAGCGGGCGCGGGTGACAGCGAAGTGGTCAACGCTGTATTCCGCGCTGTTCACTCCATCAAGGGTGGGGCAGGCGCCTTCGGTCTCGACCGACTGGTGGCTTTCGCTCACGTGTTCGAGACGACGCTCGATGAATTCCGCGCCGGACGACTCGACGCCAATCCTGTGGTGTTACGCATCATGCTGCGGGCGGCAGATATCCTCACGGACCTCGTCGCGGACGCTCAAGGCGCCGGCGAGGCGGATGAGGTCAGCGCCGAACAACTTCGTCTCGAACTCCAAGGATTGATTTCAGGTCCGACGCCTTGTTCGGCGGCGCCCTCGCCTCCTGAGGAAACGGACACGATGGGCTTCGTGCCCCTGCAGGTATGCATCGAAGCGCCGCCGCAGCCAACCGGGTGGCGGATCACAATAACGCCCACCGCCGAGATGTACGGCAAGGCCAACGACATTGTGCCATTGCTCCGCGAGTTGGAGCGGCTCGGGCCGTGCGCCACCACCCTGAACGCATCGGGCCTCCCTGCTCTGGACGACCTCGAGCCCGAGGCTGCCTATCTGAGCTGGGCCATCGAACTGAATGTTGGTTGCCCCCGTGAGGCGGTTGCCGAAGTCTTCGACTTTGTCGAAGACGATTGCGTTCTTGCCATAGAGCCCCTTGCCGTTTCGGCCGCGGCGCCGCAACCCGCTGCTGTCGATATTGACATCGAAGCCTTTCTGGCCAGCGCACTCAGCGCAGCGACGCCCGCCCAAGCCGAGTTGACCAATCCGCCGCCGCAGCCTGCCCCCAAGGTCGCGACGGCGCAGGAACCAACGAGAGAACTGTCGGTCGTCCCCCAGTCCATCCGGGTCGATCTCGAGCGGGTGGACAAACTAATCGATCTCGTCGGCGAACTCGTCATCAACCAGGCGATGCTTGCCCAGCGCGTCGCCGAGTCCGGCTTCGTGCGCTCCTCGGCAGTCGCTGTCGGCCTCGACGACCTGGAGCAGCTTACCCGCGAAATCCAGGACAGCGTGATGGCGATCCGAGCCCAGCCGGTGAAGTCGGTCTTCCAGCGCATGCCGCGCCTCGTGCGCGAAATCGCCGCCGCCACTGGAAAGCGTGTCCGTCTCGTCACCGAGGGGGAAGGCACCGAGGTCGATAAGACGGTGATCGAACAACTCACCGATCCGATCACTCACATGATCCGCAACGCTGTCGATCACGGGTTGGAGTCCACCGCCACTCGCCTCGAACGCGGGAAGCCGGAGGAAGGCACGGTGCGTCTCGCCGCCTTCCACCGCTCCGGCCGGATCGTCATCGAAGTCGGCGACGACGGCGGCGGGATCAACCGCGAGCGGGTGCGCGAAATTGCGATCGACAAGGGCCTGATCAGCGCCGACGCCGTCCTGACCGAGGAGGAAACGGACAACCTGCTGTTTCTGCCCGGTTTCTCCACCGCCGCCACGGTGTCCAATATTTCCGGTCGCGGCGTCGGCATGGACGTGGTCAAGCGCTCCATCCAGTCCCTGGGCGGCCGCATCTCCATCTCGTCCATGCCGGGCAAAGGTTCGACCTTTACCATGAGCCTGCCCCTGACGCTGGCGGTGCTCGATGGAATGGTCGTGACCGTGGGCGAGCAAACTCTGGTCGCGCCTCTCACTTCGATCATTGAAACGCTTCAGCCCAAGGCGAACGAGGTTCGCCAGCTCGGCCCGACCCAGCGTGTGCTGGCCGTGCGCGGCAGCTACGTGCCCCTGCTTGACACTGGACTGATCCTTGGCTGGCGGACCGAACCCGCCGACCCGCTGCTCGGTGTCTGTCTACTGGTTGAAAGCGACGGCGGTCGAGCAGCACTGCTGGTCGACGCCATCCAGGGTCAGCGCCAGGTGGTAATCAAAAGCCTCGAGGCCAACTACCGGCAAGTGCCAGGCATCGCCGCAGCAACCATCCTCGGCGATGGCCGAGTGGCGCTCATCCTCGATGTGGACGCCGCCATCGCCCTTCAGACCCTTCCTGCCTTTCCTACTCCTCTGGCCCTCGCGAGCTGACCATGATCGAAGCGACCTCCGTCACAGGCCAACCCGGCCGCGAGCTTGTCTCCTTTCGCGCCGGCGATCAGGAATACTGCGTCGATATCATCGCCGTTCGCGAAATTCGCGGATGGACGCCCTGCACCACGCTGCCGCAATCGCCCAACTATGTGTGCGGGGTGATCAACCTGCGCGGCGCAGTCCTGCCGATCATCGATTTCAATGCGCGTCTCGGCCGTGGCGCCACGCAGCCCTCTGCGCGCCACGTTATCATCGTCACGCATATCGGCCACCGCCTCGTGGGACTGCTGGTCGATGCAGTGTCGGACATCCTGACCGTCGCTGACGGCTCCATCCAGACCACCCCGGACGTGGCGTGTGACACGGTGAAGAGCTTCGTTAGGGGCATCCTGGCCGTAGGCGAGCGCATGATCAGCCTCGTTTCGCTCGACCGCATCGTGCCGGACCTCGAACTCGAGGCCGCGTAATGATGGCTAAGCACGCCGAGCCTCCACCCAGGACCACCCTCGCCGAGGAAATGGTGCTGAGCGACCGGGAATTCCGCCGGATAGCCGCCATGCTCTACGAGGATTCCGGAATCCATCTGCCTGAGGGCAAGGTCAGCCTGGTCCACTCGCGTCTGTGCAAGCGGCTACGCGTGCTGGGGATGGAAAGCTTTCGCGACTATGTGGACCTGATCGCCAGTCAGGCCGGACTTGGCGAGCGCCGGGCGATGCTGTCCGCCCTGACCACCAATCACACGCGCTTCTTCCGGGAAGACCACCATTTCGAGGACTTGAAGGCTCGCTTGATCGGGGGGTGGGTGGACGAGGCGCGCCGCGGCGGGCGTGTTCGCCTGTGGTCTTCCGCCTGCTCATCAGGCGAGGAGCCCTATTCGATGGCTCTCACCATTCTCGAAGCGCTCCCCGAGGCGGCGCGTTACGATATCCGCATTCTGGCTACCGACATCGACCCCGTCATTCTGGAGCGGGCCAGGCGCGGCGTCTACGCCGCTGCGGCGATCGAGCCGGTGCCGGCCAGGATGCGTGAGCGCTGGATGCGCCGCACCGGCGCTGACTACACCTTATCGGATGAGGTTCTCGGCCTCGTCAGCTTCCGCGAACTCAACCTGATGCGGGACTGGCCGATGAAGGGACGCTTTCAGGCGATCTTCTGCAGGAACGTCGCCATTTATTTCGAGCTGGAGACCCAGGACCGGTTGTGGGGTCGGTTCGCGCCGCTTCTGACGGCGGACGGTAGGCTTTATGTCGGGCATTCCGAACGGGTTGGCGACAATCGTTACGAGCCTTCCGGCCAGACCGCCTACAAGTTGAGGAGTGCGCGCGCATGAGCCGGATCCGCGCACTTATCGTCGATGATTCCGCCATCATGCGCCGCCTCGTCGGCATAGCCTTGGCGCGCGATCCCGAGATCGAAGTGGTCGGCGCCGTCGCTGATCCGATCCAGGCCCGCGCTGCGATCAAAGAGCTGAATCCCGACGTGATAACCCTGGATGTGGAAATGCCCCACATGTCCGGGCTCGAGTTCCTCGAGAAGCTGATGCGGCTTCGCCCCATGCCCGTCGTGATGGTATCGACCCTAACCCAAGCGGGCGCAGAGACTGCGATCGAGGCTCTGGCGCTTGGCGCGGTGGACTGTGTAGGCAAGCCGACGAACGTCGGCGCGGACGAAGGGTTCGACGACCTCGCCGCCAAGGTCAAGGCCGCCGCACGCGCTCGAATCGGACACAAGGCCCTTGCCCCCCCGTCGGGTTTCAAAGGGGACGCCGACTATCGAAGCAACGGGCTGATCGTGGGCATCGGCGCGTCGACCGGTGGCGTGGAAGCCCTGCTAACCGTCCTCTCGGGCTTTCCCAAAGCTTGTCCTCCGACAGTCGTGACGCAGCATATGCCGGCGGCGTTCACGCGCAGCTTTGCCGAAAGACTGGATCGAAATTGCCAGCCAACTGTCTGCGAAGCCTTCGATGGCGCGCCCCTGCTTCCCGGCCATATCTATGTGGCGCCCGGCGGCACTCACCACCTCAGCGTGGCGGGCAATGGCGCACTGCGCTGCCGACTGACCGACGACGCGGCCGTCAGCGGGCATCGACCGTCCGTCGATGTCCTGTTTCGTTCGCTGGCGCAGACTGCGAAGGCCGGCGCCGTTGGGCTGATCCTTACCGGTATGGGCCGCGACGGCGCCAGTGGGCTTCTGGCCATGCGCGAGGCCGGAGCGCGAACCTTCGGCCAGGATGAGGCGAGCTCGGTCATCTACGGCATGCCGAAAGCCGCATTCGACTGCGGCGCAGTAGAGCGTCAGGCGCCGCTCGGCCGACTGGCCGCCATGATCCTTGAAGTGTGCAACCAGAATAGAAGGGCCGCCTGATGCCTGCCGCCGCAGACATTTCCGTCCTCATCGTCGACGACCAGATGACCATGCGGAGTCTTATCCGCAATTCATTGACCCAGATCGGCTTTACCCAAACCCGCGAGGCCGCTGACGGGGAAGACGCCCTGCGAGCCCTTATCGCTCGGCCGAGCCATCTGGTCATCTCGGACTTCAACATGCCCAAGCTGGACGGCCTGTCCCTTCTGCGCGCTGTCCGCTCACACCCGCCGCTCAAGAGCACCGCATTCGTCATGCTCACCGGGCGGGCCGACATCGATCTGGTGGCGCGCGCGCGTCAGTTCGGTGTCAACAACTTCATCGTCAAGCCGTTCAACACCGCCACATTGAAGGTGAAGCTCGAGGAAGTGTTCGGGACGCTCACATGAATTATGCGCCCGAGACCAAGCTGCATCTCATCCAAGGTGAGCACCGCATCGTCACGGATCCGTGCACCGTGGTCTCGACCATTCTAGGCTCCTGCGTCGCCGCCTGTATGCGCGACCCGCAAGCCGGTGTGGGCGGGATGAACCACTTCCTGCTCCCCGGACGAAGCGACAGCCACGAAGGCGTTCAGTACGGCGCCTACGCCATGGAACTCCTGATTAACGGCCTTCTGCAGCAGGGCGCGCGGCGTGACCGGCTGGAGGCCAAGCTGTTTGGGGGCGGAAAAATGGTCCAGGGCCTCACCGACATTGGTCGGCAGAACGCCATCTTCGCACGACATTTCTTGGAACATGAAAATATACAGTATCTTGGTGGCAGCCTTGGCGGCGTGAACGCGCGGCGCGTGCTCTATTGGCCGGTCAGCGGCGTCGCCCGGCAGCAGAGACTAATCGACCAATCGGCCGTGTTCGTCGCTGAAACCCCCAGGGTTCCGGATTTCGAAGGCGATGTGGAGATGTTCGCCGCATGAACCCGTTGCTGAACCAGGAACAGGTAAGATTGAGCGCCCTGGCGGCGCAGATCGGCCAGGAACTCACTAGTCTTGCCGACGAAATCGACCAGCTTCAAGGCATGCTCTCCAAGGTCCTGTGTGCGGCCGCGCCCGACCCGGATCTTATGGTCCAAGCTCAGGCGCTGGACCGAGCGTTCCAGCATATCAGCCAGTTAGGCGGCGTACTGGACCGGATCGCCGTCTACGCCGATCCGGAATGGCGCCTCGCCTTGCCAAACCTGCTGAACCCCGTCTCGTTGACCGCTCTGGCCGAACGGCTGGCCGGGCACGCCTCGTTGATCGAAGCCGATGACGAGTTGGAGCTTCTGTGACGTCATGGCCCTCGACGTCGAAAGCCGCGCCAAGTTCAACCTGAAGAACGCAAGCATCCTCATCATCGAGACGGGGAATATGGCCATGGACATCCTGGTTCAGGTCCTGTCCGGCTTCGGCGCCAAGGACATGCAGAAGGTGGACAAGGTGGTGAACGCCAAGGCCATACTGTCCAAGGTGGTGTTCGACCTCGTCCTCGTCGGCGAGACCCTCGGATCTGATGATGGGATTGAACTCGTCACGTGGCTACGCCGGGACGCTCCATCCAACAACAAGTACGTTCCAGTTTTGATGCTTTCTTCCCACACGGCCCAGTCGCGGGTGAGGCTTGCGCGTGACTGCGGCACCCACTTCATAGTCGCCAAGCCATTGACGCCAGTCGTCATTCTCGAAAGGATTCTCTGGGTCGCCAGGGAAGAACGGCCGTTCGTCTCGTGCAGCTCCTACGCGGGGCCTGACCGGCGCTTCAAGTTCGATGGCCCGCCCGAGGGTAGTTCGGGGCGCCGCGCGGATGATCTGTCCGCCAAGATCGGCGATGCTGTCATGCCGAACATGTCGCAAGACCAGATCGATGCACTTCTGAACGCGAAGAAGGTGAACCCATGAGCTCGGTGACCATCACCTTCCCCAAATCTCGCTTGGCCAAGCTGTTGCGCCAGCCGGGCGGAAAGTCTGTTTCAGCGGCGCTTGCGGATGCTGAAGCGGCGCTGGACCTTCTGGCCATTCCCTGCGCCGAGGCGCTTGACGTTTCACTTGGCGCGATCGATCGCCTGCTTGCTGAATTTGCGGCGGCCCCAGGGGCGCCTACGGCGAATGCTCTTTATCTGGATGTAAAAGCGATCATCGGCGTGGCGACCACCGCGCGTCTGCCGGACATGGATCATGCCGCCTTCAGCCTATGCGAGTTGCTTGACTGGATGAATAACGCTGGCAAGTGGGATGTAGGCGCCGTGGTGGTGCACGTTCAGGCCCTCCACTATTTACGCCAGCCTGCCGCCCTCGCCGCCGACACGTCGGTTCGCGCCGTGCTCATGGGGCTGAAGCGGGTCCGCGAGAAGATCATCGCCAACGCCTGAATCGAAAACGCAGCCAGCGGGTGGCCAGCTGCGTTCGAAGCGCCATGAAAAGATTAGTTCGATCGGGCTGCGCTCGGCTCCAGTAGTTCGGCGGCGGCGGCCACGACCTTAAGAACCTTCGGTCGTTCCGCCTTGGGTATGGCTTCAAATACTTCGATCAGTCGGGCTAGGACTTCATCGTCGCGTGATGGGGCCGACGGAAATTGCACGACGTTATCGGGTGTAAGACCGTCAAAGAAGTCGGCGACCGGCACGCCCAGGATCGCCGCGGTTTCATAAAGCTTAGAGGCAGAGACCCGGTTCGTGCCGCGCTCATATTTCTGCACTTGTTGAAACGTCAGGCCCAGCCGTCCGGCAAGCACGGATTGAGACATCCCGGCTGATTTGCGTAACTGGCGAAGCTTGGCTCCGACGTGGTCATCGACTGGGTGGTTCATGATCGATCCTGATTTTTGGCGAAAGCGCCCCGGCTGAAGGAGAAGAGTTGGGTCAGGCGACTCTCAGAGCCGCGCCGTTTGCGCGTTGCATCGGCCTCAGGCGCTGCTTGGGTAGTGCATGATGCGGATCGGAGGCGCCACGCTGGGCGCCGGGATCCAAATTCTCCGCGCCGCCCGAAGTCTTGAACTGGCCGAGTTGGCGAGACAGGTCGCCGATCTCGGCCCTCAGACCCTGCGTTGCCGCCGTGGATTCTTCAACCATCGCGGCATTCTTCTGCGTGACCTGGTCCATCTGGTTCACAGCCATGCTCACTTCAGAGAGACTCGTGGACTGCTCGGCTGCGGATCGCGCGATCTGGCCGATCACGACGTCGATCTCCGCCACTTTCGAGACGATGGATTTGAGCGCCTCGCCGGCCTCGCCGACGAGCTGCGATCCAGCACCAACGTGCTGACCGCTGGTCGAGATGAGCGCCTTGATCTCCTTGGCCGCCCCCGCAGAGCGCTGGGCAAGCGAACGCACCTCGGACGCAACCACGGCGAAACCCCTGCCGGCATCCCCGGCCCGCGCCGCCTCGACGCCCGCGTTCAGCGCCAGCAGATTGGTCTGAAAGGCGATTTCGTCGATGACACCGATGATCTGGGTAATCTGCGCGGACGAAGCGCGTATCTGCTCCATCGCGTCGATGGCCTGGCTCATCACCTCTTCGGAATGCTTTGTATCCGCACGTGTTGTTTCCACGACGCCTGCTGCGCGCTGCGCGCCCTGCGACGCCTCACGAACCGTGCTTGTCAGTTGCTCAAGAGCCGCGGCCGTCTGTTCCAGACTGGCGGCTTGCTGTTCGGTTCGTCGCGCCAAGTCGTCCGAGGCGCCCGCAATCTCATTGACGCTCGAGGCGATGCCGGCCGAGCTGGCACCGACCTGTCGCAGCGTCGAATCCATCTTCTGCATGGCGACGTCGAAGTCTTGTTTCAGCTTCGCGTAGGTTGGCGGGACGGCGTCGGGAAGCCGAGCTGTCAGATCGCCCCCGGCCAAGCGGGCAAGCGCCGCCGCAAGCGCATCCACCAGCGAGGCCTGATCCTGCCCCGCCGTCCTAAGGGAAATTTCCAGATTGGCGAGCTTCTGTTCGCTCTCGCGCTGAACGACCGAGGCCGCGTCTTGGAGGCGATTGCGATCCAGAAGGTTTGTCTTGAACGTTTCGAGGGCGAGCGCGATCTTGCCCGTCTCGTTCAGGTCGCTTTGGTAGGGGATTTCGGTCCGGCTATCTCCACTACTGAGTCGGGTCATGGCGTTCAGGATCTCGGCCATTCGCCGTGACAGACCCTTGGTGATCTGCATCGCCAAGAAGACGGTGAGCATCAGCGCCAAAAGAACAGCCCCCAAACAGGCGCCGGCCTTGGCCGTGTTAGTGGAATGGCGTTTGTTCAGCAGTTCCAACAGGGCGCCGTTCGTTGCGCGCCACGTCTGGTCGATTTGACCTTCCAGAGTCTGCAGAGAGTTCGATCGCCCATCCAGGCCGATGGGGCCGCGCAAGCCGTCGATCGCCGCTTCCGTTCGAGCAAGCTCACGTACCGGCGCATCCAGGGCGCGGCGAACAGCGCCGGACGCGTTATTGGTCATAGCCGACGACAGAGACGCATTCGCAGCCGCCGTCGCTAACGCAAGGTGGTCGCGCGCCAACAGTGTTGCCGAAGCATCACCCTTCGCCATCGCGCTCCTGAGCTCTGCAGTCGCTTTGAGAAGTGCGGGGAGACGAACCGTAACCGCATCCTGGGCGAAGAAGCTGTCGAGGCCGGAGTCCAATGTCAGGTTGGACCCGATAGCTACGGCGCCGATCAGGTCGATACCGCGGTCAATCCTCGTTGATGAGGTCGCCGACGTGAACGCATCCACCGTCTTGACCTCGGCCAATCCTGTATGGGGAACCGGAGCGTTTGCGCCGCCAATCATGGTGGACCAGACAGCCGGAAGGTATCGCGCCCCCTCGATCTCCTTTGCGGAGAAATTGAGGTCGGCGAGTGCGCCTGACACATAGAGAGTCGCGAGAAGCGCCAACGGCGGTAGAAACAACGCGCAGACGAGCCCAAGGCGGGCTCCGAACGACAGGCGCGAATTGATCCAGTCAAACATCTTGCAGAGCGCTCCGAAACTAGATCGATCTAGCCCCACGTGTGTGGCTTGCTGAGCCGGTTGTGCGGAAAATTGTCATCAGCCGCTTCGGCGGTTCAGACCTGGTCGTAACCTTGGTGGGTCAGCGTCACGAAGCCGTCCGGCTGGATCTCGAACCAGCGGCGGCGTGCTCCGATCTCAAGCCCGCCCTTCACGTCCATTGCCCTGTGCCCGGCCCGCGCCGCCGCGACAGCGAATACGGTCGGCGGGAGGCCCCCGCCCGGCGGGGTATCCATCTGGCGGAAGACACCCAAGGCGAGTTGGAGTTTCTCCTCGCCTGTCATCGGAAGATTCATGATCAATAGCCAACCTGTTACTGGGTTGGTGCATCTATAACGTTAGATAGCTGATGAAAGACTTGAGGTTCCATTCCGTAGAACCACGTAGCGCTTCACCAGGCGCCATGAATGACTGAAGTATCGATGACACCGTCGCCCTTGGGCGCAGAGGGACGCAGAGGGATAGGTCTGCCCGCGGCGCCTCGTGAGCTTCGACTTTCGAAGCTCCATCGGTCATCCGGATGTAGTCGTTAGAAGGGGCGTTGCGTCTGCACGACTTGGGGCCGCCGCAAAGTGGATGGACGACGCTCAGGGCTCCACGACTTGGGCTTGGTAGCGGTGTAGATCGATGCGGCGACTAAGAACGTCGGAAGCCCGAGCACGATCGCACTCATTCCGCCGACGAAGAACATATAAGGCAAAGACATCGTCAACCTCCTTGGTTGGAGGCATGTTCGTCCGCCGCAATATTCGGGCATTGATCTGTATCAAATCCGGTGCGTCTTGACCTTGGATTTCGCCATGAGGTCCGGCGTTTCCTTAACGTCTTCATCCGGCAGGTGAAGTTCGTGCCACAAACCGTTGAGCACGGCGAAAGCCAGCGCCAGGCCAACACCCAGTATCCAGGCAAAATACCACATGAGCTTAGCCTCTCAGTAGAAGTCGTGGCTGGTGAGGATCGCTTTGGTGTCGATACGACCCCAAAGCACGCGGAAGACGAAAACGGTGTAGCCGAGCACGATCGGCAACAAGATGATTGTGGCTAGCAGCATGATGAACAGCGTCAGTTGACTGGACGAGGCGTTCCAGACGGTCAGGCTCGAACGCGGGTCCGTCGAACTCGGCAGGATGATAGGAAACATCGACAGTCCGACCGTCGAGATGATACCGAGGGCCGAAGCCGAAGATCCACCCATGGCCAGCGCTTCGCGGCCACGCTGCACGCCGAAAAAGGCCGCGACGGCTCCGATAATTCCCAGAGTGGGCGCGATCAGCATCCAAGGATGGCCACTGAAGTTGTCCAGCCACGCGCCTGGCGCTTTGACGACAATTGTATGCAGGGGGTTAGACGGGCCGGTCGTGTCGGGTGCGCCAACGAGCCGATAGCCTAGGGAGCCGAAACGAACGAAGGCGAAGCCAGTCACAAACAGTACGATGCTCGCTACCGCTGCGACGCTGCCGATCCGGCGGGCGCGGTCGCGCACCTCGCCGAGTTCAGCCTTGATCGTCAGCCACGCGGCTCCGTGAAGAATGACCATGGCCACCGACAGCAGCCCGCAAAGGAGGCTGAATGGCGTGAACAGGCCAAGGAACGCACCAGTGTAGTAAGAGCGCAGGTCGTCATCGAGGTGGAAGGGCGCGCCCTGCAGGACGTTGCCGACCGCGACGCCGAACACCAGCGCAGGGACAAACCCGCCGACAAACAAGGCCCAGTCCCAAGTCGCGCGCCAGCCCCTGGACTCCCGCTTTGAGCGATACTTGAACGCCACCGGTCGCAGGATCAACGCCGCCAGCACGAGGAACATGGCGAGGTAGAACCCTGAAAAGGCGACGGCGTAGACGAAGGGCCAGGCGGCGAAGATCGCACCGCCCCCCAGAATGAACCACACCTGATTACCTTCCCAAGTGGCTCCCACCGTGTTGATCACCATTCGGCGTTCGTCGTCCGTTCTTGCTGCGAAAGGCAGGAGGGTCGCGACGCCGAGGTCAAAACCATCGGTGAGCGTGAAACCGATCAGCAGGACGCCGAGAAGGCTCCACCAGATGATGCGCAAGATGTCGTAGTCGATTGGAACATGCATGTCGGCTCTCCTACTCGGCCGCGACGACCAGCGGCCGCCCGGGGTTGTCGGATTTCGGGTACAGGGCCGGGCGGTCCGGCTCGGGATCGGCGACATAAGGCCCCTTATTCACCGTCCGGACGATCAGGCCGATCTCCACCACGGCCAGCGCGCCGTAAATCACGGTGAAGCCGATGATCGTTATCCACAGCTCTGGCCGCGTCAGGCTCGAAGCGCCCAGACCGGTCGGAAGCACCCCGTCGATGGCCCAGGGCTGACGTCCGACCTCCGCCAGAATCCAGCCCAGTTCAACGGCAAGCCACGGCAAGGGGATGGCCAGGGCGCCGGCCCATTGCAGCCAGCGCGTCTCATGCAGGCGTCGTGACATCAGGAAGAACGCCGCGCCGAACAGGGCTATGAAGAAGAAGCCCGTGAAGGCCATGATCCGGAAGCTCCAGAACATGAGCGGCACGTTCGGCACCGTGTCCCAGGCCGCCTTTTCGATCGTGGCCTGGTCGGCCCTGCTCGGATCGGTAACATACTTTTTCAGCAAAAGGCCGTAACCCAGATCCCGACCGTGCACGGCGAACACTGCGTTCGCCTGGGCATTGCGCGGATCGGTCTTGAGAATCTGCACGGCCTGATAGGCCAGCATTCCAGAGACGATCCGGGTCTGGGCGGTGGCGACCAGTTCGTAGATGCTGGCGACCGGCTGGTCGAAACTGCGTGTGGCGATGACGCCCAGGACCCATGGGATCTTTACCTCGAAGCGGGTGGTGCGGGTCTTGGGATCGGGGATGCCGAACAGGGTGATGCCGGCGGGGGCGGGCTGCGGTCGCCATTCGGCTTCCAGCGCCGCCAGCTTCATCTTCTGATTATCGGTGAGAGTGTAGCCGCTCTCGTCCCCCAACACGACGGTGGAAAGCGCCGCCAACAGTCCGAAGGCGGCCGCCACGGTCATCGACCGCCGCGCCACCTCCACCCATTTGCCGCGCAGCATGTAGATGCAGGAGATGCCGAACACGAAGGCGGCTGCGATGAGATAGCCCGCCGAGACGGTGTGCACGAACTTGGCCTGCGCCACCGGGTTGAAAATCACCGCCTGGAAGTTGGTGATCTCCATGCGCATGGTTTGGGGGTTGAACGCCGCGCCGACGGGATGCTGCATCCAGCCATTGGCGACCAGGATCCAGAGCGCGGAGAGGTTGGTGCCAAGCGCAGTGAGAAAGGTTACCGCCAAGTGGCCGGGCTTGGATAGTTTTTCCCAGCCAAAGAACATCAGACCGACAAAGGTAGCCTCAAGGAAGAAGGCCATCAGCCCTTCAATCGCCAGCGGCGCGCCGAAGATGTCACCCACATAGTGTGAGAAGTACGACCAGTTGGTGCCGAACTGGAACTCCATGGTCAGCCCGGTAGCGACGCCGAGGGCGAAGTTGATCCCGAACAAGGTGGCCCAGAACTTGGTGATCCGCTTCCAGATCGCCCGGCCACTCATGACGTAGATGGATTCCATGATGACCAGCATCATCGAAAGACCGAGCGTCAGGGGCACGAACAGGAAATGATAGAGCGCCGTAAGCGCAAACTGCAGTCGAGATAGATCGACGACGGAAAGGTCCATCGGGCGGCTCCTGTTCGGTCGACTGACGACCGGCGATGGGGGGAGCTAGGCTGTGTACATCGCCGACGCCTTGACCTGGATCAATGCCCTCCCTGATGGACCGGGCGAAACATCCTCATGCCCGCTGGAGCGACCGCCATAACCCACGCTCCTCCAGGCCCGTGGCTCGCTGCGGCGGGCAAGGCGGCGGCCGGCGTCTCGCGTGTCGCCGCCGCTTTCACGGCGCTCGATAGCGTCGGGGCCATCGGCTTCGCGGCGGGGCTGGCCATGGTGGTCGCCGCTTTGCCAAGCGGCCTGGCCGCGGCCTTGCCGGGGGCGGCGCTGGCGCTTGCGAGCGGGCTCGCCCGAGGGCTATTCGCGTTTTCGGCAACGACCGCAGGCGCTCATGCCGCCGCCAAGGTCAAGGTACAAACCCGCGACCGGATCGTCCGAGCCTCCCTACTCACGCCCCCCGGCGACCAGAGGCCGCTGGGCGAGCGATTGGCGCTCGTCGTTGACGGAGTCGAATCTCTCGACGGCTGGTTCGCGCGCTTTGCGCCCGCACGGTCCGCCGCCGCCTCAGCGCCGATCTTCGTCATGGCCGCCATGGCCGTGGCGTCGCCCGTCAGCGCTGGGATTGTGCTTTGCACCTTCATTCCATTCGTCACCGTCATGGTGCTGGCGGGCGGGGCCGCGGCCGAGGTTTCACGCCGCCAGTTCGACGCGCTGAACCGGCTGTCAGGCCTCTTCGTGGATCGACTGCGGGTCTTACCGCTGGTGCTGGCGTTTGGAGCAGAAGCGCGCTCCGCCGCTGTGGTCCATGAAGCGTCGCACAGCGTGGCCCACCGCACGCTGGACGTACTGAAGATCGCCTTCGTCTCCTCGGCGGCGCTCGATTTCTTTGCCGCGTTGTCGGTAGCGCTGGTCGCTGTCTATTGCGGTTTCAACCTATTGCACCTTCTGCCATTCCCAGTTCCGGAAAGGCTGGACCTTGGGCGGGCTGTCTTCGTGCTTGCGCTCGCCCCGGAAGCCTACACACCGCTTCGCCGATTGGCGGCGGTTTATCATGACCGTCAAGCGGCGGAGACGGCGGCGGAGTCTCTCGCTAACGCCCAAAGGGCCTCAGCTCCGAGGGCGCCCACCTGGCTCGCTCACCCGCCCGACTTGCGCTTCGATCGCGTGACCGTCCGCTACGACGGCGAGGAGCGCGCGGCCTTGATGGATTTCGACCTGACCATTGCGCAGGGAGAGGTCGTGGCGCTCGTCGGCCCGAGCGGGGCCGGAAAATCCACCATTTTGAACCTACTCCTCGGCCTGGCGAGAGCGACCGATGGGGCCATCTTCCTCGACGGCGAGCTTTTCGACCCCACCCGACCACCAAGATCGGCGTGGGCCGGACAGGCGCCGATCGTGATCCCAGGGACGCTGGCGGAGAATATAGCCTTCGCACGACAGGACGCATCCGCCCGTGAGATAGCTCGAGCCTTGTCGCTATCCGGCCTTGGTTCCCTGGGTGGGGCTATAGAACGCATCATCGATGAGCGTGGCGGAGGCCTGTCCGGCGGAGAACGCCGCAGACTTGGCCTCGCTCGCGCCATCCTTTCGGATGCGCCGCTACTTCTGCTCGACGAGCCGACCGCCAATCTGGATGCCGCGTCTGAAGCCGCCCTGCTCCCGGTTCTGCGCGAAATGGTGCATGGCCGCACAGCGCTGATCGCGACTCACTCTCAGGCCGTCGCCGGCCTGGCCCATCGCATCATCCGGCTGGAAAGCTGACCATGACGTCTATCGTCAGCATCATCACTCAGGAACGCCGAAAGCAGCTGAAGCCGCTGCTTCTGGCGACCGGGTGCAGCGTGATGGCGGCGGGCGCTGCCGTGGGCCTGCTTGGTCTGTCCGGCTGGTTCATCACCGGCGCCGCGCTCGCCGGCATTGCTGGAACCTCTCTAGCGTTCAACTACATGCTGCCAAGCGCGGTGATCCGGCTCCTGGCCATCGTGCGCACGGCCGGCCGGTATGGGGAAAGGCTGGAGGGCCACCGCGCCACGCTCTACGCCCTCGCCGGAATAAGGACGCGCCTGTTTCAAGGACTGGTTGCCGCACCGCTGGAAACGCTCAAACTGGCGACCGGTGAAGCCTCAGCGCGCCTAGGTCAGGACGTCGATGCAATCCAGGCGGTGTTCATCCGTCGGCCGACGATCTGGGCCGCCGCCACGGCCATACTCAGCGGAGTGACGCTTACAGCGCTTGCGGCGGGTGCAGCGGGCGGATCGACCGTTCTCCTCGCGGGGATAGCGATCCTGGGCGGCAGCGTGATCTCACGACGGATCAGCGCCCGGGCCGGCGCTGAAGTGCAGCGCGCGACGGGCCGTCTAAAGGAGCGGTACGCCGCCGTGTCCTCCGCGGCGCCGGAACTGGTCTGCTATGGATTGGAAGACTGGGCGTCCGGCGAGGTGGGAAAAGCGTCCGCCGCCCTCGGCGATGCGAGAACGGTCCTGTCGAAGGGCGAGGGCGCGCTGAGCATCCTCCTACATGGTATGACCGCTCTGGCGGCGGTCTCCGCGCTGCTTTTGGCGCAGGCCGCGCCGTTGGGGATGGCCACCTTGGCCGCCTTGGCTGCAGCCGCTGCGCTGGAAGGGGCGGGCGCCTTGGTTCGCACATTCAGTGGCGACGGCGCGGTCCGGGAGGCCCAGCACAGGCTGGATGCTATCCTCAAGCGACGATACGACAAGCGGTCCATGACGCCGCGGGACGGCGACCTGGGTGTCGAGGTGGGCAGGACTTGGCATACAGTCCCCACAGGCGGTCGCCTGGCGATCGTCGGCGTGTCCGGGTCCGGCAAGACGACCTTGCTGGAGCGCCTGATGGGACTGCAGCCATCGCCGAGAGGATTAGCAACCGTGGACGGCGTTGATATCGACGATATTGCGCCCGTCGCCCTTCGAACGTTGTTCGCCTTCGCGCCACAGGATGCGGCGGTTATCTCCGGCACGGTGCGCGAAAATCTTCTGCTCGGGAACCCGCACGCGTCTGAAGAAGCCATTTGGGCTGCGCTGCACGACGCGGCGCTCGGCGAACGGGTAAGGCGCCTTCCTGATGGCCTGGACACCTGGATCGGGGAGAACGGCGCGCGCTTGTCTGGAGGTGAAAGGCGGCGGCTCTGCCTCGCCCGGGCTTTCCTGAAGCCCGCGCCATGGCTACTGCTCGACGAACCCAGCGAAGGACTGGACAACGCTACCGAAGCGCTGATCGTAGCGCGGCTCAGCACGCGTCTTCATTCCACCGGACAGGGTCTGATCATCGTCTCGCACCGCCCTAGGCCATCGACCCTGTGCGAGGCTGTTGCTGAGATGGATGTCTCGACCGAACTATGGGCCGCGTAAGGATAAGGCCGGGGTTGCTAAACCCCGGCCGCGCAATAGCTAGAAGCGCCGGCTTACGCCTGCGGAGATGACCCACGGATCAAGATGAACATTTGAAGTGAGCGCGCCGCCGTTGATGGACGCGTCGGTTTCGGTGAACACCATCTTTACGTCGAGGTTCAGCGCCCATGGCCCGCTGATGGCGTAGTCTGCGCCCGCCTGCAGGGCGGCGCCGAGGTTGTTCTTCAGCCGCACCTTGAAACCGTTCAGGTCGTCGCCGCCGTAATAGAGCATCCCGTTGACGCCCACGCCCACATAAGGGCTGAAGCGGGCCTTGGGCTGGAAGTGGTATTGCAGGGCGATCACCGGCGGCAGAACCCAGGTCCGGTGCACCTTGACGTCCGTTCCGGCGCCTTCGGCCCGGATGGTGTGCTGCGTCGTGCCGAGGATGGCCTCAACCGCCAGATTGTCTGTCAAGAAATAGCTGAACCCCAACGTAGGCATGATGCTATCGCCGACACTGACGTGCAGGCCTGTCGCGGCGCCGCCTGAAGTCTTGATGGCGTCGTCGGCGTTGGAGAAGACATCGCTGGCGCGGACATCCACGACCCATGTTCCCTTGGTCTTGGGCTGGAAGTCTTGGGCGTTGGCGGACGTCGCGGCCAAGCAAAGCACGGCAGCGGTGAATAACAGAACAGCTTTCATCCTACATCCCTCTGTGCGGCGGGGAATCCGCCGCGATGTAGGACTGTCATCGCCAGAACTCTGCGTCGCTGCATTGAGGCGCCTCAATGCGCTTCATTCTGCTGAACGATTAGACGGCCGCGGAATGGCGACCACCATCGGGCTGGAAATAACTGTCGAACGCCGTGCAGATCTCCCGCACTCTCGACCTTCCTAGAATCGTGAGCCGAACCCCGCCCGCTTCGGGTATCACCCAATGCAGGGCGATGAAGCGGGCGAGATTTTCCCAGATTAAAGCACGCGCCTGCTGCGACCCCTTCCAGCGTCGAAACACACCGTCGATGTCGACGATCCCGTCACACATCAGCCTTTCGATGAGTTCGGCCCGCAGTTGATCGTCGCCTTCGAACGCCACCCCCCGTGCGGTCGCGGGCTCGCCGCGACCCACCGCGGCCTGCCATTCGCGAAGGCCGGATTGGTTTTGAACATAGCCGGACGGAAGTCTGCTGATAGCCGATGCGCCAAAGCCGATCAGCGTATCGGCCTGGTCTGTCGTGTATCCCTGAAAATTGCGCCGTAGCCTGCCCTGGGCGCTGGCGATCGCCAGGGAATCGGTCGGCAAGGCATAGTGATCGAGGCCGATACGGAGATAGCCCTCCGCGAGCAGTCGCTCGGCGGCGATGGCGCTCTGCTCCAGGCGTTCGGCTGCGCCAGGCAAGTCAGCGGGATCGATAAGCCGCTGATGCCCCTTCATCCAAGGTACGTGGGCGTAGCCGAATACCGCCACGCGCTCCGGCCGCAGGGACAACATGGCTTCGAGCGTCATGCGCAGGTCGTCAGTTGTCTGGCGGGGAAGTCCGTACATCAGGTCGAAATTGACCGATCTCACCCCGGCGAGGCGCAGTACGGACGTCGCCTCGCACACCATCGCCAAGGTCTGCGGGCGGTTGATCGCGGCTTGGACATGGGGCGCCAGGGTTTGCACACCGAGGCTAGCCCGGTTCAGACCTATGCAGGCGGCCGCCGCGATCCATTGGTCGGTCAGGTAGGCCGGATCAAGCTCGGCGGCGATGTCTGCTTCGGCGTCGATGGCGAACTCACCCCGCAAAGTCGCATATAGGTGCTCAAGGCTTGCTGGCGCGAGGCTATCGGGCGACCCGCCGCCGAGGTGCAGATTGGAACAGCGCAATCGCCGCCCGATCGCGCCCGCAACGAAACGGATCTCGGTGTCCAGAAGCGACGCATAGGTCGCCACAGTCTCCGGGCGGTTGGCCGCCACGGTGTTGCAGGCGCAGTACCAGCAAAGTCGTCGGCAATAGGGCACGTGCAGATACAGGGAGATTGGCGCCTCCCCGGGGATTTCCTGTAACCAAGCTCGATGTTGTGTCGCACCTATCTTCGAGGTGAACTGCACGGCCGTTGGATAGCTCGTATAGCGGGGCGCGCGCGCGTCTGGTGTCGGTGTCGCCGGGACGCTAACCGAGATGTCATCCTGCGCGCGGGGGGCGACCGCATTCTCCATCGGCTGACTCAGTGGACCATGAGAAGGGGCAAGGGTGTCTTTTCCAGCAAGTCCTGCGTAACGCCGCCGAGCACCCATTCACGCGTCCGCGAGTGACCGTAGGCGCCCAGCGCGATCAGGTCGCTGCCTCGGGCTTCAGCTTCCGCCAGCAGGGTCGATGCGGTGTCGCCATCGGACCGGCGCACCACTGCGTCAGCGTTGACACCATGGCGCGCGAGACGGTTGGCCGCGGCGTGCAACTCCGTCCAAGCGTCCTGTGTCCGGTCTGCCCGGGCCACTTCGATCAACACCACTGTCTGCGCTGCTTGCAGGATCGGCACGGAGGCTGTGAGCATACGGTGCGCTTCAGCGGTGTTGCGCCAAGCCACGAGGACATGCTTCGGATTGAAGACCGACAAGGTGGACGGAATGGCCAAGACGGGCAGGCCCGTATCCAGCACAAGATCCGCGCAGTCGTTCGCCGCCCGTCGATCGCTCCGCTCAAGCGCCGCGACAATCAGGTCGGCGCCCGCCGCTTCGTCGGCCAAGGCTTTGCAGGCGCGCTCACGGATGACCCGCCAATGCGCGCGATTGCCGAGCGGCGCTGCGGCTCGGGCAAAACGATCCGCGGCGATTTTGAGGTCTTCGGCCGCCCGCTCCGCGACCATATGCACAAGCTCCCCGTCGAGATAGGGACCGGTCGGCAGGTAGGGCTCATCGCCACCGATGCCGATCAGATGGGCGTTCCGCTCCCGCGCGAATTCGACCGCCAAGCGCAGAACAGCTTCGCTGTCTGCGGTGGACCGGACGTGGGTCAAGATCGTCCTGAAGTCCGGTGATCGCGTGAGTTGAGTCAGATCGCGGCTGATCGCTTCAGCAATGACCGACATGCACCCGGTCCTCAATCTCAACGACACCGGGGGTGGACCAAGCGACGCGCTCGATCGTCTGGCGGTCGGACCACCGCTCCACCTCGCCTTCGAGCCTGACCCGGCCGTCGGCGACCGTCACCGCGATGCTGGATGGCTCGATGGCCACGCTTCGCCGCATGGCCTCTTCGATGCGGCCCGTTATGTCCGACGCTTCCGGGCGCGGCTTGAGCGTCAACTTGCTGGAGATGCCGCGCACGCCGCGAAGCTTGCACAGGTCCGCGATGGCTGCATCCCTCTGGAAATGCCACTCGACTTCACCCGACAGGGTAAGCCAGCTATCGGCCGATCTGACTTGGATTTTGCCGGTCGGAATGAGGACGTTGAGGTCGAGCACGGTCAGGGCCCGCTTCGCCAGATCGTCGTCGCTGTACAGGTCGGATTCGGGCTCAACAACTAGGTTCTCGGCGACTGCAAGCACGCCCGACACCCGGCGCACAACGCGTTCGACGAGGTATTTCTGAGCAAGGTTTGGAACGCGACCAGTGAGGTTCACACGGCCGTCTGTCACGGCGACCTCGATCCGACCCGCATCGATGCGCGGCTCGAATTCGAGTTCATCCCGAATATCTTGGCACAACATCAGTTCCTCCATGATCGGTCTCCGCGGCGACCCTACGGGCGGATCGACGAAAGATCATGCAGGTCTAAGATGAGGGCGCCTTGACCTGGATCATGGCGCGGCTCGCTCCGAGCACGTAGAGACACCACAGCGCCTTCCACAGTGCTGCTGGTAGGCTATGTTGGTCCATGCACGGGGCTCCACGATGGACATGAACTATTCAACTTTCGCCGCTTCCGAGCAGACCGGCTGTCCGGAGCTTTGCGAGGCATGCTCCGCTCGAACCATCAGCATCTGCAAAGTGCTGCCGCACCCGGAGTTGCGCAGACTGGCCGACTGCGGGTCGGTCAAGTCGTACGCGCCGGGCGAACATCTGATCCGCGAAGGAGACGCGTCCAACAACGTGTTCAACATCACCGACGGCATGGTTATGCTGTTTCGTCTCCTGTCGGACGGCCGCCGCCAAGTGCTGGGCTTCCTGCTCAAGGGAGATTTCATCGGCCTGACCGCCGGCGCGGAATACGACATCGGGGTTCTGGCGATGACTCGGGTTCAGGTCTGCCGTTTCCCGCGCCTGCCGTTCCGTCGGCTGTTGCTCGAGACACCCCTCTTGGAACAGGAGTTGCTGGCCCGCGCCTCGGACGAGCTACTCTCGGCGCGCACCCATCTTACCCTCCTCGGCCGCAAGACGGCGATGGAGCGAGTCTGCAGTTTCCTGCTGCATCTCGCGGATCGCGAGGCCCGGTTGGGCGGAGCACCCGATCTACTTTTCTTACCTATGACCCGCACCGACATCGCTGATTACCTTGGCTTGACCACCGAGACGGTGAGCCGCAGCATGTCGTTCCTAAAGCGCCTGAAGGCGGTTCAGCTCTTGGATCACGGCGCCGTTCGAATTCTTCAACGCTCGCAGTTGGTCAGCCTGTCCGAAAATATTTAACTCGGCTCGTGTTTGACGAGCCGAAAACTTTCGACGAACCGCTAATCCCAGCGCCGGCAAAAATTCAATCAAAACTCTGAGCGAAAGGCGGATTCTGTGCTGTCTTTCCGAAAGCTAGAATTAGCCCCTGACTGTTATCTGGATCGGCATCAATAGCAGTTTCTAAGTCATTGCGAACTATATCACGGTTGGCGTTAACAGGCTTAATCTACAGATTTACTATGGTCGCCCAAGAGCGACCTTCAGCGCTCGGACGGGTCCGGCTGTACTGATCATATCCTGAAGCAAACGTTTCCATTCACCGAGGGCTACGGCGATCGGGTTCTTCGACCCTAGCGGGTGAACCAGACCAAACCGTACCGGTTCATCCATTTTCTCCTTTGCGAAGGTGCCGAACAGCCTGTCGAATACGATCACTACCCCTCCGTAATTGCGGTCCAGATAGGACGGGTTTGAGCCGTGGTGGACCCGGTGGTGCGAAGGCGTATTCAGCACCCACTCAAGTGGGCCAAGCCTGCCAACCGCCTCGGTATGCAGGAAGAACTGATAGTGCAGATCGAAGGCCAGGAGCGCCACGACCAGCCGAGGGTCAAACCCAAGAAAAACGACCGGCACGTAGGTAAGCCACCCCAGCGAGAACAGACTGGTCCACCCAAGGCGAATGGCCGACAGGAAGGTCATCTGTTCTGGTGTGTGGTGCACGGCGTGAGAAGCCCACAACCAGCGGACTTCGTGGCTGAGCCGGTGGAACCAGTAATAGGCGAATTCCACGACGACAAAACCGACCGCCCAGGTTTTCCAGTCCCCAATCGGCCAATGAAACAGCGCCAGCGACCATACAAGCGCGTAGACAGCGCCAACCACGACGGCGGTCAGAGCGCCGAATAGCAAATTGCCTCCGGCCACCCCCAAGGTCGCGCCAAACTCGCCCCAATCGTAGCCACGCCGGCTTAGTAGCCGCCAGCCGAGTTCGGCAACCACGACCAGAAGGGCTATGGCGATCAGGCCGGGCGGCAAACCGACCAGGCCGGTGTTTCTAGGCAGGGCGAAATGGATCATCGAAATCGACTCCTCAGGGCCGGTTGAAGAGGCGTCGGGCAAGGCGCGCCTCAGACAGGGTCAGCGCGCCATCGTGGTTGAGGTCGGCGCCATCGAACATCGCCAGCGAGCAGGCGACGAATTCCGCCTCGCTCACGCGGCCATCGTGATCGAGGTCGCAGCGCGCGAGCATCGCCCGAGCCTCGGACGCCTGCGGCATGAACGACGCCATTGCCGGAATGTCGGCGACGGTGAGGAAGCGATCACCGTTGCGGTCCAATGCCTGGAAACGCGAATGCCGGCTGGCGATGAACTCGTCGCGCGTGATGACGCCATCGTGGTTGAGGTCGAGCCGGGCGAAACCGGAAAGCAGATCAATGGTCTGAGCGTGAGCCTGGGTCGCCAGAAGCGCGACGGTTGCGGTGGCGATCAGAATGGAAATGCGCATGGGATTATCCTGAAAAAAGGAAAGGACCGCCCCGGCGGGTGGGGAACCGGGGCGGTCCGCGCCGTCCTAGTAGGGGATGTAGACGGCGCCGCCCGCGTGGGCAGTCTTGCCCGCAGGACCGGTGGCGGTAACGGTGCCTACCGCCGCGCCATTCTTTGCGGCGGCGCGAGTGGTGACAGAGGTCCCATTGTTGGTTGAGACGGTGGTCGTCCCAACGCGGGCGCCATAGGCGTTGACACCACCGGTGTGGTTCACCGACGCGCCATAGCCGCCGTTGGTCTGCACGCTCCCGGTCACGGTGCTGCCGGTCTTGTTGACGTCGTAGCTGTAGCCGTGCCCGTTCGGGCCTTGCCGACCGCCGCTATAGTTCTGGGCGGAGGCGGAGGCGGAGGCGGAGGCGGCCAGGGCGGCGACCGCGAGGCCGGCGAAAATGGCGATGGAGGAGGTCTTCATAGGTCTTGTCCTTTGTCTGGCTTCGTCGGAGGAGCCGATCGAATGAGCGAAAGGTGAGACCTCAGCGTAAGCGGCCGTTTGCGGGCCGGAATCGCTGTGTATCAAAGTGTAACCGGGGCCGACCGGCGCTTTTGGGACGACGCGGGATGAGGCAAGCTCAGCCTTATGAGCGAGAACACCCTTATCGCCGTTACCGAAGATGACGCGGAGATCAGATCGCTTTTGGTGGCTCTGCTGCAGCGTGAGGGATTTGAAGCCACGCCCTGCCAAAATGCCAACGAACTGGACAGATTGATTAGCCGGCGGCGGGTCGATCTTGTCGTGCTTGACCTGATGATGCCCGGAGAAGACGGACTATCGGTCTGCCGTCGATTACGGGCGCGCGGCGACATCCCGGTCCTGATGGTCACGGCCAAGAACGACGACATCGATCGCATTATCGGGCTGGAAGTCGGCGCAGACGATTATCTGCCCAAGCCGTTCAATCCTCGCGAATTGACGGCCCGCGTGCGGGCCATCCTGCGCCGAACCCGGACGGCCCATCACTCGTCGGTGACCTCGTCACATTTGCGAGAGCGACACCGTTTCGCGGGTTGGTCGCTGGATACAGGGAGCCGCGAACTCACTTCACCAACTGGCGATCCTGTTCCCTTGACCGGCGGTGAGTTCGACCTGCTGCTGGTGCTGATCGAACATCCCCAGCGCGTGCTTAACCGGGATCAACTGCTCGACTGGACCAAGGGGCGCAACGCCAATCCGTTCGATCGCGCCATCGACGTGCAGCTCAGCCGCCTCCGCAAGAAACTCGGTGACGAGGATGGCTCCCTCATCAAGACCGTACGTGGCGGCGGCTATCTGTTCGCACCTGCCGTTGAGCGGTCTTCAGAGCCAGCGGCGTGATATCGCTCCCGGCCATCACCAGCCAGGCCGCCCGCATCGGAGCGCTGATCATTATTGGCGCCGTAGCGATAGCGCTAGGGCTCGCGATCCTGCTGATCTGGCCACACCCAGGGGAACCCGGCGGGGGCTTATTTTATCTGCCCGTCCCGGAAGAGACTGTCGCCATTGTAGAGGCGCTGGAGGCGTCGCCTCCACAGGCGCGTCCTCTGATTTTGAAGGCCTTGACGACCAGCGTCGTCACCGTCCGGGTTGCCGACGAATTTCCGCCCGTACCGCCTGGCCTGATCCGTTCAGCCCAATTGGAGGCCTTGTTTCAACGCTACAGCGAGGCTCTGCAGGACCGGCCGTTCCGGGTGGACGTGCAGCATCGCCTGCTGCCGTCATTCTTCTCGCTCGATCCGGTTCCAAGCGAACCCAGCATTCAGATGTCGATCCGGATGCGGACTGGAGAGGTGTTGGTGGTGGAACGTCGGCCGCCCGTCCTTGTCCGAAGCTATCTGGCGCGGCTCGCTGCGGGGGTGGCCCTCGCTTCGCTGGCCCTGCTTGCCGTCCTGGCCTTGGCGGTCCGGCAGACGGCCCACCCCGTGAACCGGCTTGCCCATGCGGTGCGGGCGTTCTCCCTCGACGGCGCGTCCCCACCGCTCCCCATTACAGGCCCGCGCGAACTTCGCGACTTGTCGGGTGCGTTCAACGAGATGCAGAAACGCATCCGCGCCTTGGTTGAAGAGCGCACACGGGTTTTCGGGGCGATCGCCCACGATCTACGCACCTACCTGACGAGAATGCGACTTCGCGCAGATTTCATCGCAGACGCGGATCAGCGGCAGAGGGCGGAAACCGACATCGAGGAGATGTCTCAAATCCTGGACGACATTCTCCTGTTCTCGCAGCAGGCCGCCGACGCCCCTTCGGCCATGGTCACAGTCGATCTTTTCGAAGAGGCAGAACGATTTGTCCGGGTCCGGCAAGAAATCGGACAACCCGTTACGCTGGAGGGCGAGCGGTGTGCGGCTAAAGCGTCCTGTCCGCCATTGTCGCTTCGTCGCATGCTTGCCAACCTCGTCGATAACGCGCTGCGCTATGGTGAGCGGGCGCATGTTCGTGTCGAATCGCACGGCGACTTCACCTTCCTCGTTGTCGACGACGATGGTCCGGGCATTCCGCCAGAGGCCTTGGACAGGGTGCTGCGGCCCTTCGAACGGCTGGATGCTTCCCGCGCACGGTCCACAGGCGGTGTAGGGCTTGGCCTATCAATCGTAAAAGCCCTCGCCGACAGCGCCGGGGCAAATTTGGCTTTAGAGAATATGCCGATGGGCGGGCTTCGAGCCTCGGTTGCCTTCCCCGCTCTGCGAGGCGTGCATTTTTGATCTACGAGAATGCGATTGCAGTTGTTGATCGCCGTAAAGATTCCAAACCGTCGGCCATCGGTAGCTGATCAGAGACGAAGTCGAGACTTCATCGCTGGCCGGGTCGCAGGGGCGTCTTAATCGGTCAGCACGTGGCGGTGAGAGAGACCGTCTAACTACCGGCCGTCGAAGTTCGTTGAGCTAAAAATTACTTAAATAAGTCAATAGCTCGAAGTTGGCGATGTTCGGCGTCAATCGCTCACCAACGCGTAGAGCCGCCGTCAAATTTATGACGCGATTGATGATGCTTTCATCGGGGTAAGCTGTATTGTCGAGGTGTGGCTAGACCTACCAATCGTCTTTCAACACGGACGGTCGCTTCGATCGCCAAGCCGGGCCGACACGCGGATGGCGGCGGCCTCTATCTGCATGTCGAGACCCCTGAGCTAAAGCGTTGGGTCTTCGTCTACCAATGGGACCGGAGGCGTCGTGAGATGGGCCTCGGCAAGGTTAGCATCGTGTCGCTCGCCGAAGCACGTGATGCGGCTCTTTCCGCCCGGAAACTCGTCTATTCCGGCGTCAACCCCATGGAGAGCAGGCGAGCTACAAGAATGGCTCCAGCGCCTGTCACCTTTGGCCAGGTCGCCAAGCGCGTTCTCCGTACGCTTGAGGGGGAGCTGACCAACGACAAGCATCATGGTCAGTGGACACGTTCGTTGACCGTCCACGCGGCGGATTTGACTAACAAGCCTGTCGACCAGATCACAACCGCTGACGTGCTGGAGGTTCTGCAGCCCCTCTGGACCAAGACGCCGGAGTCGGCATCCCGTACACGCGGACGGATCGAGCGGGTGTTGGATGCGGCGAAGGCAGAAGGCTCGCGAACTGGTGAAAACCCAGCGCGCTGGCGAGGGCACCTTTCAGTCCTGCTCCCTAAACGGAACAAGTTGGCGAGGGGCCATCACCCCGCAATGCCGTTTGCAGACATCACCGCCTTCATGGCGAAGCTACGAGCGCGATCGGCGATAGCGGCTCGGGCTTTGGAGTTCACCATCCTAACGGCAGGGCGCACGGGCGAGATCATCGGCGCGACGTGGCAGGAAATCGACCTCAACCAACGGACTTGGACGATCCCTGGCGCTCGAATGAAGGCTCGCAAAGAGCATCGCGTGCCGCTTAGCCCAGCTGCAATGGAAGTCCTGAGAAAGGTCCGTCCAGACGCTTCAAAGTCCGCCTCCGACGGGTCGGTGGAGCAGAACGCTGTTTTTTTTAAAGACGCTGCTCAGAGCTTCATTTTTCCTGGAAACGACTTCTCCGGGCCGCTTTCCAACATGGCCATGGACATGCTGTTGCGCCGGATGGGCAGTGGGGAGTGGACCGTTCATGGCTTTCGCTCGACCTTTCGAGACTGGGCCGGTGAGACCACCGACCACCCTAGAGAGGTCATTGAAGCCGCTCTCGCTCACACCGTCGGCAACGCCGCTGAACAGGCCTATCGACGCGGTGACGCCTTAGAAAAACGGCGGAAGCTCATGAGCGATTGGGCGACGTATTGTGATGTTGGCCCGACGGCTATGAGCAATGATCAAACCGCTGAGCCCAAGTCGCACTGAAGCCACCTAAGCGCTGGCGCGGCCGTCCAACTATGCAGTCGTCAAACCTTTGGACGTGGCCGTGGGCCGGGACTGAGACGGCAACGCACGATCGCTGCTCAAAGGTCCAAGAACCCTGCCTAGCCCAGCTCTATCGCGGCATAAGAACGCCGCTCGAACCTCTTATGACTCTGCCAATTCTACGATGGCTCAGCGGCGAGTTAGGACAGGTCGCTGCCAAGAAGCACGTCATTGATGACGGCCTTAGGGTCGCAACCTATTGCCTGGCAAACGCGCAAAAACTCCACGACATCCAGACGCTGGCGCCCCCCTTCGTACTTAACGACATAAGTATGATTGACGTTCAGCTTGCTGGCCAACTCCCGCTGGGACAGCCCTGCCGCCTGCCGTGACGCGGTGAGCGCGCTAGCAAACCTGCGGTAGGCCTCGGTGTGCAGACCCGTCATCAGAAACCCGGCTGAACCTGAGCCGGAGCCGTAGAAGGCTACACCGAGTGGTGCTAAGTTGGCACCATCAGCAACGGTCGAGGCCAAATGCCACTTCTTGAGGACTACGCGGGATTCCGACTCGCCATCGTCTTGGCCGCGTCGAGCGCACTAATGATTCTAGGAAGTTGTGATCGCCTGCTGCCGACACCGGCCGCAGCCTGCACCGCCCCAGAAACGCTCTCGACAATACAGAACGCGTTAACCCAGGACGGCATCAAAGGGGGCTACCAAAGCTTCGAGGCAAAGGACGTTCGGGGCGCTTTCACGGAGCTCTGGCGCTCAGGCAGTCTGAAAATCAGCCTTTCCAGGCTCCTGAGCGTGAACAAGGACACGAAGGTTGTCGATTGCGCCGCCAATCTCGATCTTACGCTTGATCCGCAGCAGCAGCGGATTTTCGACCGGATCCAAAGCGGAAAAGCCGGATTACTTCTGCACTTGGCGTTAGCCTCTAGCCCCGGCGAACTTGAAGAGGTGATGCCGGAGTTCGACGGTTCACACGCCACGTTTCCAATCCAATACACAAGGCAGCCGTCCGCCGACGGCACCACTTTTGTGTACACTCAGTCTGTCTCCAAGCAGGCGCAGCGCGCCTTGCACTTCGTCAGTAGCCTGAAGCTGTTTGCGGAAGGTGAGGCGAGCGGAGGAGCGGACGCCAGCGACGAGATCGGGAAGCTGGCGCCCGCAGCGCCAGCGGCTGATGCGCCCACGTCGGCGACGCCCAGCGCTTTTCCCACCATCAAAGTCCCTCAACCGTACAGTTCGGCTCGGCCATTGATCTTGGCAATGGGATGGAAGGCACTGAGCTACGAACGAGGCGGCGAGAAAGATCCTTGCGACACCATGCAGGATATATGTCGTCGCTTCCCAGAAGTGGTCAGCTGTGCCGGTACAGGCCTTAACCCCTGCAAATTGGCGTTCATCGCACCAGATGGCCGCTTCATCGTTGGCCAGATTGAAGGGGAAGATCCGGATACGATGACGTTGACGGGCCTAGTTTGGGCGAATGCAGATGATAGCCAGTATCTAAAATCTCTCCTGAAAGGCTGATCAACCCATTGGTTCTACCAACGCCATGAAGTTAATATTTATACTAAGTGATTGATTTATTGCAATATTCTGTCGATATGCTATAATTAGCTGAGCGCGTCATCGACCAGCTCGCTGGGGCCACAGCACGAAAATTAGCTCGCCGGTGGTCGCCGCCTACCTCTCTCGGTAGCTGCCGTAGCCCCGCATCTTGCGACCACTGGCCTCATATGGGGCTCCCAAAATGCAAAACTACAATCCGGCGCTCATCCGGGCGCTGAACGACGCCTTGCGCCAACGTCATGTCGGAGGCCGCATAGTCGCGACCAACGGCGTCCACGCTCGCGGACTTTTATTCGTAGCCTCGGCTTTAGACAAAATTGCTGGACCGCTCACCTTCACAGCCGACAACGATCCGTATGGCGAGCATGATTTCGGCGCAGTCACCGTCTTCGATTCCTTGCTGTTCTGGAAGATCGACTACCTCAGCCCAGACCTATTGTCGGCCGCTGTAGACCCGGCTGACGAAGCCGCATGCTGCCGTGTCCTCACGATCATGCTGGCTGAGGAGTACTGAGCATGGCGAGTAATTCTCGACGCTTGACGTTTCAAAAGGCGCGGCGATCAGGCTGCTTTTTGCTAGGTGCGACGACCCCGTCGAACGAACCTCTGACTAAGCGGGGTTTGCCAAATGGCCGATGATGGACCTCCGGTCGATCTTGCTCGTGGGGATCGCGTGGGCGGCTTTCGTGTCAGGTCAATTTTGGGATGGGGTGTCGAGGGCGTCTCGGCAGATGTCGTGGATGAGTTTCTCGGCGTCCGGCGGGTACTCAAAGCTTACCCGGCCGAGGGCTACTGGATCGGCCGATTGCGCCATGTGGCGGAGGTCTTTGGCGCCCTTTCAGCGATAGACATCTGCCCTGCGCCGATAGTGGGCGGCGTCGGCTCCACAGACCGGGGCGTCCCGCTCGCCTATTTCGTTGTCGAGCGTCGGATTGGCCGATCGCTGGAAGACATGCTTCGCCAGCGATGGTCCGAGAATCGGGCAATAGACATGTTCGAGAGCCTACTGGATCGAGTGTCTAGGGTTCACAATGTCGGGTGGGCGCTCGGCGACTTCGCTGGTGGAAACAATATCGTTGTCATAAACCGCAGGCCCCTGTTTATCGACATTGGTTTTCCTGAGGGTGCCGCTGCGCGTCCGACCTACGGAGAAGACTTTGAGTGCCTCGCTGACATAGCGCGCTTGCTCGCTCAGCAGAGTCGATCAACCAAGCTCATACAGACGGCTAGATCCCTTGTAGAGCGCTCTGAGAGGCGTTTAGACCGCAGAAGTCTGTTCACCTGGCGGTCACGTGCGCCGTTCGCCTAGGCGGCAAGGTCACATCCGTTCACCTTTCATTCTCCATCTGATATTCTGGCGAAGATGAACGGCGAGCCAGTCAGGAAGATCGTCCATGTGGATATGGACGCGTTCTACGCCTCGGTAGAGCAGCGTGACGATCCAAGCCTTAGAGGCAGGCCGGTAGCAGTAGGCGGTGCTGCTAAGCGTGGTGTTGTCGCGGCAGCCAGCTACGAAGCTAGGCGGTTTGGCGTCAGGTCGGCGATGCCGTCCGTCACCGCAATGAGGCAGTGCGCAGAGCTGATCTTTGTCCCGCCTCGGTTTGAGGTGTACCGGGATGTATCGGCGCAAATACACTCCATCTTCGCCGAGTACACCGACCTGATAGAGCCGCTCGCCCTGGACGAAGCCTATCTCGATGTCACCGCCAACCGGCAAGGCTTGAATACAGCTTGGCTCACCGCCAGAGCGATCAGGGCACGCATCCTAGAAGAAACTGGCCTGACCGCATCTGCGGGCATCTCCTACAACAAGTTTCTGGCAAAGCTGGCGTCAAGCCAGCGCAAGCCGAACGGTCAATTTGCGATCCTGCCAGCGGACGGGCCTGCTTTCGTAGAAGCGCTGCCGGTCGCCAAATTTCACGGCGTGGGGCCGGTTACCGCCGATAAGATGTATCGTCTGGGAATTCACACAGGCGCAGACCTTAGAACCTGGACTGTTGAGCGATTGAAGGAGCACTTTGGCAGTTCAGCGGAATGGTATTTCAATATTTCGCGCGGCATTGATCATCGATCGGTCAATCCCCATCGAGAGCGAAAATCATCGGGTTCTGAGACGACCTTCGAGACCGATCTCACGGATCCGGCGCAGATCGAAGCTGCTGTTATGGCGATGGCGGATGAGGTTTGGGCGTGGTGCGAGAAGGCAGGAGCGAGAGGCCGTACCGTGACGGTTAAAATCAAATGGGCCGACTTTAGCCAATTAACCAAGCGGAAGAGCTATCCCGCTCCGTTGCAGAGCCAAGCCGTACTTCGCTCAACCGCCTCAGATTTGCTCCAGTGCGTTTTTCCACCGCATCAGGGAGTAAGACTTGTTGGAGTATCGCTATCAAGCTTATCGCAAGTGGATTAGCTGATCGATTGAAAGCTTTCTGCACACGATCCTACGTACGCAGAAATATCTTTGGTGGATGGGATTTTCCATTGAGGTTCGATAAATTGAAACGCTAGCACTGATCGGAATGAGCTACGTCACGGACAAAACCGAATCCTGGAAATTGTTCGACGCTCCCGATCGCGTTTAACTTGGACCACTGCATCGACCATACGTTCGACGAGAACTGTAGCATCACTAAACGATAAGCCATGGCGCGCCTGAATCGTCATCATTGCAAGCTGTACGATAGCTCGCTCAGGATCGTCAGCGTGCACCGTGGTCAGAGACCCTGGGTGTCCTGTATTGATAGCCCGGAGAAACGTGAACGCTTCTGGCCCGCGCAGCTCGCCGAGGATGATCCGATCCGGCCGCATACGAAGCGATGCTTGGAGTAAGTCTTCCGCAGTGACTTGAGCTTCCCCCTGCGCGTCTCGCACCGCAACCAGCCCGACGCTGTTCGGCTGGGACAGTCGAAGCTCGGGCGTGTCTTCGATCAGGACGAGACGCTCATGGGAGGGAATTTCGTCAATGAGGGCGTTGAGGAGCGTGGTTTTGCCGGACGAGGTGCCGCCGGAGATGACGATGTTGAGCCGCTGTCGCACGGCGAGGGCCAAGAAGGCCGGATAGTCCCGCGCTTCGATGAGTGCTTCCAATTCGCCACGGCCGTTGCTGACCCGCTCACTGGTCGCGCCTGTTTCTGCATAGCTCTGAAGCGATGGTTTCTGCGCCGCATGGCGGCGGATCGCTATCGCCACGCCTGCGCGGGTGGCCGGCGCTGCGACCACCTGCACGCGCGAGCCGTCGGCGAGGGACGCACTGAGGAGCGGATGTTTCCGGCTTATGCCCTGGTGGGCATGGCTCGCAATCTGCTGGGCCAACCGCCACAGGTGCGGTTCATCCAGTGATGGCTCCTCGTATCGTTCGATCTCGCCGCCCAAGCTCTCGATCCACACCTCGCACGGTTTGTTGATATAGATGTCGGTGACTTCGGGTCGCGCGAGGTAGGCCGCCAGCGGCCCAAGATAGAAGTCCAGATAACTCGCCGGCGCGTTCATTGGCGTTGCAGCGTCCCAGTGAAATCCAGATCGCGCACCACGAAGATGCTGATGGGCGTCCCTTCCTTCACCGTGATGGTTGGCTTTTGATCCTGGGTCGGAACAAGGGTCTGCCCGGCGCCCGAGAGGGCCTGGCTCGGCACCGCGACGACCACCCCGCCATTGCTTGGCCTCGATGCGAGATTGACGCCCACGGTCAACACCGATTGGAGAATGACCCCACTTAGGCGGGCCAGGAGGTGATCATCGACATGCCCCGGGACGCCCGTTCCGCCCACGGGGTCCGATGCGGGAGAAACCAACCGAACCGCCACACCGTCGGGGCGCACCAGCCGGTTCCAGGTGATCAGCACGCGGCGCTGCCCCGCTTGGGTGTCGGCCTTGGTCTCGCCGACCAAGCGGCTGCCGCGTGGGATCAATACCCGCGTTCCATCGAACCCGCGCGTGTCGGTGGAGGTCAACGCGCGAACCGGGCCAGGGCGCGACGTATCGACGGGCGTTTCAAGCACGGCGGTGACGAGCGTGCCTTGAGGAACCAGGAAAGAGCGGTTGCGCAATACCGACGCGCGCGCAGCCGCTTCTTCAGCCGGCGCGCTTTTGCCATCCGCCGCTGCTTCGGCAAGATCGATGACTAGCGGCGATTCCGACAGTCGCCCCAGGTTCGTGGGTGATGCTTGCGGAACGGCGGGCGCCGGCCTTTCGATGTATCGGATGATCGGAGGTGGCGCAGGGGGCGCGGGCCGTTCGATGTATTTGATCTGTGGCGGCAGGGGCGGCGGCGGCTTTTGCACCTCCGGCACGGGGGGTGGAGGCGGCGACGGTATTACCAGGGGCGGCGGCGAGGTGATCAGTGGAGCGCTAGTTTCGACGCGCTGCATTTTTGGGTGGGCGGCTTCATGCCGACGCCCTTCGAGGACGAAAAACAGAAGGACGGCCAGAAGCGCGAAACCTGCAATTACGACAATCGGCGGCGGACCGCTGCGCGGCAGCTCAGAAACGGGCCGAACGTCGTCTGGCGTAGGCTGCGCACTCACAATCGGCCGTCCTTGCTGCGGTCGGTCAGTCACCGTGGCCGTTCCTTCAGGATGCGCCGGTTGGCCCGGGCTTCTTCGCCGCCGATCCGAAAGATGAATTGGTCGGCGATCTGATCCACCACGTAGCGCCCGTCGCGCATCTCGCCATTGACGAGGGCTTCACGCCCTTGCGCGTCGATCACAAAGACGGCTGGGATCGCCGTCTTAGCCGGCCAGATCATCGAAGTGGAGCGGCCATCGTCGCTCATGGTCATGGGTTTGAGGGCGCGAGAACCGGTGAGACGATAGGACGACGCCTCCACCTTCGCCACCGCCGGCGGCAATGACGGGCTCGTGGGGTAGATGAAGCGGACCGCGAACGCCGCGTTGGGGTCTGCGCTCGGCAGAGGTTTCATGTCGAAATAGTAGATCCGACCACTGGTGATGACCGTCATGTTGGTGTCGAGGCCGCTTTGCATCGGCTTGACGAACAGATGGTCGGCGGCCTTGTTCGGAATGACCTGCCAGACGGCGCTGTTACCGACGACGACGTTTTCGATGCGTTCGTCAGCCGCGAACTCCAAGGTCAGCGCATAGCCGAGCGGCACGCGCAAGGTGACGACCTGATGCGGATCGTACTCGATGGTTTGAATGCGAGGATCGCCCCCGCCGGGCTTGGGGGTGACGGCCGAGACGGCCGGTGTCGCCACAAGCGCAAGGGCGACACAGAGGACGGTAACGCACCTCATTGATGCGCGCCCGATCCCACATCGGTCGCCAGCGTGGGGGCTGCCGAAGCCGGAAGTTCGGGCTTATCCGGCTCCACCGGCGCTATCGTTTCGGGGCTCGTATGATAGCGGACGACCTGGAAGCCGAGCGGGTTGGTCAGTCGATCAGCGAACGCCATGGGGTCGTTGGAGAAGCGATAAGCGACGATGGCCGCCCAGTTGGCGACTTGGCTGGCGCGCCCATCCTGGTAGCGTGTGCGGGTGTCGTAGCGGACGAGCGCCGTGTCGGGGCCGAGAGGGGAGACGCTACGGATCGTGGCATCGACGATTGCCGACCGGCCGTAGCGATTGAGCGGGCTTTGCACGTTCGAGGCAGGCATGAGCGTCAGATATTCGCGCTTGGCCTCGCCCGACGACCAGAGCGCAACGTTGCGATAGTCCGAAGGCGCCGTTGCGATATCGAAGCCCTCTCGCGCGATCACATACTGAGCGAGCAGCGCTTGAGTGAGGGCTTGATTGGCGCGTATCTCGACCTGGCCCTTGTCGTTGAGCGCCTGCACATAACCGGTCTGGCGATCCACCAAGATCGGGATTGGGGTCACCGTCTTCAGCGGGGTCAAAAGGATCAACGCGACCCCTTCGAGGATGGCGACGAAGATGGCCAGCACCGCGATGATGCGCCAGGTTCGCAGCAGCGCACGCAGCATGCCCTGCTGATCGGCCGCCCAAGAGCTTGCCTTCTCGAAATAGCCATCTTGGCGTTCGGTCATCGGACGTCCCGCCTTTTGGCGCTGCCGGATCGGCGAGCAATCGTGGACCGGTTTGGTCCTACCCCTTCGGAAGACGAAGCGAACAAGAAGGGTTCGGTGACGGCCTGAATGCGGAAGCTACCGCTGTTGGAGGCGGTTTCACCGAACACGTGCGGCAACGCCTCGCGCTCCCGCTGGCCGATGGCGGACACCGCGCCGGCTATGGCGCGTGCCCGTGACGGCGGCTCAAGGTCTTCAGTCCGGCTCACCACCACTGACGAGGTGGCCCGCGCCACTTCAGGCGCGTGACGCAACGGTGCGGCTGCAAGCGCGGTCAAGCGTTCCAATTTGATGTTGAACCGCCCTGCTACGAAAGCAGACGCCCAAAGCACCGCCAAGGTGGTAGCGCCGAAAAGAAGCGCACCGAGCATGAGGCCGCGACTGGCAAGGCTGGCCATGGCTGCTGGGTCGGCTCCCGCTGCCGCGAGCGCAGCCTCCAGGAAACGCAGTTCGAGTCCCACCACGATGCTGACGCCCGCCCCCGCCAGCATGAGGGCGGCAAGCGCTCTCAGCCACCCCACGGCAAAGCCGAGCGTGGTGTCGAACAAAGCCAGCGCGATGAAAAGCGGGCCGAAAGCCAGAAGCACGCCGGCGGCGAGCCTCACAGCGACGAGCGGCCCCACCGAGGCGCCAAACAGCAGGATGCCGGACAGGTTGAGCGGTTTAAGCGTCTCGGCTGTTTGACGGCTTTGCGGTGGAATGCCCGTCGTGACCAAGCCTGGGGTCGGCGCGGATACGGGTTGGTTTTCTCGGGCGGCGGCGTTGGCGACATCATAGACGCGCTGGAGCCTGCCAGCAGCGTCTTCGGCGCTCGACGGCTCAATGTCGGAGCCGGTCACAGCCACCGCTGCTATCTCCGCTGGCCCCTCAATCGAGACGCGATAAATCAAGGTTTCAAAGGTCGGCCAACTCGTCGCCAGGGCGATGACGATGCCGAGCCGCAAGGCGGCAAGCACGGCGTTGCGGAGATCGAAAGCCTGACCCAGCAGCAAACGATAGCCGATCAGGGCGACGTAGATTGTAAGCAGGCTGGTCAGCAGCGTCGGCAGCAGAAGGTGTCCGAGGACTCCATCAAAGCCGCTATGGCCAAGAAGACGAGCGTGACAATCGGCATAGGCCGCCAGTTGCGCGGCGATAGTGGGGGATGCGGTCGGCAGGGCGCAGGCTTCGGTCACGAGGCGCGCTCCAGAAGCTCGCCCATCCAGGCGGAGGGCTTGTCCCCGACCCGCCCGCGGATCTCATCGAGAAGACGAACAATCCGTTCGCGTCCCGAGAGGATAGCGAGTAGCTGGTTCTCACCGGAAAGATTCAGGCGCGCGACCACGCTTTCGCGGCCATGCTTGATGAGAAAGCAGTGCTCGCTATCGGGAAGGGTTCGGACGAGTTCAAACTCATGCTCGCTCAGCCCGAAACCATCGACGTAGTCTCTCGCCTGGGCTTTTGGGTTCGACATGAAGATTTGGGTCGCCGCCTGCTCCACGACGGCTGAGGCGATCTTGCTTTGCAGCGCGTCCTCCGCGCTTTGGGTGACGAAGCCGACGAGACCATTGCGTTTGCGAATGGTCTTTTCCCAATCCTTGATCCGCTGGACGAACACCTCGTCATCGAGCGCCTTCCAGCCTTCGTCGATGACGATAATGGCTGGCGAGCCATCGAGGCGCTCTTCGATCCGGTGGAAAAGATACATCATCGCCGGTGTTCGTGCGGTGGGGTCGTCGAGCAGCCGCGTCATGTCAAAACCGACCACGCGCTCTGAAGGATCGGTCAGATCGTCGGCATTATCGAAGAGCCACGCGCGTTCTCCAGAGCCCCACCAGACCCGTAATCGGGAATAAAGATCATCCTCGCTCGGCCGTTCACGGCCGCGAAGGAGGGCGGCGAAGGTGCGCAGGCGCCGGAGGCTGATGGGCGCGGCGAAGTTGGCGTCCACCGCATCCTCGATGCGCGCGAGCTCGTCCGATGTCAGTGGCGGTCCATAGGGGCTGAGGAGACTGGTTAGCCATTCGATCAGGAAACGCCGATTGGCGGGCGTGTCCTCCATCCTGAGTGGGTTGAGGCCGGAAGGTTCTCCCGGCCGTAGGATGTCGTAGCGCCCGCCGATGGCGCGAATAAAAAGCTCGCCACCCCGGTCCTTATCGAAGAAGACCGTGCGCGGTGAGAAGCGCTGCGCTTGCGCAAGCAGGAAATTGAGCACCACGGTTTTGCCGGAACCGGAGGGACCGATGATGGTGAAGTTGCCAAGATCGGCGCGGTGGAAATTGAAGAAGTAGGGGCCGGCGGCGGTTGTCTCCAAGACGGACACTGCCGAACCCCAGTGATTTGCATCGGCCTGTCCCACCGGAAAATTGTGGCTCGATGCGAAGCTGGCGAAGTTGCGGCTGCCCACCAGCGCACGCCGTGTGATGAACTGGCCGTTCCCCGGAAATTGCGCCCAGAACGCCGGCTCAAGACCCAGGTCCTCGCGCACGGCAATGATGCCAAGGTCGGTCAGCACGGCCTGCACCTCGGCGATGCCATCGTTCAAGGCCGTTTGGTCACTGGTCTGAACGGCGATGCTCAGATGATGCTCGCCGAACGCGGCGCGCCCGGCGGCAAGCTCGTCGCGGGCG
Organism: uncultured Caulobacterales bacterium; assembly: GCA_903862425.1. GTDB lineage: Bacteria > Pseudomonadota > Alphaproteobacteria > Caulobacterales > Caulobacteraceae > CAIOYC01. The sequence continues at coordinate 113,603 of CAIOYC010000003.1, read as the reverse complement.
GTTCCAAGTTCGGCGCGCAGGCTCACGGCCTCATCGTCCGCGGCGCGCATCCGGCGAAGCGCCAGATTGACCCGTCCGAGGGCGGCTTGGCGATCAACGAAGGCGAAACTCTGGCTGATGGTGAGTTCCACCGGCAACCGCAGCAGATCGTCGAGCATCCCCGGGGTGGTGAGCCCTGGATAGTCCTTGGCGGAAACGATGCCGACAAAAGTGCGCGGAACATCGCCCACGGGTGCTAGCTCGACGGTCTGTTGCCCGAAGCTAACCCGCCGAATGGGCAGGTGTTCGCCAAGATCGCCTTCCGGCAATCGGATCGACCGTTCCTCTCCGTTGTAGAGACTGGCAAGAAACTCAGATTGCTCGGAGAAAAGAACGCCGTCCCGCTCGTATGAGCGCAAAACGCGGGGACCATACGAACCCATCGCCGCGACGAGGGTATCGCGCGCGGCCTTCAACTCGCGGCGGTCGAGCGCGAGGTCCGCATCGGGCTCCTTCCTCTGACGACCCACCAGGCGCGCGAGGCGCGCCGCCCACCCGCTCGTGCCCTGGAGGGGGCGACGGATGAGGGTGATATAGATGTCGTTGCGGAACAACTCCTTGGTTTGGAAGCGCTTGGTCCAGACCGCGTCGAGTTCGGCGCTGAACGGGTCTGGGAAGGTATCGCGTAAGATCGGCTGAACGCGGCGGCGGATCACATGGTGGTAGAGGGCGAACCGAGACGACCCGAGCGCCCGCAAGGTCGCATCCCTGAGACGCTTGCGATAGTTCAGCTCGTCTGTGTCGGCCGTCTCGAACAGCAGTCCATCGAGTTGCAGCACTTGCATCAGGCGACCGTCGCGCAGAAGCACGGTCTCCTCGTCGATCTGGGCCAGATAGGGAAGCCGGCTCCCGGCGCTGGGCTCTTTACGCCACGCGTCTTGGTCGGTGCTCAGGCGCGGTAGGAATTGCATCGCCAGATCGACCACGTTCGCACGCGTGGACAGCGCGAAACTTTTACCAGCCAGATATCGAAAATGCGCGGATCGCGAAGGCAGGCCAGCCATCCGACGCCATGAAACACAAATGCGCCGAGCAGCACCAAGGGCGATTTGAAGATCAAAAAGAGTTCGGTGGTGACGATCACGTTTAGGATCACGACGCTGTAGGTGACGCCCCCGAAGGTCTGCGGACGGGTCAGCCCGGTAAACACCAGATCTCGGTCCAGCGAGCTCATGCCTCAGCCGCCGCCCGCCGCGGCCTGGATACCGCCGACGATGCTGGCTGCGCCGAAGAGAATGAAGCAGCCGAGAATGACGGTGGCGCCATATCGCCAGTTCATTCGCCCGGTAAGCATCATGTAGCCAACGGAAGCGACGGCAATCACGGCGACGACGGTCGCGACTGTCCCGAGCAGCGTGCCTTGCACCCAATGCACCGCCCCCACGATAGCGCCAGAGCCGGCAGGATCGGCATAGGTCTGCTGGGCTTGTGCGGCGCTCGCCGCCGCTCCAAGGACTAGACTCAACAGTCCCGCTTCGACACCCCGCCTACGCATCACTCACTTCCACTCTGTGTTCGATCACCATTCTAGACCCCAGCGTTGCTGTCTAAAGGCGATCCCACCGGCGGCAAGAATGCAGCGGAGGTTGCGGCCTGTCCAGCGCCGTGCAGACGCTTTCAACAGACCAAAATCGGTCCTGCGGCGACTCACAAGCCGTTATCATGGAGGTAATCCAAGGTAATAGTCTCACTATAGGCCACGGCGCTCGTGGCATCGGTGACCTTACAGCGCCAGTACCCGTAAAACTCTCCAATCGTGCCGAGCGGATGAGACCATTGGGTGGAGTTTGACGTGGGCGAGTCTGCGGTGAAGCCGGTGTCGCCGCTTTGATACTCCCATGAATAACTGTAGGGCGCGGTTCCCCCCGCCCCCGAACAGGTGATGGCCGGGCCCTTGGACGGTGTCCCTGCGCGGGCGCGGTAGAGGCTGTAGTAGGTTCCGCTGACCGAGGCTGATAGCGCGCTGCTCCCGCCGGTGCTGACGTTTTTGGCCGTGCGATTGCCGGCGGCGTCGTAGGTGTAGGTCACCGTCGCACCGCTGGAGTAGGTCGCCGTTACAACACGGCCGAACACGTCGTAGGTATAGCTGACGGAGTCGGCGAACACGCTAGCGGGCAAGGCCAAAGCTGCAAGGACGCCACAGCACAGGGTAAGGACAGCCTTAGCCATGTCGATCCACGCCCCCTAAATCATTACCAACCTGAAATAGAGCGGTTGGCCAATCTCCAAGTCTCCCGAAAGTTAGACATGCCTCCATAGGTTAGTCTAGCGGCAAAAATGAATCTTTTTGGGGTTGCGCGATCAAAAAGCTTCGCACAACCTGACGGTGGGCTACGTCAGGGAGCAGGCGATGGGTCGGGCGGTTTTCGCTACTAAAGCGGGTAAATTGTCTGCTTGGCGATGGTTAGGTGTATCCGGACTCGCCTTGGCCTTCGCAGCCTGCCTCGCAGAGCCGGCGCTCGCGCAAAGATTTCAATCTCAGGTTCCGACTGTTCCGACCACAGGCGGCGGCGCTGGGACCGGCGCGGGGTTTTCAGGCGCCGCTTATCTGACCTCCGGCACGTATACGACGACGACCAAGGATGTGTCGGTCGGCCCGGTGGGGTCGGGCGGGCTGGCCTATATCCGCTACTTCCTGGGGACCGGTTGGCGCGACAATCTGACGGGCACGATTACCGACGACGGCGCGGGGGTCTACACGGTCAGTCTCGGCAGTTTCGCCGAGAGCTTCACCCTCTCGGGCGGGACCTACACGTCCAATCAGGCCATCGGTTCAACCCTGACCTTCGATGGTTCGCACATCTATACCTACACCACCTCGAACGGCACGGTGATGCTGTTCGACAAGAACCTGGGGACACAGGTCGGGATCGACGCCAAGGACGGGCTCATCACGACCAGCACGGCGCCCACCGGAGAGACCACCGCCTATACCTATTCGACAGTGACGGGACTGTGCTCGCCGAGCGCAGGCGCGTGCAGCGGCTATGTAAGCGCCTCGCGTTTACAGTCGGCGGCGAACAATCTCGGCTACATGCTGAAGCTAGAATACGCCACGGACGGCGCTCCGGCCGATGCGGCGAGCGCGGGCAGCTGGCAGACCATCGCCAAGGTCTCTGGCATCAATCTGGCGGTGGATTATTGCGATCCGGCGATCGATCACTGCGCCAGCCTGAGCGTGACTTGGCCGAGCGCCAGCTATAGCTATGGCAGCGGCTATTCCACCAACACGGACACGATGGGACGGGTGTGGCGCTATAGCTATGACGGTAGCGGCCACATCACTGGGCTTCGCCGCCCAACCAGCCCGTCTACCGACAACGTGACATTGGCCTATTCGGGGTCGCAGCTCTCGACGGTGACGGATGCGGCGGGCACGACCTATTATGGCTATTCCACCGACGGGGGTGGCAACGCCACGGTCAGCATCACCGATCCGCTTTCCCACACCCATACTGTCGCGACGAGCCCGACGACCGGGCAAATGGTCTATTCGACCGACGGCAACGGCCAAACCACCAGCTACGGCTATGACGGCTATGGGCGCGTAACCAGCGTCGCTCAACCGGAGGGCAATTACGCTGCGATTGCCTATGACGGGCGGGGCAATGTGACGAGCGTGACCCAGGTGGCTAAATATGGGTCGGGGCTCGGCAATATCACCACCTCCGCCGGCTACGACGCCAGTTGCGGCAACCCCAAGACCTGCAATCAACCGAACTGGACGCGCGACGCCAACGGCAACCAGACGGACTATGCCTACGACGCGACTTATGGCGTCCTGCTCGGCATGAGTGCGCCTGCACCCTATAGCGGCGGGGCGCGACCGCAGGGATATTACGTCTATTCTGCACTTAACGCCTATTACAAGAACAGCGCCGGAGCGATCGCGGCGGCGCCGAGCCCCGTCTATCGTCTGACTTTAAGTTTTGAGTGCGACACGGGTACGGGTACGTCTTGCGGAGCGGCAGCTAACCAGACTCTGTACTCTACGGACTACGGTACGTCGGGAGTGGCCAATAACCTGCTGCCAACATCGGTTACGCAGCGCGCTGGCGATTACAGCGTCGTCTCGACCACTGGATTGGGCTACGATAACGTCGGCAACCTGATCACGGTCGACGGTCCTCTGTCGGGTTCGGACGACACAACCCGTCTTCGCTACGATGGGGACAACGAGGTCATCGGCGTCATCGGCCCCGATCCGGATGGCGGCGGCCCCCTGCACAACCGCGCGGTTCGTTACACCTATAACGGCGATGGCCAGGTGACGCTGGTGGAGCGCGGCTCGGTCAACAGCCAGTCGGACAGCGACTGGTCGGCCATGAGCGTGTTAGAACGGCACACCGCGGGCTATGATAGCCTAGGCCGCAAGACCATCGAGAGCCTGCAGGACGGGGGTGGCTCGACCACCTATGCGGTGACTCAATATAGCTATGACGCCGCTAACCGACTCGACTGCACGGCCGTGCGTCTGAACGCCGCCACCTTCGGGTCGCTGCCGGACGCGTGCAGCCTGGCGACCACCGGATCGGATGGCCCGGATCGCATCAGCCGTAACGGCTATGACGCCGCCAACCAACTCACCAGCGTGACCACCGGCTACGCCTCTGGTTCGGCCCACACCGAAGGGACGCTGACCTACAGCGCCAACGGCAAGCAGCTTACGGTCACCGACGCCAACGGCAACAAGACCACCAATGTCTATGACGGGTTCGACCGGGTCTCGCAGGTCCAATACCCCTCGCCCACCAGCGCGGGGACCAGCAACACCGCGGACTATGAGCAATACGGGTATGACGCGGCCTCCAACCTGACCTCCTTGCGACGGCGTGACGGCACGACCATCTCGCTCAGCTATGATTTGCTGAACCGGCAAACGACGGGCCTTCGCGGCGAAAGCATCGGCTATGACAATCTGAACCGGGTAACATCGGTCGCTCTCTCACCCTACACCATCTCCATCGGCTATGACGCCCTTGGCAGGAAGACGAGCGAGGGTTCAGTGTTCGGCACCGTCAACTACGGCTACGACGCCGCTGGCCGGCGAACTTCGATGACCTGGCCGGATAGCTTCTACGTCACCTATGGCTATGACCTAGCCAATGAGGTCACCACGATCACGGACTCCACCTCCACCACCCTCGCGACCTATAGCTATGACGACCTTGGCCGCCGAACGGGCCTGAGCCGGGGCAATGGGACCTCGACCAGCTATGGGTTCGACTACGCGGATCGACTGACCTCACTCAGCCATGACCTGTCGGGGACGACGGGGGATCTCAGTCAGAGCATCGGCTACAATGCGGGCGGACAGGTGAACAGCCTTTCGGGGAGCAACACGGCCTACACCCCCAGCCTGACGGCGGTGAGCCGCAGCTATGGGGTAAACGGACGCAACCAGCTGACCAGCGCAGGCTCGGCGACGTTGAGCTACGACGCGAAGGGAAACCTGACCTCGGACGGGACCACCAGCTACGGCTACGACGTCTATAACAACCTGACCTCGGCGGGCTCGAATACGATGACCTACGATCCGCTGGGGCGCCTGCTGATCACTACGGGCTCAGCCAATACCGCCTTCGCCTATGACGGCCAAGCCATGATCGCCGAGTACGACGCCTACGGCTCGGTGTTGCGCCGGTACGTGCACGGTCCCGCTGGAGACGAGCCCATCGTCTGGTACGAGGGCTCGGGGACCAGCGACCGGCGCTGGCTGGTGGCCGATCGCCTCGGCTCAGTGGTAGCGGTGACCGATGGCTCAGGCAACGCCACGGCGGTCAACACCTATGACGAATACGGCGTGCCGGGCTCGGCGAACGCCGGTCGGTTCCAGTACACCGGCCAGATGTGGATTCCCGAGGAGGGCCTGTTCCACTACAAGGCCCGCGCCTATAATCCCATACTCGGAAGGTTCATGCAGTCCGACCCCATCGGCTACGGTGACGGGCTAAACTTCTACCCCTATATCCATAACGATCCAGTTAATGGATGGGATTCTCTTGGCCTTGACGGCGACCCATGCGCAGGGGACCCCAATTGTATAACAGTTACTGCAAAAAAACCAACAAACTATCAGATTATCTTACTAGACCCTAGTTTTCTAAATGCATTGAAAAATGCATTCTCAACTTCAGTTAATGCAGTATTAGATTTGCTGAATAATTCGGACGGCACCCATGATTACGACCAGAAAGATAATGTTTGCAATAACGCTTCTGCCTTATCAAAGACGCAGATGGCCCAATTTATGGCAAAATATGCGGTGCCTGGGATGGGAGGAACCGCAGTTAGCAATAACTCAAATAACTTCGCATCAAGTCCAAATTTAGGAATTCTTGAACCAGGTGGATTCGTCAAAACGACTATCTCAGACGCCGGACTATCGGTAAAAAACCAGACAACAAGTGAACATGTTTTTGTCGGATCCATTACGCGCACGGCTACGATTTCTGGTGGGAGCTGGGTGATTGATACACACGGCGTTGGTGCCGGCGGCAATGTAGCGCTAAATCAGGTCAACCAAGCTGCGGGTCCTGGGCTATTTCAGTCGTTAGACGCACAAATGGCTTCTGCTATCGCCAAGCAAGTGCCCGGGTGCGCTACGGCCAAAAATTAATTGGATGGGTTTATGCTTCGTATTTCTTTAAATGATGTTATATTTGGTAGCGCTGGGTCTGCCGCATCATCCGTTTTTATAACGGAATTATTTCAAGTTGTATCAACTCCACTTAACAACGACCCATTATCATGGTTTTTAATATCTATAGTATTTTCTTTTTTGTCATTGCCGTTGATAATATTATTTGTTGGGGCGCCAAGCATGTTAGCTCTTTATATGACGCGCGGCAATCAAGGAAGATTAATTTATACAGCATATGCGCTTATCTGGTCTTTAATTTTATGTGGCATTTACATTTCTATAGGTAGAGGGTATTTGGCAACAATATATCCAGTTTCAATTTCACTGTCTTGGTTTTTCATTCTTAGAGTTATAACTGAATTTCGCAATCGTACGAATTGAATAGTTTTGTGAAGTTAAGTCGTCCTGCGGTCGGACGCGGCTATCCGCCAATACCAATCTCATGCAGCGACCGTGGCCTCCGCCCAAGTCTGATGGGCTTGGGTACTGTTACTCAAACTTGCCCGAGGCGGACGTGGGCAGCTAGCTTTCCTTAATGGCCCGCTCGACCGACCCGTTTCGCTACTTCAACTCATCGCCCGAGGCGATCCGGCTGGTGGTGATGATGTACGTTGGCTACCCGCTGTCGCTGCGCAATGTTGAGGACCTGCTGTTCGAGCGCGGCATCGATATTTGCCACGAGACGGTCCGGCTATGGTGGAACCGGTTCGGCCCATGTTCGCCGCCGAAATCCGCGTAGGCGGGTGGATCGCATGCGCCAGTTCACCTACTGGCGCTGGCACTTGGACGAGGTCTTCGTCCGAATCAACGGCAAGCGGGCCGTTTTACCGCTCGCTGAATTGCCGAACGGTTCACGCCGTACTCATTTGCCAAAGCCCCAAGGGAGGCCCCACCTCGACGTTTGAGGGCAATCTCTGCCTGCTGCTTAGCGTTTAAGACCATTGGTCGTCCAAGCTTCTTGCCTTGGCTTTTAGCTCTCTTTAGGCCCGATTGTGTTCGCTCGATGAGGAGGTCCCGCTCGAACTCCGCAACGGCGGCTATCACTTGCATGGTCATCTTTCCGGCGGGCGATGTAAGATCGACACCTCCCAGGGCCAAGCAATGCACACGTATTCCGCCTGCCGCTAACCCCTCCACGGTGGTGCGTACATCCATCGCGTTTCGCCCGAGGCGATCCAGCTTCGTGACGATTAAAACGTCGCCAGTTTCGAGCCGATCAACCAGCCTGGCGAATTGGGGGCGAAGGCTTGCTGCGACCGACCCCGATATTTGCTCAGCAACCACCCTGCGTTCGTCAATGGTGAAGCCTGCAGCCACGATCTCGCCCAACTGGTTGTCGTTGGTTTGCTCGGCTGTAGACACTCGGCAGTAAGCGAAGGCCCTCGTCATTTTGCGACCTGTATCGAAAACCAAGCTCGATTCTAGATCGTATCGAAAATGCCATCAATGGTAGTTTCCGATACAGTAGAGGCACCTGTATCGGAAACGGTCGTTTTCGAGCTGCCGAGCTGCTGCTATGGGCTCTTGGCCGACTCTGCTTTCAAGTAGGCGCTAGAACTAAAAGCGATCCACTCATGCGTATTTGGAAGATCATCGCCATCGCCACGGCGGCCGAACTCGCCTTCGCCAGCGCCACCCTGGCCGTGCTCGGCTTCGCGGGCGGCGCGCTCAATGGCTGGCTGGATCTGGTGAACCAGTTCACGCCGATCGGACTGCTGATCGGGGTGGCGAGCCTCGCGCTCTGCTGGCTGGTGGCGCCCGAGGGCAAGGCGCGGCGGGCGATGATCACCTGCAGTCTCGTCTCCATCGTCGCCGCCGTGGGTCTCATGGCGCCCGACATGGCCGCAGCGGTGAGCGGCCTCGCGGCTAGGCCGGTCAAGGGTGCGGCGCAGATGAAGATCGCCCAGTTCAACGTCTGGAACGAGAATGACGACCTGCCGCTCCTCGTGCGCACCATCGCCCAGAGCGGGGCGGACATCGTGGCGACGGAGGAAATCCGCTGCGACAAACCAAAGGCGCTCCAGCCTCTTGCGGCGGTCTATCCCTATCAGGCGGGATGCGGTCACAACTGGGAATGTGGCACGATCATCTATTCGAAGCAGAAGCCGATCCAGATGGAGGATCTGACGCGGGGGGCTGGGACGGGCGCCAGCACTTGCATTATGCGCGCGGTGTTCAAAGGAGCTGACGGGAAGCCCTTCACCCTGTTTGTCACCCACCTCGGCTGGCCCCTGCCACCGTGGCATCAGAAGCTGCAGCGGACGGCGCTGGCGGAGCTGGTCAAGGCGTCGGCGCAGCAGGGCTCGACGGTGCTAGTAGGAGACTTTAACTTGACGCCATGGTCCTACACCCTGCGCGATCAGGACAAGACCCTGAAGCCCATGATGCGACGGACGCGCGCGCTGTTCACCTATCCGGCGCTGATCCCACGCGCCCGTTCCCAATCGCTGCCGTTCCTGCCCATCGACCAGATCTACGCCACGCCGGACTGGAAGGTGACGGATGTGAAGCGCCTACCCCGCTCGGGGTCGGATCACTTCCCGATTATCGCCACCTTCAGCCGGTAGGGCGTAGCCATCCATCCAAAGACCACTGCGTTTGCCAACCTCCCATCCTCGCCTAAGCTTCACATTCAATAATCAAAGGCGACTATAAACCGGAGGCACTGTCAGCCGCGTTCGGCCTGTGATAAATTACGTTAACACGTTCGCGGGCTTCGGCTGAACCGCCGAAATCTAGAGTTTATCCCTTGGCTGGCTTCAAAAAAAATCATCGTGCTACGAGGTTTTGTCGAAACGACGGCACCCTCTCAATGCCCCGTGCGTAGTGGACCCGCTGCACTCGGTGTTAGCAATCGCACGGGCGCTGGAGACTGACAAACATGCCAAGTTCCCACCCAGACATCGGTAGGCGGGCGCTGCTGATTGCGGCGGGAGCTGCGAGCCCCAGCATCGCCCTTGCTGCTCAGAACATTCAAAATGGCAGCGCCGCCAGTTTTGACGTCCGCCTCTTCACCGAGCTATCACAAACCAGCATCCCCGCTAACGTTTCTACGGTGGTCACGTCTGGACACACCGTCCCTGGCTTAGGTAGCGCGCGATATAATTCGACCGTTGAGACAGGTTCAACGCGTTATCGGGCGTTATCGGCTGATGGGCGATGGTTTGAATTGGCTGAGGTAGAGCCTAACGTCGAGCAATTCGGTGCGGTACCCGATGGCGAAATTGGATCAGCAAAAGGAACCGATAACACAGAGGCGCTAACTGCAGCACACCTCTGGGTAAACGAAAAGGACGGTCGCAGCTTGGCCTATGGCTGCGGTCCATATCGGATTTCAGCCCCGATACCTATTCCGACGAATTATGAGTGGAATATTGCTTCCCGGGCTCAAACGCTGCTTATACAATCATCAAACAACATGGAGCATTTCCTGTTAGTTTGTTCACAAAGGGACCGTAGCAATTTTCAAACACGGATTTGTCCTGGGCGGTTTTCGATAAGTGGTTTCAAATTTTCTTGGGTTGAGAATCAAAATAAAGAACAAACTCGGTCGATAGGTATCGCCTTCAAAGCAACCTCAGATGTGCCAGACGGTTGTTCCGGGTTCTCCATTTTTAATTGTAGCAACGAGAATGGATTCCGCCTTATTTCCATTCATCCAGAGACTATACGACAGCGATATGATTTTCCGCTTTGGGGCTGGGAAATATACGACATTGTAAATTTGGCAAAAACATCAGGCGGCCTACTTTATGCAGGCAATTTCGGCCGGGGCGGGGCTCCGCGGGGCATTTTACGGAACTACTACGATCAGTCGCCGCTTCCGCAAGAGCCGTCCGTTGTATTGAGGAACATGAACAGTCCTCTTCTTGAAAATGGCGAGTTTAACCTCGGGTCGGGGCGTCGAATTTTTCTGCAGGGTTGCACCGCCACGAAAATTGTAAACACAAGGTATGAACGTTGTGTTCTTCTAGGCCCCACCTCGGACTTCTTATGTATAGCTGGCGCTTCCGATAACGCAAAGATTGAAGGTTTTGAAATGTACAATTGTACAGTCAAGGCCGTGCCTGGAGCAATTGCAATTTTGATATATGATTCGCGCGCGGCAATAAGCGGCGTAGTTGCACGAAACTGTAAGGTTGATACAAAGCTATATATTCTGTCCACCGAAAAGGGAGGAGAGATACGCTATAACGAAATGCCAATTATAACTCAGGACGGAGAAAAAATACCTGCCATTTCACTTTACCGATCAGAGGAAAGTCAAGGAGAGGCAATTCTCTATGATAACTTTCAAACAATACGTTGGAATCTTAGCGGTCGGGTTGAACCTGAGACGCATCTTATGACGCGGCCTGGATTCATTACTAAACTCACCGCCCGGCTACCCCAGCCCCCCGGTCAACCACAGTCGGTATGCGTTACAAAAAACGGCCAACGGGTTTGGGACGGCGCGTTTACCGTCTCGCTAGAGAGCGGAGCGGCAAAGGCCTTCGCTGCGCCGGGTCGCCTGAGAGATGATGTGAGCGTCCAACATAGCTTCGATGCGGGAGATGAGCTGAGTATCGTCCTAGTTGGGCCAGAACCCTCCATGCCGTGTCAAATTGCGATTGATCTGGCTTTTGGTCGCGCGGCTCGTTGACCGAAGCCCTTGGTCCAAATCCGCTACAGCCTCTGACGGAACAAACGGAACCGGTTGTGAATGGTTGGCGCAGATTGCCGCGAAGGCACGCCTCCGGACATTGCCGGCGCAAGCCTGTCATCGCCGAGTTGCCGTTCATATTGCAGTCGCGCGGCTGCAAAGATGAATACCATTGCCCAGCATTGGACGGTGACGCATCCCCCAATTGTGTTCCACATCGGAATCGTCATGCCGGCAACGGCCGCAATATCCATCACTCCAAGGGTTCTGAGAAAACGAGCATAAATCCAAAGTGCGACAACACCGCCTAAAAGTCCCATGTAAATCCAGTGGAGGAAGAAACTGTTGGCCACAAAGGTGGTGATCCGGGCCGCGTTGCCAATTACCTCTGTCGCATCATTTCTTGTGCTCAATAGTACAGGGATCGTCTCATCGGCAAGGCGTTCCTGCGTGGCCACCCCGATACCGAAGGCCGGGCTTGCTCCTAGTACTCGAAATGTAATCAGAGGCGGGGCAAAGAGGCGGTCAAAAGCACTACCTTCGTGAAGAAACGCGGTTGGGCCATAAGCCGGCGTCGCAAGTCCTACGACAACTACTACCATCGACAGAACCAGCATCATGACAGCCATAATAATTCGCCGGCTACGGTATTTGACCCAGGCTTGAACAGTTCTAGCCCGATTCAAAATTTGGCATCCTCCAACTACGAGTACCCCATACAAAATCGTTGGGCTGCGCTCCAGAAAGAGCATCGCTGCGAGTGCCGCCAACACGATGCCTGTGTGAACTGAAATCGTTCGCACGCGATATGTTGCATACCATGCTACAATTACGACAGTTGACCAGATCCCAACAAGCGAGGGTTCCGATGCAAACGCTCGGGGCCGGTACGCACCATACAGCGCTATGTCTCGATCATCTGCGATATAAAGATTGCGGACTGGATAGACCGCATTACGAAATGCGTCGCTAGCACCGCGCAAAACGCCGGCAGCATCAAGTGCTGCGGCTAGGAATATTAGCCACCACACTATGAGTAATGCCAGTCGGAACGACTGTAGACGCATGCGGCGACTTAACAAGTAAACTGGAAAGCAAAATACGAAAGAGTAAACAAGTAGAATTGATCCAGTAAAACCCTTGGCGCTAACCCAGCCATTGATGTTACTGTTAATTATATACATGACGATCAGAAATGCAACCAGTTCTACGAACCTGATTAATAGCCCTCGTGTTAAAAGAGAAATATTTGCCGCAATCATAATAAGTGAAGAAACTGCTGTCAGGTAAGATGGTATAATGGGCTGCTCGCCCGATGAAACAGTTAAGCCGAGATATGCTCCGATGGCGTAGACAACGAGCAAGATCACGGCATAGGAGTCCGTGATAGCCTTGGTCATTTGCACTTGTTGGGTCGACAGCATGGGGCCGATTCTAGACGGCGGCCTTGACGTCGGCGGATATGCGGGGCTCGGCTGAATGGACATAAACGCTAAAACCTAGCCTTAGATAACAAATTAGTTGAGGCATTTGCCATCAACGAGTCTTTCACGCCTTCGATGACTTTTAGTGAAGATCGTGGGGTGCATGCCAACGGAGCGACGCTCTCGACCACCTTTCTGATGTCTCCCCATCAGTCAAGCTCTCGCATTCTTTCCGTGCGTGCAGAGGCTAGCCGTAGTCGCGTGTTAGAGGTCGTTCGAGCGACCAGGAAAAGTTTGTAAGGGCTCGCCAGTGCGCGAACCTTTGTACAATCGTCCAATAACCCTCTAGGCTCTCCGCGCGGTATTGAGTACTGGCCAGCGGCAGGTGGGCGACTGATGGCGGGTTGTGAGTGATACGTATCGTTCTCCAGCTTCTAGGCTTGGCTACGGCGGCAGTCTGCGCGATTGTCGTAACGGCAGAGCAATCGCCAGGAAGTCGCCAATTCAACACTTTTTTGGTCAAGCCATTTCCCCTCGCTAACGCCCGCCTCGCGTACGCCGAGAAAATTTCCTCAAATTTCTACAGGCGAAATGAGCTTCCTGCGGCCCTTGTTGCGACTGAGCAGGCGATTGAGATCGCGCCTGATCGCCTCCGAGCAACACTGGTTCTTAACGATGTTCTCATTGCTATGAACATCCAGAAGTTGAATCGAGAGGCTGAAGCTCTCTTGGCGCGTAGCTATGATCTGAGCAGTCTGGACTATAGTTATGGTGTTGGCCGTACCCGATTAGCATACAATCATTGGTCAGAGCTTACTCCCGGGCTGCGTCAAAGCGTCTACAACGAGGTAGCTTGCCTGAGACCCTACCGGAAGCGTGAGATCGACGGGGAGCCCAGCACGGTCAGAGATCCAAGCGGTGCGATTGCAGCTGAGCTAAATCTGCGTAGAGCGAGGCGACATCCGCTAGTGTGCATCCCAACAGGCTTTGATGCCAATGCATTTTAAATCTATTAGTTGGCTTCGGAATGCAGCGAAGATCGCGTTGCCGGTCGCTGCGGTGGCGTCAATTTTCTTAGCGCATCTGTATGCTGGCGCTTACTCAGACCCCGCCAGCATAATTCTGGCAGGTTTTATGTCTTTGTTGGCTCTTTTATCGCTTGGAATCTTGAGGCCGCCTAATTCGTATTTCTCCTCACCCATCATTTTTCTATTAGCTTCTCTTGGTGCCATTCCATCGCTTATTGCTGTCTACCAGTTGCTGCATCCAGGGTTCGATCGTGAATATGCCTTTCACGGGCTTCTCAGGTTAACCGCATTGAATCTCACGTTCATAGTTGGCTTGACCATTGCGTCGGATGATCTGTCCATGAAGGTTATGAGGCGAAGCTTTGTATCCGGTTTGCTCCTTTTCTCTTCTGTAACACTGATACTTTATATTGCGCAGCTGTTGGGCTGGCTCGATCCAAATCCAGATCTTGAAACTGATCGTCTTTTTCGTCCGCTAATGAGTCCGAATAGTACTGCTCTTGCTCTTGCTATCGCTTGCTGCATAGGGCTACCCGTGCTGCTCTCTGAGGGACATATATCCACCCAGCGGGGCGATGATCGCTTAAGGACGAATTTTTGGAGAGGCATAGCGCTGGTTGGAATTGTTATCTCGGCGCTTGACATCACGTTGACACGATCGCGCGCCTGCATTGCGTTGTGCGTCATCGTAGCAGTCGCGGTTTGGGCGGCCTCTCGATTGCGAACGGCCAAACGTTGGTTAATCCTGGGGACCCCGGCGTTGGTGGGCGGCGGGCTTCTGTTTTGGCTGATCGTGTTCTCCCGGATCGGCGGAGTCGCTGGTGCCGCTGCGCTTAGGGCACAGATCATCGCAGCACATCGGCAGTGGCTGTTTGACCGACCCGTGGCTGGTCATGGGTTTGGTAGCTTTGTTAGCTTAAATAGGCGGGCTATTAGCTATGGAAATTTCAATGCGCTCTTTAATATTAGCGCGATGCATAATGTTTATCTGCAATGGTTTGAACAAGCTGGCCTGATCGCCTCAGTTGCTTTCGGAATTTGTTTTGTTCTAATTTTTATTTATCTGCTAGCGGGAAATTCAACGGGCCGACGCGGCTCCAAATATTGGATTATTGGCGCAGTATGCGCGTTTGCCATCTCTCTGGGCCAAGGCCTTGTAGATATAGGCTTCGAGCATTTCTCAATTGTCGCAAATCTGGCCTTAGTTTTGGGGACTGCCTTCGGGATACTACGGCGGAGGCAGCTGCGCGCATTGATGACTGAGCATGCGTTAGGTCAGAAGGGAGATTTAAATGATAGACCCCTGGAATGCTGATGGTCAGCCGAACGGTCCTGACGCCCAACCATCAAAACAGCCCATCCCCCACTTCTGGCTGGTGGCCTTCGCAATTGTTGGAGTGTTAGGCGTTTTGGCTTGGTCGACATTCCACAACATCAATCAAGATTACCGCGCCCATAAAAAAGAGAATGCTATCGAGACGTACAGGCGGGCTTTGGAGGCCCAAAAGTTATCAAACGACTAGAGAAATTTGTCGAAACCGCTATTTGGCTAGTGTGGCCTTTGTTTATTGGTATCGTAAACTTGTTCGGGATGGTCCTTTGATACCAACTTTTTTGCCTCAATAGGCCAATCGCTCGGCTTGGTCATTATGCAGAAAAAGGCAATAGCTATCAGATAAATCGCAAACAACAGCCCAAGCACAGTGAGCATTAAGGCCAAGATACGAAACAGAATTTTTGCATCCCCACGAAGGCGCATTAGAAACCTATACTTGGCTCAATATGTGCGCCAACCAGTAGAGAATGAGTGGACGCTTCTCGAAGAGCGCATGGCTTCATCAACGGCAGCTTCGCGTTTGAGCTCAATCTGAGATACATCTCCGGCCAGGCTTACGCATTGTAGAATTTTGTAAGTGCGGTCATCTCCAACGTCGATGTGAGGTTTGGCAGACTTCAGGTAAGAATACCAAGCGTTTCGCAGCTCTTCATCATTATGCTGTCCGGTGGGAAAGGCGTCGGAATAAAGTACATAATGCCCATCTGAAGCGACACAAAAGCTCTGCGGGTCCGGTGAATTGGGATCTGCCGCGGCGGGTCCTTCCAGCATCGTCAAAATTACAAGATAGAATAAGGCGTGACCGGCGCGGCTTACCGCCATAAAACACTCCTGAGCTCTTATCGGTTGGCCGAAGTGAGATTAGGCTGACGGCCGAACCTTGCATAGCCTCCCGGCCGCTTTATGGATGGCCGGCGCGCTACGACGGATGTCAGATGTAATGCCGTCAGCGCCAGATATTCGCGGAGGCTTTCAAGCGAGAGGAGAGATTACTGGTGCACCGCCCTCCACCACGATGCACCGTTTAGACACGGATGTGGACACACCCCTAATTATACCGTCCAAAAGTTAGTGATTTTACACATTTCACTCTTGACGTTAGAACGTCGCATTCGAAGTTACCCTTGACGGCGGTTGCGACAGGTCACTAAACACGTTTGCGACGGTCGCAGGTCACCTTCGGCTTATGTTCAAAAACAAAAAACTTTCGCGAGAGGAAGCGTCGCAGGTTTCGCGCCTGCTCGCCTATCTGACGACTAGGGCCGTTGAAGGGCAGATGCCTATTCTGCCTGTTTGGATGACCTGGGAAGTTCGCTCACTCCTTGAGGTGCAGGCCACGTTTGATCGACTGGCAACCCACAACCCCATCGCGCTGGGTACCCTTCGTCACGTTGCCCAGGAAGATCTCCAGCATCCTCTTGCTACCGAAAGCAGCGAGGCGTTATGCCGGAGCGTCATGTCGCTCGTTATCACAGCGCTATGGCGCGAAGATAATGCGCTGCCTGGCGAGACATGGCATGAAAGCAAACTGCGGATGGTAAATTACATACGGGAAACTGGTACGAGTCTCTAGCCAGCTCAGCTAGACATCGAACCCCGAGATAGAAGGCCGCTGAGCCCAAGGCCGTTTACGCCCTCGCGAAGGACCAGCCATGGCAACAACCATGTACTCACCAGTGCGAACGCGAGATTCAACCCCAGCACCATTCCAGTTGGTCCCCACCAATGGGCCATACTGCTGCCTAGGATGGCAATGAGCAGCCCCTCGGCCACGATGATGCGAGAGGCCAGCTTCTCATGCCCAAAACCCATAAGCACGGTTGCCCAATAATGGGACCATGCCCACTGAAGAAAATAAACACCAAAGGCCCAATTGAGTAACGGCCCTTCGGATTGATGAACATGCGCCCATAAATTGAGGATCAGAGGGCCGCCGATTCCTACGAAGAAGGCAGCAACTAGGCCAGCCAGATTAACCAATATTCCGACATTGATTAAAGTGCGATTCATCCATTGCTTATCTTCTTGAGCCCTAGCGTTAATTATAGCTGGCCAAAGAGGTGTCGTAAGCATGCCTAGTGCAATTGCCATAATAAAAAGCAATCGGATATAAAGTCCAAAATCCACTACAGCGGCAGATCCATAAAGTAGAGACAGTATGAGAACGGGTATATTGGTTTGGAAAAACGATCCAACGCCTATAACAGCGAACGATGAACCGGATGCTACAAGCACACTTATTTCTTTCGTATCTTTCCGCAGATGACGGAAATCGGGCGGAGTTTCCCTAAATACGAGGACCGCGTTCAGGGCTGCGCCCAAAAGCAAACCGCCATTCAACGAAATCACAAACGCCATTACATTTGGCATGTGAGGCGGGAGAATCAATAGAACAATAAAGCTGAAAATGCTTCCGCATATTCGGACGATGTTTAGAATATATCCTTGAAGGCTACCTATACGAATACCTTCGGATATCTGAAGTAGCATTTGTATCGCGACGAGCAATATCATCACAATGCCGGCGTTGATGATCTCGTTTTGTAGCGCCAAGTTGGTTTTGTATAACGCGTTAGCCCATAAGGTGAATGCGATGGTGACGAGGGCGGAGATAGCCGTGATGGACAAGGCGCCATACGCGAGCGCTCCGCCGAAGAGGCGCGCCTTTTTCTCCTGCGTTACGCCGCCAGCGGCCAGAAGTTTCCCCAAGGCGGAAGGCAAGCCAAAGCCCCCGAGGTTGATCCAATTCACAACACCAGCAAGAACGAGAAATGCCCCGAATCTTGCTTCACCAAGGGTTTTTAGCGCGATTGGCATTGCGACGATTGTGGAAGCGGAGCTTAGAACTCTTCCCAAAATTGATGTTGCGGTAGCCAGTGCTATGCCTCTTCCGCGAAGCCGGCTGATAAGCAACCGGAGTCCTTTGAGCGGGGCATCGTGATCAGGCTTCAATGAACTCATAGCTGCTTGGTTCGATAGGGCTGGATTATCGCCGTCAATGGCACGTCATTGGCGTAGCTGCATAGTGCTTGAATTCCCCGTCATCGTTCTGCCGATCAAACAGCCCGTGGATGCGATCTTGCTCGCGCATCATCACTGCCAAGTAGATGTCCATGACATTGCCTCGCCAGGGACGGGTGTTCTTTTCAAATTCCCGACGGATCAACAGTATGGTCGTAGCGCTGCGACCTCTAAAGCAAGCCGCGCTCATTGAGCGAGGGTAAGAGATAGCAACCTTCCATAGTGACGACACCGTCAGCTGTATGCTTGAAACTCGCGCAGTTGCCACGCCCGAAAGCGCCTTATCGCCCAGCGAGTATCTGGCCGTGCTGGACGACGCCGCCTTCGGAGGGGCGACGCCGGTCATCCCGAAGTTTATCTCGCCGGCCGACCCGGCGGCGCGCTGGACGGCGGCAGACCACAGCCCAGCCTACTTCGCCTACGCCACCATTTACCTGATCGACCTGCAGCATGCTGTCATCGTCGATGTGGAAGCCACCACGGCGGTGCGCCAGGCAGAGGTCGGGGCGGCCAGGACCATGATCGAGCGGGTCAAAGTGCGCCATGATCTGTGGTCAGAGCGTCTTGCGGCTGACACCGCATACGGCTCGGCGCCGATGCTGGAATGGCTGGTCCACGAACAAGGGATCGAGCCGCATATCCCGGTGTTCGACAAATCCAAGCGAGAGGATGGGACCTTCTCGCGCAGCGACTTCAGCTACGATCACGCCAGCGACGCCTACACCTGCCTTGCGGGAAAGCTGCTCCAGCCGCGCCGCCGTGCCTTCAAAACACCGAGGGCCAATGCGCCGCCTGACGACACCATCCGCTACCGCGCCGCCAAGGCGGACTGCGACGCCTGTCCTCTAAAACCTCGCTGCTCGCCCAACACACCCGTCCGCAAGGTGACCCGCTCAATCTACGAAGGCGCCAGGGACTTCGCCCGCGACATCGCCAAGACCGATGCTTACGTCACCTCCAGGCGCGAGCGAAAGAAGGTCGAGATGCTGTTCGCCCACCTCAAACGCATCCTCAAGCTCGACCGGTTGCGCCTTCGAGGCCCCCTGGGCGCCAAAGACGAGTTCCTCCTCGCCGCCACCGCCCAGAACCTACGCAAACTCGCCAAGCTGATCCCGCCACCGGCCCTGGCGCCGGCCTGAGGGAGCCGATCGACTTACAGCGACCGCAACGGCCGCCGGCTCAACAGCTGCCTTTATCAACACAATCAGCGCAGAGCGGCCGCTCTCCGCTTTTGTGCGCTTTGGGAGACTTATGCCAGCGCGGGATGCCAGCCACATAAGGGGTAGGGTTCAAAGCCGACTACTGCCGAATCCAATTCCATAAAGTTCACCTGAGCGGCCGATCCGGCGAACTCAATTGGAAGTTCCACCATGAACGATCAACGCGGGCTTAGATCTGCATACGTCGCCTTAACCCTACAAATCGAACCTAACTTTGCGGTAAAGCTAGGGGGAGGCTTAGGGGTGTCTGCGCTAACTTTAGAAAATGACGCACGGAAATTCTTGAACAGGCTTCAACGAGATGTTCGCGGTCGAGCATGGCAACGATACCCAGCTGAGGCTTGGCCTATCGCCATTGGATTCATTGAAAATAGGACTAATCAGCGGCACATGCACTTGGCAATTCGGCTGACAACCGACCTCCGAGACAGAGCCTTCAATGCCGGAGATATTTGGCGCGCCGTGCGGAGCGCGGGTGATTATCATGCGGAGATATTGGGGGATGCAGCCAATTACGCCAATTACATCACAAAGGAGTTTTGGCTACCTGAGACGCGTGAGCAGCCCTTCATCTACATGAAGGAGAGGCCAACCCCCACCGACCGCGAAGTGTAAAGTAATTTATATTGATCACGAACAATGACGTCGGCCCTCGTTACGCGGGGGGACTGAGGGGTTGGTCCTCCCGGCAATGGAGCGTCGCTCGACGTGTGTCTAAAACGTCTAAAATCAACGGACGTTGATCGACATCGTCTTTGATGATTTTCAAGGCGTTGAACCTTCGACAGTGGTTGCTGACGAAGATAGGCGGTATCGCAACACTCTCAAATCGCTTTTGGAGCTTGATGAGACATCAGCGATACCGCCACTCTCGACTTCCCAGGCTACTCGGGGTCGTGGAACGAGGGTGTTAAGCGGACCATCAGGCGCTTCGCACCAACGCGATCCAACCTTTCCGCTTGGGCCAGCTCAATATCTCGAACGTGGATGTCGTTGGACCGAGGTTGCCTTGTCACCACTAAGACGCTGGTTCCTGCGGGGACTGAGACGCCTTGATCGAATATCATCACGTCCTTGCTATTGCCGCCGCCATTGGCTTTGCAGGCAATGGCAACGCCACCCTCAACTGACTCCTCAGCCGCCTTCCCAGAGCGCTTCTCAAAGCGTTTAGGAGGGGCATCGGGTGGTGGTTTGCGCCGGACACCGACAACCCTCGCCGTCTTGGATCTGCCTGTCGCCGCCCGCCGGGATTCGACCTGCCTAGCTCGCCACGCTTCGAGCCCTTCTCCGGGCTTTGATGCAAGCTCTTCAAGGGCATCAGGCATGACCCCGATGGCCTCAAGATGCTTCAGCGCAGCTGTGTCGCGGCTTACCGCCTGCCGTCCCGCTGCACCCGCAGGATAAGCGATGAAGGCTCGAAGAACGATCGCTAGGGGGTCAGTGCTCTTGCCCAGCCTAGGTAAGCGTTCTCCGTCGGCCGAACTCGACGCTTGGTGCCCACGGAGGAACTCAAGCGCTCGCTCTTTGACCGGTTCGTTAAGGCCTGACGCAAGAAAGAGCCACGTCTCAAACGGTCGGATCAGCGCCTTATGCCGGTTGCGGTGAGACTGCATGACGAACTTCTGTGAAGTAGCCCTGAGGTCTTCCAGGGCTTTCACGACGTCGTCTCCGAACGTGGATGATCTGAAAGAACGGCCCAGTGACGTCGCTTCGACTCGCCTAACGAGCGCATCTAAAAGCTCACGACGCTTCTTCTCCCGTCGCGCCGCCTTCCGCACGGCAGACAACTTTTGAACCCGGGCTTTAGAGCGCTGCCCAGTTGGCCCGTCCTTGTTAATCGGATGGATCATTCGATCACTACCAAGGCGCGGCCGTGACTTTAACTTCCCCGCGCCGACCTTCTTTGCGTCAGGACTCATGACGTTGCGTTTGCCGCTCATCGGCCACCGCGCATGCGATTGGCATTGTTCAGGCCATGTGGCGCCTTTGTCTGAAGACGGGTTTGACTGCGATAAACACCTTTTCCTGCATCAGCTCCTGATTTGGACAAGTTCGGGAAGCACGTTTGTGTCGTATTGAAACCGGGGCACATTTTATTGCCTCTCAGCCTTGCTAGTTGCGCAGCAAGCAAGCAGCTCAGCCACTTGATTGGCGGGTATAATTGTCCGACGACCGAGCTTGACGGGCTTTATCTTGCCTTGACGAATGAGGTCGTAGAGCAGCGTTCGACCTATACAGAGCTGATCAGCTGCTCCTTTAACGGTTAGACCGTAAGGGTGTTGTGCGTAATTCATCTTCGACTCCTTTTACCTCAGAGCCGGTGCCCAGCTCTTTCAGGAGTTCAGCACTGTTACCATTTTCGAGCTGAGCGCTACACGTCTGCGTCGCCAACAAAGCCTCCGAATTTGCGTGATTTGATTCCGGCCTCCGCAGACTTCCATCGCAAAAGCCCGACCTTGGCTGCCGCACGTATCGAGGCATGCCTTTCAACCATCGTTCTTTCGACGACATAGTGATGCTGGAATTGTTCCGCTTTTGCCGAGGCCAATTTTCCGGTGAACCGCTTTAGCGCAACACTGCCCGTGATGTGCTCAGCTGCATCGTTGACAAACACTAAAAGACCACCCGTGTTTTTCGTCCAGGTCGGGGGCGAGTTCGTTACACCAATCCATAACTGAACGATGCTGTCCGCCAGCTCATCAAATGAACCAGTTCGGACCAAACGTCGGCCTCGACCATTTTTTACTCCCATCGTTGTTTGCGAGATTTCGAGTGTTCTCATCCAGAAGGCGTCGAAGAAATCGACAATATCCAGATTGAGGCACAGCGCTCTCTCGCGCCATTTATCCCGTACGGACCGAGAGGCGAATTCATCAAGCAGAGTAAGCGATTTCCAGTCAGCAGGGCTCATCGAATTGACCGCTGTCTCAAGGTCTGCAATTCGCTGGAATACACTCCCTAGTTCCGCACTCAGACCATTTTGGATCAGGCGATTTTCGAGATCACCCTCTTCTTCAACAGAGGTCTGAAGGTAGCTGAACGATAAAGCCGCCAAACCATCGAACAGACGGGATGCCGTTAACTCAACGCCTCCCAGGTGTTTCGCCAACTTCTCGCGCACCTGCTTGGGCAACGAAGCAAATGCCTCCGGCTTGATCGCCTCCCTATTGGTTCGCATGGAAGGGCGTCGTTGTGGCACTTAATTATCCTTCGGGCTGAACTTAGGTCGTTGCAGCTGCCCTAATGCTGAAGGTTGGAGTCTAGCTCAAACCTGGTTCTTTGGTCGAACAGGCCGATTGACCGCTCTTAACCGCGAGCGACCGCGCTGAGCCGAAATCGAATTGATGATTTTATTGATGACCGAATCCAAAAAGACGAAAAAACATGATTTATTTCAATGGGGAGTGGCGGTGAGAGAGGGATTCGAACCCTCGTTAGGCTTTCACCTAAACACGCTTTCCAAGCGTGCGCGATCGACCACTCCGCCACCTCACCGTACCTCGCGCGGCGCGGTCAGGCGCCGACGGTCTCCGCGGACGACCGAATGCCGCCGCACCGGACGCGAGCCGCGCCCGAGCGGCGAAGCCAAACGCCCCGTCGCGGAAGGCGCGCAATATACTCAGGCCACCGCGCCGGGCAAGCGCTCATACGGCGCATCGTCAGACAGCGCGCCGCGGCACGATGGGACGGAAAGTTCATTGCCGATCGTCGTCGGCTGACGGGATCGTGCGCGCATGCGGGACCGGTGGCGACGGCGCAGCCGCGCTACCTGTTCAAGGCCTCGGATCTGGCTTTTGAAATGCTTGTGGATACCGGCGCGGCGATCCCGGCGCCCTATCTGGCGCGGGCAAAGTGGGTGCAGATGACGACCGCGGACAGTTTGAGCGATGAAGATCTCACCGCCTATCTGGCCCAGTCCCACGCCCTTGTCGCCGCCAAGCTGACCAGAAAGTTGCGCGCCGAACTGGGATTGCGGGCTGACCGATCCAGGTCGAACCGGCTATAGCCGAACCATGTATCCAACTGCGGCACGCCCTGACGTTTTGGCCCTGCGTTCGTCCCAGATTCGCGAGGTCGCCAATGCGGCCATAGGGCAGGCCGACGTGCTGCCCTTCTGGTTCGGCGAGAGCGATCTGCCAACGCCGCTTTTCATCCGCGAGGCGGCGGCGCAGGCCGTGCTCGCGGGTGAGACCTTTTATACCCACAACCTCGGTCGGGCCGACCTGCGCGAGGCCCTATCGGCTTATCTCGGCCGCCTGCACGGGCGGGCTATCGGGACCGAGCGACTGGCCATCACCAATTCCGGCGTCAGCGCCCTGATGCTGGCGGCGCAGGCGGTCATCAGTCCTGGCGACAGGGTGGTGGTGGTCGATCCGGTCTGGCCTAATGTGGCGGAGATTCCCCGCATCATGTCGGCGCGGGTGCAGACGGTGGCGCTGTGTGCAGAGAGCGGACGCTGGACGCTTGACCTCGACCGGCTGATGGCGGCCCTGACGCCGGATACCCGCGCCCTCTTCCTCAACTCGCCCAACAATCCCACCGGCTGGACCCTGCCGGCTGAACACCGCGCACCGATCCTGGACCACTGTCGTCGCCACGGCATCTGGCTCATCGCCGACGACGTGTATGAGCGGCTGAGCTTCACGGCGGACAAGGCGCCATCCTTTCTGGAAATCGCTGCGCTGGATGATCGGCTGATCTCCACCAACAGTTTCTCCAAGGCCTGGCGGATGACGGGCTGGCGGCTGGGCTGGATTGTGGCGCCGCCCGAGCTAATCGCACCTCTGGGCGTCCTCCTCGAGTACAACACCTCCTGCGCGCCGGATTTTATACAGACCGCCGCCGCGAGCGCGTTGGAGCACGGCGAAATAGCGGTATCCGAACTGCGCGCCGAACTGCGCGCCGCGCGCGATCAGGTGATCGGGGGACTGACTACGCTATCGGGTCCAAGCGGGTCGGGCATCGAGGCGCCGGTACCCGACGGGGGCATGTACGCCTTCTTCCGGATCGCCGGCTGCACCGATGCGGTGGCCATGGCCAACGACCTGATCGAGCGCGCCGGCCTCGGGCTCGCCCCCGGCTCGGCCTTCGGCGAGGACGGCCAGGGCTGGCTGCGCTGGTGCTTCGCCGCCCGCCCGGAAAAGAATGCCGAGGGCCTGCGACGGCTCGCGGCGTATCTCAGCCACCGCTGAGCAGAGTTGTCGCTAACCCGTCCGCCCGGCGCAAGGCCGGGCGGTGGCTCAGCTTACTGCGGCTTGGCGGCTTCCATGGCCTTGCGCATCTCGGCGAGCGCCGCCTTGCAGGTGTCTGAGAACTTGTCGTGGTTGTCCATCACGCATTGACGGCGATCCGGACCGGTCTTGTCCGGGCAGAACTTGGCGATATCGGCGCCGCACGCTTCGCGCATCTTGGCCATCATCGGGTTGCCTTGCCCGCCGCCCTGGGCGGAGGCCGCGCCGACGGCAAGCAGGGAGAGGACCGCCGCGGCGGCCATGGTGGAGCGTTTCATTGGAGCCCTTTCATTTCCCCCGACCGGGGGCCGGAACTGAAACGTGCAGGAAGGCCCCTTCCGGCGCTAGCTGGATTTTAAGTCCAAGCTGCAACGATGGGTCATGGACCCCATCTCGCGCCGCCGCATCGCCCTTGCCGCTCCCGCCCTGCTGTTGGCCGGCTGTCATGCCGCCAACGCCCAGCCGGAGGGGCCGATCAGCGTACCGCCGCTGCGCCAGGTGGCGCCGTTTCCGGTGGGCGCCTGCGCCATGACCGGCCAGTTCCAGGACCCGACCTTCGTCTCCACCCTCGTGTCCAACTTCTCCCAGATTACGCCGGAGTGGGAGATGAAGATGGAGGCCATCCTGAAGAATGACGGAACCTTCGACTTCACCCGGCCGGACATGGTCGCCGACTTCGCCGCCCAGCACGGCATGCGCCTGCATGGTCACACCCTGGTCTGGTACGCGCAGGAGATGCCGGCCTTCAAGCGCATCGACGGAGCCGGCAAGCCCTTCGCCGACGCCTATCGCAACTACATCCTGGCCGTCGCCGGACGCTATCGAGGTCGCGTGGTGAGCTGGGACGTTGTCAACGAGGCCATCAACGAGAACGGGGAAGGCGAACGCGACTGCATCTGGAGCCGCAATCTCGGCCCGGACTACGCCGCCCTCGCCTACCGTCACGCGCAGGAGGCGGACCCGACCGTGCCGCTGTTCCTGAATGACTACTTTCTCGACACCCTGCCGAACAAGCGCCGCAGCTTCCTGCGCATGGCCGAGCGGATTTTGAAGTCAGGCGCGCCACTTTCGGGCCTCGGCACCCAGACCCATGTGTCGATCCACATGCGGCCCGGCGCGATCAAGGCGGCCATCAAGGACCTGGCCAGCCTGGGTCTGCCCATCCACCTGTCCGAGCTCGACGTCTCTACCCGCAACGCCGACGGGGTGAAGGGGCGGTTCGACATGACGCCCATGAGCGAGCGTCTGCAGATCCAGGCGCGGGTGGTGGGCGAGGCCATGGAGGCCTTCATGAGCCTGCCCGCCCACCAGCGCTTCGCCTTCACCATCTGGGGCGTCCGCGACAAGGACAGCTGGTTGCGCCGCCCGCCCAATGCCGGCGACGGAACTGATCGTCCTCTACTTTTCGATGACGATGGCCACCCAAAGCCCGCCGCGCGCGCCCTTGTGGAGGCGGTGTCGCGGACATGAGGGGCCAGCCGGCGCACGCCCCATCGGAAAAGTTTCTGGCGCTCGACGGCCTGCGCGGTCTTGCGGCGATCCTTGTGGTCTATCACCACCAGCATCTCGCCGGCATCAACGACGCTCCGGCCGGCGCTTATCTGGCGGTGGACCTGTTCTTCCTGATGAGCGGGTTCGTGATCGGCCATGCCTATGAGCGTCGACTTGAGACGGGGATGACGCCTATGGCCTTTATGCGCCTGCGGCTAATCCGGCTGTATCCGCTCTACATTCTGGGATCGGCGGCGGGCCTCGCCATCGCGGCGGCGTTCGGGCGGCTGTCCCAGCTACACCCGGCCAGCGCGACCGAACTGCTGCGCGCAACGGGCTCGGCGATCGGCTTCATTCCTTATTTCAGCACCGATCCGACGGTGAACGCCTTTCCGCTGAACGGACCGGGCTGGTCGCTGTTCTTCGAACTGGCGGCCAATCTGGTCTATGCGATTTTCGCGGTCAGGCTCTCAACGCGGGCTCTTGCCCTGCTGTCGCTGGGCTCGGGCATGCTTCTGGTCTGGTTCGCCTGGCATGGCGGCGACCTCAATCTCGGCTTTCGCACCGTCGGTTTCATCGGAGGACTGCCGCGTGTGGGCTTCTCATTCTTTGGCGGCGTCGTGCTGTACCGGCTGCACAGGGGCGGTAGATTGCTCAAGCTTAGGGCTGATCCGCTGTGGGCGATCCTTGCCGCGCTCGTGCTGTTGACCCTGCCGATGCGAGGGGGACCGAGTTGGATCCAGGCTCTGGCGGTGGTGATGATCGGCTTTCCCGCCATGCTCGTGCTGGCGATCGCATCAGCCGCGCCGTCTCCTCGTCTTGCCCGACTGTTCGCCTGGTCTGGGGAATTGTCCTATCCGCTTTACGCCATCCACGGCCCGATCATCGTCGGGTTCGGCATGATGAGCCGGTTTGGCGGCTTTCCGATCTCGGCCTTCCAGCCCTGGATCGGACTACTGTTGGCTCCTGCGCTGGCGCTGCTCGCCCTGCCCCTGTCGCGCCGTTACGACCAGCCGGTGCGCGCATGGCTAACCGAACGCCTTGCCTTCAGGCGAAGATACGCAACCGCCTAGAGATCCGGGCCGCCGGCCAGCGGAATGGGCGGGTTCCGTCCCCGGTCGGCCGCTTCCTGAGACAGGCGTAGCGCGCGCAGGTCATCGGCGATGCGGAAGACAGCAAGATAGAACTCACACATTCCGCGCCAGATCATGGCCAGCGCTGCTGTCACCAGGAGGCCCACCACGAACACCGGCACCGCCAGGGCCAAGCCCACCAGCGACAGGTCGCGGATGACGAGGCCGATGGCTCCACCAGCTATGCCCATACCGAGGATCGCGATGATGGCCATCCCCGCCCAATAGATCAGGTGGGTGATCGGCCCGGTCATCAACCGGTCGAAGGTGAGCATGTCCCAGATGAAGGCCCGGGTGCTGAACGGCTTGGCGCGCATGGGACTAGGGATAGCGGCTGATAGGCGTTGAGCCTAGTCCGGAAATGAAGCTGAGGACAGGCGTCGCCGGACGGTCGCGCTTTGGCGGAATCATCCCTAAATGTCAGCCCATGTCCAACGCATCCGAACCTCGTAACGTCCGCGTCGCCATCATCGGCTCGGGTCCCGCCGGCTACACCGCCGCCATCTATGCGGCGCGCGCCTTGCTGAACCCTGTGCTGATCTCGGGCATGGAGCCGGGCGGGCAGCTGACCATCACCACCGATGTGGAGAACTATCCCGGCTTCGCCGACGTGATCCAGGGCCCCTGGCTGATGGACCAGATGCGCGCCC
Organism: uncultured Caulobacterales bacterium; assembly: GCA_903862425.1. Lineage (GTDB taxonomy): Bacteria > Pseudomonadota > Alphaproteobacteria > Caulobacterales > Caulobacteraceae > CAIOYC01. The sequence continues at coordinate 85,745 of CAIOYC010000003.1, read as the reverse complement.
AGGCCGAGCACGTCGGGACCGAATTCATCAACGACCTTGTGGTCAAGGCCGAGCTCGGCGAGCGACCCTTCCGTCTCACGCTGGACAATGGCGAGGTGCTGCTGGCCGAGACGGTGATCATCGCCACCGGCGCGCAGGCCAAGTGGCTGGGCCTGCCGAGCGAGCAGCACTTCCGCGGCTTCGGCGTCTCCGCCTGCGCTACCTGTGACGGGTTCTTCTATCGCGGCAAGCAGGTGGCCGTCGTCGGCGGCGGCAATACGGCGGTCGAGGAAGCCCTGTTCCTCACCTCCTTCGCTTCCAAGGTGACAGTGATCCACCGCCGCGAGGAGTTCCGCGCCGAACGCATCCTGCAGGAACGCCTGTTCGCCAATCCAAAAATCGAGGTGATCTGGAACACCGAGATCGAGTCCGTGATCGGCGACGAGGATCCGCGCGGCGTTACCGGCGCGGTGCTGAAGAACCTCAAGACCGGCGAAACCAGCACCCTGCCGCTGGACGGCTTCTTCGTCGCCATCGGCCACGCCCCCGCCTCAAGCCTGTTCACTGACCAGCTGGAGATGGACAAGTCCGGCTATCTAAAGGTGAAGGGCGGCACGACCTCCACCGCCATCAAGGGCGTGTTCGCCGCCGGCGACGTGACCGACGACGTCTATCGCCAGGCGGTGACCGCCGCCGGCATGGGCTGCATGGCCGCCCTCGAAGCCGCCCGCCTTCTGGCGGAGGAGGACCATGCCCGCGCCCACCACCCGATCAGCCACCACGAGGCGGAGAAGATCGGCACGTGGTGAGATCGCACCGCGCTCTGGCGGTATGCCTCTAAGACCCCCGGCTATACCGGTCCACCGCCGTCGCGAGCACGGTCAGCGGGACCGAGCCGGCCTCGACCACCGCGTCATTGAAGCCCTGCAGGGTGTAGCGCGCGCCCATGGCGGCCTTGGCCTTTTCGCGCAGGCGCACGATCTCGGTGTGGCCGACCTTGTAGCCGCAGGCCTGACCGGGCCAGCCGCAATAGCGGTCGATCTCGCTGGTCATGGCCCCGCGGGTGCGCCCGGCGTTCCGCACCGCCCAGTCGATGGCCTGATCCCGCGTCCAGCGCTGGGCGTGGATGCCGGTATCGACCACCAGCCGCACGGCGCGGAACTTCATCGCCTGCAGATAGCCGAGACGTCCGAAGGGGTCGTCGTCATAGAGGCCGATCTCGTCGCCCATCTGCTCCGCATAGAGCGCCCAGCCCTCCACATAGGCGTTGAAGCCGGACAGCAGGATGCGGATGAGCGGGGTCTTGCCCGTTTCGGTGAGGTAGGCGCCTTGCCAAGCGTGGCCGGGCAGGGTCTCGTGATAGGTCAGGCTCGGCAGGGTGAACTTGGGCCAGTTCGCCGTGTCCTTGAGGTTGATGTAGTAGATCGAGGGCCGCGCCCCATCGAGCGAGCCGGAGTTCATGTAGCCAAGCCCGGCGCCGTCCTGGATATCCACCGGCACCGGGCGCACCACTACCGGCGCTTTCAGGTGCAGGTTGGACACCTTGGGCAGGGACGCGCGGGCGGCGGCGATCCGGCCATTGAGATAACCGACGATCTGGTCGCGCCCCGCCTGAGTATTGGGGAAAGCGAAGCGCGGATCCCGAGTCAGCGCGCTCATGCGTTCGCCCACCGTCCCCTGGGTCAGCCCCTGCGCCTTGAGCAGGGTATCCATCCGCGCCTCGATGGCCTTGTTCTGCTCCAGGCCCATCTGGTGAACCTGATCGGGCGTCATGTCCGTGGTGGTGCCGACCTTGAGGCACCAGCGGTAATAGGCTTCGCCGTCCTTCAGCCGCCACACGCCCGCCCGGTCGTCCGACTTGGCCAGCAGCGCCTGAAGTTGTTCCTGCTGTCGATTGGCGGCCAGCATGACCTCGGCGCCGACCACGTGCTCGGCCTCTTCGGCGATCTTGGCCGGAAGATTGGCGGCCGCGAGCTTGGTCTTGAAGGCGATGACGAGGCGCTGGTCGGGAACCTTGGTCTTCAGGAAGTCCGCGCCCTGGCCGATGGCGTTGGTGAGCAGGAAGTTCGGCGGACGGATGTCGCGGGCGTCATCCGCCTTCATCCGCTCGGTCTCTTCGTCGAGTACACGGGCGAACACGTGCAGGCGGTCCACATAGGCGATGGCGTCATCGACCGTTTTCACCTGGTGCTGACTGTCCAGCATCTCCGGAATGCCGTGCAGGGCGCCGTTCTGCTGGTCGACCACGTGCGGCGACTGGCTCTCGCTCATGGCGGCGGTGAGATTGTTGAAGCCGAAGTCGAAGGGCCGCGCCTCGTGCCCCAACAGACAGGCGTAACGGATAGTGGCGCGGCTAATCTGCGCAGCGGGCGAAAGCGCAGCGTCGGGGATCTTCGACAGCTCGCCGGCATAAGCGTCGCAGAAGGCGGCGTCGGCGGCGATGGCGGCGGCGCTGCGTCCATCCAGCCGGTGCTTGGCGGTCGCGCGCTTGCCCTTGTCGAGCCCGAGATTGGTAGCGGCTTCTGGGTGGAACGACAGGTAGCCGTCGGCCATTCGGTCGAACACCGCAGCCAGCCGCTTGTCGCCAGCAGGCGCCGCGGCCTGGGCCAGGGACGGCGCAACCGCCATCGCTCCTGCCGCCGCTACGCCGGTCATCAGTTCGCGTCGATTGGTCATGCTCTTAGCCCTTGCGACCAGCAGCGATATAGTTGTCCACCACCGTGCCAAGCACCTTCATTGGTGTGGGACCGGAGAGCAGGCCGGCGTCGTGGAACTTGCGGATGTCGTAGTGCGGACCTAGCGCCGCCTTGGCCTTGGCCCGCAGGCGCAGCCATTCCAGCTTGCCGACCATGTAGCTCGTCGCCTGACCTGGCCAGACGCAGTACCGCTCGACCTCGCTGACGGCGGCGCTGTCCGGGTCGCCCTGGTTCTCGATGAAGTATTGGATCGCCCGTTCGCGGGTCCAGCCCTGGCTGTGGATGCCGGTGTCCATGACCATGCGGGCGGCGCGCAGCAAAGCGTCGTGCAGGTAGCCGATCCGGCCCCATGGATCGGTCTTGTACATGCCCATCTCCTCAGCCAGCTGCTCAGCGTAGAGGGCCCAGCCCTCGCCATAGGCGGAGAACCATATCTGCTTTCGGATTAGCGGTAGGTCCGCCTCGCGCTGCAGCGAGCCCTGGAGGTGGTGGCCTGGAATGGCCTCGTGATAGGTCAGGGTCGGCATCAGCCACGACGGATCCTCCGCCGTATCGCGCAACACGATGTAATAGGCGCCGGGGCGCGAACCATCCAGCGTGCCGGATTGGTAGTTGGAAGAAGCCCCCGCCTCGATGGCCGGCGGCACGCGGCGGATCTCAACCCTGGCCTTGGGAAGGGTCCCGAACCAGGCGGGCAGCTTGGCCTGCACCGCCGTCACCTTGCCGTTCAGGTCGGCGATCAGCTTGGCCTTGCCCGCGTCGGTATTGGGATAGAGGAACTTCGGATCGGCGAAGAGGGCGCGCAGGCGCTGCCACGGCGCGCCCTTGCTCATGCCCTCCTTACGGAAGGCCTCGTCCAGGCGCGCGTTCAGCAGTTTTACCTGCTCCAGTCCCAGGCGGTGCACCTCGGCGGGGGCGAGGTCCGTGGTGGTCCAGTTTTTCAGCGACACGGCGTAATAGGCGTCGCCCTTGGGCAGGCGGTGGACGCCCGCCTCGTGCACCGCCTTCGCGCGCAGGCCCTGCAGGATTTGCATCTGCCGGTTCAAAGCAGGCAGCACCTCGTTGTCGTAGAGCTTGGTGGCGCGCCCGGCCCAGTCGCCATCGATGGCCTTGTCCTTGGCGCGCTTAGCGATGGAGGCCACCAGGGTCGCCTTGTCCGCCGGCGTGTCGGCGAAGGTCTTCATCTGCTTCAGCGTGGTGTCGATCACGAAGTCGGGCGGGATGACGCCCACGCCCGCATCGTGGCGAACCTGCTCGCTCTCCTGATCCATGGCGCGCGCGAAGGCGGACATGCGGGCGAGATAGGCTTCCGCGTCGTCCTTCGAGCCGATGGAGTGCTGGGTGTCGAGAAAGTCGGGCACGGACTGATAGCTGCCGGTCAGCTGGCTGACGATGTAGGGCGCGCCGGAGCCCGAGCCGCCATAGTTGAACTGCCGGTCGGCCTCGGCCTGCACGTCCTGCACATAGGCGACGGTGTCGTAATTGACCGCGTCCATGCCGGTGAGCGCGGCGCGGTTGATCCTGGCCAGCTCCTTCTGCCGCTTGAAGTTCTCCACCTTGTCGGCGGCGGATGCGGCGAGCGAGCGGTCGTCCAGCAGCGACTTTTCCGCGGACAGCGACCCCGCATCGAGGCCCAGGCTCGTTGCGGTTTCGGGCGAGCGGCGCAGGTTGCGCTGCATGAAATCGTCCAGCAGCGTATTGAGCTTGGCCGCCTCGCCGGTGGCGGGTTCAGACAGGGCGACGCCTGGCAAGGCCGCCATCGCAGCGGTGGAGACAAGCAGGCGGCGGCGGTCGATCTTGGTCATGCAGGTCCTCGGCAATAAGCCGAGACCGTGGCCGCCCCAAAGCCCGCGCGCAAGACTGCGAGGGTTTAAAGCTCTGTAATGGTGTCCGTCAGCTCTGCAGTTGCTGCTTCACGCGCTCGGCCAGAACCTTGATGTCGATGGGTTTGGCGACGAAGGTGATGTCGGTTTCGCCTTCGAGCAGGTCGGAGAACTCGGCTTCCGCATAGCCCGAGATGAACATCACCTTGGCGTCGCCGAGGAAGGGGCGGGCCTTCTTCAAAAGGGCCGGCCCGTCGAGGCCGGGCATGACCACGTCGGAGATCAGAAGGTCGATCTCGCCCGCGTGCTGCTCGGCCAGATCGAGGGCTTCTTCACCATCGGCGGCCTCGATCACCTCGTAGCCACGCGCGCGCAGCAGGCGGGCGGCGACGGTGCGCACGGCGTCCTCGTCCTCCACGAACAGGATGCGGCCGGCGCCCGAAAGGTCGCGTGGGGTAGCCGGCTTGAACTTCAGCGGCGCGCGCGGCGCGGGCAGCGGCTCGGCGGCGGGCGGATTGTATAGAGGCAGGAAGATGCGGAAGGCTGCGCCATGGCCCGGCTCGCTCTCCACCCAGATCCAGCCGTCGGCCTGCTTGACGATACCATAGACCGTGGCGAGGCCCAAACCCGTGCCCTCGTGCAGCGGCTTGGTGGTAAAGAAGGGCTCGAAGATCTTGTCCATCACCTCCGGCGGGATGCCAGGGCCGTTGTCGGACACCTCGATCAGGGCGCAGCCCTCGTCCGGACAGCCGGGGAAGCCAAGGGTGACGGCCTCCATGCGCGGCAGTCGCGCGACGCGGATTCGCACCACCGCCGGGCCGCCGTCGCCCGTACCATGACTGCGCAGGGCGTCGCGGGCGTTGACGGCGAGGTTCATCACCGCCGTTTCGAGCTGGCTCTTGTCGGCGCGCACCAAAGGCAGGTCGCGACCATAGGCGTTTTCGAGCTTCACATCCTCGCGCAGCAGCCGACGCAACAGGACCTCGAACTCGGAGATCAGTTCGCCTAGCTCCAGGGTCTCGCGCTGCACTGTCTGCTTGCGGGAGAAGGCCAGCAGCTTGCGCACCAGATCAGCGGCGCGCACAGCGGTCTGGCGGATTTCATTCAGGCCCTCATAGGAGGGATCTCCCACCGGGTGGCGCTGCAACAGCTCGCTGAGGTGCAGCTGGATGGCCATGAGCAGGTTGTTGAAGTCGTGCGCCACGCCACCGGCAAGCTGGCCGATGGCCTGCATCTTCTGCGACTGGGCGAGCTGAAGTTCGAGCTGCTTATGTTCGGAGACGTCGATCAGATAGGCCACCAGCCGCCCATCGGCCTTGGTCAGATAGAGGTGGGCGACCTTGCCGCCGCTGTCTTGCAGCCGCACCTCGACCGGCGAGCCGGGCTTGGCCGCGAGGCGTTCGGCAGCTTCCGCCAGACCGGCTGGATCGAGCAGGTCGCCGAACCGGACGCCCGACTCCGCCCGACCATCGGTCAGGTTGAGGAGCGCGCCATTGGCCTGCAGAATCACGGCATCGATCGGGTCGGCCCCTTCAAGGAGGGCGGCGCCGAAGGGGGCGGCGGCGGCGAAAGCGTCGAGGGCGGCAGGCGGCGCGGGCAGTGCGACGGTTTCTATCGCAGGTCCGGAAACGGCGGCGGCGGGCGCGTCCATGAGGCGCACCAGGAACAGGCCGCCCGTCACGCCGGCGATACACAGGGTGCGGCCCATAAACCGGGTTTCCGCCGATCCATCGCGCTTGGCTTGAAGCAGGGCGGCGTAAAGGTCCGAGCCGGTCTTGGGCAGGCGCGAGGCGGCCCCCACCGCATCGCGCCAGGCATGGTTCGCCGAGACGATGCGTCCATCGGCCCGCGCCACGCTGGCCGGCTCGCTGAGCGAGGTGACGAGGGCCGGGGCAAGATCGATCTGGGGGGCCCTCTCGCGCACCGGCGCCTCTCCGGAAACGAAGGCGAACACTACCGCCAGCGCCACCCCGGCGATGCCGATCACAAGAAGCAGAAGCGGACCGCTGATCGGACCGGCCCGGAGCGCCGGATAGGCCACAGCCCCCACCGCGACGACGAAAAAGACCGCCGCCGCCAAGGCCAGAGGATCGACCAGCGGGCGTCGCTCACGTACCGGCTTGGCGGTCCTCGGCATGTCCAAATCAAGGCTCAAGGCATAGTCCCCGCTGCTGCCCCAGCATGGCAGACCAAATGCCGATTGTCGTTAACGGGCGGTGATCTGCCTGGGGGCAAATGGGCTTGAAACCTGCATCGATGGTGGATCGGCATTGCGCATTGCCTCGCTAGACGCTGGAATGATCGCCGATCATCGAGGACGCTTCATGCCCATCGCCGGGGATTTCGCCCGCCGCCTGCCCAAGGCCGAGCTGCACCTGCATATCGAGGGCTCGCTGGAGCCGGAGCTGATGTTCGCCCTGGCAAGGCGCAACCGGATCGCCCTACCCTTTCCCAACGTAGAGGCGGTGCGCGCGGCCTACGAGTTTTCGCGCCTGCAGGACTTTCTCGACATCTACTACCAGGGCGCGCGGGTGCTGGTGACGGACGAGGACTTTCACGACCTGGCGCTGGCCTATTTCCGCAAGGCGGCGGCGGACGGAGTGGTGCATGCGGAGATCTTCTTCGACCCGCAGACCCATACCGAACGCGGCGTTCCCATCGGCGTGGTGATCGCCGGGCTTGTCAGCGCGCAGAAGACGGCGGCGGTGGAACTCGGCCTGACCTCCAAACTGATCCTTTGCCTGTTGCGCCACTTGGATGAGGACGCCGGCATAGCCACTTTGCGCGAGGCGGAGCCTTACCTGGAACACCTGACCGGAGTGGGGCTGGACAGCTCCGAGCTCGGCCACCCCCCGTCCAAGTTCGTTCGCGCCTACGACCGCGCCCGCGCCATGGGCCTGAAGACGGTTGCCCATGCGGGCGAGGAAGGGCCGCCTGAATACGTCTGGGAGGCCCTCGACCTGTTAAAGGTAGATCGCATCGACCACGGTAACCGGGCGCTGGAGGACCCGGCGCTGGTGGCGCGGCTGGCGGCGGAAGGGATGACGTTAACGGTTTGCCCGCTCTCCAACCTCAAGCTCTGCGTGGTCGACGACATGGCGTTGCACCCTCTGCGCCGGATGCTGGACCTGGGCCTGAAGGCGACGGTGAACTCCGACGACCCGGCCTTTTTCGGCGGCTATGTGGGGGCCAACTTCACCGCCGTGGACGACGCGCTGGATCTGACGCCGGCCGAGATTACGACACTGGTGCGCAACAGCTTTACTGGCTCCTTCCTCAGCGAGGCGCAGGTCAGCAAGCACCTTGTAGCGGTGGACAACGCGGTGGTCGCGTGAGTGCGTCAGCCTCGCCCTTCGACAAGCTCAGGATGAGGCTGAGGGGTAGGGCGGCGCCGATATCGAGGCGAGCAGATCAGCGGGGTCCCACGCCCCGATCCAAATTCGGCCTCATCCTGAGCTTGTCGAAGGGTGTGGCCGCAGCGCTGCTGATGGCCACAGCCACCCACGCCGCCGAACCCTCCGCCGTTTTGATCAAACCTGCTGCGGTGTGGACAGGGCTGGAGGATAAGCCGCATCCCGGCTGGGCGGTGCTGGTGGTGGGCCGCCGGATCAAGGCGGTCGGTCCCTTAGCGGAGGCTAACGCTCCGCCTGACGCGATGGTTGTCGACCTACCCCGCGCCACCCTCACCCCCGGCCTGATGGACCTGCACAGCCACATCCTGCTGCACCCCTACAACGAGACGCCCTGGGACGATCAGGTGCTCCACGAACCGGTGGCCTATCGCGTGTTGGAAGCGGGAAACCACGCTCGCGCCACGCTGATGGCCGGTTTCACCACCCTGCGCGACCTCGGCACCGAAGGAGCAGACTATGCCGATGTGGGCATCAAGCGGGCGATCAATGACGGGACCATCCCCGGCCCGCGTCTGTTCGTGGCCACTCGCGCCATCGTCGCCACTGGGGCCTATGGTCCCGCCGTGCGCGGTTTCCGACCCGACATCGACCTGCCGCAGGGCGCGCAGGAGGTCACCGGCGCCGACGAGGGCGTCAGGGCCGTGCGCGAGCAGGCGGCGCGCGGGGCGGACTGGATCAAGCTCTATACCGACTATCGCACCGGCCCGAACGGCGAGGCGCGGCCGACCTTCTCCATCGAGGAGATCAGGGCCATGGTCGATGCGGCTCATTCCTCGGGTCGGCCGGTGGCCGCCCACGCCTCCACCGACGAAGGCATGCGCCGCGCCATCCTCGGCGGGGTAGACACGATCGAGCACGGCTACGGCGGGTCCGGAGCCACTTTCACCCTCATGCGCGACAATGGCGTGGTCTATATGCCGACCCTGACCGCGCCGGCGGCGACCAGCGAATATGCCGGACGCTACAGGCCGGGCGGTCCCCCCTCCCCCGCAATGGCCGCTGCCGAGCACGCCTTCCGCCTGGCCCTGAAGCTCGGGGTCAAGATCGGCTGCGGCTCGGATGTCGGCGTGTTCGCCCACGGAGAGAACGCCCGCGAGCTGATCTGGATGGTCAAGGACGGCATGACGCCGGTGCAGGCGCTTAAGGCGGCCACGGTCACCGACGCCGCTGTGATCGGCCATGCCGAAGACCTCGGCCGGATCACCCCCGGCGCCCTGGCCGACCTCGCCGCCTTCACCGGCGACCCAACAACCGACATCAGCGCCCTGACCCACCCCGCCTTCGTGATGAAGGATGGCAAAGTGTACCGATCCGTCAATCAAGCGGAGCCATAAGGCCCGCCCCTTGATGACCACATGCAATATCACGGACGCGTGATACTTGTCGCGACACAAGTATAGTTTCCACACCCACAGCCTCAACCAGAGCCTTTCTCGGCTTATGGCCAAGCCATCCTATAACACTGCTTGGCCGAGGACGGTTTGTCGCGGCGCAATGCCCAATCGTTAATGCTACTTACCGGCTCGTAAACGGCGCGCCCCACTGTCGAAAGCCAGTTGGGGAGGGGCGGGCCAAGTCTCCGGGTCTTCGGACCCGGCCACCGCCAACCTGCTGAACGCTTTTACAATCGAGGCGACATGATCAAGGCCATCGCGCTTTCCGCGCCTGCGTCCCTGCGCGCGCACGTCACTTTACTTTGCATCGGCGCCGTCGCGAGCGGCGTGGTGGCGACCCAGGCCCAGCCGATCGCCGGCGCCATCACCGGCCTGTTCGCGCCGACCATCACGGTAGTGACCGGCAAGCTGAAGGCCCCGCCCATCGACCCCACCAAGGTCCAGCCGTTCTTCCTCAAGGCCGACAGCGTCACCGAGCGTCAGCGCGCCATCCGCTGCATGACCGACGCCATCTATTACGAAGCCGCCAATGAGCCGGAGGACGGCCAACGCGCAGTCGCCCAGGTGGTGGTCAACCGCGTGCGCGACGAGCACTTCCCCAAGTCGGTCTGCGGCGTGGTCTATCAAGGCTGGGAGCGCCAGACCGGCTGCCAGTTTTCCTTCGTCTGCGACGGCTCCATCCGCCGCCGCCACGCCGACCCCACGACCTGGGCGCGCCTTCGTCCGCTCGCCGAAGACGCGCTGAACGGCTATGTGGCGACCGAAGTGGGAACCTCGACGCACTATTACGCCAACTATGTCAGGCCGAACTGGGTTCGCACCGTCGCCAAGGTGACGGAGATCGGCAAGCACATTTTCTGTAGCTGGAAGGGCAAGGCCGGCCTGCCCACGGCGCTGCGCCAGACCTATGGCGGCGGTGAGATGACGGTGGCCCAGGCCGCCCTCGACGGCGTGCACGCCCGGGTCGTGGCCATAGCCGCCCGCCACGAGCGTGGCCGGCGCGTCCACACCGTCCTGCGCACCTGAACTTTCGTCAGGCCACAACCCGCATCTTCGGTTGCTCGATGATTTGGCGTTCGCCTTCGTAAATGTAGTCGCGGGTGATGGGCACGGCGTCCACGCGCTTGGTTAGTTGCAGCTGGAACACCATGTGCCCGCCATAGCGGAAAGCGACCTCCGAGATAGCCAGATAGTATTCGAACATCCGGCAAAAGCGCTCGTCGTGCATGGCCTTCAGCTGATCGCGGGCCGTCTCGAACCGTGCCCGCCACGCCTTCAACGTCTCAGCATAGTGTAGGCGCAGGATCTCCACATCCGTCACCCAAAGGCCCGCGCGTTCGATATAGGGCAGCACCTCCGACAAGGCTGGGATATAGCCGCCAGGGAAGATGTACTTGGCGATGAAGGGATTGGTGATCCCCGGTTCGTCCTTGCGGCCGATGGCGTGGATCACCGCCACCCCGTCGTCGGTGAGCAGGCGCGCCAGCTGATCGAAATACTCCTGATAATTCGGCTGGCCCACATGCTCGAACATGCCGACCGAGACGATCCGGTCGAAGGGGCCGCCCACGTCGCGATAGTCCTGCAGGCGAAAATCCGCCCCCTGCCCGCCCGATGCCATCCGCGCGGCCGAACGCTCCTGGGCCAGGGCCAGTTGCTCTTCCGACAGGGTAACGCCGGTGACGCCGCCTTCCGGCACGTAGCCCGCCAGGGTAAGGCCGAGCCCGCCCCAACCACAGCCGATGTCCAGTACCCGGTGATGCGGTTCGAGCAGGAGCTTGGCGGCGATGTGCGCCTTCTTGGCGATCTGCGCTTCGTCGAGCGTCATGTCCGGCCGCGCGAAGTAGGCGCAGCTATACTGCATGTCTGGGTCGAGGAAGGTTCGGTACAGGTCGTTGGAAAGATCGTAATGGGCCGCCACGTTGCGCTTGGCCTGGATGCGGTTATTGATCTGGCCGATATGGCGCGCGAGCCAGAACAGGGCCCGGCGCGGCAAGGACTGGCGGTGACGGCGTACCGGGTCGTGATCGAAATTGCGTCCGACCATGTCCATCAGGTCGTACACGGTCCCGTCCAGCATCTCGAGCTCGCCGCGCATATAGCATTCGCCGAGGGTGAGCTCGGGGTTGAGCGCTAGTTTCAGCGGCGTCATGGCCCCGTTCAGCCGCACCGTCACGGGCGGGCCAGACCCATCGCCAAATCGGCTCTTGCGCCCCTTGGGATCAATCAGGGTAAGGTCGCCCACCCGAACGAAACGCTGGACAAAAGCTTGCAGCATCGCATTCCCCGTCATCTGGCCGCGCCTCGGCGGCGAAGTTCAGTCGGTCCGGTCAAGCTAGTGCTGCGACAATTGCGCACAATAGCGTTCGAGTCGAATCGCTCCCGTCGCGGTCACAAAGCTGCGAGTCGAGCCTGATGTGGGACAGCCTGGATAGCGACGACCTCGTCTGGAATGGCTTGGCCGTGGGCTGGTTCCTGGTCGCCTGGCTGGGCTATGGCCCGCTGGTCCAGGCCCTGTGGCGCAGGGGCGGGGCGGTCAACATCGACATGGAGACCGTGCGCGCGCGCTGGATGGCCACCATGGCGCACCGCAAGGATCAGCGCCTGCTCGACGGCCAGCTGATGGGACACGCGCTGAGCTCCGCCTCCTTCTTCGCCTCCTCCAACCTGATCCTGATCGCCGCGGCTGCGGGGGTGCTGTTCGGCGGCGACGTGACCTATCACAAGGTACTGCAGGCGCCGGGACTGCAGCACGCGCCGCGCCTGCTGTTCGACGCCAAAATCGTGCTGATCACCGCCACTCTTGCGCGCAGCCTGCTCGATTTCATCTGGTCGATCCGGCAGATGAACTATGCCCTGGCCGTGATCGGCGCGACGCCAGAACACCGCTCCCCCGCTTGGTTCGACGCCTATGCCCGGGCGGCGGCCCAGATCCTCAACCCGGCCTTCTCCAGCTCCAATTCCGGCGTACGCGGCTATTATTTCGCGCTCGCCGCCTCCGCCTGGCTGATCGGCCCGGCGACCCTGGCCCTGGCCACCACCGCGGTGGTCCTGGTCCTTATTTGGCGTCAGCGCTACGCCACGGCCGCCAGAGGCGTCGCCGCCGCTCGCGCCCTGCTGGAGCAGCCCGCCCTACCGCCGAAGCCGCCGCAAGAGGAACTGCCGATCAGCCTTTGAGCCCGATATTGTGAACGTGGATAGCCCCAAGCTGTCCCCCGACGCCAGGCCATCCCAGCATCTGGCTATCAAACCTATCGCGCTACGCTCGCGCGGGCGCGTTGCAGGCGGCGTTTGGGGGCGCCAGCTTCGCCTTCCTCCAGAGCGGCGGTGAGGGCGGACTTCAGCTCGGTGATAGCGCGGGCGCTGACGAGCTTGGCGCCGGCGCGGGTAACGTAGAAGGCGTCCACCGCCCGCTCGCCATAGCCGTCCACATGGGCGGAGAGGAGTTGCAGGTCGCGGTCTGCGAGGATGCGGGCCAGGGCTTCCAGCAGACCCGGCCGGTCGCGGCCCGACACCTCCACCACCGTGGCGATCTCCGAGGCCTCGTTGTCCACCGAGACGGTGGCGGGCACGGCGAAGGCGGCGGTGCGGCCAGGATCGAGCGGCGCGCGCGGCTCTCCGCCCCGCGGCTCGCCCCGTGCGGCGCGCTCCAGCATTTCGGTCAGGCGGGTCAGCGATAGCGGGTTCTCCACCCCAAACGGCCCGCCGGAGGCGGACTGCAACTGGAACACGTCGAGCGCCTGGCCGGCAGAGGAGGTATAGACCCGCGCCCCGACCACATTGGCCCCCACGGCGGCGAAACACCCGGCCAGATCCGCGAACAGGCCCCGACGGTCACGCGCCGCCACGGCCACCTCGGTGGTGTTGTGACGGGCCAGCACCCGCGCCGAGGCGGACGCCTTGGCCGGCCCCGTCGAGCGGCGGGCAAGTTGGTAGTGGCTCGCGTGCTCTTCTGCCGAGAAGGCGTTGAAATAGGCGTCCTCCATCTGGCGCGCCCAATCCTCGATCCAAGGATCGGAAGCGTAGTTGTCGGAGCACAGCAGTTCGCGCGCGTTGTCGGCGGCGGCCTTCTGGTCCTGGCGCAGCATGATGGCGGGGTCGGACCCGCGGCCGCCCCGGAACAGAGCCTCGGTGGCGCCGTAGAGGTCGCGCAGGAGTTGGCCTTTCCAACCGTTCCACACCCCCGGCCCCACGGCGCGGATATCGGCCACAGTGAGCACGAGAAGCAGGCGCAGCCGCTCGGGATTCTCCACCACGCGGGCGAAGGCGGCGATGGTGTTGGGATCGGAGATGTCGCGTTTCTGCGCCGTGTCCGACATGAGCAGGTGATGCTCCACCAGCCAGCCGATCAAGGCCACGCGGGTGGGTACGAGGCCCATGCGCTCGCACGCAGTGCGCGCTGCGCGGCCGCCGGCCTTCTCCTGCCCGCCTTCGCCCCCCTTGCCGGTGTCGTGCAGCAGCATAGCCAGGAACAGGGCCTCGGGGTCCTGGATCAGGGGAAAGATCTGCACCGCCAGGGGATGATCCTCCACCAGCTTGCCGGCCTTGATGGCGGCGATGACGCCCACGGCGCGCAGGGTGTGCTCGTCCACCGTGTAGGAGTGGTACATGTTGAACTGCATCTGGGCGACGATGTGTCCGAACTCGGGAACGAAGCGCCCCAGCACCCCGGACTCGTTCATCAGCCCCAGCGTCCGCTCCGGGTTGCGGCCCCGCGACAGGATGTCGAGGAAGGCTTCTACCGCCAGAGGGTCCCGGCGCACCTTGGGCGTGATGAGATGCAGGGCGCGGGTGGCCTGGGCGAAAGCGTCGGGGTGCAGGTCATGGTCGCCTTGGTCGGCCAGGCGGAACAGGCGGAGCAGATTGACCGGATCACGCTCGAACACCTCCGGACCATCGGTGGTCAGCCGCCCGTTCTCAAGCATGAAGCCCTCGGCCAGCTTCTTGCGGCGCGACCCACCGATGCGCGGCAGGAAACGGGAAATGCCCTGTGGCCGGCCCTTGGCCTCCTCGTCCTCCAGTTTGGCGCAGAAGGTGCGGGTGAGCGATCCCACCTGCCGGGCGATGAGGAAATAGTGGCGCATGAAGCGCTCCACCGCCGGGGTCTCGCCATGCGGGCTGTCGCCATAGCCCATGCGGCGGGCGACCTCCGGCTGCAGGTCGAAGCTGAGACGCTCCTCCGCTCGTCCGGTGGCGAAGTGCAGATGCGCGCGAACGGCCCACAGAAAATCGAAGGCGCGCAGGAAGGCCTTGAGCTCGCGCCCGGTGAACTCCTCCAGCCGCACGAGTTCGGTGGGGTTCTCGGTGGGATGCAGGTACTGGGCGATCCAGAACAGGGTGTTGAGGTCGCGAAGGCCGCCCTTGCCCTCCTTGACATTGGGCTCGACCAGATAGCGGCTGGAGCCGGCCTTGGCGTGGCGCTCGTCGCGCTCCTTCAGCTTGGCGGCGACGAACTCCGCGCCGGTGCCGCTCACCACCTCCTTGGCGAAACGGCGCTTCAGGTCGGCGGCCAGGGCCTCGTCGCCGGTGAGCAGGCGCGCTTCGAGAATGGCGGTGCGGATGGTGAAATCCTCGCGCGACAGCTTGATACACTCGTCCACCGTGCGCGAGGCATGGCCGACCTTGAAGCCAAGATCCCACAGGGCATAGAGCATGAACTCGATCACGCTCTCGGTATGGGCCGTCGGCTTGTAAGGGCGCAGAAAGAGCAGGTCGACGTCGGAAAAGGGCGCCAACGCCCCGCGCCCGTAACCGCCCACCGCGATCAGGGCCAGCCGCTCGCCCTCGGTGGGATTGCGCGCCCGGATCATGTGCACGGTGGTGAAGGCGTAGAGGGCGGCGATCACCTCGTCCGCCACCTTGGCCAGCAGGCGCGCCGTCTCTACCCCGCCGCCGCCGCTCTCCAGCCGCTCCTTGGCGATCATCCGACCGCGAAACAGCGCGCCCTTGAGGATCTCGAGCGCCCGGCGCCGCTGCTCCGCCGGATCGCCATTGGCGTCGATCGCCGCCGCCGAAAGCTGGGCGCGCAGCCGCACCCCGTCGACCACATGTTCGATCCGGGTAGGACGCAGGCGTGCTGGGAGCATGGGGGGAAGGTAGGGCGAGCGGTGGGTTGGGGCAATCGCGTCTCTACCCCTTTCCTCTCCCGGCCAAGGCTTGTCCCTGGCATCCATCCCACGAACTGGGTCAACTGCCCATCGCAAGGTCAACCCCAAGGAGAAGCCTTGGGAAGGAGGGATAATTCTACGCGTCGCCGCCGAGGTTCAGGCGTTCGCGCAGTTCCTTGCCGGACTTGAAGAAGGGGACGGCCTTGGCGCGGACGGCGACGCTTTCGCCGGTGCGCGGATTGCGGCCGGCGCGGGCGGGGCGGGCCCGCACGGAGAAGGCGCCGAAGCCGCGCAACTCCACCCGGCCACCCTTTACCAGCGCGTCGGTCATGCGATCGAAGATCACGCTCACCACCCGCTCAACATCCTTCTGCGTCAGGTGCGGATTCTCGTTCGCAAGCTTCGCGATCAGTTCGGACTTGATCATAAACGCCCCAGCCCTTCGGTCCCGCTCGACCCTATGAGCGAAGATTCGAGAGCGATCAAGGGGTTGCGACGTATCGCGCCGCGCAGCGGCGGGCGTGTGCCCTGGTTGCACACCGCGCTGTCCGGGCGCCCAGATTGGGGGCGCCACCACGGCGCCCGCCAAAGAAAAAGGCGGCCCCTTGCGGAGCCGCCCCAATCCTTGCCTGCGATGGGCCTGAGCCCAAAGACGGAGCGATTACTCGCCCTTGGCCTTTTCGCGCAGGGCGGCACCCAGGATGTCGCCGAGCGAAGCGCCGGAGTCGGACGAGCCGAACTTCTCGACGGCTTCCTTGTCCTCGGCCATCTGCAGCGCCTTGACCGACAGCGACACGCGGCGGGCCGCCTTGTCGATATTGGTGATCTGCGCATCGATGCGGTCGCCGATCCCGAAGCGCTCCGGGTTCTGCTCGCCGCGGTCGCGCGACAGGTCGCCCTTGCGGATGAAGGCCGCCATGGGGGCCTCGTCCTCACCGAACTTCACTTCCAGGCCGCCCGAGGTGACCTCGGTAACGGTCACGGTAACGGTCTGACCCTTGCGATAGGAGCCTTCGTCCATCGGGTCGCCGCCGAGCTGCTTGATGCCGAGGGAGATGCGCTCCTTCTCGACGTCCACGTCCAGCACCTTGGCCTTGACCATGTCGCCCTTGTTGTAGCGGGCCATGGCTTCTTCGCCGGAAACCGCCCAGTCGATATCCGACAGGTGGACCATACCGTCGATATCGTCGTCGAGGCCGATGAACAGACCAAATTCGGTGGTGTTCTTGACCTCGCCTTCGACCGTCGAGCCAATGGGATGGTTCTTGATGAAGGCGTCCCAGGGATTGTCCTGGGCCTGCTTCAGGCCGAGCGAGACGCGGCGCTTGGAGCTGTCCACATCCAGCACCACCACGTCCACTTCCTGCGAGGTGGAGACGATCTTGCCGGGGTGGGCGTTCTTCTTGGTCCAGGACATTTCCGAGACGTGCACCAGGCCCTCGACGCCGGCTTCCAGCTCCACGAAGGCGCCGTAGTCGGTGATGTTGGTGATGCGGCCGGTGAAGCGCGAGCCCACCGGGTACTTGGTCTCGACATTATCCCACGGGTCGGATTGCAGCTGCTTCATGCCGAGCGAGATGCGCTGGGTGTCCGGGTTGATCTTGATGATCTGCACCTTGACGGTGTCGCCAACGGCCAGCACCTGGCTCGGATGGTTGACGCGCTTCCAGCTCATGTCGGTGACGTGCAGCAGGCCGTCGATGCCGCCGAGGTCCACGAACGCGCCGTAGTCGGTGATGTTCTTGACCACGCCTTCGCGGATCTCGCCTTCCTGCAGCTGGCTGACCAGTTCGGTGCGCTGTTCGGCGCGGGCTTCTTCCAGGATAGCGCGACGCGAGACGACGATGTTGCCGCGCGGGCGGTCCATCTTGAGGATCTGGAACGGCTGTTCCTTGCCCATCAGCGGGCCGACGTCGCGTACCGGACGGATGTCCACCTGCGAGCCCGGCAGGAACGCCGAGGCGCCGCCGAGGTCGACGGTGAAGCCGCCCTTCACGCGACCGACGATGGCGCCCATCACCGGATGGCCTTCGCCGAACACCACTTCGAGGCGGGTCCAGGCTTCTTCGCGCTTGGCCTTTTCGCGGCTGATCACCGCTTCGCCGAGGGCGTTCTCGACGCGCTCGAGATAGACCTCCACCGTGTCGCCCACCACGGGCAGCGGCTTATCGGGGGTGGCGAATTCCTTCATCGGAATCCGGCCTTCGGTCTTCAGGCCGACGTCGACGATGACGAAGTCCTTCTCGATCGCGGCCACCCGGCCCTTGACTACGGTGCCTTCCATGATGTCGCGGCCGCCGAAGGATTCTTCGAGGAGGCTCGCGAAATCATCGCGGCTGGGGGTCATGCTCATGTCGTCGGCCATAGAGGCTCCTGGTATAGCGGCCGGCGCTCCCACGCAGGGATGCGTCGACGGTCAGAGGTTGATGTGAAAGCGCGCACGGACACCGCTTGCGGCGGCGCCTTGTGGCGTTGAATCGGAAGGGGCGGCCTCGTTCCGAGCGGCGCGGTTGGATTGGCCGAAGGTCGGCTTCAAAACACTAGGTTCTGAGGGCTTCCCAGCGACGACGCGCCTGCTCGACGTGGCGGAGAGCCTCATCGAAGGCGCGGGATATACTCATTTCGGTGGTGTCGAGCAAGACCGCATCGTGGGCGCGGGTCATGGGGGCATCCGCGCGGCCGGCGTCGCGGGCGTCCCGCCTGATCAGATCGGCCAGGGTCTCGGCCTCCGTGCGCGGCTCGCCCCGCGCAAAGGTCTGCAGCCAGCGGCGATGGGCGCGAACCTCGGGCTTGGCATCGACGTACAGCTTGGCCGGGGCGCCCGGGGCGATCACCGTACCGATATCGCGCCCGTCGAGCACGGCGCCGCCCGGCTGGCGGGCGAAATCCTGCTGCAGCTTGAACAAGGCCGCGCGCACGGCCGGCAGGGCGGCGACCCGGCTGGCCGCCTCGCCCCCCGCCGCCGAGGTCAGGGCCGGATCGTCCAGCTTCGACAGGTCCAGCGCCTGCGCCATTTCCGCCGCCCGCGCCGCGTCGTCGAGGCCCGCGCCCGCCTTCAGCATGGCCACGCCGACCCCGCGATAGAGCAGGCCAGTGTCGAGGTGCGGCAGGCCGTAATGGGCGGCGAGACGGCCGGCGATGGTGCCCTTGCCGGAGGCGGCGGCGCCGTCCACGGCGATGACGAAGGAAGATGAGTGGGGCGGCGACATGGCGCCGCCTTTGACACCTCGGTTTTCGCGTGGCAAGGGACCGGCCAAATCCCCCTTCCGTGAACCGAGGCGACCCCGTTGGCTAACCCCGAACTGGGGGCAAAGCAGATTTGCCCCACCTGCCAGAGCAAGTTCTACGACCTGGGCAAGCGCCCGGCACACTGCCCTAAGTGCGGTTCCGACTTCGATCCCGAAGAGGCCCTGCGCTCACGCCGCTCCAGCCGTCGCGGCGTCACGCCCGACTATGACCGCGACGACGCCGAGGCCAAGGTGAAGGAAGCCGACGCCGAGACCGATGCCGACGAACTGGAAGAAGAGGCGGACGACACCCCTGAACTCGACCAGGCCGCCGAGGCCGACGTCATCGAAACCGACGATGTCGATGAGGATCCGGGCGTACCTTCGGGCGGCGAACCCGATCTCGGCGTCGGCATCGAGGAGGACGAGACCCTCGAGGACGACACCGACGACGTGCCGTTCCTGGAAGACGAGGACGAAGACGACTTCCCGGACGACGACATCGAAGGTCTGCCGGGCGAAGACGAGGAACACTAGCCGGCGTCTAATCCGGGCTAATCGCCGATCATGAAAAAGGCGGGCTTGATCTCCCGCCGGTCGTGACGTATTAGCCCGGCCCTCGCGCTTGAGGCCCCCACCAGAGGCCTCGATCCAAGGTGCGATCCTCCCTGGATAATGGGGCATTAGCTCAGCTGGTAGAGCGCTTGCATGGCATGCAAGAGGTCAGCGGTTCGACTCCGCTATGCTCCACCATCCCTCTTCCGATATTCCCGACATAACGGCGGCGTGCCGCCGGGTCAGGATCACGCCGCTTGGCCGGCGCTCCAGCCGGACGCCCAGGCCCACTGGAAATTGTAGCCGCCGAGCCAGCCGGTGACGTCCACCGCCTCACCGACGAAGTAGAGGCCTGGCACGCCCTTGGCCTGCATCGTACGCTGATCGAGTTCGCCGGTGTCGATGCCGCCCAGCGTCACCTCCGCCGTGCGATAGCCCTCCGAGCCCACGGGCTTCACCCGCCAGCGATTCACCGCCTCGGCCAGACCCGCCAGACGCTTGTCGGAAATGTCCGCCAGCGTGCCGGCCAACTGATGCTGCTCGACCAGCAGGTCGGCCAAGCGCCGGGGCAGGTGTTCGGCCAGGGCCGTGGCGACGCCCTGGCGGCCATTGGCGGCGCGAGCGGCTTTCAGGCCTGTGAACACATCCACACGCGGCGCCATATCGACGACGATCTCACCGCCTTCGCGCCAATAGGACGAAATCTGCAGGATCGCGGGACCGGAGAGGCCGCGATGGGTGAAGAGCATCGCCTCCTCGAACGCCGTTCGCCCGCTCGCCACCCGCGCCTCCACCGCCACACCAGACAGCGAGCTTAGCCGGTCAAGTAGCCCCACCTCGAAGGTGAGTGGGACCAGCGCCGGGCGAGTCTCCGTGAGCTTCACCCCGAATTGGCGGGCGATGTCATAGGCGTAGCCGGTCGCCCCCATCTTGGGGATCGATTTGCCGCCGGTGGCGATCACCAGCGAGGCGCAGGCCACCGTACGGCTGGAGACGTCAAGCTGGAACCCCTCCCCCACGCGCTCCAGCCGCGACACCGGATGGCTGAGGTGCAGCTCCACGCGTGCCTGCCGCATCTCGGTAGTCAGCATGGTGACGATCTCTCTGGCCGAGCCGTCGCAGAACAGTTGGCCCAGGGTCTTTTCGCGCCAGGCGATGCCGTGCTTGTCCACCAGGGCGATGAAGTCCTGCGGCGTGTAGCGGCGCAGGGCCGAAAGGGCGAAGCGGGGGTTGGCGGACAGGAATCGGTCCGGCCGGTCCGCCTCGAGGTTGGTGAAGTTGCAGCGCCCGCCGCCGGAGATGCGGATCTTCTCCCCCGGCGCGGAGGCGTGATCGAGCACCAGCACGCGGCGGCCACGCTTGCCCGCCTCGATGGCGCACATCATCCCGGCAGCGCCCGCGCCGATCACCACTACTTCGAACTGTTCGGCTTTTGCCATAGAGCCGTCTTGCCGCTTATCGGTCCTGACGCCTAGATGCCGTGATGAGTTGGACCCGCCGATACGACGAAGCCGAACCCCAGCGGGTGAGCCGCTGGCTGGCGCAAAGCGGCGTCTGCTCGCGCCGCGAGGCCGAGGCGTTGATCGGCCAGGGCCTGGTCTCTATCGACGGCGAGACGGTCGCCGATCCTGGCCGAAAGATCGCTGCCGGCCAGACCCTGACCCTGGCCGACGCCGCCGAGGCCAAGGTGATGGGGGGCTTTACCGTCATCCTGCACAAGCCGCGCGGCGTGGTCTCGGCCCAGCCCGATCCAGGCCAGACCCCCGCTATCCGCTTGCTCACCCGCCAGGCCCTGATCGGCCACAGCCCGACCGTTCCGGACCGCGACACCAAACTCGCCCCGGTGGGCCGGCTCGACAAGGAATCGCGCGGCCTGCTGCTGCTTTCCGATGACGGGGTGGTGGCCAAGGCGGTGATCGGTCCGACTTCGCGCCTCGACAAGGAATACCGGGTGGCGGTGATGGGCGAGTTGACCGAGAAGAAACTCGACCTGCTGCGCTACGGCCTGGAGCTCGACGATCGCCGGCTGAAGCCTGCCGAGGTCGAGGTGATCTCCGAAGGGCGCTTCAGCATCGTGCTGCACGAGGGGCGTAACCGGCAGATCCGACGCATGTGCGAACTGGTCGATCTAAAGGTCGTGGACCTGTTCCGCGTCCGCGTCGGGCCCCTAACCCTCGGCGACATGCCCGAAGGCCGCTGGCGGCCCCTCACGCCCGAGGAACGCGCCGCCCTGGTGACGGCGGGCTAGCCACCCGCGCTGTTGCAAATCCGGCCGCCGCTTCCCATCTTGTTGTCTGCTTAGCCAAGGCCCGTGCCGCTCACGGGCGGGCCCTGACGAGGCGAAGTCGCTTGTAGCGAGGGCTTGGCCACCATGACGACGCGCACAATCGTGTTCGACAGTCCGTTTCTGCTCGGGTTCGAGCATACGCGCCTTCTGATCGAACGTGCCCAGAAAGCGGCGTCGGAGACCTATCCCCCCTACAATGTCGAGCAGCTTGCCAATGATCGGCTCCGCATCACGCTAGCGGTGGCCGGGTTCTCGCCCGACCAACTCCACGTGACGGTCGAGAGCCGGCAGCTGGTGGTCGCCGGACGACGCGAGTCGGACGGAGATCGCGGCGACACGCAGGGATACCTCCACCGAGGCATCGCCGCGCGCGGCTTCATGCGGACCTTCGTGCTGGCGGACGGCATGGAGGTGGAGGGTGCGGTCCTCGAACACGGGTTGCTGCACGTCGATGTGACGCGGCCCGATGCAGAGCCCGTCGCCAAGCGTATTCCCATCCGCACGGCCGGCTGAACCAAGCGTCCGTGCAGTCGTTGAGTCAATTGAAAGGAGGCGGTCATCATGACGCCCCATCTGACTACTGAAGCCTTCGCCGCCCTTGGCGGCCCTGATCTTGTCTATGTGCGCCCGGTGAGAGCCGAAGAGATTCTGGCCGGCACGCCCAAGGAGGCGCTGGACAGTTTCGAGCTGGAGCCCGACCAGATCCTTTATGCCGTGCACCGCGCCGACGGCGCGCGCCTGGCGGTGCTGACCGATCGTGACTCCGCCTATGCCGCGGCCGTGGCCAATGAGTTGGCGCCGGTCTCGGTCCACTGATCGCCGTTTAAGCCAATACACGCGCTACGGCGGCTGGACATCGTGCCCCGCCTTCTGTAGAAGCGCGCCCTTCCAGAGCCCGTCCTGACCGAAGCCGGTTGCGGCGGGCTCTCCTTTGACTTGACGCCGGCGAGCCCGGCAGGACCGACGGCGATGAAAAAAGAAGGCCACCCCGACTATCACTTCATCACCGTGACCATGACCGATGGTACGAGCTATCAGACGCGTTCGACCTACCAGAAGGAAGGCGCCGTGCTGAACCTGGATATCGATCCGAAGACGCACCCGGCGTGGACCGGCGGCAACCAGCAACTGCTCGACCGCGGCGGCCGTGTGTCGCGCTTCAACGCCAAGTTCGGCGCCTTTACCCGCAAGTAAGGGCCTCCCGACGCACGCGTCGGGTCACGGCATACGAAAAGGCCGGCGAGGGAAGCCCCGCCGGCCTTTGTCGTGTCTGGATGTCAAATCCGGCCGACCCACCGCTGATGGGGAGGCCGGAGCGGGGTTAGATATAGCGGCGAAGCGAACGGGCGAGTTCGGACGGACCGGTACGGGATCCCCCCTTCTTCACCGAGGGCTGATAGGCCACGCGGGCGTGCTCGATGCAGTAGGGACCATCCTCGCCGGTGCGACGGCCACAGAAGCTGAACCCGTCGGAGGACGGATCGCCGATCGGCCATTTGCACATATGGGCGCCCAGGGTCAGCACCGTGGCCGAACCCGGCTGCTCGATGCGGTGGATCGGCTCGGGCAGGGTCTGCGGCGGCGCGGCCACCACGGCGCGACGGATCGGCTGCGGGGCGGGCGCGGCCGGGCGAGCCGGACGCTGGGCCTTGAACACCGGACGTGCCGGCTGGCTCGGGGCCGCACGGCCCGACAGGCCGAGGCGGTGCACCTTGCCGATCACCGCGTTGCGGGTCACGCCGCCCAGCTGTTTGGCGATCTGGCTCGCGCTCAGCCCCTCCAGCCAAAGCTTCTTCAGGGTTCCGACCCTGTCGTCCGTCCAACCGATCGCCGCATCCATGATCTTGCGCCCTTTCCCACCACATCTAGTGGTGAATAACCGCCCGGCTGAGCAGCAGCCTCTAGATACAGTACCTCAACGCGGGGGCGCCACAATAGGCGCCACGAGGTTCTCCACAGCGAACTAGATGTTGAATCGCCGCAGGACAGCGTGGCTATTTGTCGGGCACGGTTGCGAAACCGCGCGGCGCATCGCACTCTGGCGCATGACTCTGACCGTCGATACGCCCACCGCAGCGCCCGCTCCGAACAATTCCGCCTATCGGACGCGCACCGCCATCGAGCCGCGCCACTACAGCGGTGTGAATTGGGAGGGCCTAAGGACCCTCTACCTCAAGGAGGTGAAGCGTTTCTGGAAGGTGGGAATGCAGACCGTGTTCGCCCCGGTCGTTACCATCCTCCTCTATATGATGGTGTTCGTGGTCGCCATGAAGGGCGCGCGGCCGACGGCGGCGGCCAGCTTCGGCGAGTTCGTCGGCCCCGGCCTGATCATGATGTCCGTGCTGAACAACGCCTTCGCCAACGCGTCGTCCTCCCTGCTGCAGGCGAAGATCATGGGCACCTCGCCCGACTTCCTCACTCCGCCGCTTTCCGCCTTCGAACTCACCGCTGGATTCGGCCTGGGCGCGGCGACCCGCGGCATGTTTGTGGGCGCGGTCACGGCCCTGGCGGTCTGGCCGTTCGCCCATTTCCACTTCGCCCATCTGTGGGCCGTGCTCTATTTCAGCCTCATGGGTTCGCTGCTGCTCGGCTTCGTCGGCATGCTGGCCGGCATCTGGGCGGAAAAGTTCGACCACCTGGCCTCGGTGACCAACTTCGTGGTCATGCCGCTGACCTTCCTGTCGGGCACCTTCTATTCGGTGGACCGCCTGCCCGAGCCGTTCCGCTCGATCAGCCACTTCAACCCGCTGTTCTATATGATCGACGGCTTCCGCTACGGTTTCCTCGGCACGTCAGCGGCTAATGTCGTCCTCGGCGCGGTCGTGGCGGGCTTGTTGACCGCCGCCCTGGCGGTGCTGAACTGGCGCCTGTTCGCCATCGGCTGGCGGCTCAAGACCTGAGCCGGCTCAGCGCCCATTGACGGCTCGCGCCCTTTCACGCAAAAGCGCCGCTTCCACTCCGGACCCGCTCTGACGATCAGGCGGGGCAGCCGGGGTGTTTCGCTTTTGGAGGGCTGCGCGATGGCGGCTCCTGAAACCGGATCTCAAGAGATCCACGTCCCCGCCGACCACCTGATGGGCGTTTATAGTCGCGCCCAGCTGGCCTTCGAGCGCGGCCGAGGCGTGCGACTCTACTCCACCGAGGGCGAGGAATACCTCGACTGCATGGCCGGCATCGCGGTGAACGCGCTCGGCCATGCCCACCCCACCCTGGTGAAGGCGCTGGAAAGCCAAGGCGAGAAGCTGTGGCACGTGTCCAACATCTTCCGTATCCCCGAGCAGGAAGCCCTGGCGACCAAGCTGTGCGAGATCAGCTTCGCCGACGTCTGCTTCATGACCAATTCAGGCACGGAAGCCATCGAGTGCGCACTGAAGACGGCCCGCAAATATCACGACGCCCACGGCCAGCCGGAACGGATCGACGTTATCGGCTTTGACGGCGCGTTCCACGGCCGGACCTATGCGGCAGTGAACGCGGCGGGCAATCCGGGCTATGTCGCCGGCTTCGGACCGCAACTGCCGGGTTACGTCCACCTGAAGTGGGGCGACCACGAGGCGCTCAAGGAAGCCGCGGCGCGCCCCACCACCGCCGCCATCCTGATCGAGCCCGTGCAGGGCGAGGGCGGCGCGCGCGCCCTGCCCGTCGAGTGCCTGCGCGGCCTGCGTGAACTGTGCGACGCACACGGCATCCTGCTCATCTATGATGAGATTCAGTGCGGGCTCGGGCGCACCGGCAAGCTGTTCGCCTATGAGTGGGCCGGCGAGGACTATGCGCCGGACATCATGGCCCTGGCCAAGGCGTTGGGCGGCGGATTCCCGGTCGGGGCCTGCCTCGCCACGGCCAAGGCGGCCAAGGGCATGGTCCCCGGCACGCACGGCTCCACCTATGGCGGCAACCCGCTGGCCATGGCCGTGGGCCTCGCCGCCATGGGTGAGATCGCCACCGACGCCATGATGGAGCACGTGCGCGACGTCTCCGGCTATCTGACCCAGCAGCTGGAGGGCCTGAAGGCGCGCCATCCCGATGTGATCGTGGATATTCGCGGCAAGGGCCTTCTGGTCGGCATCAAGCTGAAGCCGAACAACCGCGCCTTCATGCAGTGGGCGCGCGACGAGAAGCTGCTGATCGCGGGCGGCGGCGACAATTGCGTACGCCTGCTGCCCCCGCTGATCATCACCCGCGAGGAGCTGTCCGAGGCGGTGGAGAAGCTCGATCGCATCTGCGAGCGGGCCGAGAGCGAAGCGGCGTCGGCATGAGCGAAGCCATTTCCAAGGACGTCAGGCATTTCCTCGACCTCTGGCGGCTCGACGGCGCAACCATCCGTGCCCTGCTGGACGAGGCGGCTCGCCGCAAGGCCGCCCGCGCCGGCTGGCCCCAGGGCAAGGCGGACGCCGACGCTCCGGCCAAGGACCACGTCCTGGCCATGCTGTTCGAGAAGCACTCGACCCGCACGCGCTTCTCGTTCGACGCGGCGATCCGCCAGCTTGGCGGCGCCTCCATCATCGCCAACGCCAGCGAAACCCAACTCGGTCGCGGCGAGCCGGTGGAAGATACCGCCCGCGTGCTGTCGCGCATGGTCGATCTGGTGATGATCCGCGCCAACCGCCACGAGGACGTGGAGCGCTTCGCCCAGGCCGCCACCGTGCCGGTGATCAACGGCCTGACCGACAAGGGCCACCCCTGCCAGATCCTGGCCGACCTCATGACCTTCGAGGCGCACAAGGGGCCGGTGGAGGGAAAAACCCTGGCCTGGATCGGCGACGGCAACAACGTCTGCGCCAGCCTGATCCACGCGGCCGGCAAGCTCGGCTTCACACTGCGCGTCGCCACCCCGGCCGCCTATCACCCGGACCTGTTGGATCTCGCCCGTGCCGGCAATCTCGGCAAGATCGAGCTCGGCCACGACCCGCGCGAGGCCGTGAAGGGCGCGGACGCCGTGCTGACCGACACCTGGGTCTCCATGGGCGATACGGATCACGACGAGCGGATCGAAGCCTTCGAGCCGTTCCAGGTGGACGACCGCCTGATGGGCGCCGCGGCCAAGGATGCGCTCTTCCTGCACTGCCTGCCTGCCCACCGCGGCGAGGAAGTCTCTGACGCCGTGATCGACGGCCCGCAATCGGTGATCTGGGAAGAGGCGGAAAACCGCATCCACGCCCAGAAAGCCGTGATTGCTTGGTGTCTTGGCGGGGTTTGCTGATCGCCTAAGCCTTGCGTCGCCGCCCTAGGGCATCGACAGTTAGCCCATGCCGGGTCCGGTCCCAATCGAAGAGCACGCCGAACGATTGGCCCGGCACTTCACCCTACACCTGCCCGATGGCCCCGGACCGCACCCGGTGGTGATCCAGCTACACGGGTGCGGCGGCCGCCAGCCTTTGCACGACACTTATGCGCAGGCCGCCAAGGCGGCGGGGATCGCCTCCATCGTAGTGGATAGCTATACCCTGCGCGGCATTTCCCGCCGTGCCGCCCAACTGACCATCTGTACTGGCCTGCGGCTGCGCGGAGCGGAGCGGGCAATCGATCTGCACGCCGTTCTGCACTGGCTGGATGGACAAGCCTGGGTGGATCCTGGCCGGATCGCAGCCGCCGGCTGGAGCCATGGCGGCTGGACGATTATGGACGCGCTATCCGGAGCGGGCGCGCACGCGGGTGACAGCGCGCGACTGGACCGGTTGAAGGCGGCCTTCCTTGTCTATCCCTACGCCGGCCTCCCAAGCCTGACCGCAACGCGCGGCTGGGGCGTATACAGGCCCAAGGTCTCCGCCGTGTTGGGCACGCGCGATGCGGTCGCAGGCCACATTATGCCGCGCAGGGCGCTCGACCGGCTGAGCCGCGACGGTCTGGAGGTGGAGGTGCTGACCCTCGAGGGCGCCACCCACAGCTTCGACGATCCCGACGCCGACGACCCGCGTACTCGCTACAACGCCGATCAGGCGGCGCAGGCCCGCGCCTTCTTCGTTAGATCTCTGGAACAAGCTTTTGATAGCTAGGCTGGGCGACGCGAACGGGAACAACGCGGTGTGGCGGCCATTTATGACCCTGCGCGGCCTCGTCGCCGCGAGTAGGGGATCGCATAGATGCGCAACATGATCGTCAAGGCCGTCCTGGTGGCGTCCGCCCTCACCGTCGCGGCGCCGGACTTGGCTTCGGCTCGTCCACGTCATTACTCCCACAGGGCCGCCACCCGCCATGAGGAGTCCTGTCGCAACGCCGAGCGCCGGCGCGGCAACAACGGCGCGGTGATTGGGGGTATAGGCGGCGCTCTGGCGGGCAACGCCATCGGTCACAGCACGGCGGGAACCCTGATCGGCGGCGGCGTGGGCGCCGTCTTAGGTCATTCCATCGCCAAGCGCCGCAAGGGCGACTGCTGATTTAGCGGGTCTTGGCCGTGCCTGAGGCGGGCTTCACGTCTGGCGCTTGATACATCGTATAGCTCAGAGTGAGCTCCGTCAGGGGCTGGGTGTCCGGGTCGGCGGCGAACCGGCTATCTACGTAATAGACCACGGGGAAGGTCTTCGAGGTATGCGCCGGGATGGTCTGATCTGAGAAGCAGAAGCACTGAAGCTTTGTGAAGTACTGCGCCGCCGTCTCCGGTGAGACATTGTAGCTCGCTCGGCCGGTCATTGGCGTATCGCCATTGTTGGTGATGGTGAAGTTTACCATCTGGGTTCGTCCAACCCGAACCGTCTGGTGATTGACCTCCGGCGTGACCGTCCAGGGGATGCCGCGCACATTGGTGTCAAAGCGCACGCCGATCATGCGGTCGGCGGCCGGACCTTTGGGCCCCGCTTCGGCGCGCTTAGGCGTACCGTCGAAGCCCGTGGCTTGGCAAAAGGCGCGGTAGAAGGGGACCGCCGCGAAGGCCGCGCCGACCATCCCGACCGCCACGACCGCGCAGATGCCTGCGATCAGGCGATGGCTAGGTTTGCGGTACGACATGGGCCGCGTTCCCGACGAGCTTGAGCATGGTCACGGCGAAAACGATCAGCACGAAGGCGGCCAGCGCCAAGGCTATCATCACCGAGCGCATGCGCCGGGCCTTGGCTGCCGCCTGGCCTTCCCCAAAGGGATCGACAGGGGCGGACGGATCGCTCATCGCAGCAGACCTCCAGCGTGCTCGGCCAGCAGGGCGGCGAACAGCAGTGTGAGATAGAGGATCGAATAGGCGAACAGGTCCCGCGCCTCGCGGGCGCCGGGCTTGACCGAATAGAGGCCGTCCGGACCCGGCTCGGGCTTCTCGCCGGCCTGACTGCGCCACAGACGGAAGGCCAGGATCAGGAAGGCCGCCCCGCCGCCGAAGGCTACCGCCGCATAGAGCACGTGTCCGAGATGGGTGAAGACCGGCGCGATGGCGATCGGAACGAGGATCAGGCTGTAGATCATGATCTGGAGCCGAGTGTTCTTGGCGCCCTTGACCACCGGCATCATCGGCACGCCAGCCTTGGCATAGTCCTCGCCGGTGTTAAGGGCCAGGGCCCAGAAGTGCGGCGGGGTCCACATGAAGATCAGGGCGAACAGCAGCCAGGCGTTCAGCGGCGCATGGCCCGAGGCGGCGGCCCAGCCGATCACCGGCGGCAGGGCTCCGGCGGCGCCGCCGATGACGATGTTCTGCGGCGTCCGGCGCTTCAGCCCCATGGTGTAGACCACGGCGTAGAACAGGATGGTGAACAGGAGCAGGGCGGCGGCGAGGTAGTTCACCGCCAGCCCCATCAGCATCACCGAGAAGATCGACAGCACGATGCCAAAGGCGGCGGCGTCGCCCGCCTTGATCCGCCCCGCCGCGACGGGGCGAGCGCGGGTGCGGCGCATCAGGGCGTCGATGTCGGCATCGTACGCCATGTTGAGCGCGCCCGAGGCCCCGGCCCCCACGGCGATGCACAACACCGCGATAGCGGCCATGAACGGGTTCATGGGCGTATCGGCGCAGACCAAGCCCGTCAGACCGGTGAACACCACCAGCGACATGACGCGTGGCTTCAGGAGGGCAAGATAGTCGCGCCAGCCTGCAGGCGTCGCGCGCGCGGGAGCTAGGTCGGAAAGGCTGGCTTCGGTCATGAAGTGTGTGCGGTGTCCGGGAAAGCGAACGCCTCGCCCGGGTACCGGACGAGGCGTTCTTCTTAGTCTCAGGGGCCGGGATGATCCAGCCCGCGTTTACAGTCCGAATGCGACCTAGTGGTGCTCTTCGGCGACGATCACCGGCAGGTCGTTGAAGTTATGGTAAGGCGGCGGAGAAGGCAGGGTCCATTCCAGGGTGGTAGCGCCTTCGCCCCACGGATTAGCCACAGCCTTGCGGCGACGGATGGCGGCCTCGGCGCACATGACGAGGAAGACCAGCACGCCCACCGCGGTGACGACGTAGCCCCAGGACGAGACCTTGTTCCAGAACGAGAAGGCGACGGGATAATCGACATACCGTCGCGGCATCCCCTGCAGCCCGAGAAAGTGTTGCGGGAAGAAGACGATGTTCACGCCGACGAACATGAGCCAGAAGTGGACCACGGCGAGGAACTCGTTGTACTTCACGCCCCACATCTTCTCGAACCAGTAGTAGAAGCCGGCGAAGATGGCGAACACGGCGCCCAAAGACAGCACGTAGTGGAAGTGGGCGACCACGTAATAGGTGGCGTGGATCGAGTAATCCAAGCCGGCGTTGGAGAGCACCACGCCGGTCACGCCGCCGACGGTGAACAGGAAGATGAAGCCGACGGCGAACAGCATCGGCGCCTTGAAGTCGATCGAACCGCCCCACATGGTGGCGATCCAGCTGAAGATCTTCACTCCGATGGGCACCGCGATCACCATAGTGGCGGCGACGAAGTAGGCTTGTAGGTTCACGTTCATGCCGACCGTGAACATGTGGTGCGCCCACACGACGAAGCCGATGAAGCCGATGGCGACCATGGCGTAGACCATGGCCAGATAACCGAAGATCGGCTTCTTAGAGAAGGTGGAGACCACGTGGCTGATGATGCCGAAGCCCGGCAGGATCAGGATGTACACTTCAGGGTGGCCGAAGAACCAGAACAGGTGCTGGTACATCATCGGGTCGCCGCCGCCGTTCGGATTGAAGAACGAGGTGCCGAAGTTACGGTCGGTGAGCAGCATGGTGATGGCGCCGGCCAGGACGGGCAGCGACAGCAGCAGCAGGAAGGCGGTGATGAGCACGGACCAGGCGAACAGTGGCATCCGGTGCAGGGTCATGCCCGGCGCACGCATGTTGAATATAGTCGTGATGAAGTTGATCGCCCCGAGGATCGAGCTGGCGCCCGCAAGGTGGAGCGAGAAAATGGCGAGGTCGAACGCCGGCCCGGTATGGCCGGTGGTCGAAAGCGGCGCATAGGCCGTCCAGCCTCCGCCGAAGCCCCGGCCGGGTCCGCCATCCACGAACATCGATGAAACCAACAGGCAGAAGGAGGCGACCAGCAGCCAGAACGAAATGTTGTTCATGCGCGGGAAGGCCATGTCCGGCGCGCCGATCATCAGCGGAACGAACCAGTTGCCGAACCCTCCGATCATGGCCGGCATGACCATGAAGAAGATCATGATCAAGCCGTGCGCGGTCATCACCGTGTAATAGCCGTGTTGCGACGGCTCGATGGCCCAGCCCAGGAACTGCGCCATCAACGAGCCCTGGCGGAACACCTGGATACCCGGCTCGGCCAGTTCCCAGCGGATCAGGCCGGAGAAGATGCCGCCGATCAGGCCCGCCATGATGGCGAACAGGATGTACAGCGTGCCGATATCCTTGTGGTTGGTCGAGAAGAACCAACGCTGGAAGAACGGCGGCTTGTGGTCGTGGGCGTCATGCCCGGTATCGGCGGTGTGAGCGGGAGCGTTTGCCATGGTCGATCTCTAACTCAGGCCTTGGTCGCCGCCGCGGCGGGCGCGGTGGCGGACGGAACAGGGGTGGCTTGCGTCGGCGCAGCCAGCGCGGGCGTGGCTGAAGGGGAAGCCGGCGCGGCGGCGACGGGCGTCGGCGAGGGCTTGGCGGCTTTTGAGGCGACCCAGGCGTTGAAATCAGCCTGGCTGACCACCTTCACTTCGATCGGCATGAAGGCGTGGTTCACACCACACAGCTCGTTACACTCGCCGTAATAGGTGCCCAGTGTGCGCGGCTTGAACCAGACCTCGTTGACCTTTCCGGGAATGGCGGTGGTCTGGACACCGAAGGCCGGAATGAAGAAGGCGTGCAGGACGTCCGCCCCCGTCACCAGCACCTTGGTCACCTTGCCCACCGGGACGACGATCGGCGCCGTGGTCGCCAGCTTGTAGGGAACGCCGGCCTTGTCGGCGTCGGCCTCGGGCAGGATGTTCGAAGTATACTCAGCGATTTTCTGATCCGGATACTCATAGGACCAGAACCACTGGTTGCCGGTCGCCTTGATGGTCAAGTCGGCCTTTGGAATGTCATGGTACTTGTAGAGCAGCGGGAAGGAGAAGGCTGCGATCACCGTTAGGATCAGCACCGGCACGATGGTCCACACCACTTCCAGCGGCGTGTTGTGCGCGAACTTGGCCGGGATCGGGTTGGACTTCTTGTTGTAGCGTACAATGATCCAGATCAGCAGCCCCAGCACGAACAGCGAGATCGCCACGATGGTCGGCAGCAGGATCACGTTGTGGAAGAAAGCGGCCGTATCGCGCAGCTCGTCGCCGGACGGCTGCAGGCCGATAGCCTTGTCGGTCGGACGACCCAGCGTTTCGGCGAACGCGGCCGGAACGGCAGCCGCGGCGGCAATCAAAGTCGCCAGGATCGGTAGCTGATAAAGCGCTCGACCCTGCGCCCTGAAACCTCTCGTCGCCATACCTGACCTTCCCCTGGCGTTGGCCGGTTCCGCAACGGGCGTGAACCGCATCCGCCGCGTGCGCACAGGGAATCTCCCGGCGCTGCGCGGCTCTTGACACCGTGCCCATAGCCCCTCCGTCCGGGCTTGCCAAGGCGTGGATCAAGCCATCGTGACGCTCGAGGGTTGGGTTTGACGTTGACGTAAACGCGAGATAGCGTCGCGCAAAGTCCACGGGAGGGACGCCATGCCTACCGACCTGCGCCGACCAGAGCGCACCTTCGCCATCCGCCAGCTGTGCCATGAGTTCAAGGTGACGCCGCGCGCCTTGCGCTTCTATGAAGAC
This sequence comes from uncultured Caulobacterales bacterium, assembly GCA_903862425.1. GTDB lineage: Bacteria > Pseudomonadota > Alphaproteobacteria > Caulobacterales > Caulobacteraceae > CAIOYC01. The sequence continues at coordinate 53,131 of CAIOYC010000003.1, read as the reverse complement.
AAGGGCCTGCTCACTCCGGCCCGCGACGGTATGAACCGGGTCTATAATCACCGCGACCGGGTGCGGCTGCAGCTCATCCTGCGTGGGAAGCGGGTCGGCTTTAGCCTGAATGAAATCCGCGAGATTCTCGACCTTTACGACCACAACGACGGCGGCGCAGCACAGATGGCGCGCTCGCTGAAGAAGTTCCGCGAGCGCGTGGTTGCTCTGAAAGCCCAACGGGACGACATCGATGGCGCTATCGAGGCGCTGGAGGCCGGATGCGTGCGTCTGGAAGGCCAGCTCGCCGACCTCCGCCCCGACCTCCTGCCCCAGGCCGCCGACTATGACGCCACCATGCGCCGGCGCCTGGACGCGGCGGAGTAGCTTCACCACGCTTCGCCTTCGACAAGCTCAGGGCGGGCGACTTTTTACGCCACCAGAATTAGAAGCCTCATCCTGAGCTTATCGAAGGGTGGGGCTTCGGTCCCGTCTCCCTGCCGACCCTTACCCGCCAAGAGATCCCGATGACCTACCGCGCCCCCGTTCGCGACCACACCTTCATCCTGCGCGATGTGCTGAACATCGATGCCTACTCCAACCTGCCGGGCTTCGCCGACGCGTCGATGGACACAGTCGAGCAGATCCTCGAGGAGGGCGCCAAGTTCGCCGAGGGCGTGCTCGCCCCACTGAACAAGGTCGGCGATCAGCAGGGCTGCACCTGGTCGCCCGACAATACGGTCAAGACCCCTGACGGCTTCAAGGACGCCTACCGCCAGATGGTCGAGGGCGGCTGGCCAGCTTTGGGCTCAGATCCGGCCTATGGCGGCCAGGGGCTGCCGGCGGTGGTCAATGTAGCGTTCTCGGAGATGACCTCGTCGGCCAACATGGCGTTCGGCATGTATCCGGGCCTGACCCACGGCGCCTACGCCGCCATCCGCGAAGGCGGCACCGACGAGCAAAAGGCGATGTATTGCCCGAAAATGGTCTCGTTCCAGTGGTCCGGCACCATGAACCTGACCGAGCCCCAGTGCGGCACCGACCTCGGCATGCTGCGAACAAAGGCTGCCCTACAGGCGGATGGGACCTACCGCATCACCGGCCAGAAGATCTGGATCTCCGGCGGTGAGCAGGACCTGACCGAGAACGTCGTCCACCTCGTCCTCGCCCGTATCGAAGGCGCGCCCGAGGGGGTTAAGGGCATCAGCCTGTTCATCGTGCCGAAGTTCATCCCCGACGCCGACGGCAATCCGGGCGAACGCAATTCCCTCGCCTGTGTCGGCCTCGAAGAGAAGATGGGCATCCACGGCAACGCCACCTGCGTCATGCAATACGACGAGGCCAAGGGCTGGCTTCTTGGCCAGGAGAATGCGGGCCTCAAGCTCATGTTCGTGATGATGAACGAGGCCCGCCTCGGCGTCGGCGTGCAGGGTCTGGCCCAGGGCGAAGCCGCCTATCAGGCCGCCGCCGAATTCGCCAAGGACCGCCTGCAGGGTCGCTCTCTCACCGGGCCGAAGAACGCCGCCGGCCCCGCCGACCCGATCCTGGTGCACCCCGACGTGCGCCGCATGCTGATGGACTCCAAGGCCGTGCTCGAAGCCGGGCGCGCCTTCCTGCTGTGGACCGCCCTGCACGGCGACCTGGCGCACAATTCCCCGGACGAGGCCGTCCGCCAGAAGGCGCAGGACTATATGGGCCTCATGACGCCGGTACTGAAAGGCTTCCTCACCGACAAGGGCTTCAAGATCTGCTCGGACGGCATGCAGGTGCATGGCGGCTCCGGCTTCACCGAGCACTTCCCCGCCAGCCAATATCTGCGCGACTGCCGCATCAGCCTGATCTACGAGGGCACCAACGGCGTGCAGGCCCTCGACCTCGTGGGCCGCAAGCTGGCCTCCAACGGCGGGCGCGCGGTGATGAGCTTCTTCGCCGAGATCGACGCCTTCGTCACCGACAACGCCGCGGACGAGCCGCTGAAGCCCTTCGTCGACGGCCTCGCCACCGTGAAAGCCAAGCTGCAGGACGCCACCTTCTGGCTGATGCAGAACGGCCTCGCCAACCCGGACAATGCCGGCGCCGCCTCCACCGATTACATGCACATGTTCGGCCTCACCGGCCTCGCCTACATGTGGGCGATGATGGCCAAGGCGGCCCAGACCAGGATCGCAGGCGGGGACGCCGACCCCTTCTACGCCAACAAGCTGAAGGTCGGCCGCTACTTCCTCGAACGCCTACTCCCGGACGCCGACGCCCATCTGGGCAAGCTGAAGACCGGCTCGGAATGCATGATGGCGCTGGACGCGGAGGCGTTCTAGTGAGCCGCCACGACGCGACGCTCGACTGGAGCCTGGATGCAGCCGTGCCCGACGCCGACTTCCTGGCCGGACGCTACAGCCGCGCCCATTCCATCGGCTTCGACGGTGGGGTGGGGCTACCCGCCTCGTCTTCGCCTTCCGTGGTGCGCCCGCCTTGGTCCAAGATCGAGGCCGCAGATCCGGAAGAGATGCTCGTCGCCTCGGCCGCGTCCTGCCACATGCTGTGGTTTCTCGACTTCGCCAAGCATGCCGGCTTCGCGGTACGGCGCTATCACGACGAGCCGCAGGGCGTGATGGGCAAGATGGTCGACGGCTCTATCGGCATCACCCGGATAACCCTCCGCCCGCAGATCGTGTTCGGCGGCGAAGCTCCCACGCCCGCGGTCCTCGACGCCCTGCACGACAAGGCCCACGCCGCCTGCAACATCGCCAACTCGCTCAAAGGCGAGGTGGAGGTGGAGAGCCCGCCCGTGGCGGCGGCGACGGAATAGATCAGCGCTTCGCGGCCTCGGATGGGGCGGTGGCCTGCGTCTCCACAGGCGCGACCACCTGGAATACGGGACCGCCGGCATAGGTGAAATACATCCGCTTCTGGCGGATGGAAACGAACATCCTGTGCGAACGCAGGAAGTCCGCGCCGAGCAGAATTTCCGTCTCGTCCATGGTCGAGCGCTTGATGTGAGAGTCGATGGGCGCCTCGCGGTTGCCTCGGAAATAGTCGCCTACCAGCAGTTTCGCCTTCTTGATCTCCTCGTCACCGATCTTGAGGGTGTCGAAGACCACAGTGGTGACCTCCACCGCCTGGGTTCCGACACCGCCCACCGTGCCAGAGGGCTGGGTGTGCGGTTGCGCACCCACGCGGGAGGCCGCCTCAGTGGTGACGATGGATGTGCTCGCGCCGGAATCGAGGGTCCCATGGACCGTCCGCCCATTGAGCGCCAGGTCGAGCTGGAACTCAGCGCCCGATGGATCGAGGTCCGCGATCATCGGCTCCTTGGACCAGTAGGCGAGATTCGTGCGACCGCAGTCCTTCTCGTCGAACAGACGGATCGCGCCGCCGGCGATGTCGAACTCCACATCGGTCTGACCGAGCAGATCGTCGCCGAACACGCCCGCAACGTCGTCGCCGAGACCGCCGTCCAGGGCGAACAGACGCAGATTGTTCACCGTCGAACCGCCAAAGCCGAACTTCGCCACGGTGACAGCCTTTGCCCCGCGCGTGCCGCCCACGCCCATGAACTCACCGTCCGTAGCGACGGGATTGAGCCCCAGCGCCTGCGCCGGCTTGGCGAACAGCAGGCTGCGCGCCGCGCCGGTATCGGCCAGCATCAACGCCTTCTGACCGTTGATGGTCACCTCGACCAGTGGCTTGTTATGGCGGAAGATCACTGGAATGGAGGCTATCTGCTGCAGTTTGCACTTGGCCGCCTCGTCCGCCCGCGCCACGCCGGCCATGAACGCGGTGGTTAACACCAGCGTCGCGACATAAAATCCTGCAACCTTGACCATGCTCAACTCCCCCGCGACCAAGCTGTACCGTGGAGTCGGACAAGGTCAAGGCGCCGTTGCGTTCAGCGTCGATTGCGCGGCGGTGGCGGTTCGGCTAGTTCTGCGTTTCAAGCACCCGTAGCTCAGCTGGATAGAGTGTCGCCCTCCGAAGGCGAAGGTCACAGGTTCGAATCCTGTCGGGTGCGCCAAAATCCCAAAGAGATGATATATTTGTGGAGGTTCGCATCATCTCGATGGTGCAGCGTCAGTCTCTGAACTCACCAGATTCGCGACGGCAACGACCACAGCCCCGCGAATTTCCGCATGAAGTTCGCCAAACAAAACTCAAATCTCCCAACTTGCTCATTCCGGCCGACGATCCCGTTGCGGTGATAGGCTTTCGATGGCAAACCGCCCCGACTGCGGACGGCGACGTCGCCACTCTCGCCGAATTCAACCGCGTAGGATTCCTCGCGGGATGGCGACCGCCCGGCCTGGAGATGCTTCGGCGAGGCGTCATGTTCGACAGAACGCCAGCGCGGCCGGCCGTTAAGGCTCTCATTGAGCCGTTTTGCTGGGGTTTGCCGAGCGCGACGTAGCCCCACCCGCCGCCGATTTCGTCCGCCCACTTCAAGATGGCGTTGGAGATATTCCCGTTCCATTATCGCTGACGACAGTCTCTAATCGCCCGCGCTGACCGATAATCTCGTCGAGTTCGCGGACGACGGAAGCCGGAGAGCGATGTGCCCGCCACGTCTCGGCGGGAGCAACGTCATCCTCGCCGGTCTAACGCCAGCCAATCCCGCCTTTCGCAGCGAGTGCTCTTGCCCTGTGGCAAGGATATTTCGAGTCGAAGACGAGGCGATCGCGATCGCGATCGCGACTTAGGGCGGGGCGGATCGGTTTCGAGCAAGGATATTCGCGCCAGGTCAGCGCGCGACGAGCCGCGTCGAAACCGTCATGATATCATCAACAACATCGACTCCAAGGAAGAAGCACATGGCTGTGCTAGTCATCGGCACGGTCGGCAAGACTGGGGCGATTATTGTCGAGCAGGGCCGTAGCGGCGAGGCACGTCGTGACCGCATTCGTCGCGATGAAGGCAAACGATGTGAAGCGTGTTATCGTGATCAGCACGTTCGGGATCGGCGACTCGGCTAACCAGGTGGGCTGGTTTGTAGAGTACGTGATTGTGCCAACGTTGCTGCGCGGCTCGACTGAAGACAGGGCTGCGATGGAAGCGGTCGTCCGAGCGAGCGGCTTTGCCTTCGTCATCGTTCGCCCTGCAATGCTCACTGACGACGACGCCACTGGACCCGTATAAGGTCTTCGAGGGACACGACATCGCCCACAAGATCACCCCGGCCGACGTAGCGCAATTCTGCGTTGATCAGCTGACTAGCGATGAGCACCTAGGTCAGGCGGTGGCAATCGCCAACTCGTGAAGGAGGGCGCACCAACGCTAGGTAGGAAAACGGTCAAATAATATCGTTTCGGAATCTTTGAACGAGGATGTTCAGTCGATCCTCTGCGCCCGCATCTGGGATACGTTCGGATTGCATGAGGACGACCATCCCATGCAGCGTGCTCCAAATCACTTCGGCCAAGAACACTGTCTCTTGTCGTTCTGGCCCAAGCGCCTTGACGAATGCGGTGAAGGCAGCGCGAAGCGCCGGTGGCGTCTCTTCGCTGGCGAATTGAAGCTTCGTCGCAAGACGAACATAGCCTCATAGACCACCGGCCGCGAACGGGCGAATTCGAGATAAGCAGAACAGACCTTGCGCAAGCCTTCCGACTCGCCGGTCGTGTTTTCAGTAGCCGCGTCCAGGCGCGCAGCTAGTTCGTCGAAACCTTGGGTGGCCACTGCGGCCATAATCTCGGTCTTGCCCTTGAAATGGCTGTAAAGGACCGGCTGGCTGTAATCGATGAGCGCTGCAAGACGGCGCGTGGTGACAGCGTCCCAGCCCTCGGCCTCGGCCAGCTCGCGCGCCCTAGCCAGGATAAGGCCATAGCGCTCCGCGCGCTGGCGTTCTTTGCGTTCCACGATAGACATGTAGAAATTCTACCACCAAACAGTTTTTCTGCCAACGCTATATATTTCCCTTGATGCCAGATCCTAGCGTCGCTAGTTTATGTGTGGACGACAGGAGCGGGCCCAAATGAGCCAAACCCACCTACCGATCCAAATCGGATATGTCCTCTCCGGCCTGATCGCGGCCGCCATACTATTCCTCGGTGCGCGCTTCTGGTTGGCGCCGGCCACCGCATCAGCCGGCTTCGGCATCGCCGACTCGCCGACGCTGTCCACTGGCTTCACCGCCTGGCTGTCGGTGAAGGGCACGCGAGACATCGCCGCCTGCCTTTTAGTCATCCTGCTCATGACCAAAGGGTTTCCGCGCATGCTCGGCGAATTCATGCTCATCGCCAGCCTATCGCCTTTGGCGACATGGTGAGAGTCCTTCGCTCGGGCGGAAGCCGAGCCCTCGCCTTCGGCATGCACGGCCTTACAGGGCTGGTCATCGTCGCAACGGGCGCCTGCCTGATCATCGGCGCCCAGTAACCACCGATCTAACTTCGCAACTCTGAAAAGGACTACACAATGACGACTTCTAACTATGCTGACCTAGTGAAGCTCGGCCATCTGTTCGCCGAGATCATGTCCAGCCACGATGTCTCGCGCTTCGACGAGATCAAGGCGCCCGGCTACATCAACCACAACGCCTTCGCCGAACCGGGTCTTGAGGGTTCAAAGAAGGTCCTTGGCGCCATCATCGCGGGCGTGCCAGACCTCAAGGTGACGGCGGAAGACGTCTTCGTCTCGGCGGACGGCTCCCGCGTGGTCGGCCGCTACCGCTATGATGGCACGCACACTGGAAATCTCCTCGGCTACTCCGGCACGGGCAGGCCCTTCGCCATGCACTCGATCGACATCTGGCGGGTCGAAGAGGGCAAGTTCGTCGAGCATTGGGACGAGCTCAACACGCTCGAAGTCTTCATCCAGATGGGCGCCGTCTCCCCGCCTCGCCAACCGTCCTAACTCCGCGCGCCGCCAACGCGGCCGCCGATCCCGGTAACGCTCCGATTTGGAGCATCGCAGAGCCCCGGTCGTCTGTTGGCCGCGGTGGCGACATTGATCGCAATCGCGATTGTCGGGATCTTACTGAACCATCAGGCAAGGAAACGCCCACGCCAGTCTAAACACGTATTATTACTTCAACTAAGCCCCAAAAGGCGCTCACGATCACAAGCTTGAGCCCTCTAATCAAAAGACCTCCGCCGCTACGCTTGCGTTGAAAAGCTACTTCCAGAATTCGAAACGATGACTGAACAATGACGCTGGACAAGGCGTTTAATCTGGCTTGCTCGAAATCTCGAATCCAAGCGAGTGAAACCCCGCGACGAGGTTGGCTTTCAACTCACAATTCGCCGCTTCATCGAAGGCGCGCAGCTGTAGAAAGGCTTGGCTTACCATACGCAGGGCGAGATAGCTGCGATGGCGTGACGCAGCAGTCGAGGCAGAGATGATGGTGCTCTGCAGCTGCTCCAGGGCGCCCCGGTTACCCTGCAGTCGGCGGCAGGAACCTGGATCAGGTGTTCATGGACTGGAAGAAGTCGGCGTTGTTCTTGGTCTGGCGCAGTTTGTCGAGCAGGAACTCGATGGCGTCCTGCGAGCCCATGGGCGCCAGGATGCGGCGCAGCACGTGGGTCTTGGTGAGGATCGCCTTGTCGGTGATCAGCTCGTCCTTGCGGGTGCCGGACTTCAGGATGTCGATCGCGGGGTAGATGCGCTTGTCGGCCACCTTGCGGTCGAGCACGATTTCCGAATTGCCGGTGCCCTTGAACTCTTCGAAGATCACCTCGTCCATCCGCGAGCCGGTATCGATCAGGGCGGTGGAGATGATGGTGAGCGAGCCGCCCTCTTCGATATTGCGCGCCGCGCCGAAGAAGCGCTTGGGACGCTGCAGGGCGTTGGCGTCCACACCGCCGGTCAGCACCTTGCCGGAGCTCGGCACTGTGGTGTTGTAGGCGCGCCCGAGGCGGGTGATGTTGTCGAGCAGGATGACCACGTCGCGCTTGTGCTCGACCAGGCGCTTGGCCTTTTCGATCACCATTTCGGCCACGGCCACGTGGCGCGTCGCCGGCTCGTCGAAGGTGGAGGCGATGACCTCACCCTTCACCGTGCGCTGCATATCTGTCACTTCCTCGGGCCGCTCGTCGACCAGCAGCACGATCAGGAAGCATTCGGGGTGGTTGCTCTCGATCGCCTTGGCGATGTTCTGCATCATGATGGTCTTGCCGACCCGCGGGGGGGCGACGATCAGGCAGCGCTGGCCCTTGCCGATGGGCGAGACGATGTCGATCACCCGCCCCGAGCGATCCTTCACCGTCGGATCGGGCAGTTCCATGGTCAACCGCTCGTCAGGATAGAGCGGGGTCAGGTTGTCGAAGTGGACCTTGTGCTTGATGGTCTCGGGGTTTTCGAAATTGACCGTATCGACCTTGACGATGGCGAAGTAGCGCTCGCCCTCGCGGGGACCGCGCACGGGACCGTCGATGGTGTCGCCGGTCTTCAGGCCCATCTTCCGAATCTGCGAGGGGGAGACATAGATGTCGTCCGGTCCGGGCAAATAGTTGGCCTCGGGCGAGCGCAGGAAGCCGAAGCCGTCGGACAGGACCTCCAGCGTACCAGAGCCAGTGATCTCAACCCCCTCCTCGGCCAAGGTCTTGAGGATGCCGAACATCATGTCCTGCTTGCGCATGGTGCTGGCGCCCTCGATCTCAAGGCTCTCGGCGAAGGCGAGCAGATCGGTGGGGGACTTGTCTTTAAGTTCTTGGAGCGAAAGCCGCGGCAGGGCGGCGGCGATGTTGGAGATGGCGTCTTCGCCGTTCTCCGAATTGTCGGGGGTCTCGGCGGAGGCCGGGCCGGCTTCTTGAGCAACGGCTTCGGCGACCAGTTCGTCGAGGGCGGAATCGTCGGACATGAAAATCGTCTCTTGGGAGGGTTCAGCCGAAAGCCGCGCGCACGGTCGGGCCGGGCGGGCCTTGGGCTTGTGGATGGAGGCGCGTCCCGGACGGGCGCGGCCGATTTGAAAGTCGAGGGAGGCCGGCGGAGCCGCGCGGCCGAAAGACGGGAGCCCGACCGCCATGGGCCGAACTGGTGTCCTAGCCGAACCACAGAATAACCTGCTTCGTCAAGCGCGGCCGGTGGCTACAGATGTAGATAAGCGGGCGGAGGGAGCTGAACAATCCCTCCCTGCGCAGCGAGGACGGGCAGCTTCTACTGCAGCGCCATGCCCGGCGCGCCCTGGTTCTGGCGGGCTTCATAGACGGCGGCGAAGTCGAGGGGCTCGAGTTGGAAGGGCGGGAAACCGCCGTCCGCCGTAGCGTCGGAAATAATTCGGCGTACGAAGGGGAACAGGATGCGCGGGCACTCGATCAGCAGCACCGGCTCTATCTGCTCTTCGGGCACATTGGCGATCTCGAACAGGCCGCCGTAGAGCAGGTCCACCTGGAAGGCGATGGCCTCTCCCTGCTTGGCGGTGGCGGTGGTGCGGATGTCTACCTCGAACAGACCGTCGGGACGACCGCGCGCCGCCATCTCCACATTCAGCTCCATGCCCGGCTGAGCGTCAGAGGCGCGGAGCGAATCGGGCGCACGCGGGTTCTCGAATGAGAAATCGCGCACGAACTGCGCCAGAATGCGGATTTGCGGCCCGGTCGGAAGCTGGGCGTTAGCGTCGGGAGCGACGTCGGTCATGGAACGGGCCTTCAAAGAGAGCGGCGCTGCTAACACAACGGGGGCTGCGGGTGCAATGTCGGGCACGCATTGGAGCCCGATCCGTCATCAGATGATTAAGGCCCCTGACGCGGAGGCCGAACACCTCTATATATCCCTGTTCATACATTCCGCCGCATATTCGCGCGGCTACAACTTCCGGATGGCCAGACGGTGGACGCCTTGCAGATCATAGAATTGATCATCTTCGGCCTGCTCGCCGTCGCCGTACTGTACCAACTCTACGCGGTGCTGGGCCGGCGCGTCGGTCGCCAGCCCACCGACCGGGCCGAGAGCACGCACTCCAAGCTGCCGGGCTTCAACCGCCTGCGTCAGCCGGCCCAGCCCGAAGTGGTGCTGCCCGAGGGCGTCGGCGCGCTGAAGGCCAAGGATTCCAGCTTCGATCCCGGCAAGTTCATCGTCAGCGCCAAGGCCGCCTACGAGACCATCGTGCGCGCCTTCATTGGCGGCGACCGCACCACCCTGCGCCCGCTCGTGGACGACGTGGTGTTCGACGCCTTCGAAGCCGCCATCAAGCAGCGCGAGGAGGCCGACCGCACCGAGAGCATGGAGTTCCTGCAGCCGGTGCGCGCCGACCTGGAGAGCGCGGCGGTGGATGGGGACCTGGCTCGCGCCAAGGTGCGCTTCCTGGCCGAGTTCCGCACCCGCACCAAGGACGCCGCCGGCGAGGCGGTGGACGACAGACGCACGGCGGAGGTCTGGACCTTCGAGCGCATGTTCTCCAGCCGCGACCCCAAGTGGCTCCTCACCCGCGTGGACGCCGCGGAGGCCTGATGCCCAGCCGATCGGCCGCCGGTCTCCGGACGGCTCTGCGGACGCCGGGGGCATCGGCGGCGCTGGCCTTGGCGACTCCGCTGCTGGTCGGCCTAATCGGGTGCGCGACCGAAACAGTTGCACCAAAGCCCGCGCCAGCCGCTGCCGTCGTACACCAGGCTCCACCCCCGCCGTTCTCGTCGCCGGTGTCGCCCAAGGTACTGTCGGGCCAACAGGCGCCAAAGCATCCCATCCCCTATGCCGACCTGCCACATCCGGTGCGTCCGCCGGAAACATCAGCCGCGCCGGGCGCACCGCCCATCCCGGTGGGCGTGCTTCGCCCGCTGAACAGCCTGGCCGGCTGGGCGATGGACGATCACCTTGCAGCGCTGAAGGCGTTCCAGGCCGGGTGCGGCGTGGCGCGCGATCCCCTGTGGAAGGCGGTCTGTCTGCGCGCCAAGGCCACACCCTTGACCGATGACGCCGCCGCACGCGCATTCTTCGAAGCCAATTTCCAGGCTGAGGGTGGATCGCCGACCGGCACCCTCACCGCCTATTTCTCGCCCGAATACCCGGCGCGGACCACGCCGGACGAGGTCTTCTCGGCTCCTCTGCGCGCCCGGCCCGACGATGCGGACGCCTATGTGAACCGCCCCCGAGCCCTCATTGAGACCGACCCGGCCGACGGCGCCTTGGCCTTCATGAAGGCCGAGGACCTGTTCTTCCTGCAGATTCAGGGCTCAGGCACGCTGATCTTCCCCGACGGGCGGCGAATGAAGGCGGTCTATACCGGCGACAACGCTCTCGCTTTCACCCCCATTGCCCGGCCGATGCTACAGGCGGGGCTGCTGTCGGCCTCCAATCTGTCCGGCGACGCCATCCGCGCCTGGTTGGCCGCGCATCGGGGCCCCGAGGCGGACGCGGTGATGGACCGGAACGCCCGCTACATCTTCTTCGACCTCGTCCCTGACGATGGACGCGAGCCTGCCGGGGCCGCCGGCGCGCCGCTGACCGCCGGGCGGGCGCTGGCGGTCGATCCGAGCTTCCACCGCTACGGCGCGCTCTACTGGATAGACGCGGACGCCCCGACCCTGAACGGGGCCGTGCCCACCTATCGCCGACTTGCCCTGGCCTTGGACACCGGCGCCGCGATCCGGGGCGAACGGCGGGCGGACCTGTATCTTGGACGCGGTGACGCAGCCGGACGCGAGGCGGGACGGGTCAAGCATGTGTTAAGCTTGGTTCGCCTGATACCCAATCCGCCGCCGACCGCGCCATCCATCCTGCCTGCCGAACCGCCGCCTGTCGCCACGCCCGCCGAGCCGAACCATGAAACGCCCCTCAAGGACCCGGGAGCTCCGGCCGGACGAGACTAGGCTCTGGGCCGTGATCACGGCCACGGTCCGCCCCGCGCACGATCGCGCGGCAAAGAACGCCGCCGAGGCCGAGCCCTTGCCCATCGTCATGCCGGTTCCCGCGGGGCCGGAGCCGAAATCGCCGCCGCGTTTCAGCGGCCGTCTGAAACCCAAAGGCCCTCCGCCGCAATCCAAGACGACCGCCCCCACCCCGCCGCAGCCGCCGCCCAGTGGGATCGAACCCAACCGCAAACGACTGATCGTGCGCGAGCGCGCGCCGCTCGACCGCCGCCTGGACCTGCATGGCCTGGATCAGGACGGCGCCCGCGCGGCTCTTCATGCCTTCCTGTTGCGGGCCCAGACGGACGGGGTGCGTGCGGTTCTGGTGATCACCGGCAAGGGTACGACGGGCGACGGCATCCTGCGCCGCCGGGCGCCCGAATGGCTGGCCGAACCGGTGCTACGCGGCGTTGTCGCCGGCGTCTCAACCGCCGACCGCCGCCACGGTGGAGACGGCGCGCTCTACGTGGCGTTGAAGCGACGGGGATAACGGCGGTCCCGCTTCCTTAACCCCGGCGCGTTAGGGTGCCCTCGTGGACGCCCTTTCTTACCTCTCCGGCCTGATCGGCTACCAGCTGTTGCGGGTGCTGAACCCGCGCGAGGGCTATTGCCTCGCCTATCTCGGCGGCGCGCTCCTGTTCGCGGCGGCGGTGATGATGTGGCGGCGACGGGGCCGCAAAAGCGTCCGTGGTCTGTGGCGTCTGCTCGGTTCGCGACGCCTGCTGACCCACGCCTCGACCATCTTGGACCTGAAGCTCTACCTCCTGAACGGGGTGCTGATCTTGTTCGCCTATGGCCTGTTCGAGCTATCGAGCGAGGCCTGGAGCAGCGGAGCGCGGGGCGCGCTCACCACCCTGTTCGGCGCGCATCCACCACTGCCCGCGCCGCGCTGGGTCGCCGGCTCCGTAACCACTGTCGTGCAGGTATTGGCGCTCGAGCTCGGCTACTGGGCGCTGCACTACGCCTTTCACAAGGTCCCCGCCCTGTGGACCATCCATCGCGTGCACCATTCAGCCGAGGTGATGACCCCGCTGACCGAGTGGCGACAGCACCCTATTGAGTTCATCGCCTTCGCCAATGTGCTGACCCTCAGCATGGGTGCGAGCTATGGCGCGATGGGGTGGCTGTTCGGGTCGGGCGCTGAGCCCTTCACCCTGTTCCAACTCAACATCCTGCTGGTGATCCATCTCGCCACATTCCACCACCTGCGCCATTCGGGAGTGTGGATCGCCGCGACAGGGTGGCTGGGACGGGTGGTTCACAGCCCAGCGCACCACCAAATTCACCACTCCACCGACCCGCGCCACTTCGACAGGAACCTCGGCTACGCCCTGTCGATCTGGGACGCCGCCTTCGGTACCCTGTGGGTGCCCGAGCGGCGCGGCCGGGTGGCGCTGGGCTGCGACGAGCCGGCGCATGAGGGCGTAGTGGATGCGCTGGCCCGACCGCTGCTGAGCTGGTTGCCTGGCCCCAAGCGGAAGCCCGCGCAAGCCTAGTCCAACTCATCCCGCGAAGACGGGGAACGGCATTTAGAGGCCGGGCCTAAGCCGCCACTCGCCTAAGGCTCGCTTCGGCATCGAGCGCGGCTGGGTGATCGAGGGCCATGGTCGGCCAGTCGAGTTGCGGCGAAGGCGCGGAGGCGGCGGCAAGGAGGGCGCGGACCTCGCCGGGGGAGCCGACCTCTACGATCACGCGCGCGGCTTCAGGGCGGTCGAGCGCGAAGGCCAGGGCCGCCTGGAGCGGATCGGCCCCGCCCTCGGCGATCTTGCGGCGGACGCGCGACACCTGCGGTCCGACCTCGGCGAGCGCTGGCGGCAGTCCTTCGCGGGGCAGGAACAGCAGACCGTGGAGCAAGGTGGTGCGCAGGTGGATGGCGGAGCCGAGCGTGACGATCTGGGCCAGGACGCCCGATCCGATCAGACGCTGGTCGAGCAGGCCGGCGGAGACCTGGATCAGGGCCGGCTTGAAGCGGCGGGCGAGGCCAAGGGCGTCGCCGCCCGGCTCGACGACGATGCCCACCGCGCCGCACAGGCCCCGCTCCGCGATGGCGGTTGCAGCAGCCCACAATGCGTCGCCGTCATCGGCCACCAGGCAGGCGCCGGGGATCAGAACGTCGAAGGTGGTGGAGGCGCGCAGCCGTGCGCGCACAAGGGCGATGCGGCTCTCGAACTGGTCGGGGCCGAGCCCCTCGGCACGCAGATGGCAGGTGAAGTGAGCGTCGCCGACCGTATCGAGCAGGGATTCGCAGCCCTCCGGGCCGTCGAAAAGCGCGGTTCCGGCGCGGATGGCGAGGCGAGCCGCTTCGGCCGCAGCGTCCCTCGCCATACGGGCGCGCAGGCTGGTTCCTTCCGACTCGGCGGCGAAAACACCAAGGCCCAGGCCAAGCTTGGCCGTTCGGACGAAGGCGGTCTCGCAACCAGGAACGAAGCTAGAACGCATGTGCAGGGAAACACCGGAGGGGTTGGACCGGAACCCTGCGCCCGGAGTGCTTAAGGAACGGCAAAGCCTTTATTTACAAGGGATGAACGCGCACCGGCTGGCCTCTCCTATTGCCCGGTGGTACATCGGGGCATGCTCGAAAAAAATCTCGCCCGACCCAGCGCTCAACCTCGGCATGACTGGACCCGCCGCGAGGTCGAGGCCCTTTTTGACCTGCCCCTGCCGGAGCTGATGTACCGCGCCATGAGCGTCCATCGAGCCAGTTTTGACCCTGCGGAAGTGCAGCTCTCGCAGTTGCTGTCGGTGAAGACCGGCGGGTGCGTCGAGGACTGCGGCTATTGCAGTCAGTCGGCGCACTTCAAGACCGGGCTGAAGGCCTCCAAGTTGATGCCGTCGGACCTGGTGATCGCCGACGCCAGGCGCGCCAAGGAGCACGGGGCGCAGCGTTTCTGCATGGGTGCGGCGTGGCGCGAGTTGAAGGACCGCGACCTGCCTGAACTCGCTCGCATGATCTCCGGCGTGAAGGCCCTGGGGCTGGAGACCTGCGCTACCCTCGGTATGCTGAGCCCCGAACAGGCGGCGGAACTGAAGGCGGCGGGCCTCGACTTCTACAATCACAACCTCGACACCGCGCCGGAGGACTATGCCCGCGTTGTGTCCACCCGTACCTATGACGAGCGGCTGGACACGCTTGAGCATGTGCGCGCGGCGGGAATGAGCGTCTGCTGCGGCGGTATCGTCGGCATGGGCGAGACCCGCGCGCACCGCGCCGGGCTGTTGCACGCGCTGGCCACCCTGCCGATCCATCCGGAGAGCCTGCCGATCAATGCTCTGGTGCCGATCCCCGGCACGCCGCTCGGCGACTCACCTCCGCTCGACGGGCTGGAGTTCGTGCGCACGGTGGCGGTGGCGCGCATCGTCTGCCCGCGCTCCGTGGTTCGCTTGGCGGCCGGTCGCGAAGGCATGAGCCGCGAGATGCAGGCCATGTGCCTAATGGCCGGCGCCAACTCGATCTTCATCGGCGGCAAGCTGCTCACCACCCCCCTGCCCGGCAAGGACAAGGACCGCGCCCTCCTGGCCGATCTGGGCATGCGGGCCATGGGGGAGCGCGCGGCTGAAACGGTGGAGACACCGATCATAGCCGCGGACGTCAGCCCCATGGCGGAGGCCTCGGCCTGATCGCATGAGCGGGGCGCGCGCCGGGGGGCTGTCTATCGAACAGAGCGCGGCGCTCACCGCGCGGATCACGATCTATTCCGTTTCCGTGGCGGTGATCCTGACGGCGGTAAAGGCCCTGGGCTGGTGGAGCAGCGGCTCAGTGTCCCTTCTCGCCTCGCTGGCCGACAGCGCTCTCGATATCGTCTCGGCCCTGGCCACCTTCTTCGCCGTCCGCTTCGCCATCGCACCGCCGGACGCGGAGCATCGGTTCGGCCATGGCAAGGCGGAGGCTTTCTCGGCGCTGATCCAGGGCGGACTGATCTTCGCCTCCGCCGCCTTGATCGGGCGCGAGTCCATCGCTCATCTGTTGAAACCCGAGCCGGTGCGGGCGGAGGGCTGGGGCATGGCCATCATGTTCCTTTCCCTGGCCATGACGGCGGGCTTGGTGCTGATGCAGAACCGCGTGCTGGCTAAGACAGGCTCGCTGGCGGTGTCGAGCGATCGGGCGCATTACGTCTCGGACTTCATCTCCAACATCGCTTCGTTGATCGGCATCGCCGCTACAGCCGTGACCCGCGATCCGCACTGGGACGCCTGGGCGGGTCTGGTTGTGGCCGTCTGGTTTACCTGGGGCGCGGTCGGCGTGTTGCGCGACGCGACCCAGCACCTGATGGACCACGAACTCGACGACGAAGCGCGCCAAACCATTACCGAGGCGGTGTTGGCCGATCCGGCGATCCGCAATGTACATGAATTGCGCACCCGCGCCTCCGGCCCGCGCATTCACATCCAGATGCATGTGGACCTCGATCCGGACCAGACCCTGCGCCAGGCGCACGTCGTCGTGGAAGGAGCCGAGGCTCGCGTCATGGCCGCCTTCCCCGCCGCCGACGTCCTGATCCACCCCGACCCGGAAGGCTTCGCCGAGCCGCACGGCCTGTTCGGTGAGGAAACGGCCTGACCACTACCTCCATCGTTTCGGATATTGGCCGCCATCAGCCGGTAGCCCACTCAACGCCGTCCGTTTCAAGCCTTTGGTATTCGTTGTGATTGAAACCACTGGCGGCGGGTTACCGATCAATAGCTGTCCATGAACAAGTTGCATGCGGCGTGCCGCCGCATTTCATTTCCTCCGTATACGGCCGAGCTTGGTCTCAAGCTTGACTACAAGAGAGCGAATCATGGCGGACAAGATCATCTGGATTTGCGGCGGGCAACGCGGCTGGGCCGTCCGTATGGACGGCCACCTTCTCGAAGCCAATCTGGAAGTCGAGACGGCTTTGAAGCGCGCCAACAAGATGGCGGCCTTCATCGAGGAGGGTTCGCTCTCCGTGGAAATTCGCGTGATGCAGATGGATGGGAGCTGGGCCGCCACCGCGCGCAAATCCACGCCGAAAAAGATCCGCCTCTGGGACTTCGCAAAGCTGCAGACCGCCTGATCGGCCTGCGGAAACCGAGGCGGGACTAACCCGCCGCCTCGGTCGCCACCACGTCCTCCAAGGGATATTCGAGACGGTTGACCATTTCCTTGGGGCAGACCTGCCAGAAGCGGTCTCGCGCCAGGTCCCAGTCGTGCAGCAGGGCTTCGGCCAGGGGCGAACCGGTCTCGGCCAGTTGGCGCTCCACCAGGCCCTTAAGCACGGCCTCCCAATGGGCGGAGGCGAGGCGGGTGACGATCACGCTCTCAGGATTGACCTGGTGCTGGAAGCCGCCACCCTCGGCCGGGTTGGGCGTATCGAGCACGAACGCCATGCCGCCGGTCATGCCCGCCCCGAAGTTCTTGCCCACAGGGCCGAGGATCACGGCCACGCCGCCGGTCATGTACTCGCAACCGTTGGCGCCGACGCCTTCGACCACCGTCGTCGCGCCGGAATTGCGTACGGCGAACCGCTCGCCCGCCCCACCCGCTGCGAATAGGGCGCCAGACGTGGCTCCGTAGAGGATGGTGTTGCCGAGCAGGGCGTTCGCCTGTGGGTTGGCGTGCGGAGCGTTGGGCCGGATGGCGATGGTCGCCCCCGACAGGCCCTTGGCGCAGTAGTCGTTGGCTTCGCCCACCAGCTCGATGCGCAGGCCCTTCACCGCGAAGGCGCCGAGGCTCTGCCCCGCCGAACCGCGCAACTGCACCGTCAGGTGGCCGTGCTGCAGCCCGTCCATGCCGTACTTGCGCACGATGTGGCTGGAGACCCGCGTACCGATGGCGCGCTGCACGTTCTTGACCGTGTAGGTGAGCTGCATCTTCTCGCCCCGCTCCAGGAACGGACCGGCATCGCGCACGATGTCTGCATCGAGCGTGTCGGGCACCGGGTTGCGGCCCTCGATGGTGCAGTAGGGCTTGTTCTGGCCAGGGTCGGCCTTGACCAGGAGGGGGTTGAGGTCGAGGTCGTCGAGATGCTCGCCGCCGCGAGACACCTGAGCCAGCAGATCCGTGCGGCCGACGATGTCGAGCAGGTTGGTGAAGCCGAGCGAGGCCAGAATCTCCCTCACCTCCTCCGCCACGTGGGTGAACAGGTTCACCACCTTGTCGGGCGTGCCGGTGAACTTGGCGCGGAGCTTTTCGTCCTGGGTGCAGACCCCCACCGGGCAGGTGTTGGAATGGCACTGGCGCACCATGATGCAGCCCATGGCGATCAGCGAGGCTGTGCCGATGCCGAACTCTTCGGCCCCCAGCATGGCGGCGATGACGATGTCGCGCCCCGTGCGCATACCGCCATCGGCGCGCAGCACCACCCGGTGGCGAAGGTTGTTCAGCGTCAGCACCTGATGCGCTTCGCTAAGGCCCATCTCGAAGGGCGAGCCGGCATACTTGATCGAGGTCTGCGGCGAGGCCCCGGTGCCGCCCACGTTGCCGGAGATCAGGATCACGTCGGCCTTCGCCTTGGCCACGCCCGCCGCGATGGCGCCGATGCCGGTCATGGAGACCAGCTTCACGCACACCCGCGCGTCGGGATTGATCTGCTTCAGGTCGTAGATGAGCTGGGCCAGATCCTCGATGGAATAGATGTCGTGGTGCGGCGGGGGCGAGATCAGGGTCACACCGGGCGTCGCATGTCGAAGACGGGCGATCATCTCGGTGACCTTGAAGCCGGGCAGTTGCCCGCCCTCACCGGGCTTGGCGCCCTGGGCCACCTTGATCTCGATCTCGCGGCACTGGTTCAGGTATTCGGCGGTGACGCCGAACCTGCCGGACGCCACCTGCTTGACCGCCGAGTTAGGGTTGTCGCCATTGGGCAGGGGCTGATAGCGGGCCCGGTCCTCGCCGCCCTCGCCGGAGACGCTCTTGGCCCCGATCCGGTTCATGGCGATGTTCAGCATCCCATGCGCCTCTGGACCCAGCGCGCCCAGCGACATGCCGGGGGTGACGAAGCGCTTGCGGATCGAATTGACGCTCTCCACCTCGTCCAGCCCCACCGCCACCTGCGGCGAGCGGTAGTCGAGCAGGTCGCGCAGCTGGATCGGCGGCAGCGAGCGGAGGGCGGCCGAATAGGCCTTGTAGGTCTGATAGTCGCCCCGGTCGCAGGCCGATTGCAGGATGTGGATCAGCCGAGCCTCGAAGGCGTGCGCCTCGCCGGAGCGGCGGGCCTTGTAGAAGCCGCCCACCGGTAGGGTGACGATAGAGCTATCCCAGGCCTTGCGATGCGCTTCGACGGCCTTGGCTTCGAGCCCCGCCAGGCCGATGCCCGAAATGCGCGAGGGCATGCCGGGGAAGAACTCGGCCACCAGTGCGCGGCTCAGTCCCACAGCCTCGAAGTTGTAGCCCCCGCGATAGGAGGAGATGACACTGATCCCCATCTTGGAGATGATCTTCAAAAGGCCTGCCTCGATGGCGTTCTTGAAGTTCAGGCACACGTCGCGGAGGGAAAGGGCGCCGCACAGGCCGCGCTCCAGCCGGTCCTGGAAGCTTTCCTGGGCCAGATAGGCGTTCACCGCCGTGGCCCCCACCCCGACCAGCACGGCGAAGGCGTGGGTATCCAGGGCCTCGGCCGAGCGGACGATTATGGAGACGTAGGAGCGCAGGCCCCGCGCCACGAGGTGGCTGTGAACCCCGCCGGTGGCCAGCACCATGGGCAGGGCGACCCGGTCGGAGCCCGAAGCTTCGTCGGTCAGCACGATCTGCGACAGGCCTGACAGCGCGGCTTCTTCCGCCTCGCGCCGGATGCGATCGAGATTGGCGCGCAGGGCGTCGCCGGGCCGCGCCTCATCCGCCGGGATCGGCATGGTGCAGTCGATGATCTTGACCGCCTTCTCACCGATGAAGGCGACGATGCGCTCATACATGCCGGTGGTGAGCACGGGCGACTGCAGCACATAGACGTCGGTCTGGGCCTCGTCCTGGGCCAGTATGTTGCCGAGGTTCTTGAACCGCGTCTTCAGGCTCATCACCCCCGTCTCGCGCAGGGCGTCAATGGGCGGGTTGGTCACCTGGCTGAAGTTCTGGCGGAAGAAGTGCGCCAGCGGCCGGTAATGGTCAGACAGCACCGCGAGGGGAGTATCGTCGCCCATGGAGCCAATGGCTTCCTTGGCGTCCTCGACCATGGGGGCAAGGATCAGCTCCAGTTGCTCCAGGGTCAGCCCGGCGGCGAGCTGGCGGCGGGTCAGTTCCTCGCGGGCGTACTTTCTCGGCTCCGGCCCCGGACCCATCTCGGCTTCGAGATCGACCATATTGCCAAGCCACTGGGTATAGGGATGGGCGTCGGCCAGGTGGTCGATCACCGCGTCCTCGTCATAGAGACGGCCGTTCTCGAGGTCGACGGCGATCATCCGGCCCGGCGAGATGTGCATCTTGGCCTTGATGCGGCTCTCATCGACATTGGTCATGCCCGCTTCGGAGCCCGCAATCAGCAGGCCGTCGGAGGTGATGGCGACTCGCAGAGGCCGCAGACCGTTGCGGTCCTTGCCGGCAATGACCCAGCGGCCGTCGGTGGCGCAGACGGCGGCGGGGCCGTCCCACGGCTCCATGACCGCATTGCAGTAGGCGTAGAGCGCCTGGTGCTTGTCGTTCATGGTATCCGACTGGCCGGACCAGGCCTCGGGCATCAGCAGGGTCTTCGCCATGGGGGCCGAGCGCCCGGCGCGGACCAGCACTTCGAAGGTGTTGTCGAGGGCGGCGCTATCGGAGCCCGCCGTCTGGATCACCGGCTTGACGTCCTCCTGGTAGACGTCGAAGGCGTCAGCGGCCATGCGGATCTCATGGCTCTTCATCCAGTTGACGTTGCCCTTCAGCGTATTGATCTCGCCGTTGTGGGCCAACATGCGGAAGGGCTGGGCCAGGCGCCATTCCGGGAATGTATTGGTGGAATAGCGCTGGTGGAAAATCGCTACCGCCGAGGTGAACCGCTCGTCCTTCAGGTCGGGGTAAAACTCGTCGATATGCTCGGCCAGGAACATGCCCTTGTAGACGAGCGACTTGGCCGAGAAGGAGCAGATGTAGAAGTGCGGTAGGCCGGCGGCGGCGATGCGCTTTTCGATCCTCTTCCGGCAGATGAACAGGATACGCTCCAGCGTCTCGCCAGAGGTGACCTTGCCGTCCGAACCGATGGGCGGGGCGAGCATGATCTGCTCGATCTCCGGGCGGGTGGCGTTAGCCTTGTCGCCGATCACGGCGGTCACCACCGGCACCTGACGCCAACCGTAAATGTAGAAGCCGAAGCGCAGCACCTCGGCCTCGACCACCGTGCGCGCGGCTTCCTGGGCGGCGAGGTCCACCCGCGGCAGGAATATCTGCCCGACGGCGATGGCGCCCGGACGCATGACGTGGCCGGAGCTCTTCACCTGAGCGGCGAAAAAGTCCTGCGGCACCGAAACCATCACGCCTGCGCCGTCGCCGGTCTTGCCGTCGGCGTCCACCGCGCCGCGGTGCCAGACATTCTTCAGCGCACGGATGGCCAACTCCACCACCTCGCGGCGCGGCTTGCCGTCGATGGCGCAGATCACGCCCGTCCCGCAGGCGTCGTGCTCCATCGACGGATCATAGGCATGCCCGTCGATCAGACGCTGGCGATTGGCGAGATAGAGTTCGGTCTCGTTCATTGGTCGTCGCTTTTCATCAGGCGTGAGGGCCAGCCGATGCGAACGAGCAGGCCGTCTGGACCGGCGATGCCGACTTCGTACAGGCCCCATTCGCGGTGGCGCAGGATGCCGCCTGGGCGGATAATCAGGTCGTCCACCAAAGCGGCGATCTCATCAACCTGCGGGGTGCGGATGAAGACGCCGAACGGGTTGTGCTCCTCAGGCACGTTCCAGGGCGGCGCGCCGGCCTGGATCAGATGAACCTCGCAGCCCCAGCCCTGCATGATTCGATATTCCGGCACGGTATTGGTATGGGTGAAGCCGAGCCGTTCCCAGAACGAAACCGCCGCCTCGAGGTCGTTCGAGGGCACGATGGCGAAGGCGCCGACATTGGGTGTCTCGCTCATGGCTATTCCGCCGCCAGCAGGGGCCGCGTCTTGGCCGCCAAATGAGCGTCGATGGCCGTGGCGGCATCCATGCCGTCGCGGATCGCCCACACCACCAGCGAAGCGCCGCGCACGATGTCACCGGCGGCGAACACGCCATCCATCGACGTCATCATGGTGGATAGGTGGGCCTTCACCGTACCCCACTTGGACACCTTCAGTTCGGGCGCCGACCACATTGAGACAAGTTCTTCGGGATCGAAGCCGAGGGCCTTGATGACCATCTGGGCCGGCAGGTCGAAATCTGCGCCGGGCACTTCCTCGGGCGCGCGGCGACCGGTGGCGTCGGGCGGGCCAAGGCGCATGCGGATGGCCCGCACGCCCGACACACCCTCGGCGTCGCCGTGCAGCGAGCGCGGGGCGGCCAGCCATTCGAAGCGCACTCCCTCCTCCTCCGCATTGGTCACCTCGCGGAAGGAGCCCGGCATATTCGCGCGGTCGCGGCGGTAGAGGCAGGTGACCGAGCGCGCGCCCTGGCGAACAGCCGTGCGCACGCAGTCCATGGCCGTATCGCCGCCGCCGACGACGACCACGTCCTTGTCCTTGGCGTGGAGCTTGTCGGAACCCTTGGCCAGGACGTCGCCAAGGTCGGCGCGGTTGGCGGCGATCAGATAGGGCAGCGCCGCGGTGACGCCCGCCGAGCCGCCGCCGGGCACGCTGACTTCGCGGGCCTTGTAGACGCCGGTGGCGATCAGCACCGCGTCGTGGCGCGCGCGCAGGTCGGCCAGGGTGATGTCGCGTCCGACCTCGCAGCTCAGGCGGAAATTGACCCCGCCTTCGGCCAAGCGGCGGGTGCGGCGCTCCACCACTTCCTTTTCCAGCTTGAAGCCGGGGATGCCGTAGATGAGCAGGCCGCCGGCCCTGTCGTGCCGATCATACACGGTGACCGTGTAGCCCTTGGCGCGCAGCACTTCCGCCGCCGAGAGGCCCGCCGGACCCGCGCCGATAATGCCCACCGACTGGGCCTTCTCCCGCATGGGCTTCAGCGGCTGTACCCAACCCTCGGCCCAAGCCGTGTCGGTGAGGTACTTCTCAACAGAGCCGATGGTGACGGTGCCGAAGCCCGCCTGCTCGATCACGCACGAGCCTTCGCACAGCCGGTCCTGTGGACAGATGCGGCCACAGACTTCGGGCATGGTGGAAGTGGCGGCGGACAGTTCATAGGCCTCGCGCGTCCGTCCCTCGGCGGTCATGCGCAGCCAGTCGGGGATGTTGTTGTGCAGCGGGCAGTGCGACTGGCAGAACGGGATGCCGCACTGCGAGCAGCGCGCCGACTGCTCGGCCGCCATGGGCTCGCCGTACTCGCCGTAAATTTCCTGGAAGTCGCCGGTGCGCAGATCCGCCTCGCGTTTGGGCGGACCCGAGCGCGCAACAGTCGTAAATTTCAGCATCCGCTCGGCCAAGGACAATCCTCCACCCGCAAAGGTCGGTAGAGCGGCCCTATAAGGGTAAGTTTAACCCCATACCAGCACATGGTCCCCCTAGTGGACCAACAAGCCTGAAAATGCCCATCTTAACCTCATCGACTGAACGGGCTCCCTACTAGTGGTCCTGTGAGTGGACTATTGTGCTGTGGTCATTTCCATCGGTGCGAATTGCCCGCCGACGCGATATTTCCACAGGTATGTCGGTAGGACCGCTTCAAGCGCGGTGGGCTCGATCTGCAGGTCCTTGAGGCCAAGCGACCCCGGCCCCGCCACATTATCGACCTGCAGCATCTTCAGCTGGTCGCTTGTCAGCGGCGGCGGAAACCCGATCTTGGCCACCACGTCACCGGCGATCGCCAGAACGTCGGCAGCTGGGCCGGGTACTGGCAACAGTACACGCTTGCGTCCGATCTCGCGAAGCATGATCTGCATCAGCTCCTTGAACGTATAGGCCGCGGGGCCGCCGAGTTCATAGGTCTTGCCCATAGCCTCGGGCCAACTTAGCGCCACGCGAATCGCCGCGCCGATATCGCCCGCATAAATGGGCTGCATGCGGCTGGTCCCGCCGCCAATCAGCGGCAGCACCGGCGACAAGCCAGCCATGGCGGCGAAGCGATTGAAGAACTGGTCTTCCTCGCCGAACACGATGGAAGGGCGGAAGATGGTGGCGGTGGGGATGGCCATGCGCACCGCCGCCTCGCCTGCCGCCTTCGTCCGCGCATAGGCAGAAGGGCTCGAGGCATCCGCGCCGATGGCGGAGACCTGGACCATCCGCGCAATGCCCCGAGCCGCGGCGGCCTCGGCGATCATGCGGGGAGCGTCTACCTGAAGCGCGGCGAAGCTCTGCGGCCCGGTTTCGTAAAGGGCTCCAATCAGATTCACCACCGCGTCGGCGCCGTCCAGCGCCTCCTCGATGGAGTGCTGGTAGCGGACATTGGCCTGATAAAGCTCGATCTGGCCCACATCCCCCATCACCCGAAGCTCGGGCGACAGGTGCGGACGGCGCAGCGCCACGCGGATGCGCCAGCCATCCTTGGCCAGGGCGCGCACGGCGTATCGCCCGAGGAATCCGGAGCCGCCGAACACGGTCACCAGGCCAGGCGTGGTCAGGGCTTGCGTCATCGGTCAATCGTCGCTCTGTTGCTCGCCTCGGGATAGACGAAGGGCCTCACGCACGCAACGCGCGCCGGCCCATGGAGGGCCATCATGCGCGCATCGAAGATCATCCTGCTGGCCAGCGCGACGGCTTTGCTCGTCTCCACGGCGCATGCCGCGCCGATGAAGCCCGCCCCATTAAAGGCGGGCCGCGACGACAAGGTCTGGTCCGCCGCCGAGGCCATCCGCCAGGACCAGCTCAAGGTGTGGGAGGAGATCGTCAACATCGACTCCGGCACCGGCGACGTAGAGGGCGGACGGAAGGTCGCCGCCGTCCTGATCCCCAAGCTGAAATCCCTCGGCGCCACCATCGAGTCCATCCCCGCCGAGGAGCCGGGCCTGCCCGAGAACACCGTCGCCACCTTCACCGGCGCCGGCAAGGCGCGCATTCTAATTATCGCCCACATCGATACCGTGTTCGGCCCCGGCACGGTGGCCAAGTGGCCGTTCAAGATCGAAGGCGACAAGGTGCACGGCCCGGGCGTCGGCGACGAGAAGGGCGGCGTGATCGAGGCGCTGACGGCGCTCAAGATCCTGCACGACGCGGGCTTCAGCAAGTATGGCAAGATCACCTTTCTGATCGAGACCTCCGAAGAGCGCGGCTCGCCCGGAACGCGCGGCCTGATCGAGAAGCTGGTCAAGACCCACGACGTGGAGCTCAACATGGAGCCCGGCGACGCCCCGGACGTGATCACCGTCTGGCGCAAAGGCTCGACCACCTTCCACATCGACGTAAAGGGTCGCGCCGCCCATGCCGGCGTCGCCCCGCAGGACGGGCGCAACGCGGCGGTGGAGTTGATCCACCAGCTGCAGACCGTTGATACCCTCCCCCATGTCGGCGACGGCCTGACCGCCAATCTGACGATCATCAAGGCCGGATCGCGGAACAACATCATCCCCGAGGACGCGGAGGCCCAGGTCAATGTCCGCGTGCGCGACGTGGCCGATCTCGACAAGGTGGAGGCGACTCTGAAGGCCGCCGCAGCCAGCACCGTCGTGCCCGACACGACCGTCGCCGTCACCCGCGAACACGCCTATCCGCCGCTGGCCAACAATCCCGCTACCGACGCCTTGGCGAGGCGCGCCGCCGGGTTCTACAGCGAGATCGGCCGCACGCTCACCTTTGGCGGCAACGGCGGCGCGTCGGAGTCGGCCATGGCCCAGGCGGCGGGTACCCCCACCCTCGACGGCCTCGGCCCGGTGGGCGGCGGTTTCCACTCCGACAAAGAGTGGGTCGACCTCACTACCGTCACCCCCCGTCTCTATATGCTCACCCGCCTGCTGATGGACCTCTCGGTTAACCCGCCAAAGCCGGTGCGCTAAACCTTCTTTCGCACTCCCCTATCTGCATTCCGTTTCTCTCGACCCGATCACGCGCCGCGCCCTTGCCCTTCCGCGGGCGGAGGGTCAGCATGGGGCATGCTTCGTCGCGCCGTCATTCTCGCTACCTTCGCGCTTGTCGCGACCACCGCGCGTGCGGCGGAGAAGACCGAGAAGAAGAAGGGCGGCGGGGAGAGCTTCATCCAGCTGCCGACCCTGACCACGTCGGTGCTGCGCCCCGACCGGCGGCTCGGCGTCCTGACCATCGAGGTTGGGATCGACGTGCCAGACGCGGGCCTGCGCAAGCGGGCGCAGGAATCCATTCCCCTGTTGCGCGACGCCTTTACGCGCGAAATGCTGACCTATGCCCCAACCTTGGGTCCCGGACAGGCGCCCAATCCGGACATCATCTCCATCCAGCTTCAGCGGGCGGTGGATAGGACGCTCGGCCGGCCGGGTGCGAAGTTACTGATAGGCTCCATCCTGACCAACTGAGACGAGCTACTGACCTAGGCGCACCTGTGCATATGTAACCATATCTTGTGGACCGCGACACCATGCATCACCACATCATGTAAAGGACCTGATAAGGTTCTGGGACGACGCTGGTGGTTTTCCGATTCTCGAAGGGCGTACCCGATGGCTGCACCGATCCTCGCCCTGCCGGGCCTCCTGACCCCCAGCCACGCCTACAAGCCGTTCCGCTATCCGTGGGCGCACGAGTTCTGGAAGAAGCAGCAACAGGTCCATTGGATGCCAGAGGAAGTGCCCCTCGGCGAGGACTGCAAGGACTGGGCGACCAAGCTGAATGACCGCGAACGCAACCTGCTGACGCAGATCTTCCGCTTCTTCACGCAGAGCGATGTGGAGGTGAACGACAACTACATGGAGCGCTACGCGCGCGTCTTCAAACCCACCGAAGTCAAGATGATGCTGAGCGCCTTCAGCAACATGGAGACGATCCACATCGCCGCCTACGCCCTGTTGCTCGAAACCATCGGCATGCCGGAAGCGGAGTTCAGCGCCTTCACCCAGTACGAGGCGATGAAGGCCAAGCACGATTACATGCAGACGTTTGGCGTGGAGACCAATGCCGACATCGCCCGCACGCTCGCCATGTTCGGCGCCTTCACCGAGGGGCTGCAGCTGTTCGCCAGCTTCGCCATGCTGATGAACTTTCCCCGCTTCAACAAGATGAAGGGGATGGGCCAGATCGTCAGCTGGTCGGTGCGCGACGAGAGCCTGCACTGCGAGGGGATGATCAAGCTCTATCACGCCTTCGCCAAGGAGACGGGCTGCGTGACCAAGAGCGTGGCCGACGACATCGTCGAGAACTGCCGCCACGTGGTGATGCTGGAAGACAAGTTCATCGACCTCGCCTTCGAGGCCGGTGAGGTGCAAGGCATGACCCCTGACGACATCAAGGGCTATATCCGTTTCATCGCCGACTGGCGTCTGCGGCAACTGCACCTGCCGGAGATTTACGGCGTGCAGGAAAACCCGCTGCCCTGGTTGCAGTCGATGCTGTCGGGTGTGGAGCACGCCAATTTCTTCGAGGCGCGCGCGACGGAATATTCCAAAGCCGCCACCCGCGGGCAATGGCACGGCGGGGATGGTGTGTGGACCAATTTCGACGCCATGATGAGCAAGCGCGCCGAGAACACTCTTCCGGCCGAGTAGGCAGCGACGGGATTGCCGCCACCCCTTATGTTCTTGCCTTAGCTGTCGTGCGCTACGCCGGCGGTGCGCTGCACGGCGTCGGCCTTGGTCGCGTCGGAAGTCGAGTGCGCATGATAACCGAAGATGCCTGCGAACGCCGCCAGCACCAACACAAGCGAGGCGCCAAGCACGGCGAGCATGTGCAGGCCGCGGCGGCCCTGCTTGGCCTGTTCTTCCGGGACGACCTCGCCTACGTGCTGGTCGAGAGGGCCGGGAGTGGATGAAGTCGGCCGATAGTCGGTCATGGTGTCGTCCTCCGTTACCCAGCAAACGCCTGCACGCCTGACCTGTTCCTAGGGCCAAGGTTGGGTGCACGGACGACACATTTCGGGACGCGGCAAAAAAGTCGCGAAAAGCCGCGCGCGCCCGGAACCCGGCTCAGGCTTCGTGGTTATGTGATCGTGAGGGCGGCGACGCCCCCCCCGACATAGGCCGACACATTCGGCCTGCCGCCCTCACACCCCACTCACAACTTCGTTGAAATACGAACGTCGGCGCATGCCGCCCGTCCCGACGAAAGCCGGGACGCGCGGCGTTGAAGATATTATCGCGCAGGTTCGGCGTGGATGACCACTTCGGTACGGCGGCGCAGGGGTTCGGGCTTGCCATCGAGCGCCCTGGCGCCGAGCTCGCCTATGGCGTCGATATCGAAGGCCGGGGTCGGCATGCCCTCGCCGGCCAGCGCCTTGGCCACGTTCGACGCGCGACGACGGGAGAGTTCCAGATTGCGCTGTTTGCCGCCGTCTGCATCGGCCAGACCTAGCACCTCCACCTTGGTCACCTTGCAGCCGTGAACCTGCTTGACGCTTGAGTCCACGACGGCGCGGGCGGCGGCGGTCAACTGGTCCGAGCCCTTCTCGAAATAGATTGGATAGCTGAAGTCGGCGCAGCCCGAGACCACAGCTACGGACGCGGGCGTTTTGCGCATCGGTTCGGTGGCGCAGCCGGCGGCAATCAGCGCCAGAGCCGCCGAGCTCGCGAGCTTCCATGATGACCGCATCCCGGCCTCCCTTAACGTCAGCCCTTAGGCGTGCCGTCTTCCCAGTAATAGGCCCGTCGGGCCGGGTCGAAGTAATAATAGCGTTTGCGGCGCTGATCGAAATATTGCCGGTGGCCCGAGCGGACTACCGTTGTCGTCTGAGCGGTCGTCGAAGAAGCAGCTGAGCCGGACGTGGCCGTGCGCGGCGGCGTCACCGGTCCGGTCCCATTGACATGATACCCTGCTGGAGGGGGCGGGGGTGGAGGCGGGATTGCCACTTCGGGATGATGACCCGACGCACAGCCCGCCGCCATGACGGCCAAACTCACCATCGCCAAGATACGCCAGCGACCCATTCGATTCCTCTCGCGCCATGCGCCCCATGCAACGTGGCCGCAAGGTCACGGTTCCCGTCAAGCTGTATCATCGAGGAACAGGCCCCGCGGGCGGTCGTTGTGCATCTGAATCCGTTTCAGCCGCGAAACAGGACCCGAATGGCGCCCCGATGGCCGATGACGCGACCTTTATGACCCATCCCCAGAAGCCAAGCGGTACAGAGTCGAAGCCACGCATCCGTCGGGTTGAGGCGGTAGTGAACCCCCTTTCCGGCAGCGTAGGCCCTGGCGCGGCGGAGGCTTTAGAACGCGTCCTGTCCCAGCACGGCCTCGCCGTTCGGGTTTGCGAAGCCAGCGCACGTGATCTGAGCTGCGCCGTGCGGGCGGCGGTGGACGCCGCGCCCGATCTCATCATCGTCCTCGCGGGGGATGGCACCGCCGCCATGACCGCCCGGCGCGCCGGACCAGACGGTCCCCTGGTCATGCCCCTGCCCGGCGGCACCATGAACATGCTACCCCATGCCCTCTATGGTCAGCTTGGCTGGGAAGAAGCGCTAAAACGGTCACTGAACGACGGGGAGGCCCGCTGGGTGTCGGGCGGCGAGGCGGATGGGCACCCCTTCTACGTCGCCGCCATCCTCGGCGCTCCGGCCCTGTGGGCGCGGGCACGAGAAGCTATGCGCAAAGGCCGGATGGATCTAGCCTTCGCCCGGGCGCACACCGCCATCAGCCGGGCCTTCAGCGGCTCGCTCAACTACAGCCTCGACAATGGGCAGGAGGGGAAGGCCGAAGCGCTCAGCCTGATGTGTCCGCTGATCTCACGGCGCCTGCACGACGAGGCGGCTTTGGAGGCGGCGGCGCTGGATCCCAAGGGAGCGGCTGAGGTTTTCCGACTTGGTTTCAACGCCCTGACCTCTGACTGGCGAAACGACCCTGCCGTGGCGGTTTCGCCCGCCGTATCGGTGAAGGCCTGGGCTCGCGGCTCCATCCCCGCCACCTTGGATGGCGAGCCCATCCGTCTGCCGCACGAGGTCGAGGTTAAATTCTTGCCCCATGCCTTCCG
The DNA here is from genome assembly GCA_903862425.1 of uncultured Caulobacterales bacterium. GTDB lineage: Bacteria > Pseudomonadota > Alphaproteobacteria > Caulobacterales > Caulobacteraceae > CAIOYC01. The sequence continues at coordinate 23,337 of CAIOYC010000003.1, read as the reverse complement.
CGCTCTCGTCCCGGCGGCTACCACCGCCTGATGGCGCGGATCATCCAACTCAGCGATATCCACTTCGGCGGGGAGGATAAGGCGGCTACGCAGGCGGCGCTGCGATACGCCCTAGACGACAAGCCGGACATTGTAATCGTTTCCGGCGACCTGACCCTCAACGGCCTGCCGCGAGAGTTCGAGGCGGCGCACGATTATCTGCAGCAGTTACCGCGCCCCTGGTTGGCGACGCCGGGAAATCACGACACACCCTATCTGAACATTCCCCTGCGCGCCTTTGTCCCCTTCGCACGCTATGGCAAGTGGATCGGGCCGGCCTTCGGAGAGGAGGCGTCGGCTGGGGACCTGCTGGTGCGCACCATCAATACGGCGCGTGGCGCCCAGCCCCGACTGGACTGGTCCAAAGGGGCGATCAACCTCGACCTTTGCCGCGAGACCGTGGCTCAGATGGCGAGCGTGAAAGGCGGGCCGCTACGGCTGGTCGTCTGCCATCATCCGTTGGTGGAGGCCGTCGGCACGCCGGTGACCGGCGGAGTGCACCGGGGTGACGAGGCGGCGATGATCCTGGCCGAGGGCGGCATCGACGCCATTCTCACCGGACACGTACATGTGCCCTTCGCCACGCCCCTGCCCTGCGCCGACCGGCGGACCTATGCGGTAGGAGCGGGCACCTTATCTACGCGCTTACGCGGCACGCCGGCCAGCTTCAACCGCCTGTGCACGACGGACGACACCTTGACCGTGGAGGCCATGGGCTGGACCGGTTCGCGCTTCGAACCCTACCGTACCTGGGCGCTGCCTAGGCGGCTTTCACCCAACTAGACCAAATGGAAACGGCGCGCCCTTCACGAGGCGCGCCGCTCCTATCATCAAGGCGAGATTGTTAGAGGCTGCGCGCGCCACCACGGAACAGGTGCGCGACCAGCGAGATTACAAACAGCACCACGAACACCAGGAACAGGATCTTGGCGATACCGGCGGCAGCGCCGGCGATACCGATGAAGCCAAGGGCGCCAGCGATCAGCGCTACGACAAGAAATATCAAAGCCCATTGCAGCATGGTCAAAACTCCTGCCGCCAGCCTCGGGACCGGCCGCGCGACGTGACGGTTTCGGTCGATAGAAACACTCGAAAATCAGTCGTCCCGTGACTGTATTTCCGTTGCCTATCAAACGGTTGGGCCGCCACTCCGTTCCACGGCCTAGCTCCTAGCGTTCCGCTTATGCAGCCTGCTGCAGCGGCGACGGATAGCGATAGCCGCCCTTGCCGCCCGCCTTTGACGCTTCGAACTGCTTGGCCGCGAAGTCCCAGTTCACGATCTTGTCGAACCAGCCTTTGAGGAAGCCTTCGCGGTCCTGCTGATAGTCCAGATAATAAGCGTGCTCCCACACATCGGCCACGAGGATGGCTGTGACGCCGTCCTTGTCGGCGACGGTCTCAGCGTCGTGGGTGGAGATCACCTTCAGCTGGCCGCCTTCGGATACCAGCCAGGCCCAGCCCGAGGCGAAGTGGCCCACGCCCTCGGTGACCAGCGCGGCCTTCAGGCCCTCCAGATCGCCGAAAGCGGCGTTGATGGCCTCGGCCAACTCGCCCTCAGGCTTGCCGCCGGAGGACGTCATGCACTCCCAGAAGAAGCCGTGGTTCCAGGCCTGGGCCGAGTTGTTGAACAGCTTGGGGTTTTTGGGCTCGCGCGCGGCGGCGATCACCTCTTCCAGGGTGGCGGAGGCCAGGTCCGGCTTGTCCTTCATCAGGGTATTCAGCGTATCGACATATTTCGCGTGATGCTTGTCGTGGTGATGATGCAGGGTTTTGGCCGACATGGTCGGCTCAAGCGCCTCATAGGCGTAAGGAAGATTGGGGAGGGTGAACACGGCCGATCCTTTCACGAAACGAGCGGCCAAGAGCGAGCGCAGAGCGCACCACGTGGCCGGCGACTTCCAAACGAGTTGGAGTTAGGGTCGGTTGCGCGGTGGGGAAGTGAAAGCGCGCAAAACCGCGGTCACCAGCGCGGGATTGGCGAAGGCCGCTACGCCGGCGGCGAGGGCCACCCCGGTCGTGACCAGCGGATGCCCGCGGATCAGCCCGAGCGCCTGATCCGCCAGTGTCGGCGGCGGAAGGTTCTTAGGCAGCGGCTGGCGCTTTGGCAGCTTGAGGCTGCTCAGGGCGATCAGGGCGGCGATTGCGGCGATCACCGCGGCGATGCCAAAGACGATGGCCCCAGCCCCTGCGGGCGGAACGATCATCAAAAGCAGGGTATAGGCGGTAAAGCACAGGGCCACGATGGCGCAGGCCGCCGCAGCCATCAGGGCGGCAAGCGCCGCCCCCAGCGCTAGAGCACGCCTCAGGATCAACGGCGAGACCCGGCGGTGAAGATCATGCCGAGGACGAAGCCGATGCCGATGGCGGCGGCCGTGGAGATAAGCGGTCGTTCGGAGACCTGCTCCTTCACATAGACGCGGGCATTCTCAAGCTGGGCCTCGGCCAATTCGCGGGCCATCTCCAGCTGCTCCTGCGCCAGTTGGCGCGCGGACTCGAGTTGCTCTGACGCCTGGCTCTTCACGCTATCGACCTGCTCAGAGGCGATCTTCTTGGCCCGCTTGGCCACTTCTGGCGCAGCGGCCCGGCCGCTCGTCACCGTCTTCTTGGCATCGCGCATGGTCAACTTGGCGTCGGCAATCGTACGCTTGGCGCGCTTGACCATCGGGTCGAGCGGTTCGGTGATGTTATCGGCAGCGCCGCTGAGATCGGTCATTGTAAGGCTCCTCGCCCCAAGAAGGATAAGCTCTCGCGCCGCAACGCAAAAGCCAAGCTCAAAGTTCCGCTGATCCTGCCGTCAGGCGGCGGCGCGACCGGCGGAGGGGTGGAAGAACAGGGCCTGGCCGATGGCCGCCTTCACCGTCTCCGGCTGGAACGGCTTGGTGATCAGGAAGGTCGGCTCGGGACGCTCCCCCGTGAGCAGGCGCTCGGGGAAGGCGGTGATGAAGATTACCGGCACATTGAAACGGCCGAGAATGTCCTTCACCGCGTCGATGCCCGAAGAACCGTCCGCCAACTGGATGTCGGCCAGCACGAGACCGGGACGATGACGGGCGACAGCCTCCACGGCTTCGGTACGGGTGGCGGCGATGTCGACCACACGGTGGCCGAGTTCCTTGACAAGCGCCTCGATGTCGGCGGCGATCACAGGCTCGTCTTCGATGATCAGCACGTCGGTCGCGAGCTCGGCGTCGATCTCGGCCTGGGCCTGGGAGATCAGCGTCTCGATCTCGGTGGGCGAGGCTTCGAGGATCTGTGCAGCCTCGGAGGGATTGAATCCTTCCAACGCGGTCAGCAGGAAGGCTTGGCGAGAGCGAGGCGGAATGCGCATCAGTCGGCGCGACGGATCGGAGCCATCTCCGCCGTCCTCGCTAGGCTCCAGCTTGGCGCCCGTGCCGCCCCAGATGGTGTGGAACACATAATAAAGTGCGACCCGCGGGGTCAGATGCGGCGGCAGCGAAGCTTCGCCGGCCGCCAGTGCTTCCAGCGAGGCCCTCACATAGGCGTCGCCTGCGGCCTGGTCGCCGGTCAGCGCACGGGCATAGCGACGGACATAGGGCAGATGCGGCGCCAGACGATCAAGAAGACCCATTTTTATTCCCGACTATGGAAGTGTGACGCACCCAGCGTCTCGGCCAAACGCAATGGCATGGTCAAGGTTCCGTGCACATCGCTCATTCCTCATATAGTGAAGTATGGAACCCATGGAACTCGCCTACGTTAAGTGGGCGAACCGCAGGGGGCGCCTGCAGAAGTTAGATGCGCATGGGGCTGATGAGCAACCAACCGGAAAAGACCAAAGGACCTGATCTGGAGGAGGCCCGCCTCCGCCAGCAGGCGATCGGCGTCAAGTTGCGCCAGATGTTCGACGATGTGGTCAACGAGCCCGTGCCGGACGAGTTTCTGGACATATTGCGCCGCCACGACGAACGCGCCGGCGGCAAGTAAGCGTCATGGTCGAACGTACCCCCATGGACCCGGCGTCCGAGAACCAGTTCAAGCGCGACTTGGTCACGCTCATTCCTCACCTGCGCGCCTTCGCCCGCACCCTATGCGGCGACGCTGCGGCGGCCGACGACCTTGCCCAAGATACGGTGATGAAGGCTTGGGACGCCCGTTCATCCTATCAGATGGGCACCAACATGAAGGCGTGGACCTTCATGATCCTGCGCAACCAGTTCTATTCGGAGAAGCGTCGGTCTTGGCGCCAGACCCAGCTTGACCAGGAAGCGGCCGAGCGTACGCTGGTGGCCATCGACGATCCCGCCTCGCCGTTGGCGCTCGACGAGCTTCGTCAGGCCCTGATCATGCTGCCGTCCGAACAGCGCGAGGCGCTCATTCTGGTCGGCGCCGGCGGCTTCGCCTATGAAGAAGCGGCGGAGATCTGCGGCTGCGCGGTCGGCACGGTGAAAAGCCGGGTCAGCCGGGCGCGCCGCGCTTTGCAGGGCATCCTGGAGGAAGGCGCCTATGACCGCGATGGTCTGCCGGCCGGCGACGCCATGCGCTCGATCCTTTCTGATGCGGAGCGGCTGAGCGGCCCACGGTGATCCGACCCAGAGCCTGGCCGGGGACCCGCGCCGGCGAGACCAATAGAAAACCTCCGTGGCGGATGAGCGTGCGCTTCCGCCTTGGGCTCGCTGTGGCTATCGCCCTGTCGCCGATCCTAGCGCTGGGTGTGCTGCAAGCCGTTGTCGGCTTCAACCACGATACCCAGCAACGCCGGACCGAGCTGATCCAAGCGGCGCTGCGCAGCGCCAGTTCCGCGCGCGCCAATATCCACGCCGCTAATGTGCTGCTGGAGAGCGTCTCCCCCGCCACCGTGGGCTTTGAGTGCGCCCCACGGCTGACCCAACTTCTGGACCGGACACAAGGGTACGAGAACTTCATTCGCTTCAACGCCGAAGGACGGGTGCAATGCGCCGCCTCCACGGTGAACGTGGGCCCCATCGGCGGCGAGCCGTGGTTCCAGCAGTTGAAGAAGGGGCAGACGCTGACGGTGCAGAGCGAACCGGCTGGCCGCTTCGCGCCGGATTCCACCCTCGTCGCCGGCATGCGGGCGGCGGACCGCAATGGCCAGTTCGGGGGCGCGCTCGTGGCGGTGCTCTCCGTCAGCAGTCTGAAGCCGGACGTGTCCGATCCGACCCTTGCCGCCGGGGCGGAGGTAGCTCTGCTGGACGATACGGGGCGGCTAGCCGCAAGCACCAATTCCGCCGCCTTTGCCGCGCCGCCCGCAGGATGGGTGCAGCGCGCAGTCTCAGGCTCCGGCTATCTCTATGACGCTATCGACCATAACGGAGCCAAGCGCGTTCACGCCGTCGTGCCCCTGATTGGCGACGACCTGTTCGTGGAGCTGTCTACTCCCGCCGCAGGCATCCTCAGCTGGGCGAGGATCAACGCGCTTTCTAGCGTGGTACTGCCGCTGTTGGCCTGGCTGGTGGCCTGGGCTGCCGTGTCGATGGTGGCGGATCGGGTGGTGATCCGGTGGCTCAACTATCTGGACCGTATCGCCGCCATCTATGCCCGCGGCCGATTCTCCGTGCGCCCGGTCCAGGCCGACGGCGCCCCGCAGGAGTTCCGCGCCCTGGCCATGACCCTCGACGGCATGGCTGACGCTATCGTCGCCCGCGACCTCTCGCTGCGTGAAAGCCTCGCGCAGAAGGACACGATGATGCGGGAGATCCATCACCGGGTGAAGAACAACCTGCAGGTCATCACCAGCCTGCTCAATATGCAGCAGCGCGCGATGAAGGATCCGGCGGCGCGCGAGGCGATGGGCGACACCCGCCAGCGCATCACCGCCCTGGCCCTGATCTATCGCGCCCTCTACCAGTCGCCTGATCTACGCGTGGTGGACGTGCGCCAATTCCTGGAGGAGTTGGTGGCGCAATTGTCCGTCGGCGAGGGCGGACGCCCCTCCCCCATTCGCACACACCTGACCGCCGACGACCTCGATATCGACCCTGACAAGCTGCCGCCTCTGGCCCTGTTCGCCGTGGAAGCCATCACCAACGCCCGCAAGCATGCCTTTGGCGAGCAGGGCGGCGCCATCCATGTGAAGTTCAGCGTCACCCCAGAGGAGGTGGTGCTCGACGTAGTGGACGATGGCGCGGGGCTCGATGCCGACGCCCCGACTACGGGGGTGGGCCGCACCCTGATGAACGCCTTCGCCCGCCAGCTTCGCGGATCGATGACCGTGGAGGCTGCCGAAGGCGGCGGCACGCATGTGCGCCTCGCCTTCCCACCGCCCGAACCGCCCGCAGCCGAGCCTCAACCGTTTCAATTGTCAGTTTCTCGGAACCCCTAGCGAGCGGCGGCGTTGTAAGCGTTGCCATTCAGGGGAGATATCCAAATGCGCAAGATCGTTATCCTTCTCGCCGCCACCGCCGCTCTGGCCGTGGCCGCCTGCAATACCGTCGAAGGCGCTGGCCGCGACGTTTCGGCCGCCGGTCACGCCGTGACCGACACTGCCGCGGACGCCAAGCACTAAGCTTTCGCTTCCGACTAGCGTTATGCGCCCCGGAGCCTCTGGTTCCGGGGCGTTCGCTTGTCTAGCCCTGGGATCGACGCCGCTTGACGCTCTTTCACCGCGCCACATACTGAGCCCATGAAAAGCTTCACTTCGCTCGTTGCCGCCGCCTGGCTCGTCGCAGCCTCTGCAGCCCATGCCCAGACGACCACTGTGAGCCTTGTCGGCGAGGATGGGGTGGTCAAGGCGGTCACGGCCAAGGACCTTTCCGCCCTGCCCCAGGCGGACGCCACGATTAGCCACGAGGGCAAGCCCTACGGCTTCAGAGGCCCGTTGCTGTCTGACGTCCTTAAGGCCGTCAATGCGCCCCTCGGCAAGGAGATGCGCGGCCCCGCCTTGTCAGACATCGTAATCGTCACCGCCGCCGACGGCTATGTGGTGACTCTGGCCCTGTCCGATCTTGAGCCCTCGATCCGCGCGACCAAGGTGTTGCTGGCCGCGGCGATGGCCGATGGCGCGCCGCTGGCTAAGGACGGTCCCTTCCGGCTGGTTATCGACGGGGACCTGAAGCCCGCCCGATCAGAACGCGGCGTCGCCAGGATCGAGCTTCGCCGTATTCGCACCGCCCCTGCGTCAACGGCGCATTGACGCGGGTGATCGGTTCCCGTATACGGCCCGCTCTTCAATTTCCGGCGACACGCGCCCAGCGGCGCGCGCCTACACATTCCAGGTTGCGAGACTTCCATGGCCAATAATCCCGGCGCCAAGAAAGCGATCCGCAAGATCGAGCGCCGCACCGCGGTGAATACCGCCCGTCGTTCGCGCATGCGCACCTTCCTGCGCAAATTCGAAGAAGCCCTGGCCACTGGCGACGCCGCCAAGGCCAAGGACGCTTTCACCGAGGCGCAGTCGGAACTGATGCGCGCGGTGTCTAAGGGCGTTGTCCACAAGAATACGGGTTCACGGAAGGTTTCCCGCCTTCATGCCCGTCTGCGGAAACTCTCCGCAGCCTAAAGCTCGGCTTTTGGGCTTCCTAGACAAAAGTCTAATCATTTCTGGGCCGTAGGTGCTTACCGCACCTACGGCCCAGTTCGTTTTTGGGGCACGCCTCGTCGCTGTGCGATCTGTCGCAGCATGCCTCGTTGGCGAATTTTCCAAGCCGCAAAAGGGGGTTGTCGGAGTCAAGGAATCTTTGACTGGACATGCCATCGAATCGACGTTGACGGGCCGAGCCGTCGGACTAGTCTGAGCTTCCTGACTGACTTTTCCATCTGATCGCGGACGGAAAAACGGCGAACTCACGTTCGCCGCTGGGGGCGGCTTGTTCTTGTGAAGCGTACCAACGCGGGGGTGTGGGACTCTCGTGATGGAAGAACTTTGCCAGGTCGTTCGCGGAGTGGAGTTGTCTGTCACGGGTAACTTGTGTGCTGCTGAGGAGGGCTGCGCGTGATTGGTAGCGCGATGTCGAATGGTTCGCAGGGATCTGCTGTGCGGGCTCAGGTTTCTCCGACTCAGGCGGTGATGATGGCCGCCCCGGCGACCGAAAATGTGTGGTCCGCTGTCGCCGCCGGCCTGAAGGACGACCTTGGCGCCGACCTGTTTGCCTCGTGGATCGCCCCGGCGCGCCTGTATGAGACCGGCGCCGCCGTCATCCTGGCCGCTCATACCGAGACCGCTCGCGACTGGATCAAGCGCAACGCCTGGCGGCGCATGGTCGAACTGTGGTCCGCCAGCGACACCAGCCATCGTCCGCTCGTACTGCGCTCACGCGCCGAGACCGCCGGAATAACTTCGGTCGCCGAAGCCACCATGCCGTTCGACGCCTCGTCGGCCGTCCCGGTGACGAGCACCGTTTCGGTGACGCCCATCGCCCGGCCTTCCCTGTCGCCCAGCGCCCATACGGCTCCCGTAACCTCGCTGGCCACCGCCCGCGAGGAATTGGGTCGGCCCGTGGGTCTGCAGGAGCGTTTCACCTTCGACAGTTTCGTGGGCGACGCCTCCAATGAGTTCGCCCTGACCGTGGGACGTAAGGTCGGCGCCTGGGCCGACGGCTGCTTCAACAACGTGATGCTGCACGGCCCCTACGGCTTCGGGAAGACCCACCTGCTGCACGCCATCGGCTGGGCGGCGCACAAGGCGCGTCCGGACCGCAAGGTGGTCTACCTGACCGCTGAACAGTTCCTGTCCACCTTCGTGGCCGCCGTGCGTTCGGGCGGCGGGGCGGGCTTCAAGGGCGATATCCGCTCCGCCGACCTGCTTTTGATCGACGATGTGCAGTTTATAGGCGGCAAAACCAAGTCGCAGGATGAGCTCTATCATTCTCTGGTCTCGCTCATGGGCGAGGGGCGGCGGGTCGTGTTCACCGCCGACCGTCCGCCGTCGGGCCTCACCGAGATAGACGCGCGGCTGCGCTCGCACCTCGGCGCGGGCTTGGTGTGCGGCATCGAGCGGGCCGACCGGGACCTGCGCCTGCAGGTGCTTGAGCGCAAGCTCGAGGTGCTGAGCCAACAGCTCGGCGTACAGGGCCATGCTCGCCCCGAGGTAATGGCCATGCTGGCCGACCGTTTTCCGGATTCGATCCGCGAACTGGAGGGGGGCCTGAATACCCTGGCCGTTCGTGCCGGCGAACGCCTCGCCACCCTGACCGTGGAGGAGGCTGAAACCTTCCTCCGCTCCCACCTGCAGCGCGGAGGAGACCGCAAGGTGACTGTCGACGAGATTCAGAAAGCGGTGGCCGAGCATTATCTCCTGAAGCAGGCCGACCTGTTGTCCGAGCGGCGCACGCGCGCGGTGGCGCGGCCGCGCCAGCTGGCCATGTACCTGGCCAAGAACCTGACCACCCGTTCCTACCCCGACATCGGCCGCCGCTTCGGCAATCGCGACCACACCACGGTCCTGCACGCCGTGCGCCGGATCGAGCAGCTGAAGGGCGAGGACGCCTCCATCGCCGCCGACGTCGAAACCCTGACCCGCAAGCTGCGGGGCTAGGGCTGGACGACGATTGGGTGATAGGCTGGCGGGCATGAACGCTCGCCCGCCTCTTCGCCGCCTGATCGACCTGCCCGGCGTGGCGAACCTCGAACTCAAGGCGCTGATGAAGCCGGCCTATCGTGATCCCGACCAGCGGGCCGATTATCCGGAGATCGACGCCTGCTCGGCCGCCTGTTTCGGTCTCACCGCCGACGAAGCCGAAGCGGTCCCCCGGCCCGCCGACTGGGATGGGATCGAATGTCTCCCCTTGTCCGAACAGGTCAGCGCCTTCGAGGCGGCGGGCTGGGATGTCACCGACGACAAACGCCGGCCGCTCAAGACTCTGCTTCAGTTCAACACTCAACTCTGGTTGGCCCTGCGCGGCGTGGCGGGCGAGTTGCCCTTCGCGCCTGAGGCCGAACACACCGCGGACTGGGCCGAGAAACTGACCCGGGAAGCCGCACGCTTCCGCAAGCGCTAGAGAGCCGGAGCGAGACCCAGATGGCGGGACTGAAGGACAAGCGCGGTTTCATCGACAAGGACCGACTTGATCTGTCCGAGCGTCAGGCGGTGGAATATTGGATGAAGCGCTGGGGCGTGACCCGCGACCAGATCACCGCCGCCCACCGCAAGGTCGGCCGCATGGTCAAGGACATCGCTGCCGAGCTCGGCAAGAAGCGCTGATCGCGGCCTAGCCCCGGTAACTCTCCGGCGCCTCGAACGTGTCGCCCAGTAGCTGGGCCAAGCCGAGCGTCGTGTCGTCGTCCCAACCCACCGCCTGGGCAGACAGCGGTAAGCCCTCATGCATACCGATCGGGAAGGCGGTGGCCGGCAGGCCCAGCACATTCGCCAGCGGAGTGAGCAAGGCCACACCCGCCGCCGCCGCGGTCTCGAACATTTCGGCCTGCGTCGGGGTCGTCGGCAGGATCAGGCCGGCATAGGGGGTCAACTGCTCGCGCGCCTCCGCCGCGGCTTCGGCCAGATTGCGATAGGCCCGGGCCAGGGCCGGCGCCGCCGCGCGCTCGCCGATGGCCAAGGTCTGGAGATAGGTTTCGGAAAAGCCGGTAGCATTGGCCGTCAGGGCGTCCTCGTGCTCCACGAGGCTCTCGGCGGCGGAGATCAGCACCCCGTCACGGATCGCTTCCTGGAAGTCGAAGTCCAAGACGACGGTCTGGATGTCGAGGCCCATCTCGCGGGCGCGCGCCGCCGCCTCATCCATGGCCGCCCTTACCTGCGGAGCGATGGTCTTCAACCCCGACAGGTCGAGCATGGCCAGAGGCGCGTCGCGCAGCGCTTCGAGGTCGGCCGGGCGGGTGATCTCGCCGGCCAACTCCACGTCGGCGGAGACCGCGCCGGCGAGCAGGTGGGCGCAGTCCTGCACCGAGCGGCCGTGCACCCCCACATGGTCGAGCGTCCAAGACATGGCGATCACGCCCTCGGTGGAGATCAGACCCTGGGTCGGCTTGTGTCCGTAGGTGCCGGTGAAGCTGGCAGGAATGCGCACCGAGCCCAGGGTGTCGGAGCCGAGCGCACCGGCGCACAGCCCCGCCGCCACAGCCGCCGCCGACCCGCCGGAAGAGCCGCCCGCCGTCGCTCCGTGCTTCCATGGGTTATGGGTGCGTCCGAACCAAGGATTGTCAGTAGTCGCGCCGAACGCCCCCTCGTGCATATTGGTGAGACCCAGGATCACCGCTCCCGCAGCCCTTAACTGGGCGACGCAGGCAGCGTCCATGTGGGCGATACGGCTGCGATAGGCCTCGATCCCTCCATGCCAGGGGAAGCCGGCCACGGCGATGTTGGCCTTGATGGCGATGGGCGCTCCGTCGAGCGGCGATAGGGCCTTGCCCACGCGCCAGCGCTCCGCCGAAGCATGGGCCGCCGCCAACGCCCCCTCCGCGTCCAGGTGGACAAAGGCGCCGAGTGCGCCGTCGAGCCCGGTGATGCGCGAAAGATAGGCTTCCGCCGCCTCCACCGGCGTCACCGCGCGCTCGGCATAGAGCGCGCGCAGACCCGATATGCCCGCGGCGATGATCGGGTTGGTGAAATTTGCGGTGCTCATGGCCCGAGCCTAACCCCGGCCGATGTCGCATGACAAAGGCTTAATCCACGCTACCGCTTACAGACGAGGCCTATCGTTGCTACGTTCGGCTCGCGCCCGCTCGACGGGCGTGACCAACCGGGGACTTCCCTTGAACCGCTCGATCTCGACCGCCCTTCGCCTCATCCCTGTGGCCGCCCTGGCCGTAGGCCTGTCCGGCTGCGGTGTGAACACCATCCCCACCAAGGAGGAGATGGCCAAAGCCAAGTGGGCCGACGTACAGAACTATTACCAGCGCCGGGCCGACCTGATCCCGAACCTCGTCGCCACCGTGCAGGGCTACGCCAAGCAGGAGCGCGCCGTCTTGGACGAGGTGACCCAGGCTCGCGCCAGCGCCACCCAGATCAAGGTTGACCCCTCGCAATTGTCCGATCCGGCGCAGGTGCAGAAGTTCGCCAACGCCCAGGGCGCGCTCACCCAGGCGCTTGGCAAGCTGCTTGTGGCCAACGAGCGCTATCCGGAGCTGAAGTCGAACGCCAACTTCCTGGCCCTGCAGTCGCAGCTGGAAGGCACCGAGAACCGGATCGCCGTCGCGCGAAACGACTACAACGAGGCGGTGCGCGACTATAACACCACCCTGCACACCTTCCCGGGCGTATTCTGGGCCTCGACCCTCTACCATTCGGAAAAGGCTATGACGCCGTTCGCGGCGGCGGATACCGCGCAGGCGGCGCCGAAGGTGAACTTCGATATCGCTGCGCCGGCTGGCTCGACGCCCGCGCCGGCGGCCACGAGCCCATCGACGACGACGAGCAACTCCACGACCAAGTAGGCCTTCTATTTGGAGCGCGCTCACGGGAGCGGACCGCCGGTCCGCTTCCGTGAGCGGCGAAGGGAGTCACATGTGTAAGTCGATCTTCATGCCGAACGTCGCCAGGGGGGCCGCGCTACTGATCGCGCTGTTCGCCGTCCTGTTCGCGGCGGCGGCGCCGGCCTCTGCGGCTGATCTGAAGTTCCCGACCCTGAGCGGGCGAGTCGTGGACGACGCCCATGTACTGTCCGCCAGCCAACAGGCCGAGCTGACCGACAAGCTGAAGGGGTTGGAGGACAAGACCAGCCGCCAGTTGGTGGTGGTGACGGTGGCCTCGCTGCAGGGAGACGAGATCGAAGACTATGGCTATCGCCTGTTGCGCGCTTGGGGCATCGGTCAGAAGGGGACGAACAACGGCGCGCTGTTCATCATCGCCCCCAACGAGCACAAGACGCGCATCGAGGTCGGCTACGGGATGGAGGGCACGCTCACCGACGCGGTGACAAGCGTCATCCTGCAGAGCCAGGTGCTGCCGCGCTTCAAGGCGGGCGACGTGCCGGGCGGGATCGAAGCAGGAACCGACGCCCTGATTCAGCAGATGTCCCTCGATCCGTCGCAGGCCGAGCAGAAGGCGGCCGAGGCCAAGGCGCAGCAGGAACAGAGCCAGGACCAGGGCTATCACTACGTTTCGCGCCACCGGTCCAGCCCCCTGTCGGTGATCTTCCCCATCCTGTTCGTGCTGTTCGTGTTTGGCGGCATCTTCGGGCGGCGGCGCGGCGGCGGCGGCTTGTGGCCGCTGCTGTTTCTCGGCGGCATGATGGGCGGCGGCGGCGGTCGCGATGACGACTGGGGCGGCGGTGGCGGCGGTGGTGGCGGCGGGTTTTCCGGTGGCGGCGGCTCCGGCGGCGGCGGCGGCTCCTCGGGCAGTTGGTAGGGCGCGATGATGATCTCCAAATCCGACCATGCGCGCATCGCCGAGGCGGTGAAGGCGGCCGAGGCCGGCAGCAGCGGTGAAATCTTCTGCATCGTCACCGCCGAGGTGAGCCAGTATCGCGAAATCCCCCTCGCCTGGGCCTCAGCCACCGCCCTCATCCTGCCCCCGCTATTGGTGGCGTTCGGCCTGCAGCCCTGGGCTCTGGTCAGCCGGTTCCTACCCGTCTCGGCGGAGCGGGCCTGGGCCACGGGCTCCGGACCGTCCGTCGCCCAGACCGTGGCGGAGAATCTCGGCGCCTATGCGGTAGCGCAGGCAATCATTTTCGCCGTCGTCGCCCTGATCGTTTCGCTGCCACCCGTGCGGCGCGCCTTGACGCCGCAATCCCTGAAACGACACCGCGTGAAGCGAATGGCGCAGGGCCATTTCATCTCCACCGGCCTGATCAATGATCCGGATCGGACGGGCGTGCTGATTTTCGCCTCGCTGAAAGACCGGCAGGTGGAGATCGTCGCCGACAAGGCCATCCACGACGCCGTGGGCGGCAAGGTGTGGGACTCGTCGGTCAGCGCCCTGGTCGCCGGCATGAAACGCCGCCAGCCCGGCCAGGGCTTCGTCGAGGCGATCAACATCTGCGGCGCGGCATTGGCTGAGCACTTTCCAACCAGCGGCCCGCACGACAACCGGTTTTCGGACGAGTTGATCGAGGTCTAGACCTTCACCACCGCCGGCGGCGGGGTGTCGAGCAGAGCCAAGACCTTGTCCGCCGGACGACAGAGCGCCGTGCCCTTGGGCGTGACGACGAAGGGACGCTCGACGATGATGGGGTGCTCCACCATGGCGTCGAGGATAGCCTCGTCGCTCACGCCGTTCTTCAGCAGGCCCAGCTCCTTCACCAGATCGCCCTTGGTGCGCAAAGCGTCGCGCGGTTTGAGGCCGGCATCGGCGAACAATGTCTGGAGTTGCGGCCGCATCCAGCCGACCTTGACGTACTCAACGACCTCAGGCGTTTCGCCGGCCGCGCGGATGGTGGCGAGGACGTTACGGGACGTCCCGCAGTTGGGGTTGTGGAAGATGGTGATCATGGACGGCATCTAGGCAGGATGGCGGACAGCAAAAAGGGGACGGCGAACCGTCCCCTCCAAACTTCGATCCAGCCCAGAGGCCAGAAGCGACGAAATCTTACTTGCGCACCTTGGGCTTGGGCGGCGGCAGCAGACCTTCGCGCTGCATGCGCTTGCGGGCCAGCTTGCGGGCGCGGCGAACGGCTTCCGCCTTTTGGCGGGCGCGCTTTTCGGACGGCTTTTCGTAGTGCACGTGCCGCTTCATTTCGCGGAAGGTGCCTTCGCGCTGCATCTTCTTCTTCAGAGCCTTCAGGGCCTGGTCGACGTTGTTGTCGCGAACGAAAATCTGAACGATGACTAGGCCCTCCTCTGGACCTTCGCGAAAATCGGGCGTCCTCGACCCGTTTGGCGAGAACATGGGATTGGCGAAAAGCGTGACGTGCCCGGAAGGGGGTCCCGCCGTGCTGAGCGCGCGCTGATAGCAGAGCGATCCGGCGATGTCCACGCCCGAAGGCGGCGATTCAATCCGAACCGCTCAGGGGCGTCAAGCGACGCGACGAACCGGAGCAAGAGCTGAGAGCATCAGGATGGACAACAGCTCATCGGCCGATGCCGCAGCGATATCGAAGCCGATACTCTCCGGGCGGCGACCCTGTTTCATGCCCCAACGGGCGAAGACGCGCTTTTCAGCGAGCTCGACGGTCTTCAGCACCACGTCTGTATGGCGCGGATCGGCGGCGATCCTGTCGAACAGCGGCTTGATGTCGGCGCGGGCGCCCTCAAGCGTTTGCACGAACCAGCCATCATACACGAGCAGCGCGCCGGTGATTCCTTTGGACCGATTATTAACCGCTGAAGCGGAGACCAGATCGGCGAAAATATTTTCGCTTTCTGGCGTCATAGGCATCAGAGAGCGACTAACATAAGTTATTCGATGAAGGCCGTGGCCGAAGTCGTCGAAATACTGCACTGTGACGCCCCCATAGACAGTATTGTTTTCCACCCAATTCCTTAAGTGTGGATGAAAAAAGCTGCCCATCCGCCGTAGCGCCGAGACGCCGTCTCTTTCATAATCCCCCCATGCCGACCATAGATTTCCAGGACTGGGCCTCCAAGACCGAGCAGGCGGTGCTGGACGCCGCGATCCGTCTAGCGCCCGAACTCGGCTGGAACGGCCAGCTCGTTCAGCGCGCGGGCAAGGAGGCCGGCCTATCCGCCCCAGACATCGAATTGCTTCTTCCAAAGGGTGCGTCAGACCTGTCGGCCCTGCTGTCGCGGCGGCATGACGAAGCGGCCCTAGCGGCGCTCGGCCGGATCGACGTGGCTCAGCTAAAGATCCGCGAGCGCATCCACGCGGCGGTGGAGGCCCGGATCGAGGCCGCGATGGCGGACGAGGCGGCGGTGAAGAAGTCCGGCGCTTATCTGGCTGTCCCCGTCCATGTGCCGCTGGCCCTGCGCTTGGGCTGGGAGACCGCGGACAAGCTGTGGCGCTGGGCGGGTGACACCGCCACGGACGAGAACCACTATTCCAAGCGCGTCATCCTGTGTACGGTCCTCGCCACCACCCTGGCGGCGCGGCTGGCGGGGGGGCACGAACATGCGCGCAAGCACCTCTCCGACCGCATCGACCAGGTGATGGCGTTCGAGAAGTGGAAAGCGACCGGCGCGCCCAAGCCCGCCGACTGGGGCAAGACCGCCGCAGCATTCCTGGGCCGCATGCGCTATGGCGCGCGCCAAGCAGACCGCACGCCGCCCCAATCCTGAAGGCCGTGCCTTGAGTCAAGACCTCCGTCCCACGCCCTGTGCCGGCGTCGTCTGCCTGCGCGGGGATGAGGTCCTGCTGATCCGCCGCGGCAAGCCGCCGCGCCAGGGGCAGTGGTCGATCCCCGGTGGACGCATAGAGTCGGGCGAGACCGCCGAGGCGGCGGCCCTGCGCGAACTGAAGGAAGAGACCGGGATCGACGCCGAACTGCTCGGCTTGCTCGCGGTAGTCGATTACATCGCCGCCGATCGCCACTACGTGCTGATCGATTATGCCGCGCGATGGAGATCGGGCGATCCCATGGCCGGCGACGACGCTGCGGCAGCGCGTTTCGTGCAGATGGCGCAAGTTCGAACCCTCGGCATGTGGGACGAGACAGTCCGCGTCATAGAAGAAGCATACCGGCTTTACGGGGCTTGACCGCGCCGCGCCGAACGCCATGGTTCACGCCAGCAAGAGCAATAACGGATACGAGGAAACCATGGCGTACAAACCCTTCGACCTGACCGGCAAGACCGCCCTCGTCACCGGCGGCAATGGCGGCATCGGCTATGGCATGGCCGAGGCCCTGGCGCAGGCGGGGGCGGACGTGGCGATCTGGGGCTCCAACCCCGACAAGACCAAGGCTGCGGAAGAGAAGCTGAAGGCCATCGGCGGCAAGGTCTTCTCCCTGGTGGTGGATGTGTCCGACGAGCAGGCGGTGGTCGAAGGTATGGCCAAGACCAACGCCTGGAACAAGCGACTGGACTGCGTCATCGCCAATGCCGGCATCGGCAAGGGCTCGCCCTCCTTCATCGACATGACTACCGAGACCTATCGTCAGGTGCTGGCGGTCAATCTCGACGGCGTCTTCTTCACCTTCCGCGAGGCCTGCCGCCACATGGTGGAGCGAGCCAAGACGACCGGTGAGAAGGGCGGCTCCATCGTCGGCGTCGCCTCGCTTGCGGCCACCGAAGGCGCTGCGCGTAACGAAGCCTATGCCGCCACCAAGGGCGGGGTGATCTCCATGATGAAGTCCGTAGCCGTGGAGCACGCTCGCTGGGGCATCCGCGCCAACGCCATCCAGCCCGGCTGGATCGCCACGGACATGACCGCCGGGGCCCAATCCTCCTCCGCCTTCGCCGAGAAGGTAATTCCACGCGTGCCCGCCCGCCGCTGGGGCGAACCAGCCGACTTCGGCGGCATCGCCGTCTACCTCGCCTCCGACGCCTCCGCCTACCACTCGGGCGACAGCTTCATCATCGATGGCGGCTATACGATTTTCTGAGGAGGCAATTATGTTGGCCGAAAATGAAAAAGCAAACGATCTTGCCCCAAAAGCACTTCGCATACTTGGGTTGCAGCCAAAGGCGCGGGGGGCAACTACCGCATATTGGCGAAGTCAGGATGATGTTGTTCCAGGCGTAAGATGGTGGGCATTTCATAGAAAGACGCAAAATCAGATAGAATTCGGGGTGAAAGTTTTTGCCGGAGGCGATAAATATTATGCGACCCTCCAAAAAGAATTTTTAGAACGGCCTGGAAAAACCTTCTATGAATCCATTTCTGCTGACGGCCAAACTACGGAAACGGTGCGCCGTCTCCAAAATGTACAAGCTAGGCTGAAGCTTCTATTGGCAACACCGTGACACTGCGCACCCCCATCTGCGACCTGCTCGGCATCGAGCATCCCATCCTGCTCGCCGGCATGGGCGGGGTCAGCTATGCGGAACTGGCGGCGGCGGTGTCGAACGCCGGCGGGTATGGCGTGCTCGGTATGGCCGGGACCACGCCCGACTTTATCCGCGACCAGATGCGGCAGGTGAAGACGCTGACCGACAAGCCGTTCGGCGTCGATCTGCTGGCCGCCTCGCCGGAGAGCCTGACCGCCAGCGTCGATATCATCATCGAGGAGGGCGCATCGGCCTTCATCGCCGGGCTCGGCGTGCCGATGCCGATCATGGCCAGGCTCAAGGCGGCGGGCCGGAAGGTCATGGTGGTCTGCGGCGCGGTGAAGCACGCGGTGAAGGCGGAGCAGGCCGGATGCGACGCGGTGATCTGCCAGGGCGGCGAAGGGGGCGGTCATACCGGTCTCGTGGGCACCCTGCCCCTGGTCGCCCAGGCGGTGGAGGCGGTGAACATTCCCGTGATCGCCGCCGGCGGCCTTCACGACGGGCGCGGTCTGGCGGCAGCCTTGGCCCTTGGGGCGCAGGGGGTATGGATGGGGACCCGATTCATCGCTTCCACGGAGGCGCATGCTGGCGATCTGTATCGCCAGACCATCCTCGACGCCGCCGACGAAGATACGGTCCGCACCCGCTGCTATTCGGGCAAGCCCATGCGGGTGCGCAAGAACCCCTACGTAGAAGACTGGGAGAGCCGCCCCGGCGACATTCAGGGCTTTCCCGCCCAGGCCATGATCTCGATCCGCAACAACGCGCTTGGCGGCATTGGCGGTCAGGTGGACGGGCTGGACTCCGACAAGTCCTGCTTCGCCATGGGCCAGTCAGCCGGCGGTATCCACGAGGTCCTGCCCGCAGGCGAGATCGTGACGCGGATCATGGATGAGGCGCATGCCGCTGTCGGTCGGCTGAAACGGCTGGACGCGTGAGAGGCGCCGTCCTTACCATTACCGTCTTCGCCTTAGCAGGATCAGCCGTAGCAGCGCCGCCCGTGCGCACGGCCGAGCAGCGCCAGACCCTGCTCGACCTCGCCTTCGTACTCGGCGAGGCGCACGCCCTGCACCGCGTCTGCGCCGGGCCGACGGACGATACCTGGCGCGCCCGCATGGCCAGGCTGATCGACACCGAGGCCCCCGCTGACGCCCTCAAGGCCAAGCTAAGCGACAGCTTCAACGCCGGTTTCACCGCCAAGGACGCCCAGGCCAAAGACTGCGCGACTGCGGCTTCCGCCGAGGCTCTCGTCGCAAAGCGGGGCGCCGAACTGGCGCGCAAACTGGCAGGTCCAGCCTCGTAACAATTCCAGTCGCGAATGTGGCGTGGATGAGGCGAGACGTCGCACGCTCGTTAGGCGAATTAGCTATGGCCCGGTCGTTGCAGGGTTAAAGTAAGTTTACATTTGGGGATGGATGGTTGGGGGCCATGCAAACACTTCAGGATCTCTACGCACAAAATCCGTTCTGGCTCTGGCTCGCCGTGGGGGCGGTGTTCGTGGCGCTCGATATCGCCATCGGTTCGGGCAAGCTGATCTGGGGCGGGGTTGCCGCCGCGGCCCTGGCTTTCGTCAACCTCGCCAGCGTGCGCCTGGGCTCCATGGTCGAATTGGCGCTGTTCGCCGTGGTGCTGGTCGGCGGCATCGTCCTGAGCTCCATGCCGTGGAAGGCCAGGCCGAGCGCCGCGACGCCCCATGACGACGGCGTTGTCCGCAAGACCGCCAAGCGCCGGGCCCAGAAGGCCGCTCGCAAGGAAATGCCCGAGCCTCCCACCGCCGACGAGGGCCGGACCGGTCGGCTGATCGGCCGTATCGGTCGCACGACCTCCGACTTCGCCAATGGCGTGGGCCGGGTGTGGATCGACGGGACCGAGTGGGGCGCCGAACTTGACGGCGAAGAGGCCCTGCCTGCCGATACGCCTGTGCGGGTCATGGGCGTCACGGGCGGCGTGCGCCTACACGTTCGAAACCTGATGATCGGCTGATCCGTCCGGTTGGTCGACGCGGAGCGCGGGTCAACTCCTATAAAAGCCGCCTCATCCTGAGCTTGTCGAAGGGCGGGGCTTAGCGCCGCCCTTCGCGATGCCCATATCCAACGCGTGATCAGGCCCGACGATCTGCTGCAGCCGCGCCCGGAGGGGCTCTATTGCCCGCCCGGTGATTTCTATATCGACCCGGTGCGTCCGGTGGACCGCGCCGTCGTGACCCACGGACACTCCGACCACGCCCGCGCCGGCCACGGTACGGTGGTCGCCACGCCAGAGACCCTGGCCATCATGGCCGAGCGCTATGGCGAAGACTTCACCGGCCTGCGCCAGCCCGTGCCCTACGGCGAAACGGTCAATCGCGACGGGGTGGAGATAACTCTGGTCCCCGCCGGCCATGTGCTGGGCTCGGCGCAGGCGGTGGTGCGCTGGAAGGGTATGACCATCGTCGCGGCCGGCGACTATAAGCGCCGGCCCGACCTGACCTGCGCCCTGTTCGAACCCGTCCCCTGCGACGTCTTCATCACCGAGGCGACCTTCGGCTTGCCGGTCTTCCGCCATCCGCCCGACGGCGAGGAGATCGCCAAGCTGCTGCGTTCGGTGGAGCAGTTCCCCGAGCGAACCCATCTCGTCGGCGCCTATGCCCTCGGAAAGGCCCAGCGTGTGATCTCGCTGATCCGCCGCGCGGGCTATGGCGATACCATTTACGTCCATGGCGCGATGCAGCGACTCAACCGGCTATATGAACGGCATGGCGTCGATCTCGGACCGCTCGAGCCCGCTACGGCGGAGGGGCGCGGTGTGCGCCAGGAATTCGCCGGCAAGATCGTGGTATGCCCGCCCTCCGCCATGCAGGACCGCTGGGCGCGCCGCTTTCCCGATCCCGTGCCCGCCTTCGCCTCGGGTTGGATGGGCGTGCGCGCGCGGGCTCGCCAGCGCGGCGTCGAACTGCCGCTCGCGATCTCCGACCACGCCGATTGGGACGAACTGACCGCAACCATCGCCGAGTTGTCGCCCGGCGAACTGTGGATCACTCACGGGCGGGAAGAGGCTCTGCTGCGTTGGGCCGAACTGAACAGCGTCCCGGCGCGCGCTCTGGCCCTGGTCGGCTATGAGGACGAGGACGGCGAGGAAGCCTCGGCGGCGGAAACCATCGCCGAGGCCTGAAGCCCTAGATGAACGTCACTGGGGCGCTCTCGCCGACATCCGGCGTGGTGTGGGTGAGGTTGGCCTTCATGGTCTCAAAAACATAGCGGAGCGGCCCGCCACGGGAGACCCACACCTGGGCGTCCGCCGGCGTCAGCCTGAGCAGGGTCAACTCCGGATCGTCCTTGCCTTTGGGAAACCAGGCCGAGACCATCGGATTCCAGAAGGCTGAAATCTTGGCCCGGTCATGGTCGGGGACGAGTTCGCCGCCGATACAGGCCTGGAACTCCTGATCCTTGGCCATGACGGTGAACATGGCGTAGTGGCCGTCCGCCACCTGACGGGCCAGGTCGGTGTCCTTGCGGGTGAAGAACCAGATGGCGCCGCGCTCCTTGTCGCAGAAGGCGGTCATCGGCTGGAAGTGGCTACGCCCCTCGGTGAGGCCCAGCATGCCGAATCGGGCCTTATCGACCTCGCTCCACAGGCGGTTTTCAAGATCTTTGTCGTCGAGGGCAGGCATGGCCGGGGGCTCCGCAGCAGTTGGACGTATCGCCCTAACCGTCGCCGAGCCCCCAAGTTCCTGAAACCGGACGGCTTTTCGCCCGGCGCAGCAAGTTACTTCTTCATGCATTCCGAGCTGAAGGCCTGATAGTTGGTGAGCGGACGACCGCTTTTCTTGGCCTTCATCATCGCCCCCTTGGCCTTCCAGTCGGCCTTCTGGGCGTCGGACAGGGTGTGCCACTGGGCGGCGCAGGCCTTCATACTGCCGCCCTGGCCGGTGGCGGCCATGGTCGGTTTGGCCGCCATGGTCGGTTTGGCCGCCATCATCGGCGCGGGCGCGGGCTTGGCCGCCATCATCGGAGCAGGCCTGGACGCGGCCATCGGCGTCGGCGCAGGCTTGGCCATGGGCGCCGGCGCGGCGGCCATCGGCGTCGCGGCGGCGGCGGTCTTGCAGGCGGCCTTGTTGGCGTTGCCCTTCTTGGTGCAGTCGTAATGCGGAGCGGCCTTTTCCTTGGCCGGCGCGTCGGGCGCGGCGAAGGCGGGGGCGGCGAGGAGGGTAGCGGCGACGGCCGCCAGGATCAGGGTGCGCATGGATCGAGGTCTCCGAAAGGGGCCGCCCGGTTCGCGGTGGCGGATGGGCGAGCTTGACCTTAACCACGCCGCCCGTCCACCGCCGCCGCCTCACATCGGCGCAAGAATGCCAACACAGCATGTGTACACGGTAAACGACGCCTTAAGGGTTGAAGACTAGGCCTCGGGGGAGGCCAGACCCCGAACCCATGTCCGTCGAACGCACCCTGATCCATTTCCCGCTCGACCCGGCCTCGCGTCAGGTGCGGTTGGCGCTTGGGGAAAAGAAGCTGCCCTTCACCGAACAGATCGAGCGCTACTGGGAGCATCCCGAGCGACTGGCGGCGCTGAACCCGTCGGGTCTGCCGCCGGTGCTGATCGAGGCGCGCGGCGCGATCCAGACCGTGGTGGCCGACAGCCGCGCCATCCTGGAACACCTGGAAGAGCGCCATCCCGACTACGCCCTCCTGCCCGACGACGCGCAGGGCCGGGCCGAGGCGCGGCGGCTGATCGCCTGGTTCGACCGCAAGTTCACCGACGAGGTCAACGGGTTCCTCCTGCACGAGAAGATGGAGAAGCGCCTGCTCGGCCTCGGCGCGCCGGAGCTTTCGGCCCTGCGCCGGGGCCGCGAATCCCTTCGCCAGCACCTGCGCATGATCGAGGATCTGCTCACCCACCGCGACTGGCTGGCGGGGGGCGTGCTCAGCCTGGCCGACCTCGCCGCCGCCGCCCATCTCAGCGTGATCGACTATATGGGCGAGGTTCCGTGGGAGGATTTCGCCGCCACGCGCCACTGGTATATGCGCCTCAAGAGCCGGCCATCCTTTCGCCCCCTCCTCGCCGACCGCTTCCCCGGCCTGCCGCCCGCCGCCCACTACGACGACCTGGATTTCTAAACGGCGACGGCCGCGCGCGCTTTTCCGCGCTCCTCTACGGCTCGCCCTTTCTGGTCAGGGTCGGGTTTACCCCGGCGACAAGGCGCCTTCCGCCATGAACGCTGCCTCGGTGTCGCGTCACGCCTGAGACGACGAGCATGAGGGAGAGGATGGGCGTGTGCAGGCGCACCTGCGCGCTCTACGGCGGTGAACCGGTGTGGGGAGGGTGCGGAGCATCCCGGCCCCGTCCGGGACCGTGGGTAGTGCGCTGTGGGTTTCGACGAAGCTGGGATGCTCCGCGTGATCCGTTGCGCCTCCGGGGCGCCTGGCGCGACCCAGGTCCCTTCGGCTTCGTGGGCGTGATCGCGGGCCATTTTCCGACCCGGTCTCCACCATCCCACGCACGGGCCGGACGCATCCACGCGCTCCCGGATAGGCGGGTTGTCTTACCCCGCCCTCGACGCCCCAGCCGCTCCGCCGTGCATGACGCGCGTCGCAGGCGCAGCGTATTATCCCGCTCGATCACCCCCCG
>CAIOYC010000002.1 GCA_903862425.1 uncultured Caulobacterales bacterium | reverse complement strand
TGCTGAACCAGATGAAGGCCAAGGCGCTCGCCGCGACCGACACCTCGCTCGACTCCAACTCGGTCACCGCCCTGGCCAACGACTACAAGGCCCTGCGCGACCAGATCGGCAAGATCGTCTCCAACGCCGACTTCAACGGCATCAACATGGTCAAGACCGGCGGCTCGTCGATCTTTGCCCTCGCCAACGCGGCCGGCTCCTCCAAGCTGACCGTCGCGGCGACCAGCCTGGCGCTCGGCGGCGCCAACGTCACCGTCACCGCGGCGGCGACCTTCACCTCGGCGGCGACGGCTTCGGCCCAGCTGGCCCTGGTCAACGCCTCGATCACCAACGTCAACGCCGCCGTGGCCAAGCTCGGCACCGGCTCCACGGCGATCCAGACCCACCTCAGCTTCATCGGCACGCTGCAAGACACCCTGACCACGGGCGTCGGCAACCTGGTGGATGCGGACGTGGCCAAGGAAAGCGCGAACCTGACCGCCCTGCAGACCAAGCAACAGCTCGGCGTGCAGGCCCTCTCGATCGCCAACCAGTCCTCGAGCGTCCTGCTCAGCCTGTTCCACTAAGGCTAGGCCGAAACTCTAGAATGCTTCCGGAAGGCGCGCGGGGTCACTCCCGCGCGCCGACCCGGGACCTGGCAGGAGCTCCGGGCAGACCGCCCGGTGACCACGGAGATGACCGACCCCGTAAGAATTGTACCAGCGTCCCCATCCGCAGCCGCCGACCGGCAAGGCGACCCGCCCCCGGCATCCGCACCGCCCCCCGCTGCGACCGCCGCGGCTCCGACGCCCACGCAAAAGACGGCTGATGAACCGCTTCGTCTGGTGATCGAACCCTCCGGCGCCGCGGGCGGCTACACCTACAAGCTGTTCGACCGGGTGACCGGCCAGCTGCTGATCGAGCTGCCTCGGGACGATGCCGAGAAAATGAGCGTCAGTCCCGACTATTCGGCGGGGCAGGTGTACAGCGCCACGGCCTGATGCCTTCCAGGCAAGGCTGGCGAGCATAGCGGACCGCACCGAGAGGTTAACGGTCTGACAAGCCTTTATGGTTAACGTCGCCTTCGATGGGGCGGCGCGTTTTTGCATGCGTGCTCTATCCTGCAGCCGAGAATCGGCCAGCGGAGCGGGGAGGAGAGACGCATGACCCTGAATGTAAACACCAATTCGTCGGCCCTGGCCGCGCTGGCGGCGCTCAACAAGACCACAGACGACCTCGCAACCACCAATGCGCGGATCTCCAGCACCCTGAAGGTCGCCCAGTCAAAGGACAACGCCTCGGTCTATGCCGTGGCCCAGTCCCAGAAGGCCGACATCCAGGCCCTCTCGGCCGTCACCGACGGGATGAACCGGGCGCAGTCCATCGCCGATGTGGGAGTCTCCGCCGGCCAGTCCGTCTCGGATCTGCTGAACACGCTGAAATCCACGGTGCTCAGCGCGACCCAGGGCGACCTCGACAGCGACAGCCGCGCGGCCCTGTCCGCCGACTTCGCCTCGACTCTCAAGCGCATCCAGCAGACCATTTCGGCGGCCAGCTTCGATGGCTCCAACATGCTCGACGGCTCCCTGACCCAGGGGATCGGCTTTATCGCCAGCGCCGATGCAAGTTCGCAGATCACCCTCACGGGCCTCAACCTGTCGCTGGGAGGCTCCACCCTGACGGTGCCCTCCACCGCCGATATTTCCACCGCCACCAACGCCGCCCAGGTGCTGAGCCTGGTGGAAAGCTCGATCAGCAACGTCAACGCCGCCGTGGCCAGCCTCGGCGCGCAGAGCAACCAGATCACCTCGCACGCCAGCTTCGTGACCAAGCTGTCGGACTCGCTGACCACCGGCGTCGGCAATCTGGTGGACGCGGACGTGGCGGCGGAAAGCGCCAAGCTGACCGCCCTGCAGGTCAAGCAGCAACTCGGCGCCCAGGCCCTTTCGGTGGCCAATCAGACCCCGTCGATCATCCTTTCCCTGTTCAAGTAGAACGGACTGGACAGCACGCATAAAGCCACTTGACCCGGACCCAGGGTCCGGCCGCTAAACCCTTGTCCGTCGATGAGGGAGGGCCGTCGTGGCCGAGCAGATCCAACATCTCAGTCCGGTGGAGACCGCCCGCCGCCTCGGCGTGACGGTCAAGGCGTTGAGGCTGTACGAGGTACGGGGGCTGGTGAAGCCGCTTCGCACCTCAAACGGTTGGCGCGCCTACGGCCCGGAGGCGATCGCACGCCTGCACCAGATTCTGGCGCTCAAACGCCTCGGCCTGCCGCTGGCGCGCATCGCCGAGCTTCTGGCGGACCGGGCCATGGCGCTGGATGCGGTGCTGGCCCTGCAGGAACAGGCCCTGGCGGGCGATCGGGCGCGCCTCGACCGGGCGCTTGATCTCGTGCGCCGGGCCCGCACCCGGCTAGGTCGCGGCGAGATCCTCTCCATCGACGACCTGACCACACTCAGCAAGGAAACGACGATGACCGAACCTTTGAGCAATGAGGCATGGGGCAAGATTTTTGAACCGCTCGCCGCAAAGCATTTCACACCCGAGGAGATCGAGAAGCTCCAGGAGCGCCCGGCCTTCGATCAGCAGGCGGTTGCCGATCAATGGACGGCGATCATCGCCGAGGCCAGCGAGATGATGGAGCGCGGCGTCGATCCCACGTCGGCGCCTGCCGTTGACATGGCCCGGCGCTGGAAGACGTTGCAGGAGTTGTTCACCGGCGGCGACCCGGACGTGACCTTGAAGGCGCGGGCCATGTGGACGGAAGCCATGGCCGATCCCGCCACGGCCCCGAAACTGCCCATGAATACGGCGCTGTTCGCCTATGTGGGCAAGGCTGGGGAAGCTCTGAAAGCCAGGGGCGGTTAGGGCAGGGAAGCCTAGCGGGTCCTGCCGCTGGAAATGGTCTGTTTGCCACGCAGCGACAGGCTGGCCAGATCGGCGTGCGCGGGGGCTTCCTCGCGCGCGCCGGCCTTACCGAGCAAAGTGTCCACGTGCGCCTTCTGGGCGCGGAAGGCGATAAGCTCGCGTCCGGCGAGGATGGTGCCCTGCGGCACCGCCGCGCTCGACGGGTTGAGCTTCTGATTGCCCTTCATGATCTCGTAGTGGAGGTGGGGCCCCGTCGACATGCCGGTCGAACCCACATAGGCGACGATCTGGCCCTGGGCGACTTTCTCGCCCACGTGCAGGCCGGCCGCGTAGCGCGACAGGTGACCATAGCCGGTGGCCCAGCCGCCCTGGTGCTCGATCTTCAGCCAGTGGCCATAACCGCCGGCCCAGCGCTCTTCCTTCACCACGCCCGCGCCCGCCGCGAACACCGGGGTGCCGGTCGGCGCGCCGAAGTCGATGCCCGCGTGCATGCGGGTATAGCCGAGCAGGGGGTGCAGGCGCATCCCGAAGCTGGACGTAACCCGAGCCACTTCGACCGGAGTTTTCAGCAGGAAGCCTTTGATATTCTTGCCGAGTTCATCGAAGTAATCGACGTGCCCGTTGTCGTTGAAGCGGTAGAAGCGGGTGGTCTGGCCCTTGGCGCCGAGCTCAGCATAGAGCAGGTCGCCGGTCTCGATGGTGCGCCCGCTCTCGGTCACCTTGCGGTCGAACACCATCTTGAAGGTGTCGGACGGATGGATGTCGCGAGCGAAGTCGATCTTGTGGCTGAACAGCTTGACGGCTTCGGCCACCATGTGGCTGTCGGCGCCGGCCTTGAGCGCGCTCTCGTAGAGGGAGCCGCTCATATTGCCCTGGGCCACCGTGGTTTCGTCGGTGACCTTCTCTTCCAGCTCGCGCAGCTTCAGTGCGCCATCGAAGGTGCGCGACAGGGTGACGGCGGTGGCCGGGCCGGTCTTCATGGACAGGCCGATCAGCCGGGTCGGGCCGCGATGGTCGCGCGGCGCGGCGACCACGGCCTGAAAGGCGAGGCCGGCCTTGATGTGGATGGTGTCCATCGCCTTGCCGAGGGTCTGCACGATCGTGCCTGCTTCGTCGGCGGCGACGCCGGTGCGCTGCACGGCGGCCTGCAGGGTCTCGCCTGACTGGACCTTGACCAGGGTGGAGACGGGGACGGCGAGGCCCGGACGGGTCTCGGCCGATGCGAAGGCCTGGTGCTCCAGCGCCTTGGCCTGTTGCGGGGTGAGGAGCTTGGCCTGTTGCGGCTTGCTTGTCTCGTGGGGCTGAAGAAGCAGGGAGATGCCGATGCCGCAACCCGCGGCGGCGATGACGGCGATGGAGCCAGCCAGAAGCGGAGAGGCGCTGGCGCGAATTTCGCGCGGATCAAAAGAGGGCATCGGTCCCCGTGGGCTGCACGCATCGGGCGGATGTACCGCTGCGACGCGCTCGGACGTGATCGGTGCAGAAACTGCAAGCGACGTACCCGCCCCCGTTGGCGCCGAGTCCGTCGCTCCGGACCATGGCGGTGTGACCCCGTAACCGCAAGAAAGAATTGGTGATCGGCCCAGGCTTGGCCGCTTTTCGCGGCGATCCGTCGCGGCTTTGAGCGCGCCGGGCGCGCGATGAGCTTGCCATCGATGCATCGCGGTACGACATCTGTATTGCCGCAGATTGCGGCGTGAAGGAGATCGTCGTGCGCCTCGGTTGGAGCTTCTGGCTGCTCACCCTGTTCCTGATGGCGTTCCTGGCCTTCGCCGGCTGGGGCCTGACCATGGCGTGGAAGATGTCCGGCAATGCGCCCATGAGCATCCACGGCTATGTGGCCCTTGGCCTCGGCGTGGTGCTGAGCCTGCTGCTCGGCGGCGGCCTGATGGCCCTCGCCTTCTACTCCTCCCGCCGCGGCTACGACGACGACGGCGGACATTAACGGCGGCTTTGCGCCCGGTGCGCCCATGGACGCGCCTTCGCAGGCGCGCAGAACAGCGAAGGTTTGTGAAACCCGTCATCATCCTTATGAGACCCACAGGCCACATCGAAGGGCTTCGGTCTCAGCCTGAACGCCGTTCGGCGCCGCGAGCGTGAGTCCGAAGTGGCCGGATGTCCGGCTGTCTGGCGTTTCTCGGAAAAACGGACACGTCCCACCCGGCGGCGTTCAGAGCCCCGCGCCGTCGCCTCTCGGGTCGGGGCCCAGATAGGTGAGGCGCACTTCGCGAGCGTCGAGCACCTGCTTGCCGGCGTCCTCGAAATTAACCGTCACCCGCGCGCCGTCCACCGACTGCACCTGGCCTATGCCCCAGCCGGGTTCGGCGGGATGGCGCACTAGCACGCCGGGTTCGAGGAAGGCGTCGACCGTGTGGTCCATCAGCGAAGGCTCCCGCGGGCTTATGGTCCGTGCGCCCTTGTCGCATATCGCGGGCAGGGTTAGCCATGCCCCTCGTCACGATGTTCTCGCCGCGCGTGTGTAGGAGACGACCCTGAGCGATCCCGATTCCACCCCCAAGGGCTGGTCCCAGCTGTTCGCGAATCCCGCGCCGGAGGCGCAGGCCCCCGCCATCGCGGGCGAACCCGTCGGCGCCTCCGAGCTGGCGGCGCAACTGGCGGGGCGGCTGTGCCACGACCTGATCGCCCCCGCCTCGGCCATGATCTCCGGCTTCGACCTCCTCGAAGACCCCACCATGGGCGACATGCGGGCGGACGCCATGAACCTGATCAAGGCTTCGGCGCAGAAGACGGTGGCCCTGGTCACCTTCTCGCGCGTGGCCTTCGGCGCGTCGAACACGGCCGAGGATTTCGCCTCGGCGGACCTGCATCACCT
Organism: uncultured Caulobacterales bacterium; assembly: GCA_903862425.1. Taxonomy (GTDB): domain Bacteria; phylum Pseudomonadota; class Alphaproteobacteria; order Caulobacterales; family Caulobacteraceae; genus CAIOYC01. The sequence continues at coordinate 192,443 of CAIOYC010000002.1, read as the reverse complement.
GGTGGAGGGCGTGTTCAGCTATATCCGCGCCGAGCTCGACTGGGCCGTGGCGCTGCCGGTGTTCAACAAGCCTGCGGCGCGGGCCATCCTCAACATGTCGCAGATCGGCGGCGATGCGGCCCCCTCGGGCGGGGTGGTGAAGGTCTCGGCCCAGCGCGAGGGCGACGAGATCCTGATGTCGGTAGAGGCTGCGCATCCACGCGCCCGCCTGCGCGCCGAGACCCAGCAGGGTCTGCGCGGCGAGGCGCTGAGCGAGGGGCTGGGCGGGTTCTGGGTCCAGGCCTATTATCTGCACAGCCTGCTCAAGGCCGCGGGCGGACACCTGGACGCGGTGGCGGGCGAGGGGCGGGTGGTGCTCCGCGCCCGGTGTCCCGCCTGATGATCCACAGGTTCGGGTGCGACGTATTGTAATTCTGCCCCGGACCATACGGCTCCTTAACCGCGTTACTCGATGATGCGGGGATCGGGTTTCTCCCAAGCCCAATGTCTGCAGTCGCGTCAGGGGACCAAAGCGTGAAGACCTGTCTGGTCGTCGATGACAGCCGTGTGGTGCGCAAGGTGGCGCGCCGCATCCTGGAAAGCCTCGACTTCGAGATCGTCGAGGCGGTGGACGGCGCCGATGCGCTCACCGCCTGTCGCGGAGCCATGCCCGATGCGGTCCTGCTCGACTGGCACATGCCCATGATGGACGGGCTGGAATTCCTGAAGCGCCTGCGCAGCGAGCCCGGTGGAGACGAGCCGGCCGTGGTGTTCTGCAGCGCCGAGAATACCGCCGAGCGGATCCGCGAGGCCCTCGACGCCGGGGCCGACGAATACATCATGAAGCCCTTCGACGGTGAGATCGTGGTGGCCAAGTTCGTCGAGGCGGGGCTGCTGTGAGCCCGCCGGACCTCGACTTCCTCTGCGCCCTGGTGCGGGCCCGCTCAGGGCTCGTGCTGACGGGCGAGCGCGGCTTCTTCGTGGAGACAAGACTGGCGCCCCTGGCCCGTCGCGAAGGCATGCCGTCGGTCTCCGAGGTCATCGACCACATCATGCAGGACCCCTCCGGCCCGCTGGCCCGTGCGGCGGTGGAGGCGATGACGGTGCAGGAGACCTCCTTCTTCCGCGATCGTCTGGCGTTCAAGGGTCTGGCCGCGGTCACCCTGCCCGAACTCGCCGCCGCCAAGCCGTCGGGTCTGCGGGTCTGGAGCGCAGGCTGCGGGCAGGGGCAGGAGGCCTATTCCCTGGCCATGCTGGTCGCTGAGGGCAGCCTGCCGCCGGTGGAGATCCTCGCCACGGACCTTTCGACCCCGGCGCTGGAGAAGGCGCAGTCGGGCGTCTACACCCATTTCGAGGTGCAGCGCGGCCTACCCATCCGCCGCCTGCTGCGCCACTTCGATGAGTTGGAGGACGCCTGGCGCACCTCCGCCGCCCTGCGCCAATCCGTGCGATGGATGCGCTTGAACCTGATCGACCCGTTCAAGGTGGAGGTGGGTTACGACCTGATCCTCTGCCGGAACGTGGTCGCCAATTTCGCGCCCGACGCCCGGAGCAAGACCCTGGAGCGGCTGGATCAGGCGCTGGCGCCCGGCGGACGGCTGATGCTGGGGGCGGAGGAGACGGCGCCCGAAGGGTTTGAGGCGGTCCCCGGCTCGCCCTGCCTGTTCGCGCGCATCGGCGAGGTCCAGAACGTGACGGCGGCGGCCTGACCTCAGCGCGGGCCGCGACGGCCCTTGATGTTGCTCGTCATCAGATCCGGCTTCTTAGGCGGCTTCCAGCCTTTGGGCGGTCGGAATTCCTGCTCGCTGGTGCCCAGACCCATCTTGCCTGGCTCCTGACGGCGGAGCTTGGAAGCCTTGGGATCGATGTGGCTCTCATCCACCATTTTGCGCCTCGCTCTTATGGTCATAACATACAGCAATGCGGCTCGCCGAGCGCGGGGCTAGTCAATCCGTGCACTGATCCGGGAGAGATTTTTCTCCGCTGATCCGATTGGCGGGGGCCGCACATCGTCATCCGAATTCCATGCAGGGTCGGTTGGGCCGCTCGATGATGCGTCCCACGGTTCGCCGCGCGGGACCGCAGGCCCTGATGAGCCCTGTGCTCGCCCGTCTGAACGGTTTTTCCCCGTTGAGCGCCGCCCTGGTCGAACAGATCGAGGGTCTTGGCCGACGCACGGAGACCGTGGCGGCAGGCGCAACCCTGGTGGAGGCGGGCGACCTCGCGACGCGCCCGTGCTTCATCGTCGATGGCTGGGCTTGCCGCCTGCGCATGCTGCCCGACGGTCGACGCCAGCTGTTCAATCTTCTGATCCCGGGGGATGGGCTCGGCGTCAGCATCCACCCACACCCCTTGGCGCAGTCGCATGCGACGGCTTTGACCCGCGTGACGACGGTAGACGCCTCTGTCTTGCTCGACCCGGTGAGTGAGGAGATCCGCCGCCTGATGGTGCGGATCGCGGCACAGGACGAGAGCCTGCTGCTGGGTCATATCGTGCGGCTGGGCCGTCAGACAGCTTATGAACGCACCGCCCACCTGCTGGTCGAGATCGGACGGCGTCTGCAAGCCAGCGGCGTCGGGGAGGCGGCGGCCTACCACTTCCCCGTCACCCAGGAAGCCCTGGCGGATATGCTGGGGCTCAGCATCGTGCACGTGAACCGGACCCTGCAACAGCTTCGCCGCGACGGCTTGATCGACATGGTGCGTGGGGAGATGCATCTGCTGAACCTCGATACGCTGATGAGCATCAGCGATTTCCAGCCTTCAGGGGCGGTCCCAACGCCTCAAGCCTGAGAGGCTATTCGGCCGCCATGCATTGTGACCCGCTCCACAGATGATCGCGATAGCGCTCGAAGCAGCGCTGACCGCACAACAGGCGCATAAGCGCGCCCTCGGCCATGAAGGGGATACTTTCCGGCACGTCCCGGGCGAGGGGAAAAAGAGCGTGCTCGTCCCAATCCTGCGAGTGCTTGATGTCCAACGCCGCGTGTAGCTCGAAATACTTGCGCACGACGGGAGGATGGTCGAGGCGCTTCAACCCCTTGCCCACCAGCGAAACACGACCCGGCGCGGTCAACTCGACCATGCCGAGCGCACCCACCGAATGCCAGGTGTAGCGCCGCACGGTAGCGAAGGCGGTCATGGTGTTGGCGAGGGCGAGCGATTCCCATGCGGTCTCATCGATGGAGGGCGTCAGGCCAAGCTCCTCAATGGCGCGCGACAGCATGGGGCCATGCATGCCGCCCCTGTTGCCGCGCCCCATCTCGTCCCAGTAGTTGCGGGCCAATTCGAGCTTTGGACCGTCGGGTAGCTTGACCTGAGTCAGGGCGACGAGGTCGTCGAACCCGGCTTCTCCCGCTGCCTCCTGGGTCAGGAACCAGCGCATGTCCTCGTCCGAGGCATAGTCGGCCAGCCATGGGAAGAGTGGGTCATCCTGCCCCGGACCGGTAAGTTTCAGGTCCTCAAACCATTCGACGAAGGCTTCCGGGCGGCGTGGCGCGGCTTGGGCGCGGTCGAACACTTCCTCGCGCAGGGTCTCGATCCAGGTGCCTTCAAGCATCAGCATCGCGCACTGCTGCTTTAACTCCCTGTGCCAGTCGGCGTGCGGCGTATCAGGGCTCAGCCGCTGATGGTTCCAGTGGGCGAGGTCACGGTGAAGTTCCGCGAAGCCGCAGATGGCGCCGGGAGCAGACGGGGCGAAATCGGGCATATTACGCATGGCCTACGCCGCCTTTCGCAGGGATGGGGTCTCGATCGCCTCGACCAGTGGACGGACGGTCCCGCGAATGATGAAGGCGGCGGCTTCGGCCTTAGTATTGGCGAGACCCTCTTCGCGTACTTCTGACTTTGGTCCGAGAATCTGCCAGTTCCAGCGGTTGCCTGTGGGGAAAATTCGAAAATGGACGCCGTGCATAGTTCGCTCCGCGCGGCCAATATGGCGAAGGTTGCTTCTCGCCGGGCCGCAGTGGTCATCCAAATGACTCGGCGGCGGGTGGGTTCCCCGGTTTCAATGGCGCGAAGCCGATCAGGTGGCTGATCTTAATCTAGGTTGATCGGAAGCCTGTTTTTGCCCGCGGCCATGGTCTAGAGCGATCCAGGCGCCAGCGGAGAAGCGGCTGTGAAGACCATCTTCGTCACCGGCGGGGCCGGTTATGTCGGCAGCCACTGCTGCAAGGCCTTTGCCGAAGCGGGCTGGACTGTCGTGGTCTATGACAACCTCAAGCACGGCTGGCGCGACATGGTGCGCTGGGGTCGGCTGATCGAGGGCGATATCCTCGACCGCCTCTCCCTTGAGGCGGCGATGGCCGAGGTGAAGCCCGATGCGGTGGCCCATTTCGCCGCTCTGATCGCCGTGGGCGAGTCGGTGGTTGATCCGGCCCTGCACTATGAAAATAACAGCGTCGGCGCCTTCAACGTCCTCCAGGCCATGCGCAAGGCCGCGGTCGATAAGATCATCTTCTCCTCCACCGCCGCCACCTATGGCGTGCCTGAGGTCATCCCCATCCCGGAGGATCACCCGCAGCGGCCTATCAACCCGTATGGCTGGTCCAAGCTGATGGTTGAGCGCATGCTGAGCGATTACGCCGCCGCCTATGGCCTGCGCTATTGCGCGCTGCGCTATTTCAACGCCGCCGGCGCCGACCCGGGCGGAGAGATCGGCGAGCGGCACGAGCCGGAGACGCACGTGATCCCGCTGGCGGCGCGCGGGGCGCTGGAGCCGGGCTATACCTTCCGCATCTTCGGCGACGACTTCGGCACGCGCGACGGCACCTGCATCCGCGACTATGTCCACGTCACCGACCTCGGCGCGGCGCATCGACTGGCGCTGGAGCACCTGTTCGGCGGCGGGGAGGGCGGCGCCTTCAACCTCGGCACAGGGGAGGGTGTGACGGTGAAGGAGATCGCCGCCGCCATAGAGCGCGCCGTGGGCCGGCCCCTGCCGCGCGAGATCGGCCCGCGCCGCGCCGGGGACCCGCCCGTTTTGATCGCTTCGAACACCAGGGCGCGCGGAGTGCTGGGCTGGAGCCCGCAGCACTCCGGCATCGACGAGATCGTTGAGACCGCCTGGCGCTGGCATCAGCAGGACCAGCCAGGCGGCTAGCGCCCGCTATCCTAGCCTAGCGGCGCCTGAATCTAGGCGCCCGATGGGACGCGGCGCCGCGAAAATGGACGCCGCGCGTGCAGATGCACGCGCTCCGCCCCCGATTTCCTCCTTCGGGGATGAACCGCTCCGCTGGCTGCGTAAACAGGCAACCGCCGCGCTTGTGGTGGGCGGTCGCCAGGCGGTTCCTGGGCTTTCGGGGTTGCGTATGCTGTTCGCCGGTCTTCCTCCGCTGTCTCTGCTGCTTCTGATCGTGATCCTGGCGGCGTCGGCGCTCATGAGCGGCCTGTCGGGGTTCGGCTTCTCGGCGATCGGCGCGCTCTGCCTGACGCTGTTGCCGCCCAAGCTCGGCGTACCGCTGCTGATGAGCTTGTCGGCGGCGAACCAGATCATGTCGCTCCGGCAGATCAAGGGCGATATCCAGCCGCTCAAGGCGTGGTGGCCGAACGGACCCGCGCCCTTTCTGCTCGGTGGGTTGATCGGCGTGCCGATCGGGCTGGCGATTCTGAGTTCGCTACCCACGGCCGATCTGATGCTGGTGTTCGGCGCCTTCCTGGTTCTGTATTCCGCCTACTCTCTGGCTCGGCCCCACGGGGTACATGCGACGGTGAATGGGGGCTGGTTCGCCTCCTCGCTGGTGGGGATGTCGGGCGGGGTGATCGGCGGCTTCACCGCCTTCCCCGGCGCGGCGGTGGTGGTGTGGAACGGCCTGCGGCACGTGCCAAAGCGGGAGGCTCGGGGCATCGTCCAGCCCTATATTTTCGTGCTTCAGATCCTCTCCATCGTACTCCTGGCCATCCACAGCCCGCAGACGTTCGGGCCGACCTTCTGGCTCTTGCTGGCGATCAGCATGCCGGTGGTGCTGCCCTGCACCCTTCTGGGCGTGAAGCTCTATCACCGGCTGTCGGACGTAAACTTCCGGCGGGTGACCTTCATCTTGCTTGGCGTTTCCGGGATAGGCCTGCTGATCAAGGCGGCCGACACCTTCCCGGTGGTGGTGCATGCCTTGAAGTCGGTAGGGCTCTGACGCCGCACCGGTCTGGAGCCTTCCCCTCAATCGCCTCACCATAGGCGCAGCGCGGACCCCGTTTTTCATGGCGCAACTTGCGCCTTGCGGTAACATTCGTGTCCGAATGGACTGATGAACGGACTAGTTGCGCCGTCGAGCCGTCCCTCCGTCTCCAGGCTTTCCACGCCCTTGCCCTACTTTCTGGCCAGATCCGCCTGACCGCCTCGTTGGATAGGGCGGTGCAAAGGCCGATTATAGCCCTTGGAATAGCGCCGGGGAGAAGATGGGACCCCCGCCATGCCCGATAATACGGAAAAGGCCCGGCGCGGGTGCGCGCCGGGCCCTTCGTGTCCGTCGGCGACAGAACCTAGGAGAGGAACTTGTCGTGCTTGATGCCGACCGGGCCGAGGGAGCCTGGCTCCAGCCTGGCGGTCTTCATCGGCGGCGCCGTCATCACCTTCTTGAAGGCGACGCGGAACTTGGCCATGTCGTCCGGCGAGCCGACCGAGACGCGCACGGCGTTGGGCCAGACCGGCCAGATACGGCCGATATAGACCTTCTCCTTTTGGAGACCCATGATCACCTCCCGCGCCGGCCGGCCGGTGTCGATCATGAAGCAGTTGGAGTGGGACTCGCCGATCGGCTTGAAGCCATTGGCCTTGAGGAAGGCGATGGTCTCGATGCGGCTGTCGGCGGTCCATTTCTTGCGGGTGGCGATCAGATCCGGATCGGCCAGCGAGGCGCGGGCGGCCACCAGCGCCGTTACCGGCATGGCGTTCTGGTAGTAGGGCTGCAGCTTAGCCAGAAGATCCGGACGACCCACGGCGACGCCGCAACGGATCCCGGCCATGCCGTAAATCTTGGAGAAGGTGCGCAGGACGATCAGGTCCTTGCCCGCCGCGACCTGGTCCATCACGTGCTGCTCGTCGGACAGATGGATATAGGCCTCGTCCACCAGCAGAATCGAACCCTTCGGCTTGTTCTCCAGCGCCCAGAGAATTTCCTCGCGCGGGGTGATGGTGCCGGTCGGGTTGTTCGGGTTGACGATGTAGATGACGCCGGCGTTCGCATCGGCGGCGACCATCTTCTTGATGTCGTGCGAGTAGGTGGAGGTCAGCGGGATCTTGTAGACCTTCGCGCCCGAAATCTTCGCCGCCATGTTGGCCGATTCGTAGGATGGATCGGCCATGACCAGGGGCTTCGTCGGCGAGGTAAAGGCCAGGGTCGTGTAGTGCAGCGGCTCGGACGAGCCCGCGTAGAAGGCGATATTCTCCGGCTTCAGGCCGTGCTTTTCGGCATACTCATTGGTCAGGGCGTCGAGTTCGCCGAGGCGGTCATAGCGGCCGCCCATGGGCAGGATCTTGGTGATCGCCTCGCAGGCCGCCTTGCAGGGACCGAGCGGGTTCTCGTTGGCGTTGATGATGACCGCGTCGGCCGGCAGCACGCCCATGCTCTGCGAGGCGAGGCGCGCCTGGGCCAGGGTCGCTTCGCTGACGATAGGGCCGGCACTCATAAGCGCAGCAGCGCCCAGGAAGGCGCGACGGCCGAGCTTGGGCAGCTTAAGGCCGGTTTCAGTCACGCCGTCTTCGATCACGCTGTCTTCGGACAAGGGAGGCTCCATCGGTTGTCGAGGCGGGTGTCGCAAAGGCGACCGCCTTCTGGTGCATTCTCGATGAGAGTGCATGCGTCGCGAAAGGCGGGCAATCCCGGTGCTCGCCGGATCGCGGAGCGTGACCGTGCTGCCTAAGCGGCGCGCAGAAATGCCGGTCCAGAGGCGCCGGCTGACGACGATCCGTGCCGATGGTCACCCGCTGTGACCAAACGCCTGAGCTTGCGGCAAAGGTAACCGCCGAAGCGACGGAACTGACCGAAACGCGTGCATAGCCGCCAAGGTTTCTCTCAACGCACGTCACGGGGATGTCAAAATCGCCGGGCGGGTTCACGTTCACATCGAACGTCGGGGCGGCGTATCGGACACCGTGGCGATCCAGTTCGCGACGGATCCGATGGCGGCGCCGCATCCCACGTCGATGACATGATGATGGAGGCGACTACCAGTTCATTTAGAGGAGGCCTCTCCGACGGGCCGTGATTGAACAAGCGTTGTAAAATCTATCCAGGGACAAAAAATAACAACGGGAAGAAATACAGGAAGAGCTCAAATCAAAACATTGGGGATAGACAATGAAGAAGCTCTTTTTCAGTTCAACAGCATGCGTAGTTGTATTTGCGGCGGGCGCGGTTCATGCGCAAACCGTGTCGCCCTTGCCGGTCGCCGCGCAGGCGAGCACGGCTATAACCGCCGCTGCCCAGGATAGCAGCGAGATCATCGTCACGGGCACCCGTCAGACCGGTCTGAAGGCCGTGGACAGCGCCGCGCCGATCCAGGTGCTCGATTCGGCCGCCCTGAAGCGCGTCGGCCAGCCCGACCTGATCCAGGCCCTGGCTCAGAACGTGCCCTCGTTCACCGCCCAGGCCTTCGGCGGCGACACCTCGGCTCTGACCCTCTCGGCCAAGCTGCGCGGGGTCAGCCCCAACGATGCGCTGGTGCTGGTCAACGGCAAGCGCCGACATGGCACCGCCAACCTCGCCGTGCTCGGCGGCGCTTATCAGGGCGGCGCCTCGGCTGACCTGAACTTCATCCCGGTGGACGCCATCGACCATGTGGAAGTGCTGACCGACGGCGCGGCTGCGCAGTACGGCACAGACGCCATCGCCGGCGTGGTCAACATCATCCTCAAGAAGGCGCCTCAGGGCGGCAACCTGTCCGTTTCGAGCGGTTCCTACATGGACGGCGGCGGCGACACGGCCGACATCACCGGCAATATGGGTTTTGCGCCGCTCGGCGATAAATCCTGGCTGAACCTGACCTTCGACTCGCGCTTTCACGGTCATTCCAACCGCGGCTATGCGGATCCACGTCTGTATAACCACCCGGTTAATGCGGCGAACTGCGGCGCGGCCTATCAATACACCGTCGCCGGCACGCTCTACTGCAACAACGTCGGCACCGGCGGTCAGTACGCCAACTCCAACAGCTTCCCCGGATCGCCCAACGCGAACCTGATCTCGGGCGACGCCATGTACCACCTCAACGTGGTGTCCTATGACGCAGGCTATGAGCTGAACAACGGGGCGACGCTCTACAGCTTCGGCACGTTCGGCCACAAGAACGCCCAGGCGTTCGAGAACTACCGGGTGCAGACCACCGCCCCGACAATCTACCCCACCGGATTCAACCCCAAGGAAGAGCTGCTCGAGGACGACTATTCCTACACCGCCGGCATCAAGGGCTCGGTGTTCGGCTGGATGACCGATTTCTCGACCACCTACGGCGCGGATACGGACACCTTCCACACCGAAGGCACCATCAATCCGAATTTCTACACCGCGACGGGCATCTTCCAGAGCTACATCTATGACGGCCAGCTGAAGGATACCCAGTGGACCACCAATCTCGACGTCTCCAAGGACTTCGCGGTCGGCCTGGCTTCGCCCCTGACCGTCGCCTTCGGCGCCGAACAGCGGCGTGACACCTACAATCTGGAGCAGGGCTGGCTCTCGTCCTACTATTCGGGCGGCGCCCAGTCCTATCCGGGCTTCTCCAACCTCGCCGCCGGCAAGCACGCCCGCGACAACTGGGGCATCTATGGCGATGCCGCCGTCAGCCCGATCGAGGGTCTGAAGCTCGACGCGGCCATCCGCTACGAACACTTCTCGGACTTCGGCGACACCACGGTGGGCAAGATCACCGGCCGTTACGACTTCAATCCGATGATCGCCGTGCGCGGCACCATCTCCACCGGCTTCCGCGCGCCGACCCTGGCCGAAGAATACTATGCCAGCGTCAATGTGGGCCCGACCACGGCCAGCGTGCAGTTCCCTCCAAACTCGGCGGGAGCCAAGTCGCTGGGCGTCGATGGTCTGAAGCCTGAAAAGTCGGACAACTACAGCATCGGCCTCGTGCTGCACCCGTTGCCCAAGGTGACCGCGACCGTCGATGCCTATTACATCAAGATCAAGGATCGGATCATCGGCTCGGGGACGGTGTACGCCTACTATCACAACGCCAGCGTCCAGACGTTCCCGGCGGCCGCCGCGGCCCTTGCGGCTTCGGGCTATACCTTCCCGCCTTCGGTGGTGGATGGCGGCCTCAGCCTGTTCACCAACGGGGCGGACACCCGCACCGAAGGCGCCGAGTGGGTGGTCACTTACTCGGAAACCTACGGCCAATGGGGCAAGGTCGACTGGTCCTTCAGCGGCGCCTATACGGACAACAAGGTCACGCACGTGATCCCGAGCCTGGGCGTGATCCCATCCTCGGTGCTGTTCGACGCCACGGCGCTGTCCTACATCGAGGACGCAGCGCCCAAATATAAGATGATCTTCGGCGCCCTGTGGTCCAAGGGCCCGTGGTCGGCCAACCTGCGCGAGACGCTCTACGGCAAATCCTCGACCACGACGCGCGACTTCAACGGCGCCTATCAGAAGGTGCCGGTGGATGCGGAGGCCATTACCGACCTCGAGCTCGACTACGCCATCCGTAAGGATCTGAAGCTGACGCTTGGGGCCAATAACGTGTTCAACACCTATCCGACCAAGATCCCGGACTCGGTGGTGAACACCTACGTCCTCGGCAACAGCAATGGCGGCGTGGGCCAGTATCCCACCTCCTCGCCCTTCGGCATCAACGGCGGCTATTACTACGGCAAGATCACCTTCACCTTCTAAGGTCGAAGGCCGAACACGAAGGGGCCGGTCGCGCGTTTAGCGGCCGGCCCCTTTTTCGTAAGTCACCGGCGGCCGCGCGGTGCGCCGCTGGGGGCTCCAGCGTTTAGGGCGAGAGCGTTGGGCCCGCGCCCGTTCTGCAACGGTTCATGGATAAGCTGGCGAACCGAGGGTCGCCGTGACCGTGGCTGCAGAGTTGAACGGCGCGCTATGGTCTTTCCGACCAACTGGCCAACCTCGGCGCCTAGGCCTCCAGTTCGATGTCCCAGTAGAGATAGTCGAGCCAGCTTTCGTGCAGGTGACCGGGGGGGAAGCGGCGGCCCTGTTCCTGCAGTTCATACATGGTGGGCCTGCGCACGGAGCGGTTCAACGCCATGTGCGCCTCCTTCGGCGTGCGTCCGCCCTTGGACAGGTTACAGGGCGCACAGGCGGTGACGATGTTCTCCCAGCTGGTGCGACCGCCCTTGGAGCGCGGCAGGACGTGGTCGAAGGTCAGGTCGTCGGGCGAGCCGCAATACTGGCAGGCGAACCCGTCGCGCAGGAACAGGTTGAAGCGGGTAAAGGCGGGGGAGCGGTCCTGGGCTACATAATGCTTGAGCGCCACCACGCTCGGCAACTGCATCTCGAAGGATGGGGAACGGACCACGTGGTCATAGGTGGAGATCACGTCCACCCGGTCGAGAAACACCGCCTTGATCACCTCCTGCCAGGGCCAGAGGGACAGGGGATAGTAGGACAGGGGCCGATAGTCGGCGTTGAGCACCAGGGCGGGCCATCCGGACGGCGGGCGCGATATCACCTGCATCGTCATGGCGCAGCCCTCGCGCGCCCAAAATTGGTGGGGGACTTGTACAGACGCTTGAAGGCGAACCCTCCTCAAGTCTGAAGACCAGGCGCGATACGCCTCTGAAGCCGAGCTTTAAGCGATTCCTGGCGACATCTCCATGACAGACGCTTGCCACCAGCCAGAATGGCCGTCAGCCCGGAAAGATTTCGCGCCGCTTTATGCCGCCATAATAGGCCCACAGCAGATGCGCCGCCACGCCCCTGTGCGGTCGCCAGCGTTCGGCGCGTTCGTAGAGCTGTTGAGTGGAGGGCCGGCTCTCGCCGTTCTCGGCCAGGCGCAGGCCCTCCTGCAGGGCGATGTCGGCGGCCGGGAAGAAGTCGAGCCGTCCCTCGCAGAAGGTGAGATAGACCTCCGCCGTCCACCGCCCGACCCCGATAAGGGTGGTGAGCGCCGCGAGAGCCGCGTCGTCGTCGAGAGCGGGCAGGGCGGCGAAGTCAACGGCGCCGTCCCGCTCCGCCTGCGCGATCGCCAAGGCATAGCGCGCCTTGGGGCGGGAAAGGCCGAAACCCTTCAGCCCGTCGATGTCAAACCTGAGCGCATGCTCTGCGGTTACGCCATGCAGACCTGCCTCAAGCCGGCCCCAGATGGCGTCGGCGGCCTGGGTGGAGACCTGCTGGCCGACAATGATCTTGAGAAGTCCCGCATAGCCGCCTGTGCGGTTGCGCCAGGGAAAGTCCGGGGTTGCGGCGTCCGCGCGGGCTAGGGCGTCGTCGGCCGAAGCCAGGTGCGCGCGGGCAGCTTTGATTTCGGCGGCGTCCAGCCCGGGCATGGAGCGGGCTTACGTCACCGGCGCAGTGGGCCGCAAGGGGAGGCTTGCGGCCCGCGGTCGGGGGTTAGTGGCCGACGATGGCCGTGATGCCGCCCATGGCCAGACCCATGGCCACGAGGGCGAGCGGACCGAAGCGGTCGGCAAGGCGGCTGATCAGGCTGTCCGATTGGCGCAAGGCGGCGGTTGCATAGTTGAAGGTTTGGACCGACATGGCGGTATCCCCTGAGGTGGTTCGGAAACCGGAGCAGGCCCCTTTGGCCCAGTTCGATCCGAACGGTGTTCAGATAGCATTCATTTGAACGGTGTCAAGATGATCTTCACAGCGTTCGGATGAAAAGTTAGAGTGCGTTCGATGACCAAGTCAGTTGCAGTTGCCGAGGCCCCTGAAGCCCGGCCCTATCACCACGGCGATCTGCGCCGCGCCCTGATCCTCGCCGCCGAGCGCGTGCTGGAGCGCGAGGGGCCGCAGGCCCTGTCCCTGCGGGCCGTGGCGCGCGAGGCGGGCGTAAGCCCGGCCGCGCCCTATCACCACTTCAAGGACAAGTCGGACCTTTTGACCGCCATAGCCGAGGCGGGCTTCGACGCCTTGGGCGATACGATCAAGGCGGCGGTCGCCGTCGATTCGGAAGCCAAGATGAGCACCATGGGCGTGGCGTATGTGCGCTTCGCCCGCGACAACCCGGCGCTCTATCGGGTCATGTACGACGTATCGCGCAATGCGGACGGTATGCCGGACAAGACCCACGATGGCGAAGGCGGCGGGTTCAGGATGGTGGAGCAGGCCATGATCCGCGCGGGGGTCGATCCCGGCGACGACTTGAACCTCAAGCTGTGGTGCATCTCGGCCTGGTGCTCGGCGCACGGGATCGCGGAAATGGTCGGCTTCGCCCAATTCCAACCGATGATCGAAGAACTCGGCGGGGAGGACCGCTTCGTCGAGGAATTGCTGGGCCGCATCTGCCATGCACCGTCGATGGATACCCACTGAGCCCCGATTTCACGACCCGTTTCGCCCCTTCGCCCACGGGGCCGCTGCACCTCGGCCACGCCTATTCCGCTCTGACGGCCTTTGAAGCGGCGAAGGCTGCGGGCGGACGCTTTATTCTGCGCATCGAGGATATCGACCGGACCCGCTGTAGGCCCGAGTTCGAGCAGGCCATCTATGACGACCTGAACTGGCTGGGGATCGACTGGGAGGCGCCGGTTCGCCGTCAGTCCGAGCACATGGCCGACTATGAGGCCGCGCTGGAACGGCTGCGCGGGCTAGGCGTGCTCTACCGGTGCTTCCGTACCCGCAAGGAGGTGGCCGAGGCCGCCGCGTCCGCGCCGCATGGACCGGAGCAGGCCTTTCGGAGCGCGCCGCTGCCTGAAGCAGAGGAGGCGGAACTATTGGCGCGGGCCGCGCCCTTCGCCTGGCGACTATCCCGGGCGGCGGCGCGCGACCGGCTGGGCGTGGTTTATGACCGGCTTACCTATATCGACCTCGATCTAGGCGAACAGCTCGCCCGACCCGATACGGCGGGCGACGTGGTGCTCGCCCGCAAGGATGTGGGCGTGGCCTATCACCTGGCCTCGGTGGTGGACGACGCGCTTCAGGGCGTGAACCATGTGATCCGGGGTGAGGACCTGAAGGACGCGGTGCATATCCAGCGTTTGCTGCAGGCCCTGCTCGGCCTGCCGACGCCGGCCTATCGTCACCACCGCCTGATCCTCGGCCCTGACGGAAAGCGCTTCGCCAAGCGCGACGCCACCGGCCGCCTCGCCGACCTGCGCGCCCGGGGCGTAACTCCCGGGGAGGTGCGGACCATGGTGGGCGTGTAGCCGGCGCCACACCCCGGCGGACGCTGCAATCGCTCAGCTTTTTCGCCGTTGCGAGGCGCGGGGGCAGATCATAATTGACCGCGTATGGCCGTTCGCCGCGTAGCGTTTTCCCGTGATCTGTCCTGGCGGCTGGAGGCTATTGCGGTCGATGCCGCCAGCGCCGTCGTGCGTTTTCTACCTGTCGAATGGGTTTCCGCCGCAGGTGGGTGGCTCATGCGGCGGCTGGGTCCCATGACCGGCTCGGCCAAGATCGCGCGCCGGAATATCGAGCTCGCCTTCCCGGACTGGACGCCGCAGCAGCGCGCTGAACTGCTCGACGCCCAATGGGATAATCTCGGGCGCACCTTCTTCGAATTCCCGCTCACCGATCGGCTGACTCCTTCTCGGGGCCGGGTCGAGGTGGTGGGCCGCGAACGCCTCGTGGCCATCGCGCGGTCGGGCGAGCCGGCGGTGCTGATCTCCGGTCACTTCGCCAACTGGGAGGTGATGGCGGCGGCCATCGTCGATGCCGGTGTGCCCTGCCGCGTCACCTATCGCGCCGCCAACAACCCCCATATCGACGCGCGGATCATAAGGACCCGCGCCCGCTACGGCGTCACCCTGTTCGCGCCCAAGGGCGGGCTGGGCTCGCGCGAACTGCTGGAGACGCTGAAGGACGGCCAGTCGGTCTCCTTCCTCAACGACCAGAAGTTCAACACCGGCATCGCCGCGCCCTTCTTTGGCCGCACCGTGCATACGGCCGGGGCGCCCACGCGGGTGGCTCTGCGCTTCGGTGCGGTGCTCCAGCCCATGTGGGTCCAGCGCCTGCCCAGGGCCCGCTTCCGGGTGATCGTGGACGAGCCCATCCCGCTGACCAACACCGGCGACCGGGAGCGAGACGTGCAGGCGGGCGTGGCCGCCATCAACGCCTATGTCGAGGCCAAGGTGCGCGAGCGTCCCGCCGAATGGTTCTGGGTCCACAAACGCTGGCCTCAGGAGGACTATGCCGAGACGTAAGCCGGGTTACATCAGCGCAAGCGGGACCTTGGTGATGTCGCCGGTCCAGTTGGAGCGGGCGTAGTCGAGCTGCTGCTTCGCCGCTTCGCCCTCGCCATTGGCGGTGTGGACATCGGCCATGATGCGCAGGCTCATCGGGTCATAGGGCCAACGGGTGAGGGCGGCGCGCGCCTCGGTCTCGGCCGGCTTGATCTTGCCGTCGGCGAGAAGCGCGGCGGCGAGGCTGCGACGCACCGGATACCACCAGATGGGCGGATCGCCGCCTTGGCCCAGGGTCTTCTCCTGCAGATCCGCCGCCTTGCGATAGGCGGTCTCCGCGTCGCCGTGGCGTTTCTCGAGTATGGCCGCCCGTCCCACCAGCACCAGGCGCGCCACCTCGATGATGCTCCTGGCCTTGTCGCCGAAGGCGCCGAACGCTTTCATGTCGGGACGCAGCGCGCCGATGGCGGCCGCCTCGGCCTTCACCTTGGCCACGTCGCCCGCCCGCGCCGCCGCCTCGCCACGGCCATAGCGCCACATGGCGGTGGCGTAGCCGAGCTTGGCGTCCGGTTGGGCCAGGCCCGCCACCTCTTCAGGCGATCCATAGCGGCCGTAGACAAAATAGGCCGTGCCGAGGCCGATCTGCTCCCACGGCTTGTCGGGTTTTACCCGCGGCAGCTCCGCCACCTCGGCCGAGGCAAGGGAGAGGCCGCCTTTGGCGTCGCCGTCCAGCAGCGCCCCGCCCTCGCCGTACTGGACGTTATGCCCATGGTAGACGAGGCCGAACACACCGTCCTTCGGTTTCAGCCGTTCGGCGTTCTGCTTGTCGAGCTCCACGGCATCGAGGTTGGCCTGTTCGGCCAACTGGTAGCGCCCGGCCCAGAAATAGGTATGCGAGGGCATGTGCACGAGGTGGCTGGCCTTGGGCGACAGGGCCTGCAGTTTCAGCGCATAGGGCAGGGCGTCCACGCCCACATTCCGCATCTCGGTGACGTGGATATAGAAGTGGATCGCTCCGGTATCCTCGGGCGAGCGGGCCAGCACGGTCTTCAGGATGTCGCTCGGCCGGTCGAGGTTGGGCGTTCCGTCCTTGGAGACGGCCGGGATCATCCAGGCGTCGGCGGCGATGATGGCGATCTCGTTGTCTTCGGGGTTGGCCTTGACCAGATCGTCCATGGCGTGGGCGAAGGCGTCGTCGCCTCGGCCGCCGCCGCCGCCATTGTGATAGCGCTTCTGCAGGGCGGCGATCAGCGCCTTTTCCTTCGGCGTGCCGTTGACGCCGAGCACAGCGGCCTTGTCCGCCAGTTTGATCAGCTCGGCCTGCTCTTTCTTTTCGATGGGGTAGTTGATCGTCGGGCCGCGCGACCAGGCCTCGCCCCAGGCGCACATGGCGCAGGTGGGATCCAGTTGCTCGGCGCGCTTGAACGCCCCGATCGCCGCCTTGTGGGCGAAGGCGTGGGCCAGCTGCATGCCGTTGTCGAAATAGGCCTGGGCCTCGGGGCTGGCAGTGGTGATCTTGAACCCGCCCGTGCCGTAGCCGGTGAGCAGCGCCTTGGCTGGCGGGGCTTCGTCCTCCTTGGCGTCGGAATGGCAGATGGTCCCGTCGGCGGCGGGCTTGGCGGGCGCCGAGGCGTCGGGATCGGCGGCGCCGAGCAGGGGCACGGCAGCCATCGCCGCCAGAAGTCCAACCAGTCGCCGCTGAAGCTGTCGCATCGAAAACCCCCGTCGCCCGACTATGGGGCGACGGCGGCGGCGGCGTCAAACGTCGAGGTTCGCGTTCAGACCCAGCCATTCGAGCCCGCCCGGCAAATCTTCCGCGGCGAAATCGATTTGTAGCACCCTACGCCTTCTGGGTTGGGCGGCTGCTTCCGATGCATGCAAGATTGCTGTGGCATAGATCCAGCCATCGCCCACCTCGGCCAAGCAGGCGTGGGAGCCGCAACGGGCGACGACAGCAGGAATATCCGGCTCGGCGAGCCGTCCCAATCGATGCGATCCGGGTGCGATCAGTAGCGGGGCGTTGTCGGCGTCCACCGGGTCTAGGTGCAGCCTCAAGGTGAGCATCCGCGCCAGCAGTTCCGAAGGCGGCTCCACGTGCAGCACACCCTGCTTGCGGCTCCAAGGGCCGAAGCCATCCACTTCGATCTTCTGCCTTACGGCGATCGTGCGGTCCTGATGCCAGGGAAGCGCCCAGTTCGTTGCGAGCGTCTTATCGAATAGGATGGCGCGCACCGCTCGGACAGCCACGCCAAGACGAAAAGTAGCGATTGAACCGATAGCGCCGTCCGCCTGTAGGAAACGCTGAAGACCGGCCAGGGCAAAAAGCCGAGTACCCGCCCGATCAGACGACTGGCTGGCGAGGGCAGTGGAGATGTCCGTCAGGATCGTCGGGCACAGGGCCGAGGGGATGTGCTCGGCGCCGTCCTCGCTGAGGGTCAGGCCTCGTCCCACTGCATGTTGTCTCCGGGCGACTGCGTGGCGGTGGCGGGGCGACCGGCAGGGGCCTTGCCGTTGTCGGCGGCGCGCAGCCAGGGGCCGGTATAGGTGGGATCGTCGCGCCGCCGCCGGTCGGGGCCGAAATAGTCGCCCGAGCGCACGAACGGGCGGGGGCGATAGATCACCGCCTGCAATCGCTCCAGCACGGATTTGGCGGTGAGCGGCTTGGCCACGAATTCGGTCACGCCCGCGTCACGCGCCTCCATCACCCGGGTCTTTTCCGAGTGGCCGGTCATCATGACGATCGGGAGGTAGGGGTTCTTGCTGTCTGGCGCGTTGCGGACCATGCGGGTGAACTCGACCCCGTCGATGGGCAACATCTGGAAATCGACGATGGCCACGTCGGCCGGCCAGTCGCGCAGGACCTCCAGCGCTTCGGCGCCGTCGCGGCTTTCGCGCACGTTGCGGACGCCCACACCCGCCAGCACCGTGGTGACGATGGCCCGCATGTGCTGATTGTCGTCCACCAGAAGGACGCGGAGATTTTCGAGGCCGCCCATACGATCAGAACCTATTTGGACCCATCATGGGCAGTCCACCCTTCATATCCGTTACCACGTGGTTCATCGCTGTTCAGCCCGTGAGTGTGGCCGGGGCTGCGGCGCCGATCAACAGGCTGGGATCCATGTGTCGCCCGCGCCAGCCTAGACGCCAGCAGAGGTGAGGCCCGGTGGCCCGACCCTTCATGCCCACCTCGCCAATCACCTCGCCGCGCCGCACCCGCTCGCCGGCTTTCGCGACGACCCGCGACTGGTGCAGGTAGAAGCTGATCAGCCCCTGGCCGTGGTCGATCATGACGAGGCCGCCCTCCAGGAACAGGTCCGGCTCGGCCAACACCACCAAGCCCGGCGCCGGCGCATGGATCGGCGTTCCCTGAGGCGCGGCGAGATCGAGACCGTAGTGCGGCGGCTTTGGCTCTCCGTTCAGTACACGCTGCACGCCGAAGGGCGAGGTGCGGATGGGATGGTCCAGCGGCAGGATGAAGCCGTCCTTAAAGTCCTCGCTGTCGTCGCGGGACTCGGCGGCGGCGACCTTCTTCACCCGCTCGGCGGCGATGCGGGCGATGATGTCGGGCTTGGTCGGCGTGACCGTCTCCGGCGGCAGACCGTCAACGTGCTGGATGTCGTAGCTCACCGGCGCGATGGTTTCGGTCCGGGTACGCCACTGGCCGCCTACATAGGCGCCGAAAACCGTCGTGGCGGGGGCGTCGCGATCGAAGCCGACGAGATAAAGGCCGCTCCTCGAGGTGACGCCCAAGGTCTGGCCATCGACGGAGATGGGAGCGCGAGGCTTGGTCCGGCCGAAGGCGAAACCGCCCTGAACCAGCCTGGCCGGCGCTGCAGTCTCAGTCGCAAACGCGCCTGCGCCGGTGCTGGCCGCCGCGAGTGCGCCTAGACCGGCGAGGGCTCCGCGGCGATCGATCAAGCGGCCTGCAGCTCTTTCCATCGGGCCAGGGCCTCCTCGGGTCCGGCATAGGCTTCCTGAAGTTCAGCGTTCCAGTAGCGCAGGGTCTCGAGCGGTACACGCTTGCCCGAGACGGCGCAGACGACGTAGCGGCCGGGCTTGAGGACGACGAATTCGCCGTCTCCGTAATGTACGGAGGCGGGTCCATCGAGGTTGCGGTCGAAGGCGTTCATGACGCGATTGTAATGCTTTGCCGGGGCGGCGCAAACCCTGGGCGATGCAAACCCCGATTCAGAATAGATTTCCCTGGTCGGGGTTGCCTTTTTGCGGCGCCGGCTTCCGTTCAGCCGGGCGCGGGGGCGCGCCATCCACCGTCGCGTCGGCCGAGCCGTCGGCGAATTTCAGGCTGACGGCATCGCCCGGCTTCAAGACGGCCGCTGAGCGCACCAGCGTCCCGTCGGGCTTGCGCACCAACGCGAAGCCCCGCGCTAGGGGCGCCTCCGGGTGGAGGGAGCGCAGCAAGCGGTCGGCCCGCTCGAGCCGCTCCTCGCGTCGTTCCACCAGCCGCCGGGTCGCCGCATCGAGGCGTGGGGTCAGACTCGCCAGCCGTTCGGCGCGCAGGATGATGGGGCGCTGCAACTGCTGCGGTGTGAGCCGCGCGGCGGTGCGAACGAGGTCGCGCTCATGCGCCGCCACGTTGCGGCTGAGCCCAGCGGTGAGCCGTCCGGCGGCGAGGTCGAACCGTTGGCTGGCCAGCCCCAGCAGGGCCTCGGGCCGGGGCAGGCCGCGCGAGGCGCCGTCCAGCCGGGCGCGGCGCAGCTCCATGGCCCGCTGAATGCACCGAGCCGTGCGTTGCTCGAAGTTCAGCACGGTAGCCTTGAGGTCCGCCAGCACTGGGGTGGCCATCTCTGCCGCCGCCGTGGGCGTGGGCGCGCGCCGATCGGAGACGAAGTCGATCAGGGTTGTGTCGGTCTCGTGCCCCACCGCCGAGATCAGCGGAATGGCGCTGGCCGCAACCGTGCGGGCCAGGGCCTCGTCGTTGAAGGGCCACAGGTCCTCGATGGAGCCGCCGCCCCGAGCGACGATGATCAGCTCCGGCCGGGGCAGGTCGCCACTTCCGTCGAGCGCATTGAAGCCGCGCACGGCCGCCGCCACCTGGGCCGCCGCTTCGGCCCCCTGCACCACCACCGGCCAGACCATGACCCGGCAGGGCCAGCGGTCGCGGATGCGGTGCAGGATGTCGCGGATCACCGCCCCGGTCGGACTGGTGATGACGCCGATCACGGCGGGAGAGGTCGGCAGGGCGCGCTTGCGGGCGGCCTCGAACAGGCCTTCCGCCTGCATCTTCGCCTTCAGACGTTCGAGCTGGGCCAAAAGGGCGCCGACCCCCGCCGGCTCCATGCTCTCGATCACCATCTGGTAGGAAGAGCGGGCCGGATAGGTGGTGATCCGCCCGGTGACGATCACCTCCAGCCCGGTCTCCGGCTGGCATTGCAGTCCGCGCACCGAGCCTTTCCACACCACCGCATCGATGGCGGACTTGTCGTCCTTCAGGCTGAGATAGATGTGGCCGGAGGCGTGGCGGGTGACTTTGGATATCTCGCCTCGCAGGCGCACGAAGCCATAGGCGTCCTCGATGGTTCGCTTCAGCGCGAAGGCCAGTTCCGACACCGAATAGGCGGCGGCGTTGCCCGCCGGCGCGGCGGTCCCTTCTGATTCGACCAGGCTCATGGAGGAAAGATAGGCGCTCCGGTGCGCCAAGGGCAGGGCGGCGCAACCGTCGCACGGTTTTGGGCGTAGCTGCCGAAAATGGAGCCAACGACCGATGAAGCCGCTCGCCCCCGTCCCCGCGCCCGCACTTGTCCTTGCCCTCTTCGTCCTAGTCGCCGGGACCGCTTCCCCCGTCGCCGCCGCGACGGACCTGACCGGATCCTGGCGGCTGTCCGCCAAGGTCGAGACCTTCGCTTTCATGCTGAACTGCAAGCTGGTGCAGACTGGCGACCGTCTGGGCGGCATCTGTACGGACGTGGCGACCAACGACGCGCAGCACAAACCCCAGGGCAGCCACGCCCTGACCGCCGGTACTGTGCAGGGCGACCGGGTGAGCTTCGCCTACCGGACTCACTTCCTTTTGATCCCGTTCACGGCCAGCTATGCCGGCGTGCTGGCGGGCGACACCATCACCGGCGAGGCGGTCGCGCCCGGCCACAAGGGATCCTTCACCGCCGTCCGTGAATGAGGCCCGCTTGACCGGCGCCGGTCCACGCGCCACAGGGCGGGCATGAACGTCCTCCTCATCGGCTCGGGCGGGCGCGAGCACGCCCTGGCCTGGAAGATCGCCCAGTCGCCCCTGCTGACCCGCCTCGTCGCCGCGCCGGGTAATCCGGGCATCGCCGGCGTTTGCGAGCGCCGTCCCGTCGGCGTCACCGACGTGGAGGCGCTGGTGGCTCTGGCCCGCGAGATCGCCGCCGATCTCGTGGTGGTGGGGCCGGAGGCGGCGCTGGAGGTCGGCCTGGCTGACAGGCTGGCCGACCTCGGCATCCCCTGCTTCGGCCCAACCCAGGCGGCGGCGCGGCTCGAAACCTCCAAGGCCTTCTCCAAGGCCTTTGCCGAGCGCCACCGCCTGCCGACCGCTCCGCACGTCACCTGCGACACCGCCGAAGCGGCCCGCGCGGCGCTGGACGGGTTCAGGCCGCCCTATGTGATCAAGGCCGATGGCCTCGCGGCCGGCAAGGGCGTCGTCATTGCGGCCGACCGGGCCGAGGCGCAGGCGGCCATCGACGACATGCTGGGCGGCCGCTTCGGCGCCGCGGGCGCGCGGGTGGTGATCGAGGGCTTCCTGCAGGGGGAGGAGGCGTCGCTGTTCGCCTTGTGCGATGGCGAGAACGCCCTGTTGTTCGGCGCGGCGCAGGATCACAAGCGCGCCTATGACGGCGACCAGGGGCCGAACACGGGCGGCATGGGGACCTATTCGCCCGCGCCCGTGGCCACCGACGCGGTGCTGGCCCTGGCCGAGCGCACCCTGATCCAGCCTGCCGTCACCGGCATGACGACGGAGGGCGCGCCCTATCGCGGGGTGCTGTTCGCCGGGCTGATGATCGAGGACGGCGTGCCGTCCCTCGTGGAGTTCAACGCCCGCTTTGGCGACCCGGAATGTCAGGTCCTGATGCTGAGGCTTTCCAGCGACTTGCTGCCCTATCTTCACGCCGCCGCGACGGGCGCCCTCAAGTCCATGCCGGCGCCGGTGTGGTCGGATGAGGCGGCGATCTGCGTGGTGCTGGCGGCCAGGGGCTATCCCGAGGCGCCGGAAAGGGGCTCGGTTATCCGCGGCGCCGACCAGGACTTCGGCGAGGGCGTGGTGATCTTTCATGCGGGCACGGACACCCGCGCGGACGGCGCTCTCGTGGCATCAGGAGGGCGGGTGCTGAACGTCTGCGCGCGGGGGGAGACGGTCGAGATCGCCCGCCAACGCGCCTATGGCGCCATCGCCCGCATCGATTGGCCCGAAGGCTTCCACCGCACCGACATCGCCTGGCGTGCGCTGGCTTAGCGGCTGGATGGCGTTGCGTCCGGCGCAAGGCTGGGCCACAAAGCGCGTCCAGAAGAAACGGTACGGTTCAGGGAAACGCCATGGCTGACGATGCGCCCACCGCTCAGGACACCTTTTCGGGCACCAAGCCGGTGGACGAGCGCTACAAGCTCGACGAGGGCAAGCTCGACGCCTGGATGAAGGCCAACGTCTCCGACTATCAGGGGCCGCTGGAGGTGCGCCAGTTCAAGGGCGGCCAGTCCAACCCGACCTATCAGCTTGTGACGCCATCGCGCCGCTACGTTCTGCGCCGCAAACCGCCGGGCAAGCTTTTGCCCAGCGCCCACGCGGTGGACCGCGAGTTCAAGGTGATCTCGGCCCTCGGCACGACGGGATTCCCTGTCGCCCGCGCCTATGCCCTGTGCACCGACGACGAGGTGATCGGCACCATGTTCTACGTCATGAGCATGGTGGAGGGCCGAATCCTGTGGGACGGCTCGCTGCCCGGTATGAGCCCGGCCGAACGCAAGGCGACCTATGAGGCCGAGCTCAAGACCCTGGCCGACCTGCACAATACCGACTACGCCGCCATCGGTCTCGCCGACTTCGGCAGGCCCGGCAACTACTTCGCCCGCCAGATCGACCGGTGGACCAAGCAATACAAGATGTCGGAGACCCAGCCGATCCCGGCCATGGACCGGCTGATCGAGTTCCTGGCCGCCACCGTGCCGGACGACGACACCACCTCCATCGTCCATGGCGACTACCGGCTCGACAACATGGCCCTGCATCCCACCGAGCCCAAGGTGGTGGCGGTGCTGGACTGGGAGCTGTCGACCCTCGGCAACCCTCTGGCCGACTTCACCTACTACCTGATGAACTGGCACGCGCCGGCCGAGGGCCGCAGCGGACTTCAGGGTCTGGACCTGAAGGCGCTCGGCATCCCATCGATCGAGCAGACCGTGGAGGACTATTGCCGCCTCACCGGACGCACCAGCCTGCCCGCCCTGGATTGGTATTTCGCCTACAACCAGTTCCGCCTGGCGGGCATCCTGCAGGGAATCGTCGGCCGGGTGCGCGACGGTACGGCGGCGAGCGCTCAGGCGGTGTCCAACGCCGACCGCGTGGTGCCCCTGGCGAATTCGGCCCTGGAGTTCGCCAAGAGGGCAGGGGCTTAGCGAGCCAAAAGGGAGGCCGGTCCTACCGCGCTTCGCGGATCACCCGCTCCAGCAGGGCGTCCAGGGCGTCCTCGTCGTCGAAGCGGGCGCGGACGGGCCAGGGTGTTACTTTCGCGCGCCAGGCGGGGCTGAGGCGCACCCAGTCCTTTTCCGTCGTCACCAGTCCCGCGCCGAGGGTCTTGGCGCGGGTGGCGAGGAAAGCGAGATCGGCCTCCGAATAGGGCGCGTGGTCGGGATAGGGGGCGAAATCCACCAGGTCGCAGCCGGCGGCCTTCAGCGAACGCTCCACCTTCCAAGGCTTGGCCACTCCGGCGAAGCCCAACTGCGGTCCTGGCGGCGGAGCGCCGTCGGGGTGCAGTCGGGCCACCAGTACGCGGCGCGCCCCTAACAGGCCGAGCAGGCGCGGATCGGGCTCTTCCAGGTCGGCGGGCAGCAGGATCACCACAGCATCGGCGCGGCCCAGCCCCGCCTCGAACGGCTCGCGCATGGGCCCGGCGGGAAAGACGGCGCCGTCGCCGAAAGGCCATTCGCCGCCGCGGGTTTCGCCGTCCACCACCACCAGGGACAGGGCCTTGGTCAGGCGGGGGTTCTGATGGCCGTCGTCGAGCACGATCACCTCCGCGCCCGCCGCCCGCGCCGCTTCGGCTCCCGCCACCCGGTCGAGAGCCACCCACATGGGCGCGTCGCGCGACAGCATCAGCGGCTCGTCGCCCACATCGGCGGCGTCATGCACCAGCGGATCGACCCTGGTCGGGCCCTTCAGCCTGCCGCCATAGCCGCGCGATAGGCCGTGGGCGTCGATGCCGGCTTCGCGCAGGCGGCGCAGCACCTCCCGAGCGATGGGGGTCTTGCCGGCGCCGCCGACGGTCAGATTGCCGATGCACACCACGGGCGCGCCGACGCTGGCCGGTACGGCGGTGCGCATCCGACGGGCCGTGGCCCAGGTCCAGATCCACGAGACAGGGGTCAGGGCGAGGTGCCACACACGGCTGCCGCCGCGCTCGGAATACCACCAGCGGGGGGTGCCGAGCTTCATGGCGCGGGGCTCATGACGGCGGTTTCGGTGGGCAGGAGCTTCAGCAGGGCCTGGGTCGCGGCGTCCAGCCCTGTCTCCCCACCGGCCACCGCCTGGCGGGCGAGGTCGGCGCGCGCTCTGGCGGCGGCGGGTTGCAGCAGCACCTCGGAGAAGGCGGCCGTGAGCTCCAGCGCGTCGGTGGCGACAACCACCGCGCCGGCGCCGATCAGTTCGGCATACAGGCCCTGCCAGTTGTCCACATGGCGGCCGGTGATGACGGGGCAGCCGAGCTGGGCAGGCTCCACCGGGTTGTGGCCGCCCGGACCGGGCAGCAGGCTGCCGCCGATCAGCGCCGCCTTGGCGAGGCTGAACCACAGGCCCATCTCGCCCAGGGTGTCGGCCACATAGACATGAGCCTCTCCGAACGCCTCTTCGGTTCTCTTGGCAGCATCGAAACTCCGCGCGCGGGCCGCCGCAACGATCTCGTCCGCCCGCTGGATATGGCGCGGAACGATGACCAACAGGGCGTAGCTGGCGATCTTCTCGAAGGCGTCGAGCACGATCTCGTCTTCGCCGGGATGGGTCGAGGCGGCGAGCAACACCGGTCGATCTCCTGCCGCCGCGCGCAGGCTTGCGAGTTCGACCTGGTCCACCACCAGCGGGATGCCGGCCAACTTCAGGTTCAGCCGGCCCTGGTCGCGGGCGCCGAGATGGCGCAGGCCCGCGGCCACCGTATCGGTCTGGGCCATGACGAGGTCGAAACCGCGGAATAGCACCCGCGCCGCCTCCGGCCGCCTGGCCCATCCCGCCAGGCTGCGCTCGGACAGCCGGGCGGAGAGCAGGGCCAGCTTCGTTCCCCGCGCCTTGGCGGTCAGGAGCAGGTTGGGCCAGATCTCGCTCTCCACGAACACCGCCAGATCGGGGCGCCAGTGATCGAGGAAGCGGTCCACGGCCTTGGGCGCATCCACTGGGGCGTACTGGTGTATCACCCCGTCCGGTGCGCGGCGGGCGATGAGCGCGGCGGACGCCACCGTGCCGGACGTGACCAGCACACCGAGGTCTGGCCGGGCGGCGCGCAGGCGGTCGATCAGGGGCAGGAGTGACAGGCTCTCGCCCACGCTGGCTCCATGCATCCAGACCAGCGGTCCGGGTGGGCGCGCGACAGAGGCATGGCCCAGCCGCTCGCCGATGCGCGCCGGGTCCTCCTTGCCGCGCCGGGCGCGCCGGTCGAGCAGTAGGCGCGCGAGCGGCTCGGCCAGGCCCGTGACCAGCCGATAGAGGCGCAGGTGGAGCGGCAGGCTCACGCGAGCAGGGCCTCGGCCCGGCGGGTGAGGTCTGACAGGGTGGCGGACCACTGGAGCGCCAGCGCCTCGGCGTCGGCCTCGCGCTCCATGGACACGCCGCCGCCCCAGACGATGGCGCCGCGGGTGAAGGGCAGGGGGATCATGGCCCGGTCCCAGCTTTTCAACCGGATGCAGGGCTCGGCGGCCAAACCCACGAACAGCACCGGGGCGCCGGAAATTCTGGCCAGCATGGGTGCGCCTTCCTTCATCGCCTCCACCGGGCCGCGCGGGCCGTCGGGGGTGATGGCCACGCCGCCGCCGGCCTTGATCCACTTCAGCACGTCGCGGAAGGCGGAAAGGCCGCCCTTGTCGTTGGTGGGGTCGGTGTCCTTGCGCGAGGAGCCGCGGATGGCGGGAAAACCCAGCCGCTGCACCGCCCCGGCTATAAACTGGCCGTCCGGGGAAAGAGAGATCAGCGCCCGGGGCTCCTGTGCCCGGTCGAGCGGCCAGCAGGCGGGGGACAGGGTGATGCGCGAGTGCCAGAAACAGACGATCACGCCTCCACGCCTTCCGGCGGGCTGGTCCCAGACCGCCTCCGCCACGGCGCGATCCACCTGTCGCCAGCGGATGGTGGCGAGGGCGAAGCGCAGATAAGCTGCCATCAGCCAGGCGAGCGCCGCTTGCACTCCCGGCCGGCGAAACCAGTGCTTCACGGCACGTCGCTCAGGGTGAGCGCGCTGGGCGGAGCCACGACGTCCAGGTTCTGGGCATGGGCCAGACGGGCGTAGAGGCCGCCGCGCGCGATCAGGCCGGCGTGGTTTCCCTCCTCCACCACCCGCCCGGCCTCGATCACATAGATGCGGTCGGCATTGCGGACGGTGGAGAGGCGGTGGGCGATCATCAGGGTGGTGCGCCCCGCCATCAACCGCTCCAGCGCCTCCTGCACCTTTTGCTCGCTCTCGGTGTCGAGGGCGCTGGTGGCCTCGTCGAGGAGCAGAATCGGGGCGTCCTTCAGGAAGGCGCGGGCGATGGCGATGCGCTGGCGCTGGCCGCCCGAGAGCCGCGTCCCCGCCTCGCCGGCGGAGGTGTCGTAGCCATCGGGCAGGGCGGCGATGAATTCGTGCGCGGCGGCGGCGCGGGCGGCGGCCTCCACCTCGTCCTGGCTCGCTTCGGGTCGAGCATAGGCGATGTTGGCCCGAATACTGTCGTCGAACAGGAAGGGCTCCTGGGTGACGAGGGCGATCTGTTCGCGCAGGGAGGCGAGGGTGACGCCGCGCACGTCCTGCCCGTCCACGGTCACATGGCCGGCGGTGACGTCGTAGAAGCGGGGGATCAGGTTCAGGATGGTGGACTTGCCGCCGCCGGAGGGGCCGACCAGCGCCACCGTCTCCCCACGCCGCACCTCGACGTCCACATCGATCAGGGCCGGGGTGGTGGCGGTATAGCCGAAGGAGACCTTGTCGAAACGGATGCTGGCGTCGCCGAGGGTGAGCAGCCCGGCGCCGGGGGCGTCGCCCACCTCCGCCTTCACGTCCAGCGCCGCGAACAGCCGGCGGGCGGCGGCCAGCCCCTCGGCGAACACAGACTGCAGGTTGGCGACCTGGCGCAGGGACTGGGCCGCCGCGCCGAGCAGGACGAGGAAGGCGAACAACTGACCCGCCGTCATGTGGCCATGGGTGGCGCGCCAACCGGCATAGAAGATAACCGCGGCGGTGACGAAGATGGTCAGGGTTTCGGTGATCGGCGCGGCGGCGGCGCGGGCGTTGGCGCCCTTGATGATGTGGCTCTGGCGGCGCTCGATCACGCGGGCGACCCGCGCTTCCTCGAAGGCCTCGCGGTTGTCGATCTTGACGATCTTGATGCCGTCGAGGTTCTCCATCACGGCGGTGGACAGGGCCGAGGTCTCGGACATGGCCCCCTCGGCGGCGCGGCGGGTGCGGCGGGCGAAGGTCTGCATCACCCTGGAGGCCATGGGCGCGGCGACCAGCACCAGCACCGTCAGATAGGGGTCTTGAAACAGCATGGCGATGATGCAGAACACCACCGTCAGTCCCTGCTGGGTATAGTTGACCACGCCTGTGGTGGCGGCTTCGCGGATCAGGGTGGCGTCATAGAGAACCGAGGAGACGTAGGCGCCCGAGTGGTTGGAGCGCAGCCGCGCCAGGTCCGCCCGCATGAGCTTGCCGAACAGCTGGGCCTGGATGTCGCCAACCATGCGGTGGCCGATCCGGTTGACGATGACCGACTGGATCACCTGCGCCGCCCCGCGCACGATGCCCAGCGCTACGATGGCGGCGACGATCAGCAAGAGGCTGTCGAACTTCTTCTGTTCGAAGATGCGCTTGATAACCGGGTTCATCAGCGCGCCGAGCGCCGCGGTCATAATGGCCCCGACGATGGCGCAGCCGATGGACAGGGCGAGTGCGCTGGAGCGAGGACGCAGATAGTCGTTGTAGAGGCGCAGGATGAGTCTGCGGGCGCTCGGGGGTTCAGCGGCGTCGGTGGACGTCATGGTGGGTGGGTTCCGACGATTGGCCCTGAGTGTCAAGGCGAACGCCTTCACGCCCGCGGGGATGCTGGCTTCCTTTCGGGTGAGTGAGCCCTTAGTTAAGCGCAGCGCCGGGCGATTTCATGGGCCCGCTTGAGGATGTCCTTGGCCGCCATTGATCTTTCCACGCCGCTGGGGCGGTTCAAGGCTTATCTGGACCTGATCTGGAAGGATCATGCCTGGCTGCGGCTGGGGTTCCAGAACGCCCACTGGGTCTCTCCCGACCTGATCCGCACCAACCAGCCCTGGCCTTTCCAGATCGCCTGGTGGAAGCGGCGGGGGGTGAAGTCGGTCATCAACCTGCGCGGCGGCGGCTATCCCACCAGCTTCTACCTGCTGGAAAAGGACGCGTGCGAGCGGCTGGACCTGGACCTGGTCAACTTCGCCGTCGCCTCGCGCGAGGCCCCGACCAAGGAACAGGTTCTGGGCGCCCGCACCCTGTTCGACACGGTGCAGTACCCAGCCATCATGCACTGCAAGTCCGGGGCGGACCGGGCGGGGATCATGAGCGTGCTCTATGCCCACTACAAACTCGGCCTGCCGCTCCGTGAGGCCCTGAAGGAGCTCGGTTTCCGCACCCTGCACGTGAAGCACGGGCAGGTGGGGGTGCTGGGCTACACCTTCGAGCGGTATTTCGCCGAGGGCGAGCCGAAAGGCTTCAGCTTCTTCGACTGGGTGCAGCAGCCCGAATACGATCCCAAGCAAATCCGCGCCGACTTCAAGGCGTCAGGACTGGGCTCGCTGGTCACCGAGCGGTTGCTCCGGCGCGAATAAGCGAAAAGGTTTGCGCGATCGCGTGGGCGTGCCACCATACCGGTTCAAAGAAAAACGGACCGGGAGGGAAACGATCATGAACTACAGGATCACCAGCATCATGGGCGCCGCGGCGACCTTGGCCATGGCGGGCTCGGCTTTCGCCCAGCCCGCATCGCCTGAAAAGAAGCCGGCGGAATACGTCTCCATCGTGCAGGATATCACCGTGGCCAAACCCATCGACGCGGTGATGAAGAAGGTCGGCGGCTATTGCGACATCGCCGGCTGGTTCAAGACCACCTGCGTCTACACCATGGGCAAGGGCGAGGTCGGAACGAACCGTCTGATCGGCGGGCGGATCAATGAGGTCATGGTGGCCAAGACCGCCACCTCCTACACCTACGCCCAACCCCTGGCCCCCAATTCCTACCACGGCACGGTGGAGTTCCAGCCCGACGGCAAGGGCACGAAGATCATCTACAGCCTGTTCTACGACGTCTCCATGCTGCCAGACCAGGCGGCCAAGGATAAGGATGAGGCGGGCCGCAAAACCATGTTCGGCAACGTGCTCAAGACCATGAAGGCGGCGGCCGAAGCACCGTAGGCCTAAGCGGCCAAACCGGGTGGCGTGCGGCTCTCAGTGCTCGTGCGTCTCGCCGGTCTCCGGGTCGAGCAGGCGGTGGGCGTGGACGATGACGTAGCGCATCAGGGCGTTGTCCACGGTCTGCTGGGCCTTGGCCTTCCAGGCCGTATGCGCCTCGTTATAGCTCGGGAAGGCGCCGACGAAGTCGAGCTTCGACAGATCGCGAAACTCCATGGCGCCAAGGGTCTTCAATTCGCCGCCGAAGACGAGGTGGAGGAGTTGCTTGTCAGCCATGGGGGTCTCCTTGGGCGAGTCGGGCGGAAGTCTAGGCCTTTTGCCGCCCGTCGCGCCCTGGTTGGTAGATTAAGGCTTATATTTCGATAGGCCGGGTGCGCTCGAGGATCAACGGCGCGAGGGCCGGTGCGGCGCAGACGAGGCTCGGACAGTTGGCGGCTGGCGAATTGAAGCGCAGTTCCGCCCCCCGATGGTCCACCGCTACAGCGCCGGCCTCGGCGCAGATCAGGGCGCCGGCGGCTATGTCCCACTCGTGCTTGGTGGACAGGGACAGGGCTGCGTCGAAGGTCCCCGCCGCTACGAGGGCCATGCGGTAGGCGAGGGCGTTGCGCTGGTCGACCCGCATGGCGGGCCAGGGCTCGGGCCAGGCGGGCAGGGTGAACAGGCGCGGATCGGCGAGCATGGCCGAACCTTCGAGGCGGCTCGTCGTGCTGGCCTTGATCGGCGCCCCGTTCAGGGTCGCGCCGCCGCCCACCGTGGCGGTGTAAAGCTCATCCAGCTCGGGGGCGAAGATGGCGGCGGCGGTGGCGCGTCCGGCCTCCACCACGGCGAGGGCCACCACCCACCAGGGCTTGCCGCGGATATAGGCGCGGGTGCCGTCGATGGGATCGACCACGAAGACGCGCTCGGCCTTCAGGCGCGCCGGATCGTCCGCCGTCTCCTCCGACAGCCAGCCATAGTCGGGTCGGGCCGAGCGCAGGGCGTCGGTGAGGAAGGCGTCCACCGCCAGGTCGGCGGCGGTCACAGGGCTGCCATCGGCCTTGCGCTCGATCTCCAGGTTAGGCGTGCGCCGCTCCAGCGCCAGGGCGCCGGCTTCGCGGGCGGCGCCGATCAGAAGATCGAGATCAGCCTTCATCGCCCGGCGATGGCCACGGCGTCGACCAGGATACTCGGCGAATTGGCGGCCCCCCGGATTTCCAGATCTCCGCCCGGGACCAGCCGAGCGTAGAGCTCGATCAGGTTGGCGGCCACGGTGATCTCGTTGACCGGATAGGCGATCTCGCCGTCCTCGAACCAGAACCCGCCCACGCCGGCGGACCAGTCGCCGTTGTTGGCGTTCAGCGACGGACCGAACATGGACGTGACGAGGAGCCCCGATCCGGCTGACTTTATCAGGGCCGCGCGGTCCTGCGTCCCTGGCTGCAGGGTCAGGTTGTGCGTGCCCACGCCGGGCGGCCCGGCCAGTCCGCGCGAGGCGTGACCGGTGGAATTCAAGCCGAGCTGCCGCGCGGCAGAGGCGTTCAGCAGCCAGGTGGTCAGCCGCCCGTCCTCGATGAGCGACATGGGCTGTGTCGCCACGCCCTCGTCGTCGAAGGCGCCCGAGCCGAGTCCGCGTTGGCGGTGCGGGTTGTCGGTGATGTCGATGCCCGGCGCGAACACCGCCTGGCCGAGCTTGTCCTTCAGGAAAGAGGTTCCGCGTGCGATCGCCGGGCCGGAAATGGCGCCGATGAAGGGCGAGAGCACCGAGAGCGCCACCCGGTTCTCGAAGATCACCGGGGCGGTGCGACTGTCGAGCTTGCGCGGACCGACCTTGGCCACAGCGCGGCGGCCGGCTTCGGCGCCGATGCTCGCGGCGCTTGGCAAATCCTCCGCGTGGCGTGTGGAGCGCCCCTCTCCGCCGCGTTCCATCCCCGAACCTTCGCCGGCGATCACCGAGGCGGACAGGGAGAAGGCCGAGGACCGGTGCCGTCCCTCGAAGCCGTGGCTGGTGACGTAACTCCAGGCGCTGTTGGACCAGGTGGCCGATCCGCCTTCAGAGTTCATCACCCCCGGCACCGCGCGGGCGGCGGCCTCGGCCTCGCGGGCCATGGTCTCCAGCACTTCGGGGGATCGCTCCGTAGAGTCGTAGAGGTCGAAGTCGGGCCGCGCGCCTTGCATCAGCCGGTCCTGCGGGGCGAGGCCGGCATAGGAATCCTCGGGGGCGAGGCGGGCCATGGCCACGGCGCGCTCCACCAGCTTGGCGCGGGCCACGGGGGAGATGTCGGAGCCGGAGACGACCGCCTGGCGCTGGCCGACGAAGACGCGCAGGCCGAGGTCGCGAGCCTCTTCGCGCTCCACTTCCTCGAGCTCTCCAAGGCGCACCCCGACGGAAAGGGCGCTGCGCTCGGCGCTCACCGCCTCGGCCGCGTCGGCCCCGGCGGAAAGGGCGGCGCGCACCACGTCATGCAACAGATCGATGTCCATGGCGCGCGGATATGGCCTGCGCCGCCCCGTCGGACAACCTCGTGGGCTAGGGTATCGCGTAGAACAGGAGGAGCGCCCCCGCGATCAGCAGGGCCAGCCAGGTGAGAACCATGCCCGCGGTGCGGCCCATGGAGAGGCCGGAACTGATCGAAATGCCCCAGGCATGGGCCAGTCGCCCGAGCAGGAGCAGGCCGCCGACGCCATGGATCACGAGGGGACGCGCACCCACCAGGGCCAGGATCGCCAGGGCGGCTATCCCGGCGGGGACGTATTCGATGGCGTTGCCGAAGGCGCGACCGGCGCGGATCACCTCCTCGACGCCGCCGTCCCCGATCACCACCTTGTGCCGCTGGCGCTGGCGGGTCACCAGCACCGACAGGGTCAGCAGCAACAGGATCAGCAGCCCCGACCACAGCGCCGCCGCGTGGCTGGCGGGCGTCACCACCGTGTCCATTTGTCTTTCCCCGGCTGAACCGGCCCGCATTTGCTCCCAGCTTGGCCGTGGACGCAAGCGTGAGCGCTTGGCGCCCGCACCGGCTCCGCTTACGGTCGTGCCCCTATTCGGAGCGCCTCATGATCTTTCGCCGAACCCTGGTCCAGATCGGGACTCTCGCCGCGCTCGCCCTCATCGCCGCTTGTTCGCCCGCGCCGAAGAAGGCGGGGGCAGGGCCGTCGGAGTCAGGCGTTCCCGCCGCGCCCGCCGGCGCAATGGCGATTCGCTTCGCCACCGACTGGCGGGCCGAGGCCGAGCAGGGCGGCGTCTATCAGGCCCTGGCCACCGGCGAGTATCAGAAGCGCGGACTGGACGTGCGCATCATTCCAGGCGGCCCCGGCGTGAACGTGGCTCAGCTGCTCGCCGCCGGCGCGGCGGACATGGGCATCGGCTCCAACAGTTTCGGGGTGATGAACCTCACCGCCGAGCACGTGCCGGTGAAGGCGGTCATGGCCATGATGCAGAAGGATCCGCAGGTGCTGATGGCGCACCCGAATGCCGGGATTGCGGGTTTGGCGGACCTGAGGGGCCATCCGATCCTGATATCTGACTCGGCCAAGACCTCCTTCTGGTTCTGGCTCAAGGCCAAGTACGGCCTCGCCGACGATCAGGTGCGCACCTATACCTTCAACTCGGCCCCCTTCTTGTCGGACACGCGGGCGGTGCAGGAGGGCTATGTCACCTCCGAGCCCTACACCATCGAGCAGGAGGGCCACATCAAGCCGGTCGTCATGCTTTTGGCCGACAACGGCTATCCCGGCTACGCGGCCATGGTGCTGGCGCCCGACACGCTGATCGGCGCCAAGCCCGCGGCGGTGCAGGCCTTCGTCGAGGCCACGGCGGCGGGGTGGAAAAGCTATCTCGACGGCGATCCGGCCCCCGGCGACGCCCTCATACTGAAGGACAATCCGGAAATGAAGCCGGCGGTCCTGGCCCAGGCCCGCGAGAAGATGAAAGCCTACGGCCTTATCAAACCCATCGACGGCTCCCCCATCGGAACGATGACTGCGGATCGCTGGAAGGGATTCCGCGACATGGCCTCGGGCCTCGGTGTATACCCGAAGGACCTGGCCTGGCAGGGCGCCTACACCCTGCAGTTCCTGGGGAAGAAGTAGCCGATGAGCCTGGTCGCCGCCCTGCGCGCGGTAGAGGTGGCCTACGGCGGGCGCCCGGCGCTGGGACCGTTTGACCTCGCGCTGGCGCCGGGCGAGATCGTGGCGCTCGTTGGCCCTTCAGGCTGCGGCAAGTCCACGGCTCTGCGGTTGCTGGCCGGGTTGGAACAGCCCGTGCGCGGCGAGGTGGTCCGCACGCCGGGGCGCGGCGAGACCTCGGTGGTGTTCCAGGCCCCGACTTTGATGCCCTGGGCCAACGCCGCCGCCAATGTGGCCCTGCCGCTCGAACTGTCGGGCGTCGCCAAGGCCGAGGCGCGCCACCGGGCTGATGAGGCCTTGGCCAAGGTTGGGCTCGGCCAAGTCGCTACGCTGAAGCCCGCCCAGCTGTCTGGCGGCATGGCCATGCGCGTGTCGCTGGCGCGGGCGCTGGTCACCCGTCCCCGGCTTCTCCTGCTCGATGAACCGTTCGCGGCCCTGGACGAGATCACCCGGCGCAAGCTCGCCGACGATGTGCTGGCCCTGTGGGCCGAAACCCGGCCCGCCATCGTCTTCGTCACCCACAATGTGGAGGAGGCGGTCTATATGGCCGCCCGCGCGGTGGTGATGAGCCCCGGCCCCGGCCGTTCCGCTGGCGAGACTGAGGTCGCGGGGCCGTTGCCGCGTCCAGCCCAGTTTCGCACGACCGAAGGGTTTCGGGCCGCGGCGGAGAAGGTCTCCCTCGACCTCGACCGGGCCATGGCGGGGCGGGCGGCGTGAAGGCGCTGACCACCATCCTTCCGCCGCTCGCCCTGCTGGCGGCGATCCTCGGCGTGTGGGAAGCGGCATGCCGGGTGCTGGCCGTGCCGACCTATCTGCTGCCGACGCCCTCGGCCATCGGCGCGGCGTTGTTGGAGAGCTTGCCGCTGCTCCTGCAGTCCGCCTGGGCGACTTTGCTGATGGCCTTCCAGGCTCTGCTCGCCGCCTTCGTGGTCGCCGCGCCGCTGGCCTTGCTGGGCGCGCTCAGCCCCTTGTTCCGCCGCGCTTTCGGACCGCTGGCAGCGGCGATACAGGTGACGCCGGTCGTGGCCATCGCACCCCTCTTCGTGATCTGGGCCGGGCTGGAGCATCCGGAGCGGGCGATCACGGCGCTCGGCGGAATCGTGGCCTTCTTCCCCATCTTTTCCGGCCTGACCACGGGGCTCAGAGCGGCCGATCCGGACTTGATGCGACTGTTCGACCTCTATGGTGCGCGGCGGGACCAGCGCCTGCTGCGCCTCGCCATACCCTCCGCCGTTCCCTTCCTGATCGAGGGGCTCAAGGTGGCGGGCGGCCTGTCCATCATCGGGGTGGTGGTGGCCGAATTCGTGGCCGGCTCGGGAGGCGCGCAGGGCCTCGCCTGGCGCATCCTGGAGGCCGGACACCAGCTCAAGACCGCCCAGATGTTCGCCGCCGTGCTGGTGCTGGGCGTGCTGGGGGCCGGTCTCTACGGCCTGCTGACCTTGGCCGAGACCGCGCTCTTGAAGACGTGGCGAGGTCGATAGCTATCCGACACAGCTGTTAGGCGGGGGTTAATCGCCACTGGCTAAGGTTCGGGCTCGACGCTCAGGAGGCGAGCTTGGTTCTTCGCATGCAGATGGCGCTCGGCGCTTTCGCCATCCTGGCCCTGATTGCGCCTGCCGCCCTCGCCCAGCAGGCCGCGTCGCAGCCGGTCTCGACCCTGCCGCCGCCGCCCTATGCCCGCGATGCGGGGCCTGGTTCCGCGCCGCGCCGTCCCGCCAGCTATGGCGGCGAGCAGGCCTATGACCGTTATGGCGGCGGAACAATGCATCCGCGCGTGTCCGCCGTCACCGCCCAGGTTAGTCCGCCGGCGCCCGCCGCCTATACCGGGCCGCGCCTCGGCTGGACCGGAAAGGCCGAGGTCGCCGCCGCGTCTGCACAAGGCCCCGCTCCCTATGGTCAGGCCCGAGCCAGCGGTCGGCCGGGCATGGCCTATGCGCTGCAGGGCGGCGCACCGCCGGCCGCGCCACGCGCCACCATCCAGCCTGCTTTCCAACAGGCCGCCGCCCGGCCGCCTCAGCAGCGCGCCTTCGCCGCCATTCAGCCGGCGGCGCCGCAGGGCTGGACCTTCGTTCCGCCGATCGGGTCCGTGCCCTCGGCTGCGCCCACCTCCATCTACGACTCCCCGCCGCAGGCCCCTGCCGCCCCGCCCGTGCAGGTCGCGAAAGCCGCCCAGGCTCAGACGGGCCAGATCGGGGCGCGCCACTATTCGGTGAACCGGGAGTTCGGCCAGCAGCCCGACCCCATACCCCTGCCGCCGCAGTTCTTCGGCGCCACCGCCGACCTCACCCAACCGGCGACGGATGAGCCGGAGCGCAAGGTGACCACCGCCAACGGCAAGACCCGCAACGCCGTCCAGCCGGAAGGCGGCCAATGAACCAGGTCCAGCCAAACAAGCTCGCCGAGCTGATCGCCCTGGCGTCGGAGCCTTCCAGCGCCAAGCGGCGTGAATTGCTGCGTGAGGTGACCGACCTGTTCTTCGCAGGCCCGCCCGAAGGCCACAACGCTGGCGAGATGCAGCTGTTCGACGGCGTCATGGGCGCCCTGGCCGACGAGATGGAGCAGGAGGTTCGCGCCGAACTGGCCGGGCGCCTCGCGGACGCCGCCGCCGCGCCGCATCGGCTGGTGCGCACCCTGGCTTGCGACGACATGGCTGTGGCCGGTCCGGTCCTGGCCCGCTCCAAGGCGTTGGGCGAGGCCGACCTCGTGGCCCTGGCCAAGGTGCGCGGGCAGGAGCACCTGCGTGTCATCTCCGGACGCCACGATTTGACCACCGCCGTCTCCGACGTGATCGTCGAGCGGGGGGACGACGCAACCCTCGGCGCCCTTCTGGTCAATCCGACCGCGCCCTTGTCGCGCCAGGCCTCCGAAAAGGTGGTCGATAGGGCGGTGGAGAACCCAGCCCTGCACGAGGCGGTGGTGGATCGTCACGACCTGCCGGTGGATCTGCTCAACGAGATGTACTTCTCGGTGGAGAACAAGCTGCGTCAGCGGATCATGGCGCGCAACGCCAGCATCGACCCCGCCGCGCTCGAAGCGGCGCTGGAGGCGGGGCGCAAGCGTCTGGCCACCCGCGACGGCGCCCTGCCGGCGGACTACAACCAAGCCGAGGCCCAGGTGCGGGCGCTGAGAGCGCGCGGCGCGATCGGTCCCCAGACCCTGGCCGGGTTCCTGCGCCACAACGAGCGGACCAAGTTCCTGATCGCCCTGTCGGAAATGGCCGAGATCGACTTCCACACCGCCCGGCGCATCGTCGATCGGCGCGAGCTCGACGCCCTGGCCATCATCTGCCGCGCGGCGGACTTCGACCGGGCCCTGTTCCTCACCTTCGCGGTGCTGATCCTTGAGCCCGGGCAGGCCATGGCCAAGGCGCAGGAGTATGGCAAGCTCTATTCGGACCTGCCCAAGGACACGGCCCTGCGGACCATGCGCTTCTGGCGCATGCGCCGCACAACCGGCGACGTGGCGGCCGCCTAGGTCCCCCTGGGTTTGTAGGCGACGATGACATTGCCGGGCGTCTCGCCAAACATGCCATAGCCGGAATTGACCAGCACCAGCCCGTTGGCGGCGCTAATCCCGGCGGCGTCGATGGAGCCGCCCTTGCCGGCCACGCCGTTGAGCCCCTGATAGGCCACGGCCGTGTCCTGCTTCCACAGTTGTCGGCCGGTCGCGGCGTCCAGCACGTACAGATAACCGTCGAGGCCGCCGATGATCACCGCGCCGTCCACCACGGTGGGGGGGGACGAGATGCCGAACATCCGGCCGCAGGACGGCACCCGCTTCTGGCGTTCGCCCGCGCAGTCCGGGGACGTGGCGAAGACCCACTTAACCGCGCCGGTGGCCGGATCGAGCGCATAGAGGCCCGACTTGATGGTGGTTACGTCCACGGTCTCGTCGGGTAGCTTCTTGCCGACGATGGAAATGGGAGCGAAGATGCTCTTTCCGTCATAGGCGATGCCCCAGTGAACGCCGCCGAGGGGGCTGCCGGTGCCGAGCGGCTGGCGCCAGATCACCTTGCCGGTGGCCGGGTCCATGGCCCAGACCGCGCCGGACTTCTGCCCCCCGAACACCGCCGCCTGGCCGGGCTTGGCCTGACCGATGATCATGGAGGCTCCGAAGTCCACGTCGCGATAGACCGTGTCGGAAACGCAGTTCAGCTGATCGGGTTTGGGGTGGGGCCCGCAACCGGCCAGGAAGATGTCCTTGTCGGTGGCCTGATAGCTCCACTTTTCCTTCCCGTCGTCCAGACCGATGGCGATGATGGCGTCGGTATTCTTGGAGACGGGCGGGGAGTTGCTCTCACCGGTGCCGAAATAGATCAGGCGGCGCTTCTCATCGACGGCTGGAGAATTCCAGATCGGGGCGCCGGAGGGACCGTACAGCATCTTGCCGTCGCCCCGGTCCTTCACCGGCTTGGCCTCGGGCAT
Organism: uncultured Caulobacterales bacterium; assembly: GCA_903862425.1. Lineage (GTDB taxonomy): Bacteria > Pseudomonadota > Alphaproteobacteria > Caulobacterales > Caulobacteraceae > CAIOYC01. The sequence continues at coordinate 153,879 of CAIOYC010000002.1, read as the reverse complement.
GGTGTCGTAGCGCCATAGCTGCGAGCCGTCCCTGGGTGAGAGCGAGACCACATAGCCGTGATTGTTGCAGCAGACCTGGGCGTTGGGCGAGGCCACCATGATCTCGAACTGCGAGACCGGGACGATCACCCGATCCTTCAGGATCACCGGGGTGCCGGTGACGATGGTATAGGCGTAGGATCCGACCTTCCTGGTCCAGATCGCCTTGCCGGTCTTTGCGTCGAGCAGGTGGACCACCGTATCGGACCCGCCCACCGCCACGACCGCCCGACCGTCGGACAACACGCCATAGGCGGCGGAGGTCCGAAGCGGGGCCGATCCGGCCTTGTAGGTCCACTGGATGCAGGGCCGGGCCGGAACCGAGACGTCGAAGGCGTAGACGGTGGAGGTGTCCGCCACCGGCAGGAATACGGTCTTGCCGACGATGGCGGGGTTGGAGCGCATGGTGGTTGCGCCGGGGAAGGCGATGGACCATGCCGGCTCAAGGGTCGACAACTGCGCCTTGGTCAGCCCCGCCTGCTTCGCCGTCAGCGCATGGGTATTGGCCTTGTCGAAGCCGAAGGTAGTCACCGGCGCGGGGCCGGCGAGGTTGATCGGCCGGCCGGCGGGGCACATCATGCCGGCGGTCCAGTCGGCCGCGGCGACCGCGGGCTTGCCGCCGGTGAGGTAGCCGATCAGGTTGGCGCGCTCGGTCTCCGAGAGCCCCGCCGCCATGGGCTTCATCTTGCCCTGGGTCAGGGCGTATTCGATGCTCGCGGCCGGCATCTGGCCCAGCACGGCCTTGGCGAGCGCCCGGGTCTGCTCGGGATGGTCGTGACAGGCGGCGCAATGCTGCTGGTAGACCGCGGCGCCTGGGTGTTCGGGCGTCGCGTCGCTCGCAGGCTGCGCCAGCGCCAGGGTCGGCGCCATCCACAGAGCGGCCAAACCCAGCGCCAGATGCGCACCCAATCCCCGTCCCGAACGCAATCCGGCCATTTCCATACCCAAATTCTAATTTTGCCGCGACGCTAGAGGGGTTCTTCGCCCATGGCAACGCTGCGCCACAACCACATCTGGCGTGCGCCGCCCGGCTGGTTTACCCACGCGGCGATGTTGTAGCATGACAGGGGTCCGGAGCTTGAAGCGTCTGATGGTCTTGGCCGCCGTGGCGGCGACAGCTGTCCTGCCAATGGCGGCGCAGGCGGCGAACTATTTCGGACTGGGGATCGACCGCAAGGCGCTCAGCATGACCGACCTGCGCTCGCCGCGCATGACGGCCGCGGGCGGCGAGGCCTATAAGATGGTGCTCTACCGGACCTCTGTGAAAATGGGGAAGGCCACGGCGGACTACGCTTTGTCCAAGCTTGATATCGATTGCTCCGGCGGTCGGATCCGGGAGGAATACATCGCCTATTACAAGGCTACCGGCGACTTCGCCTCGTCGAACGTCAAGCCGACCGCCTGGCGCAAGGTCGCTCCCGGCTCCACCGACAACGCGTTGAAGAATCTGGCCTGCATGGGCGTCCGGCCGCAGGCTGGCTTTTCCGTCGGCGATAAGCTGCTGCGCGACGTGATCGCCGCCTACCGCGCCGGGATTTACGACCGGAATATCCGTTAGGGTCGAGGCTCAGACCCGCTCGCGCATCCGCTCCAACGAGGCGAGGGTGGCGGCGGAGAGCGTGCGCAGGCCGCGCTCGCTGAACACATCCAGCGCCGAGGCGAGGGCGAAGGCGGCGTCGGCGCGCTCGCCGGTATCGGGACGAAGCGCCGACTGGGCCTCGTAGATGCGGGCCAAGGCCACCTGGGTGACCGCCCAGGCGAGGGGATCGGCAACGGCGCTGCGGCTCTTCAGGCTCTCGCGGAACGTGGCCTCGGCCTGTTCCAACGCCACGAGGTCGCCGCGCCGCTCAGCTCGCCGGGCCAGGCATACCGCGCCGTCATGGGCGACGACGGCGCGGTAGGGCAGGGCGGGGATTCGGTCGAGGGCGGCCATGGCGGGAGAGAAGGCCTTCACCGCCCGGTCGAACAGAACAGGCTCGTCACAGGCTTCGCCCATGGCCTGCAGGGCCAGGCCGAGGGCGTGACCAGCGCGGGCCGCATCAAGGGGCGAATGATCGGCGGGCAGGACGGCGACGGCGGATTTCAGGGCGGCGACGCCCTCGGCGATGGAGGCGGCGTCGCCCAGCACGTCTCCAAGCGCCGTCAGGGCCTGACCGCGCAGAGTTTCGGCCTGCGCCCAGCTGATCGGCTGCAGGTCTTGGTCGAGCCGGATCGACAGGGCGGCCAGTTCGCTCTCGGCGCTCTGCAGGGCGGTGCGGTCATGACAGAGCGCGCCAAGGCCGACGAGCAGATCGGCGTGCTCGAGGGTCAAGGTCGCCACATGGTCCAGCGGCGCCTTCAAGGCGATCAGTATCTTGGCGGAGACCTCAAGGGCGCCGATGGCTTCCAGAACGCCGTCGCGGTCGCTGGCGACGAGGGCCTGGGCGCCTCTCAGTCGCTGGATCAGGGCTTTCAGCCGGGTCGCGAGCAGGGGCGGTGGATTCAGCGCCAGAGCCGCCTGCGCCTGGGCGGAGGCCTCGTCCGCAGCCTCGGTATCCCCTAAAAGAGTGAAGGCTAAATGCTGGCTCTGGGCCTGCTCAAACAGGGCGGCGGCCTGCAGGACCTTGTCGGCGCCGGCTTCGCGCCGGGCCCGGTGGGCGGCGGAGGCGGCGCGGGCCAGCATCTCCACCTGTCCGCCCCGGCGTGCGATCTCGCGCAGCAGCTCGGCATAGGCGATCAGGGCGGCGGCGCGGGCGGGTCCTGAGGGCAGGCTGGCGGTCAGGCCGGCGTGCGCGGCTTCGGCGACGAGAGCCGCCAGCGGCAGAAGCTCACGACTAGCGACGCCGACCTCGATGCGGCGGCCGCCCCGGAAACCATTGAGCCCAAACGGCATGGCTGCATCCCTGATTCCGTCCCAGCCCGGGACGTCCGGGCAGGGGGTTGAGGACCAGGAGCAAGCTTGAAGCCGCGGGCACGATTTCGCCGACGACAGGCCCTCCTCGTAGGGTCAAGCGAGAGTTGTCCAATGCGTTTTTACAATCTGAGGTCTTCCACGAAGAAAAAAAGTGCAATAGTGTTTCCTTCGCGTGGAGATTGCATCGCGATGGGCCTCACATTCGCCGGTTCCGAGACCCTTGCTGGCCGGACGCCCGATCTGATGGAGCGTCGCCCCTCGCCGGCGGTGATCAAGGCCGCGGTTCGGCTGGCGGCCGACGCCTTCAGTTTGGAGATGGACTATGTGGCCGTCGATTTCGGCCATGCCGGTTCGAGCAGCGCGGAGTTCCCGGTGCGTGGCCTGCTGTGCATCGAGGGCGGCGGCATCGTCAGCTGGCTGAGCCGTGAGGCCAATCGCGGGCGCAAGATCGGCGCTGCGAAGGTCGAGCCGGATTGGCTGGATGGAGGCATGACAACCGTGCCGGAGCGGCTACGCCGGCGGGCGACGGCGGATCTGGCCGGGACGACGGTGGGTTCCGCCCTAGCGGTTCCGGTGGTGCGCGGGGAAGAGAAGCTTCACGTGGTCCTGGCGGCTGACCTGGAGATCGAGACCCTGCACAAGGTGTTCACCGACGAGCGCTCGGCCTTGCGCAAGGCCCTGAAGCGGTTCGCCGATGCCGTTAAAGCTGACCTCGGCCAGCCTCCCCGACCGATCCACATGACCGAGCGCGAGCAGGAGGTCATGACCCTCACCGCCCAGGGCCGGACGAGGGACGAAGTGGCGGCGGCCCTGCGCCTCAGCCCCTACACGGTCAAGGATCACATCCAGCGCGCCGCCCTTAAGCTCGGGGTGCCGGACAAGACTCACGCTGTGATCCTCGCGCTATTGCTGGGCCTCGTGCGGCGGTGAGCGTCGGGGGGCCAGAGGCGAAGCCAGCTCCAAGAATCGCCGCTTCCACGGACGCCCGGCCCTATCCCCGACTGCTCGTCGTGCTGGGCGTTGTCCTCTTCTGCGCCGGGGTCTGGAGCGGGATCTATCTGGCCGGGTCGCGGGTGTTCGGCGCCACTGTGGGCGAGGTCAGGGCGCTGGAGGCGGTGAACCAACGCCTGAACTGGTTGATCCACTACGCGCCTGCCGCGGACTACACCCCCAACACGCGCACGGGCGACTGCAAGACCTACGCGGCCACCAAGCGGGCCGCGCTGCTCGACGACGGCTGGGACCCGGAGCGGCTGGTGGTGTGGACGGTGTTCGACGAGCGGCATGGCCGTCACGCGGTGCTGGTGGCCGATGGGTCGGTTGTGCTCGACAACCGCTTCGCCTGGACCCAGAGCCGCCAGACCCTCGAGCGGTATGGCTATCGCTTCCTTGCCCCGGTGACGTGGCTAAGGGGGCCTCGACCCGTGGCTGCGGCCGCCCCGCTGCTGAGCCCGGAGGATCTGCCCATGGGTTGCGGCCAATAGGTGGATAGATCGTCGTAGATCCGCAGTCCTCGCCGAAAAATAGATCGGCGCGACAGGGGCTTGCAGATTTTTTCGCCTATTTTCTCCTCGGGGGACGAAGCTCGGTTAGCTTCTGTCCATGCCCAGAAAAACCGAACACATCCCGGCGGGGGCCTCCCCGCGCTCCGACCGCCTGTCGGTCTGGTACGATTTGATCTGCGATCACTTCGATGACCAGATCGCCGCCGGTATCGACGTAACCCGCGACGCGCGGCAACTGACCCTGCTTGCCCGCGCCTTGACCTCCATAGACTCGGCGCACCGATCCGAGCGGCGTGCACTGATCGACAAGGCCAGGGCCGTGCGCGACCTGCAGAAGGTGAGCGACGACCTCTGCCCCGAGATCAAACCCCCACTCAACGCCAAGGCTCAGGGAGACGAGATGGACCTGAATGACGATCCCGATGGCGCATGCGGTCCTGAACTCGCTGATCGAGTTTGCCGGACCCTCGACGCGCGATTTGACCGCTATGCTCGACGGCTCGAGGCGGATGGCCTTCTTGCGGAGGTTATGGCGCTCGCGGCCGAACGAGACGCTGTGCTCGATTCCATTTCGACTGCAGGAGCATCAATGGCCGCCTAAGGGCGATTGGAGCACCTGGCTGTTCCTGGGCGGGCGCGGCGCGGGCAAGACCCACGCCGGGGCCGACTGGATCATCCGAAGGGCCACACCGGACGCCCGTATCGCTCTGGTCGGCGCCACCCTGAACGATGTGCGCGAGGTGATGATCGAGGGTCCCTCCGGCCTTCGCGCCCTCGCGCCCAACACCGATCGACCCACCTATTTCAGTTCGCGAAGACGGCTCGAATGGCCGAGCGGCGCGGTGGCCCAGGCCTTTTCGGCCGAGGAGCCCGAACGCCTGCGCGGTCCCCAGTTCGACGCCGCTTGGTGCGACGAGTTCTGCGCCTGGCCGAGCGCGGGGGAAACCCTGGCCCTCCTGCGGCTCGGCCTTCGGCGCGGAAGCGACCCCCGGCTCGTGGTGACCACCACGCCGAAGCCTCAGGCCGCGCTGCGGCGCCTGATGGCTGAGCCGGGGGTCGTCGTCACCCGCGCCGCAACCTCTGAAAACGCCGGGCATCTTGCGCCGACCTTTCTGGAAAGTCTTGAAGCCCTCTATGGCGGCACGCGGCTGGCGGCGCAGGAACTCGATGGTCAGGTGCTGGATGCGCCGGAAGGGGCGCTCTGGCGGGCCGAGGATCTGCAGCGGGTGCGTGTGATCCGGCCCGACCGCTGGGACTGCCTGGTGGTCGCGGTCGATCCGCCCGCGGGGATCGGCGGCGACGCCTGCGGCATCGTCGCTGTGGCGCGCATCAAGGATCGCGCCGTGGTGCTGGAGGACGCCTCCGTTGGCGGCCTGCATCCCAACGCTTGGGCGCGAGTGGCGGCTGAGGTGGCGCAGCGGTTGGGCGCAGATCGCATCGTCGCCGAAGCCAACCAGGGCGGGGAGATGGTGCGCACCATCCTGGCCAGCCAGGGCTGCCCATGTCCGGTCAAGCTGGTGCACGCCCGCGTGGGCAAGCGCCTGCGCGCCGAACCCGTCGCCGCCCTCTACGAACAGGGCCGTGTCGGCCACGCCGCCCGCTTCCCTTTGTTGGAAGAGGAGCTCATGGCCCTCGGCGCCCCTGACCTGAACCACAGTCCCGACCGCGCCGACGCGCTCGTCTGGGCCATCACCGACCTGCTCATCGAAGAGCGCCGCATCCCCCGGATAAGGCGGCTCTGATCTTCTGAAACGAGGCCTCGATGCTCCCATTCCGCTTCCGGGCGAAGAGCGCACCTGCGCGTCCGCCCGAACACAAGCAGTCCGTCGCTCAGACCCTGGTGGCCTTGAGTTCGCTCGGGCGGCCCGTCTGGACCGCGCGAGAGGACCTGGCGCTGGTGCGCGAAGGGTTTGTTCGCAATCCCATCGCCTATCGCTGCGTGCGCATGATCGCCGAAGCCGCCGCGTCTGCGCCCCTGATCGTATTTGTCGGCGGCGAGCGGGCGGCGCCCGACCATCCGCTGCAGAAACTGCTGGACCGTCCGAACCCGGAGCAATCGGGCGCCGACCTGCTGGAAGCCTTCTTCGGCGCCCTGCAGACCAGCGGCAACGCCTATCTCGAAGCTGCGGGAGACGTGGCAGCGGTGGGGGCGCCGAGCGAGCTCTACGCCCTGCGCCCTGACCGGATGCAGGCCATTCCCGGCCCGCGCGGCTGGCCGGACGCCTACCAGTACCAGGTGAACGGTCGCACCGCGCAGCTGGTGCGTCAGCCCGACGGCTTCCTGCCGGTGCTGCACCTGAAACTCTATAATCCCACGGACGACTATTACGGCTTCTCCCCGCTCCAGGCGGCGGCCTTCGCTGTGGATATCCACAACGCGTCGTCCGCCTGGAACAAGGCCTTGCTCGACAATGCGGCGCGCCCCTCCGGCGCCCTCGTCTATGCCAACGGCGCCACGGGCGACCGGATGAGTGTCGAGCAGTTCGAGCGCCTGCGCGACGAACTGATGGAGATGCACACCGGCTCGGCGGCGGCGGGGAGACCGCTGCTGCTGGAGGGCGGGCTCGATTGGAAACCGATGTCGCTGACCCCTTCGGAGATGGACTTCATCGAGGGCAAGCACGTGGCGGCGCGGGAGATCGCCCTGGCCTTCGGCGTGCCGCCGCAGCTGCTCGGCATCCCGGGCGACGCCACCTACAACAACTACAAGGAGGCCAACGCCGCCTTCTGGCGCGGCGCGGTCGTGCCGCTGGCCACCAAGGCGGCGCGGGCGCTCACCGGCTGGCTTGGGCCGCGGTTCGACGGCGCGACGGTAGCCGTCGATCTCGACCAGGCGCCCGCTCTCGCCGCCGAACGCGAGGCTCTGTGGTCGCGTCTTGAAGCGGCGACCTTCCTCACTCCGGACGAGCGGCGACGCATGGCCGGTCTGGGCGGGAGCGCGCCGGACGTGGAAGGCGAGGTGGTCGATGACTGATCCATCCTTCGGCTGGCGCCTCGACAAGCAGGTGCCGCTGGGCGTGATCCTGGCCCTCGCGGTGCAGACCGGCGGGGCCATGGCCTGGGCCGGCGGTGCGGCGGAACGCATCGCCTCCCTCGAACGCCGCCTCGACCGTCAGGCCGGGGTCGCCGAACGCCTCGCCCGCTTGGAAGCCCAGGCCGACGCCTCCCGCGCAGCCCTGGCCCGCATCGAGGCCAAGTTGGATGGGGAGGAGCGCCGATGACCGACCTTCCCATCGAAGGCTACGCCTCGCTGTTCTGGGCCAAGGATCTGAACGACGACGTGGTGGCCGCCGGCGCCTTCGACATCTCCCTTGCCAGGACCCCGCCCGGCCGGGTGCGGATGCTCCTGCAGCACGATCCGAACGAACCCATCGGCGTCTGGGACGCCATCGCTCCCGACACAAAGGGCCTTTTCGTCCGTGGACGGATCATCGACGCCACCCCCGCCGGAAGAATGGCCCTGGCCCTGGCCAAGGCGGGGGCGATGGACGGCCTCTCCATCGGTTTCCGGGCGGTGAAAGCCCGCGCGGGCGAGGGAGGACGCCTGCGCGTTCTCACCGAACTCGACCTTTGGGAAATCTCCCTCGTCACCTTCCCCATGCTGCCGGGGGCGAGGTTCATCGTGGCGGCGGACGCTTCAATCTCAAACGAAAGAGACGACAAATGACTGGGTTCCTTTTGGGTAGAATTTTCGTGCAGCAGACCGACAATGAGACGGGCGCACAGATCCAAGCGACCTGTAACTTCTATCTGTCCGGCACGACCACCTTGGCGAATGTCTATGCCGATGCGACCCTGATGACATCACTCGGCAGTTCGGTCTCTTCGGACAGTCACGGCGTGATGCCCGATATTTATCTCGATCCGTCGATTACCTATAGAGTGATGATCTACAATCTGGTCACGATGAATCTCGTCAGGGTGATCGACCCGATCAACAGCTTCGTGGCCTATGACCTTATCGGCGCCGAAGCCAATCAACCCTCCTCGGGGCAGATCTTCGCCCAGGCCGGAGCCAAGTGCCAACGAATCAACGACACGCTCGATGTCGGCGGCGGGACTGCAAACAGTCGGCGTCTTGTTGGCCCGCCCTACGAGGTCACGGAAAACGATTGGCTTGGCGACTACCAGAACGCGCTCGGCGGATATGGCGGCAGCTCCGTCGGCGTCGCCGTTTCGCAGTTCTCTGCCCTGACGAGTGAAATGAAGGATGCGTCCTGCGGCGTGATCGGAGCGGCGCAGTCGCACTACTTCGGGTCGTCCGATCAGTCCGGCTTCGGCGTTCAAGCCTACGCATTGAACAACAATCCGACGCTTGCCACCACGGTCTGGGGTTTTTACGGCGAAGCGCACCGCGTCGTCGATACAGCGGGGTCGGCCTACGGTATGGAGCTGGATACCCGCGCACTGGCGGTGAGTATCGTGCCGACACCGCTGCAGCAGGGCAATTTGGTCGGCCTGCAACTGGCGTCGGGCGCGGGCCAGGCCGCAGTAGAATCGACAACGCTTTATGACGCTTCCGCAGCCATTCAGATCGCGCGGAATCCCACCCGCTTCAACGTCGGCATCAACTTCATGATCGATAGCCTGACCGGCTGTGATGGGAGTAGCGGCGCAGCGCCGGCCATCCAGATGGGGTCGGGCCATGCGCTCGTCTGGTACAATATCCACGGCTCGATCGTTTCGCAGATCCGCTCCGACGTGAAAACGGCGGCCAACGGCTCGGCCCTGATCTTCAACGACAGTGGGGCGAACTTTTGCAATGAAGCCGGTACGCCGCTGTTGCAGGTGAACCCCACCGTCAGCGCAGCGAACTTCCTCTTCGTTCAGCCAGGCCAGACCGGACAACCGCTCGTCCTCGCCGCGGCGGGGTCTGACACCAGTGTCGATCTGCAGGTTTCTCCTAAGGGTAGCGGCCGTATCGTCATCCCCATCGGCAATGTCGGCAACTTCGCCAACGACGCCACCGCCGCCACCGGCGGTGTACCCGTAGGCGGCTTGTACCGCACCGGCTCGGCTTTGATGATCAGGGCGTCCTAGGACGTTCTGTATCGAAATGCCGGTTTCATCCGCCAGCATCGCATCGCGCGACGCGCGGTTCATTCCCGCACGGAAGCGGGACAATCCTTGGAGATATCATGAAAGAGACCAAACAGGCGTCCGCCTCGCCGGAGACGCGCGCGGCTTTGCACGAGGTGATGGCCGCCTTCGAGAGCTTCAAGGCGGCCAATGATGAGCGGTTGCAGGGTCTGGAGACGCGCCGCGCCGACACCCTTCTGGAAGAGAAGGTGGCGCGCATCGACGCAGGCCTGGCCACCGCCCAGGCGCGGCTCGACCGGGCCCTGTCCGACGCGCGGCGTCCGGCGATCGGCGGCGATGCCCGCACAGTCCAGCCAGACGAACGCAGGGGCGCGTGGGACGGTTATCTGAAGACCGGCGCCTCCCACGGCCTTGAACTGAAGGGTCTGGCCGAGACGGCACCCTCCACCGGCGGCTATATCGCCCCGCCGGAGACCGAGCGGGTGATCGACCGGCGCCTGATGCAGGCCTCGCCCATGCGCGAGATCGCTACCGTCACCACCATCGGCGGGTCCAGCTACAAGAAGCCGGTCTCCATCGCGGGCGTCACCGCCGGCTGGGCCGCCGAGACCGCCGCGCGCACCCAGACCGATCCGCCGACGCTCGATCTGCTCGAATTCCCCGCCGCCGACCTTTACGCCTCGCCGGCCGCCACCCAGGCCCTACTCGACGACGCCTTCGTCAATCTCGACGAGTGGCTGGCCGCCGAGTGCGAGGACGCCTTCGCCGCGCAGGAGACCTCGGCCTTCGTCTCCGGCGACGGGAACGCCAAGCCCAAGGGCTTCCTCAGCTACACCATCGTGGCGGACGCCTCGCAGGGCTGGGGGCAGATCGGCTACCTCGCCACCGGGGTGAACGGCGACTTCCCCGCCGAGGCGCCGGCCGACAAGCTGATGGAGCTGATCTACACCCCGCGGGTGCAGTTCCGCCCCAATGGCCGCTTTGTCATGAACAGGAAGACCGTCTCGGCGGTGCGAAAGTTCAAGGACGGCGACGGCCGCTATCTGTGGGCGCCAGGAAGCCAGCCGGGCCAGGCCTCCACCCTGATGGGCTATCCGGTGACGGAGATGGAGACCATGCCGGACGTGGCCTCGGGCAGCTACTCTCTGGCCTTCGGCGATTTCGCCAAGGGCTATCTGGTCGTTGATCGGGCGGGGCTGCGCGTGCTGCGCGATCCCTACTCGGCCAAGCCCTTCGTGCTCTTCTACACCACCAAGCGCGTCGGCGGCGGCGTGCAGAACTTCGACGCCATCAAGCTTCTGAAGTTCAGCGCAAGCTAAAAAGCCTCTCCCCCTCGAGGGGGGAGAGGTTTGGAGTGGGGGTTGACGCACCGCGACGTGGGTGTGTCCACCGGAGGCGACGCCTCTTGCTCTCCTCGTTTCAACCTCCTGCACCCACCCCCATCCCCGACCCTTCCCCCTTCGAGGGGGAAGGGAGCCGTGCGAGCGCCCATGACCCTTTCCATCCTCACCCCGCCCCCCGGCGAGCCCATCTCGCTGGACGAGGCGAAGGCCTATCTGCGCGTCACCATCGACGCGGAGGATGCGCTGATCACGTCCATGATCACCGCCGCGCGCCAGCGGGTGGAGGCGGAGATCGGCCTCGCCCTGCTGTCCACTGCCTTTCGCCAGACTTTCGACCGGCCGCCGGATGGGCCCATCGCCCTGCTGCGCGGCCCACTGGTCTCGGTGGAGGCGGTGGCCGTCTCTGAAAGCGGAGGGTTCATCGCCCTCGACCCGTCCGCTTACCGGCCCACCCTCGGCGACACGCAGCCGCGCATCGCGCCGGTCAACCTGGTCTGGCCTGCACCGACGAGCCCGGTGGACGGCCTTCGGACGACTACACCGCCGGGTTCGGGGCGAGCGCCGACGCCGTGCCGGGGCCGCTGAAACAGGCGATCTTGGCCCTCGTCGCCTATGCCTTCGATCATCGCGGCGAGGCCGATCCGCCGCCCATCGCCCTGGCGGAGCCCTGGCTCGCCCCTTACCGCCGGGTGCGACTGTGAGCGGCCAGCCTGCCGCCCAGCTCGGCGTGCTGCAACAGGCTGCGGATGCCGAAACCGCCTATGGCGGACGCACCCGGGCGTGGTCGCCGCTCGCCACCCTGTGGGTGCACCTGACGCCGGGTTCCGCGAGCTATGACCAAGCGGACGGCGAGGCCCCCTCGCGGGTCAAGACCGCCAATGCTGCGGCTCGCGACCACCCGGACGCCGCTGCCGGCCAACGCCTGCAGCTCGAGGGTGCGCCGTGGAGCGTGTTGGCGGTGCAGCGTCCGCAGCCCGGACGGATGTTGCTGGCGCTGCAGCGCCAATCCTGAATTCCACAACAAGAGAACACTCATGACGCTCGACCCCGAACGCGCCCTCACCGGCGCGATCTTCGCCCATCTGTGCACCGATCCGGCTATCACCGCCGTGCTCGGCGAGCCGCCGCGCGTGTATGATGCGCCGCCGCTCGACCCGGTATTTCCCTATGTCACACTCGGCCGCAGTCAGGCGCGGCTATGGGGCGGGGTGGACGGGGAGGGGACCGAGCACGTGCTCACCCTCACTGTCGCCTCGCGCTTCATCGGCATGGAGGAGGTGCGCCAGATCGGCGGCCTGGTCCGCGCCGTGCTCGACGATACGCCGCTGACCCTGACCGATCACCGGCTCGTCAGCCTTCGCGTCACTTACACCGACGTCTTTCGAGCCACCAACTGGCGCACGATTTTCGCCGCCCTGCGCCTGCGCGCCGTCACCGAACCTCTCACCTAAGGAGCCCCCATGGCCGCACAGAAAGGCAAGGACGTCCTGATCAAGATCGGCGATGGTCAGCCCTCCGAAAGCTTCACTATCGTCGCCGGCATCCGCGCCCGCACCATCACCCTGAACGCCAAGACGGTGGACGCCACCGATTCCGACAGCGCCGGACGCTGGCGCGAGCTCCTAGCCGGATCGGGCGTGCGCTCGGTGGCGGTGTCCGGCTCCGGCGTGTTCCGGGACAGCGCGGCGGACGCCGCCATGCGCCAAGCCTTCTTCGATCAGAGCGCCGGGAACTGGCAGCTGATCATCCCCGACTTTGGCGTGTTCCAGGGACCGTTCGTGATCGCCACGCTGGAATATGCCGGCCAGCACGACGGAGAGGCGACATTCTCCCTCTCTCTCGCCTCCGCCGGGGCGATCGGCTTCACCGCGCTATGAAACCTGTCGCCAACGCAGCGCGGGGCGATGTGATCGCCTTGTTGGCGGGCGCGCCGCGCCGCCTCTGCCTCACCCTCGGCGCCCTGGCCGAACTTGAGACGGCGTTCGAGGTCGAGGGGTGGGAGCCGCTGGCCGCCCGCCTGCGCGCCCTGTCGCCCAACGATTTGCTCACCGTGCTGGCGGCTCTGCTGCGCGGCGGCGGCGAGATCGACACGGTCGAAACGTTACCGAACCTGCCGGTCACCGCTGCCGAGGCCGCCGCTGCGGTCGCTTCGGCCTTTCGCGCCGCCGGCCAATGAACTGGGACGCCGCGATCCGCCGCGCCGCCATCGAATTCAGCCTCCCCCCCGATCGCTTCTGGCGTCTTTCGCTGAAGGAGTGGCGCGCGCTTGCAGGCGACAGGGCGACCGATCTGCCCTTGTCGCGCTCCGACTTCGAGATGCTGGCGGCGGATCACCCCGACATTCCGGAGCCGCTATGACCGACCCAACCAATCCCGACCACGCCGCCGACTTCGCCGAACTCGCCAGCGCGGGCGCCTCGGCGGCGGATTCCATCGACCAGGCCTTCGCCAAAGCGGGGGATAGCCTCGGTCGCTCGCTCGCCAAGGGTGCAGCGGACGGCAAGCTCAGCCTCGCCGATCTGGCCCGCGCCGCGCTGTCCGCGGTAGACCAGCTGGCGGGCGTCGGCTCATCCAGCCCCACCGCGGCGGCGGGCGGCCTCGGCGCCGCGCTTGGCCAGGCCCTGGGTTCGGCCATCGGCGGGGTGTTTGGTGGAGCGCGAGCCGACGGCGGGCCGGTATCCGGCGGCGGCGCCTATCTGGTGGGCGAGCGTGGGCCAGAGGTGTTTCGCCCCTCCACCGGTGGAGAGATCGGACCGGCCGCGTCCGGCGGCGTCTCGGTCACGCTCAACGTGCAAGGCGCTGGCGATCCGGCGGCCTTCGTCCGTTCCGATGCACAGCTGGCTCAGGCCCTTGCCCGCGCCGTGCGGATGGGTCTGAGTTAGCGGATCGGCGCCGGGCCGTATCGGTTGTCGATCGCCTGACCCGGCGACAGGCCAAGCCAGAGCACGAACAGTAATTTGACCACCGATATCGCCGCCAGGGCCAGCACCAGCAGGCCGACCCCGCCGGCCAGCAGGCCCCAGCCCACGTGCCCTCCGCCCGTGAGCACCGCCGCCAGGATGCTGCCGAACCCGCCCACGAACAGGGCCGTGATCGCCAGGAAGTCGAAGGCGAACACCCAGACCTGGGCAAAGCCGGAACGCCCCATGTCGTGAAGGCGCTTGGAGAACAGGCAGACCCAGCAATAGGTCGACAGCAGCCAGAGCACCGTGCCCACCGCCAGCACCGCGTGGATCAGGATGCCGAACACGAACAACATCAGAAAGCCGATCCAGAAATCGCGCTGACCGATCCGCCCTTCCGGCGAGAACAACAGACTGCCCAGGTTCATCCGCGCGCCTCCAGCGTCAGCGAAGCTTAACGCTGATCCACGGCCGCGCGCCAGCCTTCAGGATTCCCATGGTCTTTTCAGAACAGCGCCTGCCGCATCGGCTGGCGTTCGGCTCCACCGGCGGGGTGGAGCGACGCACCGACGTCGTCACCCTGGCCTCCGGCTTCGAGGCGCGCACCACGCCCTGGGCGCACGGCCGCCGCCGCTATCTGGTGGGCGGGGGCGCGCGCACGCTGGAGGAGGCCCAGGCCCTGACCGCCTTCTTCGAGGCGCGGCGCGGGCGGCTGAACGGCTTCCGCTTCAAGGATTTCGCCGACTTCCAGTCCTGCGCGCCGGGGGCCGCGATCGGCGCCCTCGATCAGCCGATCGGCACGGGCGATGGCCACACCGCCGCCTTCCAGCTTGCCAAGGCCTATGGCGATGCGCCCGACACCTTTAGTCGTCCGATCCGCAAGCCAGTGGCGGGGACGGTGCAGGTGGCGGTCGCGGGCATCGCGGCGGCCTTCGCCCTGGACGCGACGACCGGGCTCGTCACGCTGGCCGGCGCGCCGATGGTCGGACAGGCGGTCACCGCCGGGTTCGAGTTCGACACGCCGGTGCGGTTCGATATCGACCGGCTCGACGTGACGCTGGAAAGCTTCGACGCGGCCCGCGTGGTGGCTTTTCCGCTGGTCGAGGTGCGCGTCTGATGCGCGCGCTTTCCGATGGGTTGAAGGCGGCGCTGGACAGCGGCGCGGCGGGCCTGGCCACCGCCTGGATATTGACCCGCGCCGATGGCCTGCGCCTCGGCTTCACCGACCATGATGAGGACCTGACGGTTGAGAGCGTGACCTGCGCTGCGGCTACAGGCTGGACCCTCGGCGCGGCCCACAGCGAACTCGGCGCCTCCGCCGGCCTCGCCGCTGCGACCGGAGCCCTCGACAGCGCCGCGCTCACCGAGGCGGACATCGCGCGCGGCCTTTATGACGGGGCGCGAGTCGAGGCGTGGCGGGCGCTGTGGGGCGATCCGGTGCAGGCCGTGCTGGTCTGGCGCGGAACCATCAGTCGCCTGGTGCGGAGCGGCGAAGGTTTCACCGCCGAGATCGAGGGACCGCTGGCTGCGTTGGAGCGGGTGGTGGGCCGCACCTATGGCCGGGGCTGCGATGCGATACTGGGCGACGCCCGTTGCCGCGTCGACCTGTCCGATCCCGCCTTTGCCGGGGCCGCCTGTGACAAAACCTACGCCACCTGCGCAGCCCGCTTCGCCAACACCCTCAACTTCCAGGGCTTCCCAGACATCCCCGGCGACGACTTCCTCGCGGTTGTCGCCAATGCGGCCACCATCAATGACGGCGGGTCACGGCGATGAGCGCGGTGGTGCAGATCGCCCGCACTTGGCTCGGCACGCCCTATCGGCATCAGGCCAGCGTGCGGGGCGTCGGCTGCGATTGCCTCGGCCTGGTGCGCGGCGTGTGGCGTGAGATTCACGGCGACGAGGCCGAAGTGGTGCCCGCCTATCGTTCCGACTGGGCCGAGGTTGGCGAGCGCGAGACCTTGCTCGAAGCCGCGCGCCGCCATCTGGTCGAGGTCTCGCTCAGCGTCATGCAGCCGGGGGATGTGCTGCTGTTCCGCATGACGCCGCAGGCCGTGGTCAAGCACGTCGCCATCCTTTCCGCCCTTCCGAACGGCGCCGATCCTCAGCCGCGCATGATCCACGCCTATTGGGGCCGGGCGGTGGTGGAGAGCTGGATCGGTCCCTGGTGGCGGCGTCGCCTCGCCTTCGCCTTTCGCTTTCCCGAGGTCTGACCCATGGCGCAAATCATCCTGAGCTCGGTAGGGAACGCCATCGGCGGCCCGATCGGCGGCGCCATCGGCCGCACTCTCGGCGCCTATATCGACAAGGCGGCGATCGACTCGCTCACCCCCGCGCGTCAGGTGGGGCCGCGCTTGACCGGGCTGCAGCTGCAATCCACCGCCGAGGGCGCGCCCATGGCCGCGATGTTCGGCCGAGCGCGCGTGGCGGGCCAGGTGATCTGGGCGGCCAACTTCAAGGAGAAGAAGGTCGAGCAGACCACGGGCGGCGGCAAGGGCGGCCCGCGCACGGTGAGCTATGCCTATTCCCTCTCTTTCGCCGTGGCGATCTGCGAGGGACCCATCGACGGCATCGGCCGGGTCTGGGCGGACGGACAGGTCATGGACATGACCAGCTTGGTCATGCGCGTGCACACCGGCGGCAGCGACCAGACGCCGGACCCGCTGATCGAGGCCATCGAAGGAACCGCGCCGGCCTATCGCGGCGTGGCCTATGCGGTGTTCGAGGACCTGCCGCTCGATGTCTACGGTAACCGGCCGCCGTCGTTACAGTTCGAGGTGTTTCGCCGACCCCTGGGCGAGGCGCCGGCGCTGGAGGACCGGCTGGGCGCGATCTGCCTGATCCCCGGCGCGGGGGAGTTCGTCTATGCCACAACGCCGGTGCTGCGCCGCGACGGGCTGACCGTCTCAACGGCGGAGAACGTCAACAACCCCTCCGGCGGGGCGGATATCGAGCAGGCGTTGGACCAGCTTGCCGCTCAGCTTCCCCATGTGCGCTGTGTGACCCTGGTGGTCGCCTGGTTCGGCGACGACCTGCGCTGCGGCCACTGCACCATTCGGCCTGGCGTAGAGCAGGCGCAAAAGGCGACTATTCCCTTCACCTGGCGCGCGGGCGGGGTGGAGCGCGAGGACGCCCATCTGATCTCGCACCATGACGGCGGCCCGGCGTACGGAGGGACGCCGGCGGACCTGTCGGTGATCCAGGCCATTCAGTTGCTGAAGGCGCGCGGCTATGCGGTGACGCTTTACCCGTTCCTGATGATGGATGTGCCGCCCGGCAACGGCCTGCCCGACCCCTATGGCGGAGCGGAGCAGGCGGCCTACCCCTGGCGGGGCCGGATCACCGGCTCGGACAAGAACGCCGCCGCCGCGAGCGAAGTCGCCGCCTTCTTCGGAAACGTCGCGCCGGACGACTTCATCGCCACCGAGAACGGTGTGGCCTACCATGGTCCCGACGAGTGGAGCTTCCGCCGCTTCATCCTCGCCAACGCCCATTTGGCGCAGGCCGCGGGCGGTGTGGATGGTTTCCTGATCGGGTCGGAGCTGCGCGGGCTCACCACGCTCCGGTCCGATGCCGTGACCTTTCCCGCCGTCGCGGCGCTGCAGACGCTGGCGGCGGACTGCGCTGGCGTGCTCGGCGCAGGGACGCCGATGGGCTATGCCGCCGACTGGAGCGAGTATTTCGGCCAACAGCCCGCCGACGGCTCCGGCGACGTCTTCTTCCATCTCGATCCCCTGTGGGCCGATCCGCACATCGGCTTTGTGGGCATCGACTGGTACGCGCCCCTGGCCGACTGGCGCGATGGCGGTGAGCATCTCGACGCGCTGGCAGGCTATGGCGGCCCCTACGATCTCGCCTATCTCGCCGCCAACATTGCGGGCGGGGAGGGTTTCGACTGGTTTTACGCCTCGGACGTCGACCGAACGGCCCAGCGGCGCACCCCGATCACCGATGCGGCTCATGGCGAGCCCTGGGTGTTCCGGCCCAAGGATCTGGTGAGCTGGTGGTCCAATGCTCACTACGACCGACCGGGCGGGGTACGCAACGCGACGTCTACCGCCTGGACGCCAGGGATGAAGCCGATCCGCTTCATCGAGTTCGGCTGTCCCGCTGTGGACAAGGGCGCCAACGCCCCGAACCTGTTCATCGACCCCAAGAGCGCGGAGAGCCGCCTGCCGCCCTTCTCCAACGGCGTGCGCGACGACCTCGCCCAGCGCCGCGCGCTCGAGGCCCTGCTGATCCACTTCGCCGATCCCGCCAACGCGCCGACGCGGGACGGCGTGGCCATGCTCGACGTCGCCGCCATGGCGGCCTGGTGCTGGGATGCCCGCCCGTTTCCGGATTTCCCGGCGCGGAGCGGGGTCTGGGCCGATGCACCGAACTGGAGCCTCGGCCACTGGCTGAACGGGCGGATGGGCGCCGCCACCGTCGCTGACCTGATCCTGGCCATCCTGGCGCGTGGAGGGATCAGCGCCGCCGACGTCGATCCTGCTGGCGCCACGGGCCTGATCGACGGCTATGTGCTGGACCGCCCCATGGCGCTGTCGGATGCGCTACAGCCCTTGGCGCAGGCCTATGCCTTCGATCTGGCGGAGCGGGGCGGGCGGATCGCCGCGGCCGCGCGGGATGGGGAGCCGTTGGTGGTGCTGAGCGATGACGATCTCGCTCTGCCGGACGGCAAACCTACGGACCTCGCGCCCACCCGCGCGCTGAAGCCGGTGGCCGAGGTGGTCAATGTCCGTTTCATCGACGCCGCCGGCGACTATCGCACCGGCTCGGTGGCCGTGCGCGGCGATCCAACGGGCGGCGGGGCTGATTCGCTGGACTTACCCATGGTGACCACCGCCGACTTCGCCGCTCGCGCCGGCGCCCGGCGTCTGCGCCGATCCATCGCCGAGCGCGACACCGCGACGCTCACCGTCTCTCTGGCGACAGCCCTTGCGGCGGAGCCGGGCGACGTCATCGCCATTGAAGCCGACGCCCAACCCTGGCGCGTGACGCGGGTGGATGTGGACGAGACGCCGCGCCTGACTCTCGCCCGGCTGGAGACGCCGGATACCGGCCTGCCGGGGGGCCAGGCTTTCGCCACCGCCCCTACAGCGTCGACGCTCGGGCCGCCAGCGTTCCTGATGCTCGATCTGCCGCCGCTGGAGGGCGCGGAGGACGACACACGCCCAATCGTCGCGGTAGCCGCCGATCCGTGGCGGGGTTTCGACGTTTCGGCGGGCCCGTCTGATCTCGCCCTGACCCTGCGCGCCAGCGTCGGCGAGGCGGTCACGGTGGGAAAGAGTCTGAACGCTCTGACGCCCGGTCCGCTCTACCGCTTCGACCGCGCGACCCGCCTTCAGGTCGCTATTGAAGGCGGCGTGCTGGCCAGCGCCGGAGAGGCGGCGGTGCTGAACGGCGCCAACGCTCTTGCGGTGGTGTGCGCCAATGGCGAGTGGGAAGTCATCCAGTACCTTAACGCTGAGCTGGTCTCGACTGGAACCTACGTCCTGTCGGGCCTGCTGCGTGGGCAGGCGGGCACGGAGGGCGCCATGCAGGCCGGGGCGGAGGCTGGGGCGAGCGTGGTGGTGCTGGACCGTGACCTTGCCCGCGCCAATGTCGCCCAATCCGAGCGCGGTCTGCCCCTGGTATGGCGCGCCGCGCCGGCGGGCGGCCCCGCGGGTGGCTTGGCCATGACCGAGGTGGGGTTCACGTGGCAGGCCCTGGCGCTGCGGCCCTTCTCGCCCTGTCGTCTGACGATGGAGCCGCTGACCGACGGTACACTTCGCTTCACTTGGGTTCGCCGCACGCGCGTCGGCGGCGATCCGTGGACGGTGGGCGATGTCCCGCTCAGCGAGGCCTCGGAAGCCTATCGGCTGGAAATCCTGAGCGGCTCGACGGTGATCCGTACTCTGGCTACAAGCTCTCCGACCGTGGACTATCCGGCCAGCCAGCAGCTCGCCGATTTCCCTGCCGGGCTGCCGCATCCGCTGACGATCCAGGTGCGACAGGGTTCGGACCTCTATGGTTGGGGCGCGCCATTGCGACGGTCGCTTTAGAATATGTGGCATAATTATCACATGCCAGCTTGCGCCTTGGCCGCAATCGCCTAATTGATGCAGCGCCGCCCCGTGTCGTTGGGGCGAGGAGAGGGCCCCTTTGGCGCAAGATCCCTACACCGAGCTCGGCGTCAGCCGTGGCGCATCGTCGGACGAAATCCGAAAGAGCTTCCGTAAGCTCGCCAAGAAACTGCACCCCGACCAGAACCCCGGCGACAAGGCCGCGGAGGAGCGGTTCAAGAAGGTCTCGGCCGCCTTCGACATCCTCGGTGACGAGGAGAAGAAGAAGAAGTTTGACCGCGGCGAGATCGACGCCGACGGGCGCGAAACCATGCGCGGCTTCGGCGGCGGCGGGGGTGGTAGCCCCTTCGGCGCTGGAGGTAATCCCTTCGGCGGTCGACGCGCGGGCGCCGGCTACAGCGCCGACAGCGCCGAGGGGGTGAACTTCGACGACATCCTCGGCGAAATGTTCGGTCGTGGTGGCGCGGGCGCCGGCGGCCATCCGTTCGGCGCGGGCGGGCGTAGCTTCCAGTCCAAGGGCTCGGATATCCGCGCCCGGCTGGAGATCGACCTCGAGGACGCCATCCAGGGCGCCAACCGGCGCATCACCTTTGGCGACGGCAAGAGCCTCGACGTCACCATCCCCAAGGGCGCGGCGGACGGCCAGACCCTGCGCCTGCGCGGCCAGGGCCATCCGGGACGCAGCGGCGGCCCCAATGGCGATGTGCTGATCGAGCTGGCCCTGAAGCGTCACCCCATCTACCGCGTCGAGGGCGCGGACCTGCATATGGACCTGCCCGTCAGCGTGCCCGACGCCGTGCTAGGCGCGAAGATCGCGGCGCCGACGCCGGAAGGCAGCGTGACCCTCACCGTGCCCAAGGGGTCGAACTCGGGCGCCAAGCTGCGTCTGAAGGGCCGCGGCGGGGTGGACGCAGACAGCGGAAAACGCGGCGACCTGTTCGCCCACCTCGTCGTCACCCTGCCGGAGCCCCAGGACGAGGCTCTTGTGGCGCTGGCTGAAAGCTGGCGCGCCGAACGACCCTATGTGGCGAAGCGGAAAGACTGACGCCGCAAACCGAGCGGAAGCGGAAAGAATGGCGCCTCATTCAGCGGATATTCAGCCGCCGTGCGTTAGGGACTGCAGCATGAACGTCCGCCTCACCTTAGCGAAGGGGATCGCCGCCCTGGCGCTGGTCGCCGCCGCGGGGCCGGCGCTTGCCCAATCCGATTCGCTCGGCGCCGATTGGCGTCAGCAGCAAGGCGAGGCGCGCGCCAAGGTGAAGAGCGGCAGTCACATCTCGCTCGAGCGCGTGGTGGCGGAAATCCGCAAACGTACGCCGGGCCGGATGCTGGATGCGGGGCTGGAGACCGGACCCGACGGACGCTCCGTTTACCGGGTCCGCTGGGCGGCCGCGGATGGCCGGCGCATCGACTTCCTGGTCGATGCCGCCAACGGCCAGATCCTGTCGGGCGGCTAGCACTCCCTCCCTTTCGTCCGAAAATGTTCTAGGCTCAGTCCCATGAGAATCCTGCTCGTCGAAGACGAACCCGATATCGCGCGCCAGCTGAAACAGGCGCTGGCCGACGCCGGCTATGCGGTGGACCATGCGCCGGATGGCGAAGAGGCGCAGTTTCTCGGCGAAACCGAGCCTTATGACGCAGTTATCCTCGACCTTGGCCTGCCCAAGGTGGACGGCGTTTCGGTGCTGGAGCGCTGGCGGCGCGAGGGCATGAGTTCGCCGGTGCTGATTCTCACCGCGCGCGGCGCCTGGTCGGAAAAGGTGGCGGGCTTCGACGCCGGCGCCGACGACTATCTGACCAAGCCCTACCACACCGAGGAGCTGCTGGCGCGCCTCCGCGCCCTCCTGCGCCGCGCCACCGGCCATTCCCAGCCGACGCTGAGTTGCGGCGGCCTCCGCCTCGATCCCCGCGCCGCGCGGGCCAGCGTGAATGGCGAGCCGGTGCGGCTGACCTCGCTCGAATACCGCCTGCTCCACTATGTGATGATGCACCAGGGCCGGGTGATCAGCCGCACGGAACTGGTCGAGCACCTGTACGACCAGGACTTCGACCGTGACTCCAATACCATCGAAGTGTTCGTCGGGCGCTTGCGCAAGAAAATCGGTCCGGACCGGATCGAGACGGTGCGGGGGCTGGGCTATCGGCTCACGCCTCTGCCCGGCGAGCCGGCCTGACCCACCCGCCCGTGGCTAGCCGGCCCTTCTTCAAGCGGATGACGCGGGGCTCGCTGGTCCAACGCCTGATCTGGCTGGCGGCGGGCTGGAGCTTGGTGCTGCTGATCGTGACCGGCATCGGCCTGTCGGCGCTGTTCCACTATTCGGCGCTCAGTGAATTCGAACAGGGGCTCAGTGAGGATATCGACAGCCTCTATTCGGGCTCGCAGGTGACCCCGCAGGGCGAACTGTTCGCGCCCGCCATCACTGACGCGCGCGCCACCCGCGCCTATTCGGGCAAGTATTGGGAACTGGCGGAGATCCGCTCAGACGGAAAGCTACACCCCGTCAACGACCAGCGATCTCGGTCTCTGTTCGATCAGGAGATGCCTTCGCCGGCCAACGTCGCCCGCCAGGTGACGGCGGCGAAGGGGCATTTGTTCTTCTATAATGCGGAAGGTCCGCTGCATCAGCGGCTGCGTGTGGCGGTGCGTGAAACGCGGTTCCCCGGCTATCCGCGTCCCATCGTCTTTATGGTGGCACAGGATCACAGCCACATCGACGAGGATGTGCGCCGCTTCGCCCTCTATACGGCGCTGGCCTTGCTGGCTTTGGGGGTCGGGCTTGTGGCGGCGGTGTTCGTCCAGGTGCGGGTGGGTCTCGACCCCCTGTTCGGCATGGGGCGCGAGATCGCGGATGTGCGGGTCGGCAAGCGCTCGCGCCTGTCCGAGCTGCATCCTGTCGAGATCGCCCCTCTGGCCCAGGAACTGAACAAGCTGCTCGATCACAATCAGGAGGTTGTGGAACGGCAGCGCACCCATGTGGGCAATCTGGCTCATGCTCTTAAGACGCCCATCTCCGTCATGCTGGCCGAGGCGCGCAGCCATCCGGGACCGCTGGCGGAGGTTGTCGAGCGGCAGGCCTCGGCGATGCAAGGCCACGTCGAGCATCACCTGCGCCGCGCCCGCGCCGCCGCCCGCTCCGCCACCGCGGGGGAACGCACTTCCGTCGCCGAAGTGCTGGACGAACTGGCCCGCATGCTGGAGCGCGTCTTTCCGGACGGTGAAATCGAGTGGGACGCGGACGAGGCCCTGGTCTTTTTCGGTGAACGCCAGGATCTGCAGGAGATGGTCGGCAATCTGATGGAGAACGCCTGCAAGTGGCGCAATCATCGTGTGCGGATCAGCGGCGATCTCGCGGCGCCCGGCCGGCTGAGGCTGATCGTCGAGGATGATGGTGCGGGTCTGCCAGCCGAAGCGCGCAACGCTGTGCTGAAACGCGGGCTGAGACTGGACGAAAGCACGCCGGGTTCCGGTCTGGGCCTGTCGATCGTCGCGGAACTGGCCGTGGCCTATGGCGGCAAGCTCGTCCTGGGCGATTCGCGACTGGGCGGGTTGCGCGTCGAACTGGAGCTGCCGGGAGCGGCCTGACGCGGCAACTGCCCAGAACGGGCCCCTTCGGTTTTAGTTAACAACTCACTGGCAAGTTCACGGCGGGGCGCTAGAGGCGCCGAGACGTCAGGGCCGCATGCCGCTCTCAAAGGCCAAGATCGCCATGGTGGCGGGGGTTTTCGCCGCCTCGCCAGATGTTGTGCTGCGTCGGCTGGAAAGCGTTCTGGCCGGTGCGCGCTCGGCTGATCCGTCGCTCGACGAAGTTCACGAGTTAGCAGCGACTGAGTCCGGGCGGCGGGCCACGGTCGCGGCAGTCTTTGCGCCGATCCTGCCTTTGATGGCGGTCCCATGGGCCGCCGGTGCGTCCGTCAAGCCAAAGGCGCTAAGGTCGGTCTGGAGCGAAGTCGCGATCAACGATCCCGATCTGGCGGCGCGCGCAACAGCCGGCGCGCGCACCTTCTGGAACCCCGAGGCGCCACCGGTGGAGTTCGACATCGCCTGCCGCCGGGCGGTAGAATTCGCGGACGACGCGAACTTGGCGCGTCTACTGCGTCTATGTCCGCTCCTGCGCTCTATTCAGCCGCGGCTGGGCGGGTGGATCCACAGCTTGTCGGGTGAGCACGTGGCCGCCGTTCGGCTGGCCTTCAAGGATGCCCTAACGCTAGACGCAGATGCCGCGCGCGCCTTCTGGGATGCGGTGATGGCGATGCTACCCAATCCCTGGCAGGTGATTCGCTTGATCTCGGCCGCCACGGACCGGCCGAGCGACCGCTATCTCGCCGAATCCGAGCTGGCGGGGATCGGCGAGCGCATCCTCGACGATATCGACAGCCGCATCGGCAGCCTGAAACGCTTCGATCCGAGCTGCGGCGAGGAGGCGGGCGCTGCCGAAGCCGCCAGCCTTTTGATCGCCGTCCACGAGATCGCCGAGTTCGAGGAATGGCTGACCCTGCGCAGGGACGGTCCTTGGGGGCAGCGCATCGCCGAGCAGAAAGTCGCGCTGTCTCTCGCCATGGAAGCCAGGCTGCGCGAGACCGAACCCGCTGTCGCCGCCGCCCTGCCGACTCAGCCGGGTCGCGGGATGGGCAAGGCCGTAAGGCCAGCGCCGAAGCTGGCCGCCGATCCGCAACCCGTCCTGGTTACCCGCGCCCGCGCCTTGCTGACCTTGCTGGAGGAGGCTCGCATGTCCGCCGGCGTCGGCGGGTTTGCCTCTGTGCGAATGAAGGTGCTGGAGTCACTTGAGAAGCGTCTCGATCAATATTGCGAAGATCTTGTGGAGGTCCTGCACAAGCGCGAAGTCGAGGATCTCGACCGGGCGAGGGCCTATCTTGAGATCGCCGCCGACTTCGTGGCCCTGATCAAGGGGGCGCCGGCCGGGCAGATCATCCGCCGCCGCGCCGCGGCCGCTTAGCGCAGGCTCTCGCCTTACCCGCGCAATCCCGCTAGCAAGCGGGCCATGGGCGTTCCCCCTTCCATCCTGTTCTGGCCCGCTGCGGCGACGCTGGCCGGCCTCGCCGCCCTGCTGATGCTGTGGTTCGGCGCCCGCGCGGCCAAGCGCGCGGCGACGGTGGATGTCGATGACCCGGCTCGGGCCGTCTATCGCCGCCAGCTGCAAGACCTGGATGAGCTGGTCGAGCGCGGCGTCCTGCCTGCCGAAGAGCGCGAAACCGCACGGGCAGAGGCGGCGCGACGCCTGCTCGCCGAGCCGACCAAGGCGCCTGAACGTAGCGGCAGCCGGCTTTGGCCGTTGATTGCCGCGGCAGGGGCCGCGCTGGCGGCGCTTGGGCTATACCTGTGGCTGGGGACGCCCGGCATGGCCGACCGACCCTATCGCGCCCGCATCGCCGAGTGGAAGGCGACTCCCGTCAACCGGCTCCAACCCGATCAGATGGCCGCGGTATTGCGCGAATTGGTCAAGGACAAGCCGAACGATCCCAAGCTCCTGGCCCTGCTGGGGCGTGTGGAGCGGGCCGCGGGCGACCCGGTCGCTGCGATGGAGGCGCTACGCCGCGCCACGGTTTTGCAACCCGACAATGCTGACCTGTACGCCGCGCTGGGCGAGGCGATGGCGGCGGCGGCGGGCAACAAACCGACCCCGGACGCAGAGTCAGCGCTCAACAAAGCCCTCGTGATCGATCCGAACAACCAGGCGGCGCTCTATTACCTCGGCGGCGCGCGGGCGGCCGATGGCGACGGCGTAGGCGCATCGAAGTTGTGGCGTAGGCTGGCTGCGCTGTTGCCCGATAACGATGTGCGCCGTGGGCCGCTGCTGGCCACAGCCGATCAGGTGGAGAAAGGCCAGGCGGCAGCGCCAGCCTCTGCAGCGCCGGATGCGTCGGCGGTGTCAGGAGATCAGGCGGGGTTCATTCGCGGGATGGTGGCAAGCCTTAAGGCCCGCCTGGACGCCAGCCCCAATGATCCGGCGGGCTGGGCGCGACTGGTGCGCTCCTATCGCGTGCTGGGCGACAAGCCGGCTGAGGCCGCCGCACTGGCCAGGGCTCGGACCCTGTTCAAGGACCGCCCCAACGATCTTGGCCCCATAGAGGCGGAAGCGAAATGACGCGCCCCTTCTTCCGGGCCGCGCGCGCCGCTATGTTGCGGCTCTGATGAGTTTTCTTCCGAAATCACGCAAGGCCCGGCGGCGGCTGACGGTGGTGGCGATCGCCGCCCCGGTATTGGCGCTCGCGGCGGGCCTCAGCCTCTATGCCATGGGCGATGCGGCGGTGTTCTTCTATTCCCCCGCCCAGGCGGCGGAGAAGCACGTGCCCGCCGGGCGTACCATACGGCTCGGCGGACTTGTGGAGACCGGCAGCGTCTCCAAGGCGGCGGACGGCACGGTCAGCTTCGGCGTCACCGACAAGAAGGCCTCCGACAAGGTGGTGTTCAAGGGCGATCTGCCGGACCTGTTCCGTGAGGGGCAGGGCGTGGTCGCCCAGGGTGCGTTCGACGGCGCCGGGGTGTTCGTCGCCCGCGAGGTGCTGGCCAAGCACGACGAGAAGTACATGCCCAAGGAAGTCGCCGACGCCTTGAAGAAGAGTGGCGAGTGGCGCGGCGCTGGTTCCGAAAGCTCCACGCGATGATCGCCGAACTCGGCGCCTTCGCCCTGCTCCTCGCCTTCGTGCTGTCGCTGGCCCAATTCGGGCTGTCGGCGGCGGGCCGCATTCGGCGCGACGCGGGTCTGCGCGGGGCGGGGGAGGGCGCTTCAGTCGGCGCCTTCATCGCCTCGGCGACAGCCTTCTTCGCCTTGATGTACGCCTTCGTCACCTCCGACTTCTCGGTCTCGAACGTGGCGGCCAACTCCCATTCGGATCAGCCGCTGCTTTATCGGGTCGCTGCAACCTGGGGGTCGCACGAGGGCTCCATGCTGCTCTGGTGCATGGCGCTCTCCGGGTTCGGCATGGCGGTGGCGGTGTTCGGCAAGGGCCTGCCGACGACGTTGAAGCCGCTTGTGCTGGCCAGCCAAGGCGCGCTCGGCGGCCTGTTCATGGCCTATACCGCCTTCGCTTCGAACCCCTTCGTGCGGTTGGCCACACCGCCGGTGGAGGGCGCGGCGCTCAACCCGATCCTGCAAGACCCGTTCATGGCGATCCACCCGCCGTTCCTCTACACCGGCTATGTCGGTTTCTCGGTGGTGTTCTCCTTCGCCGTCGCCGCCCTGATCGAGGGCCGGGTCGATGCCGCCTGGGCGCGCTGGGTGCGGCCCTGGACCCTGGCGGCGTGGAGTTTCCTCACCGTCGGCATCACGCTCGGGTCGTTCTGGGCCTATTACGAGCTTGGCTGGGGCGGCTGGTGGTTCTGGGACCCGGTCGAGAACGCCTCCTTCATGCCGTGGCTGGCGGGCACCGCGCTGCTCCATTCCGCCATAGTCACCGAAAAGCGCGGCGCGCTGCCGGGTTGGACCGTGTTCCTGGCCCTGACCGCCTTCACCTTCTCCATGCTCGGCGCCTTCCTGGTGCGTTCGGGCGTACTGACCAGCGTGCACGCCTTTGCGGTTGATCCGACGCGGGGCGTGCTGCTGCTCACCATCCTCGGCATCGCCGCCGGATCGGGTTTCGCCCTGTTCGCCTGGCGCGCGCCGAGCTTGAAGGCCGGAGGCCTGTTCGCCCCGATCAGTCGCGAGGGCGCGCTGGTGGTCAACAACCTGTTCCTGGCCGGCGCGCTGGCGACGGTGGCGCTAGGGACCCTCTATCCCCTGATCCGCCAAGCCATGACCGGTGAGGCGATCAGCGTCGGCGCGCCCTTCTTCGCCCTGACCTTCGGCCCGCTCATGGCCCTGTGCCTGCTGGTTCTGCCCTTCGGTCCGCTCCTGTCATGGAAGCGCGGCGACCTGTTGGGCGCGGCCCAACGCCTGTTCGTGGCGGCGGGCGCTTCTCTACTGGTCGGGCTGGCTTGGCTCCTGGTGGTGCAACCGGGCAAGGGCTTCAGCGCCATCGGCGTTGTGCTGGGCATCTGGCTGGTGGTGGGGTCTTTGACCGAGCTGTTCGTACGCGCCCGCGTCGGTGTGGTCGGCAGCGGCGAGGCTTGGCGGCGGCTGACCAATCTGCCGCGCGGCACCTGGGGCATGACGCTTGCGCATATCGGCCTCGGCGTCTTTGTGCTCGGCGCGGTGGTGGAGACTTCCGGGCGGATCGAGGCGGCGCAGGCCCTGACCGTGGGCCAGAGCCTGCAGGTCGGCGCCTATACCCTGACGCTCAAGGGCGTCGAGGCGGTGCAGGGCCCCAACTACACCGCCGATCGTGGTACGCTGCTGGTCACCGGCCCGCATGGCCCGGGCGGCGCCATGACGCCCGAGCGACGCTTTTATCCCGTCAACCGGCAGGCCACCTCGCAGGTGGCCATCGACGCCAAGGGGCCCTCGGACCTGTATGTGGTGCTCGGCGAACAGCGCACCGGCGGTCAGCCGAGCTGGCTGATCCGCGCCTATTGGAACCCGTGGGCGCGGCTGATCTTCGGCGGACCGCTCCTGATGGCGCTGGGCGGCCTGATCTCCCTGTCCGATCGCCGGCTGCGCATCGCCGCCGGGGCCAGAGCCAGGGCCAGGCTGGCGGGCGAGGTCGCCGCGTGAGGCTGGCTCGCCTAATCCTTGCGGGAGCTTTCGCGGCGCTCAGCCTTTGCGCCGCCTCCAACGATCCAGCCGAACGCCTGCCCGACCCGGCGAAGGAGGCCCGCGCCCGCGCCCTCTTTAAGGAGGTGCGCTGCCTGGTCTGCCAGAACGAGTCCATCGACGATTCCGAGGCCGATCTCGCCGAGGACTTGCGCAAGGTGGTGCGTCAGCAGGTGGCCGAAGGGCGTTCCGACGTTGAGGTGAAGCGCTATCTCACCGACCGTTATGGCGAGTTCGTGTTGCTGAAACCGAGCTTCTCCCTTGGCAACGCGGTGCTGTGGTTGACGCCGTTTGTCCTTGTGCTGGGCGGCGGAGCGATTCTCGTTGTGCGCGCTCGCCGCCCCGAACCGACCGCGCCCTTGTCTCCTGATGAAGAAAAACGACTCGCGGCGTTGGCGAAAGCCGACGAACCGGTCGCCTGACAAGGTTCCGCCGCGAACCGGCCCAACGAAAAACGTACCCTCGTGTCGAAAACGGTGACGAAGAGCACTAGCGTCCCGCGCAGGGGCGACTAGTTTTCCTGTCGAGCATTATCCAGTGTCTCGATGCGCGGATGGTCGCGCCGGCGCTGGTCTTAGGAAAGCAAGAGAAGAGCATGGCGGAGCAAAAGAAGTTTCTGGCGGGCGCGGCGGTCGGGCTGGGCGTCGCGGCGGTCGCGGCGGTCGGAGTCGGCATGCAGTGGCCGTCGGCCATGGCCGAGACGCGCCCGAGCGTGACCCGCTCCGCGGTCTTCTCCCCCCCGCCGGGCGCGCCGATGTCGTTCGCCGACATTTTCGAGAAGGTGTCGCCGGCGGTGGTGTCGATCAATGTGACCAGCCACGTGGATCTGTCCAAGCTGCAGGGCGAGGACGGCGACGGTGAGGGCTTGCCTTTCCCGTTCTCCATCCCCGGCCGTCCTGGCGCGAGCCCGCGCGGCAAGGGACTGAGCCCCCGTCTGCCGGGCCAGCCCGATACGCCCGCCACGCCGAAGAAGGGGCCCGAGATGCAGGCCTCCGGTTCGGGCTTCTTCATCTCCGGCGACGGTTACATCGTCACCAACAACCACGTCATCGACGGCGCCGAGACCATCAAGGTGGTGATGCAGGACAAGCGCATCCTCACCGCCAAGCTGATCGGCAAGGATGAAGGCACCGACCTCGCCGTGCTGAAGGTCGAGGGCACGGGCTTCAAATATGTGGAGTTCGAGACCCAGGCCAAGCCGCGCGTGGGCGACTGGGTCATCGCGGTGGGCAATCCCTTTAACCTCGGCGTCACGGCCACCGCGGGCATCATTTCCGCGGATGGCCGGGATCTGCCGGACAACTCGACCCAGTTCGTCAACTATCTGCAGATCGACGCGCCCATCAACCGGGGCAATTCGGGCGGCCCGACCTTCGATGTTTATGGCAAGGTGATCGGCGTCAACACAGCCATCTATTCGCCTTCCGGCGGCTCGGTGGGCATCGGTTTCGACATTCCGGCCGATATCGCTGCGCGGACCACCCGAGAGCTGATGGCCGGTCGCAAGATCGTGCGCGGCTATCTCGGTGTCACCATCCAGAACGTGTCGGAAGACATCGCCGGCAGCCTTGGCCTGCCGCCCAACACAGGCGCCCTCATCAAGGATGCGGTGCCGGGCGGTCCGGCCGACAAGGCGGGTGTGCAGGCGGGCGACGTGGTGCTGGCCGCCAATGGGCAGAACGTGTCGTCCAATTCCGAGCTTACGCGTATCGTGGCGCTGGTGAAGGCGGGCGAACCCATCCATCTGAAAATCCTGCGCAACGGCAAGACTCTCAATATCGACGTCAAGTCGGGCGTCAGACCGACCGAAGCCCAGCTCGCCCTTGGCGATAGGGGCGGGGCAGGCGATTCCGATGGCGACGGCACCGACCTGACCGCGCCTAAGACCACGGTGCTTGGCATGGGCCTTGGCCCGATCACGCCCGCCATCCGCCGCGAGCTCAGCCTCGACGACAAAATCAAGGGCGCGGTCGTCCTGTCGGTGTCCGAAGGCAGCGATGCGGAGCACATCGGCCTGGCTAAGGGCGACGTAGTGGCCAAGGCGGGCGATCACGTGGTGACGACGGCGGCCGATGTCGCCGCCGCCGTGGCCGACGCGAAGAAGGCCGGGCGTCCCTCGGTGCTCTGCCTTGTCTGGCACCGCGGTCAGGCCGGCATGACCTCGGCGTTCGTCGCGATCAAGCTGGATGGCGTGTCGACCAAGTAAGCCGATCATACCTTACGGTTTTGAAACGGGACCGTAGGGTAGGGCTTCGTCTATGATCGGATCAGGCGGCGTCGTTGAGTCGGCGCCGCCAGTTCTGAGGGACGGTGGGCCATGCGCATTCTGATCATCGAAGACGACACCCAGGCCGCCGCCGCCATGGCCAAGGGGCTGGAGGATGCCGGCCATGAAAGCCAAATGGCCGAAGACGGGCTCGCGGGCCTGAACGCTGCCCGCGACGGTAAGTTCGATGTGCTTGTGGTCGATCGCATGATGCCCAAGCTCAACGGCGTGCAGGTGGTCGAGACCTTGCGCCGCGAAGGTGACCAGACCCCGGTGCTGTTCCTGTCCGCGCTCGGCGAAGTTGGCGACCGGGTGGAGGGATTGAAGGCCGGCGGCGACGACTACCTGGTCAAACCCTACGCCTTCGCCGAACTGATCGCGCGGGTCGAGGCCCTGTCGCGGCGGCGCGAAACCGGTTCGGTCTCCACCGTGCTGAAGGTCGGCGATCTGGAGATGGATCTTATCGGTCGCACCGTGCATCGCGCGGGGACCGAAATCGATCTGCAGCCGCGCGAATTCCAGCTGCTGGAATTCCTCATGCGCCACGCCAACCAGTCGGTCACCCGCACCATGCTGTTGGAAAAGGTATGGGAATATCACTTCGATCCGCAGACCAATGTGATCGACGTGCATATTTCGCGCCTGCGCTCAAAGATCGACAAAGGCTTCCCGCGCGCCATGCTGCAGACCGTGCGCGGCGCCGGCTATCGCCTGGAAGCCTGAGCGAAATAAGGCCTTGCGACCCTATGAAGCCGGTGCGAACGCTTTCGTAGACGCCCACGGTTGGTTAGAACCTACCGTGGCTGGCGCTGTTTCTTCTTCTCTGCACGACGTGGATCGATCGATCGGTGAGGCCGAACGGTTGACGGTGCTGCGCGCCATGGACGTGCTCGATACGCCGCCGGAAAAGGCCTTCGACGAACTGGCGCAGGCAGCGGCGCAGATCTGCAACGTGCCGATTTCCGCCGTCAGTCTGGTGGATGAGACACGGCAGTGGTTCAAGGCGCGGGTGGGTCTGGATGCGACCGAAACGTCTCGAAGCGTTTCCTTCTGCACACATGCCATGTGGCAGGACAGCCTCTATGTGGTGCCGGACGCCACCCTAGATCCGCTCTTCGCCGACAATGGGCTGGTGACTGGCGATCCCAAAATCCGCTTCTACGCCGGTGCGGCGATCCGCTCGCCCGACGGCGTGCCGCTGGGCGCGCTCTGCGTTATCTCGCCTATCGCTCGTCCCGCAGGGCTGACCGACGAGCAGGCCATGGTGCTGCGGGTCTTGGCCAATCAGGTCGAGGCCCAGCTGAAGCTGCGCCAGATCGTCCAGGCCCAACGTAACATAGCCCATCGTCAGGCTGCCGAGATCGTCTCCAGCCACGACCGGGAAGAGCGGCTGCTGAAGGCCCTGGCCTCCGCCGATGTCGGCTGGTGGGATTGGGATGTGACCGCGGACAAGGTGGTCGCCAATGCGGAAATGGGCCGGATGCTGGGTTTTTCCAGCGATGAGGTCGGCAGAGGCGTCTCCATGGAGCGCTTCTTCGCCAATATTCATCCGGGCGATAGGGCGCTGCTGCGCGACGCCATCGGTGATGCGGTGGAAACAGGCGACATGTTCATCGAAGACTACAGGGTAATTCGGCCTGATGGCGAGTTGACCTGGGTGTCGGCGCGGGGGCGGGCGCTGAAGGGCGACATGGCCGGCGCGGTCAGTTTCCCCGGCGTGGCGATGGAGATCACCGAACAGAAGCGCACCGAGGAGCGTATGCGCGACGCCGATATGGGCCGCGAATTGGCGCTCGATGCCGCCCGCCTCGGTCGCTGGGACCACAAGCCCCACAAGGGCGAACGCTTCTATGATGGTCGGGCTCTGCAACTGCTGGGCATGACCTCCAATGCCGCAAACGATATCGCCAGGGTCATGGCGCAAGTGCATCCTGACGATCGCGATCGGATCGCCGCTTCGCTCGAACGGGTGATGGATGCACGCCGAAGCGGTCTCTATCGCGAAATCTTTCGTCTGATCCTCGATTCTGGCGAGGAACGCTGGCTATCCGCCGTGGGTCGTACCCAGTTCACCGACGGCGTCTGCACCCGCTTCCTCGGCGTGATCGAGGACGTGACCGAGACGACCCGGGCGGAGGCCCACCGACGTCTGCTCGTCAACGAGTTGAACCACCGGGTGAAAAACACCTTGGCCTTGATGCAGAGCATGGTGGATTCCACCCTGCGCTCTACGGTGGACGTCGGTGACGCGCGTCAGAAGCTGAACGCCCGCATTCAAGCGTTCGGGAGGGCGCACGACCAACTCACCGCCTCCAACTGGTCCGCCGCCTATGTGGACGAGGTGGTCGATGGCGTCGTCTCCACTCTGAGCCTGCCGCGCGAGCGGGTTGAGATCAAAGGCCCGCCAGCGCGGCTCGGACCGCAACCGGCGCTGCAACTGGCCCTCGCCCTGCACGAGCTGGCCACCAACGCGCTGAAGTATGGCGCCCTGTCGAACGACACGGGCCGGGTGAGTCTGGTTTGGACGCTCGACATCGTGGAGGGCCAGCCGCAGTTTCATCTCGCCTGGATCGAGCGCGGCGGACCGACCGTTCAGCCGCCCACGCGCAAGGGCTTCGGCACCCAACTGATCGAGCGGGCTACGGCCGCGGCCTTCGGCGGCAAGGTCAGCCTCGACTACAACCCGGACGGCGTGCGCTGGAGCGTCGCCGCGCCCTATGCGGGCCTGGCGGAAAGCGGCCGCGCCCCCGCTATGCCCCCGGTCGGCTAGGGCGGGCCATGCGTCTGCCCTCGCTCTTCCGCACCACCGCCTTTCGCCTCACCCTGCTGTTCCTTGCCCTGTTCGCGGCCGCCGCCGCGGCCTTCCTGGCCTATATCTATGTGGCGACGGCGGGGGAGGTGAACCGGCAGGCGGACACGGAAGTGCAGCGGGAGCTGGTTTCGCTAAAGACCGTCTATGCTCAAGGCGGCGTAGACGAGCTGAACCGCGCCATCATCGAGCGAGCGGCGGGGGAAAAGCCTTTCCTCTATCTTCTGATGAAGGAGGACGGCGAGACCATCTCCGGCAATATCGCCGAAACCCCGGTGGAGCCCAAGACCGCGCCCGAAGCGCGCGCCGCCTTTCGCGTGCGCATGACCGATCCGGACGGCAATGTCGTGCGCCGCAGCGCCTGGGGTCGTCAGGTGAAGTTCGACCAGGGCGAACTGCTGTTCGTAGGGACCGATGTGGGCGAGGCGCGGTTCTATGTCATCCGCCTGGTGCGGGCGATCTGGGGTGCGGGGGTGCTCGTCATCGTCCTCGGCCTCGGCTTCGGCCTGCTGCTCAGTCGCAACGTGTCCCGCTCCATGGCCGGGCTGAACGCCGTGGTGGCGGAGGTGGAGAAGGGCGACCTGCACGCCCGCGCCAGAGTACGCGGTGTCGGGGACGAGTATGACGAACTGGCCGGCGGCCTCAACGCCATGCTCGATCGGCTGGAACGGCTGATGGGCGGGCTGCGCCACGCCGGCGACGCCATCGCCCACGACCTGCGCTCGCCGCTTACGCGCTTGCGCGCCCGGCTGGAGGCGGCGTTGATCGAAGTGGATCGCGGCGAGATCGACCCGACCCAGGCGCTCGAACAGGCGCTGGAGGATGCGGACGGCGTGCTCAAGACCTTCAACGCTGTTTTGGCCATCTCGCGCCTGCAGGCGGCGGGCGCGCCGGACCAGCAGGTGTTCGACCCGGCCGACCTCGGCACGGATATCGCCGAGCTCTACGAGGCCCTGTGTGAGGACAAGGCCATCGACTTCAAGGCCGAGATCGCGCGTGGACTGTCCATGCGCGGCAATCGCGAATTCCTCGCCCAGGCCCTGTCCAATCTGCTCGACAACGCCATCAAATATACGCCCGAGGGCGGGGCGGTGATGCTGCGCGTCCGCTCGCGCGCCTCTGGCGACATCGAGTTCTCCGTTACCGATACGGGGCCTGGCGTGGCGGAGACGGACCGTGCGCGAGTAGTGCAGCGCTTCGTGCGCCTCGACAATTCCCGCAATCAGCCCGGCGTTGGCCTCGGCCTCTCCCTGGTCGCCGCCGTGGCGGAAGCGCATGGCGGGCGGTTGGAGCTGGCGGAAGGGCCGGGAAGCTACCAGGGCTCAGGCCCCGGCTTGCGGGCCGCGCTGGTGTTTCCACCGGCGGGGTGAAGGCCTCCTACGCGCGACAAGGCTGACGGCCGCTTACGACCAAAGTCGGACGCACTTCGAAGCGCTCTTCGAGGTGCACTGTCCAAAGTCTTTTAGGTGATAGTGCGTAGCGGTTCGGGTGACCAATATTAACCCGGCCCGCCCTAGCTCCGCTTATGGCGAGGCCACAGATAAGATTTGAGAAGACCATCCTCTCGGCCGGAGCCGTCCTCGCTTGCACCATTGGGGGCCTCGTCGCCGCTGCTCCAGCCCCGCGGCCCGAAGCATCCTTCGTGGCGGCGGTCTTTCCGCCGTGGTGGAGCCCGCAACGGGTTTTCGGCGCCGCTACAGACGTGGGTGAGATCGTTTCCACCGGCGGCGCGCCCTTCGCCATCGTCGTTCACTCTGCGCGGGCAAACCTGCCCGCCCGACTTCGCAGCCTCGGCGCCTGGATGGTGATCGAGACGAGCAAGGTCGGCTGCTCACCCAAGACAGGACAGTTGCAATGAGCGACGGCATGAACCTCGACCGCCTGCGCCAGCGCGCCGTCCTGGCGCCGCTGATCCTGCTTTGGCTGCACGTTCCGATCATCATCGGAGCCACATTTCTGCTGGGAACGCCTTGGCTGCAGCCGGGACTCGCCTCCCTGATCCTGGCGGGCGGTTTCTCCCTCGCTCTCCGTCTTGCGCCTGATCGACCCTGGCAGCGGATCGCCGGCGGCGTGGCGCTTATGACCTCTATCTCGGTCCTGGTGGGCGCTCTCGCTGGCCAGAAGCTGCAGGTCGACCTGCACATGTATTACTTCGCCGCCCTGGCGCTTCTGGTGGCGTCCTGCGACTGGCGGGTGATCGCGGCGAGCGCGGCGGTGGTGGCCGTGCACCATATCGGGCTCAACTTCGTCCTCCCCGGCCTGATCTACCCCGGCGGCAGCGACCTCGGGCGCCTAGCGATCCACGCCGTCATTCTGATCATGGAGGCCGCCGTTCTCGGCTGGATGGCTTTCACCCTGGAGAAGATGTTCGCGGACCTGCGTACCGAGGCCAAACGGGTCGCGTCGGCGCAGGTGCAGGTCGAAAGTGGCTACCGCGCTACCATGGCCGCCGTCGCGGAAGCCGACGCGCAGCGGGCCAGCTCCGAGACCCTCAAGGCCCAGGCGGAGGAGGTGCGCCGGCAGGTGGTGGAGACTATCGCTTGCGGCCTGTCCAGTTTGTCCCGCGGCGACCTGACCGTGCGCCTGGAGAAGCCCTTCGAGGCGGAATACGAGACGCTGCGGGCCGACTTCAACGCCGCCACAGCGGGGCTCGAGGAGACCATGAAGGTGGTTTCTACCACGTCGCAGGCGATCCGTTCGGGCAGTGACGAGATCACCCATGCGGCGGACGATTTGAGCCGCAGGACTGAGCAGCAAGCGGCGTCGCTGGAGGAGACCGCCGCGGCGCTGGACGAGATCACCGTCACGGTGAGGAAGACCGCCGAGGGCGCCATCCACGCCCGCAACGTGGTCGGCAAGGCCAAGAGCGATGCGGAGAAGTCCGGCGTGGTGGTTCGGGATGCAGTCTCAGCCATGAGCGGCATCGAGAAGAGCTCCAAACAGATCGGCCAGATTATCGGCGTCATCGACGAGATCGCCTTCCAGACCAACCTTTTGGCCCTGAACGCGGGGGTCGAGGCGGCTCGGGCCGGCGACGCGGGTCGTGGCTTCGCAGTGGTGGCCTCCGAAGTGCGGGCCCTGGCCCAACGCTCCGCGGAAGCCGCCAAGGAGATCAAAGCTTTGATCTCGGCGTCTGGTCAGCAGGTCGCCTCCGGCGTGGACCTAGTGGGCGAGGCGGGACGCACTCTGGAGCGCATCGCTGGGCAGGTAGCGGACATCACGACCGTGGTGCACGAGATCGCGGCCTCGGCCCAGGAACAAGCCACCGCTCTCAATCAGGTGAACACCGCCATCAACCAGATGGACCAAGTCACCCAGCAGAACGCCGCCATGGTCGAACAGACCACCGCTGCATCTCACGCCCTGGCTGCAGAGACCGAAGAACTCTCCCGCCTGATGGGCCGCTTCAAGGTCGGGGGCGACCTCCACGCCACCTACGCACCGGCGGCGCGCTACGCCGCTGCGATCGCGTCGCCATCGGCGCCCTACGCCCTTCGCCCCGCTATGAAGCCCATCACCCAGCACAAGCCGAGGCTCGTCACAGAGCAGGAAAGCTGGAAGGACTTTTAGGGGCTTCCGCCGTGGAACCGACTGCCAGACCCACCTCTGGCGCTGGTAGGAGCTGAGCCCCTTGCGCCTCATCCCCTGCCAGATGCTTGGCGTTAACTGAGCATTAGTAGAGTCCGGATTGTCGCATTACCACCCTAAGCGGTCTTTCATCGCTTCAGCAGTCGGCCGCTGCGATGCCTAGCCTGCCAGGGCCTCCTCCACCTGCCCCAGCCTCTCCTTACCGAAGAAGATGTCGTCGCCGACAAAGAAGGTGGGGATGCCGAAGACGCCGCGCTCCACCGCCGCTTCGGTATTGGCGATCAGGCGCGTCTTGACCTCGGGTTCCTGGGTGCGGGGCAAAAGGTGGCCGAGGCCGGCCTTGTCCAGTACGCTGGCCACCACGTCGGGATCGTCCATCTTCAGCCCATTCTCCCATATGGCCGGTAGCACCGCGTCCACATAGGGGATGAGTACGTCCTCCAATTCGGCCGCCGCGGCGCCGCGCATGATTAGGAGCGTGTTGACGGGGAAGTGGGGGTTGAACCGGTAGCGGGTCAACGCGTGCTTCTTAACGAAGCGGTCGGTCTCCAGCGCCTCATAGGCCAGCTTGCCCTTCACGCCGCCGAAGGCCGTCATCGGCGCCTGGTTGCCGGTGGACTTGAAGATGCCGCCGAGCAGGCAGGGCAGCAGTTTCAGCTCCGCCCCCGTGCGCGCCAGGATGCCGGGAATGACCTGGTAGCTCAGATAGGCGTTGGGGCTGGCGAAATCGAAGATGAATTCGAGTGTCTTGGCCATCGCTATCTCACCAGCTTTCGGTCCAGGGGCGAAGGTCGAGCTCGAAGGTCCAGGCCGAGCGGCCCTGGTTGTGCAGCCAGACATAGTTCCTGGCCACCTCGTCCGGCTTCAGGATGGTGTCGTCGGCCAAGCGTTGCTCGATGTCGTCGAAGCGTTCGCGGCTGAAGGTCCCGTCGATGGAGCCGTCGCAGATCACATGCGCCACGTGCACGCCCTTGGGGCCGAGCTCGCGGGCCATGCTCTGGGCCAGGGCGCGCAGGGCGTGCTTGGCGCCGGAAAAGGCCGAGAACTCCGCCCGACCGCGCAGGCTGGCGGTGGCGCCGGTGAACAGGATCGAGCCCTTGCCCCGCGGCGTCATCACCCGCGCCGCCTCGCGCCCGGTGAGGAAACCTGCCAGCGCCGCCATCTCCCACACCTTGGTATAGACCCGCGTGGTGGTCTCCGTGATCGGAAACCAGACGTTCGCGCCGATGTTGAACACCACCACCTCAAGCGGGCCGATCTCCGCCTCGATCCGGTCCACCAGGGCGATCATTTCAGCCTCTTCGCGGGCATCGACGCCGAACGCGTGTGCCGCGCCGCCGTCCGCCCTTATGGACTCGGCCAGCGTCTCGAGCTCCGGCAGGTTGCGCGGGCGGCGTGTCAGGCAGACGCTCAACCCTTCCCGGGCGAAGGCGCGTGCAATGGCGCCGCCGACACCCGGCCCAGCGCCCACCACGAGGCAGACGCCCGGTTTTTCAGCTTTCGCCTCACTCATTCGGCCGCTCCGTCAATCGGCGCTTAACTGAGTATCGTTTTTGGACTAAGTCAATCTATCATGAGCGGAGGTCGGCGATGAAGTGGGAGGCCTTGGCTGAGGAGCGATGCTCGATGTCGCGCACCCTGGCGGTGATCGGCGACCGCTGGACGCTGATGATCCTGCGCGACTGTTTCCTCGGTGTACGCCGCTTCGACGCCTTCCAGACCAGTCTCCGCATCTCGCGCACCATCGTCGCCGACCGGCTGGACAGGCTGGTGGGGGAGGGGGTGCTGTCGCGTCAGGCTTATCAGGACCGGCCCGTGCGCCATGAATACCGGTTGACGCCCAAGGGCCTGGATCTTCATCCGGCCGTTATGGCGCTCGTCCACTGGGGCGACCGCTATTATGCGGGTGAGGCGGGCCCGCCGCTTCTGCATAGGCACAAGGGTTGCGGCTGCGATTTCCATCCCGTGCAGGTCTGCTCGGAATGCGGCGAGCCGGTTGAGGCGCGCGAGGTGGAGGTCCGGGCGGGGCGGGGCGCCTGACGCGCCAGCCCCCTCTGGTGTGCCTGCCGCAATCGCGGGCAGCAGCACGCAAGCGCGCCTGCGTTGATCGCCGCCCTTACGGTCTGCATCGAACCGGCCTATTAGGCGCTTAGCTGTAGGATCGGCGCACGGGCGTCGGGATTGAGGGAGAGTCGATGGCGGATCGGGTGCTGGCCGTGCGAGGACCGCGCAGTCTGCTTCGTCAGATCCGCGAAGCCATGGCTGGTGGCGGGCCCGCGCAGGTCAAGCTCGACATGGTGGTGCGCATCATCGCCCGCTCCATGGTGGCCGAGGTCTGCTCCATCTATCTGCGCCGGGCCTCTGGCGACCTCGAACTCTTCGCCACGGAGGGTCTGAAGCCTGAAGCGGTACACGTCACGCGCCTGAAGCCCGGCGAGGGCCTGGTGTCGGAGATCGTGCGGCTGGGCCGGCCGTTGAACCTCACCGACGCGCCGCTGCACCCGAAGTTCTCCTACCGGCCTGAGACCGGGGAAGATCCCTTCCACGCCTTCCTCGGCGTGCCTCTCCTTCGCGGCGGGCGGCCCATCGGCGCGCTCGTTGTGCAGAACCGGACGGCGCGGGTCTATGGCGAGGACGAGGTCGAGGACCTGCAGACCATCGCCATGGTGCTGGCCGAGATGGTCGCCGCCGGGGAACTGGTCGGCCAGGAAGAGCTGAAGGACGTCGAACTCGCCCCCCATCGCCCGGAGCGCATGAAAGGCCAGCGCTTCGCCGACGGTCTGGCCTTCGGAGTGGCGGTGCTACACGAGGTTCCGGTGGCGCCTGAGAAGCTCCTCGCCGACGATACGGGCCTGGAGGAAGAGCGCATCCGCAAGGGGACCGAGACCCTGCGCGCCCAGATCGACGCCATGCTGGACGGTCATAACCTGGTCGGCCAGCCCTTTGATGTGCTCGAAACCTACCGCATGTTCGCCCACGACCGGGGCTGGAACCGGTCGCTGGAGGAGGCGGTGCGCGGCGGCCTGACCGCCGAGGCGGCGGTGGAGCGGGTGCGCTCCGAGCAGCGTGCGCGCCTCTCCAAGGCCCGCGACCCCTATCTGCGCGAACGTCTGCACGACCTGGAAGACCTTGCCGACCGGCTGTTGCGGGTGCTGGCAGGGGAGGAGCCCGGCCAGCGGGTGCTGCCCGACGACGCCATCCTGATCGCGCGCAATCTCGGCCCTGCCGATCTGCTCGAATACGACCGCACCAAGCTGCGCGGCCTTTTGCTGGAGGAGGGATCGCAGACGAGCCACGCCTCGATCGTCGCCCGCGCGCTCGGCATCCCCTGCGTGGGCCGGCTGGAGCGGTTGCGTGATCGCGTCTCAGAAGGCGATCCGGTGATCGTCGATGGCGAGCAGGCCGAGGCCTTCCTGCGTCCCCGCCCCGATGTGATTCAGAGTTTCCGCGCCCGGGCCGAGGTGCGCGCCCAGCGCTATGCCGAGTTCGCCCGTCTGCGCGACACGCCGCCGATCACCCGCGATGGCGCCAAGATCACCCTGCTGATGAACGCCGGGCTGGCGGTCGATCTCGACAATCTGTCCGAGACCGGGGCTGAGGGCATCGGCCTGTTCCGCACCGAGTTCCAGTTCATGGTCGCTGACCAGATGCCGCGCCTGACCGTACAGACCGAACTCTACGCCAAGGTGTTGGAGGCGGCTGGCGGGCTACCCGTGATCTTCCGCACCCTCGATCTCGGCGGAGACAAGGTGCTGCCCTATCTCAAGGCCGAACGGGAGGAGAACCCGGCGCTCGGCTGGCGCGCGGTGCGCATGGGGCTGGACCGTCCAGCCCTCCTGAGGATGCAGTTGCGGGCGCTGATCTCGGCCGCGAGCGGGCGTGAACTGCACATCATGTTCCCCCTGATCGCCACGGTGGACGAGTTCCGGGCGGCGCGTAAATTGGTGGACGAGGAGCTGATCTGGGCGCATCGGCGCGGCCGTCCGGCGCCCAGTCCCTTACGCGTCGGAGCCATGATCGAGGCGCCATCGCTGCTCTGGCACCTCGATGCGCTCCTGCCGCTCACCGATTTCGTGTCCGTCGGCACCAATGATCTGATGCAATACCTTTTCGCGGCAGATCGTGGAAACAATAGGGTTTCCGAGCGCTACGATGCGCTTTCGCCCCCCGCTCTGCGCGCCCTGAAGACCATCGCCGACCAAGGCCGTGCAGCGGGCACGCCAGTCTCCGTTTGCGGTGAATTGGCGGGCCGTCCGCTCGAAGCTTTTGCGCTGATTGGACTGGGATTCGACCGCCTGTCCATGCCGCCTACGGGCATAGGGCCGGTCAAGCGCATGGTGCTGTCCGTCGATCTGGAGGCGGCCAAAAAGGGCGTGGCCGGCCTCTTGCAAAGCGGCTCCAGCACGGTTCGAAACGAGATCGAAACCTTGGCGCGTAAACTAAATGTCGCACTGTAGAGCGTTGTTTTGTCGGGCTTTCACTGTTATCCACACGTTAACGCTTTAGCGCATGGATTGACGGTGACGGGCTGGGTGTTCGCCAGTTCGTGCTGAGGGCCTGTGGGTGGTTAATGGCTCCGTTGGACACTGGATCGGTGATGAATTTGCGGTTGGTAGACCCGCTCGGCGAACGCGCCGGCCCCGTGCCGAACGACTACGCCGCCATTGGCGAGTTTCTGCGCGCCGTGCGTGAGCATCAAAGCCTGACCCTGGCCGAACTGGCGAGCACGACCCGCATCCGCCGCGCTTATCTGCAGGGCATCGAGGAGGGCGATCGTTCGGCCCTCCCGGCGCGTCCTTTCGCCATCGGCTACGTTCGCTCCTACGCGCAGGCTCTCGGCCTCGACGGCGACGCCGCCGCCGCGAGGTTCAAGAAGGAGACGCCCGATGTGGCCGAGCCCTTCCACGATCCGGTGGGCGTGGCGCATGAAAAGCCGAGGCGCAGCCCGCTGATCATCGCGTCCATCGCACTCGTCGTGTCCGGAGTGGTGCTGTGGAACGTCGTCCAGCGGACCATGGTGCAGGAGGATCGCGCCACCGCCTCCATGCCGGCCGAGCCGGTCGCGCCCGTCAATGCGCCTGGCAACACGGTGGTCGCAATCGGCGCCTCCACGCCTGCGCCCGCCGCCCAGAACCTGCCCGAGCCCTATGTGACGCCCGGCCTCAACGGTCCCGCGCCCGAGATGAAACAAGGCCTGCCGGTCGCCCAGGCGATCAATACCGGCGGCTCCAGCCCCACCGTGGCCGACGCGCCCACCACCTTCACCCCCAAGGCCGCCGTCTATGGCGCGCCCGCCAGCCCGCGCAACATGGTGGTGCTGCAGGCGCGCAAGCCCGCCAGTCTGATCGTGCGCGGTCCCGGTGGCGCGGTCTATTTCGCCCGCCAGCTCGCCGCCGGCGAGGCGTATCGCGCGCCGGTGGGAGAGAGCATGACCGCCGAAGTCACCGACCCGGCCGCCTTTGTCCTGTATGTAGCCAACGACAGCAAAGGCCCGCTGGTTTCCCAACAGACCGCGCTCGACAAGCTGGCCGTAGCGCCGGCGCCCCCGGTTCGCCCGACGGCGACGCCGCCCGCGCGCGTTGTGCCGATCCCCGGTGCGGTTCCGGCGCCGTCCGGCGCTCTACAGGCCGCTCCGGTCCATGCCAATGTGGTACGCCGTCCGGTGCTTCGTCGCCCCCCGCCGCCCGCCGACGGCTACTACTACACGCCGCAGGAAGCCGCGCCCCCCGCCGGCGACGTGGCCTACTATCCGCCGCAACAACGGAACTAGGCGCGGGCTTCCGCCTAGCGCCTTACCGGTAAGTGCTCCCTAATCTGATCACCGGGCTGCGGCTGCTGTTGTTGCCGCCGCTGTTCATCTGCCTGGTGCTGGTAGATTCCAGCGCGCGCTGGGCGGCGCTCGGGCTCTACCTATTCGCAGGGCTGACCGACGTGCTGGACGGTCGCATCGCCCGCGCCACGGGCCAGACCTCGGTTTTTGGAGCGGCACTGGACTTACTCGCCGACCGGCTGTTGACGCTCACCGCCGTGCTGGGTCTGCTCGCCGGCGGCTCCATGCTGCCGGGACCGGCGCTTGCCGGAATGATCATCATCGGCCGGGGCTTCGTGGTCAGCGCCCTTGAGCGGGTATGGGGAGATCAGCTCGACATAACGGTGAACGGGCTGGAGAAGGTCAAGATTGCCCTGCAGTTCGCCGGGCTCGGATTGATGATGGCGCCTTGGGCGCCGGGCTTTCCGACTGACGCCGACAATCATGAGGTCGGCGGCTGGCTGCTCATCGCCTGCGCCGGGGTGACGCTCGCGACGCTGGCGATCTATATCCGCCGCGCCGTCCGGATCGCCCGACGGGGCTGACGCACTCTTGTCATTCAGACGCGCCTTGCCCAAACCGGAGGCGCAGCGTTCGGAGGACACCATGATCGGCAAGCTCAACCACGTCGGGGTCGCCACCCCCTCCATCGAGGCCAGCGTCGCCCTGTATCGCGACCTGCTCGGCGCCACCGAGATCGGCGAGAAATTCTCCATGCCCGAGCAAGGGGTATGGGTCTGCTTCGTCACCCTGCCCAACGCCCAGATCGAGTTGATCGAGCCCTACGGCGAGGACAGCCCGATCCACAATTTCCTGAAGTCCAACCCGGCCGGCGGCCAGCACCACGTCTGCTTCGAGGTGGAGGACATCATTGCCACGCGCGACGAAATGCGAGCCAAGGGCGCACGCATCCTCGGCACGGGCGAGCCGCGCATCGGCGCCCACGGCGTGCCGATCATCTTTCTCCACCCCAAGGACATGGGCGGGGTGCTGGTCGAGCTGATGGAAACCCCGAAGCATCCGCACTAGAAGAAGCGCATGGACCTCGTCTTCTCAGCCTCCGTCTTTCTGGTCATCTGGTGGGTGGTGCTGTTCACCATCCTGCCGCTCGGGGTGAAGAGCCACCACGAGGCGGGGGTCAAGGTGCCGGGCGGTGGCGATCCTGGCTCGCCAGTCAATCCGAACCTGAGGAAGAAATTCCTCACCACCACCTGGATCTCAGCCGTCATCTTCGCGGTGGTGTGGCTGTGCTTCACCCTCCATCTGGTCCACCTGCCCAGCTACTGAGGCGGCCACGCTTTCGCCGCCCTTCGTCGCCATGGTTCGTTGTCACGGTGGGCCGACGCGGGCTAAGAGGCTGGCCTGCAAAAGGATCGCCTATCCATGCGCCTGTCGCGCTTCTTGCTGCCCGTTCTGAAGGAAACCCCGTCGGAGGCGCAGATCGTCTCGCACCGGCTGATG
Organism: uncultured Caulobacterales bacterium; assembly: GCA_903862425.1. Taxonomy (GTDB): domain Bacteria; phylum Pseudomonadota; class Alphaproteobacteria; order Caulobacterales; family Caulobacteraceae; genus CAIOYC01. Next base: position 109,510 of record CAIOYC010000002.1, on the reverse strand, counting down.
CTGCGCGCCGGGATGATCCGCCAGGAGGCTGCGGGTATCTATGCCTGGCTGCCGCTGGGCTTTCGCGTGCTGAAGAAGATCGAACAGATCGTGCGCGAGGAGATGGACCGCGCCGGCGCCGTCGAAATGCTGATGCCGACCCTGCAGCTGGCGGACCTGTGGCGCGAGTCCGGTCGCTACGACGCCTATGGGCCGGAAATGCTACGCATTACCGACCGGCACGAGCGCGAGCTTCTCTACGGGCCGACCAACGAGGAGATGATTACCGAGATCTTCCGCGCCTATGTGAAGAGCTACAAACAGCTTCCGCTCAACCTCTATCACATTCAGTGGAAGTTCCGGGACGAGCAGCGGCCCCGGTTCGGCGTCATGCGCGGGCGCGAATTCCTGATGAAGGATGCCTATTCCTTCGACCTCGACGAGGCCGGCGCGCGGCGCTCCTACCAGCGGATGTTCGTCGCCTATCTGCGCACCTTCGCCCGGATGGGCATCACCGCCATCCCCATGCGGGCCGAGACCGGTCCCATCGGCGGCGACCTCAGCCACGAATTCATCGTTCTCGCCGAGACCGGCGAAAGCACGGTCTATTGCGACAAGAGGGTGCTCGATCTGCCGATCCCCGACGAGAACGTGGACTATCAGGGCGACCTGACGCCGATCGTCGAGGAGTGGGGCGGGCGCTATTACGCCGCGACCGAGGACGTGCATGACGCCGCCCTGTTCGAGAAGACGCCTGAGGACCAACGCCTGCAGACACGGGGGATCGAGGTCGGGCAGGTGTTCTATTTCGGCGAGAAGTACTCCGCCGCGATGAGGGCCAATGTCTCCAACCCCGACGGGGTGGAGCGTCCGGTACATGGCGGCAGCTATGGCGTCGGCGTCTCGCGCCTGCTGGGCGCGATCATCGAGGCCAGCCACGACGAGGCGGGGATCATCTGGCCCGACAGCGTGGCGCCCTTCGGGGTCGGCCTCATCAATCTGCGCCCCGGCGATGCGGATGTGGATCTGGCCTGCGAGACCGCCTACGCCCAGCTTTCCGCCGCCGGGCTCGACCCGCTCTATGACGATACCGACGAGCGGCCGGGCGGCAAGTTCGCCAAGATGGACCTGATTGGCCTGCCCTGGCAGCTCGTCATCGGCCCCAAGGGCCTGAAGGACGGGATGGTGGAGCTGAAGCGCCGGGCGACCGGCGAGAAGCGAACCCTGCCCATGGCCGAAGCTCTGGCCGAGCTCACCCGCCTATGAGCCTGACCGGCGCGGCGAAGCAGGGGGGCAAGACCCAGGCGGTAGGCGATGCGCGTCCTTTCGGCGCATGGGAGCGGGCGCTGGCGGGCCGGTATCTGCGCACCAAGCGCAAGAACGGCGGTGTGGCGCTGATCTCGATCATCTCCTTCGCCGGCATCGGTCTGGCGGTGGCGGCGCTGGTCATCATCATGTCGGTGATGAACGGCTTCCGCACCGACTTGTTGTCCAAGATGCTGGGCTTCAACGGCCACGTTTATATCCAGGGGCCGGCCATCAACGGTCCCGGCCGCGACGCCATGGTCAGTCGCATCCGCGCCGTACAGGGCGTGACCGAGGCGGTGCCCAAGGTGGAGGCGCAGAGCTTCGCCATCGGGCCGAACTCGTCCTCCTTCGCCATCGTGCGCGGCCTAACCCCCGCCGATGTGAAAGCCACGCGGCTGGTCTCGGATAATATCAAGGCCGGTTCGCTCAAGGGCTTTGGCGAAGGCGACTATGGCGGCGATCTCATCCTGGTCGGCTCGCGCCTGGCCGAGACGCTGGGTGTGACGGCGGGCGACGAGATCGCCCTGATCGCTCCCTCGGGCGGCTCCACCGCCATGGGCGTGGCGCCCCGGCGCAAGACCTACACCGTGGGCGGCGTCTTCTCAGTGGGCGTGTCGGAATACGATCAGGCTTTCATCTACATGCCCCAACAGCAGGCCCAGCTGTTTTTCGGCCGCGACGGCTCCATCGACGAGGTGGAGGTCAAGGTCGATGATCCGGACCGGCTCGACCAGATCAAGCCAGACATCCTCCGCGCCGTGGGTCCTGGCGCCATCGTCATGGACTGGCGCGATCGCAACCACGCCCTGTTCAACGCGCTTCAGGTCGAGCGTACCGCTATGCGCCTGATCCTGATGATGGTGGTCGCCGTGGTGGCGCTTAATATCATTTCCGGCCTCGTCATGCTGGTGAAGAACAAGGCGCGCGATATCGCCATCCTGCGCACCATGGGGGCCAGCCGCGGGGCCATCCTGCGCATCTTTCTGATGATCGGCGCCGCCATCGGCGGGTTCGGCACCTTGGCGGGCCTCCTGCTCGGGGTAGTGTTCTGCATCTTCATCGAGCCGATCCAGCAGGGTCTGAATCGGCTAACCGGGGTCAATACCTTCTCTTCGGACGTCTATTTCCTGTCCCACATCCCGGCCAAGATTGATCCGGTGGAAGTCAGCGTGATCGTCACCTTCTCCTTGGCCATGAGCATGCTGTGGGCCCTGCTGCCGGCCATCTGGGCCTCGCGTCTCGATCCGGTGGAGGCGCTGCGTTATGAGTGACCTCGGCATTTCCGTCGCGCCCGGCGCACCCGTCCTGTCCCTGCGCGGGGTGGGCCGCACCTATAATCTCGGTGACGGCGGCACGCTCAACGTGCTGCATGGCATCGACCTCGATGTCCGCGCGGGCGAGATCGTCGGCCTGATCGGCCCCTCGGGTTCGGGCAAGTCATCCCTCCTACACGCGGCGGGGCTGCTCGAAAAACCTACCGAAGGTCGCGTATTGCTCGACGGGGTGGACTGCGGCGGCCTCAGCGAGAAGGCGCGCACCAGGCTGCGGCTCGGCTTGATCGGCTTCGTCTACCAGTTCCATCACCTGTTGGCCGAGTTCTCGGCGCTCGACAATGTGGCCTTGCCGCAGGAGATCGCCGGCGCGAGCAAGGCGGCGGCGCGCGAACGGGCGGGTGCGCTTCTGGCGCACCTTGGCCTTGGGGCACGGCTACAGCATCAGCCCGCTCAGCTTTCCGGTGGCGAGCAGCAGCGCGTGGCCGTGGCCCGCGCCCTGGCCAACAGCCCTCGGCTGATCCTGGCCGACGAGCCCACCGGCAATCTCGACCCCGCCACCTCGGCCCAGGTGTTCCAGAGCCTGTTCGGCCTCGTGCGCGAACAGGGCGTCGCCGCCCTCATCGCCACCCACAATATGGAACTCGCCGGCTATATGGACCGCGTCTTCGCTCTCAGGGACGGCCGCCTGGTCGAGCAGGTCCGCTAACCGCGCGCAGCCTAAAATAAACCGCCGCCGCCCGCAGATGGGACGACGGCGGTGGAAGACCATCGGTGGCTAAGCGACTAGGCCTTATGGGTCTCGCGCCAGGCCTTCAGGGCGTCGAGCATGGTGGAGACGTGCTTGGAGGCGTCGAGGGCCGAGTAGGTCGCCAGCACCGTACCGTCCGGCGCCACGAGGAACGAGGTGCGGTTGGACGGGTGGTCCAGCTTCAGCATGGTCTTCGCGACCGGGTTGTCCATCTTCACGTCATACTTGGCGATCACCTCGCCCTTGGGATCGGCGGCCACCGGGAACTTTGAGCCGCAGCTGGCGGTAGAGAACTTCTCCAGCGCCGCGATGTCGTCACCCGAGACGCCGATGACGCTGGCCCCTAAAGCCTTGAAGTTATCCATGTTCTCGGCGAATTCGTGCGCCTCGGCCGAGCAGCCCGAGGTGAAGGCCTTAGGGTAGAAATAGACCACCGCCGGGCCCTTTTTCAGCGCCGAGGCCAGGTCGTAGGTAAAGTCCTTGCCCGCCAGCGCGGCCGGCAGGGTGAAGTCAGGGGCCTTGGCGCCCTTTTCCAGCGCCGCAAAGGCGGGGGCGGCTATCAGGCTGGCGGCGACGAAGCCGAGAAGAAGGCGTTTCATGGAGCGTTTCCTGGGATGCGTTCAGCTACGCGTGTTTGCTACGACGCGGATGCACCTCAACCTGCGCCGTATTGGGGATTTCGACAATGCCCCGCGTGTTGGTGCCCCTCGAAATGGCTGCTTGACGAAGAACAAAAGGAGAATATAAATAGAAGAACAAATGCGAAACAGCGGGGTGCGGCGATGTTCCGATTGATGAGAGATGGTATGGCGCTTGCGTCCGTCGGCGGTCTGGTCTGGATGGTCGCGATGGCGGCTCAAATGGTGGGCTGACGATTCGCTGAGGTGGAGTGAAAGGCGGCGCGATGGATATCGACCAGACCTTCGTCCACCTGCGGGTCCGCTCCGCCTATTCGCTGCTTGAGGGCGCGATCAAGGCGGGAGACATTTCTAAGCGGGCGGCTAAGGCGAACATGCCCGCCGCCGGCATCTGCGACCGCGCCAATCTCTACGGGGCGTTGGAATTCTCTCAGTACATGAAGGATGCCGGTGTGCAGCCGATCATCGGCTGCGCCCTGCCGGTATCCGGAATCGGCGGCGTAGCCGGCGGGCGCTGGGCGCGCGCGGCGACCCTGCCTCTGTTCGCCCAGAACGAGGAGGGCTGGCTCAACCTGATGGCGCTCTCCTCGGTGGCTTATCTGGAGGCCGAGGGCGAACCCATCGTTCCATGGGCGCTGGTGGAGCAGCGTAGCGCTGGGCTGATATTGCTTTCGGGTGGGCCGGACGGACCGGTCGATCCCCTGTTCGCCGCCGGTAAACCGGAGGAGGCGAGGGCGGCGCTGGAGATGATGCGTGGGGCCTTCAATGATCGCTTCTATGTGGAGCTCCAGCGCCATGGTTTGGCGGTGGAGGCGCGGGCGGAGCCCGGCTTGGTGGGCTGGGCCTACGAGAGCGATATCCCGCTGGTCGCCACCAACGACGTCTACTTCGCCGATCGCGAGATGCACCGCGCGCACGAGGCTCTCCTTTGTATTTCCGACGGCAGCTATCTGGGCCAGGACGATCGGCGCCGAGTGACCAAAGACCATGGTTTCCGCTCCGCCGCCGTCATGCGCGAGGTGTTCGCCGATCTGCCGGAGGCGTGCGACAACACGCTGGAAGTCGCCCGGCGCTGCGCCTTCCTGGTGAAGAAGCGGGATCCGATCCTTCCGAGCTTCCCCACCAGCGGCGGCAGGACTGAAGCGGACGAGCTGGCCTTCCAGGCGCGCGAAGGGTTGAAGCGCCGACTCGCCGTGATCCCCCATTCCGCATCCGTCGAGGCCTATGAGAAGCGCCTCGAATGGGAGATCGGGATCATCACCCAGATGGGGTTTCCGGGCTACTTCCTGATCGTGTCGGACTTCATCAAGTGGTCCAAGGGCAATGGAGTGCCGGTGGGGCCGGGGCGGGGCTCGGGCGCCGGTTCGCTGGTGGCCTACGCCCTCACCATCACCGATCTGGATCCGCTCCGTTTCGGCCTGCTGTTCGAGCGCTTCCTGAATCCCGAGCGGGTGTCCATGCCCGACTTCGACGTGGACTTCTGCCAGGAAGGCCGCGAGCGGGTGATCTCCTACGTGCAGGACAAGTATGGCGCGGACCGTGTCGCGCAGATCATCACCTTCGGCACCCTCCAGGCCCGCGCCGTGCTGAGGGATGTCGGCCGGGTGATGCAGCTACCGCTCGGCCTCGTGGACCGGCTGGCGAAGATGGTGCCCGCCAACCCGGCCAACCCGGTCACCCTCGCCCAGGCGTTGGAGATCGAACCGCGCCTGAAGGCGGCGCGGGACGAGGACGCGTCGGTCGCCGAATTGCTGGAGATCGCGCTCCGGCTCGAGGGACTATACCGCAATGCCTCCACCCACGCTGCAGGCATCGTCATTGGCGACCGACCCCTCACCGAGTTGACCCCACTCTACCAGGATCCGCGCTCGGATATCCCCGCCACCCAATACAACATGAAGTGGGTGGAAAGCGCCGGGCTGGTGAAGTTCGACTTCCTCGGCCTCAAGACCCTCACCGTGCTCGACCGCGCCAAGCGGTTGTTGCACAAGCGTGGGGCTGACACGGATCTCGACGCCCTGCCGCTCGACGATGTCAAGACCTACGACCTTCTGTCCTCTGGCCAGGCGGTCGGCGTGTTCCAGCTGGAAAGCCAGGGCATGCGCGATACCCTGCGCAAGCTGCGTCCGACCAATATCGAGGACATCATCGCGCTGATTTCGCTCTATCGGCCGGGGCCGATGGAGAACATCGACGTCTATGTGGATCGCAAGCACGGCCGCGCCGAACCCGACATGCTGCACCCCTCGCTGGAGCCGGTGCTGAAGGAGACCTACGGGGTCATCATCTACCAGGAACAGGTGATGCAGATCGCCCAGATCCTGTCTGGCTATTCGCTCGGCGAGGCGGACCTGCTGCGACGCGCCATGGGCAAGAAGAAGAAGGAGGAGATGGACCTGCAGAAGGCGCGGTTCATCTCCGGCGCCAACGAGAAGGGCGTGCCTGCCGCCCAGTCCGATTCCATCTTCGAACTGGTGGCCAAGTTCGCCGGCTATGGCTTCAACAAGAGCCACGCCGCCGCCTACGCGGTGATCGCCTATCAGACCGGCTGGCTGAAGGCGAACATGCCGGTGGAGTTCATCGCCGCCTCGATGAGCCTCGACATCTCCAACACCGACAAGCTGGCCATCTTTTATCAGGATGCGCGCCGGTTCGGGGTGAAGGTCGCGCCGCCGGATATCAACCGCTCCTCCGCCGATTTCGACGTGGAAGCCAATGAGCAGGGCGAATTGCAGGTGCTCTATGCCCTCGGCGCCATCCGCAATGTGGGCCTGCAAGCGATGGAGCACGTTGTGCAGGTGCGCCAGGAGGGCGGCGCCTTCCTGGACCTGTTCGACTTTCTGGAGCGGATCGATCCTAAAAGCGTGAACAAGCGGGCGATCGAAAATCTGGCCCGCGCCGGAGCCTTCGACTCCATCCATCCTAACCGAGCCCAGATCGTTGCGGCCGCCGACGTCCTGATCGCCTATGCCCAGTCGCAGGCGGCGGACCGCGATGGCGGCCAGGCCAGCCTGTTCGGCGACGCCTCCGCTGGGCGTCCGCGCCTTCCGTGCACAGAGCGCTGGGTCAGCTCCGAGCAGCTGGACGAGGAGTTGGCTGCAGTGGGCTTCTACCTCTCCGGCCATCCGCTGGAGGACATGGTCGAGGCGCTTCGCAAGCGTCGGACCGTGCTCTACCTCGAAGCCATTCAGCGGGCGGAAAATGGAGACGAGGTGCTGCGCATGGCCGGCATCGTGCGTCGTCGCCAGGAACGCACCTCGCAGTCCGGCGAAAAGTTCGCCTTCGTCTCCCTGTCCGACCCGACGGGAGAATACGAGATGATGTTCACCGCCGACGCTCTGCGCCGCTGCCGCGAGGTTCTAGAGCCCGGCAAGGCGGTGATGATCAAGGCGCGCGCCAAGTTCAAGGATGGCGAGGTACGCTTCTACGGCGACGACGCCGAGCCGGTGGACCGCAGTCTGGAGTCGGCGGCGTCGAGCCTGCGGGTTTTCCTGCACGGCCAGCCCGGTGATGCCGGCGCCCTGGCTAGCCGGTTGGCCAGGGGCCGCGCCGAACGGGGTGGGGAGGTGACCGTGGTCGCCAGCCTCCCCGGCGGACGCGAGGTGGAGGTGCGCCTGCCCGGACGGTTCGCCCTGGACGCGGCCCTGCGCGGGGCGATCAGGTCTGCCCCGGGCGTGATGCACCTCGAAGAGGCTTAGACCTTTACGCTGCTCACCCGCTCCAATCGCACGCCGAGGCCGATCATGCGGGCGGCGAGGTGGCCGAGCAGGGGGATGGAAGCGACGACCTTGATGGGTGTGGCGTCGATTTGGCCATGGTCTTCCTGCACACCCGGCTTGAACAGGCGATCCTGAGCGAGTGCCTGGAAACCCTGGATGAGGCGGGTGGCGAGCAGGCGGCGGCGTTGCACAGCGTCGAGATCATGTTCGGTCAGTGCAGCGCCCCGCGCCAGCGGGTCGGCAAGCAGGTTCGCCGCGGCGATGGCGTCCTGGATGGCGAGATTGATGCCCACCCCGCCGATCGGCGACATGGCGTGGGCGGCGTCGCCGATGAACAGCAGGCCGGGTTTTGACCAGTGCTCCAGCCGATCCAGGGTGACGGTGAGCAGTTTCAGGTCGTCGAAGCTCTCCAGCTCACTGGTCTTGGCTGTCAGGAAGGATGCGGCCTCGGCCACCTTGGCGCGAAAGGCGTCGATGCCTGCGGCCCGCAGGGTGTCGGCGCCACCCTTCTTGATCACATAGGCGCACTGCCAGTAGTCGCCGCGCTCGATGGTGATCATGAAATGGCCGTTGTTGAGCCGGCCCAGCAGCTGATCCTCGTCCCTCGGGTCGCGCGAGAGGCGGAACCACAACACGTCGATAGGCGCGCCCAGATTTTCCACCTTGAGCCCTGACTGGTCGCGCAGTGTCGAGCCTCGCCCGTCTGCCCCGACCACAAGGTCGGCACGCACTTCGAACGCGCCGCCAGTGCCATGGCCGCGCAGGCCGACCACGCGTCCACCCTCCTCGATCAAGCTCTGCGCTTCGGCCCGCATTCGCACACTGAGGGCGGGCAGCTTGCGCCCCTCCTCAGCCAGGAAGTTCAGAAAGTCCCACTGCGGCATGAAGGCGACGAAGCGGCAGTCCACCGGCAGATGATCGAAACTGACGACCTGCAGCACCTCGCCATCGATCTCGACGCCGATATGATGTAGCTCGCTGTGCGGACGTTGGAGGAAAGCGTCGATCAGGCCGAGATCGACCATGGCCTGCAGGGTCGATGGGTGGACGGTGTCGCCCCGAAAGTCGCGCAGGAAGTCGCCGTGCTTCTCCAGCACCAGGGTCTTCACCCCGGCGCGGGCCATCAGATAACCCAGCATCATTCCCGCCGGCCCACCGCCGGCTATGCAGCACTGCACCTGGATCGGATCGCCCATCGCGCCCGGCCTCCGCGCTCGCGACTACTTCCGCTTAACCCGCTTCACAACGCCCGAGAAACTCAACATGGGACGCCCGCCGGTGGACATCAGGCCGCGTATAAAGCTCAGGGAGCCGCCGGCGCGCACCACCTCGCCCACCGCTTCCACCAGATCGCCCTCGAAGGCAGGACCGACGAACTCGCCGTTCAGTGAGACGGTGACGTGGTGATCGACATCCCCATTGGCCCGGCGTACCGGATGAGAAATGGCGAACAGGCAGAAATCGGCGAAGGTCATCATCGCCCCGCCATGCAGGGCGCCGCCGCCGTTCATATGCTTACTTTCAACCCGAAAGGCACAGCGGACTTGGGGTTTTCCGTCCAGCACGGCTTCTTCGCGGAAGTAGAACGGGCCGGTCAGGTCCTCATAGGCGTCGGTCCCGGTCCAGGTCCACCACCCGGCCCACTCACCCTCGCTCACCTGGCGCGGACCGCCGCTCACCGCCTGTTCGTCGCCGCCGTCCATGATGCCGTGGTCCCCGCGTTGCGTCCTGAAGCGAGCCGACACATAACCGGTAAAGATCAGAAAGCCAGCCGGGACCGCCATGCCCCTCGACCTCGACACCCGTACCCAGCTTATCGACGGCGTTCGTCGGTTCGTGACCGAGCGTCTGCGTCCCATAGAGGCGCAGGTGGCGGCGGACGATGCGGTGCCGGATGCGGTGCTGGAGGAGATGAAGGGGCTTGGCCTGTTCGGCCTGTCCATCCCCGAGGAATATGGCGGCCTCGGCCTTTCCATGGAGGACGAGGCGCTGGTGGCCATGGAGCTCGGCCGTGCTTCTCCGGCCTTCCGCTCGGCTTTCGGCACCAATGTGGGCATCGGTAGCCAAGGTCTCGTCATGTTCGGGACCGAGGCGCAGAAGGAGAAGTACCTGCCCGGAATCGCCTCGGGCGAGATCGTCACCTCCTTTGCCCTTACCGAACCGGAGGCGGGGTCGGACAGCGCCAACGTGCAGACGCGGGCCCGGCTGGACGGCGACCACTATGTGCTCGACGGGTCCAAGCGCTACATCACCAATGCCGGTCGGGCCTCGCTGTTCACCGTCATGGCCCGCACCGATCCGGACAGGAAGGGCGCGGCGGGGGTCTCCGCCTTCCTGGTGCCGCGCGATCTGGCCGGGCTCAGCGTGTCCAAACCCGAGAAGAAGATGGGGCAGCAGGGCGCGCACATCCACGACGTGGTGTTCGAGGGCGTGCGCGTGCCGGTGGAGAACCTTCTCGGCGCGGAAGGCGAGGGCTTCAAGGTAGCCATGCAGGTGCTGGACAAGGGCCGGCTCCACATCGCCTCGGTCTGCGTCGGCGTGGCGGAGCGGTTGATCGCCGACAGCGTCGCCTATGCCGCCGAGCGCAAGCAGTTCGGCGCGCCTATCGCGAGCTTCCAGATGATTCAGGCCATGATCGCCGACAGCAAGACCGAGTGTCTGGCCGCCCGCGCCTTGGTGCTGGAGACGGCGCGGCGGCGCGATGCAGGCGAGAACGTCACCCTGGAAGCCTCCGCCTCAAAGCTCTATGCCTCGGAGATGGTGGGGCGCGTGGCGGACCGGGCGGTGCAGATCTTTGGCGGGGCCGGCTATGTGGCTGATTACGGCATCGAGCGGCTATATCGCGACGTGCGTATTTTCCGCATCTATGAAGGCTCTTCGGAAATTCAGAAGCTGGTCATCGCCCGCGAGACGATGAAGCGCGGCGGATAGTCTGCAGACAATAATCACCCGCAATCCAGACGTTATAACCTATTCCATGATCGTTTTTTGACAGCACCTGCCCACTAGCTCATGGGCGTTGCTTTATGAATTGGGCTGAGCCATAGGCCAGCCGATTGAGGACTACGGGCAGGGGCGATCATGCGGATGGCGGCGATCGCCTTGTTGGGAGTGCTAGCTCTCGCCTTTGGCGTGCGGGCTCAGACCGGCGGATCCAGCGCCGCACCGCAAAGCCAGGACAAAGAGCAGGGCGGCGGCGATGACCTGCTGTTCGGCCAGTTCTCCCTGCATGGCCAGCTGACCAATATCTGGCAATATCACCCGGCCTTCAAATCCCCCTATGAGGGAGCGCAAAGCCTGCAGGGCGGCAACCACACCAACGAGACTACCGACATCACCGGCTTTTTCGGCGCGGATATGAGCCATGGGCTGGAGTTGTGGTGGAACCCGGAGATGGACCAGGGCATCGCCCCATCAGATACCCTGGGCGCGGCGGGCTATGTGAATGGGGACGGGGCCAAGGTCGGCAAGCTGCACCCCTATTTCCGCACCCAACGCCTGTTCATGCGCTGGACCGTCGATCTCGGCGGCGGGTCTGACAAGCTCGAGGCCGACACCAACCATCTGGCGCGGGAGACCACCAAGGACCGGCTGACCATCACCGTCGGCAAGATCAACGCCACCGACATCTTCGACGACAACGCCTATGCGCACGATCCGAAGACCGACTTTATGAACTGGTCGCTGATCGACGGCGGCGCCTATGACTACGCCGCAGATGCCTGGGGCTATTCCTACGCGGTGGCGGCGGAGTGGCGCACGGGCGACTGGACCTTCCGCGGCGGTTTGTTCGACACATCGCGCTTTCCGAACGGCAAGTCGCTGACCAACGGCTTCTGGCAGTTCCAGTACGATGCCGAGATCGAGCGGCGCTACAAACTCTGGGGCCGTGAGGGCAAGATCAAGCTCACGGGCTTCCTGTCGCGCGCGCGCCTGGCCAGTTTCACCGACGCCATCGCTTGGGGGCAGGCCATGGGTCAGCCTGCGGACACGACCCTCGTTCGGCGCTACCGCTCTCGTCCGGGCGGAGTGGTGAACCTGGAGCAGCCGCTTAGCGACGACCTCGGCGTCTTCGCACGCTTGAGCCTCGCCGACGGTCACATTGAGCCCTACGAATATACCGACATCGACCGGAGTGTTTCGACGGGCGTCTCGCTGAAGGGGACACGTTGGGGGCGAAAGGACGACACGGTGGCGGTGGCCCTGGTCGATAACGGCATCTCCGATATTCATAAGGCCTATCTCGCGGCAGGCGGGCTTGGCATCCTTGTGGGCGATGGGCGACTGCCACATCCTGGCGATGAACAGATTGTCGAGGCCTATTACAGCCTCGCCCCAATCGAGCACGTGCGTATCAGTTTCGACGTGCAGGGGATTAAAAATCCGGCTTATAACCGTGACCGTGGTCCGGCGGTCGTCTTTGGGGGACGGCTGCACCTGGAGTACTAGTATTGGAGTAAGCCTATGGCCTCGGTCGAGGACGCCATTCTGGACGCTCTGGCGAGTGTTCCGGACGGCAAGAGTGTCCCGCCCGATCAGGTGGCCAAGGCCATCGATCTGGAGCGGTGGCGGCGGATATTGCCGCAGGTCAAGGCTGCCGCCGTGGGACTAGCGCGTATCGGCAAGGTCGAAATCCTTCGCCACAACAAGCCGGTGGATCCCGCCGAGCCCGTCAAGGGCGTCTATCGCCTGCGTAGAGCGGTTCCACCCGCCGAAGATCATCCCGCCGATGAATGAGACGAAGGGCGGGGTCGATTTCACTCTCGAACCCGCTGAACTCGCCTCCATCCTTATTGGCGCGACCCTGCTGCATAATGATGTCGGCGGCGTGATCGTCGAGACCGAAGCCTACGACACCACCGATCCGGCCTCGCACAGCTTCAACGGGATGACGCCGCGCAATGCGGTGATGTTCGGCCCGCCCGGTCACGCCTATGTCTATCGCTCCTACGGAATCCACTGGTGCGTGAACGTCACCTGCGGGAAGCGGGCTGGCGCGGTGCTGCTTCGCGCCATCGAGCCTTCGGCGGGGATCGAAATCATGCGTGAGCGACGTGGGCTGGCGCCGCTAAGGCTGCTCTGCGCCGGGCCAGGCAGGCTCTGCCAGGCGCTCGCCATCTCCATCGCGCACAACGGCGCCGATCTTGAAAAACCGCCGTTCGCGATCAATCCCCGCGAGACGGCGCCAGATATCATCGTCGGTCCGCGCATCGGTATAACCAAGGCGGTTGATCAGCCATGGCGCTTCGGCCTGAAAGGCTCGCGTTTCCTGTCCAAACCGTTTCCCAGGGCGTGACGCCCTACCTTCGCCAAACCCGTGCTGTCATGGTGGCGCAGTGAATCGACGCCTCCTCCTCAGTAGTATGTCCGCGGGTCTGGCCGTCTCGGCTTGCGCGCCGTTGAGCCAGCACCCGCTTCTGACGCCGCCGGGCTTTGGCGGGTCGAGATTGGAGCCCGATGCTCTGGTCAGCTTCGACGGTGCGCGCCTGCCCATGACGGTGTGGCCCGCCAGGGGCGGCGGCGAGCCTTGGGCTGTGATTGTCGCCTTGCACGGCATGAACGACTATGCGGAAGCCTTCACTCTGGCCGGACCCTATTGGGCGGCGCGGGGCGTCACGACCTACGCCTATGACCAGCGGGGCTTCGGGCGCGGTGCGGATCGCGGCGTTTGGGGCGGTGAGGCGCTGATGGTCGATGACCTTCGCACCGCCTGCGCTCTGGCCCGCGCCCGACACCCCAAGGCCGTCCTCGCCGTGGCTGGGGAGAGCATGGGTGGGGCGGTGGCCATCAACGCTTTCGCCTCTGCGGCGCCGCCCGACGCCGATCGGCTGATCCTGCTCTCGCCCGCCGTCTGGGGTTGGCAAGACCAATCCCTGCCCGAGAATGTAGCCCTTTGGCTGACGGCCCATGTGACGCCGGGCGCGGTGCTGGAGCCGCCATCCTGGCTCACTCGCAAGATCCGCGCGACGGATAATATCGACATCCTGCGCAAGATGTCCCGCGACCGGAACCTCATATTCGGTACGCGGGTCGACGCCATCTATGGCCTGGTCAACCTGATGCAGGACGCCCAGGACCGGATCGGGCGCATCACCCTGCCGACCCTCTACCAGTATGGCGCGCACGACCAGATCATCCCGGCGAAAGCGGCCGAGCATGCCGTGGCCAAGCTGGGCGCCAGCGGGCGGACAGCCTACTATGGCGAGGGCTGGCACATACTGAACCGCGACCTGCACCGCGACCTTGTGCTCGACGACGACCTTGCCTTCCTGCGCGACCCCAAGGCGCAACTCCCCTCCAGCGCTCCGCGCGTGCCCCACGCGGCCAGATGACAGATCAGATGACAGGATCAGATGACGGGGCCGGGGTTGAACTAGGGCCGGGGAGGGGCTAACCCGCGCGCCTTCCGCGACCCCGCGATGGCGAGCCTATCTTCATGACCCTGTTCGATTCCCCCGCCTTCGAGGCGCACGAGAGCGTGAACGCCTTCTACGACGAGGCCACGGGGCTGAAGACCATCATCGCCGTACACTCCACCGCGCGTGGCCCGGCCGCTGGCGGTTGCCGCATGTGGCCCTATCCCACCGCCGAGGCCGCGATGGAGGATGCGCTGCGCCTCTCGCGCGCCATGAGCTACAAGAACGCCGTGGCGGACATCGACCACGGCGGCGGCAAGGCCGTGATCATCGGCGACAGCAAGACCATGAAATCGCCGGCCTTGTTCGAGGCCTTCGGCCGGGCGGTGGATGCTGTCGGTGGGCGCTACTGGACGGCGGAGGATGTGGGCGTCTCCCCGGCCGATCTGCAGGCGGCGCGCCGCACCACCAGGTACGTGGCGGGCCTTGACGGCCACCCTGCCGCTTCGGGCGATCCCAGCCCGGTGACGGCGGAGGGCGTGTTTCGCGGGCTGAAGCTCGCCGTCAAGCGCGCTTATGGCGGCGACATCTCCGGCCTCACGGTGGCGATCCAAGGTGTCGGCCATGTGGGCGCCTTCCTGGCCGAGAAGCTGCACGCGGCGGGGGCCAAGCTGATCATCACCGACGTGAACCAGCCGGCGCTCGATGAGGTGGCGGCCAGAACTGGCGCGACCGTTGTGGCGCCCGACGCCATCTTCGACAGCAAGGCGGACGTGTTCGCGCCCTGCGCCCTCGGCGGCGCGGTGACCCTGGCCAATCTCGATCGCCTTCAAGGGCGGGTGATCGCGGGCGGCGCCAACAACCAGTTGGCCACGCCGGAAGCGGGGGAAGAGCTCTACCGCCGCGGCCTGATCTACGCCCCGGATTACGTGATCAACGGGGGCGGTATCATCAATGTGGCCGGCGAGATCCGCGCTCTCGACGCCGGCGCTGCCTTCGATCCGGTTTGGGTCGAGGGCAAGCTTTCGCGCCTGATGGAGACCCTGGACGAGGTGTTCCAGCGCTCGGTGGACGAGAAGCGGCCCACCCACGTGATCGCCGGTGAGATTGCGCGCGACCGTATCGAGGCGGCTAGGCGGTAGCCTTCCGGCCGCTGATCTCCGACCCGGCATCGCGCTTCAGGCCCACATAGACGGTCTGGGCGAGCAGGGTCGATGCGCCGATCATCAGGAAGGGCAGGGTGAAACGGGCGGGCGTCAGTGCGCCGCTGCCGCCTCGCGTGATCGCCAGCATCAGCGCGCCGAAGCTGACCCCAAGGCTGAGCCCCACCTGCTGCACTACCGAGGCCAGGGTGGAGGCGCGCGTTATCTCCTCATTAGGCACGTCGGCATAGGCGATCGTGTTGGCGCTGATGAACTGGGTCGAGCGGACAATCCCGCTGACGAACAGCGTGGCGAACATCAGCACAGGCGGCGTCGCGGCGGTGAACACGCCGGGGATGGCGGCCACAAGCGCGGCGCCGACACCAGACCACAGAAGCACGGTCCTAAACCCGAACCGCGCGATTACCTTGCGCGTCATGGTGCGGGCGCTGAGGGCGCCGAGGCCGCCGGCGATGGTGACCAAACCCGCCTTCACCGGGCTCCAGCCGATGGCCACCTGCAGCAGCAGAGGAAGAAGGAAGGGAGTTGCGCCGACGCCGAGGCGCACCAGGGTGCCGCCGAGCAGGCTGGCCCGATAGGTCTGGTGTTTGAGTAGGCTGAGGTCGAGGATCGGTCGCGGCGCCCGCGCCGAATGCCACAGGAAGGCTGCGCCTGAAGCGATCAGCACGACGCCGAGCCCCAACTCGATCCACAACGGCAGCAAGCCCACGCCGGCGGTCTCCGCCACGACCACCAGAGCGCTGATGGCGATCGAAGATAGGACAAAGCCCCGGGTATCGAACCGTCCGGGGTCCGGGCGCTGCATGTTCGGAGCCAGCTTGGCGACCGCGACCATGCCCAGCAGGCCCACAGGCACGTTGATGAAGAAAATCCAAGGCCAGTCGGCGATGCCGAGCACAAAGCCTGCGAGGGGCGGTCCGATCAGCGGTCCGACCAGGGCCGGCGTGGTGAACCAGGCCATGGCGCTGACCAACCTTGCCTTCGGCGTCGAGCCGACGATGATCAGCCGGCCCACGGGCACCATCATCGCCCCGCCGGTCCCCTGGATAATGCGGGCGGCCACCAGTTGTGGCAGCGAGTGCGAGAAGCCGCACAACACCGAGCCGAGCAGGAAGACACCCATAGCCGACAGGAACACCCGCCGCGCACCATAGCGGTCGGCGATCCATCCGCCTGCCGGCACCATCACCGCCAGGGCCAGGAGGTAGGAGGTGAGGGCCAGCTTCAAATGGATAGGGTCGGCGTGGAAGGCGCGCGCCAGCGTCGGCAGCGCGGTCGACAACGCGGTGGAGTCGATAAATTCCATGAATAGTGCGGAGGCGATGGCGATGGGCGCCAGGCGCGACAGGCCGCCCAGAGTCGGCGTGGCCTCCGTCGCGTGATCCGCCGCAGGAGCGACGCTCGATTCGACTGGAGCGGTCTCGGATCCGCCGGGTGCAAGCTGGGCGGCGGGGTTTTCGCCCGGTCCCTCCGGGCGCAGGGCGTCATCCTTCATGGGCTCTCTATCGGCTGGGTCGCGCCCAAGGTCCATGCTCTTGCAGCAACATGTTGCGCTGCAATGCGCCAGATTAAGCAATGTTCACATTGCAGGGGTTGCAAACTTTGGCGCATCGGCGCACCTCGCTCGGAAGGGGAATAAAGGGCGTCCGACAGGTATGCAACGTACCGTGCGTTCAAGATTGTGCGCCGTCACGCCTGTCATTCTGGCGACGATGCTGGTCGGCTGCGCCCTCGATACGCGCATGCCCAAGCCCGACACCCGTCTTCCCACCAGTTTCGAGGCGGCGAGCGCGCAGGGAGCGGGGGACGCGTCGGCCTTGGACCGCTGGTGGCTCTTGTTCAATGATGGCCAGCTCACCGACCTGATCGAGCAGTCCCTGGTCTCCAGCCCCGACGCGAGAAGCGCCGTGGCGCGGATCAAGGAGGCCAATGCAGACTTCCGTGAAGTGGTGTTCGGTTACCTACCTCAAGGCGACTTCAAGGGCGCCGCCACTGCGGAGCACGTGACGACCAAATATCAGAACGTTAACGATCCGATCCTGCAGCAATTCCTGGTCGGCTTCTCCAACGCCGGCAACGACAAGCTCTACAGCGGCGGCTTGAACGTCAGCTGGGAGCTCGATCTGTTCGGCCGCGACTTCACCGCTATCCGGGCCGCGCGCGCCGACTATGCCGCACAGCGCTTCGATTACGAGGCCACACGGATGAGCCTCGCCGCGGCCGTGGCCACCCAGCTGTTCCAGGCGCGCGGCCTCGCCATCCAGCTGGCCGATGCGAAGGACAACGCCCGTCTGGCGCGCCAGCTGGCCGAGGTCGGCATCAAGAAGGCCGATATCGGCATCGGCACAACGGCGGACTCGGCCCGGCTCGAAGCCGACGCCATCGCCCTGGACGCCCAGGCCGCCCAGACCGACGCCCTACTCAAGGGGGCGATACGTTCGCTGCTGGTGCTGATCGGGCGCGGCGCCGATCCGTCGGCCAGTCTGACCATCGAGGCCGCTGCCGCGCCGCCGCCGGCTGTCCCGGCTACGGCTCCGGGCGATGTTCTGGCTCGCCGACCCGATGTGCGCGAGGCCGAGGCGCGGGTCCGCTCCGCCGCCGGCCGGTTGAAGCTCGATAAGCTGGCCATCCTGCCCACCTTCACCCTGCAGCCGTCCTATCAGTACAGCCAGCAGCAGGCCCAGTTCACCACCATCACCACGACAGGCGCGGCAGGCGTCGGCGTCACCGTGCCATTCCTGTCTATCCCCAAGCTGCTGGCTGAAGTGAAGGCCCAGGGCGCACGGGGCGAGCAGGCGGTCATCGCCTATGAGAAGGCGGTACAGACCGCCTATGGCGATGCGGAAAAGGGGCTGACCACGCTGCAGGCGGACGAGTTCCGTGTGGGCCTGCTCAAGACCGCCACCGACAAGTCGCGCTTCGCCTATGACGCGGCGCGCAAGGGCTACGATCTCGGCCTTACCGACACCACCACGCTGGTCCAGGCCGAGCAGCTATGGCGCCAGACGCGCGCCACCTATACCGCCGCCGCCACCGCCTCGCTGGTGGATGCGGTGGCGACCTTCAAGGCGCTGGGTGGCGGATGGCCGGCTAGTGTCCCGAACCAGAAGTTCGGCAGCATTAAGGATGAGACGCGGGACGAACTTCTGGTTCGAAAAGGACACTAGAAAACTATGCTTTTGGTGCGGCTCGGAATCCAGAAATTCGCAACGCGACTTCCATCATCTGTGGGCGAATTTCTGGATCGCCGCACCGGCGAGGGGACCAAGCGATGACGGTTTCACACCCAATCCGGCTGATGGCCGCCGTGGCGCTCGCCGCGCTCGCGCTCTCGGCTTGCGGGGCCAAGCCCGAGGCGAAGAAGCCAGCCGCCGCGCCGCTTACCGTCACGGTCACCCGCATCCAGAACCACGCGTTGAGCCAGGGGCTGACCGCTTCGGGTCTGCTGGTCTCCCGCGAAGAGGCGGGCGTGGCCTCGGAGTTGGCCGGCTATCGCGTCTCCGCCGTGCTCGCCGACGAAGGCGACTGGGTGAAAAAGGGCCAGCCCCTGGCGCGGCTCGACGACACCTTGCTCAAGGCGCAGATCGCCCAGGCGGAGGCCTCGCTCCAGCAGCAGCAGGTCGCCGCCGAACGCTCCAAGGCCGAGGCGGACAGGGTAAAAGGCCTGGATAATCAGGGCGTCATCTCCGAAGAGCAGATCGTGCAGCGCCGTCTCGCCGCCAAGTCGGCCGACGCTCAGGTGGCCGTGGCGCGCGCGGCGCTCAATGACCTTAAGACTCGCGACGCGCGCATGACTATTGCCGCCCCCGTGGCTGGGCGGGTGCTGGAGCGCACAGCGCGCCCTGGCGACACGTCCGCACCGGGCACGACCCTCTATCGTATCGCCCGCGACGGTCTGGTGGAAATGGACGCCGAAGTGGACGAGGCCGACCTCGCCCAGGTGCATGTGGGTGACCGCGCCGAGGTCAAGCTGCCCTCCGGCGAGACGGTGAACGGCGTGGTGCGCTTCATCTCGCCGCGCGTCGACGCCCAGACCAAGCTCGGGCACGCTCGCATCGCCTTGCCGGTGCGACCGGACCTGCGGCCTGGCGGCTTCGCCAGCGCCACCTTCCAGGGCGGCGGCCATACGGTGGAAGCCGTGCCCGAGGCGGCTGTTCACTTCGACGACAACGGGGCGCGGGTGATGGAGGTTGACGATAACAACCACGTCCACGGCGTACCGGTCCGCACCGGTCGCCGCTCGCAGGGGCTGGTTGAGCTGGTCGATGGACCGCCCATCGGCACGCGCATCGCCCTTGCCGGCGGGGTCTTCCTGCTTGATGGCGATACCGTGCACCCGGTGGAGGCTTCGCCCAACCAGGCGAACGGTAAATGAAGTCGTTCCGCATCTCCGCCTGGGCGATCCGCAACCCCATACCGGTGGCGTTAATCTTTATCGCCCTGACCATCGCGGGCCTGGGCGCCTATCCCAAGCTGCTGGTGAAGCACTTCCCCAACATCTCGTTCCCGGCGGTGCTGGTGACGGTGACGCAGAACGGCGCCGCGCCGGCCGAGGTGGAGAACCAGATCAGCCGGCCGGTGGAGAACGCCATCGCCGGCATCACCAACGTCAAGCACGTCCAGACCACCGCCACACTCGGCGCCTCGGCGACGATGATCGAGTTCGAGCTCGGCACGGACCTGCAGAAGGCCACGGACGACGTCCGCACCGCCATCGACGGCGTTCGCCCCCAGTTGCCGCCGACCATCGATCCCCCGCAGGTGCGCCGCCTCGACATCGATTCCGCCCCGATCCTGACCTACGCCGTTTCCTCCGGCTCGCTCTCGGGCGTGGACCTGTCCTGGCTGGTGGACGACACCATCGCCCGCACCTTGCAGGCGGAAAAGGGCGTGGCGCAGGTGGCGCGCGTCGGCGGGGTGGACCGCGAGATCAACGTGGTCATCGACCCCGCCAAGCTCGCCGCCTTCGGCGTCACCGCGCCCCAGGTCAATGACGCCCTGCGGCAATTCAACACCGACGAGCCCGGCGGTCGCGCCGATGTGGGCTCGCAGGAACAGACCGTGCGGGTGCTCGGCTCCGCCCCCAATATCGACCGGTTGCGCGAGACCAACATCCCCGCCGCCGGCCATTTCGTGCGCCTGTCCGATGTGGCGCAGATCGGCGACGGCGAGGCCGAGCAGCGCGGCTTCGCCCGGCTGAACGGCGCGCCCACCGTGGCCTTCCAGGTCAATAAGACCAAGGACAGTTCCGACGTCCAGGTGGAAGACCGGGTCGAAAAAGCAGTGGCCAAGCTGCGACAGGCGCACCCGGAGATCAGCATCACCAAGGTGGTCTCGACCGTTCAGGAGACGCGTCAGAGCTTCGAGGCCACCGAGCACGTCCTTTTGGAAGGCATGGGTTTGGCGGCGCTTGTGGTGCTGTTGTTCCTGAAGGAGTGGCGCGCCACGGCGATCACCGCTTTCGCCATGCCGCTGTCGCTGATCCCCACCTTCCTGGTCATGCTGCTGCTGGGCTTCAGCCTGAACGTGATCACCCTGCTGGCGCTCACCCTGGTGATCGGCATCCTGGTCGATGACGCCATTGTTGAGATCGAGAACATCCAGAAACGGGTCGAGGCCGGGCAGACGCCGTATCGCGCCGCGCTGATAGGGGCGGACTCCATCGGCCTCGCCGTGGTCGCGACGACCTCCACCATCGTCGCCGTCTTCCTGCCCGTCTCGTTCATGCCGGGCATTCCGGGTCAGTTCTTCAAGGAGTTCGGCCTGACCGTCTCCGTGGCCGTGCTGTTCTCGCTGGTGGTGGCCAGGTTCGCCACCCCACCCTTGGCCGCCTATTTCCTGAAGGCCCGCCATCATGCCGCCCCGCCCAAGCCGCTGGGCGGTTTCTACAAGAAGAGCCTGGACTGGGCGCTGGATCACCGCTGGATCTCATCCTTCCTCGGCGGCGCCATCTTCATCGGTTCGCTTGTCCTCCTGGCCTCGCCGTTGCTGCCAAAGGGGTTCCAGCCCATCGGCGACGCCGGATATTTCTATCTGCAGATGGAAGGGCCTCCCGGCGTGACGCGCGAGGGCATGGAGAAGTCGGTGCGCACCGTCACCGACCGCCTGCTCGCCTATCCCGACGTTCAGACCGTGTTCGCCCAGACCGGTTCGTCGTCGGGCGGCGGCGGCTTCGGTCTCGGCGGCGGCTCGGATCTGCGCGACGGCACCATCACGGTCATCCTGAAGGCCCATCGCCAACACAAGACCAACGATTTCAAATCCCTGATCCGGCCCATGCTGCGCCAGATTCCCGACGTGCGCATCACCACCCAGGGCGCCTTCGGCTCGGCCGACGTGAACATGACCCTCGGCAGCGAGGATACCGTCACCCTCGACAAGGTTCAGCTCGAGCTCGAGAAGGAGATGCGCACCTTGTCGATCATCTCCGACGTGCGTCCCTCGCCGCCGCCGGCAGGTCCCGAGCTGCAGATTCGGCCCAAGCCCCTGGAAGCGGCCCGCCTCGGTGTGACCTCCCAGGCCATCGCCAGCGTCCTGCGCGTGGCCACCATCGGCGACATCGACGCCAACGTGGCCAAGTACTCCGAGGGCAAGCGCCGCATCCCGATCCGCGTGCGCCTGCCCGAAGACCAGCGCCAGAACCTGGACGTGATCCGCCAGCTGAAGGTGCCCACCGCCTCGGGCAAGTTCACCCCGCTCTCCACCGTGGCCGACATCAGCTTCGAGGCCGGTCCCGCCAAGATCGTCCGCTATCAACGCGAGCGCGAGGCCCAGGTGCTGGCCGACTTGAACGGGTCGGTGCTCGGCTCCGCGCTCGGCGAGATCCACAAGCTGCCGATCATGCGCCACCTGCCGCCCACGGTGAAGGAGGCCTCCATTGGAGATGCGGAGGCCATGATCGAGCTGTTCGGCGGGGTGATCGGCGCCCTGCTCAGCGGTATCGGCCTGATCTTTGGCGTACTGGTGCTGCTGTTCCGCAGCTTCTTCAAGCCGATCATCATCCTCGCCGCCTTGCCGCTCTGCCTGATCGGAGCGGTGATCGGGCTGATGGTGGGCCGGATGGAGGTCGACATGCCCGCCATGATCGGATTCCTCATGCTTATGGGCCTGGCCGCCAAGAACTCGATCCTGCTGGTCGAATACGCGATCGAGGACGAACGGGCAGGGCAGACCCGGCTGCAGGCTTTGCACAACGCCTGTCGCGAGCGGGCCCGGCCGATCATCATGACCACCATGGCCATGGCGGCGGGCATGCTGCCCACCGCGCTCGGCCTCGGTCAGGGCTCGGAGTTCCGCCAGCCCATGGCTATTGCCGTGATCGGCGGTCTGATTACCTCCACCGCCCTGTCGCTGGTGTTGGTGCCGGTGGTCTATGAGATCGTCGACGACATCGAAAAGTGGCTGGCGCCCAAGTTCTCGCGCTTCGTCACTCAGAAGCAGCCCGGTGACGACGCCCCGATCCTCGAGGATGAAGAGACCCTGGTGACCAATAACGCGTGATCCTCGCCGGCGCCTGATTTCAGATCATCGACGATTGGGTGAGCGGGACCGGCCCGGCCACGGTTGACACCTCGTCTCCGCCCGTTAAGGGTCGCCTTGCTCCCTGCGGGAGAGTCCATGTCGGGCCGCAAGGTCCGGGATGGCGCCGAAGGCGCAACCGCCCCGGAAACGCTCAGGCAAACGGACCGCAGGCAGGACCAAAAAGCTGGAAAGCAGCAGTCGCGTAAGCGGCCGCTCGCCGAAGGAGCAAGGAAGACTCCGCTTGGAGCGCTTCCGGAATCTCTCAGGCGAGGCCCCAC
The DNA here is from genome assembly GCA_903862425.1 of uncultured Caulobacterales bacterium. Taxonomy (GTDB): domain Bacteria; phylum Pseudomonadota; class Alphaproteobacteria; order Caulobacterales; family Caulobacteraceae; genus CAIOYC01. Next base: position 86,526 of record CAIOYC010000002.1, on the reverse strand, counting down.
TCCTTCGGGAAGCCGGGCCTTGGCGACAGCGGGGGCGACGGTGGACACCGCCAGTTGGCGGCCGCTGACGCACCTCTGTCTGGAGCCCGTATGGCCGAGCCGACCGACCTCAAGACCACGCCGCTGAACGCACATCACCGCGCCATGGGCGGTCGCATGGTCGCCTTCGGCGGCTATGATATGCCGGTGCAGTTCAAGGACGGCGTGCTGAACGAGCACAAGTGGACGCGCGCCCACGCGGGGGTGTTCGACGTCTCGCACATGGGCCCGGCCATGCTGAGCCTGTCCGCGCCGACCGGCGATGCGGAGGCCGACCACGCCGCCGTCTCCGCCCTGATCGAGCCCCTGATCTCGGGCGACATCGCCAGTCTGAAGCCGGGCCAGATCCGCTACACCATCCTGCTCAACGAAGAGGGCGGGATGTTGGATGACCTGATGGTCGGCCGTTATCCCGCCGGCGCGCCTACGGGCAGCCTCTATATCGTCGTCAATGCCGGGACCAAGGACGACGACTACGCCCTGATCGCCAGAACCGTGGGCGATAAGGCCAAGCTGATGCGCATGGACGGCGCGGCGTTGATCGCCGTGCAGGGGCCGGAGGCCGCCGCCGTGGTGGCCGACATGCTGCCGGGCGCCGCCGACCTCGCCTTCATGCAGTTCGCGGGCGGAAGCTGGGAAGGGCATCACGTGATGTTCGCCCGCTCCGGCTATACTGGTGAGGACGGCTACGAGATCCTGGTCCCACCGGCCGGGGCCGTCGCCTTCTACGAGCGCCTGCTGGCCGACGAGCGGGCCAAGCCCATCGGCCTCGGCGCGCGGGACTCCCTGCGGCTCGAAGCCGGCCTGCCCCTCTATGGCCACGACGCCGATCCCACCGTCTCACCCATCGAGGCGGCCCTGAACTTCGCCGTGCCCAAGAAACGCCGCGAGCGGGGCGATCTGCGTGGCTCGGACCGTATCCTCGCCGAGTTCGGCGGGGCGCTGACGCGCGTCCGTGTCGGCCTGCGGGTGCTGGAAGGCGCCCCGGCGCGCGAGGGGGCGGAGATCGCCGACGGCGCCGGCAAGATCATCGGCGTGGTCACCTCCGGCGGCTTTTCGCCGAGCCTGGGCCACGCCATCGCTATGGGCTTCGTGCCGCCCGACCAGTCCGCCATTGGTACGCGCCTGAACGTCATCGTCCGCGGCAAGGCCCAGGCCGCCGAGGTCGTCGCCATGCCCTTCGTTCCGCACCGCTACGTGCGCAAACCCTGATCCGACCGGAGAAACCCTGATGCGCTTCACCAAGGACCACGAGTGGATCGAGCTCGACGGCGATGTCGCCACCGTCGGCATCACCGCCTATGCCGCCGAGCAGCTGGGCGACGTGGTGTTCGTCGAACTGCCGGGCGTCGGCAAGGCGCTGAAGACCGGCGAAGGCATGGCCGTTGTGGAGAGCGTCAAGGCCGCCTCCGACGTCTACGCCCCGCTGGACGGTGAAGTCACAGCCATCAACGACGCCCTCTCCGGCAACCCAGAAACCGTCAACCAGGCCCCCGAAACCGACGGCTGGTTCGCCAAGGTGAAGGTGGCTGATACCGCCGCCCTCGACGCCCTGATGGACCGCGACGCCTACGAAGCCTTCCTCGCCACCCTCTAGCTCCGAATAAGGCTGCACCCGTGCGCTACCTGCCCCTGACGCCCGACGACCGGGCTGCGATGCTGAAGACGATCGGCGCCGCCAATATCGACGAGTTGTTCGTCGATGTGCCCGCCTCCGCGCGCCGGTCCGGCGTGGTGGACCTGCCCCTGCACGCCGGCGAGTTCGAAGTGGAGCGCGAGCTGGCCGAGATGGCCGGGCGCAACCGCACTGCGGGGCAGGGGCCGTTCTTCTGCGGCGCGGGCGCCTACAAGCACCACGTGCCCGCCAGCGTCGATCATCTGATCCAGCGCTCCGAATTCCTCACCTCCTACACGCCCTACCAGCCCGAGATCGCCCAGGGCACGCTGCAGGTGCTGTTCGAGTTCCAGACCCAGGTAGCCCAGCTCACCGGCATGGATGTGGCCAACGCCTCGCTCTATGACGGCTCCACCGCCGCCGCCGAGGCGGTGATGATGGCCAGCCGGATCACGCGCCGGAACAAGGCGGTGCTCTCGCCGGGCCTGCATCCCCACTATGCCGAGACAGTCCAGACCCTGGCCCACGCTGTCGGCATGGAGATTGAGCGCATGCCGCTCGCCATCGACGCCGAGGCCGAGGTCATCAGCCACATTGGGCCGGACACGGCCTGCGTGGTGGTGCAGACTCCCAACCTGTTCGGCACGGTCACCGACGTCAGCAAGGTGGCCGCCGCCGCCCAGGCCGCCGGCGCCCTGCTGATCGTGGTGACGACCGAGGCCATATCCTACGGCCTGCTCAAGTCGCCGGGCGCCATGGGCGCGGACATCGCCGTGGCCGAGGGCCAGTCCATCGGCAACGGCCTGAACTATGGCGGCCCCTATGTCGGCCTGTTCGCCTGCCGCGAGAAATACGTGCGCCAGGCGCCGGGGCGGTTGTGCGGCGAGACCGTGGACGCGGACGGGCGGCGCGGCTTCGTGCTCACCCTCTCCACCCGCGAGCAGCATATCCGCCGCGACAAGGCGACCTCCAACATCTGCACCAATTCCGGCCTCTGCGCCCTGGCCTTCACCATCCATATGAGCCTGCTCGGAGAGACGGGCCTGCGCGAGCTGGCGGCGCTCAACCACCAGGCCGCTCGCCGCCTGGCGACGCGCATGGCCGAGGTGCCGGGCTTCGAGGTGTTGACGCCCCGCTTCTTCAACGAGATCGCCATCCGTACGCCGATCCCGGCCGAGCGCATGGTGCAGCTGTGGGCGGATCACGGGGTGCTGGGCGGCGTGCCCGTCTCCCGCCTCGACCCCGGAGCCGGCATGGACGACGTGGTCCTCCTCGCCGCTACGGAGCTGACCCGACCCACCGACATCGAAATCCTGGCCCGTTCCGCCACAAGGTTGCTGAGCCAATGAGCATGAATTCCGTCGGCCGCCCGACCCGCCCCGAGACTGCTGGCGGCGAGGCCAATGACTACATTCATCCGACCCTCACCGGCGCGCGCGGCCTGTTGCAGGACGAGGCGCTGATCTTTGAGCTCGGCGGCTGGGACAAGACAGGGGTCGATCTGGTGGATGCGGAACTGGATGCCTCCGATCTCGGCGACCTTGTGCGCACCGATCCCATCGGTCTGCCGGGACTCAGCGAGCCGGAGGCCATGCGCCACTATGTGCGGCTGAGCCAGAAGAACCACGCCATCGACCTGGCCCTCTATCCGCTCGGCTCGTGCACCATGAAGCACAACCCGCGCCTGAACGAGAAGGCGGCGCGCATGCCCGGCTTCTCCGACATCCATCCCCTTCAGCCCGTCTCCACCGTGCAGGGCGCGCTGCAGCTGATGGACCGGCTGGCCCACTGGCTGAAGACCCTGACCGGCATGCCGGCCGTAGCGCTGACACCCAAGGCCGGCGCCCACGGCGAACTCTGCGGCCTCCTGGCCATCCGCGCCGCGCACCGGGCGGCGGGTCACGGCCTGCAGTCCGAGCACCCGCGCAACACCGTGCTCACCCCCACCAGCGCCCACGGCACCAACCCCGCTACCGCTGCCTTCGTCGGCTACAAGGTGGAGGAGATCGCCCAGACCGCCGACGGCCGCGTTGACCTTGCGGACTTGGAGAAGAAGCTCGGCCCGCACGTGGCGGCCATTATGGTCACCAATCCCAACACCTGCGGCCTGTTCGAGCGTGAGGTGGTGGAGATCGCCCGCCTGACCCACGAAGCGGGGGCCTATTTCTACTGCGATGGGGCCAACTTCAACGCCATCGTCGGGCGGGTGCGGCCGGGCGACCTCGGCGTGGACGCTATGCACATCAACCTGCACAAGACCTTCTCAACGCCGCACGGCGGCGGCGGGCCGGGCGCGGGACCGGTGGTGTTGAGCGAAGCCCTGGCCAGGTTCGCGCCGACGCCCTGGATCGTCCACGACGAGAACGGCTTCGACCTAGCCGAGCGCGCCGAGGGGCCGGCGGCGGAAGCCTTTGGCCGCATGTGCGCCTTCCACGGTCAGATGGGCATGTTCGTCCGCGCCTATGCCTACATGCTGAGCCACGGCGCCGATGGTTTGCGCCAGGTGGCCGAGGATGCGGTGCTGAACGCCAACTACCTCAAGGCCGTGCTCTCGGCCGAGATGTCGCCGGCCTTCCCTGAGGGCCCGTGCATGCACGAGGCCCTGTTCGACGACGCCTGGCTCGACGGCACGGGCGTCACCACCCTCGACTTCGCCAAGGCCATGATCGACGAGGGCTTCCATCCCATGACCATGTACTTCCCGCTGGTGGTGCACGGCGCCATGCTGATCGAACCGACGGAGACGGAGAGCAAGGCCGAGCTCGACCGCTTCGCCGACGCCCTGCTGAAGCTAGCGCGGGCCGCCAAGGCGGGGGATGTGGAGCGGTTCAAGGGCGCGCCCTATCACGCACCCCTGCGCCGGCTGGACGAGACCTTGGCCGCCCGCAAGCCGCGCCTGCGCTGGACGCCGACCGATCCGGCCAAGATCGCCGCCGAATAAGCGCGCCCGCCTGTTTCAAACCTGACATCGATCCCCTAAGTCCTCAGCGATGACGAGGGTCGGTTCGAGTGGTTAGGGCGTGGAGGCGCTTTCGGCGCGGCGCCTGGATCACGCTCGGCTTCGTGCTGATCGCCATCGGCCTCATCGGTATCTGGATCCCCTTCACCCTGCACCTGCTCGGCGTGCTGGTGGTGGTGGGCGCCATCATGGTGCTGCGCAACTCCATCACCTGGCGGCGCCGGTTCGTGCGCCTGCACCGGCGCCATCCCAAGCATGTGCACCGGCTGCGCCGCCTGTTGCGCAAGAAGCCGGAGATCTGGCCGGTGATCTGGCATGAGATGCTGCGCTCGGAGCGCTTCTTCCTGCCGCGCAGATGGCACAGGTTGCGGCGCTGGCGACGCGCCGTCTTCGATCGCCTTAGCCCGCGGGCGCGCCATTCCGCCCCGCAACCGGAGCCCACGATCTTCGACGCCGCCTATTTCGAGGGCCTGTATCTGGAGCATCCCGACCCCTGGCGCTTCGAGACCAGCCGCTATGAGAACCGCAAGTACGACGCCACCATCGCCGCGCTCGGTCGGCGGCGCTATCGACGAGTGCTGGAGATCGGCTGCTCCATCGGCGTGCTGACCCGGAAACTGGCGGCCCGCGCCGACGCCGTCGTGGCGCTCGACATCTCCGACAGCGCCATCGCCACCGCCAGGGCGCGGGGCGCGGACCTTGCCAATGTGGAGTTTCAGGCGGCGGACTTCCTGCGGGCGGACCTGTCAGGGTCCTTCGATCTGATCCTGTTCTCCGAGGTGCTCTACTACCTGACGCCGGAGGACGTCGCCGACGCCGCGCGGCGCACGGCGGACGTGCTGACGCCGGGCGGGGAGGTATTGCTCGTGCACTGGCTGGGCCAGGGCCACCACACGCTCACGGGCGATCAGGCGGCCGAGGGCTTCATCACCGCCCTGGGCCCGCGCTTCACATCGATCCGGCAGAGACGTCGCCGACGCTACCGCCTCGATCACCTGCGCCGCGAGGCCTAGGCCCGGCGGTTGAGGGCGATGGCGGCGGTGGAGGTCGCGGCGGCGCGAGCGCCCGGGCCATAGCCGGCGGCTGCGGTGCGGGTCTTGGCGACCTCTTCGGCGATGGCGCGCACCAGGCCCTCGGATATCTGCTTGGCGGCGGTGACGGCGCGGCCGTGGCGGGCGAGCACCGCCTCGAACGCCTCGGTGGCGCGGATCAGGCGGCGGCGGGTCTCAGGCGCCGCGCCCCGCAACGCTTCGGGCTGCAGCTTTATGCGCGCGGCTTCGTGGCGGTAGAGGTTGGCGAGGCGCGCGGTCTCGGCCACGCCCGAAGCGGCGTCCTGTGGTCGGTGCGCCTCGAAGGCCAGGGTCTCGCCGGCGAGACGGTCGGTGAGGCGCTCGGTGAGCTGGATCATCTGCGTCGCCCGGTCTTCGGCGTCGATGGCGTGCAGGCTCATGCGGCGATATCCAGCTGGGGTTTGGGAGACGGCGCCGGGGTGACGGCGGGCTTGGCCGCGTTGGCGCCGGAGGCCACGACGGTCGGCGTCGCCGACAGGCCCTGCAGCTTCAGCATGTCGGCGGTGAGCGCCTTGGCGAGGCCGATGCCGCCGTGGCGCACCATGGACTTGGCCATGGCGTCGGTCATGAACGACTTGAACGACTCCTCGCCCTGGCCGCCGCCGAACAGGGTCGGGCTCGTGCCCTCCATCATCTGGCCGAACATCATGGAGAGGAAGGTGGCCTCGTAGTCCTTGGCCTTGGAGGCGATCTGCGCCCGCTTGTCGGCCTCATTCATCAGACCCGAGGCGGCGCCCCCGGAGGGCGCGGCGAGAGGCTTGAGGACGGAGACGGGGAGGGTGGCGGCGGAAAGGTCCATGGTCACATCACCTCGACGTCGGCTTGCAGGGCGCCGGCGCGGTTGATCGCCTGCAGGATCGAGATCATGTCGCGCGGCGTGACGCCTAGCGCGTTCAGGCCCTTCACCAGCGAGGCGAGGGAGGCGCCGGACTTCAGCATGATCAGCCTCTTGCCCTTCTCCTCGTCGATCTTGACCTGGGAACTCGGCACGACGGTGGTCTGGCCCTGGCTGAAGGGGGCAGGCTGGCTCACCTTCGTCGTCTCCTGCACCGAGATGGTGAGGTTTCCCTGGGCGATGGCCACGGTGGAGATGCGCACGTCCTGGCCCATGACGATGACGCCCGACACCTCGTCGATGATCACCTTCGCCACCTCGTCGGGCTCGACCTCGAGGGGTTCGATGGCGGTGATGAAATCCACCAGGGTGGTGGTGGCGGGGGTGTTGACTGTCACCACCGAGCCGTTGTCGGCCACGGCGGAGCCGGGATAGCGGGCATTGATGGCGGTGGCGATCCGCTTGGAGGTGTTGAAGTCGGGATTGCGCAGAGTCAGGCGCATCTTGCCCTGCTTGGACAGAGCGTAGCCGACCTCCTTTTCCACCATGGCGCCGTTGGCGATCCGCCCCGCGGTGGGCACGCCGCGGGTGATGGACGAGCCCGAGGCGCCGGAGGCGGACACAGCGCCGGTCTGCACCGTGCCCTGGGCCACGGCATAGACCTCGCCGTCGGGGCCGCTCAGGGAGGTGACGACGAGCGTGCCGCCGAGCAGGCTCTTGGCGTCGCCCATGGCCGATACGGTCACGTCGATCTGCGAACCGGGCGTGGCGAAGGGCGGCAGCTTGGCGGTCACCATCACGGCGGCGACGTTCTTGGTGTCGATATTGGTGGCGGCCCGGGTGTTGACGCCCATGCGCTCCAGCATCGACTGCAGGCTCTGCTGGGTGAAGGGGTTGTTGCGCAGCGAATCGCCGGTGCCGCTGAGGCCCATTACGAGGCCGTAGCCGACCAGCTGGTTGTCGCGCACACCCTCGAAGCTGACGATATCCTTGATGCGCGAGCGGGCGGCGGCGGGATGCGCCGCCAGGGTGACGACAAGCGCCGCCAGCATCAGTTTCAGCAGATGACGCATACGACCCCACACGCTACTCGCTGATCCCCATGCCAGCGCCGTGCCACGGCGGATCGGCGCAAAAGCCTTGTCTCCACAGGGGTTTCGCGGGGCGGCGAAGCGTTGGCGGCAGGATTTACCCGGCGCCGTTAACCATGCCGCAAGGCTCAGGTGCAAAAACTGCCGCCATGGCAATGAGGGTGGCGTCATGAAGGTGAGCGGGACAGGAGCGGCAAGCGGCGCCGGCTCGGCCCAGCGCGCCGGCCGGCCGACGGCGGACGGCTTCGCGCCCCAGGCCGCGGGCGGGGCGCGCGGGACGGCCGCACCGGGCGCCACGGGCGGCGTCTCCGCCCTGACCTCGCTCGACGCGCTTCTGGCCCTGCAGGAGACCCTCACGCCGACGGAGCGGCGCAAGCGCGCGATCCGGCGCGGCGGCGGCCTGCTGGACCAACTCGACCAGATCAAGCTGACCCTGCTGGAGGCGGGCGATCCGCGCCACGCCCTCGACCGGCTGCGCACGCTCAGCCGCGAGGCCCGCGACGGGACCGAGGATCCGGGCCTCGACGGCGTGCTCGACGAGATCGACCTGAGGGCCGAGGTCGAGCTCGCCAAGGATGAAATGCTGCGCAAATCTCAGGCTGTGGCGGCCTGACAATCTGCCGCGCGTTGAACGGCGCAAGTTCGGTGTTATAAGGCCCGCGCCTCATCCGAGGCGCAAGAAACGTTGAGTGTGAGGACGTCCATGCAGGCGGCCACTACAGTCGTTGAGGCAGTAGATCACTTGGATCTCCCGGACACATATCGTCCCACGGAGGACGAGCCGTTCATGAATGAGCGGCAGCAGGAGTATTTCCGACGCAAGCTGTTGCATTGGAAAGAAGATATTCTTCGCGAGTCGCGTGAAACGCTCGGTCACCTGCAGAAGGAGACTGAGAATCATCCCGATCTGGCCGATCGCGCCTCGTCGGAGACCGACCGATCGCTTGAGCTTCGCACCCGCGATCGCCAGCGCAAGCTGATCTCCAAGATCGAGGCGGCGATTCGGCGGCTGGAGCAGGGCGAGTACGGCTATTGCGAGGACACCGGCGAGCCGATCAGCCTGGCCCGCCTGGAAGCCCGCCCCATCGCCACCCTGAGCCTCGAAGCCCAGGAACGCCATGAGCGCCGCGAACGCGTCCACCGCGACGACTGACTCGAAGCCGCCGCAAAGCGCGCCTCCGACAAGCGGAAGTTGCCAAGGTCGGAGAGGGGTGGAAAGCGGCCGTTCAATCCGCAGTGGGGACGACCCACGAACCAGTTTAGACTTTCCTATCTCAACGGCTTGCGGCTGATGACATAAGCTCGATTGCCCGCTCAATCACGACCGGGAGAGCAGTTAAAGCGTCAGAAGAGATTTTTACTGACATGCCAAATTTCCGAGCTACGCCAGTTATGCTGCAAATAGCGAATGGGTTTGGGCTGTGATAACTGGGTTTTGGAATGCCGCCGTAATTACGGCATTGGACCAATCCATCTGCTGAAACAATCATAGTTGAGAGGATCGGATCGTTCGGCGACCTCGTGTGAAACTTGTATTCAATTAGGCCGAATTGATTTCTGCCAAAAATATGCCGATCAACAATTTGGAACATGCCAGATTTTACGTTCGAAGAAAAAATCCCTGGTGGACCTACAGCATAAAATTGCCCGGTTGGAGGATTTGGCGAAAAGTAGGCCGTGACCACGCTTTGCTCCGGAAAGCGCCGTGCAATTAAGAAATCGCTCCGTGAGCGATCAATGCCAAAACTTTCGTAAGCGGCCTCGTACGTTATGGATGTGTTCGAGCAGTCGATCATTAACCAGGGCTGAGGAGGTGGCAACCTGTCTCCAGGACAACTTCTCTCTGAGATCGATTGGAATGCCGCCTTGGGGTAAACTCCGTTACTTAAGACATGTGTTCGCGCCGGCTGATATAAAGCCAATAAAGCTAGCAATACCATAGTGTAAATTGCTGTTTCTTCCATAATTGTAAAGTTACCTACAAATCGATCCCTGAATTACCACAATATAGAACGACAAGTGTTTTGCACTACGCACGGGTCGCATATTATTTTCATATTCTAGCGAAACCATCATTCGCCGTCACGCGGAGAGGCAGGAACTGTCTGTCCGTCTACGAGTAGAGGGTAGCCGACACAGGCAGAATTAACGTACCAACCCAATCCATTACCCTGTCCATTCGCCCTAGCGCCCGAACCCCGCCTTAAAGAATGAACCCAAGAGCGAAGGTCCGCCAAGGGTCGAACCCGGTCGTTATCATCGCGCTCAAGGTCAGACCTTGGTAGCTCATTATGGCTTCGCGCCCTAAGCCGGCGCTGGGCGGAGGTCTGGATCGGGGCGGGACGGCCGGCGGTTTGCTTTTTCCGTTTCCATCGTCTCGGCCAGCGCCTCCATGTCATCCAGCGAGAGGGCCTGGGCGGAGACGAGCGGCCGGAGCCGGAGCGAACGGTTCGCACCGTTCGGCTTCAGCGTGATTGTCTCGGTGTTTGAAGGGGTTGGAGAACTAACCTCAGGTGCGGACCCGTTCGCGACGTCCGGTTCGTCGTCCGCGAGACAGAAGCCGGCCAGTTCGCCCGCCTCGTCCTCGGTCATGGCCTCGTCGAGGGTTCGGCGCCAGTTGGCCTGTTCGCCCTCCTGCACCGCCAGATGGCGCAGGGTCTGGGCGAGGCGCGTCCAGCCCTGGGCCTCGTGCAGTCGTCCGGCCAGGATCGCCGCGCTGGCCCGGGCCATGGCGTGTTCGGCCAGCTCGGTGGCGGGGCGGGCGTCGTCCAGGACCTCGGCGGATCCAGGACCGACTTCCGCGTCAACAGCGTCCGGCTGGTCGCGGCGTCGCCATCCGCCGGCCTTGGCGGCGGCGAAGAAAGCGGTGCGGCCGATGCCGAGGCGGCGGCAGACCTGGGCGGCGGCGTCGCCCATTTCATAGGCGACGCGCGCCTGGGCCCAGACCTCGAGGGGGATAAGGTGTCTCATGCCCACAGCCTAACCCATGGGAGAACGGCGGGGAGAAGATCGCCGCTCACACAGGCATGGTCGCGCCAAAGCTTTGATCTGCTGACGAAAGGCTGGCCGTGGCCGGGCCCGGCGGCGGGATAGTGCGGAGGATAGGTCCGGTTCGGTCCCACCCCGCGTCGCAAGATTACATCTTCCGGGTCAGGTCCTGGTCGGGATAGCCGAAGAAGCCCGGACCGCTGGCGGCGGCTTCGCGCATCCGGCGGATCGTGGGCAGCACCTCGGCCACCGTCGCCACCGACCCCCAAGTATCGGGCATCCAGGGCGGCATGACCTTTTCGCCGATCAGGTGGCGCAGGGTGGCGTAGAGCGTCTCCCAGAACCCGTCCATGTTCAGGAACACGATGGGCTTGCGGTGCAGGTCGAGCCGGCGCCAGCTCATCAGCTCGATCACTTCTTCCAGCGTACCGATGCCGCCGGGGAAGATGGCGAAGGCGTCCGACTCTTCGAACATGCGCATCTTGCGCTGGTGCATGTTGTCCACGATCACCGTCGGGACCTCGTCATAGACGACCTCGTTGCGGCGCAGGAAATCGGGCATGACGCCCAGTACCTGACCGCCCGCCGCATGGGCGCCGCGCGCCGCCGCGCCCATCAGCCCGATGCCGCCGCCGCCATAGACCAGGCGCACGCCCTCGGCCGCCAGGGTGGTGCCGAAGTCGCTCGCCGCCTGCAGATATTCGGGCCGGGCCGCGTTGGAGGAGCCGCAAAACAGACAGACGGACAGGTCCGGCCGATTGGCCGCACCCGTTTTGGCGCTCGACATGCCTCAAAACCTTCTCGAACAGCTTGGCCGCCTTGCGGCCCGCATGGATTGGTCCGATCTAAGAGACAATGATCGAAGCGGTGTCAAATCGCCGGGCGGCTCTGCTCGTCCTGGCCGCGCTGGGGCTTGCGGGCTGCGCGCCGAGGCCCGACGGCGCCCGGTCCCAGCCGGACAAGGCGAGTGACGCCTATCGCGCGCCGCCCCTGCTGATGCATGCGGTGCGCGCCCCGGACGGGTCGGTCCGGCTGTCGGGCTCGGCGCCCGCCGACGCCCTCGTACGGCTGCGTTCGCCCTATGGGCCGGGCGTGGCGGCGCTGGCGGGGGCCGACGGGGCCTGGTCGCTGACCCTGCCGCCCGCGGACGCCCCGCGCCTTTATGCGTTCGAGGCGGAGCTTGCCGGCCAGGTGCTGAGGGGGGAGGGCGCGGTCGCCGTTCTTCCCGCCCCCTCGCCCGTGGCCCTGATGTTGCGTGCCGGCTTCGCGGCGGCCCCCACGGGTCTCGGGTCCGCCGGGCGTCTGCAGCTTCTGACCGTGGACTATGACGGGGGCGGCGCGGCGGCGGGCGGGTTTGCGCCTCCCGATTCGCCGGTCCGCCTGACCGTCGATGGCGGTGTGGTGGGCGTGGCCCGGGCGGACGCGCGCGGACACTTCGCCATCCTCGCCGTCGATCCGCAGCGGGGTGTGGCCCCCGGCCGGCGCGAGCTGCGCGTGGACACCCCTCAGGGCCTGTCGGTGGAGCGGCCGGTGCAGATCGCCGCGGCGCAGTTGCCGCCGGACAAGGTGTTCACCGCCGTGCGCGATCCCGGCGGCTGGCGGATCAGCTGGCGCATTCCCGGCGGCGGCGCCCAGTCGAGCCTGGTGTTCGATGACGCCGTGAGCGGCGCGCCCCGCGCGGTCTCGCCGCGATGAACATCCGCGCCACAGCCCCGTCGCGTCCCTCCGCCGTCGCGGCGGACGGCCCGCCGCCGGAGAGGCTGAGCCTGCTCGGAGCCATGGTCGATCTCGCGCGGCTGGTGATCCGTTCCAAGGCGCCCGGCCTGCGCTGGCGTCTGACCGTGGCGCTTATCCTCACCTTCGGCTCCAAGTTCACCGACGTGCTGGCGCCGTTGTTCCTCGGCGTAGCGGTGAACCGGCTGGCGGGCGCCGGACATATCGTGCGCGCGAGCCGCCATGCCGGGACGGCCGCCGGCCAGGTCCCGCAGGGTGCCATGGTCTCCATGCTGGGCTGGAGTTTCGCCGGGCTGGCGGTGGGGTGGGCGGTGATGCGGTTCGGCTCCGCCGCCGCGCCGCAACTGCGCGATATCGTGTTCGGTCCGGTGGGGCAGGCGGCGCAGCGGCGGGCGGCGACCGAAACCTTCGCCCACGCCCTGTCGCTCTCCTTCGACTTTCATCAGACCAAGCGCACCGGCGCGCTGGCCCGCACCGTCGATCGCGGCGCGCGGGCGGTGGACTTCCTGTTGCGCATCCTGGTGTTCAACCTGGCCCCCACGGTGGTGGCGCTGGTGTTCGCCGCGGGGGTGCTGGCCAAGGCCTATGACTGGCGCTTCGGCGCGACGGCGGTGGCCACGGTGGTGGTCTATGGCGTGCTGACCTTCAGCATCTCCAACTGGCGGATCGGCCATCGCCGGGTGCTGAACGAGGCGGATGCGGCGGCTTCGGCGCGCGCGGTCGACGCCCTGCTCAACTACGAGACCGTCAAGGCCTTCGGCGCCGAGGCGCGGGCGGCGGCGGGCTATGACTCGGCGCTGGAGGTCTATGCCCAGGCATCGGAGAAGGCGAACACATCCCTGGCCCTGCTCAACCTGATCCAGGGCGCGGTGATGAGCGCCGGGCTGCTGGTCATGACCGTGCTGGCGGGGGCGGAGGTCGCGGCGGGGCGAATGGGACCGGGCGACATCACCGCCTCGATCCTGATCCTGACCTCGCTCTACCAGCCGCTCAACATCCTCGGCTTCGCCTATCGCGAAATCCGCCAGTCGACCATCGACATGGAGGCCATGCTGGCCTTGCGAAAGCAGGAGCCCGGCATCGCCGATGCACCCGATGCGGTTGACCTGCCCGCCGCGTACGACAGCCGGGGCGGGGAGGTGCGGTTCGATACGGTGTCCTATCGCCACTCCGCCCGCGCGGAGGGGCTGCTGGACGTGTCCTTCACCGCGCGTCCCGGCTCCACCGTGGCCATCGTCGGCCCGTCGGGAGCGGGCAAGTCCACCCTGGTCAAGCTGGCCCTGCGTCTGATCGATCCGCAGGCGGGCTCGGTCTGGATCGATGGGCATGACGCGCGCCAGATCACCCAGGCGTCGCTGCGCCAGGCGGTGGCGCTGGTGCCGCAGGACGTGGCCCTGTTCAACGACACCCTCGGGGCCAACATCGCCTTCGGCCGCCCCGGCGCCTCGGAGGCGGACGTGTGGGCGGCGGCGGAGGCGGCGGAGCTCGGCGCCTTCATCACCAACCTGCCCGACGGCATGGAGACCAAGGTCGGCGAACGGGGGCTCAAGCTGTCCGGCGGCGAGCGGCAACGGGTGGGTCTGGCGCGTGCCCTGATCGCCAATCCGCGCGTCCTGATCCTCGACGAAGCGACCTCCGCCCTCGACAGCCGCACCGAGGCGGCGATCCAGGCCACCCTGCGCAAGGCCAAGGCGGGCCGCACCACGCTGGTCGTCGCCCACCGCCTCTCCACCGTCGCCGACGCCGACGAGATCCTGGTGCTCAAGAACGGGCGTATCGTCGAACGCGGCTCGCACACCGCCCTCATCGCCGCCGGGGGCGAGTACGCCGCCCTGTGGAAGAAGCAGACCCGCGAAAGCTGAACTTGCCTTGCGAGTGGGGCGGTCGGCGCGTATCTTACTTTCGTCTTACCCAGGGAGCGCATGATGGGCGCCCATTTCAAAACCAGATTATCCACCAAAGGCCAGATGATTCTGCCCAAGGCGGCCCGCGACCTCAAGGGCTGGACGGCAGGGGCCGAACTGATCCTCGAAGAGCGGCCGGAGGGCCTGCTCATCCGCAAGGCCAAGCTATTTCCGGAGAAGACGATCGATGAGGTGGCCGGCAAGTTGAAGCACGAGGGGGCGGCGGTATCGATCGAGCAGATGAACGAGGGCGTACTGGAATTTGCACGCCAGAGGTGGCTCAAGAAACATGCGTGTGATTGACACCAACATCTTCGTGCGCCTGTTGGTGGCGGACGAGCCGCAGCAGTTCGACGCGACCCGGGCTTTGATCGACCGCGAAGAGGTCTTTGTCCCCGTGACGGTCGTTTTGGAAGCGGGCTGGGTCTTGAGGAGTACGTTTGGTCGCTCCGAAGTGGAAGTCGCCGAAGATATCGCCGACGTAGCCGCCTTGCCCCATGTTACGATCGAGGCGCCCGAACGTCTGGCCTGCGCGCTCAGGTGGACCAAGGCCGGCATGGATTTCGCCGACGCGCTTCATCTGGCGGCGGCGCGGGAGCACGACGGTTTCGTCACCTTCGACCGCGCTCTGGTCAAGATCGCGACAAGGGAAGGCGTTAGCGGCGTTCAACTGCTTTAGCTGCCAAGAGAAGTCCTCATGCAATATCTTCACACCATGGTTCGGGTGGCCGATCTCGATGCCGCGCTGGACTTCTATTGCGCCAAGCTCGGCCTCAAGGAGGTGCGGCGGGTGGACAACGAGAAGGGTCGCTTCACCCTGGTCTTCCTGGCCGCGCCGGACGACGAGGCGCGCTCCACCCGCAAGCGCGCGCCCGAGGTTGAGCTGACCTATAACTGGGATCCGGAGGCCTATACGGGCGGGCGAAACTTTGGCCACCTGGCCTATGCGGTGGACGACATCTATGCGTCCTGCCAGCGGCTGGCGGACGGCGGGGTTATCATCAACCGGCCGCCCCGCGACGGGCACATGGCCTTCGTCCGCTCGCCGGACGGCATCTCCATCGAACTTCTGCAGAAGGGCAAGCCGCTGGAGCCCGCAGAGCCCTGGGCCTCCATGCCCAATACGGGGGTCTGGTAGGCGTGGTTCCGGCGGAGGTCCTGCACGACAGCGCCCTGCGCATGGGGCTGGACTATGCCGGGGTGGCGGTGTTCGCCGCCACCGGGGCGCTGGCGGCGGCGCGGCGCGGCTATGACATCGTCACCTTCGCCTTTTTCGCCGCGGTGACGGGGATCGGCGGCGGCACCCTGCGCGACCTGTTGCTCGGGGCGCCGGTCTTCTGGGTCGCCAATCCGGGCTATGTGGCGGTATGCATCGCCGCCGCCGGGGCCGTGTGGGCCGTGGGCGAGCGCCTGTCGCGCTTCCGCTCCTTGCTGTGGCTCGATGCCCTGGGCCTGGCCGCCTATTGCGTGGTCGGCGCGTCCAAGGCGGCGGACTGGGGCGCGCCGCCCCTGGTGGCCGGCGTCATGGGCGTGCTCAGCGCCACCTTCGGCGGGGTGGTGCGCGACGTGCTGGCAGGCGAGCCGAGCGTGCTGCTGCGCAAGGAGATCTACGTCACCGCCGCCGTGCTCGGCGCGGGGGTTTTCGTGGTGCTGCGCATCGTCGGCGCTCCGGACATTGTGGCGGGCGGGCTCGGCATCGCCGCCGCCTTCGCGCTTCGCGCGGCGGCGATCGCGCGCGGGTGGACCTTGCCCGGTTTCGGGCGGCCGGACGTCATCGCGCCATGGCCGACCGCGGCGGTGCCGCTGTCCGCCCCCGTGGCAGCCGTGCCGGCGGCGACGCCGCCTACGGATATCTCCGTCGAGCCGGCGGCGTCCAAGGCCCGACGCGCGCCGCGCGCTAAGGCGGTCGCGCCGCATGCGATTTCTGTTCAGCCCCCCGAAGCGCCAGGTCCGGTAAAGAGAAGCCGCGCCAAGCCAAGCCCAGCAGACCCTGAGACGGCGCCGCCGCGACCCCGGCTCCGCAAGACGAAACCCGACATCGAGCCCTAAGGCCGCACGCTTTGGCGGGCATACTCGCCCCGTTTGAGCGGTTATTTACCTTCATGGTCTAGCTTTGTCGGCCGAGGGCAGGACCTGCCGCGCTGACGACTGCGAGCCATGCTGAACCTACTTCGCCGCCTGCAGGCAGACCGGCGCGGCAACATCGCCGTGATCTTCGCCATGCTGCTGGTGCCGCTGGTGGGCGTGGCCGGCGGCGCACTGGATTTTGGACGGCTGCAGATGGTGCATGCCCGTCTGGTCGACTCGGCGGATTCCGCTTCGGTGGGGGCCGTGGCCAAGAACTCTGCCGCCATGATCGCCGCCGCCCTCATGACCGGCGACGGCGCCATCACCGCCGGCTCAGCCCAGGCCACCAAGATCTTCAACGCCAACATGGCGGCCAGCCCCGATGTGACCGTCTCGGGTCTCACCACCACGGTGACCAAGTCGGGTCTGCAGGTGACCTCCACCGTGACTGTCCAGGCGTCGATGCCGACCTATTTCCTGAAGATCATGGGCATGTCGACGCTCAACACCTCGGCCGTCTCGACCTCCACCAACAGCCTGCCGACCTTCATCGACTTCTACATGCTGCTGGACAACACACCCTCCATGGGCGTGGGCGCCACGCCGGCGGACGTATCGACGATGGTGGCGAATACGCCCGACCAGTGCGCCTTCGCCTGCCACGACCTGTCCAACCCGACGGGCAACTACTACCAGCTGGCCAAGAACCTCGGCGTCACTACACGTATCGACGTGCTGCGCAGCGCCACCGCCAGCCTGATGGATACCGCAGCCTCGACCGCCGTGGTCTCCAATCAGTTCCGAATGGGCATCTATACCTTCGGCGCCAGCTCGGCGGCGCCGGGCTTCTTCACCGTCGCCTCGCCGTCCTCCAACCTCACGGCCGTGAAGGCGCTGGCGGCCAATATCGACCTGATGACCGTGCCCTATCAGAACTTCAACAACGACCAGGATACCGACTTCGCCAATGTGATGAGCGGGGCCAATTCGGCCATGCCGGCGCCGGGAACGGGCAAGTCCGCCACGAGCCCGCAGGAGGTGCTGTTCCTGGTGTCCGACGGGGTGAACGACTCCAGCGTCGGCGGCAATCGCAGCATCACCACCATCGACCCGGCGCTGTGCACCACGGTGAAGAACCGCGGCATCCGCATCGCGGTGCTCTACACCACCTATCTGCCGCTGCCGACCAACGCCTTCTACAACAGCTATGTCGCGCCCTTCGCCTCGATCATCAGCCCGACCATGCAGGCCTGCGCCTCGCCCGGCCTGTTCTTCGAGGTGAGCCCCACGGACGGCATCTCCAACGCCATGACCGCCCTGTTCCAGAAGGCCGTCCAGAACGCCCGGATCACCTCATAGGAAACCCGTTCAAAGGCGCGCTTGCGTCGGGCGAGTCGGGCCTGTATAGCCCGCTCCTCTCGAGCGAGGCCGATCCGCGGTAGCTCAGTGGTAGAGCAGCCGGCTGTTAACCGGCTGGTCGTAGGTTCGAATCCTACCCGCGGAGCCAGCCGGGCGCATTAACGCCCTGTATTGGTTATTGTTATTGGCAGGGGAGCTTCGCTAGCCCTTACAGCCACCCCAACAGACTTTTTTGATCAGATAGGCTCTCCGTAGGCTGCACCCTGCTCAGCAGCTTCCCGAGTTCCCTCCCGCCGAAGCGTGTTTCTGTTAGAACGATGGGTTGATCCGAGAAGCATCGACCGCACTGTTCCGAGCCGCCGACGGCTAGCTAGCGCTCAAAGCGGTCACTAAGTGCAGCCCCGAAACCTGACATGGAATTGAGGGGACTTAAGATCGGCTCTCCGGCTGGCGCTAAACCGCTGCAGTCGACTATTGCGGATATCTGCGTTGACAAGGCAAATTGACGGGCACCCGTTTCAGGGTAGGTCAGTTTGAGGCTAGGCGCCGAAGGAAAGCCTCGGTGGCTGGATGCGATTGGATCCGTGGTCGCGTCGGTTGCCCATTGGCTCAGTAGCCTGCGACTCTTGCAAGCGACCGGGCTTCTGCCACAGTCCGCTCGGAACAACCGGGGGTGCTCGTGAAGTTTGCGTTTTGCGTATCGGTGGCGGTGCTGCTTGGCGGGGCGGCCCGTGCAGAACCGGAGCAAGTCCAGCGTGGCCCAGCACCGGTCTGGGAAACTGTCACCCCGCCCTTGCCCGTCCCCGATAATCCAACCGGCCAAATCTTCATGCGGCGGCAGGACGTGGAGGTTCATCTCACCGCCCACGGTCAGGCGCAGCACATGGGCTACCGCGTCAAAATCCTTCAATCGAGCGCGCTCCAAGCGGGCAATATCTCGATCAAATGGAACCCCGCTGAGGGCGCGCCGATCGTCCACGAGATCAGGATTTACAGAGACGATCAGACGATAGACGCGTTGAGGGACGCCAAGTTCGAAGTTCTTCGACGGGAGGATCAGCTTGAGGCGGCGATGCTCGATGGCGCCCTTACAGCCGTCTTCCGCATCCCAGACCTTCGCGTTGGCGATGAACTCGAGGTCGATCTCACCACGTTCACAAAAGACCCGACGCTCGGCCAATACGCAAACGGAATGCTCTTTGTTGCCCCGAGCCCGTCGCCAGGCAGATACCACCTGGGACTGAGCTGGGAGCCCGGCAGCAAGCCCAATCTGAAGATGGCGCCCGATATGGCGGCGGTCGCCGTAACGCGCGATGACGGTGTGGATTTCCGGCTCGACAACCCCGCCGTCGTGTCTCCGCCAAAGGACGCACCGGTGCGATACGCCTGGCAGCATCGGGTCGTGGAATTCAGCGCCTTCCCCGACTGGACAGCGCTAT
This sequence comes from uncultured Caulobacterales bacterium, assembly GCA_903862425.1. Classification (GTDB taxonomy): domain Bacteria; phylum Pseudomonadota; class Alphaproteobacteria; order Caulobacterales; family Caulobacteraceae; genus CAIOYC01. Next base: position 67,426 of record CAIOYC010000002.1, on the reverse strand, counting down.
CTCGCCAAATCGGACCGCTCTTCGATAGGGCCGCCATCCTCAGCGCAAACTCTCCAGTCAAGCTCGAAGCGGACCGGATTGCGGCCTCTCATTCGACGCCTTTCGAGCGGGCGAGCGCTGCACTGAAGCTTGTCCAGCAGGACGTTCGCTACATCTATGTGGGCTTGGACGGCGGCAATCTGACCCCCGCAACGGCCGAGGAAACATGGCGCCGCCGGTATGGAGACTGCAAGGGAAAGACCGTCCTGCTATTGTCCCTGCTCAATGCACTGGGGATCAAGGCCGAGGCTGTGCTCGTCAATTCGAGCGGCACGGACGACGGGCTCGATCAGCGGCTGCCACTACCGCAGGTCTTCGACCATGTTCTGGTCCGCGCCCATATCGACGGCAAGGATTGGTGGCTCGACGGAACGCTGCCGCCGGTTGCGGCGCCAACGCCGGAGCCCGTTTTTGCCGTGCACTGGGTCCTGCCGCTGAGTTCGCAGGGCCGTCCTCTGGATAAGCTGGTGTGGAAGCCGGCTCCCACGCCCGACGAGATCACACTTTATGAATTCGATGCGCGGGCCGGATTCGACAAGCCGGCGCGGATAAAGACGACACAGATTGTTCGCGGCGTGAAGGGCCTGCAGCAGCAGATGCAGTTTTCAACGGTGAGCAGCGAGCAACTGCGCGATATTTATCGCCAGCGCGCCTCGGGAGAGGTTTTTCAATCGATCGACGAGGTGCAATGGCGCTACGATCCGAAGGTCCAGGCGAGCATCCTGACGGTCAGCGGCGTCGGGAAGGTGGACTGGGAAGACGACGGCGACGGCGCCCGATCACTCGCGCTACCAGGCGGTGGATTCAATCCCCCGGATCGGCGCGCGCGCTCAGCCGATCAGGATCAGAACGCGCCTTTCTACAAGGCACCTGAATATAGCTGTCACGTCACCACGGTCCGACTCCCTATCTCCACGCGCCCTACCCAATGGTCGACCAAGCCGGGCTTCGATCAATTCTACTTTGGCCGAACTTACCACCGAGCGTGGGAACTTCGTGACGGCGCAATCCGGATGGTGCGCGGTGATCGGGTTGAGCAACCCGAGATCGATGCGGCGACAGCCGAACGCGATAACGCACGGATCGCGACATTCGATAATAGCATGGGTTGGATCATGTTCGACCCTCACCGCGAGAAACCCTCAGTTGGCGTGGGTGAGACCGTGCCGGCGACTTATGAGCTCGATTGGAGCGCCGCCAATGTGCCCTGTCTAAAAAGTCCTGGTCAGGCGAAGAGTGCTCCTTAGGCGCGTGGGCTGCGCCGGGTTTCGGCTTTGCACCGTAGTTCTTGTGGTCGCTCGGCGGCCGCCGGAGTGCGCTCCAAGCTGACTCGAGAGGCGCGCCGGAATCCGGACGTTCCAGCACTCAACGTGGGATCGGGAAGAATACCAGCCGCGCCTCTAATGGCGCGTCGAGCTTGGCAATATAGCAGCACCAACTGGTGCTGTCAGTCTAACCGCAACTTGTCTCCACTGGGTGGAGTGCGGGCAGGGGAGGGCGGAGCCTAGGCCATGAGGGACTTCCACTCAGCCAGGGCGGCTGAGCGTTGGGCTTTAAAGTCTTCTCGCTGGGTGAGGTGACGATCCTTGTTGAAGTGATTGTGGAAGGCGGCATGGACGGAGCTGAACTTCTGCAGACTCTTCATCTGCCTGAACCGCAGCATGGCCCGCTCTCGTCGTCGGAAGGAAAGGTGTGAGTTCTCACACCGATTGTTGGCCCAGCGGCCGATCTCCTGTTTGTCGGCGTTGCCGATCTCTTTCATCGCGGCTCGGTAGGAGCGCAGACCGTCTGTCATGATGGCCTTGGGTGAGCCGTGGCGCTTCAGCGCCTTCTTGATGAACTTCAGGGCTGCCGCCTTGTCCCTCTCCTTGGTGACAAAGCATTCTAGTACCTCGCCCTCGTGGTCCACGGCCCGCCACAGGTAGTGCATCTCGCCGTTGATCTTCACGTAGACCTCGTCCAGGCGCCATCGCCAGTGGGTATAGGCCTTCATCCGATCGACGCGCCGGCGGCGGATCTCAGAGGCGAACATGGGGCCAAACCGGTTCCACCAGAACCGCACGGTCTCATGGCAGATCTCGATCCCGCGCTCCGCGAGCAGGTCCTCGACGTTCCGCAGCGACAGCGGGTACTTCACGTACATCATCACCACGAGACGGATGATCTCGGGTGACGAATTGAACCGATAGAACGGGGTCTTGGGCTTGCGAGCTCGGGCCATGGGCCAGACGTATGCCTCAGTTGCTGGCTCGGTGCACTTAGACTGACAGAGCCTTTTGGATGGACTGAGTAGTTTCCGATCCTAGGCGGGACGCTTTTCGGAGCAGAATCTTTGGAGCCCGCTTCTGCGGGCCGATCCCCTTCCGGATCACGCCAAGGACCCCGCGCCATGACCAGTTCCCCCACGTTTGTTGCGACTAACCCCGAGGCCGCGGAGCGCCCATCGGTCAACGCCGCAAACCGGCGGACGTTGGACCAGGTGTTCCATCACCCGATCTCGCACAACCTGGCCTGGGATCACGTGGTCACGCTGGTGGAGCATATCGGCCATGTGGAGGAGCGCTCCAATGACAACTTCGTCTTCAAGATCGGGCGCGAGACCTATGAGGCGCGAAAGCCCCACACTCATCATCTCACCGCGCCTGAGGTCATGGGTGTGCGTCACTTCCTGGCTGCTAGCGGATGGACGCCGGAGACCCACGAACACGACGCCTCCGACGCCAAGGCCTGAGGATGGACCTACGCGCCATGGAGACGGTCGAAAGCGGCCCGGGCAGGGCCGTTGAACCGGCGGAAGCTCTATCGCCTGAGGCGCTGCGCAAAATCGACGCCTATTGGCGCGCCGCCAACTATCTCTCGGTCGGCCAGATCTATCTCTATGACAACGCCATGCTGCGCGAACCGTTGACCCTCGCCCACGTCAAGCCGCTGGTGGTGGGACACTGGGGTACGACGCCCGGCCAGAACTTCATCTATGCCCACCTCAACCGGACCATCAAAGCGCGCGACCTGAACATGATCTACGTTGCTGGGCCAGGTCACGGCGGCCCGGCCATCGTCGGCAACACCTATCTGGAGGGGACTTACAGCGAGGTCTATCCGGACATCAGTCAGGATGAGGCCGGGCTGAAAAAGCTGTTCAAGCAGTTCTCCTTTCCAGGCGGCATCTCCAGTCACGTCGGTCCAACGACACCCGGTTCAATTCACGAGGGCGGTGAACTCGGCTATTCCCTGAGCCACGCGTTTGGCGCAGTTTTCGACAATCCCGACCTGATCGTCGCCTGCGTGATCGGCGACGGCGAGGCCGAGACCGGGCCGCTCGCCACGAGTTGGCACTCCAACAAATTCCTGGATCCAATCTCCGACGGCGCCGTGCTGCCTATACTGCACCTTAACGGCTATAAGATCAGCAATCCCACCATTCTGGCCCGCATCCCACACGACGAGCTTGAGGGCTTCCTGCGCGGCTGCGGCTGGGCGCCCCTCTTTGTGGAAGGCGATGATCCGCAACTGATGCACCCGCTCATGGCCGCCGCCATGGACGAGGCCATCACGCAGATCTGGCGATACCAGAAGACCGCGAGGGAAAGCCAAACCGCGGCGCGCCCGCTGTGGCCGATGATCGTGCTTCGCTCCCCTAAGGGCTGGACCGGCCCCAAGGACGTCGACGGACTGAAGGTCGAGGGGACCTTCCGCGCCCACCAGGTGCCGTTGATCGTCGACGCTGGCCACCCTGATCACGTCGCCCAACTTGAAAGCTGGATGAAAAGCTACCGCGCCGAAGAGTTGTTCGATGCGAGTGGCCGCCTCATCGCCGAACTGGCGGAGCTTGCGCCCAAGGGTGAGCGCCGAATGAGCGCCAACCCGCATGCCAATGGCGGCCTGCTTCTGCACGACCTTGCCATGCCGGATTTCCGGACTTACGCGGTGGAGGTGCCTACCCCCGGCGGCGTCAGCGCGCAAGATTGCTCCGTGCTCGGCGTCTTCCTGCGCGACGTCATCAAGCTCAACGATGCGCAGCGGAATTTCCGGGTGTTCGGGCCGGACGAGACCCTCTCGAACATGTTGAATGCGGTATTCGAAAGTACGGACCGCCAATGGGATGGACAGACCCTCAAAGGCGACGAGTTCTTAGCGCCCACGGGGCGGGTGCTGGATTCGATGCTGAGCGAGCATCAGTGCGAGGGCTGGCTGGAGGGTTATTTGCTGACCGGCCGGCACGGCATCTTCAACACCTACGAGGCCTTCGTGCGCATCGTCGATTCCATGTTCAGCCAGCACGCCAAGTGGCTGAAAGTGACAAGCGAACTGCCTTGGCGCCGCAAAATCGCTTCTCTGAACTTCCTTCTGTCCTCCCACGTCTGGCAGCAGGACCACAACGGCTTCACCCACCAGGATCCGGGCTTTCTCGACCACGTGGTGAACAAGAAGGCGGACGTCATCCGCCTCTACTTGCCGCCGGATGCCAACTGCCTGTTGTCCGTGGCTGACCACTGCCTGAGGAGCCGCCATTATGTGAACGTCATGGTCGCCGGCAAACATGCCCTGCCGCAGTGGCTGACCATGGAGGCGGCTGAAGCCCATTGCACCGAAGGGCTTGGCATCTGGCGCTGGGCCAGCAACGACGAGGGGGTCGAGCCGGACGTGGTCATGGCCTGTTGCGGCGACACCCCGACGCTGGAATTGCTGGCCGCGGTTTCGATCCTTCGTCAGCACCTTCCGACGCTGAAGATCCGAGTGATCAATGTAGTGGATCTGATGAAGCTGCAGTCCAAAAGCGAGCATCCCCACGGTCTCAGCGAGATCGATTACGATGAGCTTTTCACCAAGGAGAAGCCCATCATCTTTGCCTTCCACGGCTATCCGTCCTTGGTGCACCGGCTGACCTATCGTCGGACCAATCGCAACCTGCATGTCCATGGCTACAAGGAGGAGGGGACGGTCACGACCCCCTTCGACATGCGGGTGCAGAACGGCCTCGACCGCTTCCATCTGGTGCAGAACGTCATCAACCGCCTGCCGCAGCTCGGTGACGAGGGCGCCTATCTGAAGCAAATGGTCGAAGACCGGCTGATCGAGCACAAACAATACATCGACAAGCATGGTGAAGACCTACCGGAGGTCCGCAACTGGACCTGGGCCGGGGTGGCGTGACGGCCGACGCCGGCATCCAGGTTCTGGTCCTAAACAGCGGGTCTTCTTCGCTGAAATTCGGGGTTTTCGAGACCGGGCCAGGGTGCATCGACGCTCTGGTCACCGGTGAGGCCACCGCCATTGGGACGGACGGCGGCTTCAACGCCAAGGACGCGGCGGGGCGGGAAATATCGGAACACACGCGCTTCGAGGATCATCGGCATGTGATCAGCCGGCTCCTTCGGCTGCTAGGCGATTGGAACCTCCCGCCTCCCGCCGCCGTCGGCCACCGGATCGTGCACGGCGGACCAAAGCTCGGCCAGCACTGTGTGATCGATCGACGGGTGCTGGAGATTCTCAAGTCCGCCATTGCCTTTGCCCCTTTGCATATCCCCGAGGCGCTCTCGCTCATCCGCGCCGCTACCGACTTGTTTCCCGACCTCCCTCAGGTGGCCTGCTTCGATACAAGTTTTCATAGGTCCATGCCCGACATTGCGCGGACCCTGCCGATTCCTCGCGCGCTGGAGGCCGACGGAATTCATCGCTACGGCTTCCATGGACTCTCCTGCGAATCCATCGTCGCTCAGTTGGGCGCCGCCCTGCCGGAGCGACTGGTCATCGCCCATCTCGGCAACGGCGCGAGCATCACCGCGGTCAAAGGCGGTCGATCCATGGACACCAGCATGGGTCTGACACCGACCGGTGGAGTAATGATGGGAACACGCAGCGGCGACCTTGATCCAGGCGTGGTGCTCTACCTGCTGCGTGAGAAAAAGATGGATGTGGCGGCGCTGGAAGGTTTGTTGGACCTTCAGTCCGGCCTGTTGGGCGTCTCGGGCGTCGGCAGCGATATGCGAGCGCTGCAGGCCGTTGCTCTGGTTGACCCGGATGCTCGGCTCGCCATCGATATGTTCGGCTATCAGGTGCGCAAAGCGATCGCCGGCATGACCGCCGTTATGGGCGGTGTCGATGGTCTCGTATTCACCGGCGGGATCGGCCAGAACGATTCGAGCCTTCGCGCCGCGATCTGCCAGGGTCTGGATTGGATGGGCGTTGCCCTCGACCCCGCCTACAATCGGTCGGGTTCAGGGTCGATACAGTCGCTAGCGTCGCGCTGCACGGTTGCCGTGTTGCCATCGCAGGAGGACGAGCAGATCGCATGGCACACCCATGCGCTTGTGAGGTCTCACAAGAGCGCAGATTCAGCCACGCGCGACGGATAGCCAATGTCCCAACTCTTGCCGCGCCGGCAGCATCCCTCCTGTTGAACTCAACCTTCTGGTTACCGCCACAAGCCCGACACCCCGTGTGTGCAGATTAGACGGCGTGGACGCTCGCGTTCACTTGGAGACGAGTCATGCCCGCGTTGATTGACAAGGATTCTCCCGAAGTGATCGAGCTGGATCGTCAGATCAGCGAGGTCGATGCTGAACGTATCGTTTTAGAGGCTGCTATAGAGACCTCGAAACCGGAAATGCGCCGGGTGAGAACAGAACTCGCCTCGCTCTATGATCAGCGACACAAGCTGCTGCATCAGCCCGACAACCCGGACGATGTGCTTTGATGCTCACGGCGAGTTAAAGTCGAACGGTCACTGGGGCAGGATCGGACGGCGGTGGGCCGATACTCGGCCGGTGTCGGGGGGCATTGCCGCCTTCGCAAACCTATAGGCCAAGGTCTGGTGATCAGTTCCGAAGACCCGCCAACGGGACGCCGAGCGCTTCTTTCTTGGCGGCGATGGTCGCCGCCGTCTCGATCTGGGTGTCCAGGTTGAGCACCTTTTTTAGCGCTTTCAGTCTCAGCTTGGTCGATCGATCGACCCGCTCCATCTGCTCAGTGTATTCGACGAAGATTGCGCTACGCTGCGGATCGGCTGCGGCGCGAACGGCGTGCTCTAGATTGGCGTAGACCTCAGCGGCCGTTTCCAGGGCGGCCGGAAATCGTGAGAATTCGACCATGGCCGGCGCGTCCGCTAGGGATTGGATCGGAAACGCCGTCAGCATGTGCTCGATCGCCAGCAGCGTTCTGCTGGGTGAAACCCGGCCCACGCGGCTTCGCCAGTCCTCCTTGCGCAGCAGTATGTGCAGGTTGTGAATCTCTGTGGCGGCCAGGATCGCCAGGTTCAGCGCTGCCGTCTTGATGGCGAGAAGCGCACGCGCGTCCTTTTCCGCTGCGTCGCGGCGGCTTCTTTCCTCACGCAGGCGCGCCGCGCGGGATTCGCCCGCCGCAACCCAGGCCGCACCGACCACCGCAAAGATCGCGCCGATCGCCTCGACCCATGCGGCGGCCTGAGCAGAGATCGACTCATGCATTGTGAAACAATCGAGCGCTCGTAGAAAGCGACCGCCGATCTTGGACCTGTGGCGGCAAGATCAAGCCAGCGCCGTTGATCGCTCTAGGCGCGCGCCCTGCGCATCGCGCAGTGTTGGATAGGCCTTATAGCCATGGGCACCGCCGCCATAGAGCGTGGAGCGATCCATCAAGGGCGCAAGCGGCGCATCGTCGACAAGGCGTTGAACAAGGTCGGGATTGGAGATGAAGGCCCCATCGAACGACACGAGATCAGCGCGTCCGCTTGAGATAGCGTCCAGCGCCATGGCGCGGTCATAACCATTGTTGACAATCCAGGTGCCCCCGAACCGGTCTCGTAGGGCTGCATAATCGAATGGTTCGTTGTCCCGGGCGCCCCCGGTGGCGCCCTCCACCATATGCACATAGGCGAGCTTCATCAGGCTCAGCCGCTCGACAACATGATTGAAAAGGGCTTGGGGATGGCTGTCTTTGGAGTCATTCACCGGCGAGACCGGCGAAAGCCTGACCCCGAGGCGATCCGACCCGATGGCCGACGCGACGGCGGCCGTTACCTCGACACGCAGCCGAAATCTGTTCTCGATCGATCCGCCATAGCGGTCGGTTCGATGGTTGCTGCCGTTGCGCAGAAAGGCGTCGAGCAGATAGCCGTGGGCGCCGATGAAGGTCTGCGTGTGGGCGCGGATCGCCGAGGGTCCCACCTGCGCCGCCCCGTCCTTTTGGAACAGGGTGTGCGAAACCCGCCCCGTATGCCAAAGCTGGACGACGATGGTTCTGCCTTTGGCGTGGACGGCGTCTGTGACCACTTTCCAGCCTGCCGGCTGGGCATCGGTGTAGCAGCCCGGCGTGTCGGCGTAGCCTTGCGCCTGAGGCGAGACCTGGGTCGCTTCGGCAATGGTCATACCCGCTGTCGCGCGCTGAGAATAGTAATCGGCGGCCATAAGACTTGGGACCAGGCCGGGTCCTGCGCGGTTGCGCGTCAGCGCCGCCATGACGATCCGGTTCTTCATCCGAAGGGCGCCGGCTTGAGTGGGTTCGAACAGCGCGTCCGGCGCGCGCGAAATGGAGAGCTTTGACATGAGCGACGGCTCCCTGGGCCGGGTCGTAACCGAGTTTTGAGACCGCCAAGGGTGCAGTGGCCAAGCGGGGAGCTGATGCAGTGTAGGCTGCGCTTCGATAGCGCCCGGACAGTCTGCGGGGCAGGATCGGAAACTGCCCAGCCAATCGATCCGCCGGATTGGCCGCAAGCGGCGGGCGTCGCACAGACACCAGGTCGGCCGGTCCACTCTATGGGCGTCAGCCCATTGGGCAACTGTCCGCGCGGACCTAGGCGGCCTCGCGGAGCGGAGAGCGCGCCCCTCCAGCAGCATTGCGGCCCGCGATACGGCCAAACGCAAAGCATTCACCGATGTTGCCGCCACCCTGGTAGAGGAAGGAATAGATCGAACCCAGTTCGCCCGCCGAATAAAGTCGCCCGATCGGATTACCATCCGCGCCGATGACCTGGGCGTTCTCGTCGCGTCGCGGCCCGCCCTGGGTGTTCACAAAGGCCGGTGTGAGCGCCATGGCGTAATAGGGCGGGGCATCCAGCGCCGCTAGGGTATCGGCGCCGCGCGCCCAGTCCGTATCGAGGCCCGACTTGGCCAAGATGTTGAAACCGGTAACCGCCGCCTCGAGCGCGTCAGGGTCGATGTCGATCAGGGCCGCCAGCGCGGGCAGCGTCGTCGCGGTCTGGATCCAGCCTTTTTTAACCTCGCGGAGATTGTCGTCGCTCCAGTCATAGCGATTGCCATGACTGACATCCCAGTCGGCCGTCGCGTGTCCAATCCGACCGGCCTTTCGATAGGCTTCGTCGAAGATCATGTAGATCGGCACGGGCATGGTCTGCTGCATCCACATACCGTGCCGTTTGACCTTGCCGTGGAAATCGCCGGTCAGGCAGGGATCTCCCTCCATGGTGAAGCGAGCGCCGTCGCCGCCAACGAACATGTAGCTCTTGCCGTGCGGCAGGCTGAGCCATTGAGCGACCGGGATCTCCGGCGCCTTGAACGACAGCAGGGGACCCGAAATGTTGTTCATGTGCCAGAGCTCGGCGCCGACCTCGAGTCCCATGCGGACGCCATCGCCGGTGTTGTAGGGCGTGCCGTGGGGGTAGATCTCCGCCAAGCCCGAGACGTAGTTGCGCACCATCGCTGGATTATTCTCAAAACCCCCGCAGGTCAGCACAACCCCGCGGTTGGCCTTGATGCGGATACGCTTGCCGGATCGCTCGGCGACGACGCCGACGATCTCGTCGCCAACCTTCACCAGGCTGATCGCGGGTGTTTCATAGAGAGTGCGGATCGGGCGGCTCGCCACCGCCTGTTCGATCAGGCGCCAGAGACGCTCGCCACCCAACGGGCCCTCGCCGTTCATCAGAACCCGCACGCAATCGGAGCCCGCGAGCTCCGGAAATTCGATGTAGGGCAGTTCCGCCGGGGTCATGCCGAGGTCGCTGAGCCAAGTCTTGTTGGCGAACATCTCCTGCGCCCACACCTGTAGCATTTCGGCAGAGATATTGTCTGTATAAGGCCCAGCAAGCGCTAAGAAGTAGGCCTTCGCCTTTTCAATATCGTTTGGCCAGAAGACAAGGTTGGCGGAGACTCGGCTGTTGCCGCCCTTGTCCACCTCGGGCGCCTTTTCCAGCAGCAGGACGTTTGCGCCGGCATCGTGGGCGGTGATCGCCGATGTGGCCCCGGCGAACCCGTAGCCGATCACCACGACGTCCGCCTCTTCGTCCCATTTTGCCAGCGCTTCTGTCATTTTAGACCTCGGTCTTGGGGGTGAGATGGCGCGCCGCGTAAGCGCAGCTTGATTGAATATGCAGGTGCGGGTCGCTCGAGACGCGTTCCTGCGCCTATGGGGAAACCGGAAATTAGGCGTCGCGCTCGAGCGCCGCTTTGAGATCCCGACGATATCGAGCGCGACCGCCGTGTCGCCAGCGTCGGAAAATACTTACGCTCCCGATGCCTGTGCTCGGTGTTGAGAGATCATGCGCTACGGGGCGTTGCGTAATTTGTCCCTCTACAGTGACAGCAGCGCGTCTAACTCCTGAGGTTCGCCCGTCGCTTTGAGCGGCGGCGACAACGCCATCGAACCGGGCTGGGTAGTTTCCGAGGCTTAGGCGCCACGCGCGCTCGGCCTACACCCCACCGCACTGAAAGACGCGACCACAAGGCCGTGCAGCAAGCGCGACGCTCCCGGCTTCAAAGCAAGACGAGGCGGACGCAGTTGTCCCTGAATCTCAAGCTGAATGGAAAACTCAAATGTTCGACGAAAAACTGAAGAGCGCCGTCCTGGAAGAACTGACCTGGGAGCCAAGCGTCAGCCCCTCCAATATCGGCGTTATCGCAAAGGATGGCGTCGTGACCCTGACCGGACACGTGGGGACCTTCGCAGAGAAGCACGCCGCTGAGACCGCCACCCGCCGCGTCAAGGGCGTCAAGGCTGTGGCTGAGGAGATCGAGGTCCGACTGCCTTTCGAATCCAAGCGCGCCGACGACCAGATCGCCGCCGCCGCGGTTGACCGGCTGACCTGGGACGTGGCGGTGCCCAAGGCCATCGGCGTCAAGGTCGAAAAGGGCTGGGTTACCCTCGATGGACAAGTGGACTGGCACTATCAGAGCGAAGCGGCTGTGCGGGCCGTGCGCAACCTGTTCGGTGTGGTGGGCGTCAGCAACCTCATCACCATCAAGCCCGCCGTGGACACCGCAAAGATCGGCGACAACATCATGCATGCGCTTCACCGGTCGTGGTTCTTCGACCCGGCGATCGTGGTGAACGCCGACGGCGGAAAGGTTCGGCTCTCGGGCACGGTGCACTCCCCCTATGACCGCGCCATCGCCGGCACGACCGCATGGGCGGCTCCGGGCGCCACCTCGGTCGAGAACGACATCCTGGTGATGTAGCCGTCAGACTGCGCCCGCAGGCCTCGACAGGTCGGCGGGCGCTCTTTGTGTCCGACGAAATCTTGCCCCACCGCATTGGCGCTCGCCTCAAACTGCGATCGCCTTTTGTGCGGCTGTCAGTGAACAGGGCGTCTGCGCCCCGAAGGTAATCTCCCATGACCCGGTCCATCCCTTCCGATGATCGCAGCCACACCAAGGCCTATCTTGTCGGCGGTGGCATAGCCTCCATGTCGGCCGCCGCGATCATGATCCGGGATGGGGACATGTTGGGGCGCGACGTCACGATCTTTGAAGAGCTAGACCGGATTGGCGGAAGCCTGGGCGGTTCAGGCTCCCCCGATCAAGGCTATGTGCTGCGGGGCGGGCGGATGCTCGAAAGCCAATACCGCTACAACCTTCGATCTCTTCGCCTCAATGGCCACGCTGGATGAGAGCCGAACCGTCACGCAAGAGACACTGGCGTGGAACGAGACGATCGAAACCTGTCCGCGTCCGGACCTGTATCTGCATCCCCATGCATGATGCCCTTCATCACCAGCCAGTTCCTGTGCCGGCCCAAGATCATCTCGGGCGGCTATGATAACCTGGCGCTGATTGGTCAGTTCTGCGAACTCCCCAATGACGTGGTCTTCACGGTGGAATACTTGAGCCGCTCGGCCCAGACCGGCGTCTACGCCCTGTTCGGGCTGAACCGCGAACCGCCGAAGGTCTGCAGGGGCGAGTTCGACCCGCGCGTCCTTCTGAAGGCATTCAAAGCCTTGCACGATATTCGCGCGTGACCTGGCTGGCGCGGTCGAACGTCCTAGAGCCTGACCTGGTAGAGTCGCAGTGCATTGGAAATCACGCTGACCGATGACAACGCCATCGCGGCGGCCGCCAAGGTGGGCGACAGCCCGCTGCCGAAGGCGGGATACAGGATCCCCGCGGCGATCGGCAGGCCCGCAGCATTGTAGATGAACGCAAAGATCAAGATTCTCGCGAATATTCCACATCGTCGCTTGGGACAGGCGACGGGCCCTCACCAGTCCAGCCAAATCGCCGCCCAGCAGCGTGATGCCGGCGCTTTCGATGGCTACATCGGCGCCCGAGCCCATGGCGATGCCCACATCGGCGATGGCGAGCGCCGGAGCGTCGTTGACGCCATCGCCCACCATGGCCACGATCCGCCCCTGACCTTGAAGCTTACGGACGATGTCGCCCTTTTGCTCGGGAAGAACGTCCGCGTTGACTTCGGTAATCCCCAGTTTGCAGGCGATCGCGTGCGCGGTGATTTTATTGTCGCCGGAGACCATGAGGATGCGAAGGCCACTTTTGCGAAGGGCGGTCAACGCGCTGCTCGTGCTGCCGCGGATCTTATCCGACAGGGCGACCAGAGCGGCGACGCGGTTGTCGATCGCCACATAGATAACCGTCGAGCCGTCCTCGCGAAGACCTTCAGCCTTTGACAACAAGCCTGACCCGACGACGCCTTCGGCCTCCAAGAAGGCGGCGGTTCCGATCCGAACGAGTTTCCCATCCACAACCCCGCGCGTGCCTTTGCCGGAAAGCGCCGCGAAGTTGGTGACGCTTAGCGGCGCCAGCACTCTCGCTTCGGCGGCGGCCACGATGGCCCGGGCGATGGGGTGTTCTGAGGCGCGCTCAACAGCGGCGGCGAGCTGCAGCACGTCCGCTTCGCCGAAGTCAGCGGCGAGGACGATTTCGGTCACCGAGGGGCGACCTTCGGTCAGGGTCCCGGTCTTATCCACCATCAAGGTGTCGACAGTCTCTAAACGTTGTAGGGCGCCTGCGTTCTTGACCAGTATGCCTAACCGCGCGCCACGGCCGATTCCGACCAGGATCGACATGGGCGTGGCGAGGCCCAAGGCGCAGGGGCAGGCAATGATCAGCACACTGACCGCCGCCAAGAGGCTATTGGCGATGCGAGGCGTTGGCCCAAAGGCCGCCCAGCCGGCGAACGTCAGAACCGCGATGGTGATCACGGCCGGGACGAACCAGGCGGCCACTGAATCAGCGAGGTTCTGGATCGGCGCGCGCGACCGCTGCGCTTCTCCGACCCTCTGCACGATGCGCGCGAGCAGGGTGTTGGAGCCAACCTTTTCGGCCCGGATGATTAGAGCGCCTGAACGGTTCAACGTGCCGCCGATCACCCGCTCACCCACCGTTTTGTCGACCGGCATGGATTCGCCGGTGATCATGGCTTGATCCAGCGAGGCAGAGCCAGATTCGACCAACCCATCGACGGGGACCGTCTCGCCAGGGCGAACCCGAAGGAGATCGCCGACCCTAAGGCTGTCCAGCGCCACATCGGCCTCCAAGCCGCCCGCGCCCAGTCTTCGCGCCGTCTTGGGCGACAACGTCAAAAGCGCTTTGATCGCGCCGGAGGTCTGCTCACGCGCGCGAAGCTCGAGGACCTGTCCCAAGAGCACAAGAACCGTGATCACTGCTGCCGACTCGAAATAGACCGGGACCGCGCCCATGACCTGCGATGCTGCCGGAAATAGACCCGGCCAGAGCAATGCCACGACGCTATAGGTCCAGCCCACACCGGTTCCCATGGCGGCCAGGGTGAACATGTTGAGATGGCGCGAGACGAGCGACGCCCAGGCGCGGGCGAAAAAGGGCGCGCCAGCCCAAAAGACCACAGGGGTCGCGAGCCCGAACTGAATCCAATTGGAGATCCGCTCGGGCACACTCGAATGCACGATCGCAAACAAATGGCCGCCCATCTCCAGGCCGAACACGGGCAGGGCAAGGACCAAGCCGAGCCAGAACCGGCGCGTCATGTCGCCGAGCTCGGCGTTCGGCGCAGGGCTCGGGCTCGCAAGCACCGGCTCCAACGCCATGCCGCAGATCGGGCAAAGGCCGGCCATCTTGCGCCGGACCTGGGGATGCATCGGACAGGTGAAGTCCGCCCCACCGAGGTCCGGCCTGACTTCCAAGGTGGTGTCCATGCTCTGTCCCCAATACCACCGCCCTGCGGCCCGCGTCAGGGCCCCGCTAACCACTTGGCGATACTGGGCTCGCTCAGCGCGGGTCTCTCGCTATCAGCATACCGGCAACGCGCGCCGCTTCCGAAGGCTCGGAATCTACGTAGGCGATACGCCTCGCGATGCTGGTCAGACCAATAGGTAATTTCCGGGCCTGTTCGGACCGCGCCCAGGCGCCCTAACCTAAGGAAAGCTTCACGTGACGCGCTGGTCGCACCGCGCCTCTTTGAGGAGGCCCATCATGCTAGATCTCTCGCCGATACCGACCGATAAACTACCAAGTCTGGGCCTGGGCCCTTCCAAAGACTTCACACCGCCCGCCCAACCGAGTCGGTTGAAGATTTGGCTCGGACGCAAGGTTCGCGTCTTTGGTTTGTCGAGCGACGTGTCGTTTGGCGAAGTGGCCGCGATGATCGAAGACCTGTCGACCCACTACGGTTCGCCGATCGTGCAGATCGACCTGTCGGTCCCCAAGGTTCGCCACCCGAGAACGCCGCCTGAACCCAGCGTCGTCACAGGCTTCCCGCCTCTCGACGGCCGCACCGCCGCAAGGCTGCGTGCAGTGTCCGACGACCTTCGGTGCGCCCGACCCGTAGCACCGCTTTCGACCCTCAAGGCCCGCCATGCTGAATGAGCGACCACACGTGGCCCCAGCCCTCGCCCCCTCCGCAACGAACTACAAAACCCTTCTTGTGCACGTCGAGGCGAGCCTGGAGTCGGATGCGCGGCTGCAAGTCGCTGTTGATTTCGCCTACGGCTTATCGGCGAAAGTAGTGGGCCTTGGCGGCTCGGTGCCAATGCAGATGAATGGCATCGTCGGCATAGATTGGCAGATCGTTGTGGATGCGCAGCAGGCGGACATCAGTGCCGCGAAAGACCATTTCCAGCGCATCGCTGGTGTCTTAGGCGAGGCCGCAGTCTGGGCCGAAGGCTTAGGCTCTCCTGACGAAATGATGGCTGACTACGCCGCTGGGGCTGACCTGATAATCGCCAGTGCGATTCGCGGTCCCCATGACAGTACCGTCGATCCCGGCACCATGGCTATTGCGGCCGGCATTCCGGTGATGACTGTTCCAAAAGGCTGCCAAGGCCTGCGCCGCAAACGGATCGCCGTGGGCTGGAAAAACACTCGAGAGGCACGGCGGGCTTTAACCGATGCGTTGCCGCTGATGTGTGAAGCTGAGTCTGTTATTCTCGTTGCCATCCAAGCCGAGGACGGGTCGCCTATTAACGGACTCGCAGCGGCTCTCGGTAGATTGAGGCGTCATGGTGTCGTCGTCGAAAGCCGAACTGTTCGGGAAGGGACCGATGATCCTGTCGGCTGCCTCATAACCTGTGCTGAAGACGCCGTGTCAGATCTCATTGTCTCAGGCGCCTACGGCCACAACCGGCTGCAGGAGTGGTGCTTTGGTGGAGTCACCGCCGGCCTGATCGAGCGCTCGACTCTCCCAGTGCTCTTTAGCCACTGAACTTGGCGGTTCGACTGGAGCCAACCCGTAGCCGGCACATCACTTTGAGCCGCCTCATCCGACGCCGGGATTTTCCCCATCGACCTGGGTAGTTTCCGAGCCTGCATTCAACGCTCAATCAGCGTTAGGGATCTGTCCTTACTCAGACCTCACCTTCAGGACTCCAACATGCCCACCGATCTCGCCGAAGACCTCAAGGTGGCAGCTAAGACCGCCCAAACCGCTCTGGTAAAAACGGTTCGAAGCGATCACCGCCGTGCGAAAAGCTTGGTCACAAAGACTTTCCGAGATGCCCGCAAGGCGAATGCGAGGACAGCTGACCGAACGCGCCGGCTGCTCACAAGCTTCGGCGCTCAAGCCGAACATCGCTATCTTGATTTCAGAAGTGTCATTCAAGCTCGTCCGCTCGAAGCCCTGAGCATCGGGGCTGGCCTTGGTCTTGGTCTTGGACTTCTGCTTTGGGGCGGATTTCAAATTGAGCGCAAAGCGTCCGCCAATTAGTCGGGGACAAAGAGCAGCCAGGACGCCGCAAGTATGACCAGAGCTTTTGATTGCCTGGTGATCGGCGGCGGACCCGCCGGATTGACCGCCGCCATCTATTTGGGGCGGTTTCGACGGCGGGTCCTGGTGCTCGACAAGGGCTGGAGCCGCGCCGAGTGGATCACCAAGAGCCACAATTTGCCGGGATTTCCAGGCGGAATCTCGGGACGCCGGCTGCTGGAAAATCTGCGCGAACAGGCCCGTCGTTACGGCGCGGTCGTCGAAAGCAGCGTCGTCGATACGCTGAGCTCAAACGACCACGGGCGATTTAGCGCCGAGATGGGTGCGAGATCGGTGACCGCGCACGCGGTCATTTTGGCCACTGGCGTGGTGGAGAATAATCCTCCGGTCGCTCACGTGGGCGACGCCGTCAAAAAAGGGCTGATCCGTACCTGCCCGATTTGCGATGGCTATGAGAGTATCGGCAAACACATCGCGGTTCTGGGCGACGGCGAACACGCCGCTGGCGAGGCCCTCTTCCTTCGAACCTATACCGGCAGATTGACCCTGCTGTTGATGGCCACCGAAACAACCGCGTTGTCAGCAGAGACGCACCGCTCACTCAGTGCCGCGGGGATCGACGTGTCCCATGTGGTCATCGACTCCGTCAGTCTGGGCGAGAACGGCGTCACGATCTTAGGTGTCGAGGACGGCCGACTACACAGGTTCGACGCGATCTATTCCGCTTTCGGCACCACGCCGCAGGCTTCACTGGCCACGGCCTTGGGCGCTCGGACGGATGACGCGCATCGTCTTTACGTCGATGCGCATCAGGAGACGTCCGTGCCGGGTTTATTTGCCGCCGGCGACCTGGTGCGCGGCCTCAATCAGATCAGTGTCGCCGATGGTGAAGCTGCGATCGCCGCCACCGCAATCCATAACCGTCTGCCTCAGGTCTTTGCCTGATAAGGGCCAAGGGGGTCTAGCCATGAACTATACGCACGAAGCGCCAAGCCCGGTGAATCCCGTGAAGTCAGCCCCCCGGGCGAGCCGGCCGCAATGCGCCGTGGCCCGACGGCATCTTCGCATTTTCGACGGCGCGCCCGATCCACGCCTGCAGGCCAGCCTGATCCACGGCGCGCTCAGTGTCGAAAAAGGTTGGAGTTTCGAGAATCAGACGACGATCGACGCGATGGGCGACTGGCTGCTGACCAAGCCGCCGCTGGCGGATCTGCGTGCGCGCTGCGAGCAACTGCTCGATACTCTCCGGTAAGGTTTTTACCCACGACGGCGAAAGCGGTCTGGGACAGATGTTCAAGCATCTCACCCAAGTCTGCGGTGTAGCCATCTTGGCGCCGGGGAGGTCCAACTGTGATCCGCTACGACCGACGAACCCAAGCCCTCGCGGCTGGCCTTTGCGCTTTGGCCGGTTATGTCGACGCCATCGGATTCATGCAGACGGGCGGCTTCTTTGTTTCGTTCATGAGCGGAAACTCGACGCGTTTGGCGGTGGGCCTCGCCACGCGGACGCCAAATCCGTTTGCCGCGGCCGCGCTGATCGGGATGTTCATCCTCGGTGTGGTGGTGGGATCGGTGACAGGCGGCAAAGCCGGCTTTCATCGGCGACGCGCCGTCCTCGCGCTCGTAACCGCGCTCCTCTTCTTCGCGGCGGCTGGGGGTGCGATGCATCGCACCCTTCTCACCATTGGCCTTACTGCCTTGGCCATGGGCGCCGAGAACGCTGTCTTCGAGGAGGCAGGCGAGATCAGAATTGGCCTGACCTACATGACGGGGACTTTGGTCAAGGTCGGCCAACGGCTCGCAGCGGTCATCACGGGCGGGGATAAGGCGGCCTGGGCGCCCTATGTGCTGTTGTGGGCCAGCCTTGTCTGTGGGGCTGTGGCCGGAGCCAGCACCTATGCGCGCTTCGGGCTTACGTCACTGTGGATCGCCGTCATCGCCTCCACCGCGTTCACGCTCAGCGCCTCGCCGACCTTGGAAAACAGCTGATTGAGCGTGAAGGGCTTAGGCAGCAGCATCACGCCCGGATCGAGGATGCCGTTGTGGATCACCGCGTTGCGGGCGTAGCCGGTGGTGAAGAGCACCTTGAGCTGAGGTTGGATAGCGCGCGCCGCCGAAGCTAGGTCTGGGCCGGACATGCCCGGCATGACAACATCCGAGAACAACAGATCGACGGCCGGATGGCGTTCAAGTTCGAGTAGAGCCTGTTTGCCCGAGCTGGCCTCAAAGATGGTGTAGCCAACCTCTTGCAGGGCCTCAACACAGACGGCCCTGACCGCGTCCTCGTCTTCAACCACCAAGATGGTCTGTTTAGAGCTTGCCGTTGGAAGCGGCTCAAGCGCGGGCGGGCCCGTTACAGCCACGTCTTCGCCGATCCAGCGGGGAAGATAGAGTTTGATCGACGTCCCCGCGTTCACCTCCGAGTAAATCTCGACGTGGCCGCCGGACTGCTTCACAAATCCGAACACTTGGCTGAGCCCCAGGCCCGTCCCTTTGCCAACCGCCTTTGTGGTGAAGAAAGGTTCAAAGGCCTTGGCGACGACATCAGCAGGCATGCCCAGGCCGGTGTCGGACACTGAGATGAGGACATAATGGCCTGGGCGCACCTCAAGGTGGTCATGGGCATAGGCCTCATCCAGGAAGGCGTTGGACGTCTCGATGGTCAGCTTGCCGCCCGATGGCATCGCGTCGCGTGCGTTGACGCAAAGGTTGAGGATGGCGTTCTCCAGCTGCGACACATCGACATTAGTCGACCAAATGCCGCCGGCCAGGACGGTCTCAACCTGAAGCTGTTCTCCGATCGTGCGTCGCAGGATCTCGGAGAGCCCGCTTACCAATTTGTTTGGATCCGAAGCGGTCGGCTCAAGGGATTGCTGTCGGGAGAAGGCCAGCAGGCGATTGGTCAGCGCTGCAGCTCGGTTGGCGCCGTCCAGCGCGTGGCCTATATATGATTGCGCCTTGGCAGGATCGACGGACAGTCGGCGGAGCGCTAAGTCCAGGCTGCCAATGATGATGGCGAGCATGTTGTTGAAGTCATGCGCTATGCCGCCGGTCAGCTGTCCAACTGCCTCCAATTTCTGCATCTGTCGAATTTTGCGCTCGGCGTTCTCCCGATCCTCCGCTTCCGCAAGCAGTTTGGCGTTGGTGGCCGCCAATTCGTCGCGTCTCGCCGCAACCGACGCTAGTCGGCGTGACGCGACAAGAAACTTTGCCACCGTCAGTACGATCACCAGGGCGAAACCGGCCGAAAGCAGCACCAAGAGACGCTCAAAGCCTAACTTGGCTTGGGTTTGATAGCCGACCAAAATATGGCTCTCTTGCGCACTCATATTGCCGATCTCACCCCGAACGGTGTCCATGAGGCGCTTGCTGGCGCCCTGGGAAACATAGTCGGCGGCTCCCGTCCGATCGCCGGAGCGCCGCAAGACCACCCCCTGTTGCAGAAGACCCATTCGAAGCGCCGTGATCGAGCGCAGCGACGCCATAGAGGCGCGTTGCGCAGGGGTGTCGGTCATGACGGTTGCCAAGCTCAGCAATTGGTCGGGTAAGCTGAGCCGAGCTTTGTCGTAGGGTTGCAGGAAGGCGCTGTCGCCCGTGATGATGTAGCCGCGCTGTCCAGTTTCGGCGTCTTGCAGATTGGATAGAACCGACATCAGGCGGCTCTGGACTAGGAACGACCGATTGACGAGCTTATCGGCACCGCGCTGTTGCGCCGCCGCCGCTATGGTCATTGCTAACAGAACCGCGACGAGCGCCAGACCGGCTGCGAGCAGCCACGTCGCACCATCAAACATCCGAATCGGTCGTTGCCGAGCAGGCGCGCTCGGCTCAATGTCTAGCTTAACGGTCAAAACTGAACGATCTGGAGCTCTGTCCCAAATGATTGGCAGACGGCCTGCGACGGAACACCCGGTGGATCAATTCGGTCTCCGCGCAGCTGTTGCATCCCACCCTTGAGCCGCGCCGAACCCTGTCAGGCAGGCGACGATATTTGGTGTGTGCACCGGCGCTAATTTCAAGGCTAAAGGTGAGCGCTCATAGGGTCGGAAACTACTTACAGCGCCGAGCTGGCGTACATTCCTTAGACGGCATGCTCGGCGGGTTCGGGGCCAGCTTCGTCCACGGCGGCGAGGTGCGCGTGGATGATCGAAACGGATGTCCCTGGATCTCGGTCAGCGACCGTAACGCGGGCGCGGAGCTGGCGCGCCAGGGCTTCCACGATGCTGGTCCCCAAACCCGGCGGCGCCCCGGCGTCCGGCATGCCGACGCCGTCGTCATTGACCGAAAGAGTCCACTTTGGGCCCTGCGCACGATAATCGACGATGATCTTGCCGGCTCGGTCTTCAGGGAAGGCGTGCTTCAAGGCGTTGATCACTAGCTCGGTGACAATCAGGCTAAGACTAACCGAGACGTCCGCGCCCACCCGGCTTTCGTTGCCGCTCACACCAATCGATTGTTTTTTGTGATCGCGGATCGCCCGCCACACCCAGCGCTGATCGCAGCGACTAAGGTACGAGAACGGCCGCGCCCTCGAAACGGCCGGCCCGTAGATCGGCGAGCGCCTGATTGGCATCCTTCAGCGCGTAAGGCGTCGTCTTGGTCACGATACCGATCTCGGGCGCGAGCTTAAGGAAGTCGAGCCCATCCTGGCGGGTCAGATTGGCGACCGACACGATCTCGCGCTCTTCCCAAAGCGAGGCATAGGGAAATCTTGGAATGTCGCTCATGTGGATGCCCGCGCAGACAAGGCGGCCACCTTTGCGAAGCACCTTCAATGCGGCGGGCACAAGAGCGCCATCGACGGCGTAGATGATCGCAGCGTCCAGCAATTCCGGCGGCGCCTCGTCCGAACCCCCGGCCCAGACCGCACCGAGACTTCGCGCAAAAGCCTGTGTGGCGAGATCGCCAGGGCGCGTGAAGGCGAACACGGACCGTCCCTGCCACTTGGCCACCTGAGCGACGATGTGACCAGCCGCGCCGAATCCATAGACGCCCAAGGTCTTGCTTTCCCCCGCCATCACCAGCGACCGCCAGCCGATCAGGCCCGCACAAAGCAGGGGGGCCAGCGCGGCGTCATCGCCGACTTCACCGAGCGGAAAGGCGAAGCGGGCGTCCGCTATGGTCGCCGTCGCAAAGCCGCCGTCGCGGGTGAAGCCGGTGAAGAGCGGATGGTCGCACAGGTTTTCACGATGCTCGATGCAGTAGGAGCAGACGCCGCAGGTGTGGCCGAGCCAGGGAATGCCCACCCGCTCGCCGATCTCGAGCTCCGGCACGCCCGTGCCGATGGCGTCGATGCGGCCGACGATTTCGTGACCTGGAATGATGGGGAAATGTGGGTCCGGCAGTTCGCCGTCGAGCACATGCAGATCGGTGCGGCAGACCCCGCAGGCTGTGACCCTCACCCGAATCTGGCATGGTCCCGGCTGACGGTCCGGCAGCTCTGTCCATTGAAGCGGGCCGCCTATCTTGTTCAACACCATCGCCTGCATGAGGGCTAAAGGTTCAGCTTGGATGTGGCGCGCAACATGATCTTCCTAGCGCGGTGTGGCGGGGTTGATTTGCCAATTACAGTCTCGAAGCTTGCAGCTTGGGCTGAGAAATCATCCTCGTCAGGAGTCGGAAACTACTCAGGCAGAAACTTCATCCGGTGATTTGAGTAGTTTCCGATACTACCTGCCCGCCCCGGCCTGCGACTACCTTGCTCCATCACCCAGATTTGGAGCGGCCCGATGCCCGACGACGCCCCAAGCGATAGCCGACGCGACACCGCGCGGACCTTTTGCACGGTGATTTTGAAAGCACCTCAGTCATGACATACCAGAGCCTCAGCCCCTTCGACGGCACGCTGATCAAGTCGTTCGAAGACATCAGCGACCTGCAGTTCGAGACCAAGCTCGCCACCGCTCAGACCTGCTTCGAGAGCTGGCGACATAAGAGCTACGCAGAGCGGGCCGCGATCATCTTTACGGCTGCGGAGATTCTGCACTCCAAGGCCGAGGCCTTCGCGCACACCATGACTTTGGAGATGGGCAAGCGGATCGGCGAAGCGCGGGGCGAGGTGGAGTTCAGTTCCCGCATCCTTGCCTACTACGCCAAGAACGCCGAGCGCTTCTTGGCCACCGTCAAGCTCAACCCGACGGCGGGCGAAGCGCATATGGAATCGAGCCCGTTGGGCGTGATCTTCTGTGTCGAGCCGTGGAATTTCCCCTACTACCAACTTGCCCGTATCGCCGGGCCGCACCTGATGGCCGGCAACGTGCTGGTGGTGAAACACGCTGGCATCGTGCCCCAATGCGCCATCGCCTTCGAGAAGCTGTTGATCGAGGCGGGAGCGCCAGCGGGCCTCTACACCAACCTTTTGATCTCGCACGAGCAGTCTGACCGCATCATCGACGACCCGCGCATCAAGGGCGTGGCCCTTACGGGCAGCGTCGCCGCGGGGCGGACCATGGCCGCCGCTGCCGGGCGCAACGTCAAGGTGTCGTCCATGGAGCTTGGCGGCAGCGACGCCTTCATCGTTTTGGAGGACGCGGACCTCGATCACACCGTAAAATGGGCGGTCTGGGGCCGGATGTATAACGCGGGCCAGACCTGCTGCGCCGCCAAGCGGTTCATCGTCGTCGAGGCGTTGGCCGACACGTTCCTGGCGAAGTTCCAGGCAGCGCTGGAGGCCTTGAAGGCCGGCGATCCCCTCGATGAGAAGACCACGCTCGGGCCTCTTTCCAGCGAAGCGGCCTTGGTGGGGCTCCTGAAGCAGGTGGACGACGCCGTCGCCCGCGGCGCCAGGCTCGTCATGGGCGGCAAGCGTATCGACCGGCCGGGCTCCTATATGCAGCCTACCATCCTCACCGATATCAAACTGGAGAACCCTGCTTTTCGGGATGAGTTCTTCGGCCCCGTGGCGTCGTTCTTCCGGGTCAAGGACGAAGACGCGGCCATCGCCTTGGCCAACGACAGCGACTTCGGTCTCGGCGGCTCGGTCTGGACCAAGGACATCGCGCGCGGCAAGCGCGTGGCCAGCCGCGTCGAGACCGGCATGATGTTCATCAACAACATCGACTGGTCCGATCCCGAGCTGCCCTTCGGCGGGATCAAGAATTCCGGCTATGGGCGCGAGCTTGGCGACATGGGCATCCAGGAATTCGTCAACAAGAAACTGGTCCGCACCGTGACCCTGGAAGCGCCGAACTAGCACCGGGCGCCCCGCTTCAGAGGGCGGCGGCTTAGCAGCCTCCGCCCGACCTGACCGACCATCGAAGACGCCTCTCTCCGCCCAAAATCTGGATTTGCAATGTACGTCAATGTCGCCGTTCTGAAGGAGACACAGCCGAACGAACGGCGCGTGGCCCTGACCCCTTCAGTCATTCCCAAGCTGATCAAGTTGGGCGCCAAGCTGCACATGCAGTCGGGCGCCGGCGAGGCCATCAAGCTGGCGGACAGCGCCTTCAAGGATGTCGCGTGCATGGACGACGTCCAGGCCCTGGTCGCCGACGCCGACGTGGTGTTGGCCGTGCAGCCGCCGTCGCTGGCGGTGATCGACGCCCTGAAGCCCGGCGCGATTCTGATCTCTTTCGTCTATGCGACGAACGAGCCTGCGCTGGTGAAGAAGCTTCTGGAGAAGAAGATCACCTGTTTCGCCATGGAGCGCATTCCGCGCATTTCGCGGGCGCAATCCATGGACGCCTTGTCCAGCCAATCGGCCTTGGCGGGCTATTACGGGGTTGCGCTAGGGATGACCCACATGGCGCGGGTACTGCCCAAGATCACCTCCGCCGCGGGGGTGATCGGACCGGCCAAGGTGCTGGTGATGGGTCTCGGTGTCGCGGGCCTCGAAGCCATCGCCACCGCCCAACGCCTCGGCGCCGTGGTCGAGGGCTATGACGTCCGCCCGGAGACGAAGGACCAGGCCCTGTCCCTCGGCGCGACCTTCGTCGATACCGGCGTCGACGCCACAGGCAAGGGCGGCTACGCCCGCGCGTTGACCCCTGAGGAGAAGACCAAGGTCGACGCCGCCCTCACCAAACATATCCAAAGCTCCGATCTGATCGTCACCACGGCCGCCATCCCCGGGAAACCCTCGCCCAAGCTGATCAGCAAGGCGCAGGTCTCCGGAATGAAGTCCGGCGCGGTGATCGTCGATCTTTCGGCGGACGGCGGCGGCAACTGCGAGGCCGCCGAGCCCGGCCGGACGGTTCAGGTCGGCGCCGTTACGATCGTCGCGCCCCTGAACGTCCCGTCCCTGCTGGGCGAAGACGCCAGCGAGCTTTACGCCAAGAACCAGTACGCCCTGTTGGCGCTGATGATGAAGGACAACATCGTCACCATCGACTGGACCGACGAGGTTTTGGCCAAGACCGCGCTCACCCACGACGGCAAGCTGTGCGAGCCGGACCAGGCCAAGGCGGGTGACCCGTCCAAAGCCTCCAAATTGCCGGCGCACGCGGCGTGAACCCGATCAGGATACGGTGATGCCTTTCGATATAACCATGACGGGGCTCGTGGCTCTTTACGTCTTCATGCTGGCGGGATTTGCAGGGTGGGTGATCATCGGCAATGTGCCGGCGATCCTGCACACCCCGCTCATGTCGGGCTCCAACTTTGTCCACGGCATCGTGGTGGTGGGGGGCCTTTTCGCCCTCCTGAACGCCAGTACGGCGCTGGAGCAGGGGATTGGGTTCTTCGCGGTTCTGTTGGGCGCCGGCAATGCCGCGGGCGGCTACGCCGTTACGGACCGCATGTTGGCGATGTTCAAGAGCAGCGTCGCGCCCGCCAAACATCGTCGCCGCGCCAAATCCCATCACCCGAAGAAGGGTTGAGGACACCGACATGTTCACCATGATCCCAAATCTGGTTATCGGCGCCGTCGATCTCGTCGCGGCCTTCCTGTTTCTCTTCGGTTTGAAGCGCATGTCGTCGCCGGCCACTGCCCCATCCGGCATTCGCGTCGCAGGCGTCGGGATGATCGCGGCGGTGTTGGCGAGTTTTCTCTATGTCTTCAGCGTCGGCGGCGCGGCTAAGCCGCATCTGATGGTCAATATCGCTCTCGCCGTCCTCGCCCTGGCGGTCGGCGGCGCCGGCGCCTGGTTGGCGGGACGCAAGGTGGCCATGACCGCCATGCCCCAGATGGTGGCGATCTATAACGGCATGGGCGGCGGCGCGGCCGGCGGCATCGCCGCGGTGGAGCTGTTCGGGGGCAAAACGCACGGCGCGACCGAACTGGTGGTGACCTTACTGGGCGCACTGATCGGCGCGGTGTCGATGTCCGGCTCGATCATCGCCTGGGCTAAGCTCAACGGGGTGATCAAAAAGCCACTGAGGGTGAAGGGGCAGCAGGTCTTCAATGCGCTCCTGATGGCGGTCGCCGTCGCCATCGGCGGGGTGATCGTCTATGGCGGCATCGTCGGCGCGACGCCGCTGTTCTACCCAATCACTTGGATTTGCGCCTTCTTCGCTTTCGCCCTGGTGTTCGGCGTCGCCATGACCTTGCCGATCGGCGGGGCTGATATGCCCGTGGTGATTTCTATCTACAACGCCCTGACCGGCTTGGCCGTAGGGTTGGAGGGGTTCGTCCTGCACAACCCCGCGCTGATGATCGCCGGCATGGTCGTGGGTGCGGCTGGCCTGCTGCTCACCCTCCTGATGGCCAAGGCCATGAACCGCTCGGTCTCCAACGTCGTCTTCACCAACTTCGGCGAGGCGGCGAAGCAAAAGCCCGGCGCCATCAAAGGCACGGAGCGCGCCGTCGAAGCCTCCGACGCCGCCATCAAGATGCGCTACGCTTCCAGCGTCATCATCATTCCGGGCTACGGCCTCGCCGCCGCCCAGGCCCAGCAGAAGCTCTACGAGTTCGTCAAGCTGCTCCTGGCCGCCAAGGTCTCCGTCAAATTCGCTATCCACCCCGTGGCCGGTCGCATGCCGGGCCAGATGGACGTGCTCCTGGCCGAGGCCGGTGTGCCCTATGACATGATCTTTCAGCTCGACGACATTAACGACGATTTCGCTACCACCGACGTCGCCCTCGTCATCGGCGCCAACGACGTGGTCAACCCCGCTGCGCGAACCGACAAGGCCTCGCCCATCTTCGGCATGCCTATCCTGAACGCGGATAAGGCCAAGCAGGTCTATGTGGTCAAGCGCGGCGAGGGCAAAGGCTACTCCGGCATCGTCAACGGGCTCTTCTACGACCCCAACTGCAACATGGTCTACGGCGACGCCCAGACCGTGCTGGTGAAGATGATCGAAGGCGTGCGGGGCCTCGGAACGGCCGCGGCCGCCTGAACTACAAGGGGCGATTTCGCCTGCACCGTAACCCCACAGGGGGATCTCCATGCCTACCAAGATGCAAGCCGCCGTGGTCACGGCGTTCAAGACGCCGCTGCAAATCCAGGAGTGGGACGTTCCCATCGTCGGTCCAGGCCAGATCTTGGTCAAGACCGAAGCCTGCGGCGTCTGCCACACCGACCTTCATGCCGCCAATGGCGATTGGCCGCTGAAGCCGACCCCGCCCTTCATCCCCGGCCACGAAGCCATCGGCATCGTCGTCGGCGTGGGCGCCGGCGTCTCCATCGTGAAGGAAGGCGACCGCGTCGGCGTGCCCTGGCTCTACTCCGCCTGCGGCCATTGCGAATACTGCCTTTCGGCCTGGGAGACGGTCTGCGGCGAAGCCCAGTTCGGTGGCTACACCAAGAATGGCGGCTTCGCCGAGTACGTCCTCGCCGACCCCAACTACGTCGCCCACATCCCCAAGGGTCTTGGCCCCAAGGAAGCGGCGCCCTTGATCTGCGCCGGCATCACCACCTATAACGGCATCAAGGAAACCGATGCGCGGCCGGGCGAGTGGATCGCCATCTCCGGCTGCGGGGGCCTCGGGCACCTCGCCATCCAGTACGCCAAGGCCATGGGCCTTCTGGTCTGCGGCGTCGATATTGACGACGGCAAGCTGGAGCACGCCAAGCGGCTCGGCGCCGATCTCGTTATCAACGCCAAGACCGCAAATCCTGCCGAAGTTCTGAAGAAGGAAACCGGTGGCGGCGCCCACGGCGTACTGATCACCGCCCCGTCGCTGCCCGCGTTCAAGCAGGGTGTCGAGATGACCCGTAAGCGCGGAACCTGCGTCCTTGTAGGCCTGCCGCCCGGCGCGTTTCCGCTGGATATCTTCGACCTTGTGGCCAACTGCGTAACCGTGCGCGGTTCGTTCGTCGGCACCCGCGAAGACATGGCCGAGTGCCTGGACTTCGCGGCGAAAGGTAAGGTGAAGGCGGACATCGAACTGCAGCCCCTTTCAGAGATCAACACGATCTTCGAACGCTTAGAGCATGGCGATGTCGCGTCGCGGGTCGTGCTCGACTTCACCGAGGCGAAAAGTGAGAAGCGCGCCAGCCAAAATACGCATGCGGCTCTGCGCGTGCCGGTTGGGCCTTGAACCCGAGACATCATCCGGCCGCAAAAAAGTAACCAATTCTTCCGATGGACGGTAGGCAGGGCGCGAGACCTAGTTGGGGAATATGGTTTGCAGCCGATCCCAAAAGGACGCCTCATCGAGCCCTACAACCTCGTTCAAGCTATGGCCGCCGTCTCCTGACGATAATGCGAAGCGGCGATCACCAACCTCGCCAGCGCTGGAAGCGATGTGGCGCCGGTCTTGTGCATAATGGACGCGCGATGGTTCTCCACGGTGCGTTGGCTGATCCCCAGGTCGGCCGCGATATTTTTGCTGGGCTGGCCGGCCAGGACCAAATTCATAATCTCGTTCTGCCGCGGCGTGAGGTTGGCGAGGTGATCGACGGCGACTTCTTTAAGATGCGAGACTGCGTTCATCCGCCTCGACTGTTCCAAGGCTTTACGGACCGCGCAAAGAAGCGTTTCCGGTGCAATCGGTTTTTCAATGAAGTCGGTGGCGCCGGATTTCATCGACTGTACGGCTTCGGAAATGTCACTGCTTCCGCTGATGATGATGGTCGGCAAACGCATTGCTGCCGCCTGAAGTCTCACGAGGAGTTCCAGCCCGCCCATCCCCGGAAAGTGCACGTCGAGCACCAGGCAAGATTCCGGGCGGGGCTTGTAGTCGGCCAGGAAAGTTTCGCAATCCATGAAATCTAGGACCGTCAGCCCGGCATCCTCTAGCGCAATCCGCACCCCTGAGCGGGAGAAGTAGTCATCATCGACGACGAAGACAGCCGGCCCAATACTGGGCTGCACCTGATCGGATGCGGCTGTGGGAGCGAATTCTTGAACCTCGGAGAATTTCATCGCGCTAAAAAGCCCGACCTTATCCCATTTCATAACTGAAAATTCCCTTTCAACTCAAACCTTGCGTCTCGCCCGGAGCGATGGTTTTCGTTTGCGGGTAGGGCGCGGCAACTCAACGTGTCCGGCGCATTGATAATCATCGGGGCCACCTTCCGTTCCTCTGCACAGGGAATAGTTCTGGCTTGCGGCCCACCAAACCTCGATGGGTCAGAGCCGCATCGGCGTGCTCAGACCTGATGCCTTCGGATGATGAGTTCGAGCCTCGGGAGATACCCGGTGAATACCCGACATCGGTAGGAGGTATGAATTTGGACCGAACGCTTCCGTCCAAACTATAACCGACACGATACGCTTGAGTAGATTCCGAGGGTGTTAAAGACGCTCAAGCGCTGCAATTTGGGATGGTTGAGGCGACGCCGAACATCGGCATAGGGCGGTTGCGCTGTCCGAACCCGCTACGGACCGACAGAGCCTGAATTGAAATCGGAGGCTTGATGGCCGGGCTGCATCTGCCAAGCGCGCTTGATCTGGCGCGGTCCCAGTTCGCCTTCGTGGTGATTTGGCACTTCCTCTATCCCGCCTTCACCATCGGGCTAGCGAGCTTTCTGGCGGTGCTCGAAGCCTTGTGGCTTGCGACCAAGAAGGCGCTGTTCCTCGACACCTTCCAGTACTGGCTGCGCATCTTCGCCGTCGTCTTCGCCATGGGCGTCGTGTCCGGCCTCGTGATGTCCTACCAGTTCGGGACCAACTGGTCTGTGTTCTCAGACAAGGTCGGGCCGGTGATCGGGCCGTTCTTGGGCTATGAAGTCCTGACCGCCTTCTTCCTCGAAGCCGGCTTTCTGGGCGTGATGCTGTTCGGGCTGAAGCGGGTTGGGCCCAAGCTTCATTTCATGGCCACCTGCCTGGTGGCGATCGGCACCCTGGTTTCGACCTTCTGGATCCTGGCAGCTAACAGCTGGATGCAGACCCCGGACGGGTTCGTGCGCACCGCCGACGGCCGGTTCTTTCCCACGAGTTGGGTGAAGGCGCTGTTCAACCCCTCCTTCCCATATCGCTACGCGCACACGGTGGTTGCCGCCTATCTGACCACGGCGCTGGTGGTCGGGGCCGTGGGCGCCTTCCACCTGCTGAAAGACAAGACCAATCCCCGCGCTCGGCTGATGTTCTCCATGGCCTTGTGGATGGCCGTGATTATCGGGCCGCTGCAGGTCGTCCTCGGCGACCTGCATGGCGGCAACAGCTACCATTACCAGCCCGCCAAGGTCGCCGCGATGGAGGGGCAGTTCGAGACCGAGCAGGGCGCAAGCTCGCTGATGTTTGGCTGGCCGGACGCCAAGGCTGGCGAGACCCGCTTCGCCGTAGGCGTGCCCAAGCTCGCCAGCCTTTATCTGGCGCACGATCCGAACGCGGTGGTGAAGGGGCTGAAGGCCTTTCCGCGTAACACCTGGCCGACCAATATCCCGCTGGTCTTCTTCGCCTTCCGCGCCATGGTTGGCCTCGGTCTCCTGATCGTGCTCCTGGGCGTCACCGGGCTGATCCTGCGCTGGCGGGGCAAGCTCTACGATTCGCGGCTGTTCCAACGGTTCGCCGTGGCCATGGGCCCGGCAGGGTTCCTGGCGGTGACTGCGGGGTGGATCGTCACTGAGGCGGGGCGCCAGCCCTTCACCGTCTATGGTCTGCTACGCACGGCCGACAGCGTCGGTCCTGTGGCGGCGCCGGCCCTGGCGGTCTCGCTCCTGGCGTTCGTCGTTGTCTATGTGGTGGTGTTCGGGTCAGGCATGGCCTTCACCTTACATCTATTCGGCCAGACCCCCGGGCCACACGATCCCGGCCCGCCCGCCGACCAGCCGATCCGCACAGCCGGGATCACGCCGGCGCCGTCGTTGTCCGGAGCCCCGGAGCGCTTCGGCGGACCTGAGACGCCAGCGCCGGAGATCCGCCCATGAGCCTCGCCCTGCCGCTAATCTGGGCGGTGCTGATCGCCGTCGCCGTGTTCGCCTATGTGGTGCTGGATGGGTTTGACCTCGGCGTCGGCATCCTCTTCCCAGCCGTGCACGGGCATCAAGAGCGGGACGTGATGGTCAATTCCGTGGCCCCGGTGTGGGACGGCAACGAGACCTGGCTCGTCCTGGGCGGCGGCGGCCTTTTCGCGGTGTTTCCGCTGGCCTACGCCATCCTCCTACCTGCCCTCTACATGCCGCTGACCATCATGCTGCTCGCGCTGATCTTTCGGGGCGTAGCGTTCGAGATGCGGTTCCGGGCTCGCCATGACCGCGAGCAGAAGCGATGGGACCGCTCCTTCATGGGCGGCTCCTATGTAGCGGCCTTCTCCCAAGGGATCGCCTTGGGCGCCTTCGTCCAAGGGATCAAGGTCTCCGGGCGCGCCTACGCCGGGGGGTGGTGGGACTGGCTGACGCCGTTTAGCCTGATGACCGGCCTAGCGCTCGTCGCTGGCTACGGCTTGCTCGGCGCCTGCTGGCTGATCTGGAAGACCGAAGGCGATCTCCAAGCCCGCTTTCGCCATTTGGCCGCCCGGTTCGCCTGGGGGACACTTGCCTTTATCGGCGCGGTGTCGCTCGCCATGCTGTTGCTCAACACCCCGTTCCGCGACCGCTGGCTGACCCTGCCCAGGGCCGCCGGCGCGGCGCTTGTGCCGCTGGTCCTGCTGGCCCTGGCCTGGCTGTTCTTCGCCGCCCTGAAGCAGCGACGAGAACTTGCGCCCTTTTTCTATGCCCTCGGCTTCTTCTTGCTGGCCTATATCGGCCTCGGCGTCAGTATGTGGCCTATGATGGTTCCCCCCAACATCACCATACAGGCGGCGGCCGCTCCACCGGCGACGCAAGCTTTCCTTCTTTGGGGCGCCTCGGTGCTCATCCCGGTGATCCTGATCTACACCGGCTACGTCTACTGGCTGTTCCGCGGCAAGGTGCAGATCGGCGTGGGATATCATTGAGCCATGGTGAGGAAACTATTCTGGCTGGTGAGTCTTTGGGCCGCTAGCGTTGTGGTGGTCGGCGCCGCAGCCTTCGCCATGCGGGCACTAGTGCCGCACTGATGGAAGACCCGTGTTGTCATCTGTGGATGACCCCTGCGCCGGAAGGGTTGATTTGAGCAAATTTTGATCTGCCAGGTTGCGGTCATGTGTCCGGCCGGAGCTAACGGCATTCCGACGGCCAGTGCGCTTTGGAGAATAAGAGCTTAGGCGACAAAGGGGCAGGGGAGGGGGCGGCATCGCGCCACTTGCCGACCCTTCTTATGTCCACTTCTGGGAAGCGTGCCTGAAAGGAGCCGTGGGCCGGTCTTTCAAATATGCTTACCCTCATGCTGAGAGTTTCACCCTAATCAGCTTCCTTGGGGGTGGCCGTCTGATAGGCTTGCATTGTGATTCCACCCGCGGGCGGAAGCCCTAACTTAGAGCGTCTGCGGTTGAACCAATCCAACATCCTTTCAGCCTGCGATCACCTGATAGATCTTCACGCTTGGCGGGCGGACAAGATTGATCCGCACGGGTGGATGAGTAACTTCGACGCGGCCGAACGGCCGCTCGCCGCAGAGCTTTTGCGACGGTTCACCTTCTATGCCGATCCCCTGGTGGACCAGATCTACATGTCCGCTTTTCAGACGCTCTCCAATCTAGTTGTGTCGCAGTGGAAGCCCTTCAGCGATGCGAAGCACGACTGGGCGAGATTCATCAGCGGCGCATTGATCACTTGGGTTCAAGGCGAGCGGCCACACCCCGCCGACAGCGGCCAGATCTTTATTCGCAAGGCTAGGCAGTTGCTGGGGATCGCGGAATGCCAGATGTGCTCACCGGTCGAGGTGGTGCGTCGTATCGGCACCGGGCACGCAGGAGCTGTCATCTTCGTTGACGACTTTGTGGGGTCCGGCGAACAATTCCTGACGACGTGGAAACGGACATATCTCTCCGACGGTCTGCCCGCGCTTCAGGCCGCTCTCGCCTCCCGGTCCAACGTCTATTACTGCAACCTTATGACCACGGAACGGGGGCTGGCACGTATCGCCGCAGAAGCGCCAGAGGTCACGGTGGTGTGCGGCAATGTTATTCTCGGCGCCCACACCCTGGTCGGAGGCCATTCCACGCTATGGTCCTCCCCAATGCTGCTAGCAGACATCCAATGTTTCGTGAAAACCTGTTCCGGAAAGCTTGGCTACGGTGAGGACGGCGGCGGCGAGCAGGACTGGGAAGGGTTTCACAAACTGGGCTTGGGTCTCGCGTTTGAACACTCGACTCCCGACGCTACGCTGCCGATCTTCTACTCTCAGACGAACGGCTGGATACCGCTCGTGAGGCGGACCTGATGACTGATCCTGAAGCGCCCGACAAGGCACCGCCCTATTCTGACTCATTCGGCATCTACCGCGCTGAATGGTTGAGCAACCTATTCGAACTTTTCACCAAACCCGCCTACTACCCTGAACTGGAGACGGCACGGCCTTGCGTGCTCTCCGGCGGGCGCGGCACCGGCAAGACCACGGTTCTGAAATGCTTATCCTACGAGGGGCGGCATGCCCTGAGTGGCTACGATGACGCCACCGTTCCGAACTGGCCCTACTATGGTTTCTACTACCGGATCAACACGAACAGAGTGACCGCCTTCGCCGGTGAAGAGCTCCCGCACGCCACCTGGCGTAGGCTGTATGCTCACTATTTGAATCTCGTCATGTGCGGGCAGGTCGTTGACTTCCTCAACTGGTACGACAGCAAGGTGCCACACACGGCGCGACTCGACGCGGAGGCCTGTCGCGACATCTCTGAAATGCTGCATCTCGATTCGACCGACGACCAGGGCGCGCTCGGTCGAGCCATCAAGAAGGGGCAGCGGCGCTTCGAGGGATATCTGAACAATCTGGACCCGGATGCCCTGCCGAACCTGTCCATGCAGGGGCAACCTGTGGACGAGCTTTGTGAGGCGGTTCTTAAATTGCAATCATTCAGCGGGAAGGCGCTCTTCTTCATCGTCGACGAGTTCGAGAACCTGCTGGACTACCAGCAGGAAATACTGAACACACTCATCAAGCATTGCGGTCCTCACTACACCTTCAAAATCGGCGTGAAGGAGATGGGTTGGCGCATCAAGAACACGCTGAATGCCAATGAGCAGCTAGTCAGCCCAGCGGACTATGAGAAGATTGACATTGAGCAGCGGCTGGACGGCGAGCCGTTCGTGCAGTTCGCGGCGGAGGTGTGCAGCCTGCGAGCCAAAGATCTACCGGGCTTTCCAGTCGGAGGCGAAATCGCCGACGTCTTGCCGAGCCTCTCGATTGAGGACGAGGCCAAGAAGCTGGGCGTGGATGAGCATGTGGCTAGGATCTGCGAAGCAGTCGATCGCCAATGCCCTCAGTGGAATGAAGTTGCCCGATCGATCCCACCTCTCGACCTCTACCTCGTTGACTTCTGGTCGAGGACTCAGAACCTTACCCTTGGTGAGACCTTTGCGGAGCGTCAGGCCTATCCCGTCCGTTGGGCCGATCGGCTGAATAACTACAAGGTTCCGCTACTATTCACGCTCAGGGCCAAAAAGCCCGGTCTGAGAAAACTCTATGCTGGTTGGCGCACCTACACGAGCATGGCGGGCAACAACATCCGCTACATTCTCGAACTTGTCGGACAGGCCCTTCAGCTCCACAACCAGGACGGTGGCCAAGTCGGCGCGCCGATTTCGCCCGAGCTTCAGACTCGCGCGGCAATCATGGTGGGACGGAAGAACTTAGCCGAGCTCGAGGGTCTCTCGGTTCATGGAGCGCAGCTGACCAAACTATTGCTAGGTTTGGGCCGGATCTTCGAGGTTTTGGCTAGCCAACCGGAAGGGCATACGCCCGAGCTGACTCAATTCACCTTCACCGAGAACCCACCGCTGGGAGAGGCTAGGCCGCTCGTGATGGCAGCCGTCATGCATCTGGTGCTCATCCGATCGGTCGCCAACAAGCGCTCCGATCTAGACCTTAAGGCGTATGACTACGCCGTCCATCCAATATACTCGGCCTTCTTCAACTTCAGTCATCGCCGCAAGCGGAAGCTTCGGCTCAGTCCAACGCAACTCTTGGGACTGGTTCGAGAGCCTCGGTCCGCCATCCGCCAGATCCTGCGGGCCCAAAACCGCGTGGAGGAAGACTATCCGCTGCCGGAGCAATTGGCGCTCTTTGAGGGACACTACAATGGCCCTCAGTGACCGGCCTCTGTTCACTCGGGAGTTCGAAGACGTTCAGGATTTCGCTCCGGAAGCCGGTTCGATCTATCTCTATGGTGTGACATCCGAGCCCCGCAGTGAGTTTGCCGTCGGCTTGATGAAGCGGCGTCCGGATATCACCTTCGTGGAAATCCGAGCGCAGGACGGGTTATCCTTTGAGACCGATCTGGCCGGCTTCGAACATGTCTTTGTTCGCCGGCGGAGCCGCCTGGAGGACTTCGTCGACACGCTCCAAGGCACCCCGCTCTACATCGACATCACGGGCCTCAGCCATTCGATCTGGGCGCCGCTCGTCCGTGTTTGCCTCGAGAGGGACATTCAGACACGTGCGATCTATCTTGAGCCAGCCACCTACAGCGTGGTGCCTGGCCCTGACAGTGGCGAACTCTTTGATCTTAGTGAGCGCATCGAGGGCATTGCGCCCATTCCCCTGTTTGCGACCTTGATGGATGCTTCAGAGGCCAATGTCTGTTTTGTCGCCCTCCTCGGTTTCGAAGGGGTTCGCTTCGACCATATGCTTAACGAGATTCAACCGCCCGAGGGAAAGGTGTTTCCTATCATCGGTGTGCCTGGATTTCGACCGCAGTATCCCTTCGACGCGTATCTCGGCAACGCCGCGCCTTTGGACAAGTATCGCGCGGCCCGGAACCTGAAGTTCGCGCGCTCCAACTGTCCATTCGCGCTCTACTACGCGCTCGAGGACTTGGCCGGACGGTTCCCCAATGACCAACTCAAGATCGGTCTGATCGGCACCAAGCCCCATGCGCTAGGCGCGATCCTCTTCGCTGTAGCTAACCCTGACCGGGTGGAAATCATATATGACCACGTGAAGCGCAAGGCGGGACGAACACGCGGCGCCGCGCGGTGTCTAGTGTATGGCCTGTCCGAATTTTTGCCGCAGGATCGCCGAGCGAGGGCAGCCTGATGGATCGGTTTTACACCCCACCAGGTCTGGCCGCACTTCTGGTCGGCTCGGCCAAAACCCGCAAGGCCAAGCTTGTGGCAGACTTCGCTGTCGGCGACGGCGCCTTACTTCGAGCGGCGGAAGACCGTTGGTCGACCGCTCGGCTGTTCGGCTCTGATATCGATCCGGACGCTCTGACGGCAGTGAGGGCCTTGGCCTCCGCGCCTGGCACTGCACTCCACGATTTCCTGAGCGACGAGGCGCAGCCCAAGGCCCTGAGCAAAATCCGGGGACGTTGTGACGTTGTGTTGCTGAACCCGCCTTTCACCTGCCGAGGCAGTCGCCGTTATCCAGTGACGCTGCGAGGCCGCCCTCTTCGCGGAAGCAAAGCGCTGGCGTTCGTGGCCAGATCGCTTGAGTTCATGGCTGCCTGCGGCGAAGCTTTGGCGATCGTTCCGGCGTCCTGTCTGACCAGCGCGAGGGATGCGGAACTGCTGAACGCACTTCGCAACGACTACGACGTTCAGCAAATCGGAGAAATCAATCGCAACGCATTCGCCGGCTGTTCGGTGTCCGTGGTAATCATTCGCATCAGATCGCGAAGAAAGCTCCTGTCGCTTCCCAGTCCCCACTCTCAGCAGGCAAAGCCGGTCCTGATGAAGGGCTACGGCGCCGAGATCATGAGAGGCAGTCTATCGGTCGGAGACGCCCGCGCGCGCCCAGGCAGAACGCCTTGCATTCACACAACAGACCTCCGCGACGGCCGACTGGTCAAATCGGCCTTGTCGGTTGTGCCGTCGTCACGCGTGGTCGAGGGCCCAGTCGTCCTGCTGCCTAGGGTCGGGCGGCCATTGGCCTCCAAGCTTGTTCTGGCAACGGTCCAGGAGGCAATTCTTACCGACTGCGTCTTCGCGCTCAGGTCCGACCCTCCCGGTCAGGAAGACCGGCTTCTTAGACTGATGAAGTCCAACTGGGCGCAACTCGAGGGGGCCTATGGCGGCAGCTGTGCGCCTTACCTAACTCGGGATCGGCTACAAGCCCTGCTGCTGAGTTGGGGCGTCGTCTCGACCAATGTTTCAGTGATGCGGCGGACAACCGAGTCGCCGGACTTGCTCGGCGATCATTCCGTCGCGTGCACGGCACCATCCAACGCCCGTTCAGCCTAAAGAACGTCTACTATTCGGCAGCGCGCCAATGACCGCTATGAGCCCATCTTCGCCGTCGGTGTTGGGACAACGCAATTGCCCATAAGCCGACATTCCTGAGGTCGGCTGAGAGCCCAATTCGGTCGTTAACTGGGTTGGTGTGCGCGAAGTCGGCTCATTAATACCCGCGCTCGAAAAGAAATGCTTCAGAGCGAGGATCCGTTTCTTTTGTACTCGGCCTCAACTTACACATTTCAGAGCACTCCGGAAAACCACCGTCGGCTTGGCCGGCAAGGGGCGCTTCTGCCCTGGCAATAGCTGTCTCCCATCATTTTCGTCCTGGCAATCGCGCCGCTTGGACTAATGCTTCTCTGGCTAGCGAATATGCAAATCCGCTCTCTCAAGGCCCGAATTGAGCGTCAGGCATACGAGGAGCTTCAGGCGATCATTGTCAGAGGATACCTGATAACGGGATCTTGATCTGCCACGAACCCTTGCGTTCCGATAAAACCGCTTTGGCTCAACGTCATTGCAGGTCATCGACTGGCCCTCAGATCCGCTTTCGCCTTGCCGCGATTGCCTCATGCAATTGACCGCCTGCAGCTATCGCATTCGCATGGATGTAATGGCGCTCTGAGGTCTGCAAGTTCTTATGACCGAGGATGGTGGGTACCTCCGAGATATTTTGGGGCGAGTTCTGCGCGATGGTCGTGGCGACGCTATGCCTGAGAATGTGCGGCCCTGACGCCCGCCCAAACTCAGCGAGTGTACGGCGTTTCAGGATGGCCGTAACAGAGTCCACCTTCAGCGCCTGTCCATCTTTCCCGATCCATAGGGCGCGAGAGGAATCGCAATGCCGGAGCCGTTCAAGGAGGACTGGCCGGAACTCATCGAGATATCGCTCTAGTGTCACAACTAGATCGGGCGGGAACACCGCCGTGTAGGGGCATTTGTTCTTCATCTCCTCAGCCTCAAAGTGCAGGCGATAGCCCGACCTCGTGTTTTGAAGACTTCGGCCGATTTCGATGCTTGCCATGTTGGAAATGCGCAGCGGTCGGTGGACGAGCAGTTTGATCAGCAACCCATCCCGAAACAGTAGTGCACGCGCAACCTGATCAGGCTGCTCCTCAGCTCGCTCTAGAAGAGCGCAGCCAAGTCGAAGGAGCTCGTCCAGAGGGATCGCGCGTGAGGCCATATCTCTCGCAGGCGACGCCCCGGCACGCACTCTTCCTGCCCCTCGGGTTATGAAGCGAGCGTCGAACTGCGGCGCCATTGCTCCGAGAGCCGCCGCCAGACCACACAACCTTGTGGCGGCGGAATAGTCTGAGAGGCCGGCCCAGCGCATATCAGCCAAGAACTCCCGAACGAGATCAGGAGTTACACGGACGACGAAGCTAGACGGGTTGTCGAGCTCCCCCCGCCGTTGAAGCCAGGCGAGCCAGAGACCGTATCCGGCTTCCGTGACCTTTACGGTACTGGCCCGCCAGAAAGCCGCTCCGCCGAAACCACCGGGCGCAAGTGGGTCATCCTCTAGGGCCGCCTTCCATGCCGCTTGGTCTGCTTCGGGCCAATCCAGCACGCGAAGCGGCGCGATGAACATGATTTTGGTCATCGGCGCCCTCCCTTCGAACGTGGAGCACGCATGATCGGCTTCTCCATGATCTCGCGCAGGCCCGCATCCAGAGCGAGGAAGGCGGGGTCAGTGCGCAGTTCCGCATAGGCGCGTTCCGTGGTCCGCGTCGTCGTGTGCCCGAGGCACTGACGGACTAGCTCGATACAGTTCGGATCACGGTCGAGCAGGATTTTCGCCGCCAGATGCCGGAACAGGTGCAGGTGCATTTCCAGCCCGGTTTCGCGCTTCAGAAATTTGGGCACCTGGGCAGCAAGGGAGTCGCGACTCCTAAGTTCACCCTTCGAGTTGGGGAAGAGGTATCGACTGGGTGTTGGGCATATTAGCGGTCGGTAGACTTTGAGCCACGCATCCAGCAACGGAAACACATGAGCTGGCAGCGGCGCATCATAGCTCTTGTAGTTCTTGACCTTGTCTTCGGGCAAATGGATCCGAACCGTTCGGCGCGAGGCCTTGCCGAAGTCGATCAGGTGATGCCCGAGCTCCAACTCGGCGAGATTCTTCGAGCGCATCGGCGCATGCAGCAGGATTGCGACCTGCAGCGCGTACATAACCTGGACAGCGTCATTGTAACTCGACTCCGTCTTCCGAGCGATCCTCTTGAGCGTTTTTTGGGGCAGATCGACGAGCGCCACGAAGTTGTCAGGTTGATCGAACTGGCGCAGTAGCTCGCGGTTCTTCGGACGCATCCCGCCTCGTCGCGACTCAATGTCTGGTCCAACCGCACTCGCCAACTTGATGATAGCCTTGGTTGCGGCTTCGTCCTTGACCCAGTAACGCGCGATAACGCGAAGCACCCATATGTGATTGAGGTCGCCTTCGGTAACGCGCTGGTCGGCGTGTCGCGCCCTCAGAAAGCGAAGGGCCGTGCGGACGTTTTCGATCTTGCAGAGCTCACGCAGGCTTTCGATCTCTTCAACTGGCTTACCACTGAGAACAAGCGCGCTGGCGACCCGGCGAATGGCTTCACGCCTGTTCTTGGTTGTCGATTTGCGAACACGCGGACTGTAATCTTCGGCGAATTCGTCACCGAACTCCTTGGTTGCGAGAAAGGCGAGGACATCCTCGTTAAAGCTGCTGGGGAAAGCTTCCCAGACGAGGGCATACTGACGCTCGTCATGCTTCTCCGGCATGGCGACACGCGGCCACGCTTCTTGTTCGGCCAAAGCTCGGTTCCAGAATTTGGCCGTCTGGCGGTATGCCGCCATAGGCTTGGCGTGCAGCGTGCGCTCCCGCAGTTCGTTCAAAAACGCTTCGAAGGTCGCCTCGCATACGTCGCCAGGTGCAATGTCTGAGCGGGTGCAGAACCTCATGAACTTCGCCAGAGCGATCTGAAGACGCCGGTCGAGCGGGTTCAACAAAGCTTCCCACTCTGCACTGAGCACGGTCTCGTCGCGTACAGCGACGATATCCATGCCAAGGTCACGCAAGCCCCGATTGACGAGGCTTTTCACTTCACCCCATTGGCGCGGCTTGATTCCGCCTGCAGCGCAGTTGGCGGCGCCAAGCAGAGGCCCAAGAGCCTTGGGATCAGCGGGGATTTGATCCAACGGCCTTTGGAGAACGCGCTCGACGCTACGGAACGCAGACCGGATCTTGACCCGGGTCGGATGAGTCGAAACCCCTTCGCCATAGTGGGCCAAGGCCTCAGCGAGGTTCTTTGGTGAGGCACCTGAGAGAACTGCCTTATGCGAGACAGTCGGCTGTACGGGCTGCCCACAGCCCACGTTTCGGCTCGGTGTGATGTCGACCGCGGACCCTGAGGGTTCGGGGTCGTAGACCGTCACATTGTCAGTAGGTGGGGAAAAAAGGTCGAGTTGCATTTCCAGGTTCGATCCAGAAGGGCGCATTGATGGCCACGAGGGACAATTCCCAACCACTCCATACCAACATCAGTGGTCAATGACGGGATGGAGCAGTTGGTAGACTTCGCATTCACAAGTCCTATCAAGGACTTAGATCGCCACCGACCACCCTCGTCGAAGCGCGATGTACGCGCGGAAGTCGTCACCGGAAATGCGCAGCTGCCGTCCGATGCGATGAACCTGGAGCTCGCCATCAGCAATTCGACGGCGAACCGTCTTCGGATGCACACCAAGCGCATCGGCGGCCTCCTTAATCGAATAAAACTGGATGGCAGGCGAACGGCGGGTAGTCATAGCGGTTTTCCTTCAAGTGAATTCGGGGTGATTCCCGCCCGAAGGAATTGCGTCACGACGAGTCCAACGCACGCACTCATGGAGCAACTGGAACGCCAAGTTCGGTCCTCGCCCCTTTGTTTGAACTTGGATCGCGGATCATTTTCTGGGAGCCTGCCGACCGAACGTGATGCATCTGGCCAGCCTGCCCCGCCGAACAGCCGGCGGCACCGTTCGAAAGATGCCGCCGGTCGTTCCGGCTAGATCCAAGATCTCGGACCAAACAATGCAAGGCTAGACGTTAAGCCGACTACGCCAGACGAACCAGCGGGTCGCGATGGCATAGCGGAACACTTTGGCGGGCAAGCCCGGCCTTCAGTCAGTCCCCGCTCATACTGGCACTACGCTTGCCCTTAGCTGAGAGAGAATCGATCCAAGCATCGATGTCGCGTGCGTCCCAAACTGATAAGCGGCCGATTTTGAGCGGTGGCGGGAAGTCGCCCTTAGCGATCAAGGCGTAGATGAAGGAACGGCCACATCCGGTACGGGCCATAACAGCCGGAAGGCGTTCAGTGCGCAGACGGCTTCCATCTTGAGTGTTGGTCACAGTACATCTTTCATATCGCAACGCCCGGGGTCCTCGGCATGCGGAAAGAATCATAACGTCACGACGCTTGAGGCGGGTGCGCGCGTCTCAGTCTTGCAGCGAATGCAGGGCGCCGGGCTTCCTCCCACGCACCTGTCGGTCGCGCCTAGACTAAAAGCGCACGTCCACCACAGCGTCGCTCGGGCCTTTCACACCAAAAAACGCGATGAGCGGCCCGACTCTGACACCTGCATCTGGGTCAGTGACATACAGGGTCTTGTTGAACGGCAGATAGTACCATCTGTCATGAGCTTCATCGACGCTGTCTGGCGGTCCAAACTCAGCACGCAACTCCGACTTGGTTTTATTGAGTACGTACTGCTCGAACGAGCTTTTGGTGAAATATCGAGGTGCGGTCGCGACGGCCTCGACCGGCGAAGATACCGGGAGCTGATCGTCGTCGCAGAAAGACGGGATTCCCGGAATGTCATGGCCGATGGTGATGGAAGTCACCTTGAGCTTGGCTACTACGTTATAATCGAGTATTTCCTCGGAGCATCTATGTTGAAAAAGCCAACCCTGGCCCCGCTTGTCTTCGACCGCCTCCAACATCGGAGCTGTAAGCTTTAAGTTCTCTCCACTGTCCTCGGCATCAAGCCTAACCTCAATATAGTTGTCGGCGTGAGATCCTTGATGTGATTTCGAAATCCTTGGAATCTGCTGGTTGCCGCAACTAACGAGGCACTCGACGGAGATGTCGGCGCTGTCGTCGTTAAAATCGCCTAGCCGCATTCGATTGAGCTGCGGCAATGGATAGTTCCAGAGGAAGGGCTTGGGGTCGAAGGTGCACTTGTCCGAGAGATCGACGCGAAACCAGCCGACTGTGGACCGGTTAGCCACGAACAGACGACAACTATCGACGACATATTCACGTTCACCGCCTCTGACATGGATCGGCGGTCCAACCAGGTGCTCAAGATAGCTGATGCGTTCTCCCAAAAGATCCTCGGTGAACACACGTCGAATCAGAGGCGAGATCGGTGTCGGCACCAACGAAGCGTTGCGTGTGCCGTGTGGCGACACGTCACATGAAGCGAGCATGGCGCCAACTAGGCCAACCACCGCGACTTTGAATGCTGATGAACAGGTCAACGCAACCTCCCCTTGGTGATCGGGGAGTTCGAAAGCCTTCCATTGGAGAGACCGCGACAGTCTTTAGGCTCGCGCCCTGGACATACACTGTCGCCTCCCCGACCGCATGGATCGAGGAGTGCTGGTGACGGCTGCACACGAGCCGCCAATGGAAGGGGTTTCGACGCCCCGGAGCTACGTCGTAGCTCCGGGGCCAAGGCTAGCCGGGTCGCCGAGGATTGTCGACGTCCAAGCATTGACATTCGCGCTGCGTGACGAGGCCGCCGCAGTTTGGCAAAAGGCAAGCAACCAAGCGCTAGGTCAGTCGGAAAGTGGGCCGTTCCCGAGAACGCCCGGTGGTGTGGATGCAAAGAGCGCCCATGCGTCCATCATCGTGCGGCGGCGCTCAAGCGCGTCGCCCCTTCTATAGGCGCGTTCGGTTTGGTCACCGACGACGTGGGAAAGCGCTGCTTCGGCAATGGCGCCATCAAAATCCGTCGCGTCGCCCACCCAGTCCCGAAAAGTGCTCCGAAACCCATGGACTGTCACATCACCATGTCCAAGATCTCGCAGCACCTTGGTCATAGTCATTGATGAGAGTTGTCCGCCGCTCGCTCCTTCAAAGACCAGCTTGCTATCACCACGAGGCTGGGCTTCGAGAAGAAGGACCGCTTCGCGAGATAGGGGCACACGATGGTCTCGCCGCTCCTTCATCCTGGCCGCCGGTACGGTCCATACCCGGGCTTTCAAGTCGATCTCCGCCCAAGATGCACCAAATACCTCGCCCGATCGCGCCGCTGTGAGGATTGTAAACTGCAGCGCGCCCGCCCCAACACCTCGCTTGGCCCTGAGCTTGGCAAAGAAGGCCGGTAGGCTCTTGTACGGCAGCGCCTGGTGATGCCCGCGTATCTTGCGACTCGTGCGCGCGAGAAGTTGATCCAGATGCCCCTTCCAGCGCGCTGGGTTCTCTC
Organism: uncultured Caulobacterales bacterium; assembly: GCA_903862425.1. Taxonomy (GTDB): domain Bacteria; phylum Pseudomonadota; class Alphaproteobacteria; order Caulobacterales; family Caulobacteraceae; genus CAIOYC01. The sequence goes on along the minus strand of CAIOYC010000002.1, from coordinate 24,077 downwards.
CAGATCGGAACCCATGCGCCTTGGCGGCGTCAAGCACGGCTTCGATATGCCCCCGCACCTTTTGCGCTGTTTCTGGCTTATCGTTCCAAATCGGCTTCAACACGTCCATGACACCAGTCGTGTCGATAAGATCGACGCTCAACGGGCGAAGCGGGGCGGCGTAGCGCTCTAACGAGCGCTTCAATCGATCAATGGATTTCGAGCTGTTGCCTGACTCCGTCTTCGTCACAACGTGATCATCCGCGAGTTCGCCGAAGGTCGGGATCTCACGCCTGGCGCGTTTGGCGGTGATCGGGTCGATACGTGCCGCCACAAGGGCGCGGGCCTGCGCAGCTTCAACCCGAGCAGCGGCAAGAGAAACCCCAAGTGCAGAGCCCAGCCCCATTTCCCGCAGCCTGCCGGGTCCTGGGGCGCTGCTGGCTTTCCACCGATAGAGGAAGACCCATCGTCTGGCGCCGCTCTTATCCACGACCAGATAGAGGCCGCCCCCATCGCTGTGCCGCCCAGGCGTCTTGATCGTGGCGACTGCGCGAGCTGACAACTTATTGATGCCGCGCCGCGTCGGCCACCCCAACATTTGAATTTCCGGAGTCAAACCAAACCCACCCTAACAGCTACCCCAACATCGAACGACGATTGCAGCGGATTACCGTGGACACCGGTGAACGAAATAGCAAGTAACCATCGGATTTTATTAGACGTTGAAGATATCAGCGGACGCCCGTGGACGTCGGTTATATCCTACCCGCGGAGCCAGCCTTTCGATCGACCCGTGGACGGTCTCGAAACCCTCGAAATTTCGGCGAAAACGTCGCGGTCTTAACGGGATGGCATGGTCTTTGGCCCAGTTTGGGCAGGCCTGAGCCACACGGTGCGTATGACCCTGCTCCAGCCGATCGACGCCGCGCCGCCGCCGCGCCTCAGCCAGACCGATTCGACCGATCTGCTGGCCAGCCTGGCCGCCGAGGGGCGCCTGGCGGACGGGCACGCCCACATCCTGGATCTGGACGCCATCCGTCATGCCTTCGGCCGCCGCTGGGCGGAACGGGCGCAGATGGTGTTCGAGATGGTGCAGACCCATGGCCGCCGCCTGTTCGGTCCTGAGGACCTGATCGAGCGGGTGGGGGAGACCGACGTGCTAATCGTCGCTCCGGTCAAGGACCCCATGGTCTCGCGGGGACTCGCGGCGCGGCTCCTCGGCGAGACCGTGAGCCATTTCCTGGGCGAGGCGCGACCCTCGGCCCTGACCATCAAGCTGATCGCGGGCTTCGAGGACGGCGCGCTGGTGTGCCGCCTGCTCGATGCGCAGGAGATCGCCGACGCCCGCGCCGCGGCCGAGGCGGCGGAACGGGATTGGAACGAGCGTCTGATCGGCCCGGCCGGCGGTCTGCTCGCCCAGCCCATCGTCACCTTCGACGGCCGGCGTCTGCATCTCGACTTCAACGCCCCCGTGGTGCGCGACCTGCATCGCGACGCGGTGGCCGGACGTCACATCGCCCCGCGCCTCATCTGGGCCGAGACGGGAGAGGCTCTGACCCCGGCCGAACGGATGGACCTGCTCGCCGCCGACATGGAGCGGGTGGACCTGGTGACCCTTGACCGCGCCCTGGAGCGGCTGGCCTCGGACGACCGGCCGCCTTCGCTGCTGGTGACCCTGTCCTTCCTCAGCGCCTCCAGCCAGCGGGCGCGTACCCGGCTGATGCTGCATCCGGGGCCGCTGCGCGAGGTCGTGCGCGCCTCGGTGATCTGGGTGCTGACCGACCTGCCCGACGGGATTCCGGCGGGACGCCTGACCGAGGTTGCGGCGCTGCTGCGCCCCTTCGGACGGGCGGTGTTCGCCGAGACGCGGCTGACCGGCGTGGCGCTAAAGGCGGCGCGCACGGCGGGCATCGGCGGCCTCATCCTCGAACCGCCGGCCCTGCTGAACGAGACCGATTGCGCCCTGTGGCTGCTTCAGGCGGGCCGACTGGCAGAACGCAGCGCGCCCACCCTGATCGCCGCCAATCTGGTTTCGGCGGACCTGCTGCCCATGGCCGCCGCCGCCGGCTTCACCCACGCCACCCTGCGATCCTGAGAGCGACCTTTCGGCGCGCGGTGCGCTCGGTCCGTCGATGAGGTGGATGCGAGCGTTCTGGCACGTCTTTCGGTCTCTCGCTGACTGGCGACTAGTGCGAGGCCCATTCCATCTGGCGCAGGTCGCTTAGCAAGCTCGGTCCGGTTGGCGTCCATCCGAGTTCCTGGCGCGTGAGATCGCCTGAGGCAGCGAGGTCGAGCGAGGCCAGTCCGGCAAGGACGCCGAAGTAGCTCGACGCCGCGTCGGCCGTGATCGACTCGACCGGCAGGCGGAGCCCGGTCCCAATTACTTGCGCGATCTCGCGCATCGCCACGCCTTCCTCCGCCACCGCATGATAGAACCCGCCCGGCCTGCCGTGTTCGAGCGCGACGCGAAAGAGGCGAACGGCGTCAGCGACATGGACGGCCGGCAGCCGGTTCTGACCGTCGCCGATATAGGCCACGTAACCCTTTTCCTTCGCCAGCCGGATGTGATGGGCGATCCTTCCCTGATGGTGTGTGTCGTGAACCTGCGGCAGACGCATCACGATGACGTGGACATTCTTGGCGAGGATCGCGTTCGCGGCCTCCTCGGTGGCTGCGCGCGGCGTCTTAGCCGAGCCGGCGTGGGTATCGGTCTCAATGACGCAGTCCTCGCCCAGGCGCCGTTCCACCAAGCCGGTGCCCGAGGTGACGATGAGCGGCTTGCCGGAGCCTGTCAGCGCCTCGCCGAGCGCTTCGATCACCGCCCGGTCCTCCTCGCTGTGCTGTCTGACCCGGGCGAAGTCGTGGTTGAAGGCGGTATGGATCACGCCGTCGGCGCTCAGCGCTCCTGCGCGAAGGCGGCTCAGGTCGTTAACGTCGCCAAAGAACGGTTCTGCGCCAGCCTGGGCGAGCTTTTTCGCGCCTTCTTCCGAGCGGCATAGACCGATGACGTGATGACCGGCCTGAAGCAGTTCGGGCACGAGATGAGCGCCGATGAAGCCTGTGGCGCCAGTGATAAAAACTCGCATCGCCCACCTCTATCGTGCTAATCGGAACGGCCGTCCGTTTATATACGGAATAAGATTCCGTTTATCAAGGATGGCGATGGATCGATTGGAGCGACAGATGTCGGGGAAGGCGCAACCATCGCCGTTACGAGCCGATGCCCGACGCAATCACGACGCCCTACTCGTTGCGGCCGCGCGCGTGTTCGCCACGACCGGCGTCGATGCGCCGATCAAAGACATCGCTCATCAGGCAGGCGTGGGCGTTGGAACAGTCTATCGGCGCTTTCCAAAACGATCCGATTTGATCGTTGCCGTCTTTCGTTACGAGGTCGATAGCCACGCCGACACCGCGACCAACCTGGCGCTGCAGTTCGGGCCATTCGAGGCGCTAACCCGCTGGATAGACGGCCTTTTGGACTTGATCGTCACCAAGCGTGGCCTGGGGACGGCGCTTCAGTCAGACGCGCCCGCCTATGCCGCACTGCGCGCGGAGTTCGAAGCTCGTCTCGTGCCCTCGCTGGCGCGTTTGATGGATAAGGCCGGCGAAGAGATCAGCGCGGATATCTCAGCCACGGAGCTCTGGCGCGCGGTGGCTCTTCTATGCGCCCCAGCCACGGCTGGAGACTTTGCGCAAACCCGACGCATGGTGGATCTACTCGTGCGCGGACTCCGCGCCGGTGGTCGTCGACCATGATCGTCAGCCTCCTTGGATTGGGAGGCGATGGCCTCTTCTGAATCCTGAGGATGAACCTGCCCGTTTCCGGCTTCAGCGTACCGCATATTCGTGGTGCCTTGCATCGGCGTAGTCGTAGAGGCTGACGCGGTCGGCGATGACCACCGCTTCGTAGAAGGCCTGGCTGGCGTGGTCGAAGCCCTTCACGCCTTTGTCTGTTCGCTCCAGGGTCAGGTGGTTGTTGACGCCGGCGTCGAGCAGTGTGCCGCCCAGCGTCCCCTCCATGACCAGGCGGCGGGCGTGGTCGTAGGCGCCGAGCTTCACGCCCATGGCGCTGGCGGTGATCTCCCGGTCCACCGCCCGGTCGTAGTCATAGACCCAGGCGGAGCGAGCGCGGTGGGCCACCACCCAGGCGATGGCGGCGACCAGGGTGCGGCTGTCGGGCGACATGGGGTCTCGGCGTTGGAGCTGGGAGCGGGTTGATCCGGCTCCATCCCTTAGAGGAAGAGGGTCAGGCAGAACAGACTGAACGCGGCCACCAGAAGCCAGGCGAGGGCGAGGAGGCGGCGACCGCGGCGTTTCTCCTGGGCGACCTGCTGAAAACTCACGGGGGGAGAGGGCATGCTACTCTACGCCTCGGCACGGATACTGTTACGGCGTGAGGGTGCGCTTCATCCATTAGCGGTTCGCTGACGGGCAGGGTTAAGAGTGCGGTCCGGCCCCGTGCCTCAACCGCCACAGAACCGCGCGCCGGCCTTCTGGGCGATGACCTCCGACGGCAGTTCCACCCATCGGCGCCGTTCGTCCAGCTGGGCGGGCTCCTCCACCGGCGAGATCGGGGCCCACACCCTGCCGACGCAGTGCATCTGCGTGCCATAGCGCTGGGGTCGGCCGTCACCCAGCGCCACATGGTCCCACAGATAGGCGAAGTTGGCCGGGTTGCTCTGCCTGTTCACCGCCAGCTGGCCCATCCGCGCCAGCACCAGCTTCTGCAGGGCGGGGTCGGCGTCGGCGTGCTCGGCAAGGCTCCAGGCGGCGGCGTCCGCCTCCTTGCCGTAGGTCTTGACGTCGAACCAGGGGACGGTGTTCAGCGCCGTCTTCAGCCAGGCGTTGTTGGCCGCCGCCGTGGCGCAGCCCTCATTGGCCAGCCGGGCGTTGAGCCAAATGGCGCCGGCCTTGCCGACACCCTCCGCGTAGCTTTTCGGCGGCCCGACGACGAGGGCGTGACGCCAGATCTGGTCCTGGGTCTGGTGTCGATAAAGCGCCTGCACCACGGGCGTCGGGGCGGCGGCGGCGCGGGCCACGATCGCCGCGTCGGGCGCGAATTCGGGATAGGGCGCCGGCTTGCCGGTTAGGATGGTCTCGCGAGCGGCGGCGAAGCGGGCATAGGCGGCCTCGGCGGCGGCCTTCTGCTCGCTCCAACTCTGCGCATCAGGAGCGAGCAGGGCGCTGTCGAAACCGGCGGCGGTCAGGCGCTCGGCGCTCGTCAGGCAGGCGTGGGACTGCAGCACCGCCTGATAGCTCGTCTGGCCGTGCGCCTTGGCGATGGCGCCCTGGGCGGCGGCCTGGGCGCCGAGGAAGCGGATCGTCTGGCCCGGCTGGTAGCGCAGCGCGCCGAAATCATAGCCGGCCGGGTCGATCTCGCCCTTGACCAGAGCGACGCCGATGGCCGGCCCCGTCACGGGCGCCTGCGCCAGGACCGAGCCAGGCAGGGCGGCGAGGCAGAGTGCGGCGAGGCAAAGCGAAACGGCGGCGATCGGCAGGCGCATGGATACTCCAGGGAACGGCGACGGCGCCGCCGGTCCGGGTGGACCACGGCGCGTCGTCTGAGGCTTTTGCATCAGAAGCATGTCAAGCCCGCGACGCTTCGGCGTTTCAAGCGGCCTGCGTGCTTGCGGGGCCGGACCCGTTCTGTTAGCCCTCGCGCCCTCCGGCGGCCTGATGGCGGAGTGGTGACGCAGAGGACTGCAAATCCTTGCACCCGGGTTCGATTCCCGGTCAGGCCTCCAACACTTTTCCCGATCGTCGCCGCCCCGATTGCCAGGACTTCGGCGCGCGCCCTATAAGCGCACAGTCTTCTATAGTTCGGGTCTTGAGGGTTTGGGCATGACGCTGGATTTCGCCACGGCGCGCGAGAACATGGTCGAGACCCAGGTGCGCGTGAACGACGTCACCGATCACGGGGTGCAGGACGCCATGGGCGCGGTGAAGCGCGAGCGTCTGTGCCCGCCCGGCAAGCAGCACCTGGCCTATGCGGAATCGTCTGTGGAATATGCGCCGGGCTACAGCCTGATGCAGCCGCGCGACACCGCCAAACTGCTGCAGGGCCTTCGTCCGCGCCACGGCGAGCGCGCCCTGGCCATCGCCGCCCCCTATGCCGCGGCAGTGCTCAACTGGATCGGGCTGAAGGCGACCTTGCGCCTGCCCGTTGGCCTTGAGGCCGGCGCCCTGATCGAAGCCCTCGGCGCGGACGGCGTGCCGACGGTGTTCGGCGACCTGGCGGCGCTGGACGAGAACGGCCCCTACGACCTGATCGTGGTCGAGGGCGCCGTGACGCATACGCCCAAGGCCTGGCTCGACATGCTGCACCTCGGCGGGCGGCTCGGCGTGGTGGAGCGCTCCGGGCCTGTCGGGCGCGCGCGACTCTATACACGCAGCGTCGAGGGCGTGGTCTCCGACCGTCTGCTGTTCGACGCCACCCCGCCCATGCTGCCCGGCTTCACCGCGGCTCCGGCGTTCAGCTTCTAGCCATCACCGCCTCGTCACGTGACGAAAGCTTAACTGGTCCGCCTCCGATCCACCGCAGATAAGCGTCTGCGGATAGCTCGGGGATCAGGACATGGCGGCGGGAAATCGGTCCCTTTGGATAGCGGGCGTCGCGGCGGCGGCGCTGCTGGCCGGCTCGGCGCGGACCGAGACGCTGGCGGACGCCATCGCCCTGGCCTACCGGTCCAATCCCACGCTTCAGATCCAGCGCGCCCAGCAGAAGGTGACGGACGAGGGCTATGTGCAGGCCCGCGCCGGTTATCGCCCGACCGTCAGCGCCAGCGTCGGCGCGCTCTATAGCGACGCGGCCACCAACCTGCCCGCGCCCTATCCCTCCCATTCGGAGAGCAATTCCGGCAGCGCCACCCTCACCGTAACCCAGCCCCTGTTCAACGGCGGACGCACGGCGGCGGCGGTGGATGCGGCCGAAGCGACGGTGCTGGCGGGGCGCGAGGACCTGCGCACGGTGGAGGCCAATATCCTGCAGACCGTGGTGCAGGCCTATACCGACGTGCGCCGCGACCAGCAGATCGTCGCCATCCGGCAGAACAACCTGACGGTGCTGACCAACCAGCTGGAGGAGACCAGGGCCAAGTTCGAGGTGGGGCAGATCACCCGCACGGACGTGGCCCAGGCGCAGGCGCAGCAAGCCGCCGCCCGCGCGCTGCTCTCCACCGCCCAGGCCCAGCTGCAGATCAGCCGCGCCAACTATACCGCCGTGGTGGGCCAGAACCCCGGAGAGCTGGCGCCCGAGCCCGCCGTGCCCGGCGTGCCGCCGACGGTTGACCAGGCCTTCGACACCGCCGAAGCGGAGAGCCCGGTGCTGCTGCACGCCCGCCGCGCGGAGGAGGCGTCGAAGGCGCGTGTCGCCGAGGCCAAGGCCGCCAATCATCCCACCATCTCCTTGCAGGGCTCGGTCGGCTATTCGGGCACGATCCAGCCCTTCGATCCTAACGACTACGCCCATACGGTGACGGCCCAGGCGGTGGTGACCCAGCCGATCTTCACCGGGGGCCTGAACAGCTCCAACATCCGCGCCGCCCTGGCCCAGAACAACGCCGACCGCATCGCCATCGAGGGCGCGCGCCGCCAGGTGGTGCAGCAGGTCTCGCAGGCCTGGAACGTCATGGCGTCATCTCGCGCCAATGTGACCTCCGACGAGGAGCAGGTGCGCGCCGCCCGCGTGGCCTTCGAGGGGGCGCAGGAGGAGTACCGGGTGGGCCTGCGCACCACCCTCGACGTGCTGATCGCTCAACAGGCCCTGCGCGACGCGGAGCTGGCCCTCGTCCAGGCGCGTCACGACGCCTACGTGGCGGAGGCCGGCATACTCGGCGCCATGGGGCGACTGGAGGCGCGCTATCTGGTCTCCGGGGTGGACGCCTATGACCCGACGACCTCCTTCGACAGGGTAAAGCACGCGGGCGCCACGCCGTGGGACGGGGTGGTGGAGGGGCTGGATCGTCTCGGCAAGCCCCACGTGAAGGCCAACCCCGCCGCCATCGCGCCGCTGCCAGGGACGGGATCGCCCGTCATGCTGGCCCCCACCGGCGCTGAACCGGTCCATCCGCCGCTTTCCACCGGCCAGCCGACCGACCCGCGGACGCCTACGCCTTGACGCGCCGCAAGCCGAGGGGAATGGGAATTTTCGCGCGCCAAATTGCAGTCGTGCATCGGCGCAGCTAGGGTACGCGCCAAGCACCCCACAATAACGGTTCGCCATGTCTGATCCCACCGCCCAAGAGCCGACGATGGAGGAGATCCTGGCCTCCATCCGCCGAATCATTTCGGAGGATGACGCGCCGCCGGCGGCTGAGGCCGCGGCTCCTGCGCCGGCTCCTGCGCCGACGCCCCCGCCCGCGCCGCCGGTGGTGCATGCGCCCGAGCCGGCCATCGAGGAAGAGGACGAGGACGACGTTCTCGAACTGAACGAGCCCGCGCCCGCGCCGCGCGAGACCCATGGCGACCTCGACGTGTTCGAAAAGCCCAAGGCGGTCGAGCCCGCCCCCGAGCCCAAGGTCGAGGCGGCCCCGGTGAAGATGGCCGAGCCCGCCCCGGCGCCGGCCTATGCGCCTATCGACGACGAAGCCTACGACCGATCGCCCGCCGGCGGCGGCCTGGTCTCCGGCCGCGCTTCCGCCGCCGCCGCGTCCCACTTCGGCAATCTGGCGCAGTCCATCGCTTTGCCGGCCGCCGGCCGGACCCTGGAGGACCTGGTGGGCGAGCTGCTGAAGCCGCTGCTCAAGGACTGGCTCGACGAGCACCTGCCGTCCATGGTCGAACAGGCCGTGCGCGATGAGGTCGAGCGCATCTCCCGCCGCCGAGTATACTGAGGCGTCCATAGCGGGTTCCCCCGCATAGCCGCCCCTCTTCAGATTCGCACCGATCAGGAGGCGGCGCCGGCACCACGGCGTCGCCCATTTGCATATGCTTGAAAAGACCTTCGATCCCAAGACCGTCGAGCCGCGCCTCTATGAGACGTGGGAAAGCTCCGGCGCGTTTTCACCCGACCGGATGCTGGCGAAGAACCCCGACGCCCAGCCCTATTCCATCGTCATCCCGCCGCCGAACGTGACGGGTAGCTTGCACATCGGCCATGCGCTGAACTGCACCCTGCAGGACGTGCTGGCGCGCTTCCACCGCATGAAGGGCGAGGCGGTGCTGTGGCTGCCCGGTACGGACCATGCGGGCATCGCCACCCAGATGGTGGTGGAGCGCCAGCTGGCTTCCGAGGGCAACCAGGGCCGGCGCGAACTCGGCCGCGAGGCCTTCGTGAAACGGGTGTGGGAGTGGAAGGCGTCGTCCGGCGGGGCGATAACCCAGCAGCTTCGCCGTCTCGGCGCCTCCTGCGACTGGTCGCGCGAGCGTTTTACCCTGGACGAGGGCCTGTCCGCCGCCGTTCGCAAAGTGTTCGTCACCCTGCACCAACAGGGGCTGATCTATCGCGACAAGCGGCTGGTGAACTGGGACCCGCAGTTCCAGACCGCCATCTCCGACCTTGAGGTCGAGACCCGCGAGGTGCAGGGCAAGATGTGGCACTTCGCCTATCCGCTGGAGGGCGATCCCATCGACGGCGTGTCGGAGATCGTGATCGCCACCACCCGGCCCGAGACCATGCTGGGCGACGGGGCCGTGGCCGTGCATCCGGACGATCCGCGCTACACCAAGTTCGTCGGCCGCATGGTGCGCCTGCCCATCGCCGACCGGCTGATCCCCATTATCGCCGACGAGTATCCGGACCCGGAAAAGGGCTCCGGCGCGGTGAAGATCACCGGTGCGCACGACTTCAACGACTATCAGGTGGCCCGCCGCCACGACCTGCCGCTCATCTCCATCATGGACGAGCAGGCGCGCATGACCGGCCCTATCCCCGAGCGCTATCAGGGCGTGGACCGATCTGTGGCCCGCAAGATGGTGATCGACGAGATCGAGGCCCTCGGCCTGCTACGCGAGATCGAGGACCGGGTGATCGCCCAGCCCTTCGGCGACCGCTCCGGCGTGGTGATCGAGCCCTTCCTCACCGACCAGTGGTACGTGGACGCCCACACCCTGGCCCAGCCCGCCATCGCCGCCATCGAGAACGGCAACACGGTCTTCAGCCCGAAGAACTGGGAGAAGACCTATTTCGAATGGATGCGAAACATCCAGCCCTGGTGCATCTCGCGTCAGCTGTGGTGGGGGCACCGGATCCCGGCGTGGTATGGGCCGGATGGCGAGGTGTTCGTCGCCGAGACTGAAGAAGAGGCGCATGCCAAGGCCCGCGCCCACTATGGCGATCAGCGCGCGTTGAACCAGGATGAGGACGTGCTCGACACCTGGTTCTCCTCGGGCCTGTGGCCCTTCTCGACCCTGGGCTGGCCGGCGCAGACCGACGACTTCAAGCGGTTCTACCCCACCTCCGACCTCGTCACCGGCTTCGACATTATCTTCTTCTGGGTCGCCCGGATGATGATGATGGGCCTGCACTTCACCGGCGAGGTCCCGTTCAAGCGCATCTTCATCAACGCCCTAGTCCGCGACTCCAAGGGACAGAAGATGTCCAAGTCCAAGGGCAACGTGATCGACCCGCTGGAACTGGTGGACGCCTATGGCGCGGACGCCCTGCGCTTTACCCTGACCGCCATGTCGGGGCAGGGGCGGGACATCAAGCTCGACCCGCAACGGGTTGAAGGTTATCGCAATTTCGGCACCAAGCTGTGGAACGCGGCGCGCTTCTGCCAGATGAACGAGTGCGTCGTTCCGGCCGATTTCGATCCTGGTGCGGTGAAGGAGACCCTGAACCGCTGGGTGCGGGGCGAGGTGGTGAAGACCCGCAACGAGATCACCGCCGCCCTCGATAGCTTCGCCTTCGACGCCGCGGCCAACTCGCTCTACCGCTTCATCTGGAACGTGTTCTGCGACTGGTATCTGGAGCTGGCCAAGCCAATCCTGAACGGCAATGACGAGGCCGCCAAGGCCGAGACCCGCGCCATGGCCGCCTGGGTGCTCGACCAGGCCACCACGCTGCTCCACCCCATCGCCCCCTTCATGACCGAGGCCCTGTGGGAGGCGGCAGGCGAATTCGGCGTCGCGCGCGACGGCCTGCTCATGGAAAGCGCATGGCCGACCTATCCCGAAGCCTGGATCGACGCGGAAGCCGCCGCCGAGATCGACTGGCTGGTGGAGCTGGTGTCGCAGATCCGCTCGATTCGGGCAGAGATGAACGTCCCTCCCTCCGCCCGTCCGCCGCTGGTGCTGGTCGGCGCCGGGGAGGGGACGCGCGCGCGCCTGCACCGCCAGTGCGACCGCCTGCTGGCCCTCGGTCGCCTCGGCTCGGCCAAGGTGGCGGACGCCGCCCCCGCCGGCGCCGCGCCCTTCCCGATCGGCGAGGCCACCGGCGCCCTGTCCATCGCCGAGTTCATCGACCTGGGGGCGGAGAAGGCGCGTCTGACCAAGGCCGTGGCCAACTTCGACGGGGAGATCAAGCGCGCCCGCGGCAAGCTCGACAACGCCGCCTTCATGGCCAAGGCCGCCGAATCCGTCATCGCCGAGAACCGTGAGAAACTGGCCGAGTCCGAAGCCGGCAAGGCCAAGCTCGAAGCCGCGCTGGCGCGGCTGGAGGCCATGAGCTGAGCGCATTCAGGATCGCCTCAGCTGTTGTGGAAAGTCTGGGGACGGCTAAAGCTCTCGGTTGAATATCCGGGGAGTGGCCATGTTGCTTGCCATATTGCTGTCGCTGGCCCTGGCCGACCCGACCGTCGCCAATCCATGGTCCGCCTGCAGGAAACCGATATGGCCGGTTGTCAGTCGGGCGGCGGATCATGCGGCGTTGCGAAAGGATGCAGGCCTCGGCCCGCTTTCGTCGGGCGACGACATGATGTCGCTCTATACCGTGGGCGGTCACCACGAACTTTACGAACTCAGCGTCATCGCGGTCCGCGAGGCGCCCGGCCGATGGCGGGTAAGCCGCGTCCAGCGTGTAACCTCACACGTTCCGCCGCCGCCCGGGTCTCCGCCGCTTCAGCTTCACTCGGCGACGACGCCAACCGGAGGGACGCTTTCGAGTGAGGCTGCGCACCAGCTTGAGCAATACCTGCAGGACGCCGCCCTTTATATGGAGCCGGCCTCCTGCATCCCAGAGGCGGCCCCGCCCGTCGGCGCGGCGCAGGAATGGCTGGAAATCAACTGGCAGGGCCGAAGCCGCAGGTTTGAGACCTTCGGGGTCGCGCCCGGTCTCAACGGCAAGATCATCGACCTTTTGTGGGGTGCGTCCGACAGGTTGAAGTAGAGCCCAATGGCTGAAGGCCGCCGAATCCGTTATCGCCGAGAACCGTGAGAAACTGGCCGAGTCAGAAGCCGGCAAGGCCAAGCTAGAAGCGGCGCTGGCGCGGCTGGAGGCCATGAGCTGAGCGGGGCCGAAGGATAGGGCCGCGCCTCGACCTCTTGGATCGCCTCCAGCTGCGCGGCCTACCTGATCGGCGTTTACAAGCGCGGGCGGAGTGTGCTTTCCCTTTGCGGATAAGGGCGTGCGGTACGACGCGTCATTGGAGGACCTATGCCGGATTCAGCCATTACCCAGGATGCGGACTTCGCTCGCCTGTTGCCCCCCGGTTGGCCGGCCATGTCGATCGCCCAGGCCAACGCCCTGCTCACCGCGCCCGGCTCGCCGCTGGAGATGGAGACGCTGACCATTCGGGGCATCGAGACCCGGGTGTGGAAGAATGCGCCGCCGTCCCTGCGCGCCGAGGTCGAGATGGCGCGGGCCTTCGGACCGGACCGCTATTTCCTGGTCTATGAGGACGAGCGAGTCTCCTACGAAGCCTTCTATCGCGCGGTGTCCGCCTTCATGCGCGAGCTGCAGTCCAAGGGCGTGGAGAAGGGCGACCGCGTCGCCCTGATCATGCGCAACTACCCCGAATGGCCCGTGGCCTTTTATGCCGCCGTGTCGCTCGGCGCGATCTGCACCCCGCTGAACGCCTGGTGGACCGGGCCGGAGCTGGAATACGGGCTGATCGATTCGGGCTCCAAAATCCTGATCGCCGACGCCCAGAGCGCGCTTCGCCTCCAGGAGCACCTGCCCAACTGCCCGGACCTGAAGTGGGTCTATGTGTCCCGCGCCGTGGACGAGATCGCCCATCCGCGCGTGTCCAAGCTGGAATCGGTAATCGGCGGCGCCAATGACTGGATCAACCTGCCCGACCAGGAACTGCTGCCCGTGACGGTGGAGCCGGAGGACGGCGCCACCATCTTCTACACCTCCGGCACCACGGGTAAGCCCAAGGGCGCTCTCGGCAGCCATCGCAACATCGTCTCCAATGTCATGGCGGCGGCCTTCGGCGCGGCGCGCGCCTTCCTGCGCCGGGGCGAACAGCCTCCCGCGCCCGATCCGTCCGCGCCCCAGGCCTGCACCCTGTTGGCGGTGCCGTTCTTCCACGCCACCGGCTGCTTCGCCATCCTGTCGCCCACGGTGGTCGCCGGCGGCAAGATCGTGATGATGTACAAGTGGGACCCGATCCGCGCCTTCGAACTGATCGAGCGCGAACAGGTGCGCAGCGCCGGCGGCGTACCCACCATCGCCTGGCAGCTGATCGAGCACCCGGACCGCGACAAGTACGACCTGTCGTCGCTGGAGAGCGTCTCCTATGGCGGCGCGCCCTCCGCGCCCGAACTGGTGCGCAAAATCAAGGAGACCTTCCCCAAGTCCCAGCCGGGGCAGGGGTGGGGCATGACCGAGACCTCCGCCACCTTCACCGGCAATTCGGCGGAGGACTATATCAACCGCCCCGACAGCTGCGGCCCCGCCGTGCCCGTCTGCGACATGAAGATCTGCGACCCGGACGACGCCACCGGCAAGCCCCTGCCCATCGGCGCGGTGGGCGAGCTGTGGGGCAAGGGCCCCAATGTGGTGGTGGAGTACTGGAACAAGCCCGAGGCCACGGCCAAGACCTTCGTCGACGGCTGGGTGCGTACCGGCGACCTGGCGCGGCTGGACGAAGAGGGCTTCTGCTACATCATCGACCGGGCCAAGGACATGCTGATCCGCGGCGGCGAGAACATCTACTGCGTCGAGATCGAAAACGTCCTCTACGAGCACCCGGCGGTGATGGACGCCGCCATCGTCGGCATCCCGCACCGGACCCTGGGCGAAGAGCCGGGCGCGGTGGTGACCCTGAAGCAGGGCGGCCATGCCAGCGAGGCGGAGCTGCGCGCCTGGGTCGCCGAGCGGCTGGCGGCCTTCAAGGTGCCGGTCAAGGTGGTGTTCTGGCCCGAGACCCTGCCGCGTAACGCCAACGGCAAGATCCTCAAGAACGAACTGAAGAAGGTATTCGCGCCGGAGGCATAAATCCGGCTCCCGGATTCCATGAGGTAGATAAAGCGAAGGCCGCGCAGGGAATGCGCGGCCTTCGGACTTTTAGAGTGATCCGGCTCAGGATGCCGGATCGATCGCTCGACTGGTCGGAGTGGCGGGATTTGAACTCGCGACCCCTACGTCCCGAACGTAGTGCTCTACCATGCTGAGCTACACTCCGACGTCGAGGCGCGGCTTATAGAGTAGGGATTTGTGGGCCGCAAGCGGCGTGGAAAAGGCTTTTCTGACCTGTTGCATGGGCGGGTCCGGTACGCTATCTCCACCGCCTTCCGTCGCCGGGGCCGCTGCTTCGCCCCGCCGTCCGGACCATCCTTGGGGGATGGTGTAATGGTAACACTGCGGTTTTTGGTACCGTCATTCTAGGTTCGAGTCCTAGTCCCCCAGCCATCCTTCATGCACATCACAAGCCTAGACCAGCGGCAAGCCCGGTGCGTCTGGGTCGCGGTCCGCGCCGCCGTTCAGCGCCTTCTGCAGGATGACGATGTCGAGCCAGCGGCCGTGCTTGTAGCCCACATCGCGGACCGCGCCCGCCGGCTCGAAGCCGAGCGCGGCGTGCAGGCCGATGGAGCCTGAGTTGTCGCTGTCGCCGATCACCGCCATGAGCTGGCGTAGGCCGAGCGCCTCGCATCGCGCCACGAGCCCAGCGAGCAGCAGCCGGCCGACACCCCGCCGATGGGCGTCGTGGGCCACATAGATGGCGTCTTCGGCCACGTAGCGATAGGCGGCGCGGGTGCGAAAGGGGGTGGCGTAGGCATACCCCCACAGCCGCTCTTCGGCCTCCGCCACCAGCCAGGGCAGGCCATAGCCGGCGACGCTCTTCCAGCGGCCGGTCATGTCCTGCACGGTTGGCGGGACCTCCTCGAACGTGCCGACGCCGTGCAGAACGTGGTGGGCGTAGATCGCCTGCACCGCTGGCATGTCGGCCGCAGTCGCCGCGCGGATCAGCATGTCAGGTCGGCCACCGGCCCTCCACCGCCTGGATGGCGAACGCATAGTCCAGGGCGATCTCCTTCAGGAAGTCGAACCGCCCCGCCGCGCCGCCATGCCCCGCCGTCATGTTGATCTTGAGCAGGATAGGGGCGCCCGATGTGGAGAATTCGCGCAACCTGGCCGCCCACTTGGCCGGCTCCCAATAGGTGACGCGCGGGTCGGACAGGCCGCCGGTAGCCAGTACCGCCGGATAGGCTTGCGCGTTGATCCGGTCATAGGGGCTGTAGGCGGCGATGGCGTCATAGTCCTCGGCGCTATCGAGCGGGTTGCCCCACTCCGGCCATTCGGGTGGGGTGAGCGGCAGGCTGGCGTCGCTCATGGTGTTAAGCACGTCTACGAAAGGCACCGCGCCGATCACACCGGCCCAAAGGTCCGGGCGGAGGTTGGCGACGGCGCCCATCAGCATCCCGCCCGCCGAACCGCCATAGGCGACGATGCGTCCGGCCCGGCCATAGCCCTCCGCGACCAGGTGTTCGGCGCAGGCGATGAAGTCGGTGAAGGTGTTGGGCTTACGCTTGCCGCGCCCGTCCTGAAACCATCCCCAGCCCTTTTCCGAGCCGCCGCGCACGTGGGCGATGGCGTAGATCCAGCCGCGATCCACCAGGCTTAGCGACCGGATCGAGAAGCCGGGATCCATGGGCAGGCCATAGGCGCCGTAGCCATAGAGCAGGAGCGGGGCGGAGCCGTCGAGCCGGGCGCCGGCCTGCATCAGCACGGTGATCGGCACCTGTTCGCCATCGGCCGCCGTGGCGTAGAGGCGGCGGGCTTCGTAGCGGGCCGGATCGTGGCCGGAAGGGATTTCCTGGCTCTTGCGCAGGGTGCGTTCGCCGCTGACCAGGTCGTAATCGAACCAGGAGCGCGGCGTGGTGGGGGACTGGTAGACGAAGCGGATGGCCGGCCGGTCCCAGTCATACCCGCCGTCGAGCGACAGGGCGTAGGCGGGCTCGTCGAAGTCCACCGTCTTTTCGGCCAACCCCTCGCGGGCGGTGATGACGAGACGGTTGTTGGCGTTCACCCGCTCCAGCCGGACCAGGTAGTCGCGCCGGGCGGCGAGGCCGACGATGAACCGGCCAGGCTGGTGGGGGATCCATTCGCGCCAATGGGCGCGGCCGGGCTTGTCGGCGTCGGCCCACATCAGCTTGAAGTCCACCGCCCCATCGGCGTTGGTGAGGATCACCAGCCGGCCTTCCTCGCCCTCCGTCGGCCAGTGCTCCACGCTGTAGAGCACACCCTCGGTGCGCGCCTCCACCAGCCGGGGTTCGGCGGTGGGATCGGCGGCGGGGATAAGCCAGGTGGCGGAACAGTCATGGTTACCCGAACTGAGGGTGATGAAGGCGCGACTCTGGGTGACGCCCGCGTGGACGAACATCCCTTCGTCCGGTTCGGCATAGACCAGTACGTCGTCGGCGCTCCCGCCCCGTGCCGGGCGACGGAAGACCTTGGCGGAACGCCCGTTCTCGTCGCGCCATACCCAGAACAGCCAGGCGGAGTCCGGTGACCAGACGAAATCTCCGGTCGAGCTCTCGATGGGGTCAGGAAGCAAGATCCCGTTGGCCAGGTCCTTGATGCGGATGCGGTGGTACTCGGAGCCCTGGTCGTCCTCGGCATAGGCGTAGAGGGTGTGATCGGGCGAATGCTCGCCGTCGTGCACCTGGTAATAGGCGTGACCCTCCGCCAAGGCGTCCACGTCGATGAGGATTTCCTCGCCATCCGCCTGGCCGGACGGGCGGCGCGCCAGGATCGGGTGCTGGGCGCCCATGGCGTAGCGCGAATAATAATCCCACGGCCCATCGGGGGAGGGCAGGGAGCTGTCGTCCTCCTTCACTCGCCCCTTCATCTCGGCAAACAGCTCAGCCTGCAGCGCCTCGGTGGAGGCCAGCATGGCCCTGGTGTAGGCGTTCTCGGCATCGAGGTGCGCCTTGATGTCCGGGCGCACGAGGCTCGGATCGCGAAGCAAGGCCTGCCAGTTCTCGTCCTTCAGCCAGGCATAGTCGTCGGTGCGCGTGCGCCCCAACTGTTCGATCGTCTTCGGCTCTTTGCGGGCGATGGGGGGCGTGGGCGCGGTCATGCGCCGTATCTAGGCAGTTCGCCGCATGAGTGGGAGGGGGCAGGTTTGCCTTGCCGCCGCTCTTCGCCCGTGATGACAATCGCGTTCGACAAGGGAGCGACGCCGTGACCGCCACGCCAGCCTTCCCGCGCGCAGATCTCATCGAGGCGTCGCTGGAGTTGTTCGCCGAGCGCTGCGGCGATCCGACGGCGCTCGTCTATTCCCATCTGTTTACGCTGTATCCGCAGATGGAAGCGCACTTCTGGCGCGATACCAATGGCGCCATCCGAGGCGAGATGCTTTCGCGCACCTTCGACGCCATCCTCGATTTCGTGGGTGAGCGCCGCTACGCCGATCACATGATCGGTACGGAGATGGTGACGCACGAGGGCTACGATATCCCGCGGGAGATATTCGCCACCTTCTTCAGCGTGATCCGCGACGCTATGCGCGAGGCGCTCGGGCCTGACTGGTCCGAGGAGCTAGACAGCGCATGGCGCGACCTGCTGATAGAGATCGACCACTTTGTCGGCGTCACGCCGCGCACGGATGTCTCCAACCCCTATTTCCAGCAGTTGCTGGCCGAGTTCGAGGCGAAGGGGCCGGTGCGCACCGCTTAGCGCGTCCGGATCAGACCGGGCGCGCCTCGAAGGTCATGGCCACGCCGTTCATGCAGAAGCGCTTGCCGGTGGTGAGGATCGGGCCGTCGTCGAACACGTGACCGAGATGGCCGCCGCAGTGGGCGCAATGAACCTCTGTGCGGGCCATGCCGAGCGAGGTATCGCGCTTGATCCCCACCGACTGGGCGTTCAGCGGCCGGTCGAAGGATGGCCAGCCCGTGCCGCTATCGAACTTGTTCTTGGAGGAGAAGACCGGCCAGTTGCAACCGGCGCAGTGGAAGATGCCCGGGCGATGCTCGTTGTTCAGCGGGCTGGTATAGGGCCGCTCCGTATCCTCCTGCCGCAGGACGGCGAAGGCGGCGGGGTTGAGCTGCGCGCGCCATTGCGCCTCGGTCTTCATGACCGGATAGCGTTCCTGGGTCTCTGCGACGCGGCGAAAGCCGAACATGGAAGTCTCCTCTACGCGATACCCGTATAGATACGGACGGCCGGGTCGCTTCGTTGCATCCCGACCGCCCGATCCTGTGCGACTAGGCGCCGTAGATCACCGACAGCGTCTCGGCGACGCAGGCGGGGCGCTCTTCGCCCTCGATCTCGATGGTGCATTCGTTGGTGAGCTGGATGCCGCCCGACTTGGCTTCGGCGGCCAGCAGCTTCTGGCGCATGCGCAGCTTCTTGCCCACGCGCACCATGTTGGTGAAGCGCACCTTGTTGCAGCCGTAGTTGATGCCGCGGGTGACGCCCGTGACGTTCAGCAGGCCAGCGCCGAGGAAGGGGATAAGCGACAGGGTGAGATAGCCGTGGGCGATCGGGCCGCCGATCTCCCGGTTGGCGCGCTCGACGTCCACATGAATCCACTGGTGGTCGCCGGTCGCCTGGGCGAACTGGTTGACGCGTTCCTGGGTGATCTCGACCCAGTCGGACACGCCGACTTCCTGACCCACCAGGCTGGCGACATCCGCATATGCAACTTGCTTGCCCAATTTCGGCTCCTTCTTGTGATTTGGCGCGCACCTAAGCCCAGCCGGCGGATCGGCGCAATGCGGGTTTCGCTCTCACGCGCGGCGACCTAAACCGTCGGGCAATGACAAGAGCGGTGGGTGAGGATGCAAACAGGGCGGGCTGGGGCGAGCTGCTGCTCGGGCCGCAGGCGGCGCTGGTGTGGCTGCTGCTGCTCGGCGTGTGGCTGAACGCGGCCGATGCGCTGGTCACCGTGGCCCTGATGCCAAGCGTGGCCAGGTCCATCGGCGGCTATGCCTATTTCGCCTGGGCGGCCGGGGCCTTCATGCTGGGCGGGATCGTCTCCTGCGCCTCGGGCGGACATCTGGCCTCGCGGATCGGGTTGAAGCGGGGGCTGCTGTTGTCCGGCGCCGCCTACGCTCTCGGCTGCGCGGCCAGCGCGGCGGCCCCGGGGGTGATGGTGTTTCTGCTCGGACGCCTGCTGCAGGGGATCGGAGCCGGCTGGATCGTCTCCCTGGTGTTCGTGGCCATCGGGGTGGTGCTGCCCCAGCGGCTGACCGCACGGGTGTTCGCCGCCCTGTCCGGCGTGTGGGGCGCGGCGACGCTGGTAGGACCTCTGATCGGCGGCGCCTTCGCGACGCTCGGCCTGTGGCGCTGGGTGTTCTGGGCTTTCGCCGCCCAGGCCGTGATCTTCGTGGTCGGTGTCGCCGTGGCCTTGCCGGGCGAGGCGCGGTCGGAGGGAGGCGATCCGCGCGCGCCGTGGCTGCAACTGGTCATGGTCGCGTTCGGGGTGCTGGGGATCGCGGTCGCCGGGACAGTCCACAATCTGGTCGGCATAGGCGGCGGCGTGCTCGGGCTCGGCCTGCTGTTCGCCATGCTGGCGGTGGATCGGCGGGCCGCCGTGCGCATCCTGCCCCGCGCCGGGACGCACCTCAGCACGGCGAGCGCGCAGGGCTACGCCGCCATCTTCCTGCTCTCGGCGGCGGCGATCATCCACTCCATCTACAGCCCCGTTCTGCTCCAGCGCATCCACGGCGCCTCGCCGCTGGTGGCGGGCTATGTGGTGGCGTGCGAGGCGGTGGGCTGGTCCACCGTCGCCTTCTTCATCGGCGGCGTTTCCCAGCGGCGCCAGGGGGCGCTGATCCGGTTCGGCGGCGTGGCGGTCGTCGCCGGGCTGGCCGCCCTGGCCATGGTGGTCGGACACTCTCCGCTGTGGGCTGTCGCCCTGGCGAGCGTCCTGATGGGCGCGGGGTTCGGCGCGTCGTTCGCCTTCATGAGTGCGCGGGTCGTGGACGGACTGGAGGGCGACGAGCGCGCCCTGGCCTCCGCCGCCGTTCCCACGGTCCAGTCCACCGGCAACGCCGTCGGCGCCGCCCTGGCCGGGGTGGCGGCCGGGGCGCTCGGCCTCGGCCATCCCTTCGACGCGGCCACCGCCAGCGCCGCAGCCCTCCCGCTTTACGCCGCCTTCCTGCCCCTGGCCCTGCTCGGCGCAGTCGCGGCATGGCGGTTGGGCGCGCAACGCGGTAAGATCGGCTGATGCGTTTCGATGAGCGCTTTCTCGACGAATTGAAGTCGCGCCTGCGCCTGTCCGACGTGATCGGGCGCAGTGTGAAACTGCGTCGCCAGGGCCGCGAATATGTCGGCCTGTCGCCCTTCGGCAAGGAGAAAAGTCCGTCCTTCTATGTGAATGACGAGAAAGGCTTTTTCCACGACTTCTCATCCGGCAAGCACGGCGATCTGATCGGCTTCCTGCAGGAGACCGAGCGCCTGACCTTTCGCGAGGCGGTGGAGCGGCTGGCGGCCGAGGCCGGCATGGCCCTGCCGGCGGAAGACCCCCGCGCCGCCGCCGAGGAGAGCAAGCGCCAGGGCCTGACCGACTGGCTGGAGCTGGCCGCCAAATGGTTCGAGGGAGAACTGCGTCGTCCCGCCGGGGCCGCCGCCCGCGCCTATCTGGCCAAGCGCGGCCTGCCCGAAGACCAATGGCCGCGCTTCGGCCTCGGCTTCGCCCCGAACAGCCGCACCGCGCTGAAGGACTATCTGATCGCCAAGGGCGCGCGCCCGGCGGAGCTGGTGGAGTCCGGCCTGCTGATCGCGCCGGAGGATGGCGGTCAGCCCTATGATCGCTTCCGCGACCGGATCATCTTTCCCATCACCGATGCGCGCGGGCGGGTGGTGTCCTTCGGCGGCCGGGCCATGGATCCGGAGGCGCGGGCCAAGTACCTGAACGGGCCTGAGACGCCGCTCTTCCACAAGAGCTTCGTGCTCTACGGTTTGCCCGAGGCCCGTAAGCTGCTGCACAGCGCCAGCGCGGGCACGGCCGAAACCCCGCCGCTGGTGGTGGTGGAGGGCTATATGGACGCCATCGCCTGTCAGCGCGCGGGCATTCCCGCCGTCGCGCCACTCGGCACCGCCCTGACCGAAGAGCAGATGGCGGTGCTGTGGCGACTGCACGCGGAACCGACGCTCAGCTTCGATGGCGACGGGGCAGGCCAGCGCGCCGCCTATCGCACCCTCGACCGCGCCCTGCCGCTGCTGAAGCCCGGCCGGACCTTGAAGTTCGCCGTGGTCAAGGACGCCAAGGACCCGGACGAGGTGCTGCGCGAACAGGGCCCGGCCGCCCTGAAGGCCCAGCTGGCCGAAACGAAGCCCTTCATCAGCGTGCTGTTCGAGCGCGAGAAGGGGCTGGAGCCGCTTCAGACGCCGGAAAGCTATGCCGGCCTGAAGGTGCGCCTGCGCAAGCTCGCCGCCGCCATCGCCGACAAGGACCTCTCGCAGATGTACCGCGAGGCCCTGTTCGACCAGTTCGAGGCGCTACGCGCTCTAGGGCGTCCCGCGACCACGGTCAGCGGGGCGGGCAGGGCGCTGGCGGAGGCGCGCTGGTCGGGCAAGGGCAGGCGCCCCGCGCCGCTGACCGGGCCGACGCCGGAGGGTAAGGCCGCCGCACGTCAGCTCAGTCGCGCCATGAAGCCGAGCTCCGCCGTGATCGCCGCCGCCGTGCTTCACCACCCCGACTTCATCGACAGCCAGATCGAGGCCCTGGAGGTGCAGGGCTTTGGGGATGAGGTGCTGGACGGCTTGGCCAAGGAAATCATCCGCCTGCGGCTTTCTTTCCCCTCTCTTGACTCAGCCAGCCTCGGTCGCCATCTCGCAAGCTCGGGTTTCTCTGAGATTTTGGCGGAGATCGGTCGCGCAGCCGCTTCGGCGCGCGCGTCGTTCCTGCAGCCGGACATCACAGAGGAGCGCGCCCGCGCGGATTGGTCGCTGGCCTATGCGCAAACGCTGCATCTGGCGCATCTGGAACGCGCGATCGAGGACGCTAAATCAGAGTCGACGATAGACTTCGAGGCGCTGCGAACTTTGAAGGTCGAACGCGACGCCCTGAAACGTCGCATTAAGGCTGGTGAGTTCGAATCCATCATCGACGGATTCGGCGCGGCGTACTGAGTTATAGCGTATAGAGTTTTACAGGGCCGGCGGACGCGCCGGTTGGAGATACGAATGACGACCAACACGACCGAGGCCCCCGAACAGGAAGCCCCGCAGGCCGATGGCCCGCTGCTCGACCTGACCGATGCCGGCGTCAAGAAGTTCATCAAGCAGGCCAAGGCCCGCGGCTACGTCACCATGGACGAGCTGAACAAGGTCCTGCCGTCCGAGGAGGTCACCTCCGAGGCGATCGAGGACACCTTGGCCATGCTCAGCGAGATGGGCGTGAACGTCGTCGAGGCGGAAGAAGACGCCGAGGGCGGCGAGGTGGCCGTGCGCGAAGAGCAGGCCGTCATCGAGACCGCCAAGCCCGACGCCTTCGATCGTACCGACGATCCAGTGCGCATGTACCTGCGCGAGATGGGCTCGGTGGAGCTGCTATCGCGCGAAGGCGAAATCGCCATCGCCAAGCGGATCGAAGCCGGCCGCGACACCATGATCCGGGGTCTGTGCGAAAGCGCCCTGACCTTCGAAGCCATCATGGTGTGGCGCGAGGAGCTGGCCAACGGCCGCATCCTGCTGCGCGAGATCATCGACCTCGAGCAAACCATGACCGGCCTGAACGGCGGCCCGGTGGACAACACCATTCCCCAACCCCTGGTCGAAGCCCCGCCCGTGGAGGAAGCCCCGCCCGCCGCCGAAGCCGGCGCCGAGGGCGCCGAGGGCGCCGAACCGGCCGAGGACTCCGACGAGGACGACTTCGACGACGGCGCCGGCCCCACCGTCTCCGCGATGGAGGCGGAGCTACGCGACGGCGTCATGGAGACCCTCGACGCCATCGCCTCGGAATTCGAGGGCTTTCGCGCCCTGCAGGAGCGCCTGGTCAACGCCCGCCTGGAGGGCAAGGATCTGACCGAAGCGGAGCGCGCGGAATACCGTGGCCTCACCGCGACGATCACCCAGCACCTGAAGACGCTGAAACTGCACAACAACCGCATCGAGGCGCTGGTCGAGCAACTCTACGCCATCAACAAGAAGCTGATGGGGCTGGAAGGGCGCCTGATGCGTCTGGCCGATGGCTACGGCATCTCGCGTCCTGAGTTCCTCAAGGCCTATTTCGGCGCCGAGCTCGATCCGCACTGGAATGTGCGGATGAAGGAGCAGGGCGTCCGCTGGACCAAGTTCCTGGAGAACGACGCCGGCCAGATCGGCGACATCCGCCAGGACGTGGCCGCCCTGGCCACCGAGACCGGCGTGCCGATCGACGATTATCGCCGCATCGTCCAGACCGTGCAGAAGGGCGAGCGCGAAGCTCGTCAGGCCAAGAAGGAAATGGTCGAGGCCAATCTTCGCCTCGTGATCTCCATCGCCAAGAAATACACCAACCGCGGTCTGCAATTTCTTGATCTTATTCAGGAAGGCAACATCGGCCTGATGAAGGCGGTGGACAAGTTCGAGTACCGTCGCGGCTACAAGTTCTCCACCTACGCCACTTGGTGGATCCGTCAGGCCATCACTCGCAGCATTGCTGACCAGGCCAGAACGATCCGTATTCCGGTGCACATGATCGAGACGATCAACAAGATCGTGCGCACGTCCCGCCAGATGCTGCACGAGATCGGCCGCGAACCCACGCCCGAAGAACTGGCCGAACAGCTGGCCATGCCGCTGGAGAAGGTGCGCAAGGTCCTGAAGATCGCCAAGG
>CAIOYC010000001.1 GCA_903862425.1 uncultured Caulobacterales bacterium | reverse complement strand
GGAATTCCTGGCCCGCGCCGGTTTCCGCGTGACCACGGCCGCCGATGCGGTTCGGGCGCGCAAGCTGCTGCAGACCCTCGACTTCGACCTCGCGGTGCTCGACGTGATGATGCCGGGCGAGGACGGCCTGTCGCTCAGCCGCTGGATGCGCGGACGCGGCCCGACGCCGATCCTGATGCTCACGGCGCGGGGCGAGGCGTCGGACCGTATCGCCGGGCTCTCCACCGGGGTGGACGACTATCTGGTCAAGCCGTTCGAGCCGCAGGAGTTGCTCCTGCGCATCGAGGCCATCCTGCGCCGCGCGCATTCGGGCCCGGCCTCGCCCCGCGCCGCCATCTCCCTTGGCCGTTTCAGCTTCGACCTCGACCGGGCCGAACTGACCGAGGCGGATCAGCTGGTGCGCCTCACCGAAGGCGAGGCCTGGCTGCTTAAGCGCCTGGCCCAGGCGCCGCACATGGCCATC
Organism: uncultured Caulobacterales bacterium; assembly: GCA_903862425.1. Classification (GTDB taxonomy): domain Bacteria; phylum Pseudomonadota; class Alphaproteobacteria; order Caulobacterales; family Caulobacteraceae; genus CAIOYC01. The sequence continues at coordinate 3,771 of CAIOYC010000001.1, read as the reverse complement.
GACCGTTATGAACTGGTCCGCGTCGAGGAGGGCGAGGATCGCGACGCCTCCGCCCGCGCCGTGGACGTGCAGATGACGCGCCTGCGCCGCAAGATCGAGGACGACCCCAAGAACCCGCGATACCTGCACACCGTGCGTGGGATCGGCTACAAACTGGCGCCCGACTGATGAAGTCCCTGTGGCGCTGGCTGCGGACGGGCTATCGGCTGCTGACGCCGCGCTTCCTGAAGCGCTGGGTGCCGACCTCGCTGTTCGGCCGCTCGCTGCTGATCATCCTTCTGCCCATCGTGCTGATGCAGGCGGCGGTGGCCTATGCCTTTTTCGACGCGGAGTGGCGTACGGTGACCACCCAGCTGTCGGAAGCCCTGGCCAGCGACGTGGCCTGGAACGTCGACCTCTATGACGCCGACCCGACCCCGGCCGTGCTGGCGAAGATCACCCGGCGAGCCGAGCGCACCCAGACCCTGACCATCACCCTGCAGCCGGGCCGCAAACTGCCGCCCGAGCGCGCCAACACCCTGATCCCGCCGCTCGACGCCGCGCTCCGCAACGCGCTGAACGACAAGCTGCAGGAGGATGTGTGGGTCAACACCACCCGCTATCCGGGGCTGGTGGATATCCGTGTGGCGGTGAAGGGCGGGGTACTGCGCTTCCTGGCACCACGCGACCGGGCCTTCGCCTCGCGCGGGCTGGTGTTCGTACTGTGGCTGTCCCTGGCGACCCTGACCCTGGCCGGGGTGGCCATCCTGTTCATCCGCAACCAGGTTCGCGCCATCGAGCGGCTGGCGGCGGCGGCGGACGCCTTCGGGCGGGGTTCAGACGCCCGTTTCAAGCCCTATGGCGCACGCGAGGTGCGCCAGGCCGGCTACGCCTTCCTCGCCATGAAGGACCGCATCCAGCGGCATATCGACCAGCGCACCCTGATGCTGGCCTCGGTCAGCCACGACCTGCGCACCCCCCTCACCCGCCTCAAGCTCGAGGCCGCCCTGGCGGAGCCATCGCCGAGGGTGGACGCCATCAAACGCGACCTCGACGAGATGGGCTATATGATCGACGAGTTCCTGGCCTTCGCCCGCGGTGAGGGCGCAGAAGCGCTCTCCCCGGTTCGCCTTGACCTGTTGCTGAGGCAGATCGCAGACGGCGCGGCGCGGGCCGGGGCGATGGTCGAGGTCGAGGTCTCCGAGGGCCTGAGCGTTCAAGCGCGCCCCAACGCCCTGAAGCGCGCCCTCGCCAACCTCGTCATGAACGCCGCCGCGCACGGGACCACGGTGGTCATCGCCGGGCGTGTCCTGCCCTCCGGCGGGGTGGATATCGTGGTGGACGACAACGGGCCCGGCATCGCGCCGGACCGCTACGAGGAGGCCTTCAGGCCCTTCTCCCGCCTCGACGAGGCCCGCAACCAGAACGAAAAGGGCGTCGGCCTCGGTCTCGCCATCGCCCGCGATATCGCCCGCGGCCACGGCGGCGAGGTGACCCTGGACCGCTCCCCCCTGGGCGGCCTGCGCGCCGCCCTGCGTCTGCCCGGTTGACCTCCGTTAACGAAGGGGAACCAAGGCGGAACTCAGGCGCTTATTGCCGCGACGCAATACTGCTTCCGGACGACCGCGCCATGAAACTTCTGTCTCTCCTCGTCGCCGTCTTCGCCGTTCTGGGCGTCGGCTATATGACGATCGCCGCTCCGGCCCAGACTGAGATCGCCACGATCAGCCACACGCGCTAAGCTCGCCCCACGCAACAGAAGCGCGAAATACCTCACTCCGGCGAAACAATCTTGCCCAAGACCGCTTGCATGGCGGGCAACGATCGTCCTAATCCCCGTCCAGGGCGCGCGTCACGAGCGCCGGTACAACGCGTTGGGAGGATGAATTGGCGGAGACTTTGGATGCGATCGACGCCAAGATCCTCGACCTGATCCAGCACGACGCCGGCCTGTCCGTGGCCGATATCGCGGAGAAGGTGGGTCTGTCCTCTTCGCCCTGCTGGCGACGGATCAAGCGGCTGGAAGACGTCGGCGTGATCCAGAAGCGCGTCACCCTGCTGGATCGCGAAAAGCTCGGCCTGGGCTTCGAGGTGTTCGCCGAGGTCAAGCTGGCCCTGCCCTCCAAGGACAATCTGGAGGCCTTCGAGATCGCTATCGCCAAGTGGCCCGAAGTGGCCCAGTGCGCCACCGTCACCGGCGGCATGGATTATGTGCTGCGCATCATCACCCGCGACATGCACGCCTTCGACGACTTCCTGCGCGACAAGCTGCTCTCGCTCGGCCTCGTCTCCAACGTGGAGAGCCGGATTGTGATGAAGAGCGTCAAGAACTCGACCAGCGTTCCCCTCGGCCTCGTCAGCCCTTATGTGCAATCCGACAGCTAGCCGAGCGGCCCCGGACAAAGGCCGATAGCGGGAGAGGCCCATGATCGAACTCGTCATTCCCGCCCGTCAGAAGGATCTCGGCGGGTTCGAAGTGGGGCGGGTGCTGCCCTTCCCCACCCACCGCATGGTCGGGCCCTTCATCTTCCTGGACCATATGGGACCGGCCGACTTCGCGCCGGGTACGGGCATCGACGTCCGGCCGCACCCACACATCGGCCTCTCCACGGTCACCTACCTGTTCGAGGGTGAGATCTATCATCGCGACAACCTGGGTTCGTCCCTGGCCATCCGGCCGGGCGAGGTGAACTGGATGACGGCGGGCAAGGGCATCGTCCATTCCGAGCGCACCACCGAGGGCCAGCTCGATCATCCGCGCAAGATGCACGGTCTGCAGGCCTGGGTCGCCCTGCCCAACGAGGCTGAAGAGGTGGACCCGGCCTTCGATCACTACGGTCCCGACGCCCTGCCCACCTATGAGGGCGGCGGCATGTGGGCGCGGCTGATCGCCGGAACGGCCTTCGGCGCGGAGGCCAAGGTTAAGACCCATTCGCCGCTGTTCTACATCCACTGGGCGCTCGAACCCGGGGCCAAGGTCTCCATGCCTTCGGGGCACTCGGAACGCGCCGCCTTCGTTGTGTCGGGCGAGGTGGAGGTGGATGGCCGCGTGCTGCCGCAGGGCCAGATGGCGGTGTTTTCGAAGGACAGCCAGCCGGTGCTCACCGCCCGCACCCAGGCCGTGGTCGCGGCGCTCGGCGGCGAGCCTGTGGGCCAGCGCTTCATCTGGTGGAACCTGGTCTCCTCGTCTCACGAGCGAATCGAACAGGCGAAGGCCGACTGGGCGGCGGGGCGCATGACCCTCCCCCCCGGCGACGACCACGACTTCATCCCCCTGCCAGACGAACCGCCGCCCCCCAAGCCCGAGCCGATGAGCTGAATGCGGGGATAGCGGGCGGTTCATCCGGGGGAGAGAGCGGGGATAGCTCCCGCTCCCCAACGCCCCTCCCTCCGTCATGCCCGGACTTGTTCCGGGCATCCATCCACTGGGCGATCGGAGGGCGGAGCGGGTGCAAAGCTCGTCCGTTCAAAGCGTTGTGCCGGTAGCCGTCGCGCCATGGATGCCCGGAACGAGTCCGGGCGTGACGAAAGTGGGGGAGGCGCTGACCGGGTCGAAAGCGCGGACAGACCGCCGGCTGAACTTTATTTCTCCCCGGCGCCCGGAACGCGTGGTTCTCTGTCGCTATCCCGTCGCACCGGGGAGGGCTCACGGATCCAGCCCGAGTTGAGGCGACGGGGGGTGATCGAGCGGGATAATACGCTGCGCCTGCGACGCGCGTCATGCACGGCGGAGCGGCTGGGGCGTCGAGGGCGGGGTAAGACAACCCGCCTATCCGGGAGCGCGTGGATGCG